>JARFXQ010000003.1 GCA_029194725.1 Nitrospira sp. | reverse complement strand
CATCTCCGCCCTTGTCATAGCGAGAGGCACGAAAGACGACCTCCATATTGATGGAGTCCGCATCGATGATCGGCGAGATGGCGTCGTAGAAATATAAATGCTGGGATTGCGTCACGGCACGGATGGCTTGTGAGAGTTTATCGGAGGTCAACGGACCTGTTGCGATGATGCAGAGGCAATCAGTGGGAATGTCCGTTATTTCTTCATGAAGAATTCTGATGCGCGGATGTCCTTCCAAGGCTCGGGTGATATGCAACGAAAACTGATCGCGGTCCACTGCCAGCGCCGACCCAGCGGGAACTCTGGCTTGTTCGGCTGCGGCGATGATCAGAGAATTCAACCGTCGCATCTCTTCTTTGAGGATGCCGGGCGCATTTAGCGGATCAAGAGATCCCAGCGAGTTCGAACAGACGAGTTCGGCCAAGTTTCCGGTCTTATGCGCCTTCGTCATTTCTTTTGGGCGCATCTCGTAGAGCGTGACCTTGGCGCCGCGATTCGCCGCTTGCCACGCGGATTCCGAGCCGGCCAGACCACCGCCCACGATGACGACATCATCTCTCATTATTCACGTTCCTTACAGTGGAAGGCGCTCATTCTAGAAATCATCTTTTGGTGAAGTCAAGGAGAGAGACAACATGGATAGAGGTCAGATACATCACATGCGCTTGGCTATTTGACACCCGCCGAGTTCATCACGCATCATGCAGCTCACCACCCCTTGTCTCACTCGGCTGAGTGGCTTTACGTATTAGCAGAGTACGAGCACCACGAGACAACTGGAATGCAGGTGGGGTAATCCAACCTCCGGAAAAGAAACGCGGGCACAAGGTCCCACTTGATAAAGTTCTGATTGAAAAGGTCCGGTAAATAGAACTTCGATCATAAGCTGGAGGTTCCAATGGCTGAGCTATTCAGGTTCATCGAGCAGGCATTCGTCGTGCCCGCAGGGCAGGATGACGCAATTGACGTTGGAACGGAGTCCGACTTCCAGACCGAACTCCGACGCGCGGTGGACTCCGACGGCGGGCCAGATCGCCTTCGCGGGATTGCCGAACAATTTCTCAGCAGTACCGCGCCTCCTCAGGATTCTCCTCCCATCACCCGAGCGAGTCAGTACGTCGACCTCGCCAAGCGCCTTCGCGTCCTGAAACCGCTGACCGGCGCGAAAATAACACAGGAAGTGAAGACTGTCTTCGGTGCTTCCCCTGGCGAACTGGTCGGCTCGGACGAATTTGACCGCGAGCTGACGCTGTCCAGCGATCTTACAGTGGCCGTGAAGCTCACAACGGGCTTTGACCGGCTCAATGCGGCCGCGATTGCGACGACGCGCCGAGTGATCGCGTTTCTGCAGGACTTCGTTGCGGACCGCGTGGAACCACTCGATTCGAAGACCATCCGCGCACGGCTCGACCGTCCGCTGAAAGTGCCACAGGAGTATCTGCCGAAAGCAGCAACCCCGCCTACGCTCCACCAGCCCGCACCGCGCCCAGATCCTGCGATTGATGAGCGCCAGCGGATGCTGAAACAGCAAGCTGCTCTGGAGCGCGCGTACAACACACTCATGAGTCTGCATCCGAGTCAGCTCGAGGTGAGCACGTTTGGCTCGCACGAGCCTATGTCAACCTCACATGAGCCTCAGGCGATGGGGGGTTCTGAGCGGCGACATGGCGACCAGTCACCTATGACCAGTACGGCCATGGCGGCTCGGACCATTCTCGCTATTCCGCGCCGGACGCTTGACTCACTGGACCAGACAGTGCGAGAGGCCATTCACGCGGAGCTTCCCGATCCTGCGTCGGTCTCAATGCAAAATGTGGTGGAGGTGGTGAAACGCCGATGGCTGGAAGTCTCGCAGAAAGTGGAGCCAGCCAAGCTACCTACGCCGGCCCGCACGTATCGAGTCGGTCTGCATCTCTTTGCTGTGCAGGAGGCGAAGGTGCTTCCCGACAGGCATGTCATCGACGCGCCAAGGCCAGCGCCAGATTTCAGCCACGCAATCACACGTCCCATCGGCATCGGCAATCTACAGGTCGTGCGGCAGGAGCTGATCGGATATGTCCCCTCCGATATATCGCACATCGAGAACGTGCTTCCGGGCGAGCTCATGCGGCGCACGACCCGCCGCGAGGAAACGAACGAGCTGACAATCACCGAAGAAACCGAAACGTCGCAAAGCGAAGAGCGGGACCTGCAATCGACCGAGCGCAGCGAGCTGGCGAGTGAGGCGCAGAAGGAAGCGAGCCAGCAGACCGTTGCCTCACAGGGCGAAACAACGACGACCAGCTACGGCAAGCTGGTCGAGAACAGCAAGACAAACTACGCGCAGCGTGACGGATCGCGCGGTCAACAAGGTCACGCAAATGGTGAGGCAGCAGCGCATTCAGCGCGAGAAGAAGGTGTTCCGCGATACGGCCGTCCATCAGTTCGACAACAAAGATGGCAGCAAGGCCATCCGTGGCATCTATCAGTGGGTCGACAAGAAGTACAAGACGCGCATCGTGAACGTCGGCAAGCGTCTGCTCTATGACGTGGTCATTCCTGAGCCTGCTGCATTCCTGGTGCAGTCGCTAAAGAACGCCGCGCAACCGGAGAACTTTCAGCTCATGCGACCGCCGCAGCCATACCTGCAGCCTTCCGATCTCAACGCCGGCAACTATATATACTGGGCGGCGCTTTATGGTGTGACGGGCTCCGTCAGTCCTCCACCGGAAGAATTCGTTCAGACGGTCGCTCACCCCTCGGCCGGAGGCCTGGAGGTCTCGGGTGTCGTCGACGCCTTCGGCGCCAAGACATACAAAAACCACTTCGATGCGTTCAACATCCGAATGCCGGACAACTATAAGGCAATCGGCGGCTATGTGCAGATGACCAATGTCTCTACGACTGCGAAACCTGGCACGGATCCACCCGAGCCCAATTTTACTGACAACCTCCAAAGGCAATTCGAGTTCTACATTGGTGAATATATCTTTCTACGCTTCAGCCCAACGTACATCGCGACGCTGAACCAATCGTTCGTCATGAATGGAGAGACCGGCGACATCCCGGTTACTGTGAGAAGCTTCTCGGAAATCATTCAGTTCAACTATGCCATCGGCATCAACTGCCGGCGCATGGACAAGGCGCTGGAGCAATGGCAGCTGAAGACGCACGCCGCTATCATGGGTGGTTATCAGCGTCAGCGGGCTGAGTACCTCGACCAGCTCGGGCGCTATCAGGCGGCGGTACGCCAACAGATGGCGCTGGCAGGCAACCTCGCGCATGATTCATCGATGGAGCGGGAGGAACTGAAGAAAGCCTTCATTCACTTGCTGATGAGCGAGCATTTTCCTCAGGTCTACATCCCCACGCCCAACCCGACGGCACTGCCGGCTGATCCGGTCTACGTCAAGAAGTGGGGCGCGGTGGTTGCGTTCTTCGAGCGCGGGTTCGAGTGGGAAAATCTCATGTACATCTACTACCCCTACTTCTGGGGCCGGACTTCCCGATGGGGTGAGTTGATCCTCACGCAGGACGCGGATCCGCAGTTCGAGGCATTTCTGCGCGCGGGAGCTGCTCGCATCGTCGTGCCGGCGCGGCCGGGCTTCGAAGCCGCCCTCGCGCACTATCACGAGACGGGCGATGTCTGGATGGGTGAAGAGATCCCCGACATGTTCAGCGAGCAGTACGTCTCGATCATCGCCGAAATCAAGGCGCGGAATGCGCTGCCGGATGAGGAAGTCTGCCTCGGCGAGTGGGATGTGCGGTTGCCCACTACGCTCGTCATGCTGAAAGACGATGCGAAGCTGCCGGAATGGAAGCCAGAAAAAGAGTGCATTCCGCCGCCGGAAGAGTAACCGGCTTGCCGAGGTCGATGACTCGCCAGGACCGCATGCAAGCGGCAATCTGATTCGGAACCGCCATGGCTAACGACGACGACAAGCCTGTCGATCTGCAGGCAGTGGTCGCGAAACGCAAGAGCTGGCTCTTCGAGTGCCAACTGCGCCGGCTCAACCTCGACAGCTTCCGGAACGTCTGCATGGACGTTACGGACCCGATCCAGGATCTTATCAGTGAGCCGCTGCTCATGATGGGACATCCGGCTGGTCAGATCGGTCTCAGACCGCAGGTCGGGACGCTGAAGAGCCTCGGTCCCGTCTACCTCGACAGCCAGGAACCGGTGTGGACCTGCGATGAACACTCCCGTCGCGACGCGTTCGCGGGCGGCCTCATCGGCAAGATGTGCAACTGGCTCGACTTCCACGAGCCTTATCGCCTCCAGGCCGCACTGGCGAAGCTGAAGGAGAAATTCGAAAAGAGCCGCTTCTCTTCCCTGCTCGACGTCGACCTAGAAGTGGAGCGCTATGCCCGGAAAAACATGGCCGACGATGCCGGCAACATGGGGCAGGCGCTCAGTCGCGCGTTCATCGCCACCGCAAAACCGTGGTTGATTCCCGAGCTGTATCAGCCGAAGCATGCGGACTCACAACCCGCAGTGCAGTGGCTCGAGAATCTCGAACAGTTCCTCCTCGATTACGAAGGCGAGCTGCAGATCGCAGTGGGCGGTATCGCGGGCATGAGGCTGCCGTTCAACCCGTCGGACACGCAGGCGTATCGTACGTGGCTGCGTTTGCTGCTCGGCGCGTGCACGACGCGCAACGTCGGCGATTCGGTCAAAGCCAGCTTCCTGGAGGAAAAAGTCGACCCCTGCGATGACAACAAACTGAAGTACCGATATGAGGTGAAGATCCGGACGACGGGTTTCCCGCTCGGCAACGCCGTCGACTTTCCACACTCTTTCAAGGTCGGTTACTGGACACGAATCGTTCGTTCCCCGTTGGGGGAGGTCATAGTCCACAAGCCAAACTCCGACATGGGACTGTGCATGCTCATGCGACTGATCTACCTATTCGGCGACCTGCCGGCTGCGCTCGGCGCAGGACAGGATCTTCCGTGGCGAAAACGGACGACCCCTTCTCCGGACCTCGACGAGTTCTTCAATCTCCGCGCTGGCGAGCCTGGAGTGAAAGAAGACCCAGCAGTGCTTCAACGCCTGCGTTCGGCACAGGCGCGACTGCGAGTCATTCTGGAAGAATGCGCAGCGAACCCGCGGAGTGGCTCACTATTCTTCTCACCGATCGTTCAGGAAGTTCTGCGACAAGGTATCCGCACCTACAAGTTCTGGCTCGATGAGGAGCTTCGTGCACAGGGCAACGACAGGCTAAATCGGGCTCGCATCGAGGGGGGGGTCCTCAAGGAGGATGACAAGGATGCGGAAATGGAGTTCTGGTCCGAGAACCACTACATCATGTTCGCCTCCTCGGAATACCTTGCCGGGCAGCTCTGGGAAGCGGATCAGTTCCAGCCCGGGCCGCAGTTCCTCGGAGAGGACAAGAAACTTGGGATACTGAGCGGCCGCGAACGTAAGGAGCGCGGCCGCGCTCGCGTGCTCAAGTGGCTCAACAATCGGCTGATGTTTGGCTGGACTGAGTTCAACTCGTCCGGCTACTACCGCGAGCATCTGTGGGCCATCCTGAACCTCGCCGACTTCGCACTCGACAAGGAAGTGCGCGACAAGGCGACACTCGCCATCGATCTGCTGTTGTTTGACGTAGTGCGCTACACGCACCGAGGCAGCAGCGGCGCGGCGGGTGGCCGCTGTCAGTTCAAGTCAAAATCCAGCGGGTGGGACAATGCGCTGAGCGACGTCATCGAGATATTGCTCGGGACGCGGGGCATTTTCGTCGATGGCGACTCGCACATAGGCTTGAGTCTCGCCAGCTCGAACTACAAGACGCCGGATGTGCTGCTCGAGATAGGCACCTTACCGCCCAATGAGCCGTGGGTGGACCGGTCGCGCGTCTCGATCACGTTCGAAGAGGCGCCGAAGTATGACATCACGTACTCGATGGAGTCGGACGCCATCAAATCCCTGCATGACGGATACGCATCTCGCCGCGACCGGTATTACCCGTTCCTTGCGGAGGTGAACCGCGAGATCTCGAGGACGCATCGCGACTACACGTCGATACAGGACGACGCCGTGTTCTGGTGGGGCACCTCAGCCTTCTTCAACAAGCAGATCGTGCGGCGGACGCTCGACTGCGTCAAGAAATACGGTCTCGGTGCTTGCCCGGCGTTCAAGGATCTGGAGACCATGATCAAGACGATCATGCCGATCCTCGAGACGGTAAAGAGCAGTTTCCTCGGCGGCCTCTTCGGTGGCGTCGGCGGCACCATCGCTGGCAAGCTTCTGCACAGTCCGGCGCTCGGTCCGCTCGGCGTTGTCGCCGGAACGACCATCGGCTTCGTTACAGAGCTCGATGAGAGCGCCATCGAGGATGGGGCCGATGACCTGTCGCTCTTCCTGGAAGGCTCGACGCGGACGCGCGCAAACATCCTGACCTATCGAAATTCTGGCGCCATGCTCTCGAGCATGCAGAATTTCCGCGCCGGTCAGCTCAACTTCCAGAGCAACGTTAATCACGCGACGCTCACTGGCGCGCTCAGTGTGTTCACGTCCTCGGGCTTCGAGGGCCTTGATATCTCGGACTTCTATGCAGCGATCGGCGGCATCTATGCCGGCGCTGTGGTCGGCCAGGCAGGTGTGGGAGCGGCTGTCGTGGTCGGCGTGAACGAAGGCATTATCGACGGCATGAATCCTTTCAATCCTTCCAATGGTGACGAAGATGGTCCGGGATGGTGGACGGGATACTGGGCTCTTCCCCGCGTCGTGCAGCACCGCTCGGCGGCGATCCTTATGTACGACTTCTACAGCGCACAGGAATTTCTCGCGGAAACAGGCTCGCACGTCTGGTTTCCCAAAGTCGGGTTCGCGAACTTCGATGAAGTGCGCTCTTCTGCCTACGATGATGACAATTTCTTCCTAGCCGACATCGACAACATCGGGCCGAAGGGTTTCTGGCTCTTCGGCAAGGTGGCGCACGAAGTGCCTGGAGTGCCGGTGGCCGACCGGCCCGAGGGCTACATTGGTGTCTTCTCCAACCAGGGGCCCGAGTGGCTGAGCCTCGAGAACGACGAGGAGATCTACGAGCGTCGCATGGACGAGGCCTCGGAAGACGCAATCGAAAAACTGCGAGACGAGGTCGAAGACATCCTGGACGAGCTCGACGACGATGACAATGTCGGCTACGTCAATCGGCAGGTCATCGAGATCGTCGTCACCCGCACAGTACGCTCGCATTACCGCCAGGGGATCGAGCGCACTGAGTGGATCGACTCCTCGAAGAGGGACCTGACGGAGCAGGACATTCCGCTGCTACAGAAGAGGCGCTGCAAGATCGACAAACTCGTGGAGAAGTACGTCGATCTGTGGAATGCCGAGCGCGTGTGGAAGAAGCCTCTGCCCCAGGACTACTTTGCCGATCGCGACAGGTACGTGAACGGAAAGAACATCTGGATCGTGCAGGTCGGCAGCAAGGACGAGTTCGGCAGCTACGAGACTTTCAAGGATCGCCTCAGTAGCGCCAAAGTCACGATCGACGACAATGGGGACATGGAGTGCACGTATCACATGCCTCTGCCCGGCGGCGGCAGCGACGCCGTCTCGATGAAGTACGAGGATGGCGGCGAGTTCCGGGTAAACGACCAGCCGTTTGAGATCGACCTCTACCCCCGTTTCGAGAATCCTTTCCTGCGAAGCGGACGCGCCGAGTGGGGACAGAGGCAGTACGTCATCGAGTATCGCGGCAAACAGCTACTCCACGACCTCAGCGACTTCTCGAACCCGAAGCGCTCCGAGAGTGTGGAGTCCAAACCCGGCGATGCGAGTATCGTGAAGGCGTTCGTCATCTTCCTGCGAACCAGCGACGAGAAGCTCGAGGAGTTCACGAACGGAACGGCGGCGATTCGCATCGGCTGCGATACGGCTGCTGAGGAACAGGTCATCGCTGCCGGCCCGGTCGGCGAAGACACGATGCATGACGCCGAGTGGATCTTCTGCGACCGCGAACTCACCGTATCTCCGGATCTCACGCTGACCCTGAAGCATCACGCCTTTGGCGAAGGCGATGACGATACCGAGTGGAAGGTGGGGTTCACTCTGAAGGCGCTGATGGGCGATTACACCCTTAAGGACTGCACTGCTTCCTTTCCCTCGGTGAGCTTTGAAGAAGATCGTCAAATGGCCGGACCGCTGCCCTTTTCGATTCTGCTCTCGCAATGGCACGACTGGACACCGGTGCCAGACAGTCGCCCGATGCGTTCATGCTTCCTCGCCGATCGGGCTCGCTGGGACGCGGTCTATTACAGCTATGTCGATCTGTTTGGGCTCGACGCTGACAGTCGCCTCTGGCACAGACGAGTGAATGCCTGTTTCACGGGAACGCCGGAATGGCAGACACTGCCCAGCGACTCCGGCACTCCGAAGTTCGACGGCCCCTTTTCGATCTGCGCGATCTCGGTATTTCCGGGGGCGCTCATATGTTTGGTCGCGTACGAGGGAAACCTCTTCGTCACGTGGCGAGAGGGCGAGACCTGGACGAAGTGGATCACTCGCGATCCCTGGCGCTACGCCCTCGACATTCTGGGCATTCCGGATACGAGTCAGCCGCCGATCCCTCTGGCGGCTGCCGCGCGCGGGCCTCTGTTCGCAGGACCTTCGGCTTCGGCCTCTTACGCGCTCGAGGTCTTCTTTCTCGGCGTTGATGGAGATCTCTACGGTCACTATGAGTGGCAGCCTTGGGTGCCGGGACCGTGGCAACGAATCAAGGTGCGAGACTTCGCAATGCGTGAAGGCTCCGATGCGCAGCTCGTAGCCGATCGGATGTTTGTTCTCTCCACAGACGGCACTCTGTGGAGCTCATCGCGTGTCGCGGGGAAGTACACATCCTCATGGGAGGTCCTTTCGCCGCCCTGGCTCGCCCTGAGCCGCTTCGCGGTATTCACCGAGCCAGGCTCCTGCCATGTAATCGCAACTGCGGATGGCAGCATCTGGGCAACCATGATCAACAGTTCGCAGGCACCGGAGTGGATTCCACTCGGCAAGCCCGGTGGATCAACGGTCCCACCAGAAATGCGCGTGGCCGGCGCTATTCCATACACCGGTCATCTCGACATCTTTGCGATCGCGTCGGATGGCATCGTGTACACACGAGGATGGAACGCGGGCAAGGGCTGGGATGACTGGCATCGCCCGATGGCCGGGGAGCAAGGATTCACTGCCGCTTCCGGATCGAGCCCAGCCGTCGCGCATCGGGTGAACCGACAGATTGAAGTTTTCATACAGACTCAAGACAGCAGGCCCCTGCGTACTTGGTGGTCATGACCCAAGCACAAACACAATAGGGTGATTCATTAGTTTAGGGTTCGCCGCTGATCAAAATCCCTACTTGCCTCCAATTGCCCTGGAGTCCCGCGTTGACTGCTCACAGGATGCAGTGCTAGAGTTTGGCCGCTTTTCGGGCTGGTTCCCGGCCGGGCGATTAGCTCAGTGGTAGAGCGCTTCCTTCACACGGAAGAGGCCACAGGTTCGATACCTGTATCGCCCACCATATTTCACATTCCCAATACGCTTTCTAAGTTCCGAAAATTCTTGACTAATCGCTTTTGCTAAACACCTGGTAGTCTGGACAGAACGAAGGATCTCGGCTACACTTCTGATTGCTTTCGTGACGTATCTGGCTAGAAAAGCTTGTGCAGGAGCTGAAACAAGAGAGGTCATGTATGGAAGCAACAGTGAAGGTTGTCGGATTCATGATGCTGGCTCTGGTCGCAACAGGTTGTAGCACGACACGCCAACAGAGTGCGGGCGCCGACGATAGGGAGTACACTCCCCCAACGAGTATTTACAACATCCTGGACAGCACCGCACTGGTTTACTCAGATCCGGCGGCTGGATCGCCCATCAACGATCACCCTCTTCGGTGGTTCACGTTCGCCGTACATCCGATTGGTCAGGCGCTCGATTATGGAATCAATCGACCGATCTATACGCTGGCTAGCGGATTCGCATATCTATCCGGCTATACTGCTGAAGACAATATGGTGAACACACAACGCCGATAGTCCACCCGCGTCCTTCTGGTAAAATGAGGCCTCCTCCTCAAACGAGGGGGCCTTTTAGTTTGGTACCTCTTCCTTTCCGATTACTGAGCCGACCACTATAGCCAAGCCCTCAATTACTGATTGACATTGACAGTGAAGGTTGACGATGATGGGGGCATGCGATGCTCATCAGATTTGCGTCAACGGGTCGTGGATTTTGTCCGAGGCGGTGGAAGCAAGGCCGAAGCAGCTCGGCGATTCAGGGTGGGGGAGGCGAGCGTGTATCGCTGGCTCAAGCCTGGCGGCCTGGCGTACCAGCGCCCCGGCCCTCGCCGGGCCCACAAGTTGGATTGGGAGCAGTTACGCCGTCATGTGGAGGACCATCCCGATCGGACGCAAGCAGAACGGGCGCGGCATTTCCACGTCTCCCGGCATTGCATCTGGAACGCGCTGCAAAAAATGGCGATCACTCATAAAAAAAAGGCTGGGCTACCAAGAACGCGACCCTCTCCGACGACGATGGTTTCTCCGTCTTCGCGAACGGTTCCTGCGACGCGGCAAACCGCCCATCTACATCGATGAATGCGGGTTTGCGCCTTCGACGGTGCGGCGTTATGGATACGCACCGAAAGGCCAGCGCGTAGATGGCCTGGTTTCCGGACATCGACGGCCACGCACCTCGCTCATTGCCGCTCGCATGGATGGGCGACTTGCAGAGCCCGGTCTGTTCGAAGGAACCTGCGATATGGCGGTCTTCAACGCTTGGCTGAAGACAAGGTTGTGCCCGCGTCTGAACGCGCACCATCTCGTCATCATGGACAACGCCGCATTTCATACCTCGCCCGAAACGGCACAGCTCATCGAGGCAACTGGCGCGACCCTGCTGTTCCTCGCGCCATACTCCCCCGACCTCAACCCCATCGAGCAGGACTTCGCCACCCTAAAGAAGCGCCGGGAGTATCAGGAGCAAGCGACTCTCGACGACATCGTCAAGGCCTATCAATGATCGTGGACTTAGCTATAAATAGCGCACAGCAGTTTTGAGCAAAGACTCACAAAGGCCCTATTTTATTCTGCGTCAGCGGATGGAACACAGTTTAATTTTCTCATCGCGAATCTCCTACTAACTCATGTACTGTCTACTAATGGATCGCCTGATGACCTTACTCGAGTGCTTCTGTTCAGTCGGTACCCTTATTGCTTTTGGCATGGTAATGGGATGTGGCTCATCGCCTCCCAGCCGACCCCCTCTGCCTCCCTCAGAGACCGATCTCATTTTGCTCTCATCAACGTCGCTCTGTGAAGGCAAGGCGGAGTTCCTCAAAGACCACCCACCAAGCACGCACATCGTCAAACCGTGGGGGAGCGGCCAGGAACTCAGGATTCCTGAAGAGAAAGGCATCTTACACGCAGAAGAGGCCTATTTCTTTGACGAGGACGGTGTATTGGTTGGAGCTCTCTTTACCTTTCCCAAAGGTCTGGATCTTGGACCTTACCCGGTACTCCGAGACACGCTCTCACGGCTGAAACCCTCAGTGGAATTCTATCTGAACGTGGCTCAACTCGAGACACGAGAGAACATGGAAAGCAGTGCTCTCTTGGAAACAGGTGATGAGAAAACCACGATGCAATACCTGGTCACGAGTCTGCGAGAGCGTCTGATTCTGCTCCAAGCCTCATTTAGCATTGATCCCTATGTGCGACTCTTCTCTCCATATAGACGGGAGTTCCTTGATCGGCTTCGCAATCCGGCAGGCGGCAACGGAGGGCAAGACATGGAACGGCAGGGAATCGAAGATAAAGAACCGTTTTCGTCCTTGCAGCAATTTGCTCGCGGCCAAGCTGCCCAGCTCGCATACTGCAGTGAGAAGAACTATGATATCGCGGCCGACGCGTATCAAAAGGCGATTGCCAGTGGATTCACAAATAAGGTGTGGCTTGCCGAGGCCCACCATAAGTTGGGCCTAGCCTGGGAAGCCAAAGGTCAACTCGACAAGGCAAAAACAGAGATGTTGCAGTCACTCGCTCTCAGGCCAAACATCCCTGAGGTGCTGAACAACCTCGGAACAGTCGAGATCAAACTTGGTAACAAAGCGGCGGGTTTGAGTTTATTTGAAAAGGCAGTGGTTCTTCGCCCCAATTATGCTTTGGCTAGGTACAACTTGGCCGAAGCCATTGAAGACACGAACGCTAAGCGGGCGATCTCCGAGTACGAAACCTACCTTGCGCTCTCCGAAGGGATTCAAGAAGAGGAGGCGCGGATTGCCCACGCCAAAGAACGCGTCAGGATTTTGAAGCAATAGTTTCACGCCCTACGAGGAATAGTTTCTACTCGTGTGAAGCAGCAATTCAGCCTCGAGCTTGCTCTTCCTGTTCCTGAAGGGTTTTGCACTCAATACAGAGAGTGGTTACTGGGCGTGCTTTGAGCCGCTTGTAGGGAATGTCGCCGCTGCAGCGTTCGCAGATTCCATAGGTCCCGGCGTTCATCTGATCCAATGCTTCATTGATCTTCTTCAGCAACTTCCGCTCACGATCACGAATTCGCATGGAAAAATTCTGGTCGACCTCGGCGGATGCTTGATCGCTGACGTCGGGAAATGCCGCGAGGTCGTCTCGATGTGTCAGGACCTCTCCGACATCATTCAGAATGGCTGCGCGTTGACGTTCGAGGTCACGGCGGATGTCGGGATACTTGGCGTTCTGAGCGCTTGATTTCTGCTTGTTCATCGAGCGCCTGGCGCCCACTGGGCCCTGCGATTTTGTCGATGGAGTCCGTGTGCCGGAACGGCGTATCTTCATGGTTAGGGTTCTGCGTCTAAGGAAAACAGGGAACTATACCAATCTGGATGAGAGGGGTCAACGAGGGTTGGTACGTGCACTACGGCGCTATACATCGCGCCGTCCCTCGATCGATTTCAGCAATGTCACTTCGTCTGCATACTCAATGTCCATGCCCACGGGAATTCCATAAGCAATCCTGGAGACCCGTACGCCGAAGGGCTTGAGCAACCGGGTCAGATAGATCGCTGTGGCTTCTCCTTCAATAGTGGGGTTCGTCGCGAGAATGACTTCTTCAACCCCGCCGAGTTTCACGCGCTCGATGAGCTCATCAGCTTTGATGTCACCAGGACCCACGCCGTCAAGTGGCGAAAGCGCGCCCAACAGGACGTGATAAAGTCCGCGATAGGCGCCTGCCCGTTCGACGGCATACAGCGTACTCGGTTCTTCAACCACAAAGATCTTGGTGCGGTCGCGTTTCGGATCGAGACAAAACTCGCACAAGTCTGCTTCGGCGATATTCCGACATTGTCTACAAAACGCCAACCCATCCTTCACCGCACGAATGGCATCCGCCAACCGCAAGGCATCCTCTCGCTCGGCCTTCATGAGATGAAAGGCCAAACGCTGAGCGCTCTTGTGACCGATTCCTGGGAGACGGACCAGTTCCTTGATCAATCTCGCCAACAAGCTCTGTTGGTCGACGGGCATGGTTAAAACAGACCCGGAATTTTCATTCCACCCGTCAGGGTTTTCATTTCACCTTCCATCAATTCCTTGGCTTTGCGGAGCGCTTCGTTCGTCGCAGCCACCACAAGGTCCTGGAGCATATCGACATCACCGCTCTTGACGACCTCGGGATCGATCGCCACGCTGACGATCTGCAACGCCCCGTTAGCCGTAACGGTGACGATCCCACCGCCGGCCGTCCCGGTTGCGGTTTTTGACGCCGCTTGCTCCTGAATCTTCGCCATCTGTTCCTGCATGGCCTGCGCTTGCTTAAGTATGTTGCTCATGTTACCGAAAGGACTTTTCATTCGCTTGCCTCCTGTTGGGCTATAGTACGAACCTCGGCCAATTCAGCGCCGAATATCTCAAGAGCCTGCTTCACCGTCGGGTTCGACTTCGCACGTTCGAACAATACCAGCCGTTGTTCTTGCTCCTTGGCCGCTCGGACTTGGGCCATGGTAGGTCCCGGTGGATGGGTTTCTGTCAACTCGATAATGCGGACAGGTATGGGATGTCCCAACTGGCGCTCGCACAACCTTGACAACACCAGAAGATTTTCTTCCTTCTCCAATCTAGCTCTGGCTAAGGTGGCTTGCTTGGCAAACCCGATGGTGACGAAGCCACCCTCCATCCCAACAAACCTGCCGGCTTCGAGAAACGGGGCGATATTAGGAAATGAGGCTGCAACCTCTTCTTGGATTAATTCCCACTGCAACGCCGGTTGTGGATCGACGGTTATGGGAGACTCGGTGGCTAGAATGGCTGTCGCCGCATCGACCTGTGGATTGTGAGAAGGTTCTGATGAGATCGATGGCCTTTCATCCGTCTTCCCGCCGGATGTGTGAGCAGGTCTAGGGATAGGCCTTGACGCAATGGGCACGCCCTGGCGCAATGCCGGAGGAGTTGATGGTCCACTTTTGTTGCGCCCTTCCAGCTCAGGCTGAGGCTTCTGCTTGGAAGACGACGTCGTCTGTACCGGGTGGACCGCTGTACCCTCTCGTTGGCGCAACAGTCGTGTGCCTCGAACAGCCGCGGTCTCCATCACAAAACGAGGGTGGCTGCTGAATCGTAGAGAATCTTCCGCTTGGATGAAGATTGCCAGCAACTCCTGAAGCTGCTCCGGAGTCAGTGCCGTGGCATTCATCGACAGCTGGCTCAGATCGTCTTCCGAGATTTCAATCAACCCACGCAGCTCAGCCGTGCCGGGAACGACTGCCGCCACGAGCAGATTGCGGATGTGTTCCACTATTTCCGCGCAGAACGCCCGTAAGTCATGTCCCCCGTCCAGCAGATTGGCCAGGCTGGCAAGGGCCGCAGGGCTGTCTTGGGCCATAATCGCTCTCATGAGTTCCTGTACCAGCTCTTGAGGGACTGCCCCCAACAGCAGTTCGAGATCCGCGTGGCTGATGGCCTTGCCGCCATATGCGACGGCCTGATCGAGCAAACTCAAGGCATCACGCATACTCCCTTCACTGGCGCGAGCCAGGGCGGCGAAACTCCGCTCCTCAAGCACCAACTGATCTTGCGCTGCCACATGCCGAAGTCGTTCGATGATTTCGGTTCTGGCAATGCGACGAAAGTTGTAATGCTGGCATCGCGAGAGAATCGTCGCAGGAATTTTATGAATCTCCGTCGTCGCAAAGATGAAAACCACATGTGCCGGCGGTTCTTCGAGTGTCTTCAACAAGGCATTAAAGGCCGAGTTTGAGAGCATGTGGACTTCATCGATGATATAGACCCGAAACTGCCCACGAAACGGCGTGAACTTGACGTTCTCACGAATCTCTCGCACATCGTCCACGCTGGTGTTGGACGCACCATCGATCTCGATGACATCAACCGAGTTCCCTTGCGTGATCTCGCGGCAGTTCTCGCAGGTATCGCAGGGACGACTGGTCGGTCCCTGTTCACAGTTGAGTGCCTTCGCGAGGATTCGCGCGACGGTCGTTTTGCCCACGCCTCGCGTGCCGGAAAATAGATACGCATGCGCAATCCGTTTCGTCGAGACTGCGTTCATTAACGTTTGAACGACATGGGGCTGACCGATCACGTCGTCAAACGTGCCGGGCCGGTATTTACGGGCGGAGACTTGATAGTCCATAAAGACGCTGTCAGGGCCTTGAGGTGAGGTGTAATGGGTATACAGTCAGTCGATATGAAGCCGAAGATGCTGTTGCCTTACGCCTCACGTTTCACGTCCAGAGTGGGGCCAGGTGATCCTGCGGCACACAGAACTGACTGCTTACCGTTGCTTCCTTCCGGACCTGGCGGGGTTCACAGGGCTCTATTGCACAGGGCCCGGCCCCTATTTCCGATCTAGACTCTCCAACACGGCCCACACTTCAGGTCTTTCAGCCCCCGCAGAGACTGCGATACAGCGCGGCTTGGCGGAGAGGGTGGGATTCGAACCCACGGTCCCGTTGCCAGGACGCATGCTTTCCAAGCATGTCGATTCGTCCACTCTCGCACCTCTCCGCATCGAGAAGCGAAAAGAGCGGTATCTTAGCATGCGTGTTCATGACCGGCAAGGTGACGTATCGCTCGGTTGTGACCGAAAAGCGTTGTCTGGTATGGTGCTCATTCATTAATTTTGATGAAGGAGGGCAGCAGGGCTCATGGCAACGAACGACAAACAGGTTATTTTTTCACTCGTCAATGTCGGGAAGGTCTATCCACCGAAGCGGCAGGTGCTGCGAGAGATCTACCTCGGCTTCTATTACGGCGCGAAAATCGGTGTGCTGGGCTTGAATGGTTCGGGTAAGAGCTCGCTGCTCAAGATCATCGCGGGCGTGGATCCGAATTACACGGGTGAGATCACGAGATCCAAAGGCTACAGTGTGGGTCTCCTTGAACAGGAGCCCCAGCTCGATCCGAACAAAACAGTGAAGGAAGTGGTGGAAGAGGGGAAGAAGGAGCTGGTCGCCTTGCTCAAGGAATATGAAGACGTGAGCAACCAGATCGGATCAGCCGATCCGGATGCCATGGAAAAGCTGCTCGACAAGCAGGCGCAACTGCAAGAGAAGATCGAAGCGGCCAATGGCTGGGAACTGGAAAATGAGCTCGACATCGCGATGGATGCGCTGCGCTGTCCGCCCGCCGATCAGAAGGTGGGAACCCTGTCAGGTGGTGAGAAACGCCGGGTCGCACTCTGTCGGTTGATGATCCAAGAACCGGATATTCTGTTGCTCGACGAACCGACGAATCATCTGGATGCCGAGTCGGTCCAATGGCTTGAGCAACATTTGCAACAGTACAAGGGAACGGTCATCGCCGTGACCCACGATCGGTACTTTCTCGACAATGTCGCCGGCTGGATTTTGGAATTGGACCGAGGCCACGGGATTCCATTCCAAGGCAATTACAGTTCTTGGTTGGAGCAGAAGAAGGACCGATTGGAAAAGGAGGAAAAGGCCGAGTCGAAGCGGAAGAAAACACTGGAACATGAATTGGAATGGATCAGGATGTCGCCCAAGGCTCGCCAATACGAAGAACTGGTCAATCAGAAGCAGGACCAGGTGGCGGAGGATCTGGAAATTTACATTCCGCCGGGCCCACGGTTGGGCGACGTGGTTGTCGAAGCGAAAGGCATCAGCAAAGCCTTCGGTGACAATGTGCTCTATGAAAGCGTGAACTTCAGTCTGCCGAAGGGCGGCATCGTCGGTGTGATCGGCCCCAACGGCGCCGGTAAGACGACCATGTTCAAGATGATCATCGGCAAGGAAAAGCCGGATGCCGGGGCGATCAAGGTGGGCGAGACGGTCAAGCTCGGCTACGTGGATCAGGATCGAAGCCTGGACGGCAACAAGAGCGTGTACGAGATCATCTCGGACGGCCAGGACAGCATCAAACTGGGCAAATCCGACGTGAATGCCCGCGGCTACTGCGCCCGGTTCAATTTTGCCGGGACCGATCAGCAGAAAAAGGTGAAGGATCTCTCGGGCGGTGAGCGTAATCGCGTGCACCTGGCCCGGATGCTGAAAGAAGGCGCGAATCTGATCATCCTCGACGAGCCGACGAATGATCTCGACGTGAATACTTTGCGGGCTCTCGAAGAGGGACTTGAGAACTTTGCAGGCTGTGCCGTGATCAGCAGCCATGACCGCTGGTTTCTTGACCGGATCGCCACCCACATCCTCGCCTTCGAAGGCGACAGCAAGGTCGTCTGGTTCGAAGGGAACTACAGCGACTACGAAGCGGATCGCAAGAAGCGTTTGGGCAAGGAGGCCGATCAGCCGCATCGGATTCGGTACCGCAAATTGACGCGTCAGTAGGCCATCTGCCATGGCACCTCGAGCCATCGTCACCGGAGCGGCGGGATTGATCGGGCAATATGTTGTGAAGTCCGCCTCTCGATGGGCGCCCGGCCGGCAGGTTCACGGCCTCGCCCGCGCTGAGCTCGATCTTACCGATTCTGTTTCTGTCGAGAGGACCTGGCAATCCATCAAGCCCGATATGGTCATTCATTGTGCCGCATTAAGCCGCACAAGGGATTGCGAGCAACATCCTCAGCTGGCGCATCGTGTCAACGTGGAGGCTACGGCCTATCTGGCCCGGCTGTCCAAGGACATTCCCTTCATCTTCCTGTCGAGCGGCGAAGTTTTCGATGGCAATCGAAGCTGGTATCGGGAAGAAGACGCCCCGAATCCGATCAATTTCTACGGCAAGACGAAGCTTGAAGCGGAACAGCTTGTCCTGCGGAATCCTCGTCATACGGTAGTTCGGATCGTCCTCACGGCGGGAACCTCACAGCACGGCGATCGGAGTTTCGTTGAAGACATGTGTCATGCGGCTAAGAGTGGTAAGCCCGTGATGCTCTATGGCGATGAATTTCGCTGTCCGTTGCCGGCGGGAGTTATTGCGCGTGCGATCTGGGAACTAAGCGCTAAGGACCTCCCGGGCCTCTATCACCTCGGGGGGCGGGAACGGTTGTCGCGCTGGGAGATCGGCCAGGCGTTGCTTCCGTGGTATCCGGAGCTGCAAGGCCATCTGGTTGAAGGCTTGGCGCACGACCACAGCGGGGCGCCGCGACCCGCCGATCTCTCACTGAATTGTGAAAAAATCCAGGCGATCTTGTCGTTTCCTCTGCCGGGTTTTCGGGGTTGGCTGAAGGATCGGGTGCATCCAGGAACCGATTTGTGGGACTATGAGCCAGTCTGTCGTGAGGCCTAACAGATAATGGAATCAGAAAACGGGATATTTGCATCGGATCCGTTGCCCCTTGTCCTGGCGGCGTATCTTTTCATGACGATGGTCATGGGGGCATTGTGGGTGGTGCAGCGGAAGATCAGGAACGCCGCAATTGGAGATGTCGGATGGTGTTTTGGACTTATTCTCGTAGTGCTGTGGTATGCCACACAAGCAAACGGCAGTTTCGCGCGAGTCTTTCTGCCAGTGATGCTGGCGACACTCTATGCGGGACGGCTGGGTCTCCACATACTTTTCAATCGCGTGATCGGCAAGGAAGAGGATGCCCGGTATCGCCGGTTACGGGAGGAATGGGGAGAGTCGGAGTCGGCCAAAATGCTCGCGTACTTTCTTCTGCAAGCGCTGGCCGTGGCGGCCTTTTCGCTCCCATTTCTGGTGCTGATGTGGAATCCTCGACCTCCATCTGCATTGGTTGAGTTGATTGGTTTAATGATCTGGGGAGTGGCTGTGGCTGGTGAAGCAAGGGCGGACCGCCAACTCGCGCATTTCCGCGCCGATCCGAGGAATCAGGGCCGCGTTTGCCGAGAAGGCTTGTGGGCCTACTCCCGCCACCCGAATTATTTTTTCGAATGGCTGCACTGGTGCTCCTACGTTGTGATGACGTTGGGAGCGCCAGGCTGGGTGTTTACCTGGATCGGCCCGATTGGAATGGGATTGACCTTGCTCAAGCTGACTGGTATTCCACGGACGGAAGCGCAAGCCCTATCAAGCCGGGGAGAGGAGTATAAGACCTATCAGGCGACGACCAATGCGTTCTTCCCGTGGTTTCCTCGACGAAGGCGGGACGCGCCCGCCGGTTCTTGAGGCAAAACCGCCATTGCAACTACGTCGCTATTTCCTGCTGTCTAAATCGGCGAGCCGTGCCCGAGCGATCTCGGCCACTTTGGTGGAGGGGTAGAGATTCACCAGTTCTTGGTAGAGCTGCTTGGCATGAGGGAGATTACCTTGATTTTCTTCGAAGGCAGCCGTCTCAAACAGATCCTTAGCCTTCTGATCGGAGCAACCAAGGAGCACCAAACAAAGGACAGAGAATACAAGTCGTGCAATTATCATAATGATCCTTTCCTGGCATCTTTCCGCCGTGGCACCGTTGTGTCCGCGTGAGTCGCTCTTGACCCAAGAGAATCGATTCCGTAGCGTGGATCAGAAATCCCTTCGCTGCGACATTGTGGGCAGCGGCTTGGTCGCGTCAATCTCGTGCGGTCGCGGAACATAAATCCACAATCCAAGCAAATGGACGGTTCAAGGATAAACCGTCGTGAACGATCCCGAGCCACCTTTATTACCACATGAGCCAAGTGCTCCTCTACCTGCCGTTCTGGAATACCGAGCATCCGAGCCAGTTCATGGCTTGTCACCCGAGCATCGGTCAGGAGATCGATGATGCGCTGACGCAGGGTGCGTTCTGGAGGCAGCATGCCATTATGGTAAGCATACGATCGAGGAAATACCAGAGGTCCTGGTCGGTTCAATCTTCGATGGGCCTGCGCTAAGCGAAACGGTTGCACCAGAGGCTCCATTCTGTCAGAATCCGTCACCGGGCCGATTATCACATCACGATTAAACAAGTGGGCCGAGCAAGTCCTTCGTACTCCGAAGCGGCTATCTTTCGGCCAAGAGTGCCATAGACGAGGAGGTTTGGAGCAATGAAGTTCCTCGCAGTCCATCCCGGTCCGCTCATGTATACCAAGATCTATCTCCGTCTGGAACCGCTCGGTCTCGAGATGGTGGCTCAGGCCTGCCGTCAAGCGGGACACGATGTTCGTTTGATCGACTTGCAGGCGGATACGTGGAAAGACTACGAGGCGCTCATCACGACCTGGAAGCCCGACGCCGTTGCTTTCGGCTGCAACTACCTGGCGAATGTCCCAGAGATCGTTGATTTGGCCAAGCTGACCAAGAGCACGCTGCCGAACTCGTTCGTCTTCATCGGAGGGCACAGCGCCTCCTTTGTGGCGAAGGAGTTTTTGGAGCATGGCAACGGCGCGATCGATTGCGTGCTGAAAGGTGAGGGCGAAGTTGCCGCTCCCAAGCTGTTGGAAGCAGTCGAGCATGACCGCAACGCCATCACAAGAGTGCCGGGAGTCGTCACGCTCGATGAGGAAGGCCCACCGGCGCAATTCATCGAAAATCTGGATGATGTCCGTCCTGCACGTGATCTGCTCAGAAACCGGCACAAATACTTTATCGGTGTGCTCGATCCTTGCGCGTCCGTCGAATTTGCGAGGGGCTGCCCCTGGGATTGTTCCTTCTGCAGTGCCTGGACCTTTTATGGCCGCAGCTATCGCACGGTCAGTACCGAGAAAGCCGTGGAGGAGTTGGAACAGGTTCAAGAACCGGGCATCTTTCTGGTCGACGACGTCGCCTTCATCCAAGCCAAGCAGGGAATGGAAATCGGCGAAGCCGTAGCGCGGCGAGGAATCAAGAAACAGTATTACATGGAGACACGCGGCGACGTGCTGTTACGCAACAAGGAAGTCTTCCAATTCTGGAAGACGCTCGGGCTCCAATACATGTTCTTGGGTGTCGAGGCTATCGATGCGGAAGGCCTCAAGATGCATCGCAAGCGTATCTCCTTGGGCAGAAATTTCGAGGCACTTGAATTTGCACGGTCCCTTGGGATCACCGTCGCTATCAATCTCATCGCCGATCCGGATTGGGATCGGGAGCGGTTCGAGGTCGTCCGGCAGTGGTGTTTGGACATTCCGGAAATCGTAAATATCAGTGTCAATACCCCGTACCCCGGCACCGAGAGCTGGGTCACGGAATCTCGCAAGCTCCACACGCGGGATTACCGTCTGTTCGATATTCAGCACGCCGTGATGCCGACCAAGATGCCGCTTCCGGAGTTTTACGCGGAGCTGGTGAAGACGCAACAGGTCTTGAACAAGAAACATCTGGGCTGGGCCGCGTTGAAGGGTACAGCCAAGATCGCAGCGGGGCATTTGATGCGGGGACAGACCAACTTCGTCAAGATGCTCTGGAAGTTCAACAGCGTCTACAATCCCGAGCTGCAATTGGCGGATCACCGCCGACCGGTCGTCTACGAAATGACGCCGCCGCCGGAGAAGAAAGACAAGATCGACGCGAAACAGCTCTACATCCTACCGGCGAAAGGCCGTCAGGGTCGGGCCATCGACGATTCCACTGAGACCTTCGTCGACGAATCCCGTATGGGAACAGCGGTCTAGATCTGTAGCGGGTCTAAGCTCTGTAGTGGTAATTTCAGTGTGGCGAGGCACAGCTGGGCGGGTATTCATAGACAGTGATGCCACCAGGAATGCTTTGTTCCTTCACGCTTGCAGACGATTGAGTTCCAGTGCTTCTCGTAGAGCGGCTCGGAGCGTCTCCACTATTCCTTCGCGGCTAGCTTCCTGGCAATTCACACCAGGCACTTCTTCGATCCAGCCTATCCACCACCCCGCATCTTGTTTGATCGCAGTCGTATAGTTTTGCTGCATGAGCGCCCTCCCCCATAGACGAAAACCGTGGCAACGCATTTCTCGTATGAAAAGGTACGAGGATGATCATTACTTGTCAATGTAGCCTTGGAGCCTCATTTGCGTGGCCATGTCTGTTGTTCCAACCGTTGAGATATCCGGTTCATCGATGGGCTTAAGATGGATGACGAGCCGGACCTACCTGATCTACACGTACATCTTCATCGAAGGCCGGCGGGTGCCCGCAGTCCGTTGAACGGGCTGTGAACTCCTTCAAGAACGGGTGTTATGCCGATCCCCATGAGAACCTGTAATAAGTGGTCTCGCAGTCGCAACTCATTGAAACGTCAATGGGTATGGCGTATTGTTCCTGAACCGTCGTGGAGTGTGATACAGACAGCAATGGGCAGATCCGGCTCTTTATGTGGATCCACCTAAACATTGTTCGGGCGACGCTGCGCGTCACCCGAACGGCCCCGCGGCTGGCGCACGTGGTTCGAGACGCGCCGCGCGTCCCGAACCAGCGGCTGCACCGGACAGTCGCTGCACAACCTCCGGTTGCTCCGCGCCTGCCGGTGAGCCGCGGGGCCGTTAGGCTGCGCAATGCGCGACGCGACCCTTGATGAGAGCTTCAGCCGATCGTGGTGGAAAGAGCAGTTCCATCGTAAGGCCGATCACCCTCGAACTTGGGAACTCAAGGCAGCCGAGCTCGAGTACGCCGCAGAGGTTCTCTGGCTGAGACAGATGAATGACTTCCCTTTGCAGCTGTCGAGGGCGAAGGCGCCGCCAGCGTCTATCAGCGTGGCACTCATGCTATATGGGCTAGCGATTGAAAATCTCCTAAAGGCGATCATCGTCGCCACCGGCTCACCCCTCGATAAAAACGGCCGGATATCGTTCAAGATGCATAAGCTAAGCGAGCTCGCGAGAAGCGCCGGAATCCGCGTCGCACAGAAAGATGAGTTCTTTCTCAACAAGCTCACAGAGTTTGTCGAATGGGCGGGACGGTACCCTGTGCCATTGTCATTCCAGAAGATGCAACCGTTTAGATGGCCGGACAGAACTTTCGGTCCAGCGCATGGTGCTATGACTGGAGGTGACATTGAACATGCCAGAACAATCATTCAGCGATTGGTAAGACGCCTGCCAAAGCCTGCCATTAGAGTGGGATTACGGCGTCTAGCAACGCGTTCAACACGGACTCGCCGCAAGCGCCGCGCCGGTTAACGCGAGCGTTAGCGGCAGCGTAATTGCCATCTTTACAGGAGGCAGCGAGATCATGAGCGTTCAACCCATTGTCTTGAGACCAGATCAGCATGAGCCGGCATTGAATGTGGTCGGAACACAGGTGACGGTCTTGGCGTCGAACGCGGCGACGCAGAGCTACGGGATCACCTTGCAGCAGGGCGAGGAAGGAACAGGCCCGCCACCGCATAGCCACGATTGGGATGAAGCGTTCTACGTCCTGAAAGGCGAAGTTCACTTCCTATGCGAGGGGAAAGCCTACGCCTGCAACGTTGGGACTCTCGTTCACGTTCCCCGAGGAACCGTGCATGGCTTTCGCTACAGAAGTGGCGGTGGGCAGATGCTCGAAATAACAGGGCCCGGCCCGTTAGCGGCTCAGATGTTCACGGCCATCGACAGGGAGATTCCCCCAGGCCCGCCGGATGTTCCAAAGCTGCTTGATGTGCTCAAGCGCAACGGGGTAACTGTTGCGGTGTGACCTTGGGGCGCCTCGACTCACTGAGATGTTTCACCGCCGAGGCCGAGAGGCTGAACTCATCGCTTCAGTCTCCTGGTTCCATTCCGATTATTCGATCTCGATATTCGCATCGGTTTGGCTGCCACCCGTGTCGTATCTCTTCGAAGGAAGACACGACTTCATTGTCCTTAATTGGCTCGCCTGGTTCTCCTACCCTGATCCTTATTTACGAGGCTCGTCCGGATGGCGTAGGCCTTGCCCATTGGCTCGCTTGGTTCTGCTATTGTAGTCCTCCATGTTCGATAATCCCTGCTGTCCACCGGCGCTGATCATATCCGATTGATTGGCCTCGCCGCTGTGGACTATCTCATCTCCTTTCAGATGGACGCGCTGACACGCAGTCAACAAGAATACCAACAGGACCGACCCCATCATGATATGTTGAACCTTCATTGCAGTGCCTCCTTACTACAGTGATTGTGATGCTCCAAAGCTTTCTTTTAGCCCGCGGACCCTCGATCATGCAATCATGGATTTCTCCGTTGATGCGACCATCATCGACTCGTGAGGATTCGAGCCTTCGGCTCTGACAGAGAGCATAAGGCCCTGACTCCTGCGGATTCCCTGAGAACGATCCTGAACTGAAACAACAGGGTGGCTCCGTCAACGGGAATGAGAGGAATAAAGTCGCGCATCATGCGTGGGATCGCAGCACGGAAGGCACGGTTCTGCCATGCCGTCGTTCCGTTGGGCGAATTCTGGCACTCTGCCGTCCCAGATCACTCTGTAGGATTCCAACGAAAGATATCGGTTGGTGTAGACAAGGGGTTTTCATCCATTGCTACCTCGACTGCCGTCGCCACCTGCCCAAAGTACTCAGGTGTGATCGGCACATCGCTCCAGCCTGTGCGCCTCGTTCACAGCTACCTGGCGAACGAAGACACACCAACGACGGGCAGGTCTTGTTACATCCATGCCGCTAAGCTAGGGCAGGATGGCTGGAGCGATCGCTGCCCATGGAATCTCCGAGGCGTTCTAACACGTCATTGAGCCTGACCTCATCGCTATGGCCCATCGGCAGCAGGGCTAGTGCCGTTTATCCGACACGAAACGTTCACTGTTTTGATTACCACCTGTTATACTGACTCATCCCTTCATTCATCCTGAGAACCAGCGACATGAGCACTCCAGCTTGGGAGGAATTTGCTGAGCTTGCGCTGAAACGCATTGCGGCTTCGGGCGCCGAGTATGGGGACATCCGGGTTCAGGACAGCAGTACGGAACACATCCAAGGTGAGGATCGTCGAATCGCTTCGATTCGAGATGTCAAGGACATAGGGTTCGGTGTGCGTGTGCTCTATCATGGAGCCTGGGGTTTTGCCGCAAGCTCCATCCTCTCTCTCGAGGAGGTGCCGCGCGTGGCGGACCTCGCCGTCGAGATTGCCAAGAGCTCCGCCTCGGTTGCCATTGAGAAAGTGCGCTTAGCTCCGGAGCCGGTCCATCGCGATCGCATCGTCACGCCCTATCGCCTCGATCCCTTCAGCGTGCCGTTGGAGAAGAAAACCGACTTGCTGCTCAACACCATGGCACTCTTGCAGCGGAAGTCTGGTATCGCGAGGAGCAGCGCCAGCCTGTGGGCGCGTCGGGACAGAAAGTTGTTTGTTTCCAGTGAGGGAACACAGGTGGAGTTCGATCTGTTGGCCGGGCAAGGCGAATGCACGGCGACTGCGTTGTGCGAAGGCCGGTTTGCCTCGCGCAGCTTCAACACCCCTCATCTCAGGAAAGGCTATGAACTGATCGAAGAGACAGATTTTCTACGGGAGGCTCCCCATGTTGCCGACCAGGCGGTCGAAAAGGTCAAGGCGCCCGCGGTCGACGCAGGCCGGTATGATCTGGTGCTCGACCCGGAGCACCTGTCCTTGACCATCCATGAATCCTGCGGCCATCCCAGCGAACTCGACCGTGTGCTTGGATACGAGGCCAATTATGCCGGGACCAGTTTCTTGACGACAGAGAAGCGCAACAACTTTCGCTATGGTTCCCGGCACGTGAGCTTAGTTGCCGATAACACCGAATCGGAAACCCTGGCCGGCACCGGCTACGATGACGATGGAGTGATGTGCCAGCGATGGGACATCGTCCGCAACGGGATCTTCGTCGGCTATTGTACGAACCGTGAAGTTGCACCGAAAATAGGCGAGTCTCGTTCGTGCGGCTCGAATCGGGCCGACGGATGGGCGAATATTCCGATGGTGCGGATTGCCAATATCGGACTGGAGCCCGGCGAGGCGACGCGTGATCAGCTCATTGCAGACGTGAAACGCGGCATCTATATCGAGGGCCATGGATCCTACAGCATTGATCAACGCCGCTACAATTTTCAGTTCGGCGGAGACGCATTCTGGCTGATTGAAAACGGCAGACGAACCCATATGTTGCGGGACGTCGTCTACCATGGGATCACGCCTGAATTCTGGAGCAGCTGCGACGGAGTGGCCGACCGTTCTTTTCGACAACGGTACGGGTTCATCACATGTGGGAAGGGGCAACCAGGCCAGTCAGGCTGGATGACGCATGCCGCATCTCCTGCGAGATTTCGCCAGGTCCAGGTGATTCGAGGAGAAGGAAGCTCATGACCGTCCTGAACGGCACCTGGCCGAAGCTGACCAACTCTGACGAGTTTCGTTTTCTGAGCGACCTTGTCATGACCCGCTCCTCCGCTGACCATACGATCGTCAGCCTTCGCGATCACCATGCAGGCACGACGAGATTCGCCAATAATCAAGTTATCCAAAATGTCGATGCGAGACGGGGCTCTCTGGCAGTGACGGTCGCCTTCGGGGGTCGGCATGGGACCGCAGGCACGACTGATTTTACCGCCGGTGCGATTCAGGACACCTTGGCTCGTGCCGAACGCATTGCCCGGATCTCACCGGTTGATCCCGAATACCTTCCACCTCCCGAGCCGTGCCAGTTCCCTGTTCGAGAGCCGGCGAAACCGGAGACCATGACGGCAGGTCCGGCCAAACGTCTGGAATATGCCAATGAGGCGATCGGGCACTGCCGGATGGAGAACATCATGGCGGCCGGCGTCGTCTCGTCGTCGTCGACGGCAGTGGGGATTGCCGCCGACAACGGACTGTTCGGTTACGAACAGCGAGCAGATGCGAGGTTCAGCCTGACGGTCCAAGCCGGTGACGCCACCGGTTGGAGCGCGGCCGCCCATCGGTCGATCGATCACTTGAGAATTCAAGAGCGGACATTGGCGGCCATTGCCAAATCCAAGCGAGGTCGGGATGCGTGGGAGCTGCCTGCGGGGCATTATCCCGTCATCCTTGAACCGGCTGCCGTGGCCGGACTCTGGGCGTGGCTGATCTGGTCCCTTGACGCCAAGTCTTACATGAAAGGGACGAGCCCCTTCGCAGGCAAGCTGGGACAAGCGATCGTGGATGAACGGTTGACACTTAACAACCTTCCAGATCATGCGGACCTGCTTGGAGAGGGATTTACACATGAAGGTTTGCCCAGTACATCTTCCGAGTGGATCGACCATGGAATCCTAAGACAACTGACTTACGACCGCTTCACGGCGAAGGAGCATGGAGTGAACACCATTCCGACACTCGAGGCTCCTGCCCTGTCGGTCGAGGGGCCTCAAGCGCATTCAATTCAGGAACTCATCAGAGGTGCGGAACATGCGATTCTGGTGACGAATTTCTGGTACGTCCGCCCCGTGAATCCTCGCGATCTCACGCTGACCGGAATGACACGAGATGGGACATTCCTTGTCGAAAAAGGTGAAATCGTCACACCCATTAGAAATTTCAGGTTTCATGAAAGTCCGCTCCAGGCGTTTCGACACCTCACCGCTTGGACCGCCCCGATGGAGGCGGTCACTTCGGAAACCGGAAAGATGCTGGTTCCAGCCATGGCCCTCCCGCATTTTCATTTCTCGAGCGTGACGCGATTCTAGACTGCTCTAAGGGTTCCGAACATATTTCGACTCTTCCGGAATAAAAAGGTTGACTCCTCCATCCGTGAAGGAGTAGGTACATTAGTATCGTCACAATAGGTCCGAATGGAGAGGATCAGTCATATGGCCCCACGATTCAACAAAGAACCGATCAATCTCATTCATCGAATTCCGTCGCAGAAGCAGATCGATGAGGCTCGTCCGGTGCCCGCTCCCTATGGCCAGATACTGCTCGAAGCGGGAGCTGTTTGCTGGCGCAAGGTAGTTGATCTCTTCGCGTACGTGACGCGGTATGAGGACGAAACCTCTTCGCGAGTCCGTAAACCGCTCGCGCTACCCGACCGAACGATGGGACACAGCACGAATCACCAAGGTGATGTTCAGCGGAACGGAAAGCAAGTTCAGGGGGCCGATCATCTGCCCGAGGCAACTGTCACGATTTTGCAAAAGCCGGTCCAGGCACCGACTCTTGTCCAGTCTGAAGAAGTCGCCGAACTCCGAGCCTTTCTGGTCGGGCAACAGGATGAGATTGCTCGGCTTACTACACACATTCAAGAGCTCACCTCCTTGGTCAGCTCTCAACAACAGGTTCTCGTTCATCTCGGCGAAGAGTTGGAAGCCGGTGCGTTTTCGACGACCTCAACCGGCACGGCGGCCGCCTCTGTCAAGCGAAGCCGCATCGGTCGGAAGAAACAGACTGAAATCGAGACGCTGAATCATCCTGAAGAAACCGAGCGTCGGTTTTCTCCTCAGACAAGTGAAGGCACGTCGCTCAATCTGTAAATTGTGCCAGGTTTGGTCAGCGTTGACCATCGGCTCTAGGCCCTTCTTGAGCACTTCCCAGTTAAAAAAAAGAGCGGGTCCTACTGACCTGCGACGGTGATTCCCTCAATACCCCCTCCGTCCCCTAGCCACGCATGGGTCACGTCTGCTAAAAAGCCAGCAATGAGCATCTTTCGCCTCTTGTTGTGGGCTGTGCTGTGGCCCGGTCTGTTGGCGATTGATCCCGTTGCAGCAGCTGAACGTCAGGTTTCTCAGGTACCCATCTTTGACAATCTCGGCAACCTTCATCATCCCATCACGACGAGCTCCACCGCAGCTCAACAATACTTTGATCAAGGCCTGCGGCTCCTGTACGCATTCAACCATGAAGAAGCTATCAGAGCCTTCGAGGAAGCAGCTCGGCTCGATCCTTCCGCAGCGATGGCCTACTGGGGTGTGGCACTCGCATCGGGCCCGAACATCAACGCGGCGATGGATAAGGCAGCCGAACGACGGGCGTGGGATGCCCTACAAAAGGCCCGCACTCATCGTGCCCATGCGAGCCCAGCCGAGCAAGCCTATATCGACGCGATCGGCAAGCGATACGATCCCAATGTGCATGCCCGACCGGCTCTCGATAAAGCCTATGCGGATGCCATGCGGGTAGTCTGGCAGCAGTTTCCGAACGATCCGGACGCCGGCGTGTTGTTCGCTGAGGCCTTGATGGACCTGCGCCCGTGGGATCTATGGACAGCGGCTGGGCGACCAAAGCCCGGCACCCAGGAACTCGTGTCCACGTTGGAGTCGCTTTTGGCTCGGTTTCCCGATCATCCCGGAGCCTGCCACTACTATATCCATAGCGTGGAAGCTTCCCCGACCCCGAACCGAGCCCTGGCTTGTGCCGAACGATTGCCCGGGCTTATGCCTGGTGCCGGCCACTTGGTCCATATGCCGGCCCACATCTATATGAGACTCGGTCGATACCATGAGGCGACGAAAAGGAATAAGCATGCCGCGGACGTGGATCGCAACTATTTGGCCGGTCGAAAGCTAAGCGGCGACTATGCCGACGGTTACTACACTCACAATCTACATTTCCTTTGGGCTTCCCTCGTGATGGAGGGACGAAAAACTGAGGCCTTGAAGGTGGCGCGTCAACTGACAGGCACGATCACCGAAGACGAAGCGCGGAAGGCTAAGTGGAAGGAATTCTACCTTCCCACTCCTTTGTGGTCCATGATCAGGTTCGGTCAGTGGGACGAGCTGCTGCGCGAACCGCCTCCTCCAACACCTCTGCGCCTGCAGCAGGGGATGTGGCGACTGGGAAGGGGAATGGCGCTCTCGGCGTCAGGTCGCTTACCCGGCGCTGAGGGCGAGCACGTGGTGCTAGCGGCTATCGCCAAACGCTTCGGCCCGGATCGGACTACGGAGGAGAAAACCGAACGGGCTCTACTCAGGATCGCGGAACGACTGTTGGCCGGTGAGCTGGCGATGCATCGCCATAAGTACGACGAGGGCATCACCTCGTTCACTGATGGCGTTAAGCTGGAGGAGAAGCTTCCGTACAACGAACCACCATTCTGGCCGATTCCTATGCGGCATTATCTTGGCGCCGCCTTGCTCAGAACCGATCAACCAGGCAGGGCGGAAGCAGTCTACCGAGCGGATCTTGTGAAGAATCCGTGGAACGGCTGGGCTCTGTTTGGACTCATGCAGAGTCTCCGCGCTCAGCGGAAAGGCCGTGAGGCGGACGACGTGCAAAAGCAATGGCAAGAGGCATGGGAGCATGCGGAGGTGACCCTCAAGGCCTCTCGGTTTTAAAAGGAGAGGGAACGGACTGTAGGAGACAGTGATGCGATTTGTGGTTGGAGTGATGGGCCCGGCCAAGGCCTCAAAGAGGGACCTCGACAATGCCCGGATCCTCGGAGAATTCATTGCGCGGCGTGGCTGGGTTGTCCTGACCGGCGGGCGTGACGTGGGGGTCATGGACGCGGCTTGCGAAGGGGCCAAGCGGGTGGGCGGAAGTTTGACCATCGGCGTCTTGCCGACGGCCAAGGACAAGGTGTCTCGCCATGTGGATGTACCGATCATCACGGAAATGGGCAGTGGCCGTAACAACATCAATGTCCTGACGAGCCATGTTGTGGTGGTGTGCGGATTGAGTGGATCTGGTACGGTGTCAGAGGTCGCCCTGGCGGTGAAGGCGGGGAAACCGGTCATTCTCGTTGAAGCGTCTCCCGCCGATGTGGCGTTCTTCCGCAAACTTGACCAGCGATTGGTCCATGCCGCTGCGTCACCGGAAGAAGCCATTGAGCTCATCATGAAGCTCATGGATGGGCGTCAACAACGAGGAAGCCGCACCGGGTGGGATGCCTACGACTACCTTCCTGTCTGAAAAACGAACCCTTCAGAGACATCCTCGACCGAACCGTTTCCCTGGCGAGCTGAATCAACATCCTCTCTCCAGGGTCGCCGTAGTAGGATGTAAGAACTGCCGCACTACAACGACAATGGAGAGGGAGGAAACACACATGACCATTCTTCAGCGTTTGACGATCATGGCAGTCGGGTTGATGACTTGCACGCTTCTCACAGGCTGGCCTTCAAGCAGTGTTCAGAGCGCACCGACTAGCGCCAAAGCCTACTTTGCCGGAGGTTGCTTCTGGTGCATGGAAGAGGCCTTCGAAAAAGTAGATGGCGTTATCGCGGTCGTATCTGGTTACATGGGAGGTACGGTCTCAAATCCCACCTATGAACAGGTCTCAGATGGGCACACGGGCCATGCCGAGTCCATCGAAGTGACATATGATCCAAACAAGGTCACGTACCAGAAATTGCTGGATGCCTTTTGGCGCAACATCGACCCTGTCATGCCAAACGCGCAATTCTGCGATCATGGGACTCAGTACCGCGCGGTGGTCTTCTATTCAACCGAAGAAGAAAAACGGCTATCGGAAGAGTCGAAACGCGCGATCGAACAGTCCAAGCGGCTTCCTGCACCGATCGTGACGCAGTTAGTCCAAGCGACCACCTTCTACGCGGCTGAAGACTACCACCAGGATTACTACAAGAAGAACCCACTCCGGTATAAGTATTACAAGTACAGCTGCGGTCGTGCTCAACGATTGGAAGCCTTGTGGGGGAAGCAGTACGTGTACTAACCCTGTGCCCAACCCATGGCCGTGAGGATCACCCCGAGCGTTCACTGGCAGGTGTCGAACTGTTCGAAGAGCAGTCGCACGTGAATGTCGGATGTTCTGGCGATGCGCAACACAAGATCTGACCACACTTCTGACGTGTCACAGGCGACACGAAGGGAAGGGTCGAGAAGACATCATGTTGGATCTCAGGACGGAAGCGTGGCGTGACGCGCGTCGTCCATCGTGATGAGCAGGATGCGGCGGCGAGCCGCATCGGGACCTATGTGCAGCGCTGGCAACGGTGGAGGCCGGCCGGACTTGACGGCGTAGTGGCTGAGATAGCGTACTGAGAGCCAGTCACTCGAGTGAGCCAGGCGCCGACGGCATCGGGATTCGTCCTCGACGCTCGTTCGAGGAGCGACCCATATCCAAACACAAAATCTGCCATCTGAGGTTCTCCTGATGTCGAATACAACAAACTGGTGTCAGATACGACAAAGAGGTCAGGACGATATCACTCATGGTCAACCATGGGTCCGGACCGCTTAGATTTCTTCCGGCGACGGCAGCAACTGCCGGCGAAGGCACGAGAGCGGTGCGGGGGGTCATCGCTTGCGGCGTGCCGCGAGCTTGCGCTGTTCCTTGGCGCTTCTGACCTTCTCCAACACCGATAGGGCATAAGCCTCCGCGTCGCCTCGCGACTGGATAGTCGCGACCCTCGCATGGACGGCCGCAATCTCGGGCGGTGTCCGCCCGGACAGCTCGATCTCAGCCTTCTTCAGGGTGTGCAGAGCGTTCACTAGGTTGCCGGATTCCGGCAAGGGCAGAGCGTCGAGCTGCGCGCGTTTTTCCGCCGTCATAGGTGGTTTGGCCGCCATGAACCTCGGGGTGGGAACGTTGAGCGTTGTCGGGCAGTCCGTTCTGGGTGTTTTGAGCGAGAGGGTTTTGAGGACGCTGTTGGCGGACGCATCCCTCTTCGTCAGCGGATTCAGGCCGAATAGCTCCTCCAGGGTCTTCAAAATCGACGTATGATCGTAGAGGGTGTGATCCACCACCGACCTGGGGATCAGCGGCGAGACAAGGATTCCGGGAACGCGGACGCCGTACAGATCAAACGGGAACCCGTTCTCATTATAGTCGACGGGATACGGTTTATCACCGGGCGGCGTGGCTTTTCCGGGGGCGACAGAATCGTATAAGCCGCCGTGCTCGTCGTAGGTGATGATGAGGAGGCTGGTGTCCCAGTAGGGCGAGTTGCGGATCGCCGTGTACACGGCGGCCAAAAGGTGCTCGCCCCCGTACTCGTCGTCCATCGGATGCTGGGACGAGCCTCCCTCGTAGGTGTTATTTCTGACATTGCCGTAATGAGGCTCGATGAACGTGTACGGGTAGGGATAAGGGCCTTGCAGATCGGACCCGAACTGCCCCAGCGAGTAAATCTCCGTAAGTTCTACGCCATGCAGCGAAGAGACTTGCGGCACCGCGCCAATGACCGAACCCTTCGACGGGTCGTCACTGAAGAGGCTCTGTCCGAGCACATGGCCACCTGTAGTGTCGTTGTAAAATCGATACGGAATGCCTGCCTTGTTCAGCGCATCATAGATCGAGCCCTTGGGGTATCTGAACCCGAACCCGGGAATCTCCCACTTCTGTATCTGACTCGTCGACGGGTTAGCGTCCATCCCGGACGACGAAGCGCCGTGGAGGAAGAACCGGTTGGGCCACGTCAGCCCCGGTAGCGAGGAATACCATTGGTCGCAGAGGGCGAACTCGGTGGCGAGTTGATACAGTGTTTTCAACTGGTTCGGGGTGTGGAAGCAGGCCATCACGTCACCCCAGTCCTTCGCGGGGGGCAGCCCCGTCAGCTCGTCCGTTGTCGTGGCGTAATTAGCCACGAAGCCGGAGTTATTGATCGGCGGGTAGGGGCCGCCATTTTTCCACTTATCCTGAGCGCCCTCCCCCCCGAGCTGCTCGACGACATCGAGGAACTCGTGACCCGGATCTGTTGGCAAGCTGAGCGGTGCGCCGTTCTGCACAGGGTACGTCTTGCCTTTGTACGAATTCGAGTTCTTGGTGGTGGCGGCCGTGATCCCCTTGATCCCCGACATCGCAAACATGTGGTCAAACGAACGGTTCTCCAGCATCACCACGAACACGTGCGTGATCGGCGCGCCGGGGGCTAGCTTCGTCATCCCGCCCTTGCACGTGCCGGAATGGAGATTCACGTCGAACTCAGTGGTGCTGACCGCGAAGGTCATCGTCTGCCCCTCGTCCGAGTCTTGAAACTGACATTCTTTCCAAAACGGCTCGGTAGAAGTCCCGCTGCTGATGTAGAAGCCGGACGTCGGGCCGTCCGTGACGTGGATAAGCACCGACCACCAGTCTAAGGCTTCCCCAGCGTCCCAGCCGCTCTCGAAATAGGCCGTCAGCGATCCGACCGTCTGGCCAGGTGTCGCCGCCCAACTGCCCCTCTGCGTGCCGTTGGTACTGTTTTCGTGGTAGAGGAGAATCCGGGCGTTGCCGCCGGTATTGTTCGTGATGTTGACAGTCGCCGTCCGTTGAGTGGCCATAATAGACCTCCTATATTGCCAGACTAGTGTAGTGTCTCATTAATACGTTGACATTGACCGTTCGCCCTGAGATTGTCGAAGGGCAAGCGTTTTCAACCGGTTCCGTTCATGGTTCGACAGGCTCACCACGAACGGAAGGTTAAGGAACTTAAGGGACAGTACACTAGCACTGGATTTGGGTGATCGAAAGAACGAGGATTGCTGGCTGGAATCAAGACTTTTCATAAGTCGTTAGAAGCATCAGGGAACTGTTGCCTTTTACGTGGCCCCCTGGCGGACCCATCTTTGTCTCTCACTGTGTGCCGACGGCACCAAAACGGTGCCTCTGACCAGCGTTGTTCTTGACGGTAGTACGCACGCTGGGTGGTCCGGTACGCCTTGAACTCCTTGCCGTATCAGGGCCGCGTACCGGGCACAGCCATGGCCATCGTCGGCATGCAACAACCGGTCGACGATGGCGTAAGACGCAAAAATACCTGAGCGCAGTGCCTTGAGAATGCCTTGGGAGGAGAGCGGGTCAAAGCAGGACATGGCGTCTCCTACCGGTAGCAAACCTGGGGGGAATGGTCCTTTCAGGCAGCGCGAATTCGCGGGCAACACGCGAAGCGGGGCCAAAGGACGCTCGGAGCTAAGCAGGGGACGCACATATTGGGTTACCGCCACAAGTTCCAGCCAGGTTTCCAGCCGAGCTACTCCCAGACGGCGAACCAGATCACTGTCGGTCATCAAGGCCGCTACTCGCTGCCCGGCGGGCGTTGTTGCCGTGTACCACCACCCATCCTGGAAGGTTTCCACGAGTGCCGCATCGGCACCCGGTCGTTCCCTATCACCCGTGTCCGGGAAAAACCCGACGCAGGCGACCAGTCGGTCATGGTGAACCGGCTTTAAGCCCGCCTGTCGCGACAGCAAAGCAGTGCGGCCCGTGGCATCTACCACGCATCGGGCCATGTGTATGCCGGCCTCGCCACAATCAATCCGCCATCTCTCGCCGTACTGGCTAAGGGTACGGACTCTGGTTCTTAATGGCAGGGCACCGCGCCGTGTCGCCTCCGCAGCCAACCAGCGGTCGAAGCGAGCGCGGTCCAGGCGCCAACCAGTGTTCTGGACATAGAGGAAAAACTCGTTGCTCTTCAGGGCGGGTCCACCCCAGGCGCTCATGGTGCGGAAGGACGGACAATGTCCTTCATCCAGGAAGGCCCACCACACACCGAGCTGGTCCAAGAACTGGTGGATCAGCGGCGGTACTGACTCGCCGATGTGGAACGGATCATCTTGTCCTGCGTCGGCCAGACAAACGCGCAGCTCTGGTGCGATAGCGGTGAGGGAAAGCGCCGTCGCCGCTCCGGCTGGTCCGGCTCCGGCAATGAACGCATCCCACGCGGCGTCCATTCACTCGGCCTTCACGGCGTAGAACGACGCCACCACACCGGCGGGAGCGATCGTCCCTGGTGCGCCGCCAGAATGAGGAATCGTGCGGATGACGGACCCGACGATGGCGGGCCGTTGTTGGACACCATCCGGCCAGTGGTTCACCAGATAGCCCTCGTAATCGTAAACCCATTTTTCGCCACCCACGGTCCCAACTCCTTGAAACCGTGCTCGCATCGGCGTGCCGTATTCACGTGAGCCTTGTAAGTTCAAAGACCACCCCGGACCCCCGATGGTGCCACAGAGGATCTGCATGACGTCCTCACGAATTTCGATAGTGCCTCGCCCGAATTCCAGGCTATTGAAATCGGTGCTCACGTCCTGGGCATTCAAGAGGCTGCGGTAAGTCCAAACGCCTACGAATGGATTATCACTCATAGTTATCCTCCTGATTTGTCGGCGGATTTCGGAATATTCATGATGGCGGTGATCTGCGGGCTGGGGGCCGCGATGTGCTCGGTGCCGGCTCGTTCCACGCTGTAATAGGAGGTGGTGTTGAACAGGGTATCCACCTGCGTGCTTGGCATTCTGGCGCTGCTCGCCGGCAGGTAGGGATTGCGGATGATGAAACCCAGTTTCCACCACTGGCTCACCATCTTGAAATCCCCCGCATTGGTTTGCTGGATGCCCTGGCTCCAGGTGGTCCAGGCCGTTTGCGGCTGCCCCTTTTCATCGAAGCCGGTGAGCTGGTTTGATTGTAAGGGCCGATGGGCCGGCCACCACAGGGTGTCCCAGGTTTTCTCTTCCTGCTGCAGGCGGAGGTCGTTCTCGCTTTCGGGAGAGATGCTGTTCCAGTCAGCATAGGTGATGTTGACAGGGTTCGTGGTGCATTCATTAAAGTCTGTCTGCCAGGGCACCGCCATATACTTCGTTAGGTCGCCGGGCTGGAGACCCACGTGGAAGTTGTTATCATGGCTGAGCGGATTATTCATGGCAAACGTCAGGTCGTTGAGTTGACTGCCGTGCGTGGCATTGGCCTGGGCTGCAGACTGCAGGAAATCGGACCACGCCCTGTCCGCCTTGATACGGTAGGGTTCTAGGTAGATCGACGGATTGCGCATGATCCAACCGACCTCGCCGCCGGGGCAGAAGGCACCTCCCAGGACATTGCTCAGGACGCCTCGGTCCAATTGTCGTCCTGTACTAGGGGGCGGGACGATGGAATAGGGCAAGAACACGGGATAGGTCTGGGGATCGATCCAACACTCTTCCATTTCGTTGATGAAATTCCCCTCGGCCCATTGCCGCAGCACGAACAACTGGTAATCGGTGAGCCGGAGAAATTTTGCCGGTGCCACGTCGGAAAGGGGATTGTCGCCGCACAGCAGTGGCATCAACGGGAGGTTGTGAATCCGACTACCGACCTTGTCTTCCATCCTAAACTCGTTTTCTTCGCCACCACGCCGCAGCAGGTCGAACAGGAAACGCCGCATCGGCCCATACGGGTCAAACAACCAGCGACCATCCTTGTCCAGTTGTGGTGCTTGCCGAGTTTCGACATTGGCCTCACCCTGTTGCGCCTCCCGCGTCGCGGTGAGGTGCGTGGCGGTAGGTTGATCACCTGGGAGAGCTTCCCCGCGAAGGCAAGCCAGGGTGATGGGATTCGGTGTCTTGCTGGCGGCTTCCCAACCGGCTTTGTCGGTGAACCCTTTGGGTGTTTGCCCGAGCACACAGGGGTTGAAAGTGCCACGCCGCTCTTGGTCGTGGGGGAAATTGGACTGTGCAAGGATGTCGGACAAGTACATGAACTCATTGGGCCGAAACAGGATCGGCCAAATGTCCCGGTAGAACCAGGGCTTGTATTTGCGATTCCAGGTCAGCCGGCCGGCCTTCCATTGGTGTCGTGCCGTGGTATCGTGGCTGGGAATTTTGGCTGTATGGTTGAAGTCGCCGAGTTCGCCATAGAGCGAAGTGTCATAGGCAAACTCACGCAGATACAGGTCGTACAGCACCTCGTCCATGGTAATCATGTCAAGGATTTGTGGCGCAAAGCGTGGATAGCCGACGATGACCCAGGCGGGATATTCCACGTCGATATAGCGGTTCTGGCCAACCTGCTCAGAGTACATCACCAGCCGCGCCATTACCGGACCGTCCGAAACGTCGTCGTATCAGCCGTCATTGTTGGCATAATGGCTGATGTGTGGCTCGCCTGGGCCGGATTTCTGACTGCCGGAATGACCGTGTCCGCCCAACACCAGTAAGCGGCCTTGATCGTCAGTCAGAATTTCACCCAAGGTGTCGATGACGTGGGGCTGAATATCTTCCGGCGGGAAAGTGGCGGCATGGGTGGCGTTGCCAGAACGGTCGAAGCGAGCCTGCCGCCTGGTACTGGTGTTGATGCTGCGGGAGCCGGGATCGATCACCAGCCGGTCGCGGTCGACGACATCGGCGTTACGACGTGGAGCATCCGGAGCATAGCCATGTTCGCCGACCCTCTGGTGGAACTCATACCAGGAGGCTTTCTTGTTGGCGAGATAGACCCGCCACTGGATGTCGATGAGCGTGCCATGATTGCCGCCGCCCTCCACGCAGTCTCCAATTTTCAGTGGTCGGCCTTCCGGGCTGTCGTCGTACACGAACACTTGGAAGCGAGCCGCTTGACGCTTGATACGACCTTGCTTGTCTTTGAAGGTCTTGACCAGGATCGGGCCAGACCCGTCCGGGGTGAGGATGGGATTCCCTTGGGCGTCACATTCCTGGGGGAGACCGGCGGGGACTTCTGGAGCGATGTAGAACGCGGTCTCACTGTTGCCAAGGCGAGCGATACCGATGCCGGGATGGATTTTATACCTGCTCATGGTTGTGTCTCTCGCCATTAGTCCAGAAAATTCAGGGATACGCCTTCCAGCTTGAGGAGGTCGATTTCCTCCTCGTGATCGTCACCGATGACGACCAGCGTGATTTGCAGTGTCAGCGCGGTTTCCAGTAAGCGCCTGGCGCAGGTTGTCACGTCGATACGATGATTGCGGGGCATATTGTGGCTGCGGGTGCGGTTGTCGTAGTCCCGCGGCCGGGGTGGTGGGGTATCACAATGACCAGGGCCGCCGTAACAGGCACCGTGGCCGAATATGGCCAGATACCCGGCGAAGTGTTGGTTGTCGCGCCAAGGGGTATGGGCGTTGGCATCAGGTTGGTTGAGAAAGGCTCGGATGAAACACGACCGATCCAATTGAGGTACCCAGTGCAGCCGGATTTCTGCGTTGCGAAAGCCTCGCGTCTGTTCCGATATGGGGATGGGCTGAGACAGAAAGCGACTCACCGGCGCATTGAGTCCGACCGGGATGAAACAGGTGTTGCGCACGTATTCGTAACCGAAGCGCGCAATATGCAAGGTATCGCGCTGGGTATAGTTCCACGGCGAGAGGATCGCGTCCAGTTCCACTGGAGAGGCATTCGGGTTGCGTTTCTGCCATTCCCACCACAGGCGATCCACATTGACATGAATCGGCCAAAACACCGGATCATAGGAGGCGGTGAGGTTGCTGAACATATCGCCGAGCGCTGGTTGCTGGTACATATCGGCACGCGAATGAAAGCGTCGTCCGCTGACCCGCACCATCAGATTGCGGCGCTCGCCAAGACCGTCTGCCGGTTCTGGAGCCGGCGCGGCTGGACATACCTCGTAGCTGCCTGCACCGTTGGCATAGGGATTCTGGCCGCCGGCCCAGATGTGCATGGTGTTGTGCGGGTTCTGATCCAGGAAGCCAAACGCAGCGTCGTAGATGCTGCCACCGCCGAAGTCACGGAAATTGTTGAGCGCGAGGATTTGATGGATGTCCTGTGCGCAAGGGTAGTGATAATGGATCACATCGTTGATCGTGTTACCGGCCTTAGAATTGGAATTCGGCGGGATAGCGCAGGGGATACCAGAGCGGGTTGGAATCCAGCAGAGCATCGATTAGGCGTTGGCGGTTGGGGTCGTCTGCTTTGAGGGTAATGTGAGTATAACCGATTGTGTTATCCACATACTGGAAGAGGCATCTTTGCGATACAAAATACTGCCGCTGCTCCGCCAGAGCGTAAAACTTCTGCTTCTGTTCAGGCGCCGGAGCCGGGTTGAGCTGAGGCAGCCACTTCTCGACGGCCTCCCTCGTCAAGAACGCCTGGAATGACTGCGGGATGATCCACCCCTTTTCCGGTTGCTCGGGCCGGTAGTGGGGCATGGTCCAGTCCCAATACGGGAGGGTGAGGTTCGGATAGAAGTCCTGTATGTTCTGCTCGAACTCATAGAGATAAGCACGATGCCAGATCAGGAACCGTTCCCAGCCATGCTGGCAATGGTTCTGATGGATCAGCGCCTGGTTGTTGTAGCTGCGGCGGTCCTCGGGCCAGTCGTTCAGGTCGTAGATCTGCCGAAACGCTGCTCGTAGCTGGTCAAGTTCGGGCTCGCCCAAACAATCAAGATTGACTCGCTGTTTCAATTCACCGGGCCGAGTGGGACGCTATGCGCCCGCCGGGGCCAGACCGAACTCGGAGTTGTCCCGCACCAGGATATGGGTCATGTCTTCGGTTGCAAGGTGCAGCGGCATGGAGGCAGCGGCTGAGGGCTGGCCATCGTCTAAGCATCCTCCGTCGATCCAGTCGGCGATCACCTGGATGTCTGCCGCTGCGACTCGTTTGCCACCCCAGGGAAGCGGCGGAAACCGGCTGCCGTCGAATGGTCGCTCACCTCGTAAGCCCTGGATCAGGCCCGAAGCCGCGCTGCGGGGGCCATCCGTGGCCCCGCTAGTATGGCTGCAGCAAGCAGGAGGTGTTTCCGGGGCGATCATCGGAATCCCGTGGAGGCGTGCGGACTTCAGAATGTCCACGTCTTGGTCCCAAAATCGCCCAACGCCGCCATAATCTACTGGGCTATCCTGTGCAGCGTCGTTCAATATCTGCCGCACTTGCTGATAACGGCTAGGGTGAATCTGTGCCATAGCTCGTTCCCCTGGTAAGTATGGTATGCGATGTTTACCTTGTCCTGACGTGTGGAAGCTCAGCACCCCGACCGTTTAGTGATCGCCATCAGCAACGGTACCGCCCTGGCCATTTGGAAGGACGATGCTGACGTTCTGCATCATGCCTTGGTCCTCGTGGTCAAGGATGTGGCAGTGCAGCACGTATTCCCCGATATAGCGCTGGTAGCGCGTGCGCATGATGAGCGTATAGGCCCCCTGGGGATACGGTTTCTTGGGGATTAGACTTTTGATCCACAAGGTATCCTTCCACACGCCCTGTAAGCCTGGATACTGAGGATCAGGCTCGCCTCCGGTGTCGTCAGTGGCATCGGCCACGCTCACATCCTTACCGTCTGGATCAAGAATCTTGACGATCTGAAAAGGGTTCACATGAATATGAAATGGATGGCTGACGAACCGTGATTGCAATGTCCATTCATCCACGCCTCCTGAAATCAGAAAGCGATCAATGCGGTTGGGATCGTAGGGTTTGGGATCGAACGGTTTGGCCGGGTTCGAGGACGCGCCCAGACCATTGCTGACGTCGAACGTCACGTTGGGAGTCGACGTGTCAATGAAGAAAGCTAATTCTTGTTTGCCGGTGATTTCGCTGTCCTTGACATCCGGATGTGGCGTGAATCTGGTGAGTTTGAGCCCGTTTTTCAGGTCGGCGATGACCTTGGACCGAACCGGCCTCGGCATAGTGCGCTCGGCGGCAGCCACAAGTTTTTTGGTCACGTAGTTGTGGATATTGGCAACCGCAGTGCCAGAAAAGACCCGCACCACGCCGAGCAATTGGCGGCTCTCTGCTTCCTGGGTGACGCTGGCTGCGGCCGGAGCTGCGGCATCGATCACACAGTAGGTGCCCGCTTCGGGGAACACGACCAGCGCGTCACTCCGGTAGCCTGGTTGGAGGGTCGTCTGCGGGGTTTGCCACGCGGCCATCCTGGTCAGACCATCGTTGGCAATGACATGGTAGGGTATGGGATCACCTGTACAGTTTTCGGTGATGAAACGGTCGGTCTCGGCGCCTTTTAGCATGTCGACACTGGGGAAGCTGCCGGACTTGGAGCGCCGGAATTCCAGGTTGATGGTCTCGCGTACACCAGCATGGATCATCCGCCAGCGCTCGATATCACCGGCTTTACTGGTAAAGAATGGACGGATCGACCCGTTGATGCTGGTGTAACGGCCAGATTGTGCCCAGCTGCCAGGGCCAAAATTATCGTAGGACTCGATGACACCAGTTTCCCCCTCCTTGCAATCCCATACGTTGTCTTGACTGTTGCTTTTGGGGCAGTAGTACTGAATTTGCTGAAGCACCAGGATGCGCTCCCGCAGGGCCGTTCCGTCGCGACGTTTCAGCAGGGTATCGATGTCACCATTGACCTGTGCCGTAGGCAGACGATTACCGCGGACGATGAGAGCACCAGCCATGCCGCTTGACACTTGCAGCGCCGTCGAACCATGGAGATGGGAATGATACCAGAACGTCCCGGCTGGATGATCGGGTGGAAGGTTGTACTCGTACTGGAAGTTGACCCCCGGATTGATCTTCAGCAGCACATTGTCGCTGTTGCCGGTGGGGCTTACCCACAGGCCGTGGGAGTGTAGGTTAGTGCCGTTGAAGCAGTGAGGGATGTCGACCTTATCGTTGGGCCAGTCGAGGCAATCGGGGTCGGGGGGCAGCTTGTTGTTGAGAGTAATACGCACCGTGTCTCCCGGGGTGACCTCGATGGTGGGGGCGACGTAGGGTCGTTCCGGGTTGGTGTCTGTGCCGGCATAGCTGCGCAGTCTTACCTTGTCATACCGCCCCGTGCCGGGATTGTAGAGCTTGCTGTCACTGTAGACGAGATTGAGGTCAAGTTGCCTCTCGATCCCCGCCCTCGGCTGCCCGGCGGACGGAAGCGCCATGAGAGTCGTTCGGGGAGCTGCCTTGCGAAGTTCGAGCAGCGGCGGATTTGGCGCGGTGCGTTCGACGCCTGCTGCCCAAACGGGAGGGAGGCTCCACAACATGGTTTGACTTATCGTGACCAGCACAATGATTAGTCCGATACGACGGGCGCGAGGTGTCGAATCAGCCTCTGCACTCTCCGACAGCCGATGAGTTTGTGCCTGTTGGTGCATTATAGGTCTCCTAGATCATTAGTGGATCGGGCCAATACTATCTGCACTTGACCAACTCACAATTGAGCGAACAGAGAACGGTTGCGAAACAATGCCTGACCACCGCCAAGGTTCAATGTGGTTGTTCAGATACGCTTGCCTTCCCGGTTTGCATCAGGTGTTGTTGCTTGGACGGACGGACGTCGGTAGTGATAATCAGAACGATCATGCTCGCGAAAAACCGTCGGACCTGAGGTTTAACTTATGGGGTCGACCGGTCCTGCTGAGTCCTGTCATACTCGCATCACTTATGGCCTGTCTTGCCCAACCATCTTTCCTCGACGGAACACTCACCGAACAAGCTATCGCTGAAACCTTTCGTCGAGACTATGGTCCAGCGCGAATAGAACCGACTGGACCTAGATACTTATGCGCCCATTTTTCTCGTTCGGGCCAGATGAGAATGGCCCCACTGTTGTTGGCCCATATTACGAGCAGGCTAGGCACTTATACTGGTCATGCTCAAGTACAATGACTTAAAGCTCCTCCGGCTTCTGCTTAATATGCGCCTTCCAGCAGGCTGTGAAAAACTCTTCTGTGGTTCTGGACCCTTAGGTAGAGAGAAGGCACTCTCGACCATTTACTCCAGGAGATTCACGGTGCGTGGTTGCGACAGCCAGCCGGTCTGTTTAGTCATCTCTTACTTCTCCGTTTAAGTCAGGTGCCTCCACATGTAATGGTCGGTGCCTGATCGGAAACTGTGGCAAATCTCCTGGGCGGCGGATGACGCGGCGAGTGTTGGCCCGTATCTTCCACGCGTTTCCCCGCTACCACCAGCACGCTACCTGCTTTGCGGCCTTTCAGTTGACGACTCCCCCGCAGTCCGGCTGGGGGCCGCCGATCCAGATGTCATCTCAATCGGACAAGCTTAATTTTCTCGAGGCGTATACTACCGGATTGCCGTGAGCAGCGACCGAAGTCGAGCATCTTCGGGAAGCTAACAGGGGATTCGCATCTCCAGCTATTGAGGTGTTTGGTGTAGTACAATCTCCGGCAGGCGCTTCACTCATCCTCCTATCGCCGAAGTTGTTCGAGTGGCCAATGGCAGGAGAGAGTTGATGACTCACAAATCAATCGAGAAAGTGAGCAGGATCCTCCTGGTCTGCCTAATGGCGTTCTATGGGTGCGCTTCGCATGAATCTCTCGATTCGAGCACCTATGATCCCTCATATGACCAAACAGCCATCACGAATCTCTATCGGAATCGAGCTGCTGAGATGCACGAGAAGGCCAACGCGCAAGCGACTGCCGCGACGCGTTATGAAGCCCTCTTTGGACCCGACGCGAGCTTGGTCTCCGGTGCTCGGTCATTGGCAAGCCACTACGAACAAACCGCAAAGGAATTCGAACGTCTCGCCGAGGCGCATGCGTCCGTGGGGCGCACTAGGCAACGCCCGGCGACGGTCCCATAACGTGCAGGCCCACCGGAATGTATGACGCAAGGAAGAGGAGGGATGTATGAAACATTCTGTGAAAGCTCGTGTACTTCTTTTGCTGATCCCGATAGTGGTGCTCCTCCAGGGCTGCAGTACCACGGTGAATCCAGGGAATCGAGGGTTGCGTTGGTACCCCCTCACTGCGGGACTGACGAAGGAACCGCTCAAGGAAGGACTCTACTGGCGAGCTCCCTGGAACGATGTCTTTGTGTACGACACGAAATGGAAGACCTTCAAGGAAAAAGTGGATGCGCTGACGGCTGACGATCTCACGGTGACCGTGTTTGCCGCGATCACCATGCGCCCCATCCCGGAAGAAATATATTTTCTGGCCCAGGAAGTGGGGCATGAATGGTACAGGGAATTGGTTCACGCGCAACTCCTGTCGGCTGTGCGCGCGGTCGTCGCGAACTACACCATGGTCACGCTTCCTGAGCGCAGCAGCGAAATAGGAAATAAGATCGAAGCAGTGGTGGTCGAAGCGTTGAAAGGGCGCCATCTGGACGTCTACAACGTGGCCCTCTCGGAAATGGAGTTTTCGCAGATGGTGTTACGGGCCATCGAACAGAAACAGGCGAAGGAGCAGGAAAAGGAGCAAAAGGACTTTGAGGTCGTGATTGCGCAGCGCAACGCCGAGATTGCTCGAATTCACGCGAAAGGCGAGGGTGATTCGTTGAAGATTCGCGCGGATGGCGAAGCCGAAAGCATGAGGATCCGGGCGATTGGACAGTCGCAGGCCCAGGAAGTCATCACCAAAACGCTGACGCCGGACTATTTGCGGTTCAAGCTCTATGAAAGTCCAGGTGCCAAGACACTCATCGTGCCCGACAAGCTCAATGTTCCGTTGATCATCAACCCCGGTGCCGATCACCCGAGGTAAGAGTCGTCACAGCGGTGGTGAATGCCATCAATGGACCGCGAAGGAATCGGAACGCGGGCAGGACAATCACGATCTCTGGCACGCCAAGCAGCATGTGAAGCTCGGCAAGGGCGGGAAAGTCCGGCTCACAGCGGCCTAGAAGAAATTGGCAGCCAAGTCGGCAGGTGACTGAAAGGGGAAACGCGGGGGCATCCCAACCGGGCTGATCGCCCCGCTGAAATTGCACTCTGATCCCTAATTTCCTGTAATGCGAATCGGTCTAAACAGTGAGAGGCGTCTTGAATCAGTAGTGGAATCGGAGCTGCGCAATTTCTAGCGCATCATGTACCACGCGATACACCATGCGATGTTCATCCGTAATCCGCCGCGACCAAAACCCCGATAGGGCATGCTTCAATGGCTCCGGTTTGCCGACGCCACCGAAGGGTTCGCGTTGTGTGTCGCGGATGAGCTTGTTGATCCGTTCTACCATGCGTTTGTCGTGCTTCTGCCAATACAGGTAGTCATCCCACGCCTCGTCGGCGAACACCAACTTCACTTGGCCAGCTTCCGCGCTACGCCTTTGCCTGCGTTCAGTTGCGCAACGGCCGAAAGAAGTCTCTTGGCGTTGGCGGGTGTTCGTAGAAGATAGGCGGTTTCTTCCAGCGCCTTGTAGTCTTCGAGCGACAGCATCACAACGGACTGTTCGCCGTTGCGGGTAATAATCAAGGCCTCGTGGTCGTCGCACACCCGGTCCATTGCGCGAGCGAGATTGGCACGAACGGTTGTGTAGGTCAGCGTATCCATGGCAGCCTCCTGTGATGTACGTGTTACTGTACAGATGAATCAGGGAAATGTCCAGTATCGCCACCGCCTAACCCAGCACCCCACCAGACGCTGCGTGACAAACCTGCGCGGCGCCGATGACTTCGCACGTTCGGCCGATGGAGCGCCCAAACGCAAATTGAGCAGTCTGGCCTCTTCTTTGTTCCAAAAGAACCAGCGAGAATGATCTTGCAGTCGCCTCTCATTGAAACGCCAACAACTATGGCGCTATGCTCGGACCATTCGATGGCGTGTAAGACAGAGAGAACGCGGCCTATCCGGCTCGTATACGGATCGGCTTAAAAATATAGTGAGGCGTCAGAAATGATTATCCGAATTCGCGAGTGGATGTCGCCGACGGCATGGTTTGCGGCAGGGATATTCGCCACTGGCGCATTCTGGTACTTCCTCTCAAATAAGAACTACTACGGCATCTTGGGTTCTGGGTTGGGCGCCATAGTCTTCGCCGGTCTGGCTATTTATCTCCACCAACTGAGTGACAAGTCTGCGTTACATGCTTCTCACCGCGAGCAGCTTGGTCGTTACCTCTCCGAGGCGCAGGGACTTCGGTCTCGCCTGAGTGAACAGCTACTTCCTATAGCAGATCACAATGCCTGGGTGGATCGCGTAAACGACTACCTTCGCACGAACATCGGCCATGATTTTGAAGTGCGATTCAGCGACTTCAGTGGCATGGTGTTCTACGGCGACGGATCGGAAAAGTCCAAGATGTCCCATTCGCTGGAAGGAAGGTCGCGAAGACTGCATGAGTTCATTGCGGAGCTTCGCTCATAACCAATGTCACACAACGTGAATAATAGAGGCAGAGAACAATTTCGTTACAACAAAGATTGGCAGCCATGTTGGCCTACGGTTGAAAGGCGAAACGCAATGGTAACCATTCGCGGGAATAAGGCTGACCAACGAGGCTCCAGAGATCGCGGTCATGAAGTACGTGGATGAATTTCGCGATCGAGGAATGGCGCTGGCGCTGGCGGAGCGGATCAAGAAGGCGGTTCGCCGGCCTTGGACGATCATGGAAGTCTGTGGCGGACAGACCCATGCGATTGTGCGGTTCGGGCTCGATAGTTTGTTGCCGCAAGACCTCACGCTCGTTCATGGACCAGGCTGTCCAGTCTGTGTAACGCCGGTGTCTCTGATCGACCAGGCAGTCTGCCTCGCATCCTTGCCGAGAGTAATCTTCTGCTCGTTCGGCGATATGCTTCGCGTGCCCGGTTCCCGTGGGGATCTGTTTGGAGTAAAGGCGGCAGGCGGGGATATTCGGATCGTCTATTCCCCATTGGATGCGCTCGAACTGGCTCGGAAAAATCCCGATCGTGAAGTCGTCTGTTTTGCCGTAGGCTTCGAGACGACCGCACCGGCCTGGGCCATGGCGGTCACGCAGGCGAAGCAGTTGGGGATCAATAACTTCAGCCTGTTGATCGCCCATGTGCTCGTGCCGCCGGCTATGGAAGCGATTCTGTCGTCGCCCCAGAATCGGATCCAGGGGTTTCTTGCTGCTGGTCATGTTTGTACCATTATGGGCTATGAGGAGTACGAATCCATCGCACAGCGATACCGAGTCCCCATCGTCGTGACAGGGTTTGAGCCGCTTGATGTTCTCGAAGGGGTGGCCATGTTGGTGAGTCAGTTGGAGGAGCGACGGGTCGAGGTCGAAAACCAGTACGTGCGATCGGTCAGTCGGGAAGGGAACCGGCAAGCTAAGACCATCGTTGGCGAGGTCTTCGAGCCCGCACCGAGAATCTGGCGTGGCATCGGCGAGATTCCAGCAAGCGGCCTGCGCCTCAAATCCGCTTACCGTGCCTATGATGCCGAGCTAAAGTTTCAGCGGGAACTTGCACAGCTCACCGAAGGCATTGAAGATCCAGAGTGCCGGAACGGGTTAGTCCTTCAAGGTTTGCTCAAACCACCGGACTGTCCCGCCTTCGGGACTCGTTGTACACCGGAGCAACCACTAGGCGCTCCGATGGTTTCAAGCGAAGGGGCCTGTGCCGCCTACTATCGATACCGTTCCCGCGCCACAGCTAAAGCCTAGACGGGAAGAGAGAATGAACGACTGTGAGTGACAACAAATCCTTTGAGCAGGCTTGTCCATTGCCGATCGATTCAAAAAAGACCCTACAGCTTGCGCATGGCGGTGGTGGCCGACTCATGCAGGAGTTGATTCACGATGTATTCCTGCGGGTCTTTCACAATCCCATGCTGGAACCCCTACACGACGGCGCGACCTGGCCCGTGGAGAAAGGAACGCTCGCCTTCACCACCGATTCCTACGTGGTGCGTCCATTATTTTTTCCTGGCGGTGACATCGGGAGTTTGGCAGTGAACGGCACGATCAACGATCTGGCCATGTGCGGCGCCAAGCCGCTGTATCTGAGTGCGGGATTCATTCTGGAAGAAGGCCTCGATCTGGACGTGCTGCAGCGAATCGTGAACTCGATGGCTGAGGCCGCACGGGCAGCGGGAGTACCGATCGTGACCGGCGATACGAAGGTCGTGGATCGGGGCAAAGGTGACGGAATTTTCATCAACACAGCCGGCGTTGGTCTGGTGCCGGGCGGGGTTCGTGTGTTGCCGGCATTAATCCAACCAGGTGATGCGATTCTTGTGAGCGGCGATCTCGGTTCACATGGAGTGGCGGTCCTCAGCGTACGGGAAGGGCTAACGTTCGCTGGAAATGTGGAAAGCGATACGACGCCATTGCATCGCATCGTGAGTGATTTGGTCCAAAGCGGTATCGAAATCCATTGTCTGCGTGACCTCACTCGCGGTGGATTGGCCAGCGTGTTGAACGAACTGGCCGTAGCGGCGAAAGTTGGGATGACTGTGGACGAGGCGGTCATTCCGGTGAACGAGCCGGTGCGTGGAGCCTGTGAGCTCTTAGGACTCGATCCCTTATATGTGGCGAATGAGGGACGGTTTGCTGCGATGGTCCCGGCTCAGCAGGTTGAAGCGGCGCTGGCAGTGATGCGTCGGCACGAAACGGCGAGCCAGGCGGCTCACATCGGCGTCGTGATAGACAGCGATCCTCCGATGGTGGTCCTGAAGACTGTTGTCGGTACGCATCGTGTACTCGATCTTTTATCCGGCGAGCAATTGCCTCGCATTTGTTGAAACGAGAAGTAAGATAAGAAGCCACTCCTGGCGGCCGCACCGACTTCCAGCCATTCTCCGTAGCAGTTGCCACATTTACTGCAATTGCACCTTAGAGTTTGACAGCTCCATTACGACTGTAGTATTCAGCAACAGTATTCGGTGACCTTCTGTGTAGTGTTCCTAAATGTTGAGACGAGGCCGAACCGTAGACACTAGGAAGGCCAGGGCTTTCAGCATCTTCGGACTTGGCGGCAATGGCTGTCCATTAGCCCTCCTAGGGTTATCGGCAGTGGAAGCGTTATGTGATCACGCTCTATAGTTTTCTCATGTTGTTCACTTTGTCGCGCATGGGCTTGCGCATACTGCCTTGGAGCAGGAGAGCGATGATGCAAAGACGCCACATGAACATTACGATCCACAGAAGACAATCGCGCACCGGTCATACTTTCTGCAACATCGATGAACAACCATCCGTACCCACGAGGCGGTGGTGAATCTCAACGTTATGATCGCTGCAGGATCCGACCTTGCTCCATCAGGTTGAATTCTTCGCCGGCTTGACCGCGGAGGGCTAGGTCCTATCAATTCGACCTTCTCATTGGATGAATCAGGGATCACAGATTTTTCGAAGCCGATTTCGGCAGATGAGGCATGCGTCGTACCTGCCTCGGACATCGGAGTCAAGCACAGAGAATGTCACATCGCGAATCCCCATGTTGTGTGGGTGATGGAATCTCCTAATCATCGCTAGCAGGTTGCTCGAGATCGGCATATGTACATCGTTATGGTGGCGACAGAATGCGCTCCGGTGGCTCAAGCCGGCGGGTTGGGCGATGTTGTGTTCGGCCTGAGCCGGGAGGTTGAACTTCGCGGTCACGCCGTGGAAATCATTCTGCCGAAGTACGATTGCATGCGATACGACCACATCTGGGGGTTGCGCGTGACCATGGCGGACTTATGGGTGCCGTGGTACAGCGGCGCGGTGCATTGCTCCGTGTGGTTCGGCTACGTACATGGTCGCAAGTGCTTTTTTATCGAGCCCCACTCGCAGGACCATTTTTTCAATCGAGCTTCTTACTATGGGTTTCCGGATGAGTACATGCGGTGGGCCTTCTTTAGCAAGGCCGCCCTCGAATTCCTGTTGCGGACGAACAAACGGCCTGACGTCATTCATTGCCACGACTGGCACACGGCGCTCGTTCCGGTGTTGCTGTATGAAATCTACCAGCACGCCGGCATGCACGATCAACGGGTGTGCTACACCGTGCACAATTTCCGACACCAGGGGATTGCCGGGGAGAACATTCTTTGGGCAACTGGCCTCTGCCGTCCTCAGTACTATTTCCATCCTTACCGGATGCGTGATGACTTCAACCACGCGGCAGTAAATTTGACGAAGGGCGCAATCCTGTACTCGAACTTCATCACGACGGTCTCGCCGCAGCATGCCTGGGAGGCTCGTCATACAGACCAGGGATTCGGACTTGGGCACTCGCTGTCTGTGCACCAAGGCAAATTCGGCGGCGTGCTCAACGGGGTGGATTACGAGATCTGGAATCCCGAGATCGAAAGGTTGATTCCCCACCGATACAGCGTGAACAGTCTGGAGCGAAAATACGCGAACAAGGAGGCGCTACGCGACCGATTCTGGCTGCGCAAAGACTATAAACCGATCATCGCTTACGTGGGGCGTCTCGATGTCCAGAAGGGGATCGATCTGATCCGACATGCGTTGTTCTATTCGTTGGCGAATGGCGCACAGTTTGTCCTTCTAGGCCCGAGCTCGGAACATGGGGTGCACGAACATTTCTGGCAGTTGAAGCACCACTTGAACGATCACCCGGACTGTCACCTGGAAATCGGATTCAGCGAAGACCTGGCCCATCTGATCTATGCCGGCGCGGACATGGTCATTGTGCCCAGCCTCTTCGAGCCCTGCGGCCTCACGCCGATGATTGCGCAGAAGTACGGGACGGTCCCCATCGTGCGGGCGATTGGAGGGTTGCTCAACAGCGTGGTCGATCGCGACTATAGTGACAAGCCGGCCGAGGAGCGCAACGGCTACGTTTTCCATCAGGCGGACCATAGCGGGATCGAGTCGGCCTTACGTCGAGCCATAGGGCTGTGGTACCGCTATCCGGAAGAATTTCGCCGACTGATGGTCAATGGCATGCGCTACGACTTTTCCTGGAGCCGACCTGGCATGGATTACATCAACATCTACAATTATCTCCGGCACAAGTGATGAGATCGGGCCGACAGGAGGGTACGACGAATGGCTGAACTTCAGGAATATGTCGATGGCTTGCCCAACATCTCAGGGTGGGAACAGCTGATTGAACGGGCGTTGACGGATGCGGTTGCGAGGCCGCGGTACCTTCCGGAGAGTCGACTTGATTTCAAGCGCATCAAGAGCGCCGCCGCTGTGGCGCTGCATATGCATCAACCATTGATTCCCGCCGGTGGAGAGGAGATCCGTAGCGCCGAGATCATCAGTAATCTCAAATACATGATGGATCACCAGGGCATCGGCGATAACCATAATGCACCCGTCTTCGTCTGGTGCTACAAGCGCATGGGGGAGTTCATTCCGCAACTCATCCATGAAGGCAAAGAACCGCGCGTCATGCTCGAGTATTCGGGCACGCTGCTCCACGGCATGCATCAGATGGGACTCCATGAGGTATTCGACAACCTAAAGCGGATCACTTGCGATCCCCTCTATCGCCATGCGGTCGAATGGCTTGGGTGTCCGTGGGGCCATGCGGTCGCCCCATCGACGCCCGTCCAAGATTACCGATTGCACGTCAGGGCCTGGCAGCATCATTTTGCCGCCATTTTTGGTCTTGAGGCCCTGTCTCGTGTTCGTGGTTTTTCTCCGTCTGAGATGGCCTTACCCAACCATCCAGACGTCGCCTACGAATTTATCAAGACCCTGAAGGACTGCGGCTTCACGTGGCTGCTCGTTCAGGAGCACACAGTGGAGCAGCCTGCGACCGGCGCTGGACCGGAGCGCAAGCACATCCCTCATCGGCTCGTCTGTCGGAATTCTCACGGAGAGAGCGAGAGCATCGCCGTTCTCATTAAGACCCAAGGCAGCGATACCAAGCTGGTCGGGCAGATGCAGCCCTATTACGAAGCCAAGGGCTTGTCCCGATGGACAATCGGCGGGGTGTCTGTTCCGCCGCTGGTGACTCAAATCGCCGACGGCGAGAACGGCGGTGTCATGATGAACGAGTTTCCTCCCAAGTACCAGGAGGCCGTACGCGAAGGGTCAGGCACGGACCAGCCGCTGATGAACGGTACCGAGTACTTGGAACACCTCTTCGCATCCGGAGTCACGGAGGAAGCCTTGCCCGTGCTGCAACCGCTGTTCCAGAAGCGCATTTGGGATCGTTTCGAGCCGGGCGGCGGACCTCAGCGGTTGGCTGAAATCATCAAGGATCTGGAAAGAGAAGACCATCGCTTCCATATGGAAGGAGGTAGCTGGACCAACAACATCTCCTGGGTTCAGGGCTATGACAGCCTGATCGGGCCGATGGAAAAGGTCAGCGCGCTTTTCTATGACAAAGTCATCAAGAAGGGCGTCCCTTCGCGCGACCCTCGCTATCGTAACGCACTGTTCCATTTAATGGCCTCCCAGACCAGCTGTTATCGCTACTGGGGACAAGGACTGTGGACGGACTACGGCCGTGAAATCTGTCGGCGGGTGGAACAGATCCTCTATCACGATTTTTAGCAGGCTGCGGAAAAACTCTGCTGATGCCGACGATGCTGCGCCAGAACCTTTCTGGGCCAAGCCTCTCTGAGTTGGTGTCATGAGCTGGTCGTGACATCTGTCATGGCAGTGGTGCTTGCCTTCACAGCGACGGTGCTGCTCTCGGCCTGTGCTTCACCTATCGAGGGCTTGTGGCCTCCTCCTCCGGACGCTGGAACTAAGACCATCGCGGCATCGCTTGACACATGGCATGCGGTGATCGCCTTTCCTCGTAAAAAGGTGAGTGACGTCTCAGCACTCAGATCTCAGCACATATTTGAAGAAAGAGGCTATGCGGAATGCACGCCCCAGCCGCCTTCCGATCTCTTCACCTTTCGTCTGACCGAAGAGGGCTATCAGCGCCTACACCGGCACTTGCATGCGACCCTGTTGAGTGAGGAACCAGTGTCTTCCATCAGCCAATCTGTGTTTTATCCTTCGAAACGTTCGTACCATCTGTTACATACCTGCCATCAGTACGCAGCTCATGCCCTGCGAGAGACCGGTTTGCCGCTCTCGCCATTTTGGGCCTTCAGCCGAATCAGTTTCGCCTGGCAGCTTCAGCGCGCCGCAAAGATTGCGGAATCCGATGGGAGGCATCAGGTGAGAATGAAAGGAAGCCACCGCCAACTTCATCATCCGATGAAGAAAGGGACCGTGATGGTTGCAGGACAACCGAACGTTAACACTTCCCTCGGTACGTTGAATAGTGCGTTCAAGTAAGCCGGGCTCAAGAGGCAGAGGTGAAGCGTACGCGATGCCAAACTGTAGATAAACACCGGACTTTTCAGTAGACTTGGTTGCGACAAGCCGTCCGGATAATTGTCTTTTCGCCGATAGGCTGGACAGTTCGTTCGCCGAGACTTCTGCGCGAGCCGGAAGCTGCCGGTCCGTGCGATAGTTCCTCTGTTAAGAGATATTGAAGAATAAGAGGGGTTGCCATGAAGTTTACGATTACCATCACGCGCGACGAGGATGGAATGTACATCGCTGAGTGCCCGGCTATTCCAGGATGTGTCAGCCAAGGCAAGACGGAAGCAGAGGCACAAGCCAATGTGCAGGACGCCATCAAGCAATGTCTTGAAGTGCGTTCCGAGATGGGGATGCCGCTGACCATCCTCACTCGCCAAGTGGAAGTCATCGCATAATGCCGCCGGTTCCCCTTCTTTCCCCTTCCGACGTCATCAAGATGTTTCAGCGCCGTGGCTGGCAGATAGTTCGTCAGAAAGGCAGTCATATCATCATGACGAAACCAGGCCACATTGCCACTCTTTCGATACCAAATCACCCGGAAGTGGCACGAGGCACGTTGCGCAGTCTTATTGCAAAAGCAGGACTGACAATCGAGCAGTTCCTCGACGCCTCGAACAAGTAGGCCAGGGTTCAACCCTGCGCAAGAGAGGCATCCAATGGCAGAAGTCATAGACATCCTGAGTCTGGTCCCGCAATCCTTGAACCTGCGTTCCAACCACCTGTGGCTCGATTATGACGACGAAGCGGATGTGCTGTATATCAGCCTGAGAAAACCACAACGGGCGACCGACAGCGAAATGACAGGGCGCTTCATCTATCATTACGACGGAAACGAACTAGTCGGCGTCACTGTCCTGCATGCCAAATCCAGCGTAGGGGCAGATGCCGTCTAGTGAGAGGCTGTTGAAGGTCGCATGCTTGGTGCCAGATCGCTACAAGTTTGAGATTGCGGATCTCAAGCCGGGAAAGGTAAGTCACATTGCACCGACGGGCAACATCGTGCTGCAGGAGACGCATGACCAGCGGCGGCACCGGACACCCGCCGCACAAACTCTGTTTGTTCTGCGGCCGTCGCTGATCTCCGGGGCTGTGAGGTGGCTATGCCCTTTGACCTTCAAGTCGCACAAGTTATTGTAGGCTTAGTTATCAGCCTACTCACTATTCTTGGCACCATCTTTGGGTGGTTCGGGAGGGCTTGGCGTTGGGCTTCGTTATTGTTCAGTCAAAAGCTACCAGTTGGTCTTATTGACGTTCCGTCAAAAACCATGGTCCTCATTCCCGTTTCCCGGCAAAACGCATTTTGGTGGCATATGGGATCGATGGGCAGTCAACCTGTGATGCAAATCGTTGGGGACCTTAACGTGACAAACATCTCAATGTACGACGTAGTTGTCATGGGAGCAAAGCTTCGAAAGCCCAAAGCCGTTGGCCATGCCTTGGTACGCGCACATGATTCGAATATGTACAGCCAGGCGCACAGCATCCCTCGGAGCGGCATCAGCGAACTTCGCTTTGACTTTTTCGTCCAACCGCCCGTCAAGGAAGAAGGCAAACCGTTCAAAGCCGACGTTGCCATCATCGACCAATTCGGGAATGAGCATTGGCTGAAAGGACTGGAGTTCCTGTACATATGAGGCCCGCCACCTAACCTGACGCTCAACCCCGAGTTCTTTAGGCTGCTCGATAAAGCTGAACAACGCCGCTTAGCTCAAACGTTGAGACGGAGGTCGATTCACAAGGAAGGGTATCAATACCACACTGCTTATCGGAGATCGACCGTCTTCACGAAGACCAAAATTGGTCCTCAGCAAATCGCTGGAATGATGCCGAGCCACGCGGTTGTAGGTGATCACGGTCATGAACTACGTGGATGAGTTTCGCAACGCGCAGTGGCCACCGCGCTGGCGGAGTTCTCCTGGCGTTATCCACGCCGCATGCTTCTGTGTTGCCCATCGATCCCGAGATCGAAGTGTCTCCAGCGAACCAGCATCTGGCCTTAGCGCAAGCGGCGCAGGATATTCTGCAAGACGGTTTTCCGTTGCTTAAGATCTTCCCGGAATTCTTGGTTCTCCGTGTCCGCTATTTCTCCGCCGAGATCAGATACGGTGCCTTGAAGCGCCCAGATCAAGATATCCTGTTCGTTCGGCTCCAGCGATAGCTGCGTCATAAGCCCCCCTCTTTTGGGCTCGTCAATGAAGCAGGAGAGTTTCTCGCCAGGACAACCTATAACTTCCCTTGTTTTTTCAGGATGCGCGCCACACGCCACGTCACCCATCCCATGTACAGAAACAACATGAGACCAAGCAGCTCGAGAAGATGAATGAGGTGCCATCCCTCGATCACTTCTACTTGCACGATAATCAACAAAACGGTTGCGAGCAGAAAGACGAGCACGTGTTTGCGCGGCATCGCAAGGACCTCCTGCAGGAATGCCGTGAGCCACCCGCGCCTTTCCTCCATTGTCAAATGCCCTCCTGTGCTAATGGATTTCATTGGTGCAGATTGAATGCCACAGAGTTCCGAGGCTTCAGTCGTCCTCGCACGCGCGAGAAGAGTGGGGCTCAGAGTGAACGGCGAGGGGACGATTCCTGAGACCATCTCAGGGAATGGCAAGGCGGTTGTAGCGATTCGGGACAACTCAGTTCAGCTCGCTGCCGCTTTCTGCTACGGCCTTCTGCGAGTTGAAGACTATGCCTTGTAATCTTGACCGGCAACGTTAGCTGAATCGGAGAGATTTCCACACAACAATCGATCCGACCGATGGCATTGGCCTTGCTGTTTTACATTAGCAATAGGTGGTGGAGCGGAGGGAACCGCTATGGGCTGGCCGACCATTTCGGGCATGCCTATGATCTGAAAGCTCTAACAGCGCGGCAAATCGAGGATGTGATGTCATGACGAAACCGACCACCTTGCACGAGTTTTCACCGGGACTCGCCGATGTTCCCGCAGCTAGATCCTCAATCAGCTATGTGGACGGTCAGGCCGGCTTGTTGGAGTATCGCGGCATTCGCATCGCAGAGATGGCTGCTCACAGTACATTCCTGGAAACTTCGTTTCTCCTCTTGTTCGGTCATTTGCCCACTCCAGACGAACTCCATCGGTTTTCGCAAGACATCAGTCACCACCGACGCATCAAGTATAGGATTACGGATCTCATCAAGTGTCTTCCGGAACAAGGGCATCCGATGGATGCGTTGCAGGCAGCTGTGGCGGCACTGGGTATGTATTACCCTGCCAGACAGGTCTTAGACCCGGAGATTCAATATTGGTCGGTCGTGCGTCTGATTGCCAAAGTCCCGACTATCATTGCCGCCTATCATCGGCTCAGACGTGGAGATCACGAGATTCATCCCCGGGACGATGTCTACCATGCGAGTAACTTTCTCTACATGCTGACAGAAAAGGTTCCGCATCCCTCCTTGGCGAAGGCGCTGGACACCTGCCTCATTCTGCACGCAGAACATACCATGAACGCCTCCACTTTCAGCGGCATGGTGACTGCCTCAACCTTGGCTGACCCGTACAGCGTAGTCGCCTCTGCTCTAGGGACTCTAAAGGGTCCTCTGCATGGAGGGGCCACGGAAGAGGTTGTGCACATGCTGGAAGAAATCGGCTCGCGCGAGCGGGTCCGGACCTATCTTGAGAAAAGGCTGGCCGCTAAACACAAGCTGATGGGGTTCGGCCATCGCATCTACAAGGTCAAGGACCCCAGGGCTATCATCCTTCAGAAGGTTGCCAGAGGTCTTGCCGAAGACTGTGGAGCGTCTACGCTGCTGGATCTCGCCGAGGAAGTCGAACGAGTGGGAGAGGAACTGCTCCGCGACAAGGGCATCCACCCCAATGTCGATTTCTACTCAGGAGCACTTTACAAAACCATGGGCATTGATCCTGACTTTTTCACCACCATATTTGCGATGGCCCGTGTGTCAGGATGGTTGGCTCACTGGTTGGAACAGATCAAGGACAATAAGCTCTTCCGTCCTGACCAGATTTATGAAGGACCGCATGGCCGAGCTTATGTTCCCATTGATCGTAGGGTGAGGGGAGTGGAGTGAGGTTACTCTCTATAACAATTGCGTCGAAAGCGATCATGTCGACCGGGCGGTTCGAGGGGTTCTTGGGCGATGAGCCTCGGGATGTTGAAAATGGACGATGAGGCGGACGCCCTCACGCGATGAGGTACATCATGAGAATTCATATTCTCTTCCTTTGTGCATCTGCCGTCATGATGACGCTGGTCGGTACGACTCTGGCGCCAATCTCGACAGAGGCTCAGTCCACGATCCAAGGAAGCCGCGAGCAACGAATTGAGATTGTCATTGAGGATCGTACCTTCTTCCTAGCCAAAGGTGGCCCCATTCAGATAGGGACGCCTCTTGAGATTGTCGTGGAGAATCATGACAACGTCCGCCATGGCTTTGCATCATCGATGCTGACCGGGCTCCTCGTCTCCGGGGAGGATGATCAGATCGTGACGTATGGGAAAGGTGTGGAAGGATTCTACGTGAATCCCGGGAAAACTCTGGTGATCCGGTTTACCACTGAAAGACCAGGAAGCTTTTCTTTTCACTGTGATATCCATGAGCGCATGAAGGGAGAATTGTATGTACTGGAGATCCCCACCGCATAAGAAGAAGACGTCACGATACGCCTTCGTACCGGCCGGGCGTGAACGGCAGAGGGCTTCAGCGCGAGCCGGCATTGTGCCTGTCAGTGGTTCTTTTTCACGGATTTGACAATCCTGCCTGGGCAGACCGGGGAGAGAGGCTTATGCGCACATGACGATCGTGTCGAAAATCGTGCGGCGAGTCGCCACCATCGACGCGAACAAATCCGTTCTCGACGCGGCCGAACTCATGACCGAGGAATTCATTGGTTCCGTGGTTGTTACGAATGCTTCCGGGATCCGAGGTCTGTTCACGGAACGTGACCTGGTGATGCACGTAGTCGGTAGGGGGAAAGACCCGGAAAAGGTCAAGATCAAGGATGCGATGACCGGAGACTCGATCAAGGTCAGCCCGAACGATACGGCGAGTCGTTGCTTGGATCTGATGAAGGAACACCGATGTCGGCATCTTTTGGTGTTCGATGAAGCCGAGTTCGTCGGCATCGTTTCACTCCGGGACATGGTGACCCTGATGATCGATGAGAAGGAAGAGCTGATTCAACACCTGGAGCGATATATCGCTTCCTAATGGATGCTTTTCCGACGATTTTCTGAGGATGAGGATCGCCTATGTTCGCGATCCTCCTGCATTAGAGTGTCGGGTCAAAATTTATTATCCGATGGCATTGGCCTTCCTGGGAAGTGAGGGGGAGAGGATACCAATGGGGAGGGAGGCGTTATGAGAGCAGCAGAACATTTTGTGAATGAGCATGACCCCAAGACATTGACCGTTCGACAAGTCATGGAAAATGACGTTTATATGGTGAGCCCTGATACCAAAGGGATTGCCATCGCGGAAACGATGACCGACCAGAACTTTGGAGCCGTGCCCGTCGTGGAGAATGATTTCACGCTTGTCGGTCTTGTGTCCGAATTCGACCTGTTACGGGTCATGGAGGAGGGAAAAGATCTTCGTCACATCACAGCGGCAGAGATCATGACCAGAAATGTTGTCACGGTCACTGAAGAGATGCTGGTCACGGATTTGACCCACCTTCTTCAGGAGCGACACCTCATCCGGGCTCCTGTTGTGAGGGGGAATATCCTGGTTGGCATTGCATCCAGACGGGATGTGGTTTTCGGCTACCTGAAGGCGACGGCCAAGTATTGGTGGCCAGGAAAGGGGGGCAGCGGATAAGGTGAGCGAAATCGCAAGAATGTGGTCCTCGCAGAGTCCCTGGTGATGAAACGCCGGATCATGGGCGAGAGAGAAGGGCTTTCCTCCCGGCTCAAGGACCATTGAGTTCAAAGTTTGCGACCGGGAGGTACGCATGTGTTCACTCAGAGGCAACGATGCCTGAGCAGAATACGCCACAGGCTCCTGAGATCCTCAGAGAAATCCACGAGGCTGAACGGTCCGTTGAGGCGATGCTTCGACAGGCCGAGCGAGAGGCGGCCGAAATATTAGAACGTGCGCGGGCCGAGGCGGCGTCCTTACTGGCCGAGAAGCATAGAGGGATCGAGCAAAGACAGTCCAGCGCGCTGGCTGCGGGCCTCGCAGAGGCGAAGCGCGAGGCTGAGCAGTTGCTCACGAACGCCCAGGCGAATGCAAGCGACATGAGAGCTCATTGCATGGGCAGGATCGATGAGGCGGTTGATCTCGTTCTCGATCGCATCCTGCCAGGTTGGGATCGACTCCATGATTGAACCGATGGTGAAGGTCAGGCTGGTTTCACCACGCACCCAGGTGGAACATGTGACGGCGGTGCTTCAGGAAGTCGGCGTCTTGCACATCGATTCTACCCCGATCGAGGCGAGAGAGATCCCCTTACGTCCTCATGTGATGAATGAATGTGTTCGGCAGCGACGAGCTGAACTGGAACGATTGCATGAGGACTTGCGTCGGCTTCTTCTGCTCCTTCCTGGGATCCCGTCGGACGAAAGACTGACCGCCCGATCTACTCGACAACCGGAACTGACGGAAGTGGGCTTGGCCCACCTCACTGGCCGGGTAGGAGAGATTGGTCGCCATATTGATGACCTCGTGACCAGACTGAAGGCAAGTGAGGAAGAGCTGGCTCTCCTGTCCAAATACGAGAGGGCCTTGGCGGGACTGACACCGTTCTTACAGTTCATCCAGAAAAGCGAGGAATTAGACCACCTCGGCGTGACATTCGAGGAGGGCGACGAATCCCGTGATCTCCTGCCTCTTCTGCGAGAACTGATGGCCAAGATCACGCTCAATCGTTATGAGCTGTTCCATACGAGCCTGGAGGAGCCTGTGTTGGTCGTTCTCCTGATTTTTCCCAAAGAGTACAGCGTGAAGATTCGTGCTCTGCTATGGGAAGAAGGCATCACCGAGTTGCGACTACCAGCCTCCGTCTCGGACAGGCCTTTGGGAGAAGCCCTGCGCATGCTGCTCCAGAAGAAGACGGAACTGCCTCTCCAGGCGATCCGTTATCGACAGGAGCTGAAAGATGCCGCGCTTCACTGGCGTCAGGAGTTGGCGCAGTATCAGGAGACTGTCGACCGTTGCCTTGATCAAATTGAAGCAAGCACCCTTTTCTACCAGACCGATCTGGCGACGTTTATCTACGGTTGGGTCCCCAATTGTGCACTCGCCATGTTGAGTCTTCGGATTGAAAAGGAATTCGCCGGCAAGGTTGTGCTGGAACAATATCCGGTTGTTCCCAAGGAATGGGCGGCTGTCCCAGTGGCACTGCGGAATCCAGGATTCCTCCGACCGTTTGAAAGATTGACCCGGGTCGTGGCTTTGCCGCGATACGGAAGCATCGATCCGACCCCATACGTGGCGGTGTTTTTCCCCTTGTTCTATGGCGTGATTGTCGGCGATGCCGGCTATGGGCTACTCCTTATTGCCGCCGCAGCCATGGTCAGACGGCATTACCGCTCCTATCCGCTCGTTCGTGACCTTTCAACTATCTTCCTATGGGCTTCTGGCTCGGCCATCTTGTTTGGACTTCTGTTTGGAGAGTTGTTTGGTGAGCTAGGCGAGTACGTCGGTCTGCATCCGGTGCTGAACCGCATGCAGGCGTTCCTGCCTCTTCTCTTCCTCTCCATCGGGATAGGCACGGCGCATGTGCTGTTAGGGCTTGCGCTTGGTACGTACTCGGCCTGGCGGTATGGGAACCGGCAGGACTGTTTGATGAAGTGCGGCGGCACGGTGCTTGTCCTGTCATTCATCTCTCTCATCGCAAGCGTCGCCAAAATGTTGCCACGGGACTGGATCTCAGCCGAGGTCACGAGCCTACTATGCGCGCTGGCCATCATCTTCGTTGTTGGAAGGGGCCGCGGAGCCATGGAGCTGCACAACCTCGTCAATGTGCTTTCCTACCTGCGCCTGATGGGGATCGGCGTCGCGTCGGCCGCACTCGCCTTTGCCGCGAACAAACTAGGCGGTATGGTGGGTAACGTCTTTTTGAGCCTCGCCATCGCTGGTGCGCTCCACGGGATCAATCTCATCTTCAGCATCTTCTCGCCGACCATCCAATCGCTCCGGCTCCATTATGTAGAATTTTTCGAAAATTTCTTTGCACCTGGCGGCCGGCCGTACAAGCCTTTCCGACATCTCCACCAGGCCCTGCCTGTTCGAGTGTGAGGTGGAGGACAACCATGGAGGAGGATCATGACAGAGATCGGACTCATCGCAATCGGAGCGGGTCTGGCAATTGGGCTGGCCGCCCTGGCTACGGGGTTGGCGCAAGCTAAGATCGGCGCAGCGGCGGTTGCTGCGATTCTGGAGAAGCCCGAAACCTTCGGGACCATGTTGATTTTGCTCGTCATTCCGGAAACGTTGGTCATCTTCGGGTTTACCGTCGCCATTCTGATTTTATTCGCCATGAAGTAAACCCCCCGATGCCGTACGAGACACTCATCGACGCGCTGCTGGAAGAAGGGAGAACCAAGAGTGAAGCCATCGTGTGTAAGGCCAAGACCGAGGCTGAACGCCTGGTACATGAGGCACAACAACAGTGCCAAATCTTGGACCGTGAGACAGACGCCACCATCCGCCGAACCCGATCCACCCAGCGGACTGCGATTCTGAGCAGCGCGAGGCTCTCTGTTCGCCATGTCTTGCTCCAGGCCAAGCGGGAGATCCTAGACACAGTGTGGCGTGGCGCCGGTCAGAAGGCCATGACTCTCACCGGCAATGCTCGGACGGCGATCCTCAATCTACTCCTCAATGAAATACTCTCCGTTACTTCTTCTCAATCACCACGAGTGCTCATTGACAGTCGGGAGCGACCGTACCTTGAAGATATCTTGAGAGAACGGAGAATCCATGTTGAAGAGCAACAGCAGGGCGATCTCCGTCTTGGGATGAGGCTCGAAGCCGATGGCGAGGTCCTCACCAACTCCTTTGCCGGTCGTCTGGCCAAAGCAAAGCCAGAACTGATGATTGAGCTGAACCGACTGTTGTTCACTGAAGATCCAGCCAGGGTTCAGCCATCAACCACGACGTCAAAACGCGAACGATGACACATGGCTGACTATGCCTACACCAACGCCAGGATCCGTGCCATGGAAGGCCGCCTTCTCAACCGGGGCCAGTACGAATCCTTGTTGGGCTGCGCGATCTTCGACGGCCTGATCGAGATCTTGAAGCGTTCGCCCTATGCCTGTCCGTTGGAGCAAGCCTTCACGGGATACGGTCCGGCCGATCCAGTTGGGACGGTCGCTCGCATCGATGAAGCGCTCCGGCGGGACCTTACACAGAACCTCACTGTTCTTCGATGCTTCTTCTCCAATCGCTCGCGTGAGTTGATCAACAGGCTGTTCCTGCTATGGGATGTCTACAATCTGAAAGCAGTGCTACGTGGGAAGCAGGCGGCCGCACCGGTCGAAGAAATCCTGGAGACGACGCTTCCGGTTGGAATACTGGATGACTTCGCTGTGGGGGAACTTGCTCGTGCGCCTACCATGCAAGCCGTGGCTCATCTGCTGGAAACGTGGCGCCATCCACTTTCCCGTCCTGTCAGCACCGGGCTGGATCTGCTTGGAGAGACCGACAACCTGGAACCGCTCGAGTCTGAGCTCGACCGGTTCGCTGTTGTGCACACATCCCGACTGGTGGCTGATGGCAATGACAACGATCGAGCCGTCAGGGACTATCTCTTGTTCCTTGTGGATAAGGCCAATCTTCTGACGGCGCTCCGTTACCTTGCTGAAGGTAGCGCTCTATCGTCCATAGAGGCCGGCCGGCACTTCCTGAAGGCAGGGGGGCGGTTCACACGAACCCATTATGAGGCAGTCGTGGGTGCCCGAGATATACGGGATGGACTCGCCGGTCTCGATGCTACCCCTTACGGCTGGCTTGCAGGCTCAGTTTCGGATAAGGAACATATTTCTCTTCCACTCGTCGAGAGGAAATTGGACCTTGTAACTGTTCGCAAAGCAGCCAGCCTCTCTCGACCGGATCCGCTGGGGATCGGTCTGGCGATCTTGTATATCGAGCAGAAGACCAACGAGGTGCGCAACATCAGAATGATCCTACGAGGCAAGGCTTTGGGAATGCTGAACGAACAAATTGAGGAATGGCTGGTCCTATGGCCCGCCTGATCGTCATCACCGATCCCGACACAGCGCTGGGTTTGCGATTGACCGGCGTCGAAGCGACTGAGGCGAACACCAAGGAAGAGGCGGCGGAGCGGCTCCTTACGCTCCTTCGAACAAAGGAACCGGGCATCGTGATCTATAACGACGAGTACCGGACTGAGCTTCCAGAGAGGTGCCAGATCGAGCTGGAGGAAAGTGTGAGCCCGGTCTTCTATGCAATGCCGATTTCTCAGGCGAGAGGCGGGGGAGAACCGCGAGAGCACTATCTTGCCCGTCTCCTCCGACGGGCGATCGGCTATCAGTTGAAGCTGAAGCGATGAGCGGAACCATCGTCAAGATCTCGGGCCCCACCGTGGTTGCACGCGGCATGGAGCAGACCCGCATCTTCAATCGTGTCGCGGTCGGGAGGACAGGATTGCTCGGAGAGGTAATTCGACTTCGCGGCGGCGAAGCCACGATTCAAGTGTACGAAGACACTACGGGACTGATGCTGGGCGAAGAGGTGACCGATGCAGCGGAACCGCTCCACGTAGAGCTCGCCCCCGGACTCCTCGGTGCCATCTTTGATGGAGTCCAGCGTCCCTTGGACCTACTGGCGACTCAGCAGGGGAACTGGATCGCGCGTGGTCTCGTCTTGCCGGCCCTGTCGAGAGCAAGGGGATGGGCGTTCACCCCGACAGTCCGTCCGGGGAGTGCAGTCGTCGGTGGAACCTGCGTGGGTGTCGTACAAGAGACCCAGAAGGTCGAACATCGCATTCTGATACCGCCAGGAATATCCGGAACGCTTTGCACGATTCAGGCAGGCACCTATACGATCGAGGAACCGATCGGCTGGCTCGATGGCGATCGTCCCTTAACCCTGTTACAACGCTGGCCGGTGCGAACGCCCCGCCCCGTTACCGAACGGCTGCCTCCGATCGTGCCCTTCATCACCTGCCAACGGGTGTTCGATATGCTCTTCCCTATCGCCTCCGGCGGAACCGTGATTGTGCCCGGCGGGTTCGGAACCGGCAAGACTGTGGTGGAGCAGACACTCGCCAAATATGCCCAGGCCGACATCATCATTTATGTAGGGTGCGGGGAGCGGGGTAATGAAATGACAGAGGTCTTGACCGAGTTTCCACAGCTGAAAGACCCAACCACCGGCTTGCCGCTCATGGAGCGCACCATCCTTGTCATCAATACCTCGAACATGCCGGTGGCGGCGCGAGAGACCTCGATCTACACGGGGATCACGATGGCGGAATATTATCGTGACATGGGTTACGCCGTCGCCTTCATGGCCGACAGCACATCGCGCTGGGCGGAGGCGACCAGAGAGATCTCGGCCAGGTTGGAAGAGATGCCGGGAGAGGAAGGGTACCCCACCTATCTGGCCGCCAAACTGGCTGGATTTTATGAGCGCAGTGGGCGGGTCCGCTGTTTGGGAGAGACAGACCGGCAGGGATCAGTGACAATCGTCTCCGCCATCTCACCACCCGGAGGAGATTTTTCAGAGCCGGTGACACAAGGCTCGATGCAGATAACAGGGGGGCTCTGGGCCTTGGACTCGGATCTGGCTCATCGGCGCCATTTTCCCGCGATCGATTGGAAGCGGAGTTTTTCTCTCTACACCCATTCGCTCGATCCGTGGTTTCAGGCGCAGGTGGCCTCGGACTGGCCGCAACTTCGAACCGAGCTGGCCGCGCTACTTCAGAAAGAAGAGGAACTGCAGGAAATCGTCCAGCTTGTGGGGATCGATGCAGTCCAAGACCGGGAGCGTATTGTGCTGGAAGTCAGCCGGCTCATCAGGGAGGAGTACCTTCGGCAAAACGTCTATTCCGACGTTGACGCAGCCTGTCCGCTTGCGAAGCAGTACTGGATGCTCAAAGCTCAGCTGATGTTTCTTGAATACTGTCACGGCATGTTAAAGCAGGGGCATCCGATCGAGCAACTCCTCGCATCTCCAATGAGAAGCGAGCTTGAACGTATGAAGGAAACGCCTCCAGACAGTTGCATCCAGCAGGCTCAGGTGATGATTGAGAAGATGCAGCAAGAGTTGAAGTAATGGATGACCTGATCACCCGTGAATATAAGACCGTGAGCGGCATTGCCGGCCCGCTCCTTTTTGTGGAGAGGCTGATGAAGGCTTCTCTTGGAGAGCTGGTGGAGATCATGCTCGACAACGGAGAAGCCAGGCGGGGGCAGGTGATCGAGTTGTCCGAGCAACATGCCGTCATCCAGGTCTTGGAGGAAACGACCGGCTTGGGAGTAACTGGGACCCGAGTCCGGCTCACGGAATCAGCCGCCACCATGGATCTCTCGCCGGATCTGCTGGGCCGACGGTTCAGCGGCATCGGTGCGCCTCTTGATGGTCTGCCGCCGATTATTCCCGACGCCCGCATGGACATCATCGGGCAGCCCATGAATCCCGTCTCTCGGGACAAACCCTCCCAATTCATTCAGACTGGAATTTCGACGATTGACGCGCTCAACACGCTGGTACGAGGGCAAAAGCTGCCGATTTTTTCCGGTGCCGGCTTGCCCGCCAAGGAAGTGATCGCCCAGATCGTTCGTCACGCGAAGGTGCGACAGGAACCGGGGGTAGACATTGGTCAGGAGACCGGAGCCGGTCCTTTCACCATCGTGTTTGCGGCTATGGGGATTACGTTCCGTGAAGCCTCGTTCTTCCTCGGTGAATTCGATCGCAGCGGGGTCATGGAGCATGCCGTGATGTTCGTGAACCTTGCCAATGACCCGACGATCGAACGGCTCCTGACACCGAGGTACGCGTTGACGACGGCTGAGTATCTCGCGTTTACGCTCGGACGACACGTGCTGGTCATCCTCACCGACATGGCGGCCTATTGTGAGGCGCTGCGCCAAATCGCTACGGCTCGCGAGGAGATCCCGGGGCGTCGGGGCTATCCAGGGTATATGTATTCCGACTTGGCTTCGATCTATGAGCGGGCAGGACGGATCAAGGGCAAGCCCGGCTCGATTACGCAGCTTCCCATCGTCACCATGCCGGATGATGATATGACGCATCCCATTCCCGATCTGACCGGGTACATCACGGAGGGTCAGATTGTGCTGTCCCGGGAGCTGCATCGCAAAGGCATCTTTCCTCCTATCGATGTGTTGCCCTGTCTGTCGCGGCTGATGAACTTGGGAATCGGGCCCGGCAAGACGCGTGAGGACCATCGGTCGGTGGCCGACCAACTCTATGCCTTCTATGCACATGGCCGAGACATCAGACGGCTCGCTGCGATCGTCGGCGAGGATGGTCTAAGTGAATCCGACAGGCGGTTCTTGAAGTTCGCCCAGGACTTTGAGCAGGACTTCGTGAGCCAAGGATCACAGGGCCGTGAGATGGAAGAGACCTTGGATCTCGGATGGAGATTCTTGCGGTATCAACCCAAGGAGCGGCTGACGAGGGTGAAGCCGGAATTGATCGAACGGTACTATGGAAGTACGCGGGACTAGTCAACAACGTGCGACTCATGGCTTGCATATAGCCTCTATCTCGTCGGCCTCGAATTCGGTGATCTCATGAACTCCACCGGACGGACACGCATGAATCTGTTGCTGCTGAAGCGCAGGAGCGAGGTCGCTCAGCGTGGGTTGGCGTTGCTTCGCAGCAAGCGTGAGGCGCTGATGCGTGAATTCTTTGCCGTGATGGATCGCGTGGTGGAAAGTCGAGAACAGATGGAGACGCTCATGGGACAAGCGCTCTCCACCCTCACGTTGGCCCTCAGCATGGAAGGCCGTGCCTCGCTCCGATCGGCCGGGTACGCCGCAAAACGGACGCTATCCATCGAACTGACCGAACGTAACGTGTGGGGTGTCCGATTTCCGGAAGTCCACTACGGCCCTGTGATCCGAGCATTCGATGCCCGAGGCTATTCGGTTTCAGGGGTATCCACGCACATTGACGAAACCGCCCGACGGTTTGAACAGGTCCTGGAAGCGATCCTCCGCAACGTCTCGGTGGAGTTGCGGCTGAAGAAGCTCGGATCCGAGACGAAGAAAGTGACACGCCGGATCAATGCGCTGAATGAAGTGATGATCCCTGCGTTGGCTCGAGAGATCAGGAACATTCGGCAGACCCTGGAAGAGCATGAGCGGGAGGATCTGTTCCGGATGAAACGATTCAAGGCCGGAGATTAAGGGGGGCCGATATGGATTTTGAACTCACCGATGAGCAGCGGTTGATCAGAGAGACTGTTCGACGATTTGCGGAGCAAGAGCTTGCGCCGGCGGCGGCGGAGTGTGATCGAGCGGGACGGTTTCCACGCGAGTTGGTCAACCGCATGGCCGCGATGGGTTTCCTCGGAGGACCGATCCCGAAAGAATACGGCGGCTCAGGTTTGGATTACATCAGCCACGCCATCATCACTGAAGAAATAGGTCGAGCAGACTCATCGTTGCGGACGACGTTGTCGGTGCAGGCCTCGCTCGTTGCGCTGAGTCTGGTGCGATGGGGGAATGAAGATCAGAGACACTGGTACCTTCCAAAACTGTGCGCCGGCAGTATGTTGGGCTGTTTCGGCCTCACAGAGCCGAACGCTGGAAGCGATCCTGCCTCAATGGAGACCACCGCCGTGAAGCAGGGAGTCGGTTGGGTGCTCAACGGAACCAAGACCTGGATCTCCAACGGAACGGTGGCTGACCTTGCCCTGATCTTCGCGCAAACTGACAAGACCAAAGGCCATCACGGCATCGCCGCCTTTCTCGTGGAACAAGCCACGCCTGGATTTGCAACCAGGCCGATCACCGACAAACTCGGGCTCCGCGCATCAGATACCGGTGAGTTGATCTTCGACAACTGTTCAGTGCCGGAGACCGCTTTGCTGGGATCGGTCAGTCAGGGGTTCGCTGTGGCCATGTCAGCCTTGGACAACGGTCGATTCAGCGTCGCAGCCGGTTGTGCGGGGATTATCCAGGGCTGTCTCGACGCCTCTACAGAGTACGCCAAGACGCGCCACCAGTTCGGCCGGCCCATTGGGAGTTTCCAACTGGTACAGGACATGATTGCTCGCATGGCGGTGGACCTGGATGCTGCACGCCTCCTTGTGTTTCGGGCCGGCCATCTAAAGAACCAAGGAATCCCCAATACGGTCGAGACATCCATCGCCAAGTATTTTGCTTCCGAGGCGGCGGTGCGGGCTGCAACCGATGCCGTGCAAATTTTTGGTGCCTATGGATACTCCGAAGAAGCCCCTGTCGCACGGTACTATCGTGACGCCAAGGTGGCCACGATCTACGAAGGCACGTCGCAGATCCAGAAACTGTTGATTGGTTCGCATCTGTTGGGGATCAAAGCATTTACTTGACCGATCCTCACGTCGATCACCCTGCTTTCAGCTTCTTCACTTCTTCCGTCAACAGCGGGACAACCTCAAACAGATCTCCCACGATGCCGTAGGTAGCGAGTTTGAAGATGGGTGCGTTGGGGTTATTGTTGATCGCCACGATCGTGCGGGCGGAAGACATTCCGGCTAGATGTTGAATGGCCCCCGAGATGCCGCAGGCAACGTAGAGCTGCGGTGAGACGGTCTTGCCTGTGAGTCCAACCTGGTCGCTATGCGGTCTCCAGCCCTCATCCACGACTGCGCGCGACGCGCCCACGGCTGCCCCCAGCGCCGCGGCGAGTTCTTCGATTAGCTTGAAGTTCCCAGGTCCTTTGAGGCCTCGGCCTCCTGAAACAATGGTTGTGGCCTCGGTTAATTCTTTCTTGCCTTCGACTGTCTGCCGTGTTTCACGGACTCTGGCCATTGGCCGCGTAGCCTCGCACGAGACCGTGAGCCTTTCAACGAAAACATCGGCGGTGGGCTTACGCTTCAACGGTGAAAAGACGCTTGGGCGGAGAGTCACAACCTGCATGATCGGCTTCTTCGCCTTCACGACCGCTCGCAGTTTTCCCCCATAGATCGGACGGGTCGCAACCAATGAGCCGTCGGCTTCCATCTCCAGCGCCACACAATCCTGCAACAACGCGCTCGCAAGCCTTGCCGCCAATTTCGGAGCAAGGTCCTTTCCCATGGCGGTCGCACCCATCACAATCGCGAGTGGTTCAAGGCGCCTGGCGATGTCGGCCACAATCGTCGTAAGGAGTTCGGGTGAATAGTGCGTAAGCGCAGGGTCGTCCGCGAGCAAGATTCGCGAGGCGCCGTGATCGGCAAGCTCTTGCGTGAAGGAGCCGGCTAAGGAACCGATAACAAGGGCGACGACGTCACCGCTCGACGTCTTGCTCAGGCGACAGGCCTGGCCTAACGCTTCCAGCCCAACCCTTTTCAGCCGGCCAGCACGCTGCTCACAGAAGACCAGGATCGGATTGGCCATTCTCTCACCCCCACGCATGACGTCAGATCACCTTCGCCTCTTCATGGAGCAATCTGACGAGCTCTTGGACGGCAGCAACGGCGTCGCCTGATATGATTCGGCCAGCCGGTCTTGCCGGCGGCGATTCGAGGCGTACGACGTTGACCTTGGCACCCGCAACGCCGATGGCTGTCGGCTCTAACCCGATTCTGTCTCGGTTCCAAATTTCCAGTGGCTTCTGCTTGGCTTTCATGATGCCGGGGAGCGACGGATAGCGAGGTTCGTTGAGGCCTTTCTGGCAGGTAATCAATGAGGGGAGTGGCGCCTCCACTACTTCGACCCCGCCTTCGATTTGGCGATGGGCTACAATGCAGCGACTCTGAGTATCGACTTCCAGCTTATTCACGACGGCAACGTGTGGAAGACCCAGCAGTTCTGCGACCTGAATTCCCACGGCCCCACCGTCGTCATCCACCGCCTGTTTGCCGAAGAGAAGGAGATCGAAGGGCAGACACCTGAGCGCCGCCGCCAAGACCAATGCAGTGGTATAGCTGTCACCCCCTTCGAAGGCAGGATCGCTCAACAAGATCGCTTTGTCGGCACCCATCGCGAGACAGGTCCGCAGGGCTTCCTCCGGCTTCTGAGCCGCATGCGGGCGAAGCGACAGCGCAGTCACATCCTCGGCTCCGAGTCGTTCCTTGATCCGCAGCGCCTCTTCAACGGCGAACTCATCGTATGGATTCATGACAAAGTTGAGGCCTGCCCGTTCGATGTCCGTCCCATTTCGCGTCAGAACGAGCTTGGATTCAGTGGCAGGTACTTGTTTGATACAGACGATGAGCTTCATTTCGTTCGGGGTTACAGCCCCTGATAATGCGGTCCTCCCTCAGCGGGAGCCCGCCAAACGATGTTCTGTACGTGATCACCGGAGATGACGTCGAGGGGATCCTTGATCACGCAGGTCTTGCAGTGCACGCAGTTTGCGAAGTTGATCTGAATGCGGCGGCCTGCTCCTTCGCCCACTAACTCATAGACCCTTGCTGGGCAAAAATACGTGCAGGGCGCGTCTCCGAAGCGAGGGATGCAGTCTGTCACACATCGCGCTGGATCGAGGATTTGGATGTGCGAAGGCTGATCCTCTCGATGTTGCGTGCCGGAATGATAGACATCGGTCAGTTTATCAACCAGCACTCCGGCGTCGTACTGTGCCGGCTCATCGGCCCAACGGCCTCGAACCGCTTGATCAAGCGGCCGCAAATGTCTGAAATCCTCACGGACCGCTCCAGGTTTGGTCGGACCGAGTCCAGTCCACATCGTCAGTCCTCCGAGGAGAAGGCCCGGCGGGCAGCCGTAGGCAAAGGCCCGCCTGAAGTTCCGCACATGATACAGATCCTGCATGATATAGGACGAGGCCAGTCGGGCTTCATAGGACGAGAGTGTTGAGGCAGAGGTGTCGTTTTGCAGCAGGGCATCGAACATCGTCTCAGCCGCCAAGATCCCGCTTTTCATCGCATAGTGGATGCCCTTCAGATAGGGAACATTCAGCAAACCAGCCGAGTCGCCCACGAGCAATGCGCCGTCGACGTACGGTCGAGGAACGGCAAAGTAGCCGCCCTCGGGAAGAGTCTTGGCTCCGTACGCGATCACCTCGCCGCCCTGGAGGAAGCGCTGGATGAAGGGGTGCTTCTTGAGCCGCTGAAGCTGGGCTTGGGCGTCCATTTGCGGATCATCCCAATCCAGCCCGCAGACCATTCCCACCGCGAAGAGATTATTATCGAAGCCGTAGCAGAATCCTCCGCCGAAGACATGAGAGCCAAGCGGGTAGCCGATCGTATGAATCGCGAGACCCGGCGATCCTCCAGACTTCACCTGAATCACCTCTTTGACACCCAGGGCATAGGATTGAGGATCCCGCCCCTCACGTAGCTTGAACCGATTGATTAAATCCTCAGCCAGGGTCCCATAAGGGCCTTCACCGAAGACCGTGATCCTGGCGTGGATGTTCGTCCCTGGTTGGTAATTGGCTTTCCTACCGCCATCGGCATCGAGCCCCTTGTCCCCTGTTTGAACACCGCAGACTCGCGCGCCGTCGTAGAGGATCCTGACCCCACAGGTCTCGTGAAACAGGTAGGCGCCGGCGGCTTCTACCTGCTCGGCAAGCCAGAGGTTCAGCTTCTGGAGAGAGCCGAGGTAACAGCGATCCTGCCGATAGGAAGGTGGAATCAGCACATTGGGCAGCCGAACATTTCTCTCGGTTGTCAGATACCGCAAGCTATGCTGAGTCACATGGAGCGAGAAGGGAAAGCCACGATCGCGATAATCCGGCAACAATTCTTCCAGCGCGATCGGGTCGAAGATGGCGCCGGAAATCGCATGCGCCCCGACATCGTGCCCCTTCTCGATCAGCGCAATTCGCGGTTCAAGTCGAGGGCTCGACCTATTGCCGGCGGAGATCTGCCCGTTATGGCTTGCGATCAACTGAGTCAGGCGAAGCGCCGCCGAGAGATTGGCCGGCCCTCCCCCTACGAACAGTATATCCACCTCAAGGATCTGACGGTCTTCATCCATGGGTCTGTCCGTGAGGGACTGGCTCCGGCTTTGCCGGTGTCTGTCCCTTCATCTCGGTGAGACAGTCGACGATCGGACCTGCGACAGTCTCCGGGTACTTTATGTCTTGCCCAGCCGTTGGAGAGTGAGTGAAAAGTCTTTCGGTTCTAGTACCACCTCGATGAGTGACACTCCGGCCCGATCACATGCCTGCTGCAGCGCGATCCGGAACTCCTCCGGCGTGAATACGCGTGTGCCCTCGGCTCCCAAGGCTCTGGCCACCGCCACATAGTCCCACTGATGGATATCCCACACCGCGCTCGTTCCACCCAACGCCTCCAGGCTGCGGTACCCTCCGTTGTTGAGCACCACGACCACAGCGTTCACCCCGTAGCGCACCAAGGTTCCGATCTCCATGCCCGTCATCTGGAATCCGCCGTCGCCGACCAGTGCAATTGGTCGACGATCGGGCGCGGCCAACCCCGCGCCAAGAGCGGCGGGTACGCCGAACCCCATACTGGCGTAGTAGCCTGGATTCAGGATCGTCTCAGCGTTCAATGCAACCGCGCCGAACAAACAATCGCCGGTATCGACTGTGAAGGTGTAGCGTCGATCGTCCAAGCGACTCAATTCCGAAAAGACGGTAGCGACCATGGATCGGCTCTCCGCCACGAGCGGCTCCGGCACGTAGCCGCTGCGAAACTCCCGCGGTTTGATCTCGGGGGACTCCAGCAAGGACGTCAGGACCCCTGCGAGCCCGACGTGCCGATACCGATGTCGGCTGATGACCACTTCGTCGGGCAACACCTGAATCAAGGTCCCGCGCGCGATCAGGCTCGTGAAGCGCCCGGTCTCGGTATCAGTCAGCCAGACCCCCAACATGAGCAGACAGTCTGATTCTTCGACCATCTGTCGCGCATAGGGGTGCCCGGCTGCGCCCATGTAGGTCCCAATAAAGTTCGGATGGTGCTCAGGAAAGGCTGCCTTCCCCATAAACGAGGTGGCGACCGGTAGGTTGTAACGCTCAGTGAACCGGATTACCTGATCCCGAAGGCCCAGCCTCATGATGTCGATCCCTGCCAGGATCACGGGATTCCGGCTTCGGTTGAGGCGATCGTCCAGCTCCTGCATGGCTTCGGCCAATGCGGCCAGATCCCGCTGGGGAGCAACGGGCGTCCATGCCTCGGGCTCATCGATTTCAGCCCAGGTCAGGTCGCGCGGGATTTCCAGATAGCCCGGCCGCATTTCACGTCGCACCGCCTCGATCACCCTGGTGATCTCGCGCGATGCGGTCGACCGATCATCCAACGTCGCGCTGGCCGCAGTCATCTCTTCGTAGATGCGACGCTGTGTGTCGAACCCCTTCACCTTGTGATGGATCAACAGGTCCGGGTCTCGGCCGGCCAGGTCGGGCGCGCCGCTGATGATCAGTACCGGCGATTTTTCCGCATAGGCCTGCGCAATCGGATTGACCATGTTGAGCACGCCGGCCCCATACGTGCCCATCACCATCCCGATCCCTTTGAGGCGAGCATAGGCGTCGGCGGCAAAACCGGCCGAGGGTTCATGCGTGGTCAGAATCGAACGGATGGGACTGTCTGCGAGCGCTTCGTAGAGCGGGAGCGCGTGATCGCCTGGAATGCCGAAGGCATGCGTTGCGCCAAGGTCGAAGAGTCGTTGGAAGAGGCAAGGAGCCAGACGCATTTCAGCCCCTTATACATTGATAATTCGCCCACGGTCCCCCGTGGCGCCCGGTGGCTCGAAGGGACCCACCCCTCGGATTACGACGATTTCTGCTTCTTCGTCTCCTCGGTCACGCTACGCTCCCGCAGCTTTTTGACCAACTCCTCGTATGAGCTTTCACGAATGATCTTCTGAAACTGGCTCCGATAGTTACTCACCAAACTTACGCCGTCTATGATGATATCGTACGCGGACCAACGACCAGCCTTCACCAAGAGGCGGTAATCCATCGGAAGCGTCGTCTTGTCCGACCGTAATTCGGTTCTCACCTCCGCATACGACCCTTCGATCCGTTCGGTTAAGTACCTCACTTCTTGTTCTTGCCCGGTATAGTCTTCGATTCTTCCGGCGTACTTCTCCGAGAGAAAACTCTTGTATGCCTCGACAAACTCATTCCGCTGAGCCTCGGTCAGCGGCTTCCAATAGCTGCCCAACACGCGCTTGGACATCTCTGGATAGTCAAACCTGTCAGCGGCGATTTCTTCGAGCATACGACGGCGCTGTGCGTGTTTAGCCGGATTTTTCAGAGAAGAGTCTTGGAGGATGCGGAGAATCCGACTGACCGTCTCACGCACCGCTTCCATCGGAGTTTCCGTACCGGGTGTGGAGGCGGTGGCAGCCGAACACCAAAGAAAAGCACATGCAAACGCCACAAGGCACACGGAACCCGTTGCAGATCGCCGACTCCTTCCTAGCCAGTGAAGCATGAAGAGAAGGGGCTTCGTAACTCGTCAATCCAATAGGAACGTCACCTTGAGATCTACACGATACAAAGCCACCTTGCCGTTTTCAACCACGACATGTTGTTCCTTCACCCAAGCTGATTTGATGCCGTGGATAGACTTGGATGCCTTCGCTACTCCTTGGACGATGGCATCTTCAAAACTCGTGGATGATTCGGCGCTGATCTCGATGATTTTTGCAACTGACATATAGCTCCTCCTTTCCCATTCGCTCACCCCCAACATTTTTATCCACGCGATATATTTTCATGATCGATTGTTCAGCAAGGTCGAGGCCAGAACGCGATCGGTCGGCAGTCCGACTGACCTACGCGATATCTCAGGATATTTCATGGATTATTGAGAAGCTTGGAAATGGACGTGAACAGGATTGGGGAACTTTGCTACATCTCAGGAAGGAGGTTTGTAGCAATAATGTGCATGCTCGGTTGATGAATGGACGGGGTCAACAAATGGTGCTCAGTATGGTTCTCTCCGGCTCTCGACTCATGTCGAAGACTATTATGGACTTGCCTGGTTGAATCGGCGCAGGTTGAAAGTGTCGTCCCGCCGAGGCACCTCTCAACTCCGACTAACACAAACCGGTTTGTGAACCTAAATAAACATTATCTGAAGTTCGGTTTTGCGACATTCGGTCTTGCGACGCTTGTGTAAGCAGCCTAGAATGGGTTCCCTCTGGTAATGATACCTAAAGCCGGCAAGAAGAGGCGTCGAGGCAGGGCGCGGCTGCTTTCGCAGGCTCGCTTTTCCGAGCCTGAGGCGCGCTCTGCGGCCGAGCTACAACAGGACAGTTTCTTCGCCGAAGCCTTCCGCTTAAGTCCTCATCCGATCGGCATCACTGAACTGGAGACCGGGACCTGCCTAGAAATCAATGACGCCTGTCTCAGGACATTCGGATTTCGCCGGGACGAGGTGATCGGAAAGACGACGTTGATGTTGGGGATCTGGCCTGATCCCCATGAGCGGGCTCGGCTCATCGATCGATTGAAATCTGAAGGGTCCGTCCGAAATCATGAAGTGTCTATGCGGACGAAGAGTGGTGGATTGCGGCAGTTCCTCATCTCCACGGACTTGATCAGGCTCAGGGGGAAATCCTGCCTTCTGACGATCGGCAGTGACGTTACCGAGCGGAAGAGGGCGGAAGCTGCGCTGCGCCGGACCTATGAAGAGTTGGAACAACGCGTCCGAGAGAGAACAGCGGACCTTGATCGAACCAATGCGGCGATGCGGGAGAGTGAGGAGCGATTCCGATTGTTCATCGAGCACGTACCGGCTGCGATTGCGATGTTTGACCGCAATATGCGCTATTTGGCGGCCAGTCGCCGTTGGATGGAGGATTATCGGCTCACAGGGGATATCCTTGGTCGATCGCACTATGATGTGTTTCCCGAGATTCCATCAAGATGGAAGGAGGTCCATCGTCGTGGACTGGCCGGAGAAATTCTGAGAGCGCATGAAGACCGGTTTGTTCGAGGGGATGGTTCAACGCAATGGATCACCTGGGATGTTCGCCCCTGGTTCAGCGGCGGCGAAGTAGGCGGAATTGTAATTGCCACGGAAGATGTGACGGCTCGCGTGGAGGCAAAGAACGCACTGTATGAAAGAGAGGAACGGTCCGATCAGGTCATACGCTTGGCCAATTTCGGCATTTTCGATCATGATCACCGGACCGGGAAAGTCTACTGGTCGCCGGTCATGAGGGAGATTTATGGTGTGGGGCCTAACGAGCCACCCTCGCTGGAAGGATATATTCAGTTAATTCATCCGGAAGACCGCGAGGCGGTTGTTATGGCGATCAAGCAGGCCCAAGATTCTTCCGGCGATGATCAGTTCTCGACGGAGCATCGCCTTCTGTATCCTGACGGTAGCGTCCGTTGGGTCAGCTTCCGATTATGGACGTTGTTCGGTGATGACGGACCTGTGCGCCGCCCTACCCGTACCTTGGGCGCGATGATCGACATCACGAAACGTAAACAAGCCGAGGAGGCACTGAAGGTAAGCGAGCGCCGATTCGCCTCCTTCATGGATAATTTGCATGGCTTTGCGTGGATCAAGGATGCTCAGGGACGGTACCTCTACGTCAATCGACTCTTCCAAGAATCGTTACTGAAGGGACTGGACTGGAAAGAGAAGACGGCCTACGAGTTGTGGCCGGCGGAAGTCGCGGAACAGTACGAGTTAAACGATATGCAGGTGCGGGAGGGTCGTGTGCCGCTACACACGGAGGCGCCGTTCCTACTGAATGGCGAGGTTCGGCACGCGCTGGTGAGCAAGTTCCCCATCGTCGATCACAAGGGAGCGCCGGTGCTGTTGGGAGGTGTCGCGGTCGACATCACCGAACGTAAGCAGGCGGAGGAGGCGCTCCATCGCAAGCAGCAGGAATTGCAGCAGCAGCAAGTGCAATTGGAAGAGCTGACGTCCAAACTCCTGGCGGCGCAAGAGCATGAGCGTCAGCGAATCTCTCGTGAGCTGCACGACGATGTGAGCCAGCGATTGGCTGCCTTGGTCCTGGAAGTGGCATCGTTGGAACACCACCCTCCCGCTGTATCAGCTGAACTAGGGCGATGGCTAAGACCGATTCGGGAACGATTGGAAGAGCTTTCTGACGATGTGCACTCGCTCGCATACCGACTTCATCCCTCGCTATTGGAGCACGCCGGATTGCGCCCTGCGGTCCAGGATCATGTCCATCAGGTTTCCCGGCTAACAGGCTTACCCATTCACTTAAAAATTATTGATGTTCCGGATGCGATACCGCTCGATCAGGCAACCTGTCTCTTCCGCGTCATGCAGGAAAGCGTTCAGAATGTGGTGAAACATGCCCAGGCGACGACTGTGACGGTCCAGCTCCGCGGGTCATCCAAGGGGGTCGGTCTGTCGGTTATTGACAATGGGAAGGGATTTGCCCCACAAGACTTGCGTACCCATCGCCAAGGACTGGGTTTGAGCAGTATGGAGGAACGGCTTCGGCAACTGCATGGATTCATTCGGATCCAATCTCGGCCATCCCGCGGCACAAAGATCTGTGCTTGGGTGCCTTGCGAGGCGGAGGGTGCATGAACCGGCCTCGCATTCTGATGGCAGACGATCACGCCATTGTCTTGGCCGGGCTTCGGAACTTGGTGGAAGCCGAGGGCGAAGTGGTTGGTATGGTGGAAGACGGACGGGCACTGGTCGAGGCTGCCCAACAGTTACGTCCCGATATTGTGCTGCTTGACATCTCGATGCCGTTGCTCAATGGATTGGATGCGGCTCGTCAGATAAGTAAGCTGGTGCCGGAGAGCAAGCTTATCTTCCTCACCATGCATGCCAGTCCCACCTATGCGACCGAAGCCTTCAAGGCCGGGGCCTCGGGATATTTGATAAAACGGTCTGCGGCAGCGGAGCTCAAGCAAGCCATTCAGGCGGTGATGCAGGGACAACACTATATGACCCCGCTTATCACGAAAGAAGTCTTGGCAGCGACAATCCAATCCACGGAGAACCCACCCAGCAAGCCAATGGTCAACTCCCTCACACAGCGGCAACGGGAGGTGTTACAACTTGTTGCGGAGGGAAAACCCACCAAGGATATTGCCTCACTCCTGAATATTTCCGTGAAGACGGTGGAATTTCATAAGTTTCGCATTATGAGCGAGCTTAATCTCCACTCGACCGCCGAGCTGATCAAATACGCAATCGCCCAAGGCCTTGTAAGCGTGTCATCATGAAGCACCCCGCCTGTAAGGACAGGGTTATTCATTAGGTTGTCTTCTCCGAGACGCTGGCTGATGACGTGACGAGGAATCCGATGAGCTATTCTTGAATCATCCTGGCTCGCGTTTGTAGGTAGGCATTACGGACTGCCGCATAGAGATCCAAGGTGGATTCTTCGACACCCTCATACTTCTCCAGATTCAACGAGCGGCTGTTCACAATTTCCGTTCCACGAGCGGCAACGAGTATCAGAGAACTCTCGAGGCTATTCGACTCGAGGAGGGAAGGGATAGCATCAATCCCGATAATCGGAAAGACCAGCCAGTAGATAGGATTGAGGGCAATATCTCCGGCATAACCGACCAGATCACGAGCCGTAAACGGCGGCAGAAAGGGAAGGACGATATAGGGCCCCGGCCTCACCCCATAGAACCCGAGCGTCTGGCCGGTATCTTCTTCCGGCGTCGTAAGATTCAACCGATTGGCCACATCGATAAATCCTCCGATTCCGACCGTTGTGTTGATGAGGAATCGCCCAATCTCTATACCGGCGCCTTTAAGCTTTCCCTGGAAAATATTGTTCATTAAGCGCGGTGTCACACGAGTGTTGTAGAAGAAATTGCTGATCCCTATCTGAGCGAAATTGGGGACAATGGAGTTATAGCCTTTGGCTACCGGCTTTAGCGCCAAACGATCAAACTCTTGGTTAAAGTGGAACATCTTCGAGTTGAACGGTTCCCACGGGTCATACTCCTCGATCGCCTCTTCGCCCGGCTTGGCAAACGGATCGAACGGTTCTTCGTCAGAGACCTCCTGAGTTGGTGCAGCTGAGGGGATGGTCTTATGCGAGGCGTCGACAACGAGAACTGGTTGAGCGTTCTGCTCGATGTCGGAGGTGAGCGAGCTTGGCAAGCTTTTTTGGCTAGCGCAACCGGAAAGTAGGATCAACGAGACGGCAACAACAACCGCATATTTACCTCGCCTGAAGCAGACCGGCCTCCACCCAGGTTTTGTCCTCATTCTTAAGCTAACCTCTTGAGACTAATGGACCGAGCATCGATAAGGGGCTCTGCAATGTACCAAAAGTCGGTTCAACCGCCAATCATTTATTTCTGAATTGTTGTCTTGGAGGCAGTTGACGGACGGCCGTTTCGTAATCCTGGCGTCATCGTTGCGACCTTCGTATACGTGGGTGTAAGCCGGACAATGCCGGAACCGCAGGACATAGCCGAGGCAGCGGAGGAGTCGATTTGTGTGTTTCGACAGGCCTGTGCTGAGTTAGTCGAAGGACTCAGTGCGAATGGAAAACCTCAGTATATTCAATCCTGACTGCCCTCACTCTGAGACCCTCGAAGGATGAACGGATGGTTTTCCCGCAACCTGTTAGACGATTTTCACCCCGAAGGGCCGTTCGATCAGCTCAATTTCATAGCCGTCGGGCGCATCAATGAAGATGAACCGGCTGCCGGAAGAGGTTGTGGTGGGACCATCGGTGATCTTGACCCCCTGGGCATTGAGTGAAGCGATCGTCTCGTCGAGGCTTTCGACTTGAAAGGCCAGATGAACGAGATCTTCCTGAACTCTCACCGGCCCACTTGGAGGGAAACTGGTCAACTCGATCAGTTCGTCACTGTTGGGCACTTTCAGAAAGGCCAGCTGAGATCCACGGGGAGAAGTCTTCCGCTCGATCACCTCAAGGCCCAATACGGTCGTGTAAAACCGGATGGTCTCATCCAGATCGCTGACCCGCATGCGGGTGTGGAGAAGCTTGGTAACCCTCATACTATAACCTTCATACTAATGGTTTATAGCTGATAGTGTATAACTGATCGCAAGACCGGATCAAAATAGGAAATCTTCCCTCATCGCACCATTTGCCCTACGCTATTCGCCATCAGCTTCTTCTAGCTGGTCCCGCGGTCTTGCGTAACAGCAGCTCCGCGCTGTCGGGGATCAGGAAGTTGGGCATGGGGCCGATCTCCTGATAGCCATGTTTCATGTAGAAGGCCCTTGCCGGTTCGTTGAAATCCGACACACAGACGAAGAGGTTCTTAGTCCTCTTAAAGACGAGTTCCTCGATGTACTGCAGCAGTTGACCGCCGATTCCCTTCTGACGAGCCCATACCGCCACTCCCAGGAGCTCCAGATAGTCGCCCAGGAGAAACTTCTGTTTTACGATGGCGACGCCTCCCACTTGCCCATCGATGAGAGCAACGTAACAGTCTCGCCCCTGCGGAGTCGGGCAAAAGATGCGGGTCCAATCGTCCTTTGTATAACCAAGTGTCTTCCAAGGGTCGGATTCTCCCAGCAGGTGGACGACGGCATTGTGATCGTCAGGATCCATGCTTCTGATAACCAGGTCAGTCATGGGCTGGTGGACGACAGTTCAACAGTTCACTGACGGTCATGGGTCGGAGTCCTTTTCGCGGCAGGATGTCCGATGTGAGTTGCTCAATTACCTGCCGAGTTTGCTTGCCTTTGCCGTTGGCGTGGAAGATGATGATGCTCCCCGGCTTGGTGCGATTGGCGACTCCGGTGAGAATCTGCTCGGCAGAGAGTCTAGGATCCGGGTCGCCCGATTCGATATTCCACTGGATGAATCGCAGGCCGAGCAGTTTCACCACGTCGACGGTCACGTCGTTGTATTCTCCATACGGCGGCCGGAACAACGCCGTCTCATGGGCATAACGTTCCTGCAACATTTTTACGGGCCCAAGGATCTCCTTGCGCTGCTCATCGGCATCGTGCATGGGAAGATGGGCATGCACATCACCGTGCGTCCCCATTTCAAAAAATTCCATGCCTAATAGGTGGTCCACTTCCGGTTCATGTTTTGCCATCCACTTACCGGACATGAAGAATGTGGCGGGGATACGGTGCTTGATCAGATAGTCCATCAATGGCTGATCGTAGCCGGACCCCTTCCGCACGGGACAGAGATCGAACGTCAATGCCACGCCCGGACATGTCGGTTGGCCGGCCTTGATCACCTGAGCAAGACCGTCCGTTGGAAGGAAGGGACTAAAAGTTGCCGCTAGCAGGAGGCCTAGCAGAAGGCGTAACAGATCGTGCCGCCGCATAACGGTCAGTATACCTGAACCGGTGGAGAAGAATTGACCCTTCGCGTATTCGGCTGGTACGGTGTGAGCTATGCGCATGCCTTCCTGGGAGATCGGGCGAGCGTTGGGAATTCCGATCCGTATCCATGCCTCATGGTTTCTGGTCTTTCTCCTGGTAACATGGTCTCTCTCGACCAGCTATCTGCCGGAAAGTTTGCCGGGCCTCACTCCCGAGCGTTATTGGGCAATGGGTGGCCTCGCAGCGGTGCTGTTATTCCTCTCTGTGCTCCTGCATGAGCTCGGCCACTCCTACGTCGCGTTGTACTATCGCATCCCGATCGAGAAGATCACGTTGTTCATTTTCGGCGGTGTGGCTCACATGAGGAAAGAAGCCCCGACCCCCCGTGCCGAATTCCTCATTGCGTTGGCCGGCCCGGCTGTAAGCTTTGTGATCGGTGGTCTCTGTTTTGTCTTTGTGGAGCTGGCCCAGGCTATCCAGAGGCAACATGGCCTCCAGGGGTGGATCATGCTCGGGGCCTTGTTGGGCTTCGTCAATATGCAACTCGGGCTCTTCAATATGATTCCGGGTTTTCCGCTGGACGGTGGGCGGGTGTTACGCGCGGGATTGTGGGCATGGGGAAACGATTTTCATCGAGCCACCAAACAAGCAGCAGTGGTCGGTCTTGCGTTTGGATTGGTGCTCGGATTGGTCGGCCTTGTTGTAATGTACGGAGCCGTGAGCGGCGGATTGCCTGCATCGATGGCATCGAACGGCGGGTGGATTCTCATCATCGGGATGTTTCTCTTCGCCGCGGCCTTGGCGAGTCGTCGCCAAGCCGTCATCCGTCAGTCACTGGCGACGGTTCCTATTCGGGATTTAATGGTGACGACGGTCGTTTCAATTCCATCGCATTGCACGTTGGATGAGGCGGTGAACCAGTACTTCCAGTCCTACGGCTACGGCGGCTTCCCGGTGTTGGAGGATGGACGTCTGGTGGGCCTCATCACTGTGTTGGAGATTCAGAACCTGTCACCGTCTCTGTGGCCCTGGCGCCGGGTCGAACAGGTGATGCGCCCATATTCGGAGTCTTTGGTGATTGAGCCGGATAGTCCTGTGATTCATGCCATGGAGCGTATGGCCCATGACAGATGGGATCGATTGGTCGTCATGCAGAATAAGGAAATTGTCGGACTCGTTACCCATTCAGCCATCGTACATTTTCTGCAGCTAAGAACTGCTTCCGGTCGATAATCAATTCATTGGTCTTTTCATATCTTGGCCATGTTCAACGATCGATGATCAGTGACTCCCTCCCTTCTCGATCGACCGATCACCCATCCTCCCAAGCCACGAAAATATTTGCTCGATCGTGCCAACTGAACCGACTGGCCTAGGCCTTATGAGGCTTCACTGTCGGAGAGGCGCCGGCGAGCCTGTTGCAGCTTGTGGGCAATGATGCCGCCGAACAGGAAGAGCCCGGCGGAATAATAGACCCACAGCAGCAAGAGGACGACTTCCAGCAACGATCCATAGAGCCGAGCATAGACCGTGGCATAGTCGCTATAGCTGACGAACAACAACTTCGCTGCGACCCAAAGCAGGCTAAAGATCAGTGCTCCAGCCATTGCGGCTCGCCAGCGAGGACGGCGGCGAGGAACAAGGCGGTACAACAGGCTGACAGTCAGGAATGCGAGGGCAAAGGGCAGCGTGTAGGTCAGGTGAAAATCATGGGCGGCCAGGGCAACCAGATCGAGTCCCCAGCGCCTGGGCGCGTAGGTGGTTAAAAAGGAGATGATTTGCGTGCCCACATACGCCAGAAGCAGCAGCAGTCCGGTGGACCACAAGAGCGCGATGGAAATTGCGGTTGAAATCAATGGATGGCGCTTCTGAGTGCTCTCAAACACCACGTTGAGCGCGTAGTCTAGTTCGTAAAACACGAGACCCCCGAACCAGAAGAACGAGAGAAACACGAGCCACCGCACGCGTTCCAATACACTGATCCGATGGAGCTCTTCGGCCAGGCGTTCGCCCAACGACGGCAAAAATTCCTTGAGGAAGCTCAGCATGAATTGTTCGCCGATGACATCCTGGCTGACGAAGAAACTCACCCCGTACAAAACGAGGAAGGCCAGTGGAAAGAGCGACAGCAGCGAGAAAAAAGCCAGGGATGCGGCGAGACTGGCACAACCTTGCCGTAAGAATGCCTTCAAGACATCAAGGAGGAAGCGGAGGACATTCATGAGGTCTCACATGCGAGTCATTCGCGCAATATGAGCGAAGCGAGCACGAAGCTGGAGGGCTATTGTAGCGACTTCATCTTAATGTCGATACCGCCTGCATGGCGAGCTGCACGACCGGATTGGGGTAGATTCCGAAGATCACCACGCCGGCCACCGTGCAGGCCAGCACGATAGAAAAGGCCGGCGACATCACCAACTGTGGAGCCCTGTCCGTGGCGTCGCTCGGCTCACGCATGTACATGACCATCACAACCCGGAGATAGTAATAGGCCGACACGGCGGCGAAAATCAGCGCGATGACCGCCAGCCACGGCATGCCGGCTTCCACGGCGGACATGAATACGTAAAATTTTCCGATAAACCCCGCGGTGGGAGGAATGCCCGCCAGGGAGACCATGAAGATCAACATGAGCAACGCCGCCACCGGATGACGTTTGGACAGACCGGTGAAGTCCTCGATCTCATCTCCTTCCATCCCGTCCTTGCGAAGCATGGCGGCGACGGCGAACGCGCCGAAGGTCATGAATGTGTAGAGCGCGAGATAGAGCAACACGCTTGCGAGACCCGAGGAGTTTTCTAACCGCCCGGCCGCGACCACGCCGATCAAGGCATAGCCGGCATGGGCGATACTCGAATACGCGAGCATCCGCTTGATATTCGTCTGCACCAACGCAACGGCATTCCCCAACACCAGGGTGGCGAGGCAGATCAGGAGGAAGATGGCGGACCAGTTGGCCTTCAAGCCGCCGAGCCCCTCAATAAATACCCGGAGGAAGGCGCCGAAGCTGGCGGCTTTGGATGCCACGGCCATGAAGGCAGTGACCGAAGTTGGGGCGCCTTGATAGACGTCCGGCGTCCACATGTGAAACGGCACGACGGCGAGTTTGAAGCCGAATCCAACCGCGAGCAAGATCGTTGCGAACAACAGCAAGGGATCGTCCAGGCTCTGTCCCGCGATCGCTGTGGCAATGACAGGAAGCCTGGTGCTTCCGGTAGCTCCGTAGAGGAGTGAGATCCCGTACAAGAGGATACCGGATGAAAAGGCGCCTAGTACGAAGTATTTTGCCGAAGCTTCGAGGGAGCGAGGGTCCGATCGCTTCAGCCCCGCCATCACGTAGAGCGCAAGGGACATCAGTTCACTACCGAGATAGATCGTCAGTAGGTCGGCTGCCGATACCATCACCATCATCCCCGCGAGAGCAAGCAGGACAAAGCCGTAGTATTCGCCGAAGTACAGCCGTTCTTCCTTGAGGTACGAATGCGAAAGCAGAATCGTGAGGCCGGTGACAAAATAAAGCAGCAGCTTCCAAAAGGCCCCGTAAGTGTCGATGATCACCAGCCCATTAAACGCTTCGACTGGAGCTTTCATCTGCGAGGCCGTCAAGCCCATGCAAATGGCGAGGGTTCCCAGGCTCAGCCACACCAGGCCATCCTTGTCGGATGGGCGCAGCACCGGATCGAGCACAAACACGATGCAGGCAGCGGTAATGACCAACAACTCCGGAAGAATGAGGAAGAGGTCGCCAACAGAGAAGGTCATGGCAGCCTTCCCTCCACCTTGGTACTCGTGACGCCCGCTTCGCCGCCCGTATCGCCGACTCCGCGAGGCGTGCGAAACCCTTGGTCGAGGGTTGAAGCCTGCTCAGAAGCCGGCGGGAAGACTCGGGCGATGACCTTCTCGACGCTTGGGTGCATGCGTGTCAGGATGGGGTTCGGGAACAGCCCGATCGCAAAGATCAATACGACGAGCGGCACGAGGGCTGCCATCTCGCGCAGGTTGACGTCACGTAGTTTCGGGAGCATGTGCGGAGCCGGCACGCCGAAGGCGACGCGTTGAACCATCCAGAGCAAGTAGGCGGCGGCAAGGATAATTCCCAATGAGGCGAAGGCCGTGGCGATCTTGCTCCAGAGGAAGGTGCCTATCAGAACCATAAACTCCCCGACAAAACTGTTCGTGCCGGGCAATCCCAACGAAGACAATGCAAAAATGACCAGGAACGTCGCATACCGCGGCATCGGCCTAGTCAGCCCGATATTGTCCGCAATCTGTCGACTGTGGGTGCGCTCGTAAATCACCCCGACGCAAAGAAAGAGTCCCCCCGTCGTGATGCCGTGATTCACCATCTGCATCACGGCCCCTTCGATTCCTTGAATGTTAAACATGAATAGACCGAGCGTGACGAATCCCATGTGGCTCACGCTCGAATAGGCGATGAGCTTTTTCAGGTCGGCTTGGGCCAGCGCCATGTAGGCGCCATAGATGATGGCGATAATCGAGAGGGCCACCATCAACGGCGTAAAGGTTTGGGAGGCGTCCGGCAACATCGGCAAACTGAAGCGCACGAATCCATAGGCGCCCATCTTGAGCAGGACGCTCGCGAGAATTACGCTGCCGGCCGTCGGGGCTTCCACGTGCGCGTCAGGTAACCAGGTATGGAGAGGGAACATGGGGACCTTGACGGCGAATGCGGCGAAAAACGCGAGAAAGAGCCAGAACTGCATCGACTTGGAATAGGTGGCCTGACTCAATTGAAGAATGTCGAAGGTATGGCCACCCTGAAAATACAATACCAAAATTGCGACCAGCAGCAGGACGCTGCCGGTCAAGGTATAGAGAAAGAATTTAATCGCTGCATAGATCCGATTCGGCCCTCCCCAAACTCCTATCAGGAGATACATGGGGATCAGCATCGCCTCCCAAAATACATAGAACAGTACGAAATCGAGAGCCGCGAACACTCCGATCATGGCCCCTTCCATGAGCAGCAGCATGGCCATGAAGCTCTGGACTCTCGATTCTATGGAGTGCCAAGAAATCAGGACGCAGAGCGGCATCAGGACCGTCGTCATGAGGACCAACGGCAGACTGATGCCATCGAGACCTAGCCGATAATGAATCGGCGGCGATGAGATCCACAGGGCCGATTCCATGAACTGCATGTCACTGGAGGAGGCGTCGAACAACCACCAGAGCGGGAGTGAGATCACTAAGTCAGCGACGGTGGCGGCGAGGGTGATGAGCCGAGCCGAGCTGTCTTTCACGAAAAAGACCGCAGTCGCGCCGATCAACGGGAGACAGATGAGTGCCGTAAGCCAAGGAAAGGAGTGTGTCATCGTGTAATAGTCGTTTTAGACCTCGCCGCAGGCGGGTCGTTCATCATCGGTTATTGGTCATCGGAGTGAGGCGCATGCTCCCTATGCATGTGTCCTCTCTGATGACTAATGACCATTGACTTTCCTCTTACGAAATCAGAAAGGCCGTCACAATCACAACGATCCCAACCGCCATCGCCAGCGCGTAATGCTGGGTCTGCCCGCTCTGGATCAATCTCAATAACCATCCACCCCAGGCAACCCCGCGCGCGACGCCGTTGACTGCTCCGTCGATGAGATTGACGTCAACCCGCTTCCATAGCTCTGAGGCGGCTGTACATGTTGGTCTGACAAACAGATGATCGTAGGCTTCGTCTACATACCACTTGTTCAGAGAGCCTCGATACAGGCTGCCCCACAATTGACCCAGGCGTTCTGGGAGGCCGGGGTTGACCACATAAACATAGTAAGCTGCTGCAATACCTAGTAAGCCCATCGCAGTTGCTGCGATCATAATGGCGAGCCCTGCTGAGCCGTGGTGAACAGCCGCTTCACTCCCGGTTGAAAAGACAGGCTCCAGGAACGATGGAATGCCGAGATAACCAGTCAGAATACTGAGGAATGCCAGAATGATGAGCGGTGTGGTGATCGTTTGCGAGGGTTCGTGGAGGTGCTCCGCATGATGCGGAACAACACGCGAAGGACCCCAAAAGGTCACGAAGACCAGCCGGAAGCTGTAGAAGGCTGTCAGGAGAGCCGTCACCAGACCGAAGAGCGCCAGTACCTGACCTAGAGTGCCCGACGACCAAGCGGACACGAGGATGTCATCCTTACTGAAAAATCCCGCCGTCAGGGGGAAGCCGGCGAGGGCCAGCGAACCGACCACAAACGTCCAGTAGGTGATCGGCAACTTGTCTTTAAGGCCGCCCATGTGTCGCATGTCCTGTTCATGATGCAGGGCGATAATAACAGAGCCACAGCCAAGGAAAAGCAAGGCTTTGAACGCGCCATGTGTCAATAAGTGATACATGCCGGAGGCATAGGCTCCGAGCCCGCAAGCCATGACCATATACCCGAGCTGACTGACCGTCGAATAGGCGACGACACGTTTGATGTCCGTTTGAGTCAAGGCGATAGTGGCGCCGAGAACCATTGTCGCCGCGCCTGTGACAGCGACCACGCTCATCGCGGTTGGAGAAAGGTTATAGATCGGGGCGAGACGTGCCACCATGAAGACCCCGGCTGTGACCATCGTGGCGGCGTGAATGAGTGCCGAAATCGGCGTCGGTCCTTCCATCGCGTCGGGCAGCCAGACGTGAAGCGGAACTTGCGCCGATTTACCCACTGCTCCGGTGAACAGGAGGAGCCCGATAAGCGTGTAGACCGAAACCTCCCATGTGCCGCTGAACGGGCCGAGGAGGTTCATCGTCACGTCAGCCGCCTCATGGAGGGCAGGAAAGATATCGAGGTAGTTCAGCGAGCCGAAGTGGTACCAGACGAGCAGAAGGCCCAGCATGAACCCAAAATCGCCCACGCGATTGACGACAAAGGCCTTGGTCGCTGCCGCGCAGGCGGAAGCGCGCTCGTACCAATGGCCGATCAACAGGTAGGAACACAGCCCCACGGCTTCCCAGAACACGAAGAGCTGCAACAGGTTATCGGCCAACACCAGCATCAACATGGAAAAGGTGAACAAGGCGATGTAGCTGAAAAACCGAGCATAGCCCGGCTCACCGTGCATGTAGCCGATCGTATAGACGTGTACGAGCGAGCTGACACCGGTGACCAACAGGAGCATGACGGCGGTCAGCCTGTCGATATGGAGACCGATGTGAATGTCGAGATGTCCAGATGTAAGCCAGGTATACAGCGGAACCGAAACTACGGAGCCGGACCCCACTTCAAAAAAGGCCGCCACCGACAAGACGAGCGACAACAAGACCGCTGGAACCGCGACCAGATGGGCGCGGTCTTTAATGTGCCAGCCGGCCAAGCCTAAGATCAGAAAGGCGGCCAGGGGCAGAAGTGGGATGAGTGTGTATAGCATAAGCTCAGGAACTGATAGCCGATGGCTGATAGTACGAGCGTCGGACCTCTGTCCGTGCTATTCGCCGTTCGCGATAAGCCATCCGGGAATCGGTTACCATTTCAACAGATTGAACTCTTCCACGTTGATCGTGGATCTGGATCGGTGCAGGGCGATGATGATCGCAAGTCCGACTGCGACTTCGGCAGCCGCCACCGTCAAAGCAAAGAATACGAACACCTGGCCTCCAAGATCCTGAAGGTGGTGGGAAAACGCGACAAAGTTAATGTTGGTTGCGTTCAACATCAGCTCCACAGACAGCAGGATGGCGATGATGTTGCGCCGTATGAGCACACCCACAAGGCCGGTCAGGAAGACGATGCCGCTCAGGATGAGGTAGTAAGAGACGGGAATCATCCTTGCCTCGAGGAACGTAACCGGTGAAAAGCAAGCGGTTGAGAGGAACAGGCGGCAGCCGGCAGATTCCTCCATGAACGATCGTCCAACATTTCATCTCTCATAGTTCACGGCCTTCAGAAAAGTCTCGTTTCGCGAGAACAATGGCGCCGATCATCGCCACTAAGAGCACTAAAGAGGCGACCTCGAAGGGGAATAAGTAGGTTGAAAAAAGCGTCTTGCCGATGGCCAACGTGTTGTCGGCGGCGATTGCATCATGCGGCCCGGACCGGAACGATGGACTAGTCTGATCGGTCGCTCCCGCTCCGCCGGAGAGCAGCACGATCGACTCGATCAGCAATGGCACACAGACAACGGCGGCGACCAGCCATTGGCTGTGATAACGGTCGTCTTGTTTGACATTGAGCAACATGACGACGAAGAGATACAGCACGAGAATGGCTCCGGCATAGACGATGACCTGCACGGCCGCGAGAAATTCGGCATGGAGTATGACGAAGAGTCCCGCGACATGGAAGAACATTACCAAGAGCGAAAGCGCGCTGTAGACGGGGTTTCTCAGCGCGACCACCAGCATGGAAGTCAAGGCGATCATCCCGGCAAAGTAACCAAAAAACACCAGAGACATGAGGCGGTTCCTGGATTAGGGGCTCGACCTGGGCTCGACTAACGCTACGACGTTGCAGTCATTGCTCGTACGATGAGCACTCTTTGAGACTCAGTCCGGTTTTGACGGCACGTGCTTGAATGCCACATTGAAGAACGCGACGTTGGGATGCTGAAGCTCCAGGCGCTTCTCGCGAATCGGGAACGAGCGGTCGCCGATTGCGAGCAATTGCTGTTTGTTCAGGTGGAGTTGGCGCTTGTCGTATACCGCCCACTCAAATTCTCTCGTCATGCCTAGCGCATCGACAGGGCAGGCATCCACACACATCCCACAGAACAAGCAACGGGTCATGTCCATGTAATATTCTTTAGAGTAACGCTTCGTCGGCTCGCCCGGCACTTCGGCACTGACGACCCGAATGACGCGTGACGGACAGGCTGCTTCACAGAGATCGCAACCGACGCACTTCTCGGTCCCGTCGTCGTATCTGAGCAGCGCGAGCATGCCGCGATAGTTGTCGGGCAGGGTGCGCTTCTCATGAGGGTATTGCAAGGTCACCGGACGATAATTGAGCAAATGCGACATGGTCGCCTTCATGCCGACGAGAATCTCGTAGAACGTGATGGTCTTGAACCATTCGGACAGACTCAGGCGCCTGGTGGTTGTCGTTGATGCCATGGTGGTCCTGCCGCTACTTCATTTGCTGGTGGACGAATACTGCAATAGATGTCACGACAATGTTGCCCAATGCGATGGGCAGCATCACCTTCCAACCGAACCTCATGAGCTGATCGTATCGCAGCCTGGGCAACGTGGCCCGGAGCCAGAAGAAAAGGAACAAGAAGGAGTACGTCTTGACCGCAAACCACATCGTGTTCTCGACCCAAGCAAAGGACGGCAAACCGATGAGCCCCAAAATCGTTCCAGGGTACGGTGCGTTCCATCCGCCGAGAAACAGGGCGGCGGCGACACAGGACACCAGCATCATGTTGGCGTACTCAGCCAAGAAAAAGAACGCGAATCTGAGGCCGCTGTATTCGGTGAAGAAGCCGGCGACGAGTTCGCTCTCCGCTTCCGGCAGATCGAATGGGACTCGATTGGTTTCAGCCACTGTTGAGATCACGTAGACGACAAACGCAAAAATCTGCGGGGCCGGCAACGCGAAGAGGAACCAATTCCAAAAGCCTCCGGCCTGGGCGTCGGTGATTTTCACGAGGCTCAGGGAGCCGGCCAAAATCAACACGCCGACAATGGACAATCCGACATTGAGCTCGTAGCTGATGATCTGCGCCGCCGATCGAAGTCCGCCGAGCAACGAGTACTTGCTGTTGGAAGCCCACCCTCCCAGGATGATGCCATAGGCAGCAAGTGAGGCGAAGGCTAAGATGTACAGAATGCCGATATTGATGTCGCTGATGATGAACGGCTTGACGGAAATACCGCCGATCTCGAACGTCCAGTTCGGGCCCCAGGGAATGACTGCAAATCCGATGAATGTCGGAATCAGACAAAGAATCGGCGCCATGGTGAAGAGGAACTTGTTGGCGCCGGCGGGGATGATGTCTTCCTTGAAAAACAGCTTGATGGCGTCCGCAAACGGTTGGAGAATCCCGTAGGGTCCGACTTCCATCGGACCCATGCGGTCCTGCATCCAGCCCAGGACTTTGCGCTCCGCAAGAGTGAGGATGAGTACTGTGATGACCACAATGCCCATGACCGCGGCGATCTGGGTAAGGGAGATGGCGAGACGCAATCCGAATTCAGTCACAATTGGACTCCTCGATGAGCATAATCATCCTTGGTGAAGACCGTCATCACGCAACCTTCATGATAGACACAGTCGCTGTCCGGAACGACGGCGCTTGGGTGGTCGGATTGATGGCGCATTCAAAAAGTCGGACGGCAGCTTGGCTAAAGTGATCTGGAAACCATGCCGTTCCTTGTGGGATCCGCTCCATAATTTTGACCTCGGTCGTCATTTCCCCGGACGTGCTGGAGAGGCGGACCCGATCTCCGTCCGACAAGGCAAAGCGTGCGGCGTCAGGCGGGCTGATACGAAGCCGGCCGCTCCCTTCGACCTGTAACAGCCCTTTGGAGCGAGTGGATAACTTTCCGGAATGGAACAGGCTTTGACCGAGATCCAACCGCAGGGTTCCATCCGGTCTGGATTTCGGCGTCACGAGCCGGTATCGCGTCGCAAGATCACGCTGATACCCCTCGGAGAGATAGCGGTCTATAACGGTCCGATCGACCTTTTGAGGCAATGGTGCGGGCCCCAGTGAGCCGTAGCCGGGAATTAGGCTCCGGATTTCCTTGAGGATCTCTTTGCTTTCGGCATACTCCATCGGCGAGTTCAACAAAATGGAGAGGGCGGAAAAGACTTCCCAGTCGGGGCGGCTTTCGCCGACAGGTTCGATCGACGGACGAACGGCCTGAACATGTCCTTCGGTATTGGTAAACGTCCCCTCTTTTTCCATCGAAGAGGCGGCCGGTAACACGACGTGGGCCAAGGCGGCCGTCTCCGTTAAAAACAGCTCCTGGCACACCAGGAGATCGAGCTTGCGCAGTGATCGCTCGGCATGTATCGCCGCGGGGAGACTTCCGACAGGATTCTCTCCGACGATGAACATCCCCTTAATGGAGCCCTCGTTGGCGCGCTTCAACATCTCGATGAGGGACGCTCCCCTGTCGATCGGAAGGTCGGCATTCCATTGCTTCGCGAGCCTCTCGCGATCCGCGCTGCAGGCGATGGGGCCGGCACCGGGAAGAAATTCGGTGACGGTTCCCATCTCGACCGCGCCCTGGTCGTTGTTTTCCTCGGCAAGCGGGGCAAAACCACAGCCGGGCTGATCCAACTTTCCTGTCAGGAGCAGCAGATCGAGGAGAGTCACGCAGCCGCTGTACCCATGTTCGCTCCGCAGCAACAACTGTCCGGCCAAGACGACGACCCGGCGTGCTCCTGCCGCGTCCTTGGCCGCCCTCATAAAAGAATCCGGCTCGATTCCGGTTGCCGCCTGTAGGTCCTGCCAAGAGATCTGCTGCAGCGCCCTCGTAATGGCGTTGACATAAACCGGATGCCGTTGCGCGAGCTCCGGCTGTATCAGATTCTGTTCTACAACGCCCTTCACCAGACCCAGGATCGCGTTCTGCGTCTCGCTGGGCGGGAGGCAGAAGTGATGCTGAGAGAGGTTTGCGATATTACTGATCGTGTCGACGACCGGCTCCAGCGATTCGATCGTCACCAGCGTCGCCCGCCGTTTCTTCACCGCTTCCTTGACTTTGAGGCCCGTGATGGGATTCGTCTCGGTGATATTCGTGCCGACGAGGATCAGGACATCCGCATCCAGAATATCGTCGAAGGTCACGGTCCACCGATGCGTCCCCTGCACGAGTTGCATGGCATGCAGGCCGTTGACATGACCGTAGCGTGCGCTGCTGTCGATGTTGTTGGTGCCGACGGCCACGCGCATGAATTTCTGAAAGAGGTACAGTTCCTCGTTGGTGCAGCGGCCTGAGATCAATCCTCCGAAGCTCTGTCCCCCATGTGCGGCTTTGATCTCATCGGCGCGGCCGGCGACGTATTCCAACGCTTCTTCCCACGTCGTCCGTACGAGCCGGCCATCGCGACGAATGAGCGGATGTGTCAGGCGATCCGGATGGGCGGCTGCATGGAATCCAAAAAATCCTCGAGCACACAGGTCCCCGTTGTTGCGTCCTGCTCCATGCGCGGAGTTCACTTCAATGAGTTCCTGCCCCTTCGTCTGCACGGTGATCTGGCACCCGTCTCCGCAGTAGCCGCAGATGGTGTCGGCTCGCTTCAGCATCCATGGCCGATACTCATACATGGACAGCCGGCTTGTGATCGCTCCAACCGGGCAAATTTGCACACAGCCGCCGCAGAACTCGCAATTCAAAGGATGGGCGCCGAAGTACTTGATTTCCGTCATAGTGCCGCGACCGACCGGAGCTAGCGCCTTGACGTCCATCACTTCGTCACAGTATCGGACGCAGCGGAGACACTGCACGCAACGATTCATCTGCGTTTCGATAAGCGGACTAAAGTATTCTTTTTGGAAGATGCGCTTGGTTTCAGCGAAACGGCTGGAGGCCGTGTACTGGTGCGAAAAGTCTTGAAGGTCGCACTTCCCCCCTTGATCGCAGACCGGACAGTCCAGTGGATGGTTGGCAAGGATAAACTCGAGGACCGATTTATGGGCGTCGTCGACCACGGTGGTGGCGGTGCGCACATTCATCCCTTCGTCGGCCGGTGTGCTGCAGGCCGTTTGAAGCTTGGGCATCTTTTCGATTTCAACCAGACACATACGGCAATTGGCGTCCGGTTTGAGTTTCGGATGATAGCAGAAATGTGGAATCATGACACCGACGCGACGGGCTGCTTCGATCACCAACGTCCCCTTCGGGACGGTGACCGTCATTCCATCGATCGTGATGCGAACCATCTGCGGTGTTGTCTCAGGCATAGTCGAACTTTGTTATCTGATGATCTGTCGATCTGTTGATCCGAGGATTTGACGGATGTCTTCCACTCAACAGATCATCAGATCGACGGATTCCCATCAAGGTCTTCCTACCGGTTCAAGTCTGATCAGATTGGCCGCCTCCGCTTCGTTGATGAGGTCGACGTACTCTTGCCGCCAATGATGCAACGTACTTTGGATCGGAGCGACTTCCGCGTCACCGAAGGCGCAGACCGTACGGCCCGCGATGTTCTTGCATAGATCCGACAAGGTTTCAAGATCCTCCATCCGGCCACGCTTCGCCAAAATTCGACGGAGGGTCTGTACGAGCCACGAGCTGCCCTCTCGACAGGGGGTACATTTCCCACAGGACTCATGGTAGAAAAATTCCATCAGCCGAAGGGCAGCCCAGACCATGCTGGTGCCTTCTTCCATGACCGTCACGCCGCCGGATCCCAACATCGATCCCGCCGCCGCAACATGTTCAAAGTCCAACTTGACGTCCAGATGAGTCGGAGTTAGAAACGGCGCCGAAGCCCCACCGGGAATGAACGCTTTGATCGGCTTATCCGAGCGCATGCCACCGGCATGTTCGTAGACCAACTCTCGGACCGTCACCCCCATCGGAACTTCATAATTGCCCGGCCGTTTCACATGTCCGCTGACACAGAAGACTCTCGTACCGGTGCTCTTTGGCGGAGAACCGATCGCGGCAAACCAGTCGGCGCCTCGGTTGATGATATGCGGGAGGTTCGCCAGAGTCTCGACGTTATTGACCACGGTCGGCTTGTTGTAGAGACCATGCGTGGCTGGAAACGGAGGCTTTATGCGAGGGAGCCCGCGTTTGCCTTCGAGCGATTCCAAGAGGGCTGTTTCCTCGCCGCAGATATAGGCGCCCGCTCCTCGATGCACCCACACGTCTACGTTGATACCTGTGCCGAGAATGTTCTTCCCGATATACCCGGCGGCTCTTGCTTCGCCGATGGCCTGTTCTAAGATCTTTGAGCCCAGAACCATTTCTCCACGGATATAGATGTAGGCGGTTTCCGCGCCGATGGCGTAGCAGGCCAGCACGATGCCTTCCAATACTTGATGGGGGTCCCGCTCCATGAGTTGACGATCCTTAAACGTACCGGGCTCGCTCTCATCGGCGTTGCAGCAGAGATAACGAGGGCCTTGATAATCCTTCGGCAGAAAGCCCCATTTCACACCGGTCGGGAAGCCGGCCCCGCCTCGGCCGCGTAATCCGGAGTTGCGGACCATTGCCGTCACATCCGGCGGAGCGATCTTCCCGAGCGTGTTGCGCAGGGCTTGATACCCTCCGGTCTTCTCATAGTCCTTCAACGACCCGGTGTATCCAGGTTGCATCATATTCTTCAGAAGAATGAGTTCGTGCTTGGGCATAATTTCAGCGTTTCAGCTCTCACCGTTCACGGCGACTGGTTCCGGCCACATAAATGGCCCGCTCTTCAGCGGGCTGGTCCCTGTCGATCGCAGATCGGCCAAGATTCGGTCCAGCTTGTCCTCGGTCAGCTGCTCATAGTAGTCGTCGTTGATCTGCATCATGGGGCCTGTCCCGCAGGCCGCCAAGCACTCCACCAAGCTGAGGCTGAACAGTCCGTCTGAGGTCGACTCACCCGAGGAAATCCCGAGCTTCGCTTTGATCCATTCGACGACGGTATCCGAGCCGACCAGGGCGCACATGAGAGATTTGCACACCTGAATGTGAAATTTGCCCACCGGCTTCAGGTTAAACATCGTGTAGAATGTGACCGTCTCGTAGACTTGCGGAGGCGTCAGCTTAAGCAGATGTGCAATCTCCTGCATCGTCGACTCGGTGACATAGCCCTGATCTCGCTGGGCGACATAGAGGAGTGGAATCAAGGCGGAACGCTTGACCGGGTAGCGCGATAAAATGTCGGCTATCTCGTGCTTATATTTTTCTGAAAAGGTCACGTTGTCTCTCTCAGTCATGAGTTAATGGTCATTGGTCAATCGTCAATGGGCAAAGCACGCTCTCTTGATTGACCAATGGCAAGCGACCAGTGACGTTTTGCTCATCGATCGCACTCCCCCATGACCACATCGTAGGTCCCGAAAATCGTGATGATGTCTGATATCAAATAACCCCGGGCCATATGGTCGAACGCGCCCATATGAATGAACGAGGGCGAGCGAATTTTCAATCGATAAGGGCGAGGAGATCCATCACTGATGATAAAAAATCCCAATTCCCCCTTGGGCGCTTCGGTCGCGCAATAGGTTTCCCCCTTCGGCGGCTTGAATCCTTGGGTGAAAATGATGAAATGATGGATCAAGCTCTCCATGTCGCGCATCACTTGCGGCTTGGGCGGTGGAATGTACTGTGGCATATCGGCGATGATCGGCCCGGGCGGCATCTGATCGAGACATTGTGAAATGATCCGGGCGCTCTGACGCATCTCTTCAACGCGAATCCAATAGCGATCGTAGGTATCGCCGTTTTTCCCGACCGGTACCTCCCAGTCCACTTTATTGTAAACCCCATAGGGTTCGAGTTTGCGGACGTCATAGGCCACGCCGGATCCCCGCAACGCCGGGCCGGTCATGCCGAAATTGATCGCATCTTCCCCGGAGATGACCGCGACATGTTTCGTTCGCCCCAGCCAAATCCGGTTGCCTGCTAGCAGCGAGTCATACTCGTTGACCTTCTGCGGAAATGTTTCCAAGAATGTCTTGAGATGAGTCACCAATTCGGGAGTGAAGTCGCTGTCCACCCCGCCGATCCGATAATAATTCAAGGTCAGTCTGGCTCCGCAGAGCCGTTCGAACATGTCGAGCAGGATTTCCCGCTCGCGAAAGGTCCAGAAGAAGATCGTCATGGCCCCGATATCCAGCGCCTGAGCACCCAACCAGAACAGGTGCCCCAGTATACGTTGCATCTCCGCGACTATCGTGCGGATATACTCGGCTCGTTCAGGCACGGTAATACCGAGGAGTTTCTCGACGGCGCGCACATAAGCATAATTGTTGGCCATTGCGCAGACATAGTCGAGCCGGTCTGTATGGGGAATGATCTGCATGTAGGCGAGACCCTCAGCCAGTTTCTCGACACCGCGATGGAGATATCCCAGATCCGGCGTCGCCTTGACGATCCTCTCTCCATCCAGCTCGAGAACAACCCGTACCACGCCGTGCGTGCTCGGATGTTGTGGGCCCATATTCAGCAACAATTCTTCCCGCCGATTCGATGAGGACCTGGTCGGTTCTGAAAGGAACAGCTTCCTCTCAGCTTCGGGAACCTCGCCTTCAATCTGTTCGACCGGCGGTTCATCGAGGCGCGGGATAAAGTCGAACTGACTCCGCCACCCTCGGCCCTCCGCCGGGAAGTCCTTCCGGAGCGGATATCCTTCGGCATAGTCTTCCGGAAGGAGGATACGCCGTAGGTCCGGATGCCCTGAAAACCGGATTCCCATCATGTCGTAGACTTCGCGTTCTAAGAATATCGCGCCACGCCAGATGCTTGTTACGGAATCCAGCGACGGGTTGTCTTCGGTGAGCCGCGTTTTCAGGCGAATCCGTCTGCCGTACGGGAGCGACAACAAGAGATAGATGACTTCAAACCGCTGCTGATCGGTCGGATAGTCGGCGGAGCAAATATCGGTGATATGGTCGAAACAAGCCTGCGGGTCGTCGTGCAAAAAACGAGCGACCTCCAAGATCCTTGGTGCAGCGACATGAACGGTCACTTCCGATCGGGCCGTGTCGACATCGACGGAGGGCACCGCTTCCCGGAACGTGGTGAGTAACCTTTCGATGAGAGATTGCATGGTTTCTTCAGTCGTCACTCGCGGGCGTTGGAATGCCTACAAGTTTGGAGGCCTCCCAGGAGGCGTAATTTGTAGACCTGTCCACTTTGTACCCTTTCCAAACTCATTTCACGAACACTCTCTCTCGCTGGATCTTTTCCTGTAATTTCAACAGTCCGTCCAACAAGGCTTCCGGCCTCGGCGGGCAACCGGGCACATAGACATCCACCGGCACGATCTGATCCACACCCTGCACGACCGCATAGCTGTTGTAGTGATTGCCAGAGGTCGCGCACGAGCCCATGCAAATTACATATCGAGGCTCAGGCATTTGGTCGTAGATCCGTCGAATGACCGGCGCCATCTTGCGCGAAACCGTTCCTGCGACAATCATGAGATCAGATTGTCTCGGGGATGCGCGAAAGACACCGGCGCCGAAACGGTCCAGGTCATAACGGGAGGAGACGCTGGCGATCATTTCAATGGCACAGCAGGCCAGCCCGAAAGTCATGGGCCACAGCGCCGACTTTCTGGCCCAGTTGACGACCGCGTCCAGATTCGTCGTCACGATATTCGCGTCAAACTGTCGCTCTAGTAGACTCATAATGTGTTGAGATTCGTTAGAGGTAACGTCTTCGCTAATCCCACTCCAATGCTCCCTTTTTCCACGCGTACCAAAAGCCGACCACGAGGATGGCGATGAACAGAACCATCTCCACTAATCCAACCAGCCCAAGACTGTTGAATGCAACTGCCCACGGGTAGAGAAAGACCACCTCGACGTCGAAGATGACGAACAACATCGCGATGATGTAGTACCGCATCGGAAACTGCACACGGGCGTCCTGAAAGAGCGGGCTTCCGCTTTCATACGGGGCTAACTTTGCGCGGTATGGTTGGTTCGGACGAACAAACTTCCCGAGCAAGAGAATCAGCGTCCCGAGTACGATGCCCACACCGATAAAAATGAGGATCGGGATATAGTTTTGCGGTACGGGTGAATCACCCATGCAAACCTCAAAACAGGTTGCCGAACATCGGCGCCGCCGCCATCGCAAATTCCTCAGGCGGCTGATTGCGTTGTGAGCGCCGAGCCAAAGAACGGTTTGTACTGCAAGCCGTCGAGTTCAGGCTGTCGGATGCCTTTGTGTTGGATGAGAACCTTGAACGTCGTGCCCATCCCGTTTGGTCTCAGGAGATGAATCGCCGCTTTGAACGCAGGGCTGTCCTGTTCCAATTCCGCTATCATCTGTTCGACGCCGAGTCCCATGAGGAAACTCATCTGGTTCGTGAATCCGGTCGTGTAGAGTTCTTGCTCGTCACCGGTCGCTGCCAGGCTTGAAAAATCCACGTGAGCCGTCATGTCCTGCTCGCCCACGCGTAGAAACGGATCTTCGTTGATGGATTGTTGGAAATAGCAAAGGAACGTGCCGTGTTTTCGGTCGGACCGATAGAGATCCTCTGCCGTGTGGCCGTAATCGATGGTGAGCGCGAACCCACGATCCAGTTGTTGCGCCACTTGCTTCATCCAATCCGATGCTCGAAGGTTGATCTCGGTTCGATAGCCTTCCGGCCAATCGGCGCTCATACGTCGGACGCGTTGGACCAACGTGTCCGACGACAGCGGCATCAGACATTCAACGAATCTCCCGTCTCGGTAGTCCACCCAGAGTTCCTGGGTTCCCTTTGCCGTGACTTGAACGCGGTGGACCGGAAAGGAGTCCACCAGTTCATTGCTGAAAAACAGACCGCTCAGACCTTGAGGAGCCACATTCGTAAGCTCGTCCACCCATGTCAGCAAGTCCGGTCGATCCAGCCAAGGAGCCAGGTTCCTGCGCTGCAACTCGCGCATGGCCGGACTTCGTTCTATCAGGACATACCGAAGGTCCTGAAAAAACGAACGATGGTGATGCGCGCATGTTGCGAGGATGTGTTTCGCCAGCAAGCCTTTGCCGGGCCCCATTTCAACGATGGTAAAGGGATGGGGTTGGCCGAGTAATCGGTACATCTGTTCGGCTTGTTTGGCCAAGGCTTGCCCAAGGATAGGATGGACATCCGAACTCGTGTAAAAATCACCTTGCCAGCCGATCCGTTCTTGCCTTGGTTCGGGGCTACGCGTGTAATAGCCGAATTGCGGGTGGTAGAGAGCCAACTCCATAAAACGAACAAACGGAATCGGGCCGGAAGCGGCGATCTCAGAGACAATGGCAGCAACGAGTTCCGGATGCCCTGTGCTCACGGAAAGCTCCAATTCACCATCCAAGACGGAAAAAAGCGACACCCCTAGCTTATGGGCACTATCCTGCCCATCGCTGGGTGTCGAAGGGGGTGTAGAGTAGCCTTCGGAAGAGCGTTAAGTCAAGGTGAGATCAGGAGGATGTAGAGGAGGAATCGCTGGGCCTCGCTCGTTTCCGGGCCAGCAATTTGGTCGTTCTACGTCTCATAGCTGCTTGGCATCGAAACTAGTTCCGTCCCATGCACGCATGAACGGAACGCCGGACATCGATGCCACTCACTTAAGGGGTGAGCCGCAGCTACTCGACAGAACGATATCCAAATTGCCGGCAGTTCACTCGCAAGGCGCAATGATTCCTCGCAACGGAAGAGGGAAGGGGAGATTGGAAGCCGCAGCACTTTAAGAGACGGTAGGTCGCAATCAAACCCCATCTCTTGGGTCTTCAACGTTAAGAGGTATCGAGTTCTTGGCGTTATTGATATTTGCGGCGCTTAAATGCCGCAACGACGGATGCGTCGAGTTTGAAGAACTCAGTCTCCCGGATGCGTTTAGCGCCGAAGCGATGATGCCAATAAGATTCGATGCCGAAAGGATCATCTGTTGGAATCGAGTGAACCAGCATTGTGGGATCAGGCAAATCAAGCCGTACTTCGCGGTGACGACGGGAAGGAGAGGTCGTGTGACCAATCTTGGATCGACGGCCCGAGCGCATCAATTAAACATAGCCCAATAAACATAGCCCAATATAGGCTCACTCCCAACAATTGGTGGCTCTATCTTCTCGCTTGCTAAGCGCTCCACCGCAATCTTGGCTGCGACAGTCAGGCCATGCGTTTCAGAGTAGTCCACTAGTTTGGAGACAAAATTATGAGAGTTCTTGAAGCGGCGAATAACTGGGAGACTCGGGAAAGAGCTTTCTCGATGTCGTTCAAGAAGGAGGTCGGTTTGGGTAGGCCACTTCTTTAGGCGCTCAATGAGATTTGCGAAAGGGCCAAGAACAAAATCCTCTTCAGTTTTTGGGCGAAAAAACTAGGCTGTGTTGAGACCCGACTCCACGACAACCTCATTCCACGTTGCCCAGTATTTCCCCAACAAGTTATGCTGCTTCAAGCCAGGTGCTGCGAGAAGGGCATCGAGGCTGATGTACCCACCACGTTGTTTCCCTAGGTGTCGAAGTTCTCTGAGGATCTGTTCCTTTTCCACGGTGGCAGATTCTCCTAATGTCCTACAGTGTAATCAACAAAAATCTCTCGAGCAGGGAGGAGGGAAGGTTTGTCCTCAATCCAATGACTCGCTCACAGCCTCGTTGATCCGCAGTTAGCGAATCGTGGAGGCGTGGGGGGAAAACAACACATCGCGCTGCTTCCCCTCTCTGTTCTTTCCCCTTTGCTCGGTAGTGGAGTTGGATCTTCGGCGTCGGCATGGCGGCTGTGGCATCACAATTGGTGATTGATACTGCGCACGCCAATTTTGCGGCGCTTCGACGCAGCCTTAGAGGCGTGTGCGGGCAGGTTGACAAGGATCAATAGCGGTGGGGATCGGTCGCATCATGCAGAGGCCGAGGTCCGGCCCCACTGCCGAGCACTCTCTTCACGCCCCGTGGCACTTCTTGTATTTTTTCCCGCTGCCGCAGGGGCATGGATCATTGCGCCCGACCTTGTTTTCGGACCGGTGAACGGGAGCCGGCGCAGCAGCCTGCTCGTCGCCACGGTTCAAGGTGAGCTTGGGCTGCGGACGCGAGATGATCGGTTGCGGTGAGTGCGGCGGCTGTTCTCCTTCGTGGCGGACCGCTTGCACATGAAACAGTCGATCGAGCGTATCGGATTTGATTCGTTCCATCATGCCGGCGAAGAGGTCAAACCCTTCACGTTTATACTCAATCAGCGGATCTTTCTGCCCGTAGCCGCGGAGACCGATACCGTCGCGCAGGTGGTCCATCGCAAGCAGATGGTCCTTCCAATGATGATCGATCACCTGGAGCATGAACGTCTTCTCAAGAAAGCGCAGGAGGTCCGTTCCCAGCTCTTGTTCTTTTCCGGTATAGGCGTCCCGTACGTGGACTCGAAGGTCTTCCTGTAATGCGTCGCGTCCGACGTCGCGCAGCGAGTCTCCCCCATCGTGCTTACCCTGGGTGATATCCAATCCGAACTGACTCTGCATGACCTCGGTCAAACCTTTGACGTCCCATTCTTCCGGGTATTGATCGGGAGGGCAATACACATTGAGGGAAGATTCCACGGAGCCGTCCATCATGTCATGAAGGTCGTTGGTGAGGTTGTCTCCGTTCAGCACGGCGCGACGGTGTCGATAGATCACTTCACGCTGCTTGTTCATGACATCGTCGTATTCGAGCAGTTGTTTGCGGATTTCGAAGTTATGCGCTTCAACCTTCTTTTGGGCGTTCGCGATCGCCCGCGTCACCATCCCGTGTTCGATGGGGATACCTTCCTCCATGCCGAGTTTGAGCATCAGCTGTGACACCCGTTCCGAAGCGAAGATCCGCATCAGGTCGTCTTCCAGCGACAGATAGAATCTTGACGTCCCTGGATCGCCCTGACGGCCGGCCCGTCCCCGGAGTTGGTTGTCGATGCGGCGGCTCTCGTGCCGTTCCGTACCGAGGATATGGAGACCGCCGGCCGCGAGGACTTCCTGCTTGTTCTTGTCGCAATCGGCTCTGATGCCTTCATAGATTTCGAGCTTGCGGCTCTCCGGGAGGTTTTCTTCCCGATAGAGCACTTGCTTGTACATGAAGTCCGGATTGCCGCCTAATAGAATATCGGTGCCTCGACCCGCCATGTTCGTGGCAATCGTGACCGCGCCTTTGGCTCCGGCTTGCGCGACGATTTCGGCTTCGCGTTCGTGCTGCTTGGCGTTGAGGACGTTGTGCTTGACCCCGTTGCGATTCAAGAGTCCGGCGAGTCTCTCCGACTTTTCGATCGAGATGGTTCCGACCAGTACCGGCTGTCCTCGCTCATGGCATTCTTTGATCTCTTCGACGATCGCGGCGAACTTTTCCTTCTCGGTTCGATATACGACGTCGGCATAATCTTGCCGGATCATTTGACGATTGGTCGGCACGACGTTGACGTCGAGGTTATAGATCTTGGCGAATTCGGCGGCTTCCGTGTCCGCCGTGCCGGTCATACCGCTGAGTTTCTTGTACATGCGGAAATAGTTTTGAAAGGTCACCGACGCGAGAGTCTGATTCTCGTTGGCGATTTTCACTCCCTCTTTGGCCTCGACGGCTTGATGGAGCCCGTCGCTCCACCGTCGACCAGGCATCAAGCGTCCGGTAAATTCATCGACGATGATGACTTCGCCGTCCTTCACGACGTAGTCTACGTCTCGTTTATAGAGCGTGTAGGCTTGTAAGGCTTTCACTACGTGATGGACCATGTCCATGTGGGCCGGATCGTACAGATTATCGACGCCGAGGAGTTTTTCAACGCGCGCGTTGCCGTCTTCGGTGAGCGCAGCGGTTTTGGTCTTTTCTTCGATGGTGTAGTCGGTCTCGGCTTTGAGTTGCGGAATGATCGCGTTGATTCGGTAATAGAGGTCTGTGGTCTGGTCGGTCGGACCCGAGATGATCAACGGCGTCCGCGCTTCATCAATCAAGATGCTGTCGACTTCGTCCACAATGGCGAAATTCAACTCACGCTGCACGCACTGATTCAAATCGGTGACCACGAGGTTGTCGCGGAGATAGTCGAACCCATATTCGTTGTTGGTGCCGTAGGTGATGTCGGCGCGGTACGCCTCAGGTCTGCTGCAGGGGCGAAGGTGTTGTAGTCGCTTATCGGACGCATCGTAGGTTGGGTCATAGATGAACGACGCATCGTGTTGAATGATCCCCGTGGATAGACCCAGCGCATGGTAGAGTTGCCCCATCCACTGGGCGTCACGTTTGGCGAGATAATCGTTGACGGTGACGAGATGAGCGCCTTTACCTTCGAGCGCATTCAGATAGATGGGGAGCGTCGCCACCAAGGTCTTTCCTTCGCCGGTCTTCATTTCCGCGATGCGGCCACGGTGGAGAATCATGCCGCCGATCAGTTGTACGTCGAAATGCCGCATGCTGAGCTTGCGGCGCGACATTTCCCGGCACACGGCAAACGCTTCTGGCAAGATGTCGTCCAGCGCCTGACCTGCTTCAAGCCGTTTCTTGAAGTCCTGCGTCCTGTCGGCAAGTGCGTGATCAGTGAGCGGCGTGAGTCCGGCCTCCAAGCCATTGATCTGCTCCACGATCGGCCGGAGCGTCTTGATTTCACGGTCGTTTTTGCTGCCGAAGATTAGATTGAGTACTTGCGTGACCATAAGAAGGGCATTCGTCTTCGTAGATAAGTGTTAGGTCGAAAGAATCAGCCCAGTATACAGGATCTTTTCGGTGAATCCTACTCGATGATTCCTCTAGGAGGTCGGACGGCCTCACCGCTGCTTGACAGGTGTTGTTCCAGCCGCCTAGTATTCGCGGGCTGGTGAGTCTGCATCACCGGTAGGCATTCGACGATTGTTGTACTGAATAAGTTGAGTCTCAGTCAGAGGGGCGGGTTCGATCCGTTTCAAGAAGCGCCGTCGATGAGTAAGACATTCTACAAGGTTCTTTCCACTGCGCTCGTGCTTTGTATCCTGGTGGTCGGCGGATTGGCGCAGGCCCAATCTGCCGAACATGCTGGACATCACGCTCAGCATCAAGCAGCCACGCATGGGACGCTGCTCTGCTCGTGGATGTGTGCGGCAGGCACTGTGCTCGACAGTGATGTCGTGTTGATTCAGATCGAACGGAGCCCCATTGCCCTTATTCCAATCCTTCATTCGGATGATTCAATCTCTGAGCCGCCTCCCATTTCCTCTAGCCGCGCTCCTCCATACCCCTTGTAATCTTCGTCGCGTTCGTTCAGAGCCGTCTTGCCGCAGGTAACTCTGTGAGGAGTCACCCTGCAGGCGGTTCAAGGTACACGTTGCAACAAAGCGTCTGGAGCATTATGGCGGTCAAACATTCTGTCGTCGCGTGTGTGCTCGGATCTGCCCTGATCCTCCTTGGCGGGCCGACCGCTCGACATGCCGAAGCAGCCTGTGGGGCTGTGACCTGTTTCGTCGTCATCGGCTCTCAGCAACAGGTGCCGCAAGCAGGTCTCTTAACGTTCAACACCATTTACAGTTATACGCCTATGCGCTTGCTCGATGGGACGAACGGTGTGATTCCCGGGATCGATCAAGGCGATCGCGTTCTGATTCTGGACCATCACCAAGAAATTCGGACGATCACGCAGATGGTCGCCTTTGACTTTAACTACGGTATCACGGAACACCTAGGTGTACAGGTCACCATTCCGTATCTGTGGCGGACGCACAAGCATATCGATGGGCTCGGGGAAGACGGCCCCAACGGCGAGGGAGAATTGGTGCCTTTCAAAGACAACGGAATCGGCGACATGATCATTACGGCTAAGTACAACCTGCTGCCGACGCTCAGAAGCATGGTCATCCCCGGATTCGGGGTGCAGGTGCCGACCGGCAGCACGAGCGCCAACGATGCGAACGGGGACCTCATGGAGTCGCCGACGCAGCTTGGACGAGGCAACCTGGGGTTCATCGGGTCGCTCTATCAAACCTACGAACTGATTCCCCATCGGCTCAACCAGTTTTTCTTCGGGAGCTATCGCCATACGTTCCGGAACAATTACGGCTATCAGTTCGGTGATGAGTACAATCTCAGCCTGGGCGCGAGCGGAATTCCGCTAGAAAAGGCGCCGTGGTTGGCGCTGATGGGCCAGTTCCATTGGAGGTATTTAGTCCACGACAATATCAGTGCATCGTTGCAGCGATCGGCCACGCCTGCTGATGCTCCCGACTTCCCAGGTGAGCCGATTGTGATCGATCCCACAATCTCTGATCGCCAGGTGCCGAATACCGGCTCCACCTACTTCGCGTTCTCACCGGGATTCCAGGTCAATCTTGAAGGAGTGATTGATTCACCGTTGACGAAGATGACCTCGCTGTACTTCTACTCAGAGATTCCGATCATGCGGGATTCCAACAACAATCTCGCTCAGGGAACAAGTTTTATCTTCGGAGTGACTCGATCGGTGCAGTTGCTGAAGAGTTAGTTCTCAAAGGAGCCACAATGATGATGAGGAGACCATCATGAGGAGAGCGTACAACAAGACCATCTTGGGGCTGTTGGCCCTGAGTTTAACAGGCGTGCTCACCGGCAGCTTGGTGTGGGGAATGGGTTCACGAGTGCCGGCGGTGGGGACAACCGCTGAAGATTTTCGCTTGGTCGACCTGGAAGGCATGCAGCAAAGCCTGAGCCAATATCGCGGGAAGGTCGTCCTAGTGAATTTTTGGGCGACCTGGTGCAAGCCCTGCACGACGGAAATGCCTGCCATGCAGACCATGTACGACAAGCTCCGTGACAAGGGGTTTGTGGTATTGGCGATCAACGAACTGGAAGACGATGCCAAAGTGCGTGAGCATATCAAGCAATATGGCCATACCTTCCCTGTGCTTATGGATCGAGACAACAAGGTCGCCAACCAATTCGGGGTCTTCGGTTTACCGGTCAGCGTATTCATTGATGAGAAGGGTGTCGTTCAAGAATACATCAAGGGAGGTCTTCTGACCGAGCAGCTGATCCTCGATACCGTGGCACGAATCCAGAAATCAGAAGCGGTGAAGGCTGCCTCTCTGCGGTAGCCCTACGCAGACTAAGAACGGGGGTTGGTGAACTGATTAGCGGGAAGTGGAAAGGCAGAAGACAGCATGACATCAACAGATGAAAACCGATTCTTTTTCCCAGCCTGGGGCATTTCGTTAACTCTCCATAGCATGCTGGTTGGTCTCGCGTTTCTTCTGGCCGGGCAGATCAAGCCCATCGTGCAGAAGGACTTATTCGAGTGGGATGTGGCGTTGGTGGAGGCGACGAAGACGGAATCCATTTCGGAACAAGCGCCGTCAGTCGTGGCTCCTGTACAGCCACCGGCGAAAGTCGTGTCTCAGCCACGTCCCAGACAAATGGCGGAAGTATCCCGGGCGGTAACGCCGTTGGAGCGGAAAGTCGAGCCTCAGCCACGAGAGGAGCCGGTTGAACAACGGATTGTCGAGAGGACTGAATCAAAGGTCGAACCGGTCGTAGAAGAAAAGCAACCGGAGCCGGTTGAGGCTCCACCAGCTCAACAGGAGTCGGCAGCAATTGCAGCAGCTCCTACCCCGTCGCATGAGGACGTGGCCCAACAAGAGGCACCGCCGGAATCCCCGTCACAGGAAGCTCCCGTGGATACTGCGCCAGTGGAGGTGGCCAAGGCTCCGGCGCCCGGTCCGGAAACGAAAATGGATCATCGATGGTTGGCCGAGTCGCTGTGGCGCCGGGTGGCCGAGCTCAAACGCTATCCGAATCAGGCTCGCATGAACGGTCAAGAAGGGAAAGTGGTCCTGAAAGCCGTCATTCGATCTGACGGCCATTTGGCCGACGTATCCGTCCAGAAGAGTTCTGGACATAGCGTCCTTGATGACGCGGCCATCGAGGCGGTGAAACTGGCCTGTCCACTCCATATGAAACATGCCATCGGAAAGCCGCAGATCGTCGTGAGTCTTCCGATCGTGTATAGCTTGGCCAATTAGTGAGTCGAATGAAAGGTGAAACGCCGTCATGAACGCGACTCATGCCAGATCATGAAAGGTAAGTCATGCGATACTTCGCTACTACATTCACCGTGATTCTCTCCTCCTTGGTACCAATGCAAGTGTGGGCCGAGACTTCCGAGCCGGCCGTCATTTTTGGTCCTAAACATATGACGGTTCACCAAGTGAAGGGCGTAGTCGGGCCATCGGTACAGATCGATGAACAGGGTGTCGTTTCGGCCGCCTGGGTGGAGGAAGACAAGGACACCCGCACCATCCTCTTTGCGAGATCTGAACAACCAGGTGGGCCGTTTGGAAGGCCCGTCCCCGTGAACCAACCAACCGACAATGTCTATCATCGCCAGGAGTCCCCAGCCTTGGCCGTCCTTGGGAATGAGGTATTTGTCACTTGGTCGCAGACCCATCCGCACATCACCCTTGATAAGCCGTTCTCCGGGGAACTGAGGCTCAGCAGGTCCTCGGACGGAGGACGAACGTTCGCGCCCTCCATCTTGGTGAATGACGACAGTCATGTCACCCAGCACACGTTTGATTCGATCCAGACAGCTCCGAACGGAGCCCTGCACATGGCCTGGATCGATGGCCGCGAAGGCAAGAAGGAGCCGGGAACGTTTGTCGCGAGATCGACGGATCATGGACACACGATCTCAAAGAATCTCAAGATCGACGACGATACCTGTGTCTGTTGCAGAACAGCCGTGACGACGTCCACAGATGGAACTGTCTATGTCGCGTGGCGAAAGATTTTTGACGGCAATCTGCGGGAGACCGTGGTCTCTCGATCGATGGACGGCGGCGAGACGTTTTTGCCGTCGGTGATCGTCGGAGACGATCGGTGGGTCTATCCTGCCTGCCCTCATCGTCCGGCGTCGCTCGGTGCTGATCGGCAAGGGCGACTGTATGTGGTGTGGTACACGGAGGGCGCCGACGAAACGCCCGCAATCTATTTGGCCTACTCGGATGACCGAGGGCAAACGTTTTCGGCCAAGAAGCAATTGAACCGGTCCAAAGGGACCTTCCCAGACCATCCGCAGATGGCGGTCGATCCGGCAGGGAGGATTGCCGTCATCTGGGAAGAACAATCACCCGTCCGTCGAGAAGTCGTCGTCAGCTATTCGCTCGATCGCGGCCAGTCGTTCAACATCCCGATCAAACTCAACGAAAAGAACGGCCAGACACCGACCGTAGCGGTCAATCAGCATGGGACGGTCGTGATGGGTTGGAAGGAACATGCAATGCCGGCGCATCGCCTGGTCATCCAAACCATGCAGTTCCCAACGGCCAATCTCACAGCTCTTCAGGGTGGAACCCATGAACCATAGATCGTGGAGCTTGCTGCTTGCATTGTTTCTCACTGGAAGCGTGAGCGCGCTTGCCTCCGGGTGGTACGGCACCCATGCCACCGCCGCAGTGAGCGACCCCTTCGTCGCGCTACGCGTCGCTCGAATCGCTTCTAGCGGACCGATTACTGGGTTCGATCTCACGACACTCGATGGCGGAACTGTTCACTCGAAAGAACTGGTTGGAAAGGTCGTGCTTCTCAATTTTTGGGCAACCTGGTGTGGACCGTGCAAAGAAGAGATGCCGTCGCTTGCCAGAATCCAATCACAGTTCGACTCCACGCAGTTCCAGGTGGTGACCGTTACGACGGACATGCATCCACAGGGGATCAAGCAGTTTCTCGATCACCTGGGCATCCGACTCCCCGTGCTGTTCGATGAGAATGAAGATGTGTCGCGGTCCTTTATGGTCAGGGGGCTGCCGACGACCGTGCTCATTACGCAAGACGGTCGAGCCGTCGGTCGCGCAGTCGGGCCGAGGGCCTGGGACAGCGAGGAGTCGGTCGCGCTGATACAGCATGTTCTTGATGGGATGAAATGAAACGTTGGTTTGTACCCTTCGCCGTTGGGATGGTCCTGCTCTATGCCGCTCTTGCGGTGAGCGCGGCAGGCTGTCTCGTCATGCACACAGAAGAGTCGGGCCATGCTCACCACACTCCGTCTCATGCTGCTCACTCCACGCTCTGTGCCTGGGTTTGTCAGGTTCACCCGACGGCCAGCATCCACGCAGCCGCACCTCTCCTCGGGTTCTTCGCCGTCGTAGCACTGCAGCGGTTGGTTGATGCAGCACCACAACTTCATTTCATTTCCACGGTTTCTCGTTCTCGCGCACCTCCTCAGTGATCCCTTTCTAGATCCGTATCAGTCGTAAGCTGGTTACCGGCGTCGCTGGCCAGATCAGGCTATACGTCGGACTATGCTCTTCACCAATCTGATCGAGCGAGGAGTCGGCGATCATGTCCGAATTGGCACGTATTTCTCGATGGGGTTATGGGATTGCTGTAGGTATCTTCGTGATCTGTGCGGCCACCGGCAACGACGTTTTCGCGCAAGGAACGTCTTCTTCAGATCCATCTGCGTCGGCGCGCGAGAAAGAGCTGCGTGATCAGCTTAACAATATTCTGCGGGAACTGGATGAGTTGCAGCAGAAGAAGGAGAGCGGTAAGCCTGAAGGAGAACGTCCAACGATTATTAAGGAGGACACCGAGCCTGCCACAGAGGCGACCGCGACCGAAGGCATATCCGCGAAACCGGATTTCGATCTCGCCGACATGAGCATCGTCAGCAAGCGTCAGCAGAATCGGCCGGAAGGGGTATCGCTCTCGGCAACGGTCCCTTCCGAGACGGAATCCCAACCGACCAGAACCATGAAGGAGTCCATGGAATCGCTTCCCGGTATCGTCCTGCGACAGGCCAATGGGCCTCGAGATTTCAGCATGATGATCCGAGGACAAGGAGCCAAGACCACCTTTGCGATTCGGGACATCAAGGTGTACGAAGACGGAATCTCTCAGACCCAGTCCGACGGCCTTTCACGCCTGGATATGCAAGATCCCTGGTTCATGCGCAGCGTTGAAGTGATTCGCGGGGCCTCCTCTTCCTTGTACGACAACTACGCATTGGGTGGAATGGTTCACTTCCGAACGAGACGAGGGAGCGACATTCACGGGCTGGAGACCTTCTTATCGGGAGGATCCTTTGGCTACCAGAAGTACGGCGTCGCCTTCGGTCAGGCAACGGACCGGTTCGATATCGCGATGTTCGGCAGTCAGATGGCGGCAGATGGGTTTATCCAGCACAGCAACTACAACACGCAAACCATTAATTTCAATGTTCGGTACAAACTGGATGACCGGCAGAATTTTTACTTCAAAGCCATCACCAACTGGCTCAATACCAAAGTGCCCACCAGACTCACACAGGGACAGTTCTTCGCTGATGAGCGACAGGCCGGCGGCGCGCAGACGCCTTGTACGCCCGGCACCTACAACCCCGGTTGCGCCAATGCGATTCTGCTCGATCAAAGCCGCGTCGATACCCGAACGATTATCGGAGGAATCTACGAACGTCAGATCGATGCAAACACTGTCTTGACGGTGGAAGCAGACTACGACCTCAAAGACATTCAGCAATCATTTTCGCAGGTTATTGAGAACACGAATCCCAACTACAAGAGCTATGCCGACTTGCGACACGACGGCCGACTGGGAGCCATGCCCTTGAAGAGCTATGTCGGTTTCTTTGTCAATTACATGGATCAGAAGGGCAACACCTTCCAGAATCTTGCGGATGGCTTCGGAACGAAAGGGACGTTGCTGCAGAACACCCGTGGATCTATCTTCAACATCGGCGGTCGGTTTCGTGAGGAATTGGAATTCTATCAGAACTGGACTTTCGCGGTCGGCCTCGGCTTTGAACAATCCACTATCAGCGTGGATGCCACGAACTATAATCCAACCACTGCTTTGGTAGACACGCGCGCCAGCATCAATCGGTCCTATCTAAACTGGGCGCCGGAAGGTGCGTTGATTTGGAAACCATCGGTAGACTATCGCAATTGGATTCGGGCCTCGACGGGGTATGGTATTCCGCAGTTCAACAATCTCTTGCGAGATCCTGTCACGGGGCTTCCGGGGAGCAATTTCGACCTGAGACCCCAAAAGAATCTCAACCTTGAAATCGGCACGGAGATGAGGCTGCATCCGACATTGCTCGTCCACCTCGTCGGATTTTATACGTTCTTTCGAGACGAAATCATCACACAGGTGATTTCAGGGAATAACACGGCATCGGTCAATGCGCCCTCCTCCAGGTATCGCGGTGTCGAACTCTTCGCCGAATGGCGGCCTGTCTCAGGTCTGCGGGTATCCGGCGCCTACACCCACATCAATACGGAGTACATCAACTTTTCTGATCGGACCGCTTCCGGATTCATTGTGCGTGACGGCAACCAAGTGCCGAATGTGCCGACCGACACTCTAAACGGGAAGCTGGAGTACTACCATGCGCCGACTGGATGGGGTGCCTGGGTCGAAGGCAATTACTCCAATAGCTATTTCTTGAACAACAGTAATACGTTCGGATTTCCTTCCTATGTGACCGGAAACATCAATGTGCACAAGAATATCGAACTGTCGAAATCCTCCTGGTTCCGATTCGCCAAGCTGTTTGTTCAAGTCGACAACATCGCAGATACGAAATATGCCGCCTCCGGACAAGTGATCACCGGCGAAACTCATGCCGAAGCTGCGGGGCGGCAGGCGTTTTATGCGGGTTATGGACGAGCTATTTATGGAGGGGTGACGTTAGGACTTTTCTAACGGAAAGGTGTGAGCGAGCGAGAGAAGACCCTTTCGTTGGGTTGGAATCGGATGATCGATGGGCTGTCCGAGCAGGCTGCCTCCGGCTCGGACCAAGCGCGGGGCGAAGGTTGCCTGCCTCCTCCTTCGCCCCGCCCTTTTTCACGCTGGTGAGGTCACGAGTTGCACGATGTGGTTCCTGCCAACCGCATGATTCCTGAACGTATTCTATCGTTCGACCTGACCGGTCGCAACGGCGGCGATTAGCTGGGCGCTGCGAGTGCAAACAGTCTTTCAATAAGGGGGAACCGTCATTCGTCGCACGTCATGTTTCAGGTGTGAAGCGGAAGGTGGAATGAGGTGACTGTGGTTTCTCTCCGTTGGCGTTGATGGCAGCTAGATCGTTTGACGTGGCGCGTTACCAACAATAAGGCCATGCCCTCCAGTAGGGGCCCCAATAAGGGCCAGGCCCCATGCAGGGTCGCACGTGGGGGGCTTCTTGCTCGCTGTCGGTCCACACACGCAGATCGTTGATGCGCAGGAGCGGGTAGCTGTACTCCGTCTCATCGAACGGCAAGGTTACCGAGCCTTCTATCTCTCCTGTCACTATTAGAAATGTGCCGGGCGGGATCGTCGCCGGGTCAAGAAATTCTCTCTGCAGGGCAAGGAAACGGCCTTCAGACTTAGTAAGATCCATCGTCGGCTGGGATGAAGGGGTGAGGGGTAGTTGCAGAATTTCGATCCTAGTTCCCTCCTTCAATCGCCTCGCACCCAATACCTTTCCCCCGAAAGTTACTGACTGCCCGTTGAATGTTCTGGGCGCCGCTTTCACCTGCGTATAGGTGATTTGCGGAGTGCCGGCGGACTGTTGGTCAACCTGCCTGCCCTTCGAGACGCAGCCGAGCGCGATCAAGAGCATCGACGTCAGCAACACATACCGAAGTTCTAGCATGACGCGATTATAACAAAGGGCAATGAACCTCATCATCCGCTATAATGGCGGTGGCAATTACAGGGAAAGGAGAATCAGATGAATCGTTCGCAGAAGTGGGTGAGGAGGCTTGTAGTCCTAGTCGGGGCCGTATGGTTGCTGACCGTGCCGTTGAAGGCGACGGCGGCCAAACCCGAATTCAAAGGACAATTCGAAATACTCAAGGACGAGACGTCGACCCATCAGCCGGGGAAGGTGAAAGTCGTCGAGTTCGCCGACTTCTACTGCCCGCATTGCCATCATTTCGAGGAAACCGGGGTGCCGCTGCTTCTGAAAGAATTCGGAAACAGGGTTGACATCACGATGGTCGGATTCCCCGTCATCCCGGGGAAACTGCCGACCGTGTTCGATATGTATGAGCAAGCGAAGCTGATGGGGAAGGGCGATCAAATGAGGGCGATCTTGTTCCGCACGATCCACAAGGACAAAGTTGATGGTGTGTTGGATCGCTCCATACGTGCCTTGTTGATCAAAGAGGCCGGCTTGGACGTCGCGGCGTTCGAAGCAGGTCTGGAGAGTGGAAAGCCGGCCAGGCTATTTGAAGAAGGGCGTCGTTGGGGAGAGCGGATCAAGGTGTCGTCGACGCCCTCGCTCTTGCTGGATGGGAATATCAAAGTTGACGGCGTCAACATGAACCAAGAAAATGTCGTCACCATCATTCGGAGCATCCTTGAGGCAGACGGGAAGAGGTGATGGGTGAGGAGTTAGGATGCAGGAGGGAAATAGAAGCGGAGTCATTCAACGACTTCTGGAGAACGAGTCTGCCTTCAGACAGTTTATTCGCCGTCGAGTGCCCGATGAAGTCATCGCGGACGATATCTTGCAACAAAGCCTCACCAGAGCGGTCGAGCGTTCCCACTCGTTGAAGAATGAGCAAAGCGTGCTCGCCTGGTTCTATCAAATCCTCCGCCATACGGTGGCCGATTATTATCGTGCTCATGGAGCCGAGGCTCGTCGGAATGAGGCTTTGCTCAGGGAATTGACCATTTCCGGGAATCATCAGGAACCGCCGCTCGACGAGCTCCAGGCTACCGCTTGCACCTGCCTTCACGGACTTCTGCCGAGCCTCCATGAAAACTATGCCGAACTCATTAAACGTATCGATCTCGACGGGGAATCGCCGGCACAGGTTGCGAAGGAGCTCAAGATCTCGCGGAACAATCTGACGGTTCGCTTGCACAGAGCTCGTCACTCCTTACGGGCTTCCTTGGAGGATGCTTGCGGCGTGTGCAGTAGACATGGTTGTTTGAACTGTACCTGCGGCTGACTGTCACGCCCGTTTCTGCCTCATTGCTGATCGTTTTCATTGTACCGAGCACCTCTCTGTAATAATGGGCGACCTGGTCCGTCTGTAGGGGTGACGGCGACATTGAGCAAGCAGACCGGATAAGATGAAAGGAGACGGACCATGGCCGATCGATCGACAGGCGGCTGTTGCGGGGGTCACCAACTGGGAGAGAACGATATGAGCGAGCACATACTAATGCCTCACACTCCATCGCGCGCCGGATCGGACATCGATCCGGTATGCGGGATGACGGTGGACCCAACTACTGCCGCAGGGCATTACGACTACCAAGGCAAGACGTACCATTTTTGCGCGGTATCCTGTCTCGCTACATTCAAAGCCGACCCAGAACGGTTCGTGAAGCCGGCGCCGACCGAGCTTATTTCACTAAGCAAGAAGAAGCCATTGCCGATGATGATGCCGGTTAAGCCGGCGCCGACAATCGGTGAGATCGACCCTGTGTGTGGGATGACAGTTCAGCCTGTCACGGCGGCCGGTTCGTACGAGTATCACGGCAAGAAATACTATTTCTGCGCCGCCAGGTGTCTCGAAAAATTCCGAGCTGATCCCGAATATTATCTCACCCCGCCGGAACGACGGACTCCGAAGCCGATGCCTGTATCGGCGAGCGGGGACACGAAGTATATCTGCCCGATGGACCCCGATGTGCTCGAGACCAAACCGGGAGCATGTCCCATATGCGGCATGGCATTGGAACCGGCTGATGTAACCGCTTCTGATACCCGCACCGAATATACCTGTCCGATGCACCCGGAGATCGCACAGCCAGAGGCCGGGAATTGCCCGATTTGCGGAATGGCGTTAGAGCCCCGCACGGTGACGACGGAGGAGACCAATCCCGAGCTGGTCGATATGACCCTCCGGTTTTGGCGGAGCGTCATTCTTGGCGCGCCAATTTTTGCCCTGATGATTTCCGAGATGTTGCCGAGCCAACCGTTGCAACACCTCTTCTCCGGACGGACATTGATCTGGTTTCAGTTCCTGCTGGCCACGCCCGTTGTGCTCTGGATCGGTCAGCCGCTGTTCGAGCGAGCCTGGGCTTCGATCGTCAACCGTCATCTGAATATGTTTACGTTGATCGGCCTCGGCACCGGCGCGGCCTATCTCTACAGTGTTGCCGCCACGCTCGTGCCCGGATTGTTCCCCGACTCATTCCTGGTCCACGGTGGCGAGCTGGCCGTCTATTTTGAACCGGCTGTAGCCATTGTTGCGCTGGTCTTACTAGGGCAGGTATTGGAGCTGCGGGCACGGAGCAGAACCAGTAGCGCGTTGAAAGCGCTGTTGGGGCTGGCACCGAAAACCGCTCGCGTCGTCCGACCGGATGGTCATGAAGAGGATATTCCACTGGAACAGGTCCAGGTCGGCGACCAATTGCGTGTCCGACCGGGCGAAAAGATTCCTGTGGATGGCGTGATCTTGGAGGGCGCAAGCGCCGTCGATGAATCGATGGTGACCGGCGAGTCGATCCCGGTAGAGAAGCAGCCGGGCCACAAAGTGGTGGGGGCGACCGTCAACGGCACCGGGAGCTTTGTCATGCGTGCGGAGCGTGTCGGTCGCGAGACGCTGCTCTCGCAGATCGTGCGCATGGTCAGTGAAGCGCAGCGCACACGCGCTCCGATTCAGCGGTTGGCCGATGTCGTGGCCGCCTATTTCGTTCCGGTTGTGATTTTGGTCGCAGCCATTACTTTTGTAATCTGGGCTCTCTATGGCCCCGAGCCTCGCATGGCTTATGCCTTGCTCAACGCGGTTGCGGTGCTGATCATCGCCTGTCCCTGTGCCTTGGGGCTCGCGACACCGATGTCGATCATGGTCGGGACCGGTCGTGGCGCGACAGCAGGGGTGCTGATCCGCAATGCCGAGGCGCTTGAGACCTTAGCCAAGGTCGATGTTCTAGTGGTTGATAAGACAGGGACATTGACGGAAGGAAAACCGCGTTTGATCACGGTGGCGCCTTTGCCGGACTTCAGTGAGACGGAACTGCTCAGACTTACCGCTGGCCTGGAACAGAACAGTGAGCATCCGTTGGCGTCGGCCATTGTGTCGGGTGTCAAGAAGAAGGGAATGATTCCGGCGAAGGCGCAGGACTTTCGTTCCCTCACGGGAAAGGGAATCACCGGCATGATCGAAGGTCGTTCAGTGGCAGTCGGTACGGTATTGCTTCTTAACGAGCTGGGTATCGAGACAAAACCGCTGCTGGCCCAGGCCGAGCCACTGAGGCAGGAGGGTCAAACCGTCATGTTCGCGGCGATCGACGGCAAGCCGGCAGGGTTGCTGGGTGTGGCTGATCCAGTCAAGTCCACCACGCCGGAAGCCATCGACTTGTTGCACCGTGAAGGCCTGCGGCTTGTGATGTTGACGGGCGACAATCGGACGACAGCTGAGGCGGTGGCGCGTCGGCTCCAAATCGACGAAGTTCAGGCCGACGTTCTACCAGAGCAAAAGGCGGCGGTCATCAAGCGGTTCCAGGCCGAAGGGCACGTCGTGGCCATGGCGGGAGACGGCATCAATGATGCGCCGGCTTTGGCGCAGGCGCAGGTGGGGATTGCGATGGGGACGGGAACGGATGTGGCGATGGAAAGCGCGGGGGTCACGCTCGTGAAGGGCGATCTTCGAGCCATTGCCCGGGCCCGCCGGTTGAGTCGTGGGACGATGCGCAATATTCGTCAAAATCTGTTCTTCGCCTTCATTTACAATACGCTGGGCGTGCCCATCGCAGCCGGAGTCCTGTACCCGTTCGTCGGGGTCCTGTTGAGCCCCATGATCGCGAGCGCGGCGATGACGTTCAGTTCCGTGTCGGTGATTGCAAATGCGCTGCGATTACGGAAGATCGCCCTGTAACGTTGATGAGTTTGTTCGGGAACAGCGTCCACCGAGTGCTGGCGGATGAGAAATGCCGTTGACGCTCAGGTGACGGAAGCATAGACTGACCTCATGCGATTAAGTTCGTATCATTCCCGGTCGTTTCTTGCCGTGATCATCGTGGTGCTGTTGCTGGCGTTCAGCTTCAATGCCTATGCCTGTCTCCTACCGCTCTCGGGGATCAGTGATGTCTCGATGGCAAACGGCTGTTCAACCCCCGTGGAGCAACCGGGCCGGCAGCTGTGCGATGCCTTCAAGACTCTAGGTGTTGAGTCTTCCTCTCAGTCGTCTTCGTTGCGCATGGACCATCATTGGTCAGCAGCAGACCAGGCGCCGGCTGCGTTTTCACCAGTGAGCTGCAGGCTCGTACTCATTTCAAGTCCACATCGTTTCCTCGAATCGAGTTCTCCTCCGCATCAGTCGCTTCCAAGCACAGTGCTTCGTATCTGATCTCCTCGGCTCTGCCTTATACCGTTTCATCATCGTGCGATCTGCCCGACGCTGACCTCGGTTCATCCCGCCGCTTCTTCTGTAGCAGATGGGCCCCGAGATCCACGGCAGTCGTGGGCAGGAAAGCTATTGAGGAGGACCATCCCATGCCTCGTACAATTCAAATTGTGCTCCTGACGATAACAGTCCTGAGCGTGACCTTCACGATGGAGGGGCGTCAGGTCGTTCATGCAGCCGATCAGACTGCACCATCGTCTTTGGCGTTACCAGATCTGATCCAGGAGGCCTTGGCCAGAAATCCGGAACTTGTGGCAGCGCGCAAACAATGGGAGGCTGCCACGAATCGGATTGCCCAGGCTCGGTCGCTGGATGACCCCACTCTGTCTGTCCACTTGTGGAATTTCCCGCAGAACTTCAATGTCATGCAGACACAGAATACGATCTTTGGTCTCTCGCAGAATCTCCCATTCCCAGGCAAGCTGGCCTTGAAAAGCGAAATCGCGAGTCGGTCGGCAGAAATGACCGAGCAGGCGCTGCGTGCGAAGGAACGAGAATTGGTCGCTCGTCTCAAGGGGGCCTACTACGATCTGTTTCTCGCGCACAAGGCGATCCAGATTCATCATGAACAGGCCGAATTGCTCAGGCAGTTCATCGAGATTGCGAACGCGAAGTTCCGGGCCGGAAAAGGATCACAGGCTGATGTGCTCAAGGCCCAGGTGGAGCTGTCTCTGTTGCACCAGCAGCTTCCCGTTCTGGAGCAGAGTCGGGAGACAACTGCAGCGCTGCTGAATACGATTTTGGACCGGGAACTCCGATCACCATTCGGTATTCCTCAGGAGCCGGCTCTGACACCGCTGGACACCACCATCGACGACCTGCATCGGCTTGCGCTGAATGGCAGACCGGAGTTGAAAGCAGCAGAGCTGGCGATTCGACAGAGTGAACAGTCTCGCGCGCTCGCCCAGCGCCAGTACTATCCGGACTTCAACGTGATGTTTCAGCGTTTCCAGAACTTTCAGGCCAACGATGGATTCGGCGCCTACGTAGCGATGACTGTCCCCTTCTCGTTCTGGACCAAATCGAAGTATGACGCCGGGGTTCAAGAAGCCGCAGCATCGGTCGCAGCCGCGCAGGCACAGCAGCACAGGCTGGAAAACATGACTCGTTTTCAGGTCAACGACCTCTTGGCCAAGCTCCGGGCGAGTGAGCAGGTGGCCAGGTTGTATCACACCACGATTTTGCCTCAGGCCGTACAGAACCTTGAAGCAGCGCGAGCGGGATATCGCGCAGGAACGGGAGGGTTCCTGGATCTTATTGATACTCAGCGGGCTTGGCGAGGATTTCAACAGGAGTACTACCGAGCGCTGGTTGAGCGAGCAAACCGACTCGCCGAGCTGGAACAGGTGATCGGCACTGACCTGAATGGCAGCTAAGAAGGGAGGAATGGCCATGAATCAGGACCTGCGCAGAAAAGGTCTTATTGTCGGTGTTGCGGTAGTCGGCCTGCTCGTCGGAGCTATCGCGGGGTTCTTCGCCGCCCATCGAATGATGGGTGACATGTCGGGGACGAAGGGCAGTGAGGGGATGAAGACACATGAGATGGAAGGCATGTCGATGAAAGGGATGGGGGGCATGGGCGACATGAAAGGGATGTCGATGGAAGGAACGAAATCCATGAGAGACATGGAACCAATGCCTGGCCTGTCGGGAGCTTCACCCGAGGTTGTGGTTGTTCCGGCGGTGGCGAGACAGTTGATCGGTGTCCGTAGCGCCCCGGCCGCTTATGCAACGTTGGATGAAGAGATTCGTACGGTCGGCGCGGTCGGCTATAACGAACGGAGCTTCGCGCAAGTCACGCTGAAAGTATCCGGGTGGGTTCGAAAGGTCTTCGTCAATTCGGTTGGGCGAACGGTTCGCAAAGGTGAACCACTCTTTACTGTCTATTCGCCGGATCTCTTGGTCACGCAAGACGAGTATCTCCTCGCTCTGAAAATGCGTGCGCAACTGGCCGCGAGCCCGCTCGCCGAAGTGAAAACCAACGCCGAGACGCTTGTGGCGAGTGCGCGGGAGCGTTTGCGGCTCTGGGATGTGACCGATTCACAGATCGAGGCTCTTGAGCGTCGAGGCCAGGCCGACCCGGTGCTCACGGTCTATGCTCCTTCCTCCGGCATCGTGATGAAACGAGAGGCGTTGCCGGGGAAATATGTGGAGCCTGGCACGACACTGTACGAAATCGTGGATCTTTCCCTGGTCTGGATCTCCGCCGATATTTATGAATCAGAAATGGCGGCCACGAAAGTCGGTCAGCCTTCAACGGTGACCTTTGCTGCATATCCGGGAGAAACATTCAGCGGCAAGGTGTCCTATGTGTACCCGACGCTGAATACCGAAACTCGTACAGTGCGGGTGCGGCTGGAATTTCAGAATCCTGAGTTGAAATTGAAGCCGGGCATGTACGGGAACGTGACCTTGCAGACGAATGCGGTCAGGACTTTAGTCGTGCCAAAGGAAGCCGTGATGGACACCGGGCTTCGCCAACTCGTGTTCATGGATCGGGGGCAAGGCCGGTATGAGCCTGCTTCGGTCAAGTTGGGGCGCCGGAGTCAGGATTCAGTGGAAGTGATGGAAGGACTCAAAGAAGGAGATCGGATCGTCGCCTCGGCCAATTTCTTGTTGGATGCAGAGAGCAAATTAGCGTCAGCCTCGAGCATGCAGGGCATGATGGGCCGGATCGGCATGGGCGACTGGCAGATGCGCGGTGCACACGAAGACAAAATGGCCATGGGAGAAGGCGGCGTCTCGGCGCCGTCAGGGCGGGCGGGTGAGATGGACAGCATGGAAGGCATGGAACTGGGGAAGGGGGACGTCTCGGCGCCCCCAGGGCCCTCGGCTTCGCCGCCCGCGTCGACGAGTCCGCGAGGCGTGCGAGGCGAGCGGGAGGGTGAGATGGGAGAAGGCGGCGTCTCGGCGGCGCCAGGGCGGGCGGGTGTGAAGGGTGGCATGAAATGATCGCGCGGATCATTGAAGGGAGTGCACGCAATCCGGCCCTCGTCATCCTCTGTGTGATCCTGCTGACAGGTTGGGGTCTGTGGGCCTTGTTTCAAGTCCCGTTGGATGCGATTCCGGACCTTTCGGATGTTCAAGTGATTGTCTACACCGAGTGGCAGGGGCGTAGCCCGACGCTCATTGAAGACCAGATCACCTATCCGGTTGTGACCTCTCTGCTCGCTGGACCTAAAGTCAAGCGAGTCCGAGGTGTCTCGGAATACGGTGTCTCTTATGTCTATGTGATTTTTGAAGACCGGACCGATCTCTACTGGGCAAGAAGTCGTGTTCTCGAATATCTCCAGAAGCTCACCGGCAGGTTGCCGATCGGTGTGACGCCGACCATCGGACCTGATGCAACCGGAGTCGGGTGGGTCTATCAGTACGCGTTGGTGGACGAGTCAGGGACGTACGATCTGGCGCAGCTCCGGAGCCTTCAGGACTGGTACCTGCGTTACCAACTTGAGAGTGTGCCTGGTGTGGCAGAGGTGTCGGCGATCGGTGGCTTCGTCAAACAATACCAAATCGAAGTGGACCCCAACACATTAGCGGCTTATCGGCTGCCGATTCAGAGGGTCAGCGAAGCAGTCCGCAACAGCAACGCGGAGGTGAGCGGCCGTGTTTTGGAGATGGCCGGCACCGAATACGTGATCCGAGGGCGAGGCTACCTGCGTTCAGTCGACGAGATCGAGTTGATTCCGGTCGGCACGGATGGACGAGGCACGCCGATTCTCGTGCGAGACATCGGGCATGTCCAACTCGGGCCGGATCAGCGTCGGGGCATAGCCGACTTGGACGGCAAGGGCCAGACCGTCGGTGGCATCGTGATCATGCGGGTCGGAGAAAACGCTCTTACTGTGATCGAGCGGGTCAAGGAGCGGCTGGAAGAAATCATTCCGGCATTGCCTGAAGGAGTGCGCATCGTCCCCACTTACGATCGGTCCGATCTCATTCATCGCGCGATTGCCGTCCTTCGCGAGAAACTGCTTGAAGAAAGTGTGATCGTCAGCCTGATTTCGGTCCTATTCTTATCTCACTTCCGAAGCGCTCTGGTCGCCATCCTCATCCTCCCGGTCGCGGTGTTGCTGGCCTTTATCCCGATGGCCTACTTGAAGATTACCTCCAACATCATGTCGCTGGGCGGGATTGCCATTGCCATCGGAGCCATGGTCGATGCCGCTATTGTGATGGTCGAGAATGCTCATAAACGGTTGGAGCAATTTCCATCAGGCAACCGAACGGAAATCATCATCGCCGCCGCAAAAGAGGTCGGGCGTCCTCTATTTTTTTCACTGCTTGTGATCGCAGTGTCGTTCCTTCCGATCTTTGCACTCGAATCCCAGGAAGGGCGACTGTTCACGCCCCTGGCCTACACCAAAACTTTTGCGATGTTCTTTGCCGCCGCGCTTTCGGTGACCTTGGCGCCAGTGCTCATGGTTGTGCTGATTCGCGGCCACATCCGGACGGAAACCAAGAACCCCTTGAACCGGTTGCTGATCGCCCTCTATCGCCCCATCCTCTCAGGCGCCCTGCGAGTCCGCTGGCTGACCATGGGCGTGGCCGTTGCGGCAGTGGCGATCACGCTGCCGGCATTCATGCGACTCGGCGCGGAGTTCATGCCGCCGCTGAACGAGGGCACCATCCTGTACATGCCGACCACCGTGCCCGGTCTTTCGATTCCTGAAGCGACGAAGGTCTTACAGGTCCAGGATCAGTTGCTCACGACCTTCCCGGAAGTGGAGCGGGTATTCGGAAAAATGGGAAAGGCCCCGACCGCTACTGATCCAGCCTTCGTCGGCATGGCAGAGATCACCGTTACCCTGAAACCGGAGGCACAATGGCGACGAGACATGACCTGGGATCGGTTGCTTGATGAGATGGACGCCAAACTGCGCATCCCGGGTTTCCCAAACATCTGGTGGATGCCGATCCAGACACGCACGGAGATGATCACGACCGGTGTCCGAAGCCCGGTCGGGATCAAGGTGCTGGGGCCGGATCTGAAGACGATCGAGCGAATCGGCCTAGAAATCGAGCAGACCTTGGCGACCGTGCCCGGCACCAAAAGCGCCTTCGCCGAGCGGCTCAATGAGGGTTATTACCTGGATGTAATCGTGAACCGACGCGAAGCGGCCCGCTATGGCCTGACGGTGGGCGATGTGCAAACGGTGATCACTTCGGCTATCGGAGGAGAAACCGTGACGACTACGGTGGAGGGGCGGGAGCGGTATCCGATCAACGTGCGCTACAAGCGTGAATTGCGCGACGATCCGGACCGGCTCAAACGGGTGCTGATTCCCACGCCGACCGGCGCGCAGATCCCCCTCGGACAAATCGCAGAAATGGTGATCACGCAGGGGCCGCCTTCGATCGCAGATGAAGCGGGAGCGCTGGCCGGTCTGGTGTCTGTGTCGGTCGGTGACCGCGACTTGCGTGGCTATGTCCTCGACGCGCAACGGGCGGTGCGAGACCGAGTGACAGTACCTTCCGGCTACCGGCTGATTTGGACCGGTCAATACGAGCATCTGGTGCGGGCTGAAGAACGGTTGAAGCTGCTGGTCCCCGTGACCCTCGCCGTGATTCTGTTGCTCCTGTATCTTAATTTCCGATCCTTCGCGAAATCGTTGATCGTGCTCTTGTCCGTCCCCTTTGCTGCAATCGGAGCCATCTGGTATCTCCATTACCTGGGTTACAATCTCAGCGTGGCTGTGTGGGTGGGGATCATTGCGTTGGCCGGTGTCGCGGCGGAGACAGGGGTGGTCATGCTCGTCTATCTCGACGAAGCGTATGAGCGACGGGTGCGTGAAGGTCGAATGGTTACGGCGCAGGACCTCCGCGAGTCCATCATGGAGGGTGCGGTTCAACGAGTACGACCCAAGGTGATGACGGTGGCGGCGATCATGGGCGGCTTGCTGCCGATCATGTGGACGACCGGCGCCGGAGCCGACGTGATGAAACGGATTGCCGCCCCCATGATCGGAGGGATGGTCAGCTCGACGGTCCTCACCTTGATCGTTATTCCCGTTCTCTATTCCATGTGGCGACGTGTGCAGCTCGGTTCCACGATGTCGAGTCCTGCCCCCTAGGAATTTTCGCGTCCTGTCGATCAAACATGGTATGAAGAGGAGGCCAGGTGCTTTCGGGCGGAGACCGAAGTCACGATCATTGAGGCGGTGGTCGTGGGAAAAGAAGCGTTCAAGAAGAAAAGCCTGGAACGGAAAACAAAGGAGATAAGCATGTCTGAAGCGAAGATCAGCGTCACGTTCGAACAGGACCACGACCGGCTCGACAAGTTGTTCCAGACCTTCCAGGAAGAGAAGCGAAAAGATTTCTCCAAGGCCAAGGAGGCGTTCGTCGCCTTCAAGTTCGGGCTGCAGCGTCATATCGTATGGGAGGAAGATCTGTTGTTCCCAAAATGGGAGGAGAACTCCGGCATGGCGGAGGGGGGCCCTACGCAGGTCATGCGTACGGAGCACCGATTGATCGGCGACTGTCTGGAGGCCATTCATCGCAAGGTGCAGGAGCAGAGTCCCGAGAGCGATCGAGAGGAGCAGCGGTTGTTGGAACTGCTGAAATCACACAACATGAAGGAAGAGCGGATTCTCTATCCCTCGATGGATCAAGTGATCAGTGACGACGAGCGCGCAGCGATCTATCAAGCGATGAAGGAGATTCCCGAAGAACGGTACCAGGCCAGCTGTGGAAGCGAATAATCGTGAGCCGCGCGCGGCGTCTGACCCACGCGTCAGGGCTTGGGTACGTCCGGCCTAGGATCCGGGACGAAACCCTCGCGGTTCGGCATGGAAACGCGGGGTAACGACCGAGCATCGAGCACCGTGTCTTCGGCAATAATGCCGTTCCGGTAGAGCAACCAAGCCACGACTGAGTAGATTTCGTCCGGGGAAAGGCTCTGCGGAGCGGGGAACGGCATGGCGCGATGCACGTAATCATACAGTGTCGTCGCATAGGGCCAGTAACTGCCGATGGTTTTGATCGGGTGTTGACTCGCCAACGTGCCGGCGCCGCCGACCAGACGGTCCATCGGACCTTCCTGCCCCGTCGGTCCATGACAAGTCGCGCAACGTGCGGCAAAGATGGCCGCCCCTTGTTTGGCGGTCCCTTCGCCGGCAGGTAATCCCTCCCCGGTCGGCGCCACGTCGATGTTCCATGCGTGGATTTCCTGATCTGTGGCGGGCCGTCCCAAGCCGTATCCGTGCGTCTCTTCCTGTTTGTTCGCCGGACCACCGGCCCACAAGACTCCTGCACCTAATAAGATGGTGGAGAGCCACACCGCAAGAATGTTACGCATGGACATTGCTCACCTGCCCATCCGCTGCAATGTGCCAGCTTTGGATCGCATTGTAGTGGTAGACCGAGTTCACCCCACGTATCGCCACCAAGGTCGCGCGGTCCGGTTGTCGATATCCTGTGTCGTCCAGGCAGCGGCTCTGCAAAATTACATCCTCTCCGTTCCACCGCCATGGCAAGCGAAACCTGGTATGGCACTTGGGCAGGACCGGCTCTTGTAAGGCCGCCTGCTGCCAGGATCGTCCTCCGTCCGTGCTCACCTCAACCAGCGTGATGCTGCCTCTGCCGCTCCATGCCAACCCACGGATCTCCACAAAACCAGACTGGATACGTTGTCCACCCGAGGGAGAGGTAATGACGGATTTGGCATCCATGACCATGGTGAATTGGCGGGCCGTGCCGTCCGGCATCAGATCGGTATATTGTGATGTTTCTTCGCGAGTCATGAAGGGCGCTCTGCCGAGCTTCAACCGCCGCAGCCATTTGATGCAGGTGTTGCCTTCCCAGCCTGGGATGAGCAGGCGAAGCGGATAGCCCTGTTCCGGACGGAGCGGTTCGCCGTTTTGGGCATAGCAAAGCATTGCCTCCTCCAGAATGGACGCCAGCGGAAGGCTGCGCGTCATGGCCGCTGCATCGCTGCCTTCGGCCAACATCCAGGATGCATCGGGATGCAGTCCCACTTCTTGCAGGACGGTCTTCAAGGCCACGCCGGTCCATTCGCTCGTGCTCGTCAGGCCGTGTGTTTGCTGCGCGGTCTGCCCGGCCGGTTTGTGCCATTCGGGCGCCGAATTGCCTGAACATTCGATGAAGGTCAGTCGCGAAATGGAAGGAAATCGTTTCAGATCATCGAGGGTGAATGTCCAGGGTTGGTCCACCATGCCGTGAATGAGGAGCCGATGCTGTGCCGATTGAATGGTCGGCACGCCATTGTGATGTCGTTCGAAGTGCAAGGAGGAAGGAGTCAGAATCCCATGCGAGTCTTGCAAAGGCGTCAGCGACGACCACCAGGAACGGGGGATACGAACGGCTTTTTCAAGGGCCGATCGCTGTCCGTAGGCACTCGGCACCGCGCCGGGCACCCGCGTCGGATCTTCCGGCAATTTCTCCGTTGCCGCCTCTGCGGATGGTGGCACCGTTCCCATGAGCATCGCGCCCACTAAGCCGACTGTTCCGGCTAGAAGGCTTCGGCGATTCAAAAGGGATTCGCCCTCGACATCGGGCCGGCCACCGTTTCCGGTTGGTGTTTCCTCCTGATGGTGCTCCGTCATGGAAGGCTCCTCGATGAAGGGGCTGCTACGTTGTGCCGTCGTATGGGTGGTGCGTTCCTGCCCGCACAGGACCATGCTCACTCTAAAAGATTGTCAAAGTGGTTTCAAGAGTGAAAGGATGCCGTTGACGACGTGGTCTTTGGCAGCGTACCTGACGACGACCGACCGGTGTGGAATCGTAATTTCGATAGGTGGAGAGCCACTCAGCACTTTCGATTCGGGTCAATGTGCTTCGTCCATTCATCCATCGTCGTAACCGGATGGATTGCGCCGGTTTGGGTTGGGGCTAACGGCTCGAAAAACTCTAAGAGGGCTTGATAGTCCTTGGCCTGAACGGTGATGTAGTAGGTATGTTCCGTGGCGGCGACATAGGCACTCAGGATCTTCACTCCTTTCTTGGCGGCAAGGTCACGCTTAGCCCAGAACTCATTGAGCATCGTGGCCCCTTCTTTACTTCTTCCCGGGCAATTCTCAGGCGTGTGCGTCCAATGGGCTACAAACAACATTCCGTCGTTGTCATTCATCATTCACCTTCCTTGTTGATCAGATGTCTTTCGATATCGCCCGGATCACTGTCCGGACGGTAGTCGCGCTTCATAGTTTAACCCCTCGATCCGGATCAGAAGCCGTCAGATCGGCATAGGTCTCCAACGTTCGTCGCGCCGCGTCTTCATCCAGTTTGCTGATGGCAAAGCCGACATGGACGATGACATAGTCTCCGACTGTCGCTTCCGGCACCAGTGCCAATGAGATGGATTTGGTCACTCCGCCGAACGACACGGTTGCGGTACGAAGGGTGTCATCTTCGATGTTCAGAACTTGTCCTGGGACCGCGAGACACATGTTTGCTCTCCCTGTTTTACTGAACATCGTCCAGATGGTTCGCAGCAACCACCGCCTGACCCAGTGACAACCCGCCGTCGTTGGGCGGAACCAGAGCATGGCTATACACGGTGAACCTAGCCTTCTCCAAACGTTGTCTCACCAATGACAGAAGCAGCCGATTTTGAAAACAGCCACCGGTCAGGACGACGCGTGGCAGGCCGGCCTCTTGAGCCAAGCCGACAGTTGCAGCGGCAAGGCCTGCATGAAACCGGGCGGCAATCTTAGCAGGATTAATGCCTCTGCGAAGGTCATCGAGTAAGGCACTGATCATGGGACGCCAATCAGCCATCCACCTGGTATCAGGACTATCACTGGGCCCCACATTCATCGGATACCCTTCCATGCTCATTATGCCTTCATCTGCTCCTCGCTCCGCGGCAAACTGAACTGCCATCGCCGCTTGCCCTTCAAAGGACGCATGTGAGCACAATCCAGTGAATGATGCCACTGCGTCGAAGAGTCGCCCCATACTCGTCGTCCATGGCGACGCAAAGCCGGACCGAAGCAGACTTGCCCATTGCGTACGTTGATTGTCCGTCACTTCCCAAGAAGGTAGCGGAAGCTTTAGCATCTCTTCTCCCATGAGTTCCCACAGTACTGCTGCGGCCGACCGGTTTGGCTCTCGCATGGCGGCTTCGCCGCCCGGCAAGCGAAAGGGCCGGAGATGCGCAACCCGACTGAACTGCCGATAGCTCGCAATCAATAATTCCCCGCCCCAAACCTGGCCGGCTCCTCCGTACCCAGCCCCGTCCCAAGCGATACCCAGCACCTCACCATCGAGCTTGTGTTCCGCCATGCAGGAAGCTACATGGGCGTGGTGGTGCTGTACGGAAACCAACGGGACGGATAGGGTCGCGGCCAGTTCCCGCGCGAAGGCCGTCGATCGATAATCAGGATGCAGATCACAGGCAATGGCCTGAGGCGTGACCTGTAGCAATCGCTGAAGATCTTCGATCGCTTGCCGGAAGGCTCTGTCCGCCTCAACGGTGGAAAGATCACCGAGATGCTGGCTCAGGACGACACGATTGCCGGTGAGAACGGCCACGGTGTTCTTGAGATGTCCACCTACGGCAAGGATCGGACCTTGGGAGTCGTCATTCGTCGGGTCATCACTCCAGCGAATCGCCTGAGGCACATAGCCTCGCGCCCGACGAAGGACCATCACGTCAGCCGTCGACTTGCCTGCCTCACCCATGCCGCCGACCACCATCACGACTGAATCATCGATCGGTCTTGCGATCGGCCGGTCATGCAAGAGCAGGGCGTCGGCAATGCCTTGGAGTCGAACCAGTGCCTCTCGCTCGTCGGTCACGATCGGTTCTTCGGATCGATTACCGCTCGTGGCGACCATAGGTCGCTGAAGCGTCCCCATCAAGAGATGATGGAGCGGTGTTGCCGGCAACATCACCCCGAGATAGGGGTTGTCCGGCGCCACGGCATCGGCGAGAACCACATCTCGCTGCTTACGTAACAGGACGATCGGCGTTTGCGGTGAGCAGAGCAACGCCTCTTCATCGGAGGGCAGCTGGCAGTAGGATCGAGCCATCTCGATCGAAGAAAACAGCACCGCAAATGGCTTTTCCGATCTTCGTTTCCGATCGCGTAATCGCCGGACTGCCTTCTCCGATTTCGCGTCGACCCAGAGCTGAAATCCGCCCAATCCCTTCACCGCGACGATGAGGCCTTCGCCGAGTAGAGCCGATGCCTGCGATAAAGCCTCCTCACCATCCGCAACTTCCTGACCCAGCATATTCCACAAGGACAAGTGAGGGCCGCAGTCGGGACAGGCGATCGGTTCCGCGTGAAAGCGTCGATCTGATTCAGTGGAATACTCTGAGTGACAGGTGGAGCAGAGGTCGAATCCGGTCATGGTTGTATTGGAGCGTTCGTAAGGAATCGCCGTGAGCAGGCTATAGCGCGGGCCACATTGTGTGCAGGTGAGGAACGGATACCGAAAGCGACGGTCATGTGGGTCGTTGAGCTCGCGCAGGCAGTCGGCGCATGTGGCCAGATCGGGCGGGATGACAAGGGCTCGCTGACCCGATTCAGTACACTGACCGATTGAAAAGCTCTCGTCGTCGAGCGCCGGAATGGCGCTGGTGCTTATTACCTCGACAGAGGCTGAGGCCGGCGCGTCGGATCGCAGCCGCTGGAGAAACGCCTCCACAAGCGGTACAGAGCCTTCTATTTCGATCGCCACGCCGTTTCTTGTGTTCTTGATCCACCCAGTCAACCCCAACTCGGACGCCAGCCTATAGATGAACGGACGGAACCCCACACCCTGTACGGTTCCTTCCACCTCGACCTGTATGCGCTGAACAAGGGTCTCGTTCATTCTTTGATCACCAACTCATGGATCACTGCCTCCGGCCCTTCTGATCCCATGACCAATGGTCCTCCACAGGCGGAACAGGCCTCCTGGGATTGTGTGACCACAATATCCCGCCGGCATTGCGGGCACCAAGCATCACTCGGTATAGGGATGAGCTCCAGTGTCGCGCCTTCGACTTTGGTGCCTCGGGCGGCCAACATAAATGCTGTCTGCAATGCCGACTGATCATGAGCCAATAGGTGAGACAGCGCACTGACCTTCAGTCTCACTGCGGATAGCTTACCGTCCACAGTTTCACTCAACTTGGTTTCGGCAGCCTTTACGACTTGCGTCATGAGATGGAGTTCATGCATGGAATACTTCACATTCCTGGAGGACTCGCGCTACGACTTCGTCCAACGCCCTGACCACCGGGGGCGACAGCTTTTGTCCTGCTTCCGTGTTGCCTGCTTCAACCCCGTAGACGATAACCGTAGCGGGAAGGATGCCCATGGCGCGGGCCAGCTCGAGGGCATCCACCGTGCCGATGGCATGGCTCGAGCGAGGGAAGATCTGGCCAGTGATCGGACCTGCCGAGGCATCGAGTCGGTGGACAGTGCCCGGAGCCTGTCCGCTGCGCGCTGCATCGATGAGAATCGCAACGCGCGCCCCTTTCATCAATTCCATGAGGTCAACTCCTGCCATTTCCGCCTCGATCACCTCTACGCAGTTGCCTATGGTTTGTCGAAGTCGACGGGCAGCTAGAAGGCCGATCGCATCATCTCCTCTTAGCCCATTGCCGAGGCCGATGATTCGAATGGAGGAGGAGCTGGAACCGTCATTCTTCACGCACTCTCCCTCCTGATCTCCAGGTTCAGAAAATGTGTTGCGCAGGAAATGCAGGGATCGTAACAGCGAATCACCCGCTCGCAGCCCAGAGCAGCTTCCTTATCGGGAAGGCGCAGGAGGCGCGGCATGAACAGACGCAAGTCTTGTTCGATGCGCGCTTGATTCTGCGAGGTCGGGGGAACGATTTTGACGTCACGGATCACCCCGTCGCCGGCTACCTCGTACCGATGATAGAGGATTCCCCTGGGTGCTTCCGTGCAAGCCATACCGGTGCCTGGTCGAAGGACGACCGGCAACGCCGGCTCGGGTGGGGGCTCATACCGCTCGATCAGCTGCAATGATTCCTCCAACGCATAGAGAATTTCGACGGACCGAGCGATGATCCCGTGAAACGGATTACGCAGCGGCAGCTCGATCCGCCTGTCTGCCAGGACCTGTCTGGCCAATGGCGTGAGATGCCCCTGATTCAAGTTCAGACGCGCGAGGGGGCCGACCAAATAGGACGAACCTTGCAGTGTGCAATGCAGGGCGTTGGAATAGGCCACCTGGTGCTCGATGAAATGTTGTTCGAATTCGCTCACAGTGATTTGCAAGCCACTGGAGGCGACGATCTGCCCTTCATTGAACGGGTACTCATCAGGGTGCCGGAGCGCGACACAGTGATAGTCCAGAGCAAAATCCGGATAGTCGAAATCTGCCACCCATCGCACTGTTTCTACCGCTGCATCGCGTGCCCATAGCAGTTCATCCTTCAACGCTCCCAGCTCGCGTCGCAGCGGCACCCGCGAGAAGCCGCCGACCTTCACGGAGACCGGATGTACTGACCGACCTCCGAGCAGCGTCATGATCGCATTGCCCGCCTTCTTGAGCCGCAAACCTCGCGTCACGACGGCCGCCTGGTCCTTCGCCATGGCGAGACCACTCTCATACCCAAGAAAGTCCGGTGCCTGGAGCATATAGACATGCAGTGCGTGGCTTTCGATCCACTCCCCGCAGTAAATGAGCCGACGCAGGTCACGGATTGCACCGTCAACGCGTAGACCGAACACTTGCTCGATTGCATGGACCGCGCTCATCTGGTAGGCGACCGGGCAGATGCCGCAGATTCGAGCGACGATGTCCGGCACTTCCTCGTAATGTCGCCCCCGCAGGAACGCCTCGAAAAACCTCGGCGGCTCGAAGATCCGGAGCTCCACATCTTGGACGGTTTCGCCTTTCACCGTGACACGGAGCGCGCCTTCGCCTTCCACGCGCGCCACCATGTCCACGGCGATCGTTCTGGTTCGCGCATTTTCTTCAGGCATGGAGTCCTCAACGTTCGCAAACGAAATGCGCTTTGTCCATCACGTCTTCTGTTCCCAAATATCGCTCTCCGCGCGAAAGGGCGATACAGAGCCGTTGATGCCGCGAAATCGGCGCATGACTTCGATCGGAATAAGCTGCAGTTCGCCATGGAAGTGCCTGGCAAGCGAGGTCGTGTTGGGTGGAAGACCTGGTCCTTTTCGTGCGCCTTCGCTGGGCCCGAAACAACCATAACAGTCGCGACCCATGCCAGGACAAATGGCTCCACAACCGGTCTTGGTCACCGGTCCGAGACAAGGCAGCCCCTTTGCGACCAGCACGCAAACATTTCCCCGTCGCTTGCACTCTAGACATACACTGTCGGCCGGTAGGCGAGGTTGGACCCCGACCATCAGATCCGTAATCACGCGCAGGAGCTGGCTCTTATCGATCGGGCAGCCCCACAGTTCGAAATCCACATGGACATGTTCCGAGATAGGCGTGGATGTACTGAGGCTCTGAATATATTCTGGGCTGGGATAGACTGTGCGCTTGAACGACTCGACATCGGCCCAGTTCCGCAACGATTGAATACCGCCTGCCATCGCACAGGCCCCGATCGTGATCAACACCTTCGCCTGTTGTCTCAGGGCGAGAATGCGATGGGCGTCCTCTGCGGTCGTGATTGATCCTTCCACCAGAGCGATATCGTACGGGCCAGGCCTCATGTCGCTAGAAGCCTCAGGGAAATAGGCGATATCCAGCATCCGACCTAAAGCAAGCAGGTCTTCCTCAAGATTCAAGATGCTGAGCTGACAACCATCGCAGGAGGCGAACTTGACTACGGCCAGTTTTGGCCGTTGCCGCTCATCAGGGTTGGACATCGCTTCGCCTCACACTCCCGCCCGCCCTAACCAAGGCTCGACTCGGTCATACCGCATGACCGGACCGTCTTTGCATACAAAGTACGGACCCATCTGGCAATGTCCGCAGAGACCGATTCCGCACTCCATGTGGCGTTCCAGCGAGACGTAAATGGCAGTCGTCGGAATGCCCCGCCTTATTAGAATGGGCACGCCCAGACGCATCATGATCTCGGGTCCGCACATCAACACAATGGTCTTCAGTGGGTCGATCGATACCAGCTCAAACAGCTCTGTCACCACGCCGATGTGATACCTCCAACCCTTGTCCGGCTGGTCGCTGCTCAGCAACACTTCTGTATCAGGAGAGCGCCGCCATGCATCGAATCGCTCGCGATAGAGGAGATCGTGCGGTGTCTTGACGCCGTGCAGGATTTTGACGGATCCATATTGTGCTCGCCGACGAAAGATGTACTCAATCGCTCCAACGACCGGGGCGCAGCCCAAGCCGCCCGTGACAATCACAACGTCGCGGCCGGGCGACTCTTCCAGCGGCCAACCTTGCCCGAACGGGCCTCGGACGCCCAAGACGTCACCCGGTTGGAGACCGGCAATCGACTTGGTGATTCGACCGACAGCTCGGATGGTATGATCCAGCAACTCCGGCACATCCGGGTCCGAAACGATGGAAATCGCCACCTCGCCGACTCCGAATAAATACATCATATTGAACTGTCCGGCCTTAAATCGAAATCGGCGCTGCATCTGCTCGTCGACAAACTGCAAGCGGTAGGTGTTGATGTCCTCGGCCTCCCGGATCTTCTCGACGATAGTTGCCGGATGGATGACATAGGGGTTCACGATTGAATCAGCTTCAGCCTGCACGGTTAGGTGCCTTCTACCGGTGATCCAACGACCGACGACCGGCTGTCCGATGTCAGCAAAGCCGACAACTCTTCAGTCAAATCGATTCCGACCGGGCACCATGTGATGCATCGCCCGCAGCCGACGCAGCCGGACATACCGAATTGATCGATCCACGAGGCGAGCTTGTGCGTCAGCCACATCCGGTACCGATCTTTGATCGTCGGCCGAATGTTCTTGCCGTGGATATACCCATGTTCCTGGGTGAAGCAGGAATCCCACAATCTGGCGTGCGCGGTCTGCTGGTTCGAGAGGTCCGGTGTTTCCTCGACCGTATGACAAAAGCACGTCGGGCAAACCATGGTGCAATTCGCGCAGGCGAGGCAGCGCCCCGCTACCTCATCCCATCGTGGATGATCATGGGCATCGTAGAGAGCTTGCGGCAAGCGAGCGTGATCCAGCTGGCGGACTTGGCTACGGGCGCAGGCTTCTATACACCTCGCTGCCTCGTCGATCAGGTTTTCGTGAGCAGGAGATAGGGAGAGTTCGGAGAGCAAACCAGATCCGGCCTCGCTGCCCGCTTCGATCAGCAGCATGTCGTCCACTTTCGTCAAAGCGAGATCGAAGCCGGTTTTAGCGCGAGGACCAGTCTCCATGGATGCGCAAAAACAAGTGCTCAATGCTCTGGTGCAGTTCACGGCGATCACGAAGAGTTCATCACGGCGAGCCGCGTAGTAAGGATCTCGGTAGGCATCGTTTAGAAAAATCCGATCTTGAATCGCCAGTCCGGCGAGATCGCAGGCGCGAGCCCCGATGACCGCAATTTGTTCCGGATGGGGAAGCGCTGGATGAGCGGCGAATCCGCCTTTCGTCCGCTCAATCTGCAAGAGAGGCTCGCGCGGCGCAAAGACGAACGGCTTCAGCGATTGCGGTCCATGGACGACCCCGAAGATGTCTTGGGATCCAGTCTGTTCAAGTCGATAGCGACCTGGTTCTTGGTGATCACGCCAGCCGATCGGCAAGTCCGACATGAACCGGATCGTCTCCCACACGACAGACCCGTCACGCACAGTGGGCCCGACAACTCGATATCCGTCCGCGCTCAAGGCATCGAGCACTCGTTGGAGGTGAGCTGCCGGAAGGACTCTGTGAATGTCGTCAGCCACAAATCACCGTCTATTACCGGATGGATGGTCGGGCCATAGTACGAACTCCTATCCTCTCGCGCAAGGCAGGAAGATCGCGTCCGCGTCACCGCCACACCCTCGTGAAGACAAGTTGCATGGACGCTCCCCCGCTCCTACGTCAGGCGCTCCAACAGGGCAACGGGAAATTCACGCAACACATCCGCCATCGGCAGCATTTGGCGATCTCCGACGGTCTGAGTCGACAGTCCTTCGCCGGTGAAAAGATTACGATAGGGCGAATGCGGTCTCCAGGATGGTACGGTCACATAGGTGTCTTCCCACACATCTGACCCGACGGGTGAGGTCATGGCATCACCGGTCAGTGAGACCACGAGGCGCGGAACGACAGTCACCAACGCCCGCTCCAGATGGAGTCGGGCAAAAGCGCAGCAATGATCTTGCTTGGTTCCGTGCCCCTCGAGCGGAATGTATTCCCCCTGATGAAACAGTGGGTGGTTCTCACGACGGAAGTTCAGAGCCCTCATCGTCGTGTACAGTTTGATCCTTCCGTCGGTCCGTTCAGCGAGCAGAGTTCGAATCAGCGGACGAAGATCTTGGCCGCGCTCTGCGAGCCCGCGCCGCAGCTCGTTCAATATGGAGGCGCGCATTTCATAGTCCACAGGTCGACGATTATCCGGGTCGACGAGGCTGAAATCCCAGAGTTCCGACCCTTGATAGAAGTCCGGAACGCCGGGAGCCGTCGCCTTGAGCACCACTTGGGACAACGTGTTCCACATACCCCACTGAGCGACCCGCCGCTGAAACGGAAGGAATTCGTCAAGAAAGGCATTGGGTGTGGTTCGGTCGAGGATCGCGTCGATAAATTGCCGCATCGCGTCCTCGTAGGCCTGGTCGGGATTGATCCAACTCGTGTGGGTCTTGCCTTCCCTCAGGGCCTTGTTCATATAGCCCTGAATTCTGTCGCAGAACGCACGGTACTCTGCGTCATCGACGGGCCTGAGGGGCCAGATACCGACGAGTGTTTGGTAGAGTAGATACTCTTCGTTACGATCCGGGACGAGTTGTCCCTCCACGTCGACTTTGCATTTCCGGGTGAGTTTCGCCCATCGATTTACGCTGGTCCGCCACTCGCGAGGTATCTCCGACAACACATTGATGCGCCCCCGCGCATCCTCACTCCGCTTCGTATCGTGGGTGGAAGTGGCCGAGAGCGAGAAGGGCCAGCGCGCCTGGCGCTCCCGGAGATGTTTGTGAAAAGCTGTGACCGTCACGCCGAACGACTCGGGATTACCCCCGACCTCGTTCAGCGACACCAACCGGTTGAACCGGTAGAACGCCGTGTCCTCTATTCCTTTCGCCGTCACGGGGCTTGTCATTTGCTGAAACTTCATCACGAACCGGAGCTGTTCCTGGCGATTTTGACTGGTCCGTTCATCCCATTCCTTCAGCAACAAGGACCGGACGAAGTCGAAGACACTCCAGCTCAGAGCAGCGTTTCGTCGCTTGGCCCTGGCCACTGCCAGACGGATATAAGCGCGGTCTCGATCCAACAGAGGTTCGGGCCCCTCCGTGATATAGGTCCGGTACACAGGGAAGCAGGCGATGATCTCGCGGATGGCATTCGTGAGGCTGTTCAGCGTGAAATCCCGCGACCGCCGATCGCGTTCGGACAGCTGGTTCAATTGGTGTCCAAGGACATTGATTTCACTGGCCATCGAGGCTTGCATGATCAGCTTCTTCGATTCGTAGACCAGATCCTCGAACGAGATACGGCGGCGGATGAACCGGACATAGGTCTCGTTCATTGCCCGCTCGTTGGTTGTCTGCACGAAGAGTCCGTTCAACAGGTTCAGAAAATCGTAACCGGTCGTGCCGGAGATGGGCCAGGTCTCGGGTAGCGGCTCGTCCTTGCCGAGAATCTTTTCGACAACAACAAACAGCGGGCGGCCCAACTCGCGTTGCCCCCATGTCTGCCACTCGCGCAGATACCGGCCTGGATCGGAAAGGCCGTCCACATGATCGATACGCAGCCCCGTCACCGCACCCTCTTTCACAAGCCTGAACACCAGCACGTGCAACGCCTGGAGGACCGCCTCGTCCTCCATTCGAACGGCGGCCAACTCATTGATGTCGAAGAACCGCCGGTAATTGATTTCTTCCGCCGCCACCCGCCAGTCGGCCAGTCGGTACACCTGCTCGTCGAGCAAGGCATCGAGCAGATCGAAACTGCGCGGATCGCCCTTCGTCCCGTTGAAGATCCGGACGTTGTCGTCGAGAAATCTCGCGATGGTCGCTCCATCCCGCACCAAGGTAGCGAGGCGCTGTCTGATGATGTCTCGCTCCCGGTTCCGCTCCTCCACACGCTCGGGATCCGTCTCCGTACTGGCGGGTAGATTGCGCAGAGCCGTCACGATGCTTTGCAACTCTTGCACGTGGGGGGACGAGGCTCTCGCCTCGGCGATCAGTTCATCGAGCCGGTGCGTCAGCACCATCGTTGCCGATTTCGGCCCGACAGGCAGCCGATGGTCATAGTACCTGATGAAGAACCGTCCTTCCTCATACAGCAGGACAATTTCCTGATTCTCCAGTACCGTTCCATAGAGATCACCGAGGATCGGCAGGAGCACCTTGTTCTCCAATTCTCGTTTGACCGGATGCCAGTCGATGTCGAACAGATGCGCATAGCGCGAACTGGGCCCGTTTTCGAGCACGTCCAACCACCAGACGTTCGCTGACCGTCCAATCCCCATGTGGTTCGGTACGACGTCGAGGATGTGGCCCATCTGGTGTGCGTGCAGCGAGCGGATGAACTCGCGATACTCATCTTCGGTGCCAAGCTCAGGATTCAGCACGGTGGGATCCACCACATCGTAGCCGTGCTCGCTACCGGGCGTCGCCTTTAGATAGGGCGAGGGATAGCAATCTGTAATGCCCAAGGCAGACAGATACGGGACGATCGCGGTCGCTGCCTTGAAGGGAAAGGCTCGATTGAGCTGCAGCCGGTACGTAGATACCGGCACGCGAGGCTCCATTGAAGACCCATCAGCCATAACGATGAAGCGATCAGCCCTCCCGCAAAAACACCACGACGGCATAGGCTGGAAGCGGGATCGTCATGCTCTCCGACGCAATGATCAGCTTCTGTGGAAGACGTTCCCTCCCGTCACCGCCGAACTCCTGTGCTGTAGACCCTAATCGAAGCAGCCAGCGGCCCTCAGGCTCCCGAAAAAGCACCGACACCGGTGCGTTGTTGAAACTCAGAACGATCAAGGCGTCTGGCCCTTGTACTCCCCGACGATGCACGACCAACACGTTTTCCTTTTCGTGAGCCAAGACCGGATACTCGTGGGGGGCGCCGTCCGCGCCCAGTGATGGAATCGTTTTTCTGAGCCCGATCAACTCCCTGGTCCACTTCAGCATGGCGGCCCGACGAGGATCCAACGGTCCGTCGATGTTGACCCGCGACCGTTCGCATGTGAGAGGATCCTGAGGATCCGGAATCTCCCCCTCCCACGCGAATGAGGCAAATTCCGCACGCCGCCCTCGACGCACGGCTTCGACCAACGCCGGGTCGCCATGATCGATGAAGTAGAGGAACGGCGCCGTCTCGCTGGACTCCTCGCCCATGAAGAGCAACGGAATGTTGGGGGACAACAGGACGGCTGCTGCTGCAACCTTGAGCGCTGCGAAGGGAACCTGGGTGCTCAGGCGGTCGCCGAACGCCCGGTTCCCGACCTGGTCATGGTTTTGTGAGAACACAATGAAGCGCGACGGAGCACAGGCTGTCGACGAATTCCCATGACGGCGCCGATGGTACCGGGAATATTGCCCGGAGTAGACGAAGCCCTCATTCACGGCTTTCGCGAGATGTTTGAGTCCTTCGTAATCTTGATAGTACCCGGCCCGTTCCTTCGTCAGCACAGTCCGGAGTGCGTGGTGGAAGTCGTCATTCCATTGGGCGTCCAGACCGTACCCGCCCTGCTCAGGGGGCGTAACGACTCGCGCGTCGTTCAACGCGCTCTCGGCCGTCACGAAGATCTGTCGCCCGAGCCGAACTGCCTGCTCATGCACCGCTGTGGCTACTTCTTGGAGAATATGAGTCGCACTGAAATCATAAATCCCATGGATCGCATCCAACCGCAGCGCATCAATATGGTATTCGGTGACCCAATACAGCGCATTGCTGAGGATGAAATGCCGAACTTCGTCACTGTCGGCTCCGTCATAGTTGATCGCCTCGCCCCAAGGTGTGCGGTACCGATCAGTGAAGTAGGGACCGAAAGCGGACAGATAGTTTCCTTCTGGCCCAAGATGATTGTAGACCACGTCTAGAATGACCGCTAATCCGGTGGCGTGGCAAGCATCGACGAGCGCCTTGAGGCCCTGCGGACCTCCGTAGCTCGAATGAGGCGCGTAAAGATAGGTCCCGTCATAGCCCCAGTTTCGCGCCCCAGGAAACTGCGCAACCGGCATGAGTTCGATGGCCGTGATGCCCACGTCCTGCTTGAGATACTTTAGGTGAGGGATGATCGCCTCGAATGTGCCGGTCGGTGTAAATGTTCCGGTATGGAGTTCGTAGATGATCAGTTCTTTGAACGCGAGCCCTCTCCAGCCGCGATCCGTCCAAGCGAACGCGTCGGGATCAACCACGGCGGAAGCCTTATGGACGCCGTCGGGCTGGAACCGCGAGGCCGGATCGGGCAGGGCTTTCTCGCCGTCCAAGACATACCAGTAACGGTCCCCCGCCCGCACACCCTCGACCGTGAGGTCGAAATAGCCATGCTCGCGCGGCTCCATTGGAATCGGCTTAGGTCCTCGATCGAGCACCTGCACGGAGACATGCTTCGCGCGCGCGGCCCACACGCCGAACCGGACCGCCGACGGACCGATGAGGTTCGCGCCGAGATCCAGTCGCCACATGTTGCCGACCCGTGCTTTCATCAGACCACCTTGCTCTCAGTTTGCCCGAACGAGGCTCCTTAATCCAAGAGTGGACCCAACCCTTCAGTCCAAGGTAAAGAAACCAGACTTGCGCAAGCGCGTCCGGTTTATTAAGGTTAGGCTGTGGTGGCTGGATTTCTGCACCACAAAGAGGAGACATGATGGAACAACGACCCGTGAGAACCTGGCCCGGACACCCCTACCCCCTTGGCGCGACCTGGGACGGTGAGGGGATCAACTTCGCGCTCTTTTCCGAGAACGCGACGGCCGTGGAGCTCTGTCTCTTCGACGGGCCGGACGCTCCGAAAGAGTCTCATAGGATTCGTCTCGAGGAACGCACCGACCAGATCTGGCATGTATATGTGCCGGGGCTCTGGCCGGGCCAACACTACGGCTATCGGGTGCATGGTCCTTATGAACCTGAGGAAGGATACCGGTTCAATCCCAACAAGATGGTGGTCGATCCCTATGCCAAATCCATCACCGGCAGGATCGATTGGTCGGACGTCATGTTCGGGTACCGCATCGGCGACCCTCAAGCCGACCTTTCATTCGATGAGCGCGACAACGCGGCGAATATGCCCAAGTGCGTTGTGATCGATTCGGCCTTCACATGGGGGGGCGATAGCCAGCTCAAAACACCCTGGGAAAAAACCATCATCTATGAGGTCCACGTCAAGAGCATCACAGCTCAGCATCCTGATGTGCCGGAACGGATGCGCGGGACCTATGCCGCCCTGACCACTCCGGCCGTACTTGACCACTTGGTCGACCTTGGCATTACGGCAGTCGAGTTGTTGCCGGTGCATCGGTTTGTCCGGGACCGGAACTTGGAGGATCGTGGCTTGACCAACTATTGGGGGTATAACACGCTAGGCTTCTTCGCACCGGATGTTCGATATGCCGTATCCCCTGTGCGGGGACGGCACGTGCGTGAGTTCAAAACGATGGTCAAGACCCTCCACAGCGCGGGAATCGAGGTCATCCTGGACGTCGTCTACAACCACACCGCCGAAGGCAGTCACCTCGGCCCGACCCTCTGTTTTCGAGGCATCGACAACGCTTGCTACTATAAACTGGTGTCCGGTGACGAGCGTTATTACGTCGACTATACCGGTTGCGGGAACACGCTGAACGTCAGACACCCACGCACGCTGCAACTGATCATGGACAGTTTGCGGTACTGGGTGCTCGAGATGCACGTCGACGGCTTCCGATTCGATCTTGCGTCGGCGCTGGCGCGGGAACTGCACGAGGTCGACCGGCTGAGCGCCTTCTTTGACATCCTGCATCAAGATCCCGTTCTGTCTCAGGTCAAACTGATCGCCGAACCGTGGGATGTCGGGGAGGGGGGCTATCAGGTCGGCAACTTCCCCGTTGGCTGGGCCGAGTGGAACGGCAAATATCGAGACAGCATCCGGCGCTATGTTAAAGGGGACGGAGGCCAGGTCGCCGAATTGGCCTACCGGCTGACTGGCAGCAGTGATCTGTATGAAGGGAGCGGCAGACGCCCGTTCGCCAGCGTGAATTTCGTCACCGCGCACGACGGATTCACGCTGCACGATCTCGTTTCCCACAACTCGAAGCACAATGAAGCCAATCGAGAGGACAACCGCGACGGGACCGACGATAATCTCAGTTGGAACTGTGGGGCCGAGGGGCCCACAAGCGATCCTGCCGTCACCGAGCTCCGCGAACGGCAAAAACGGAACCTCGTGGCGTTGCTGCTGCTCTCGCAAGGTGTGCCGATGATCTCCGGGGGCGACGAGATCAGCCGAACACAGCAAGGTAACAACAACGCTTACTGCCAGGATAATGAGATCAGTTGGTACGATTGGAAGGTGGACCAGGCCAAGCGCGACCTCCTGTCCTTCGTTCGCGACATGATCGCATTCCGCAAACAACACCCGGTCCTGCGACGTCGGCGTTTTTTCCAAGGCCGCCGCCTCCGCGGGTCGATGGTCAAGGATCTGGCCTGGTTTCGACCGGACGGGAAAGAGATGAGCGACCAGGACTGGGACGCTGGGTATGTCAGGTCACTGGCCTTACGTTTGGCCGGTGACGCGATCGCAGAGACCGACGAGAAGGGCCGGCCAATCATCGATGATACGCTCCTCATCCTCCTGAACGCCCACCACAGGCCGCTCACCTTTACGCTTCCGGCACACAAGCGCGGTGTGCGCTGGCAGCCCTTGCTCGACACCTCTTCAACTAGCTTTCATCCCGAGAAAGCCCGTCTCATCAGGGGAGGCAAGCACTACGAGATCCAGGCAAGGTCCCTTGCCATCCTCCGATTGCTGCCCCAGGACTAATGACCTCGGTTGTCAATAGTGAACGCCATAAACCGCAGCCTCATGCCGCCGGTTGTTGACGGACTCATGGCTTGGCAAATGCGGCGGGTGAGCGATTCCCGAGCCTGGAATACCACCGTTGACGGTTAGACTATCCAGTTGAGAAAGTTGGGCTAGGTCTGTGTCTCTTTCTCCCGCAAAGCGGACTGGCACGTGGTAAGTCCATTGCGTTCGGGTTCCTCATCCTTATCGTCCTCATGTTCACGGTCATCGGAATGACGGTTGCCCTATCTCCGCCTTCAGCATCGGCAATGGCCGGCAGTTCATGGGTGACACTTGTGGTGGTATGCGGGATGATTGCTTGGCTAGGAAGAATACCGCGTGATGAGCGGACCTAACGCTGCGCTAAAGGTGAGTCGGCATGATTGACCCGAATCCTCGCATCCACGATCCGGCAACCTTGACCCGGCGGGAGCGCGAAGATCGGATTCAGGTCTAGCTCGCTGATCTCTGGAACTTCCTCAACGAGACGAGACACCCGCAAGAGCGTTTCTTCCAAGGCTTCAAGATCGGCCGGTGGATGTCCTCGATAGCCGGTGAGCAAGCGGTAGGCTTTGATTCCTCGGACCATCTCCGTCGCGTCACGGTCGGTGAGGGGCGTGATGCGGAACTGAACATCGCCAAGAATCTCTACGTGAATCCCGCCGAGACCGAATGCGATCAAGGGGCCGAATAGGGGATCGTCGGTGACTCCGATCATCACCTCCACGCCACCAATGACCATCGTCTGCACGAGTGCCCCTTCCATGGCGTTGAGTTGACCGGTCTCGGCGACTCGCGTTTTCATCGAGTCAAACGCCTTGCGAACCTCCCCTTCGTTCGCGAGATTCAACTGCACACCGCCGATCTCAGTTTTGTGGACAATTTGGTGTGAGACCAGTTTAACGGCGACCGGATAGCCAGCGTGCCTGGCCAAGGCTGCTGCTTCATCAGCTGTTCTCGCCACTCCACCAGGCTGAACAGGGAGTCTCGTCGCTCTCAGGACGTTTTGTGCTTCTTCAGTCGTCAACCAGCCGGCTCCGCGGCACGCAAGAGCATTTGCACAGATTGTTCGTACGACCGAAAGATCCAGATCATCGAAGTCCGGCACCATCCCAGGCCGCTGTTGCCGCCACTCCGCATAAGCCGCAGCTTTGCCGAACACGAGCGCGGGAGTCTCCGGCAAGTGATAGGCCGGGATGGTTTCTGTTTGGAAGCCAAACGTACGGTCCATGTCCCCTTCTGCAATCCAACCGATGAGTACCGGCTTGGCCTTCGCGCCTCCTTTCCGACCTTTTTCAATTCCAGCCAGAATACCGTGGGCGATGCCGGTTGTGTTCGCCACAGTCACGGACGTATAGAGGATGATCATCGCGTCGATCTCGTCTGCCGACAGTAGTGTTTCGATCGTCTTCTCATACTGGTCCTGTGTGGCTGATGCGATGAGATCCACTGGATTGTTTAGAGCAGCAGCGGAGGGAAGGAAGGAGGCGAGAGTCGCCTTGGTCCGGGCCGATAGTTCCGGAACCACCAAGGCGCTTGCCTCGCAGGCGTCCGTGCAGAGGATGGCCGGTCCTCCGGCATTCGTGATGATGCCGACTCGACGTCCAGGCGGCAGCGGTTGAGCCGCGAGCCCAGTTGCCAGCGCCAACATTTCGTCGAGCGTCTCGGCGCGAATGACACCGGCTTGACGAAACAACGTCTCAACGGCCATCTCACTCGCCGCAAGGGCCGCCGTATGTGAACTGGCGGCACGTCTCCCTGATTGGGTGCGTCCAGCTTTGACTGCAACGATCGGTTTACGGTGACTCACCCTCCGTGCGATACGGGCGAAGCGGCGAGGGTTGCCGAATGATTCTACGTACAAGAGGATCACATCGGTTGCAGGGTCTTCCTCCCAATATTGGAGGAGATCGTTGGTAGAAACATCGGCCTTATTGCCGACGCTGACGAACGATGAAATGCCGAGCTGGATACGACGTGCGCCGGCGAGGGTGGCAAGGCCCAACGCGCCGCTTTGCGACGACATCGCGACTCGGCCTTGAGGCGGAAACAGTGAGGTAAAAGTGGCATTGAGCCTGACGGTCGGATCCCTGTTCAGTATCCCGAAGCAATTGGGGCCGATCATGCGCATGCCGTGTTGGCGGACTTTCGCAGCCAACTGTCGCTGAAGGATCGCTCCCTCTGAACCCATTTCCGCGAAGCCAGCCGTAATGACGACGCAGGCCCTGATTCCCTTTGCGGCACACTCATCGATCACAGACGATACGGAGTCTCGCGGGACGGCAATGACGGCCAGATCGATCGGTTCGGTGATCGCGTGCAATGAGGGGAAGACAATGACTCCGGCGATTTCGGTCGCATGGGGGTTCACAGGATATACGGCACCTTGAAACCGATTGGCCATCAGCGCTTCGAGGAGACGATAGCCGACACTTGTCGGATCGCGTGATGCTCCGATCACCGCTACCGATTGGGGGTGGAAAAACGGTCGGAGCGAGGCGGTTGTGGCGAGGCGTTCTCGTAATTCCGCGCGGGTCACAGTCACTTCCGTTGGAATCAACGACAACTTCACTTCCATATCTTCGCCTTCGTAGGCTTCATGAGCGGTAAACCCCGATTCTCGAAACACTTCTCGCATCGCCAGATTGTCAGGATGAGTTACGGCCCAGAGGTTGGTAAAGCCGTAGCGGATGGCCGGGAGGGCAAGCCGTTCGAGAAGCAGTGTGCCTAAGCCCTTTCCATGGCAAGCATCATCCACGGCCATGGCCACCTCTGCAGTCTGTTTGTCCTTCGCCCAGTAGGAACCTGCGGCAATAATGCGCTCTTCCCCCTCCCATGCTCGTGTCACGATCAAGGTGAGCTGAGCACGTGGATTGGAAGAATCACACAAGCTTGCGACGGAGTCGGCTGATGGCATGCTTTCCGAAAAGAATCGGTGACGTCTCGACTCGAGTGACAAGCGGCTGACGAACTGTTGCAACAGTCCCGCATCAGCCGGTTCGGCGGTTCGGATAGCGGCGGTCGTTCCATCGCGCAGAATGAGTGAGCCAGACACGACATGATCGGCCTTCAAAGGCGGAATGTAGAGAGGGCGAACGGATCTCATCGCGCTCCGGGGGCGTTAGCGTGAATGAAATGGCCTCTATGATCAGCTGATGATCTCGGGTGGTGATACGGATCTGATGTACGACAACACGTCCAACATTTGTTGATCGGTCAGTTTGCCGCGAAAGCTGTGCATCGGTGTGAATAAGACACCGTTTGAAATTGCGACAAGCAGTTCCCAATCGGTCTTGGACCGAGTGGTTTGAGACCGAAGATCAGCAGGCCGGACAATCAGATCTTGGCTGTCCGGTCCATTCCCATCCAGTTTGGACCCATGGCAACGAAGACATTGTTGCTCATACACGCCTTGTCCAGTCTTCGAATCACCCCGGATCACCTGAGCAAAGGCCAGTGAGGCCAACGCGGATATGAGGATGAACGCAGCGACCGGTATCTTACTCATGTTCTATCCTTTCATCTCAAGACGAGGACTGGGCAGGTCACGTGATGCACGACGGTATGCGACACGCTTCCCAAAAGAAAACGAGAAAGGCCCTTGCGCCCGTGGGAGGTCACGACCACTAAATCCCTCTCCTTTGCCTCCTGTTCAATCACCGATGCCGGATTACCCGTGGCCACCTTCGTGCTCACCGTATAACGAGGGTTGAAGAGTTTGGCGGCGGTCGAATTGACGAGTTCGTCCGCGTAGCGCTCCGCACCCTCCCACCAGGTTCCGGTTCCCAGCGCGTCATAGGGATCGTTGACTCCGATCGGAGTGAGGGCATGGAGCACACAGAGCTCCGTGGGATCGGCAAAGGGATGTTGTGTAAGCCATTTCGCGATTCGGTCGGCGTCGTCCCGGTCCTCGATCGCGACGAGCACGCGCTGAACCTTGCGGGCAGCTCCTCTCACGATCAGGACCGGCCGGGAGCCATGCAGAAGCACACGATGGGACACGCTTCCAAGCACAACCTCGGAAAGACGACTTCGTCCGCGCACGCCGACGACGATCAAGTCGGCTGAGAGGTTGTCGGCGCTGTCGAGGATGAGCTGAGCGGGACTGTCGATTTCGTTCACCTTCCTGATCGACGTCACCTCGGCCGGTACCATGGCAGCAGCGCGTTCCAGCAGTTGGCGTCCCGAATCAACCATCGCATTGCGGAAATCGTCGTATCCTTGCACGTTGCTCGCTTGGGCCACGACCGGATGTGCCAAAATCCCTAAATCAACGCCGTGGACCAGCGCGACATCAGTTGGATGGTAGAGTTGAAACGTTTGGGTAACGGCGGCGAACGCCTGATCCGACCAATCGACGCCGATGACGACTCTCATGGCATAGCCTTTCCCGTGTGAACCTCAGAACAACGGATGCGGCGCGGTCCCGAACGGGAGGACACGCGGTGATTCGCCGACATTGCCGCGAATACGCCACGCCCCGTCTTCGAGGACGAGATAGTGTACTTCTTCATACCAGCTGTCGATGGGGACGTACAGACCGCTGGTCTTCGACCTGGCCCAGAGGTGGCCGGTACAGGTGACTTCCAGTACCGCATCGCGACCCGCTCCGATCTTGGTCATCTTTGTGAAGAGATGGGTACTCGCGATCTCCTGATACTCATCAAAGAGATCTTTCCAGATTTTTCGAATATCGTCTTTCTTAAGACCATGGTAGTTGTATTGAGGAGAATAGATGCCCATGACCTTTTCAAGGTCGTGGGCTTTGATGGCTTCTTCCGCCTGCGTGAAGGTGCCGACAACGGCTTTGAGCGTTGCCGCGTCTACCTCAATCACCGAACCGGATGGAGGAACGACGACTTTCGCCTCTGCTGTCCCGATGACTGAAAGGAACCCGATTACGGCAATGAGGCTGGGAATGGTCGATGCCGCTCTCCCTCGCACAATCAAGCAAGTCTCCTTCTGATATCGAGCAGATTCAGGGTCAAGACACCGTTGTCGGTTTCACCTCGTCCATGTGACGCGCACAAAATCTTCGTCTTGGTTGTAATGCAGCTCCAGCTCGCCGTGATACGCGTGCTTCAGGGCTTCGCCGATTCTTCTGGGCAAATGGCTGTCGGTCGTGGAAATAACGAGGCTCTCGGGTTTGGTTTCAATCGACATGATTCGAGACAGCGGGCGTTCCTTTGTTTCTGCTTCTTCTGTGTTCTTCACCAGACCGATGATCTGTTCCTGTTGCTCGTCCTTAAAACTACCTTTGAGTGTGACAAGCCCTTTGGGATACTTGTCGCGGATTCTCATGCATGCAGGGCAGATGATCTCGTCGGCGTCCGCCGGCTTTGCGCCCCACGTCCAGCGTCCCTTGTGAAATAAGGCCCCGCATTCGGTGCAGATGGTCGGTTCTTTTGGTTTCCCCCGCAGCTTATAGGTGTCGTGCTGATACTCCTGGACGGTTCGATCGTGTCGAGCCCCCAAGCCTGCCGGTGTCTTTGCTTTCGCTGTCATGTGTGCTCCCCTATCGTGGCGGTGAGGCCGTTGAAGACTGTGTCCGTTCCTTCCACTCCGACAACGACTCCTCCGCCAAGTTCAAATACTCCACCACATCGTGATCGCTGACCTGCGCAAAGTCGACATAGTGGTTACCGACAGCCCAAAACGGGTCCGGCGTGGCAAGGACGACTAACTCATCCACTCGCGCGCGGGCCTCTCGGATGGTCTCTGTCGGCCCAACCGGAATGGCTCCAATCAGGCTGCCTGGTTTGAGATGCCTGATGGATTGAACGGACGCAAAAAACGTAGACCCGGTGGCGATGCCGTCATCTACGAGGATGACGATGCGGTCTGTGAGCGTGGGTAATCGCCGGCCTTGTCGATAGAGATTCTGCCGTCGAACGATCTCCTGCTGCTGTACCTGAATAGGCGTCTGGAGTTCGGATTGTGAGAGGTGAAACGCAGCCATCGCCTCCGGATTCAAGTACACAGTCCCGGTCTCTCCCACCGCCCCTAATGCATATTCTGGATTATCAGGTGCTCCCAGCTTTCGAACGATGAAGACGTCCAGCGGAAGATGCAGTCCCACGCTCAGTTGATACCCGACTGCCACACCACCGCGTGGAAGCGCCAATATGATAGCTGCCGGCTCGTCACGATACCGAATCAATCGTTCGACGAGCCGTCGACCCGCTTCTTCGCGATTCCTAAATGCCATGTGTCTCTTTTCCGCTCATTGGAGGAAGCTCATAGGCCTACATCAAACCGCTTGTCACACCGACCCCGATCAAAAACATTGCCAGAATGATCAGGATGGCCGTGAGGAGCAGGTGGTGGTGCGGCCTACCCTCATCCTGATTCCAATGGACTTCCCATGGAATTTCGAGGTAACGGGGATGACGAAACATAATGCCCTCCTTTTCCCGATGAAAGCCAGGGTTGAAGGTTCAGGCAACTTTCACTTCGATCGCTTTAGGCTTAGCCTTCTCCGACTTTGGAAGATGGACTTTCAACACGCCATCTTTGTATTCGGCATTGACCTTGGACCCATCGGCGTCTTCGGGAAGGACAAAGCTCCGCATAAAGCTGCCGTACGCCCGTTCCACGCGGTGATACTTCTTGCTCTTTTCTTCCTTCTCGTATTTCCGTTCGCCGCTGATGGCAAGGACATCGTCTTGGACGTTGATCTTGATCTCTTCTTTCTTCATTTCTGGCACTTCCGCTTTGATGACATACTCCTTCTCGTCTTCCGAGATATCCACCAGCGGCGACCACTCCGCGACAGTGATGGCTTCCTTCTTGTCCCCGGTAGAAACCGGTGTGCGGCCGAAGAAGCTTGAGAGTCGTTTCTCCATCTCTTCGAGTTCCTTGAACGGATTCCATCGCGTCGTTGGTTCCCATCTTGTCAATCCGCTCATGACGTTTACCTCCTTCTTGTGAGAATTGAATGAAGCTTCCTCTCAACCCGCTGTTGGTGCATCGATGGTGCCAAGATCGCAAGACCGTCCAGGCTCCTCTTGAAAACCGATACGTTAGATGATCAGTTCACCTCCGTCTTACAAGGAAAAGAGGAGGGTCTGTGGCATTACGGGTCAGGGACCTCTGAGCAGCTGTTGCTTCTTTCGACATCCCTGGGAGGGAGCGTTGAGAAAGCTGAGCGATCCCCAAAGACCACACCAACACTCTCCTCCCGCTGGTCGCCCAGGACAGTCAAACGAGAAATCTAATAACAATAAACAAAACGAGAGCGGAGGTAGGTCCAGAGAGCTGTTTGTGAAAGGTGAAGGTCTTGGCTGAGCTTTAGGCTTCCCGCTCGGTACTGACGGGCTTGCTCACCGCCCCGGCGCTCGACCTCGGTTAGCCTGAATGTTCCTCTCACCGAAGCCTCCGCTCACTCACAAGATAACCGTCTATCATGAATAGTCAATCGCCTACCGTTAAACCACTGGTAATTGCCCAGGAAAATCTGGTTAATTAGTCTGTCGTGTCAACCGTTAAAGTTCTGCTCAGGATAAACCGACGGTGGAGGGAAATGGTTCTTAGATGTCACCGACAAAGTTGAGGTAGGCGCACAACGGACAAAATTAGCAAACGAGAGGAAGTATTTGTCCAATGCCGTTTCGGTGTTAATGGAGGCAGAATGCTCGTGACGAGAAGGCAAGACACGGTCAGTAAGAGTCAGACGATGGCTGATCGTACAGCAACGGCGAGTCGCCTCGAAGAGGTGGTTTCGACAGCGGACGAGTTCGATCAGGTCGTGTTACAGTCCCTGCCGATGCTTTTGGATCGCGCGACTGGTTACACAAAACGGTTCTTACGGGAGACCGGCCAGTGGAAGGACGACATCGAGCATGAAAAGTTCGCGCTACGTTGGGGTTCCGAGTACCTTGAACGGTTTCTTGTCTGTGGACGCAGCGAAATCCCGTGCCGGCCGTTGTTTCTGTTCGACTCACTCGTCGCCAAACAACACAGCAAGCCGGATCCGTTCTGTTATCATCCGGACTTGCTGAGACCACTCGGACGATTTGTCGACGGCCTTGCGGCAAGGGCGGTCATCAGCCGTGACGCACTGATCGCACTCTATCGTCATGCCTATGGATGGGGTCCGGGAGAGGTGATCGCGATGACCGGACTCAATGGGTTGGAGAGTCAGCGCATCTATAAAAATTTTCGCCGCTGGCGTGAGAACGGCTGGCAGCGCACGATGGACGAGATGGGCCTGACGAAGGCAGAGATCGCGGAGCTTGGGAATCAGCAGCAGCGTCATCGACATCGATTCAACAGCGAAGCTGAACGACTTATGCGAGTCGCTCAGGCCCATTACCGAAAAAGCGAGCCGGACCATTATCCCTGTCTCTCGCGATCTCAATGGGGGGAGATGTTTGCTGAAGGTTATGGCTGCGATTATCGGATTTGGCATCTGGCGCTTTGCCTCGATTGTATGCAAACGGCCTGGGGGCTGGGATCCAACGGATCAACAATCGGCGAAAAACCCCGTCTCGAATTGCAGGTGCGCCCGTGAAGGGGCCGAGCTCATCTTGCATATGTAAGCTGAGCCTGTAAAGAAAGAGGAGCTAAGGAGGATATGATGGGTCAGGAAGAGGATCTGGAGCTATATCGGTCGCGACTCCTTGAATCATTGAGCAGTCGACGCCGCTCTGTGCGAGGCTCATCGGATCCAATCCAGGTCTATGTCAACGAGCGCCGTGTCGGCGAGCTTGAGGGAGCGGGAATCGGGGCGATGTTGCAAGTTCAGTGTCTCGACCACATCGAGACGGTACAACTTCGCACCGAAGAGGGAACTCTTCTGGGAGGACTTGCTGCCCCTGAATATGGATTTAGGATGCAGCGTGTCCGGCTTTCTGCTGATACGGTCGAACTCTGTGTTCACAACACCGCACAGGGGGGAACGTTCAGTGCGCTGTTGAGTCCTGCGCCGACTTTCTGGAGTCGAGTCCGAAAGAGCATCGCTGATGTTGCCGACAGATTGGCAGCCCACCGTCCGGATGCCGCGCTCGCATCTGGAATGCGAACGGTCGCCTTCACCCAAGCGCTATTGGCGATTGCCGTCGTTGGGTTGGTCGCCGACCGAATGACGACATGGATGGCGCCTGAACCAACGCCCTCTCCGGCCGCCCTGTCCGAAGTCCGCCCAGTGTCCCAGATAGTTGAAACCGCAAGACTCGAGCAGCAGCTTGACGAGGTTGCGCGGAAGCAGGAGCAGCTTGGGGATGCACTTGGGGACGCGTTGGGGGCACAGCAGAAAGGTATGGCGCAGCTGCAGCAAGCCATGGCCAAACTATCGTCGACGCAGGAATCCGTCGAGACTAGTGTGCAGACCGTCAGACAAGAACTGGAAAAGCAGCAGGCACTGGTGGCTAGTCGGGAAGTCGAACGCGCGGTGAACCAGCTTTCAAGCAAAGCACAGATGAGACACGGACAGATCGAAACTGCAATTCATAGCCTCACCGTGGACAACGATCGAATGTCTAAAGAAATCGCCGGACTGGAACAGTACAATCAAGACCTGAAAAATAAGTTGCTTGCGGTCGGTCTAAACGCCTCGAAAGGTGTCGATTCGAATGCGGACAAACAGGCGCGGCAGGCCGAGTTGATGCAACCGGCTCAACAGCCACAGGTGGCTCAGGGGGCGCAGACTGGTCAAGCGCAACCTTTTCTCTTCTGGGTTACGTTCAGCGACGGCACGAGCCAAGAGCGCATCGACCAATGGGTACATGAAATGAAGGGGCATAAGGGAGCGCTCAACGAAGGCTGGCAGGAAGTACAGATTGTTCCCCCAGCGGTCCCGCCCGATCGTTTTATAGAGCAGATCAAAGAAGACAAAATCATAAAAGCCGCGCGAATCGGTCAATAGGAGTATCTCCAGAAGAGAGTCCTTCCCTCGCGTCGTTTCGCTGGCGATCGTCTTGAAAGCTACACGAGCAGAGGCTTTCGATGTGGTTCACCTGGAGAGAAGAGAAACATAAACATGATGGCGTTCGTTGTCGACAAAATGTTCAGGTCGCGACAAATCGGCTGTGCGACATTTCGTTTCTCAATGGGCGCCAGATCATGAGGATCCATACGTAGTCAAGGGGGACTCGACTGGACATATTTCGCTCAGGCCATGGAGGTTTTGTCCGTTGAGCCAAGTGAGATGGAATGAGTAGCATAGGATTTGGGTATGAGAGCAAGACTGGTTATCGGATAACTATGGATCGAAACACTTCATCGATTGTTTCACTTCCAGCCGACCAGCGGGCAGTTGTTTTCAAACCGGCCCGCATAATGCACTAACCATTTAAACAAGCTGACGACTGAACCAAGCAGTCCAGCTGCAAAGCGAAGAGAAAGGAATACTCAATGAGAATCGCGCAAGTGGCCCCGCTGTGGGAAAGTGTGCCGCCCAAACTCTACGGGGGAACCGAACGAATCGTTTCCTACATTACGGAGGAGTTGGTTGCCCAGGGTCATGACGTCACGCTGTTTGCGAGCGGTGATTCAGAGACGACCGCGCGGCTTGAAGCAATCTGCCCACAAGCTCTCCGCTTGAATACCGGTATCTTCAACCGAGATGCCCCGTTGATGATGCTTCAAGAACGGGGCCTTGGAGCGGCGAGGGGCTTCGACATTATTCATTCACACTTGGATTTCATCGGATTCCCGCTGGCACGGAGGAATGCCATCCCGGTGGTGACTACCTTACACGGCCGTCAGGATCTTCCGGAATTGGAGCCGGTCTTCCGTGAATTTTCTGACATGCCCTTGGTGTCCATTTCGGACGCTCAGCGTAAACCGCTGCCTTGGGCCAACTGGGCGGGGACTGTCCACCATGGCCTTCCTCGCAACCTCTACACGTTTCATCCTCGCCATCAGGGATATCTGGCCTATCTGGGACGCATATCGCCTGAAAAACGTCCGGACCAAGCGATTGAGATCGCTAAACGCACCGGCCTCCCCCTGCGGATTGCGGCAAAAGTCGATCCTGCCGACCAGACCTATTACGAGGCCGAAATTGAACCGTTGCTCAACCATCCCTTGATTGAGTTTCTCGGAGAGATCTCCGATGCTGAGAAGAATGAATTTCTCGGTAATGCGATGGCATTGGTGTGCCCTTATGATTGGCCGGAGCCCTTCGGGTTGGTGTTGATCGAAGCCCTAGCCTGCGGAACTCCGGTGCTGGCTTACCGACGTGGATCGATTCCTGAAATCCTCGATCACGGTGTCACCGGCTTTATTTGCGAGACTGTTGCCGAACTGGTGGATGCAGTCGGACAGATTCCAGTCATCGATCGGCGGCGCTGTCGGGCAGCCTTTGACGAGCGGTTTACCGCCGATCGGATGGCACGCGACTATGTGGCGCTGTATGAGCGTCTGCTTGAAGATGGAACTGTTCAGGCCACACAAGGCTTCGTCTCAGAGCAGCACAAGAGTTTTGGGCGAGGCGGACATGTCTGACGTCCTTGCTGATTCAAAAGAGGGCGGTTCCACTCCAAGCCGTGCTCGCGGCTGGGAGTTAGTCAAAACCAGAGACTTCGGGTTTTTGTTCGCCGGCCAGACGATCTCTCAGGTCGGCGACAGCCTCAATAAGGTAGCGTTGCTTTGGTTTGTGTACGAGATGACCGGGTCAGCGCTTAAGATGACGGTGGTCGGACTGCTTCAAACCCTACCGCCGTTGCTGTTTGGGCCGCTGATCGGTGTGTATCTGGATCGCGTTCGAAAGAAGCCGGTGATGATCGGGGTCGATCTGCTTCGGACCTTGATGGTTCTTCTGATCCCGCTGTTCTATGCCATGGGGGCCTTGACTCTCGACCGACTCTACTTCCTCGTGTTTGCAACCGCCATCTTTTCCACTGTTTTCGGACCGGCCTTAACCTCCGCGGTTCCTCTCATTGTGCCCAAAGAGCGGCTCATCGCTGCCAACGCGTTGCTGCAAACAACGACCAACGTAGGGCTTCTTGTAGGGCCTGCCGTCAGTGGGCTCGGTATTGCGCTCATCGGAGCACAAAACGTACTCTATGCGGACGCGGCGACCTTCTTTATCTCCGCACTGTGCTTGTTCCCCATTCGCATGCATGAAACCCTCGCCAACCGGCGTACGGCGAGCAAAGGATTGGCGGAAGGCATCACCAGCGATGTGCTGGCGGGCTTCCGTTTCGTCTTCGTCGAGCAGAAGACGGTTCTTCTTCTCATGTTGACGGCAACTCTCTACAGCGTCGGCATCAGTGCCTTTATCTTTCTGCTGCCGGTCTTTGCCAAAGAGGTGCTTGGCGTGGGGCCGATCCAACTCGGGTGGTTGTGGTCGGCGCTCGGAGTCGGGATGCTGCTTGCCTCCCTTAGCCTGACATCGATCACACAGGGAGATGTATCCTGGCGGTTGCGGTTCATGTCCGGTGCCTTGGCCATCGGTGGTCTGGCCGTCGCGGCGCTCGGTTTCCTAGAAGCTCCTGTTGTGGCCGCTGCCCTGATCGCCGTGATCGGAGGAAGCACCGCGATGTTTACTCCATTGGTGTGGACGATGCTCCAAGAATTGACGCCGGCGCATCTCTTAGGCCGAGTCTTTACGAGCTTCGCCACGGGAGGAATGGCGTCATCCATGGCCGGTATGGCAGGTTTTGGGTGGGCTGCCGATACGATCGGTCCAGCCGCCAGCCTAGGTGGAATCAGCCTCATTCTTCTCATGACGGCTGCTACTGCATGGTTGTTCAGCTTTTACAAGTCGCACACAGGGAGCTTGGTTGTTTCTACACCCGGTTCCTCTTTTGCCTCCTAACCCACCACCGTCCAATTCGTAGCAACACTGACGTATCGAAGTGGGAGTGGCCCCTTGGATCTCAAGGGGCCCTCTCGATCCGTGAATATCCGTGGATAGATGACACGAAGGACGTCGCGAGTTAGAATGACCGTTCACGAGGAGGTCGTTTGGATGACCAAGTCGCCACGAGCGCTGATCATACTGACTATAGGTCTGTTCTTGCTGGAGCCGATAAGTGTTGGTTCGGCGTCGTCTGAGCCACAAGAAAAGGAAGGCGCACCGGAGAAGGCTGTGCCACGCCTCCAACAGGCCCCAGCCGCTTCCGAGGGGCAGCCCCCGCCGCACAAGCCATCAGGCGAAACGAAGCCGCAGTCCCAAGCCAATCCTCCCGTCAAGTCGGACTCAGCTGATCACAAGGAAGGCGCACCGGAGAAGGCTGTGCCACGCCTCCAACAGGCCCCAGCCGCTTCCGAGGGGCAGCCCCCGCCGCACAAGCCATCAGGCGAAACGAAGCCGCAGTCGCAATCCAGTCCGCCGACGAAAACGGACTTACCACCGGTTGAGTCTGAGAACAAGGAGAAGGAACCTGTCGTCAAGAAGCCCCTGGGTTCACTCATTTTGTCGGTCAAGCTTGCGCTGATGGGAGATTCACGGCTTTTCCACTACGAGATTGAAGTTGAAGACGATCAGCAAACCGTGACTCTGACAGGACGGGTCTCGACCGAAGAAGAAAAAACAACCGCGACAGAAATCGCGCAAGCCGTCTCAAGTGTGAAGGGTGTGGTCAACAAACTTGTTGTCGAGAAAGACCTCGCGAAGGCGCTATCGAAGAAACAGGATGAAATTCTCACCGCCTTGATCAAAGAGCGTTTCTCCAAAAGCGCGACCTTAAAAGCAGCCAACTTCGAGGTGAAGACTGAAGAGGGTGTCGTCCAGCTCAACGGAACGGTGCGTTTCCAGGTCATCGCCCTTGAAGCTGCAGAGGCTGCCCGTCAAGTGCCGGGCGTCCGAGCCGTAAACACCGAGAGGATACGGCTGGAGGGCGAGAGCTGATGCAAGGCCGCTCCGGCCGCTTGCCTTACTCCGCCCCAACGGTGGAGAGTACAGACAACATCTCAGTCGGGGATCGTCCGCTGCTCCTGACTCGCGATTTCGGACTTGTCTGGTCCGGACAGCTTATCTCGCAGATCGGCGATGGTGTCTCCAAGCTGGCGCTTCTGTGGTTTGTCTATGCCGTCACCGGATCCCCGCTTAAAACGTCTGTGATCGGTCTGCTACAGACGATCCCCCCGATCGTCCTGGGTCCGATCATCGGTGTGTATGTCGATCGGTTTCCCAAAAAAGTGCTGCTTATCACCAGTGACGTGCTACGAGCCGTATTGATTGGGTTGATTCCATGCCTGATCCCTGTGGAATCCTTTACAGTATCTGTCCTCTACGCGCTGGTCCTACTGCACGCGATTGCGACGGCGGTGTTCGGTCCGGCTCTCACCGCCGCCATCCCGGCGTTTGTCCCCAAGAAGCAATTCACAGCTGCCAATGCACTCATTCAAGGCACGACGAGCCTCGGCATTGTTTTTGGTCCGGCACTGAGCGGCCTGGGCATTGCCGCCTACGGGTCACAAGAGGTCTTATGTCTCAACGCTGCGACGTACTTGATATCCGCTGCGTTCCTGACGTTGGTCCGTTTTGCCAAACCTGTCGCAAGTTCCCCGTCACTCTCGTCTACCCCGACCATGCTGCAGGATCTGATCGAAGGATTTCGCTATGGAGTCGTCACCCAACCGAGACTGTTACTCTTGACCGGTACTGCAGTCCTCTATACCTTTGGCACTAGTGCGCTGACCGCTCTCTTCCCGGTATTCGCACGGAAGATGCTTGGATTGGGTCCGGTCGAGGTCGGCTATTTATGGTCGGCGCTCGGCGTCGGATTGCTATTGACGTCAATCGGACTCTTGTGGGTGACGGACTGGATGGTCAAAGATCGGATGCGTCTGATTATGGGCACCAGTGTGTTGAGCGGCACCGCTCTCTGTGCGTTGACGCAGACGCTCGACCCATATCTCGCTGGTTTCTTCATGGGTATAGTCGGTTGCGGTATGGGTGCATTTACTCCGATAGCCTGGGGGATTATCCAAGAGCTTACGCCGAGTCAGATGATCGGACGGGTGTTGGGGCTCTATGGGACCGGTGCTATGACTGCAGCGATTGGGGGAATCTCGGCCTTCGGATGGATCACAGAGCAACTGGGCCCTGAAACAGGCTTGCTCGGAATCGCCCTTGTGCTGTTGATCACAGCATTGGTCGCCACACGGATGAGTCGAGCAAGTACCGGTGCATAAAGGAAACGGTTCATGAACGACGTAATCAGATTGAAGGATCAATATTACATCCTCGCTTCATCCTCATTGGCCGACGGCCGCACGGAAGTATTGAAGCAGGGTGAGACCTTCGCAGTGTTCGATCGGTACGGTGACATTCACCAAGTACTTCCTGGGCCGCAAGGGCTCTATCATGAAGGGACACGCTTCCTATCCAAATTGGAGCTTTCGCTCGGGGCGCAACGCCCGCTGTTACTCAGCGCCATGGTGAAGGAGAACAATGCACTCGTTCGGATTGATCTGACCAACCCGGACCTGACGGACGGGCAACGGCCGGTACCGCGAGGCACGCTCCATCTGTGCCGTACACGATTTCTCTGGCAAGGGACCTGCTACGAGCGCATCCAAGTTCATAACTATGGGGATCGGAAATTTCCCCTCCTGCTCACGATCGTACTGGATACGGATTTCGCCGACCTTTTCGAAGCGAGAGGCCATCAGCGGCCTCGTCGTGGACGGCGGCTCAACACCATACGATCGAAGACCGGACTGGTGTTTGGGTACAAAGGACTCGATGAAACCCTCCGTCGGGCAGCTGTCCGGTGCTCTCCAGCGCCGAAACGGGTGATGCTCGACGGCTTGAGGATCGAGGCGAACATCCCTCCGCACGCCGACATGACGTGGGAGATCTCGATTGCCTGTGAAATCAAGCAACGGAGAAGTCAGGTATTTCTCTCTTACGACCGAGCCCAACTTGATGCCGATCGCGCGTTACAGAGAGCCAAAGCCTCCGATGCCCACGTATACACCTCGAATGAACAGTTCAATCACTGGTTGAACCGGTCGATCGCCGATCTCCACATGTTGATCTCGAAAACGCCGGAGGGGCTCTATCCCTATGCCGGAGTACCTTGGTTCAGCGTCCCATTTGGGCGGGACGGAATTATTACCGCGTTGCAGCTGTTGTGGGTGAATCCTGCTCTCGCGCGGGGGGTCTTGGCCTTTCTAGCCGCGACTCAGGCGACGGAGAATCGGCCGGAACAGGATGCAGAGGTCGGGAAAATTTTACATGAGACGCGTCAGGGGGAAATGGCGGCCCTCGGGGAAATTCCGTTTGGCAAATACTACGGGAGTGTCGACGCCACGCCGTTGTTCATCGTCCTGGCAGGCGCATATTACGAACGAAGTGCCGATCGCCGGTTTCTCGAAACGCTCTGGCCGCATATTCAGCTGGCTCTCCAGTGGATCGATCAGTACGGCGATCCAACCGGGATGGGTTTCACGACCTATGCTCGGCGGACCGACAAGGGACTGGTGCACCAAGGATGGAAAGATTCCCACGATGCCATTTTCCACGCCGACGGGACGGCTGCAGAAGGGCCGATTGCCCTCTGTGAAGTCCAGGCTTACGTGTATCAAGCCAAACGAACGGCGGCGGACTTGGCTCGGCTTTTGGGGGATATCGATCAAGCCGATCGATTGCTGAAAGAAGCCGACGCCCTTCGAGAGCGATTCGAGCAGGCGTTCTGGTGTGAAGAGCTGGATTTGTATGCCCTTGCTGTGGACGGGCGGCGGCGGCCTTGCCGCGTACGTTCCTCAAACGTCGGTCATTGTCTTTATGGCGGCATCGCTGGGGATGAACGCGGTGCCCGCGCGGCCCGCGCACTGCTGAGCGAGGAGTTTTTCAGTGGATGGGGCATCCGCACGATCGCGACCTCGGAGGCACGGTATAACCCGATGTCCTACCATAACGGATCGGTGTGGCCTCACGACAACGCCATCATCGCGGCCGGCATGGCGTCTTACAGTTATAAGCAAGGTGCGATGAAGGTCCTGACCGGGATCTTCGATGCCAGCCTCTTTCTCGAACTCCATCGGCTGCCGGAATTGCTCTGCGGATTCGCTCGGCGGGCCGGGGAAAGCCCCACGCTCTATCCGACGGCCTGTTCTCCGCAAGCCTGGGCGGCCGGGACCGGCTTCCTGTTGCTCCAAGCTTGTCTTGGGTTACGAATCGACGCACCTCATCGTCTGGTGAGTTTCGTCCGTCCTGTGTTGCCGCCGTTTCTTGAGCGAGTCGAGATTCGGAACCTCTCCGTCGGAACCGCGCGTCTCGACCTCGTGCTCGATCGACATGAAGACGAAGTCGCCTTGAGAGTGGCCCGCCGCACCGGCGAGGTGGAAGTCGTCATCACGATATAGTGTGGGATTCCAGATTCCGTTATGGCGCGCCAGAAAATTCCTCGACCCCTGGGTGCGGCCGTATGTTTGGAAGCGGCTGGTGACGGAGGACTCGCCCGAGCCGACTACCGGACGGCTCCGACGCGCATCTCCTGACGACAAGTGCAGGCACCTCTCGTCTAAGACCATTTCCGTGGAGCCGTAGGTGTTGCCTCGCGGCTGATGCTTGGGCCGACGATAATATGGGTTCCTCGGCTGGATGGGAATGAAACGGGCCGTCGTGATCGATGTAGCGGCAATGCCGCCGACGATCAGTTCCGTGATCTTCGCCGCCGAAACGCGCCTCGACGGGGAACTGGTCTGTTCCACCGTGGCCCTCTCCATCCGCCTCCGCCTGGCGAGACTTCCTTAGTTGCTCAGCTGCCGTCCCATCCTGCTGCTACGATACGCGCCAACATTCTGCTAGGTCCTGCCGAGAAATCTGTGGCGATCCCGGATGGAGACCATTTTCACCAAGTCCCGTATGGAGAGTACGCCGACGATCTTCCCGTTCTCAGTCACGGTCAGGTGGCGCACCCCCTGTTCTGCCATGGCTTTGCTGGCATCTCGTACGGTGCGATTGACATCGATGCTCAGTAGAGGAGAGCTCATCACGGCACTGACGTGAGTGCTGCCTGCATCCCGCTTGGCGGCAAGCCCTTTCCGGACCACATCGCGTTCGGTCACGATACCGACGATTTCGCCCGCTTCGATCGTCAACAACGACCCGATCCGTTTCTCGCTCATCAGCTGAGCAGCATCAAGAAGAGACGCGTCACTATGTATCGTTGCGAACGTGGTCGCCATCAAGACGCTGAGCGGGCGGTACACCTTGTCAAGTTCGCAGACAGGACCGCTCTCCGCATCCACAAACGATCGCACCAGGTCTCGCACCGACATGATCCCGACAATCTCACCAGCCTCCACCACACAGAGATGCCGTACATGATTGGTCTCCATCAAATGGCTGGCATCCAACATGGGGCGGTCCCCTGTGATCGTCAAAATCGGGCTGACCATCACACGATCCACCATCGTGACCGTGGGGTCCAATCCCCGCGCAAGCACTTTCCGGACGAGATCCGTTTCCGTCATAATCCCTAACGGTCCTCGTTTGGGATCATCCGATTCCACCAACAGACAGCCAATCCCCTTGACACCCATGCGCTCAGCCGCGGCCGCTGTCGTCGTGTCTAGTGGAATCACCTCCAGATAACGATGCATAAAATCTCTAACGGCTCCACCTCCAAACTCACTCATCGCACCTCCTTGTTCCACGAATAGGTTGCACGTTCGCTCAACGAATGGTCCTTGTCCACCTCCGCCCAGAATCGATTTTGACCACTATACCCGATTACAAGGGGGCACGCACAGACACGAGTGTGCCGCCATGAGGGAGGTCGCCAATCGAGCCTCAAACGTGCACGCTCCGACCCATCGATCTGATGGGCGGGAAGGCATGTAATTCATTGAAGTTGCGTTGCACCTCCCGTCACGTGTCGGGATCGGATCGACCGGAGAATTCCGCCACGCGCCACACGGCCCCTCTTCATCTACGGATATTTATCCTAGGGTTGCTCCTAGTATCATTAGGAACCAGTAGATCCTATATCCTTCACATTCTACGGTTCGTCGAATACCCTGTTATCCGCACTGCTTGCGGGCAACGATTTTGCTTAATGTAGATAAGTCATTAGAAACATGTAGCTACGAGATCGGTCGAGTAAACCTAGAAAGCAACAGGTTCACCTTCGTCTCGTGGCATTTAACTTGCTGTAGCAGATGTTTGGATTGCAGACTTGGATTACAGCGAGGGTGAAGTATGAAACAAGCGACAGACCCCATCAATCTTCGAATTGCCTGGTGTCAAAGCCAATCTGCACAGGCTTGCACGGAACCGGAGGTGGATGGGTGGCGTGCGGAAGCAGATGGACTGCGGGATGCCGTGATGAATACTGACCACACCAACAGTTATCGTCTATGCCCCCCCGAGATTCTCAGGCGGTACGTGCAGGGCTTCCAAGACGGAACAGCGTTGCTGCTAGCTGCACGAGCGCAGTGCATGGTTCATATCGCTACTCTCACGACTTCGCAACCGGCGTCGTGGACGGGAGGGGATCTTCTACTGGGAGGTGATCGGTGAATTGCCTACGATGCAACGGGCTCGCCGTTAGTGACGACAGCTTCGCGGTGCAGACTGGTTCCTCATCGGACTTTCATGGTTGGCGCTGTATCAATTGTGGAATGATCGCCGATGATGTGATCACTCAGAATCGGCGAGTGATCTCACGACAGGGAGCGTTGTCCGGATCTGAACGCCGTCGGTACGGAAGCGAAGCTGCGTGACGGCATCGGGCTATCCGTCGGTCTGCATTCGCCCCCTTTCACCCAACGTAGAGCAGATACGGCGGATGTCGAGGAGGGCTCATCATATCTTGTGCAACGGACTCTCGGAAGTCAGTGACAAGCACTTGGCTTCGCTGCGTCCATGATCCCTCTTCCACTCACTGGAACGCAGGAGCTTGTCTCCAAGTCCGACGGTTCATGCTGATTTTGGCATGGGATATCGTCCTAGTATGTTGTGCTAGGTTGAAATCTATTTCTGTGGAAGATGATGCGATAAAGCCGCGTAATTGGGTTGTATGAGGTGGCGAATTGTGAGAAGGGTTCATTTGGTAACTGCTGGGACACTTCGGCATGTTGCCTCACACTGCTTCCGTCAACATGGAGCCACGCGCACTTGCGAATTTCCCTCCCTTCCGCTATGAAAGTGCAGAGCCCTTTCTTTATCAAGGATCTGCATTGTGGTTCACATTCGGGCTGCGACCGAGGTTGATTTTCCAGCTCTCCTTCAGGTGCAACAGGCTGCATTCGGTGAGTATGCCGGCATCTACAAAGTCAGCGGCTGGACGACCGAGACGCTTGAGAGTCTGAAAGAGGATGCGAGAGAGAAGCACATTTTCGTGGCGGAAGAAGGAGGAGCGATCGTCGGTTCCGTACGCTTCTGGACGGTAGCAGGTGTCTGTGTGATCCGGTTGCTTTCCGTGAGTCCTACCCATCGGCGTCAAGGCCTGGGAAAAGCTCTGGTCCGCGAAATCGAACGAGTGACGATCGACGCCCACAAATTTTATGCCTGCACCATGCTGCGAACCGCGAGAAATATTCAGTTCTTCATGGACCTCGGCTACAAGGCTGAAACTATACTTCCCGATCATTACGACCATCTCGACCTCATCTGCTTCGCCAAATATCGATGAACCGCCTCTTTTGAGGCACGGCACACACAGCAGCAACGCCAAAGGAGCCATGCCTCCGGTTTAAGGACTGCCTATGGCACGAACACTATGGCGTCTTTGCGCAACGAAACCCATACCCAAAGAGCCGGTTCGTTGGTTGCGCGTCGAACCGATGCGCGGAACGCAGAAACTCCGGAACATACAGCCAAGACCCACCCCGTACCACTTTTCCCTCACCCTTTGCCGGCCCAATGGGGTTCTTGTTCGGACCCTTCCTATAGTAGGCATGGTCGTACCAATCGAAGACCCATTCCCAAGCGTTGCCGGCCATGTCATAGATCCCATAGGGACTCTTTCCTGCCTCGAACGATCCCACGGGGCTTAAGGCCTGATGGTTGTTCCATTCATTTCTCCCGTAATTTGCGTGCAGTCTGGTCGGGGCTTCATTACCCCAGGGGTAGATGCGCCCATCCGTCCCCCGAGCCGCCTTTTCCCACTCCGCTTCCGTCGGCAGGCGCTTGCCGGCCCATTTGCAGTACTTGACGGCATCCTGCCAATCTACGTTAACGATCGGGCGTCTCTGATGTTGCGGTTGATTCATGATGTTCCAGTCAGGAGGCTCCTCCATGTCCGTCACCTCCAGATACCTGGCATATTGCCCCACCGTGACCTCAAACTTGTCCATATAGAAGGCATTCAGGTAAATACGCCGCACAGGCTTTTCGTCATCTCCGAGATTGCTTCCCATCGTAAATTCCCCCGCCGGCACCAGCACCATAGGCATTTCTTGTGGCTCGGCCTGCATTGCTCCGATAGCCGATCCGCGCGGCGATGGGTTGTTTGATACAGCAACGGTTCGTTGCCGTGGAAGTTTCATTTGCAGCTGTTGATAGAGGGCCAGTTGGTCGTTGTCGAGCCCCAACTCATTGGCACTGGCCAAGGCTTCCTCCGCTTGCCTCATCTTTTCAGGTGAAACTTTCCCGTCGCTCAGCAGCCCCTTCGCATCGGTGAGCAATCGCCAGGCCGTTACTTCCTCGAGCGAACGCCACACGGTCGCTTTACGCAAACGGGGTTGCGTCGATCCGGTCGCCCCTGCCTTGGCGTCCAGCTGCAATGCGGTCTCGTAATGTTCCTCGGCACAGGCCCAGGCTTCTAAACTTCGGCAGGCTTTTGCAAGACTCAAATGAGCTTGTACATTCGTAGGATCCTTCTGTATTCCGGCCTCCAGCGCTGTGCGTGCCTCCTTGTACTGCTTGTCCCTCAATAGGTCCTCTCCGTTGGAAATATCGCGATCCCCGGCGTCGGCAGCATGCGCCCATCCCCCCGGAGCTAAGACAAGGCACAACAAGGTTATTCTCGCCAATACGTGTCTCATAGATCCCCCTTCCCCATTCCGACTGATCGCTCTGTGAATTCGGCCTCGCCTGCCAGCGAAGGAATCAAAGCTGGACCGGCCCTACTGACGTACCAATTTAGCAAGTACAAGTTTAGTGCCTGACCGTACCGGGAACGAACCTTCTAAGGACCTCTCCCAAACTAATCCTTCCCCTAAACACTTTCATTCCCAATTCGGAGTAGGGCATCGTCGCCCCATGATCGCGTGCATCGAGGGAGCACCTCCCGCATTCCATTCTTCTCCCCTCACACCCATTCCGGGGCCTCCTCTTTCCCGACCGTACGTCCCGCAAAGGCACTGTAGAGAGCCGGCAGTACCACCAAGGTCAGTGCCGTCGATGTGAAGAGTCCGCCTATGACGACGCTGGCGAGCGGCCGTTGGACCTCGGCTCCGATCCCGTGGGCCAACGCCAGTGGCAGGAGCCCCAGCAATGTGGTCATCATTGTCATCACGACTGGACGAAGACGCAGGCTGCAACCGGTCAGGACCGCTTCGTGGATCGACTGTCCCTCATGGCGCAGCTGGTTGATGTACGAGACAAGGACAATTCCATTCCCCACCGCGAGCCCGAACAGTTCGATGAACCCGATGGAAGCCGGCACACTTAGATATTGCCCGCTCAGCCAAAGCGAGACCAGACCGCCGATCAATGCGAAGGGGAGATTGAGAAAAATCAAGGTTGCGTAACGCAGCGAGTGGAAGGCCCAGAAGAGTAGGAAATAGACGAGTCCCAACGTCATCGGCACGACGATCGAGAGTCGCGCGTTGGCCCGCTCCATGTTCTCGAATGCCCCCCCCCACACGACGCTGTACCCTTCCGGCAAATGGACCTGCGTTGTGAGTTTCTTTCGACCCTCATCCACGACGCCGCCGATGTCTCGTCCGACGACATTGAAGCCGATGTAAATGCGTCGCTTCACATGCTCGCGGCTGATGCGAGCCGGGCCCTCGCGCATCTCAATCCTGGCAAGATCGCTCATCGGGATCAGTGCACCGGAAGCCGATTTTACGCGAATCTCTCCGATAGTTACGACGCTGTTGCGTTGTTGTTCTGGAAACCGAACGGTCAACTGAAACCGCCGTTCGCCTTCATACACATGGGTCGCCACCTTGCCTCCGATGGCAGTGGTGATGATCTCTTGCACATCGGCCACGTTGATACCGAAGCGAGCGATCTTTTGTCGGTCGATGTCGATGATGAGATAGGGCTGGCCTGCAATTTGTTCGACTTTGATATCCTTAACGCCGTTGATCTGCTGCATCAAAGCAGCAATCTCTTGCGCCTTGTCGAGGAGCACATCGAGATCGTCTCCAAACACCTTGATGGCGCATTGAGTCCTGATCCCTGAGATCAGCTCGTCTACCCGTTCCTGAATCGGCTGGCTCATCAGCACGGAGATGCCGGGGATATCGGCCAGCTTCTTGCGGATGGCGTCGGTCAACGCCGACTGGGTCCTCGCCGTTTTCCAGAGACTCCGGTCGTGCAAGGACACGATCGGGTCGCTTTCATACAGATCTTCAGGATGGTAGGGAATCTCGGCCCGACCAATTCTGCTCACAGCCATCTTCACTTCGGGAAACTCCAACATGACCTGTTGGGTCTGCTTCTCCGTCTCGATGGATTCGGCCAGCGACACACTCGGCAGCTTCACAATCTGGGGAGTCAGGGTCCCTTCCTCAAGGAGCGGAATGAATTCTCGCCCTACGAATGGAATAAGAGCAAGACTGCAAAATACGACCATTATTGAACCGATCAGGACGAGGCGGCGGTGCCGAAGCGTCCATTGCAATATGGGGAGATAACGCTGTTTCATCCAAAACGTCAGGCGTGTCTCCTGCGGATGGTCTCCGCGTAGGAACAGCGACGCGAGTACCGGGGACAAGGTCAGCGTCACCACGACCGAGGCGAGGAGGGCGATCACAAGCGTGTAGGCGAGCGGCGCGAACATCTTCCCCTCCATGCCGTCCAAGGTCATGAGAGGCAGAAAGACGACGCTGATGATCAGAATGCCGAAGAGGATGGGCCGGCCCACTTCTTTCGTGGCATGGAGAATGACATCGACCTTGCTCTTACCACTCTCCCCGTTGGCCTGCGCGAGATGGCGGTACACGTTTTCGACTACGACCAGCGAGCCGTCCGCGATCTCACCGATGGCGATTGCCAGCCCACCCAGCGTCATCAGGTTGGCTGAAAGCCCCAGTCGCTGCATTGCGATGAACGTGAGCAACGGGGTGACGATCAGCGAGACCGTCACGACGACGGCACTGCGCACATGGCCCAGGAAAAAAAAGAAGACAAAGACCACCAACACGATCCCCTCGATCAATGCATCGCGCACCGTCTGAATGGCGGCATTCACGAGTTCGATGCGATCATAGAAGGGGATCAGCTTTGTGTCTGCAGGGATGATTGTACCCTGTTGCAGGTCCTGCACCTCGGCCTTGACCGCTTCGACCACTTGACGGGCATTGCCTCCGCGAAGCATTAGCACAGTTCCGATCACGACCTCTTGCTCCCCATTGAGGACCACGGCACCATGACGGACGGCGTGACCTATGCGGACTTCGGCGACATCTCGAACGAACACCGGCGTGCCGCCGACCTCTTTCAGGATGATGGACTCGATATCGCCCAGGGTCTTGATCAGCCCGAGCCCTCGGACGATCGAGCGCTCGGCATATCTTTCCAACACGTTGCCCCCGATGTTCGCGTTGTTCTTCACCACCGCTTCGTAGATCTGGTGGAGCGTCAGGTCGAACTTGTGGAGCTTGGCCGAATCCACCAGAACTTGATACTGTTTCACGAACCCGCCCATGCCGTTCACGTCGATCACGCCCGGCACGGTTTTCAGCAGCGGGCGTAGAACCCAGTCCTGCATAGTTCGTTGCTCCGTCAATTCTCTTTCGACGACCTGAGGATCGGTCGCCTTCGCATGAGGTCCTTTGACATAATAGTGATAGACCTCGCCCAACCCAGTGGTGACAGGGGCCATCACGGGCTCGAGCCCCTCTGGCAGCCGCTCTTTCGCCGCCATGATCCGCTCCAGAACCAAGTGGCGGGCGAAGTAGATATCGACATTCTCTTGAAACACCACCGTGATCTGAGAGAGCGCAAACTTGGAGAGCGAACGGATTTCCGCCAGACCAGGCAGACCCGTCATTTGGAGTTCGAGGGGATAGGTAATGAACCGCTCTACTTCGACCGGTGAGAGACCAGCCGCCTCGGTCAGCACCTGCACCTGGATGTTGGTCACGTCGGGATAGGCGTCGATGGGGATAGACTGGAAGGCAAAGACGCCGACGACGGACAACAGACAGGCCAGACCCAGGACCAGTATCCGTTGCCGCAGTGAGAATTCTAGAAGCGAGGCGATCATAGCGAAGGCTCGATCTTGTGCCGTTCCAGTTGAGATTTCAGGGAAAAGGAGCCCTTCGTGACGACTTGCTCGCCTACCTGAACCCCCTCCAGCACCCTGACCACATCTCCCTCTTCGTTTCCCAACTTGACCGTCCGCGCCTCAAAGGTACCGGCTTCCCGTTGAACAAACACCATCTTGCCTGCAGACCCGTCTTGGACCGCCGAGAGGGGCACGCTCAGCGTGTCCTTGTTCGATGCTCCATGCACACTGACGATGGCGAACATTTCCGGTTTCAACAGACGATCGGGGTTGAGAACTGTTATCCGGATACGCATGGTCCGCGTGGCTGGATCAAGCACATCTCCAATGTAGGTAACTGCGCCGGTGACGATCGCATGCGGGTAGGCCGCCAGTACCACATACACTTTCTGGTCCTTGTGGATGAATTGCACATCCTTCTCAGGCACATTGCCGATCACCCACACATCCGTGAGATTCGCCACGGTGAAGAGCTTCTGATCGGTTTCAACAACCTCCCCTCTGGTGAGATTGCGCATGATAATCCGGCCGTCGAACGGGGCACGCAGCGGCACGTTGGCCTTGATGGTCTGTTCCCGGCCCAGCCTCTCGATTTCTTCTTCCGGCACACCGATGAGTTCCAGGCGGTTCTTCGCCTCCCTGACTTCGGCCTGAGCCGTCTTCATGGCAGCTTCGCGGCGTTGCAGTTCAGCCAGGCTTACCGCCTTGCCGTCGTACAGTTCTTTGGCCCGCACATGGGATCGTTCCGCTTCCTCCAGTCTGGCCTTTGCCTTCAGGTAATCTCCCTCTGCCAGTCCAAGGTCGACGCTATGGATCATCGCCAGCAAAGTGCCTTTTTTCACGTCCTGACCCACATCCACATAGACTTTGACGACACGTCCTCGGATCAGAGGCGTGACCTCCGCCAATTCGTTTTGGTTGGCCTGTACAGTTGCGGGAAATTGACGATGCGAAAACAGTTGCCCCTGCTTGACCGGCACGAGTTCGAGCCGCAACCGAGACAACTCTTCCGGCGTCAACTGCAGCAACCCAGGTCGCTCAGGAGACAGGTGTTGTGTGACCGTAGAGGTATCCACCGGCTTGTTCTCACAGGCAACTCCCAACGCTACGATCACGCAAGCCATTAGACCGTGTACGATCCAAAGGAGAGATTCGGTTGTGCTTTGACTCAACGAGGGACGAATCACAAATCCCATCTTCTCGGTCTGGTCTTCGACCTCAGATTCATTCTTACTCCCATCAAGCCTCTCGCACGGGACATGCCCCACAAACCCGCTGTTTTCCTCATGCGAAGGCGGATATTCGCGGCTTTTTGCCACCAAGGGCATGTGATGCCGTGGCGAAATGCGACAGCACTGCGCTGAGACTTCCCAGCACCATAGATTGTAAATATGAGATACTGATGTGGGGAAGCGATTCTGTATGGAAATTCAAGCCCAATTTCCAGATGAACAATCGCCGGCCGGTGAGTTTACTCGCCAGCCAGACTCGTTCCGGGGATGGGTCACAGCCGACGGCAGCTCAGGCTATCCCGCCGTCGCCGGCCGGTACCATCTCTATGTGTCGTGGGCATGTCCCTGGGCTCACCGTACGATCATTGTACGCAAGTTGAAGCAGCTTGAAGATGTGGTCGGGATGACGGTCGTGGATCCTATTCGTGACGAGCGAGGATGGGCATTTCGAGAAGGTGCTGGACATTCCATTGATCCTATCAATGGATTCCAGTTTCTCCGTGAAGCGTATCATGCCACCGATCCAAACTATATCGGTCGCATGACGGTCCCGGCACTGTGGGATTGTGTCACCAAACGGATCGTGACCAACTCCGATGACGATCTGATGAGAATCTTCAACAACGAGTTCGATCACCTCACCAAGAGCCAGGTCGATTTGTACCCGGATGGCCTGCGGCAAGAAATCGACGAGCTCAACACATTCATTTACGAAAACGTGAACAACGGAGTCTATCGGGCAGGATTCGCCACATCACAACATGCCTATGAACGGGCGGCACGACGATTATTTAGCGCGCTGGATCAGCTAGAAGCGCGACTGGCAAGTCGGCGGTACCTCTTCGGGTTGGAGTTTGTGGAAACCGACTGGCGACTCTTTGTCACGTTGGTTCGGTTCGACGCCGTCTACCATGGACATTTTAAATGTAATGTCCGGCGAATCATCGATTACCCCAATCTCTTCGGGTATCTCAAGGATCTCTACCAAACCCAGGGCATCGCCGACACGGTGAATTTCGACCATATTAAGCGGCACTACTACATGACGCACGACGACATCAATCCTACCCGTATTGTCCCGATCGGGCCCAGCCAAGATTTGACCACACCACATGGACGTGACCATCTGATCTAATAGCGTATCCTTCGTCGGGGCAATGTGAACGTCGATGCTTCCACGCCAAGTGTCTAAGCAAGTAGACAGTCTTGAGGTTATTTTCCCCATCTCTCCGATCCGTAGAGCAGCGCCTATATCGAAACATCCATTCTGGCGAGCTTTTCAAGGCAGCCTCCTTAGAACCATTCAAGCACAAGAGTTGCTCTGCTTAGATGATGACAGTTCGTCATCATCTAACCTGAAAGGAGCCGTTATGGATATGATGTGGTTGTTTGCAGGCGTAATGGGTGCACTCCTCATCGGTGGGTTAATCGTCTACAAGAAGAGTGTGTAGCTTACCGTCCAGGGATTGGGGTAGCTCTCTGAGGGTTGATGGATGCTGATGAGTGGAGGTCTTTGTGGGTCTGTGACCCTTTCCCCGTCAGTGGCATTGCCGATTCGTCGAGCGCTCTATCGACTGATATCTTCCTCGCCCTCCAGTGGGGCGAGGAAGGATCCGATTATAGATACGACGCTACCCTTATTCGGTTTTCTCCAGTCCTGCCGCCTCCTGCGCGAGCACTGTCCTCCCACTTCCAGTGGCTCGGCCACAACCTCTTCCGGCAGCCGGTTGATCTTCATTGACGCGCCCGATGGCTATTGAGATCGAGCTGGTCGAACGGCCGGACGGTGTGAGGATCGTTTAACCAGAGAAACCCGCTTCGCCAGCCTAGGGAGGCGAGCGCTGCTCGTCCTTCGTCGCTGTAAAGGCGACCTGACGGTTCCCGGTTGTGAACTGCTCCGCCCCATTGACGATTCCTCCTCTCCACAGTATTGTTCCCCCGCTTCACGCTTTCCGAAGGATGAAACAGCAAAGGAGCGCTGCATGAAGAACCGTTTCTTTCGTGGACATGGGCTCGGCAACGACTATCTGGTAGTGGATCCCAAGGAAATGACCTTTCAATTGAGCCCCAAGAAGATCAAAGCCATTTGCGACCGCAACTGGGGAGTAGGCAGTGACGGGATTTTAGCCTTGGTCCGCTCTAAGAAGGCCGATTTCGGACTCCGCATTTTCAACCCGGATGGCAGCGAGGCGGAAAAATCGGGGAACGGCCTCAGAATCTTTGCGCGCTATCTCCACGCGACTGGTAAGACGAAGAAGGAGCACTTCACAGTCGAAACCAGGGGTGGCCTCGTCACGATCGAGCTGCACGTCGATCGGCATGGGGACGCGAGCATGGCGACCGTTGGGATGGGGCTCGCCACGTTCAAGCCAGCTGCTCTCCCCTGTTCACTCGACGTGCCCGAGCTGATTCAGCAGACGATCGAAGTAGCCGGACGGCCTCTGATCTTTACCGGCGTGAGTGTCGGCAATCCTCATTGTGTCGTCTTCAAGCCTGCCGGAGAAACCTGGTCACGGGAAGAACTCTTGGCGCTTGGGCCGGCCCTAGAAAACCACAGGCTGTTTCCTAAGCGGATCAACGTCCAACTCGCGGTTCCAACCGGGCCAAAGGAAATCTTCATTCTGATTTGGGAGCGAGGAGCTGGAGAGACGCAGGCCTCCGGCTCTTCATCCTGCGCCGCAGCTAGCGCAGCGGTACGCCTAGGAGTTGTGCAGAGCCCCGTCACCGTCAAGATGCCGGGAGGGGCTCTGAATATCGATGTGGCTCCGGACTTCAGCCTCACCATGAAAGGGCCGGTGGCCGAAGTCGCGCGAGGGACATTAAGCCCGTCGTTTGTCCGAGGCTTGAGATAGCGTATCGTCAATCGTTATAGGCTAATGAAGGAAATGTCGGTCCTACTCCTGGTAGTCTTGGGATTGATCCATGACGGTTGACGTATGACGATCGACGTTCTCCAGTCAAAACTCGCCCATCTTCCCGGCAACCCCGGCGTCTACCTGTTCAAGAACGAGCAAGAAGAAATCATTTACATCGGGAAAGCCGCGGTGCTCGCAGACCGAGTCCGATCCTATTTTCAGAAGGGAGCGGACCACAACCCCAAGACCAGTCTTCTCGTCAGCCACATCGCCGACGTAGAGACGATGGTGACTCGATCTGAGCTCGAAGCGCTGATTCTTGAGAGCAATCTGGTCAAGCGCCACAAACCCCGCTTCAACATCGTGTTGCGGGACGACAAGCAGTATCCCTATGTGCGGCTGCCCGTCAAAGATGATTTCCCCCGGCTCTCGATCGTACGTCGTGTGCAAAGAGACGGGGCCCTGTACTATGGTCCTTATACACCGGCGAACGCCCTTCGAGAGACGTTGAAAGTCATCAAACATGTTTTTCCCCTCGCCACCTGCACGATCGATATCGACGGAACCGCCGACCGCGCCTGCCTCGAATTTGAGATCAAGCGGTGCATGGCTCCCTGCACCGGTAATCAGTCGAAGGAGGAGTACCATCAGATCGTCAAACAGGTCCGTCAATTTCTGGAGGGTCGGGATCGCGAATTGCTGGACGATCTTCGTGCCCGCATGGAAGCGGCGGCGGAGCGGGAAGAGTTCGAGGAGGCAGTCCGGCTGAGGGACCGTCTCTTCAAGATCGAACGGATGCTGGAAAAACAGCGGATCACCCAGACCTCGGTAACCGATCAGGACGTGATCGGGCTGGCGCGACAAGGCGCTGCGGTGGACCTTCAGATCCTGTTCGTGCGAGGCGGCCTGCTGATCGGACGGAAGGATTTCTTCTGGCCCGAGTCGGCCGCGGCGTCCGATGAGGAGTTGGTGCATTCCGCTCTCGAGCAGTTCTACAACAAAGACGGACAGCCACCGAGAGAAATCCTCGTCCCGACCGATCTTGAGGACGCCGCCTTGATTCAACAATGGCTCTCCGATAAGCGAGGTGAATCAGTTCGTGTGCGTTCTCCTGAGCGGGGCACCAAGCATCAGCTCGTCCTCCTAGCAGAGGAGAATGCAGCTGCGGCGGTCGCCGATCACTTGCGCGATGAGGCGCGTGACCGGCAGGCCGGTGAGGAACTGAAGCGGCTGCTGCGTCTGCTGCAGGCTCCTCGCCGGATTGAAGGGTTCGACATCTCTAATACGATGGGCGACCAATCAGTCGCCTCGATGGTTGTCTGGGAAGACGGGCAGATGAAGAAGGAGGAGTATCGGCGGTTTAAAATCCAAACGGTCACGGGAGCCAATGACTTCGCAAGTATGAAAGAGGTGGTCACGCGTCGCTATGGCGATACCTGCGGTGAACCGAGTCAAGCCACGGAGCGCCTAGCTCAGCCGGACCTGATTCTCATCGACGGCGGGTTAGGCCAGCTGGCTGCCGCACTGGAAGGGCTCAAAGAGGTGGGAAAGCAGGGACTGCCGATCCTTGGGCTGGCCAAGGCCCGCGGTGACAAGGAGGAGCGTATCTTCCTTGCGGGACGAAAAAATCCGATCCTGCTCAAGCCCCAATCTCCTTCCACCCATCTGCTCCAACGCATTCGCGATGAAGCCCATCGCTTCGCAATTACCTTTCATCGAAAACTACGGGGCAAGTCACTGGTTAGCTCCAAACTAGATCAGATCATCGGAATTGGCGAGATTCGTCGCAATCAGCTCCTGAACCGATTCGGGAGTCTCGACAACCTGGCTTCGGCCAGCGACGAAGCTCTACGGGAAGCCGGACTCACTGCAAAGACTGTCTCAAATCTCCGTCGAGCGCTTGATAAATAGCATTCATCAGCCACCTCCCGCCATCTAGAATAGAGTGCGCAAGCTGAACGTCCCTAGGTGTACAAACGCATGGTACGTTCCGTCGACGGTTGGATTCACATTGCCGGTGACGGTGCGTGGTTCGTAGAACCATTCCTGATACGCAAGGTCGATCCCAATGCCCTTCGGCCACAGAGCTGACTCTCCGCTGCAGGGAATCACCCCCAGAAATCGCCCTGCTCCCTTGCAAAGAAAACCGGTCCCAAGAGACAGGGTGTGAGCCGGCAAGGAAATGGTGGCAGGATTGAAGGTTCGATCGGGAACGGGATCCCCCGTGTACGTATAACCGGAACGAACGGCCATCTCCCAGTAAGGCAGCCACTGCGGGCTCAGCCATCTATACTCGGTTCCCAATGCGATAACCGGCACATCCTTCCACTCCTGAGGCTGTGGGATCGTTGCTCCGTTCGACAGGCGGACATCAAGATTATTATTTGAACTCCAGCCCACATACTCGACATCAAGCTCCACCTTCCACTCTCGTTCGCTTGTACAGACAGGCCAGACGGCCACAGCTCCAGTGAATATTTGCGGCAGCACCAGATCGGTGGAAGCATCGGCGATCTTGGCTCCGTTGACCAACAGAGACCCATTCAAAGGCACCACCGCCTGCGAGCGGTAGACGAGCCCGAGGGAGACGATCGGTCGACCGGCTCCGTTTCTCACAGGTGTATAGAGCAGGCTGGCCTTTGCACCAGCGCCGGTTCCGGTTCCGTTGAATTCGATTGATGCCCCCGGTGGGATTCCGAGAGCTCCAGCGCTGATCCTTGTTTGCTCCGCATGGCCTTCGCCAAGAAAGCTCGCAAATGTATAGATATCGGCGCCCACACCTACCGACAGATTCTTGCTTATCCTGTAAGCGATGGTTGGCTTGATATCGATCAGCGGCAGCGCAGCCGAGGTCACAGCCGTGTTGAAGGGACCATCGACCGGGTAGCTCGCATTTGAGCCGAACGGCGAAGTTAATCCAATCCCGACGGTCACGGAGGAAAACATGGGCGACCTGATGGGGGAGAGGTTGGCGCTGAGATAAAAGTGGCTGGGAGGAGGCCAATTCACGCTGCCGTTGAAATCACCCCGACTGTCGAAACCAGTGGGGCTCTGGTATTCGACAGAGCCGCCGACCGCAGTGGAGCCGAACACGGTTTGAATGCCTTCTACTTGGGCCAAACCGGCTGGGTTGTAGTTGATAGCTGATGCATCATCGGCCTGGGCCGAAAAGGCATTCCCCTGTCCTGCGGCGCGTGCCGCTTGAGGCTGAAAGCGAAGCGCCTGAGCTTCGGCATCCGTCGGCTCCACGAGACAAAACAAGAGAATGACTGTGACGATAGTTCTGCCGAGATACCATGACTGCGTCACAGTGTGAATAATCTCCTAAAACGTTTCTCCCGCCTGCGGAACGGCTACAATGTCCGGCTGTGATCCTCGTCAAGGCATTTCATTCGATGTTAAACGTATGGTGGAATAGGTCTCAGGTATAGAGGCGATCAGCTCTAGCCTGAAAATGAGATGATCCTGGCAAGATTTGTTGCGATTCTTGACTTGGTTGTGTAGTATGTTCTACTTGTATGGTCAGCTCTGGAGGCTCCCCAATGGCTCACACACCAACGAGACTACCCTTCCCGCACAAGACGTTCGATACGCTCTCCAAGACTGAGTGTCAGAACTTCATGGAGATTCTTCATTTCGTGATGCAGGTTGAGACTCCTGACGACGTGCGGGATGTGCTTGTTCGATGCCAAAATTTTTTCTCCTTCACAAGGGCTCTTGGGGGGCTCGTTCGCCTTGGACCAAATCGGACATTTGCTGGCTTCAGTAATGTCGTCAACGCCAGTTATCCGGATGAGTGGCTCTACATGTACTGGAAAAATGGGTTTGCGGACGTCGATCCGGTGTTCAAGTCAGCCTTGAAATCACCTGGTACGCAACATTGGCAAGAGATCTATCAGAACATGTCCTCCGAAAAGGAGCAGGAGTTTATCGTCACGGCGCGGCGATTTGGTCTGCATGACGGTATCACGACAGGCTCTGTCGATCAGGCCTGTGGAGTCGCCACCTTCTGTTCGTTTGCTAGTGAGCAGTCGCTCGATGCGAAACGAGTGATGCCTGTCGTCGAATACCTCGGATATCATATACATATGGCCCTGCTCAGAACCGCACCGAAATCGGCGCCGGTAACGAATCGATGCGTCAAAGAGCTTTCTTCTCGCGAAGTCACGATTCTCAATTGGATGAAGAACGGAAAGACCAATTGGGAGATCGGCAAGATTCTCGGAGTCAGTGAACGCACCGTACGATTCCACATCGAGGGCATCTTTTCCAAGCTAGAGGTCACCTCCCGTTCTCAGGCCGTTGCGACCGCCATAGAACATGGGCTACCAGCCCTTCATGGGTTGCCAACCGCCAGCCAAGCATAAATCGAAGCGGTTCAGATTTACCCGCATCTCTCCCTTCGCTGCACTTCCAGCGGCCAAGAGCTTGTCCGATTGATCCAAGCAAGCCAGAATTGTGGTTGAGGATGCGGATGTGGGGAGATGGCCTGTGGAATTTCGATAGCCGCTTGGCAGTTGTCCTCTCGCACCGTATTCCACTTGGTACCCGACGCCGGCATGGCCCGACTCGCTGGATCCGTGACGTGGCGCTGCGTCTTCGAGTGGTGACCCACCGACAGCCATTCCCGCAGTGACAAAGCAACCGCAACTGGTGGCCCTACGCCCATGGACGGAGGGTGCGGTCTAGCACCGGCGGGCTTGCAGATTAGGCGTGAGGCTATGCCACTGATCGCCAATCTGGAGGCGCCGTGCAAGAGGTATTTAGCTCAATGCCGGACAGGCTCCTAGGCGGCGCGTAGCAGAAGCCGATCTTCTGCCAATTCCGCATATTCCCGTATATCGCTTTCCTGGCCGTTTTTCACGTCGGACATGTGTGGAGAGTTGAGGACCGGCGTTGTTGTTGTGAGCCAATCGAGCATGCTGGGATGGCAGGTTGAAGCTTGCAAGCGAAATTCTTCCAGATCAAGTAACCCTCCGATAGATAGAACCTCGGCCGGTGGCAATGCGACTGGTTCACCTATGGGCCGGCATGGCCATCCCATGCGCTGGACCACCCGCAAGAGCCTGTGCTCCACCACCATATAGGTGTACCGGACATCATGAAGCAGACACCATTGATACATGCCCTTGAAGATTGTTTTCATCAACCTTGCCGAAAGACCGCGATCCGCGATCGCTGGATCAACGGCAAGTCGAGTAATTTCCGCCGTATCGGTTTCCTTCCGAACCCTGTGGCTACCCACAAGACAGGCGCTGAATTCGCTCTCCAACATGAACGGGACAGGTGCATGGGTCATGCGGACCAATCCCAGCAATTTGGTTTCATCTGCAAATACCCCGATCGAAGTACTCCACGCATCGTACACATCAGCTTCGAGTCGGTCGGCCTGTTCCGGTACCCACTTCAGCCGTTCGGCAAATACGCGATGTCGCAACCGATAGGCCTGGGTCATCTCCTCCTTTGTTTCGAGCGTCTTCACGAGAAACTCTCCTTCGTAGAACGCGATTCCTCTTTCCTCTCCGACTAATGTGGCTTGCATGTGGAGCCTCCTTTTGGGTGGGGGCTCGGTATAGACCCGATTCCTTTGCGGCCATAGGGTCGTTCGAGCCCGGTTGGTTTGATTGGCCGGAATGGTTCCATTTCAGTCGAGAAACGTCACCTGGCGTGTACGCCAGGAGTATTACTAGTATTGTTAGCCCACAAGTACTGGCCATTCGGACCTGATCTTGTTGATTTTTGACGGATGACGTGAGGATAGAACGCTGGCGTACTTGAAAGATGCAGGAGTGTAATTCTTAGACGACTAGTAAATGACTGGCTGTTAAATCAGGTGTTTTACCTGTCCATTTGGCGTAAGTACTGGCCATTTAATTTGGAATGAATGTGTTTCTTTGAGAAACCACGGAGGAAGTGACGGAAGGGCAGTGGCGTGACAGAAGACAGGACCATTGTTCAATTGTTGGACGATGAACCTCGGTCCACCTCAGCACTCTCCGCCAACCGGTCTGCTCGACCTATACAAGGAATCTTTCGGCCTGCGCCAGTTGGAGCGAGGTGCCGATGAATGATCGACCGCCGCCAGGCACCCCCTGGCGGATCCGCCAGGTGATTTCCGGTCTGGGATGCACTAAATATCCAAGCGACATCTGGGTGGTTCAACTTGAAAAAGAGCTCAAGTAAGAAGATCGGGAACAAAGGAGGGAAACATGAGAGAAGGTAGGAGACGGTTTCAATTGTTGCACGGTAGACTTCGATCGACCTCGGCAGTTTCAGCTACCCCCTCGGTCCGATCGGCGGAAGCATCGTTGGATCTGCACCAGTTAAAGCCTTGTGCAGGCGAGTTGACGACCGCGATACAAGCGACTGAAAGCCGCTTGAACACGCTCCTGGAGGATCGCACCCGTATCGGTCGAGATCTCCATGACTGCGTCCTGCAGTCGTTGTATGCCATCGGCTTGAACATTGGAACGGATCAGCGGGCTCGGAGGAATCAAACGGCGGAAGCAACAGAGGCCGACGACCAGGTGATCCTGCAGCTCAATCAACTGATTCATGAGGTCCGTGGGATGATTCGAGAGTTGGAATCGGGAACTGTCCAGGCGTTTGACTTGTCGTCGGAGCTCTCCGCTTTGTGCGCGACCTATGAGCAAACAGGTCGGTTACAGATACGGCTGGATCTCCATCGCAGCGCCATTGATGTCCTGACGAATGAGGAAGAGCGAGAGATTCTGAATATCGTGCGGGAAGCCCTCAGCAACAGCGTCCGCCATGCCCGCGCGGCAGAGGTCGTCGTCTCACTTCGCATGCGGGGAGCCAGAATTCGGGTGAGTATCCTTGACGATGGCATTGGGTTTTCGACGACGGGCGGACAGTCACGAGGATATGGGCTGGCCAATATGGAAGCTCGAGCGAAACGACTCGGTGGGACGCTGAAGGTCCAGTCCAGGGCCGGAGAAGGCACGCAAGTCATCGCAGAGTTTTCTTTGGAACCCCTTCTAATGTCCGTATGAGGTGTCCGTATGAAACAGTCACAGACCAGCATCGTTCTTATTGACGACCATGAAATGGTCCGTAGAGGGCTGCGCGCGCTGCTTCATCTCGAACCGGATATGGCGATCGTCGGGGAGGCCGCAACCGTGGCAGCCGGCGTGGCGCAGGTTGAACGTCTGACTCCCCACATGGTGCTACTCGACGTGAAGCTTCCCGACGCATCGGTTACCGAGGCCTGTCGGCGGCTGCTGGCCGTTGTACCCAAACTTCGGATTCTTGTCCTCACCAGTTACGCTGAAGATTCCACGGTGATGGCAGCAGTCCAGAACGGTGCTCACGGATACGTCCTCAAGGATGTCCGGATGGATGACCTGATTCGTGCCATTCGTACCGTTGCGGGTGGCCATGGTTATCTCGACCCGCGAGTCACCCAGCAGGCTCTGCATTGGATTCGGACCAGTTCGCACCTTGGAGAAGCCTCCAATGGGACTTCCCGACTGTCTCCACAAGAGCGCTTGATCCTGCCGCTTCTGGCTGAAGGAAAAACAAATAAGGAGATCGCTGTCCAGCTTCGCTTGAGCGACAAAACAGTGAAAAACTACCTGGCTAATATTTTTGACAAGCTTCACGTCAAGCGCCGTACGGAAGCCGTCGCCTGGTTTATGAAAGAGACCCATGTGTCCAGTGGTGCGCAAGGGCAACACTTTTAGCGCTTCTGAAACCAGCTCGTGCCCTTGGTGCTTCCGGCTTCGTAACACCTCCTGACCTCGACGCCCCCTCTGGCATCGGTAGCCTGCGGGTTCTATACTACTCACATAAAATAGACTCACCTGTGACGGGAAGCGGACTAGCCTTGTAGCTTCCGCATGTGTAACACCTAGGATCTTCCCTATGAGTGTGCCAGTGGATACCGACGGCGCAATGTCAACAGAGCTTGTAGATCTCCGCCGCCAGGTTCTTGAATTGCAACAGGCCTTGGCCGAAGCCGAACGCAACCATGTCCCAACACAGATTTCAGCATGTAAAACGTCGCAACGGGCCATCGGTGAACTCAAGCAGGAAATCGAACTGAAGCAACAAGGTGAATCAGTGCTCAAGGCGAGCGAGCAGCGATATCAGTTACTCTATGAACAGAACCCCTGCATGTGCTTTACCCTCACCACCGATGGCATCGTGCTATCCGTAAACCGCCTTGGAGCCGATCGTCTGGGATACCTGAAGGAAGACCTGATCGGCCAATCTATCGTGAAACTGTTTGACTCACGTGACCAACAAACCGCCCTGACACACCTGAAGGACTGTGCCGACAGTCCTTACCAGCTCTTTCAATGGGAAGGCCAAAAGATCCGGAAGGACGGAGCCAGGCTGTGGATCCGAGAGCGAGCACGGGCCATTCATGACCACACAGGCGACATTCTCATTCTGGTGGCCTGCGAAGACATCACGGAGCGCAGGGAGATGGAGAATCAGCTCAAGCAAACCTCGAGTCTGCTCCGTACCCTCGTCGGAGAATCAGCGCTTCCGCTCGTCAGCCTCGATCGAAACGCGCGTGTGACCAGCTGGAATCAGGCCGCGACCCGCCTCTTCGGTTGGTCGGAAGAGGAAGTGTTGGGGTGCGAACTCCCCTATATCCCGCCTGGCGAGGAGGCAGCCGCCGATACACTGTGGCAAGCGGGCACGCGAGGAAAGTTGGTTGGCCCTATCGAGCTGAGACGCCGGCGCAAAGACGGTGTCCTGCTCGACCTCCTCCTCTGGCCCGTTTTTATCTACGACGAGTTCAAGCAGGTCTCGGTCGCCGTCGGCATCTATGTGGACCGGTCGGACCTGAAACGGGCCGAGGAGGCCAAGATCAAGAGCGAAGCCAGACTCCGCTCATTTCTGGACGCCCTGGACGACCTCGCCTTTGAATTCGATGAGGACGGACGATATCTCAATGTGTGGACCTGCAACGAAGACAAACTGCTGCTGCCGAAGCGGGATTTGGTCGGCAAGCGATTGACCGACATCTTTGGACCGGAGACTGGTTCCCGCTATCTTGAGACGATTCGTCGCGTCATTACGACAGGCGAACCAGAGATTGTTGACTATACCTTGTCGATGGGTGGGGAGTTACGGTATTTTTCGGGGATTCTGACGCTTATTCCGGGGAGCGGTGCCGATAGCGCCACGGTCGGGTGCATCGTGCGCGATATCTCCGATCGGAAACGCTCGCACTCGCTCCTGCAGGCTGCCATCAACTCCGTCGCAGACGGCTTGCTCGTCATAGACCGACAAGGCAAGGTGACCAGCCTCAACCAACGCTTTCTCCAGTTGTGGAATATTCCGCAGTCTCTGGCCGACTGTCGAGACGACGAGGCGTTGCTGGGGTTTGTCATGGACCAACTACAAGATCCCGATGCTTTTCTGCGCAAGGTTCGAGAGCTGTACGAGCATCCCAATCAAGAGAGCTTCGATATCCTTAACTTCAAGGACGGACGGGTCTTCGAGCGCTATTCTCGACCACAGATTCTCGACCGTGAAATCGTCGGCCGCGTCTTGAGTTTCCGAGACATCACCGAACAAAGACGCGCTGAGCAAGCCTTACGCGCAAGCGAGCTGAGGCTTCAGCGCTTCGTGGCCGAAGCCCCGGTCGGGCTCGGTATTCTTGATGAAAATTGGCGAATGGTCAGTGTCAACAAAGCCTTTTGCGAGCTGACGGGATATGAAGAACATGAACTCGTCGGCAGTACCTATGCCCTTTATACCCACCCCGAAGATCTTTCCGCCAACATTGTGCTGATGGACGAATTTTTCCGGGGGATTCGATCGGAGTATACCTACGAAAAGCGTTGCATTCGTAAGTCCGGTGAGATTATTTGGGTCTCGGTCAAAGCTGCTCGTGTTGAATTATCAGGCCATGCCGGACCGCTCCTCCTTGCCGCGGTTCAGGACATTACCGAGCGCAAATTGGCGGTGGAGAAACGTGAGCACTTGAGTCGAGACCTGCACGACGGTATTCTACAAGCCCTGTACGCGGTCGGCATGCAGCTGGAAGCCGGCAAGTTGGCGATGGGAAAATCGCCTCGACGGTCGAAGCTCCACATGACTCAAGCCATTGCTCAGCTGAACAACTTGATGCTCGATGTTCGGCGGTTCATTGCCCTGCTGACGCAACGCACCACGGCGGAGCCGAATTTCGGACAGGCTCTGCGGCAGCTCATCGCATCGATGTCCGGCGCCGGCCGAACCGCACCTGAATTGCACATCACAAGCCCGGTCCTGTCCTTCATCACCCCCAAACTGGGAGAACAATTACTCAACATCGTACGAGAAGCCCTCAGCAACAGCGCTCGTCACGCCAAGGCGTCCCGCCGGTGGGTTCGACTTGGTCTGGCGGATAATAAGATTCACTTGACCGTCGGCGACAATGGGGTGGGATTTTCCTCCAAGCGCAAACGGCGAGACGGTCATGGATTACGCAACATGGGCGCTCGAGCCAAGCAAATCTCCGCGACCTTTACGCTGGAGAGCGCGCCGGGGAGAGGAACCACGGTCCTGGTCGATATTCCGCTGGGGAAGGGAAATGTGTATGAATAGATCCAGACCCATTCGGCTTGTGCTTGTGGACGATCATGAGGTCGTGCGCATCGGACTTTGTGCGGTCCTCGATTTGACGCCCGGGATGAAGGTTGTGGGGCAGGGTGGGCGGATGGAAGAGGCGAAGCAACTCTGTTATCGACTTAAACCGGATCTCGTATTACTCGATATTCGACTGCCGGACGGCAGTGGGGTAGATGCCGCACGCATGATTCTCTCGAACTGCCCCAAGACTCGCGTATTGTTTTTAACGAGCTTCGCCGACGATCATACCGTGATCGAGGCGGTACTTTCCGGCGCTCAGGGCTACATTTTGAAGGACATTGCGTCCGATGCCCTGATCCGTGCCATTCGGACTGTAGCCTCCGGTGAAGCGCTTATCGACCCTCGCTTGACGAAACATACACAGGAATGGCTGCGTAAAGTATATAGTGAGTTGGGGCAGTCAAAACGCTCTCTTCTCACTCCACAGGAGCAACGTCTTCTACCGTTGGTGGCCAAGGGCCTGACGAACAAAGAGATCGCCCATGATCTGCGGTTAAGCGAAAAGACCATCAAGAACTATCTGGCGAACGTCTACTCAAAACTGAATATCGGACGCCGATCCCAGATTGCGGCCATCTATGCCGGAAGCTTTAAGGGCTCAGACGCACTTTCCCCATCGAGGCTCACGGAACTGATCAAGCCTGACCGCGAGAGGACGACTTCCCATGTCCACTCTTGTTGATGCTCGCCGGTTACCGGGAGGAAAGACGCAGCCCGATCGGAGATCACATCTCCATCCGTTCACATTTCAATCTCTCTCTACATCACTCACGAAGCACAGGAACGTGACGCATTGAATTGACAGCGTTGAATCCGCTGACTAGGATACGCCGCGCTGTCGATTCGTCATTGGCGGCATGTCATCGTTGGACTGTGAGGAGGCGTTCATGTCCGATTCGCATTCGCTCGAATCCCAAGAAGCCCACAGATCACCGAAACCCTCTCACTCGGCCGGCAATCAAGTCGAGGCGGCTTTCGAGGTGGTCGTCTTTGCCAGCCGATGGATTCAAGCTCCGCTCTATGCCGGTCTTATCGTGGCGGAGCTGCTCTACGCGTACAAATTTCTCGCCGAGCTCTGGCACATGGTGGCCCATGTTCGCCAGATGGAGGAGACCGTGTTCATGTTGGGAGTTCTGGGACTCATCGACGTCACGATGGTTGCCAATCTGCTGACCATGGTCGTCATCGGTGGGTACGCGACGTTTGTCAGCAAACTGGACTTGGAGCAACATCCGGACCGGCCTGATTGGCTCACCCACGTCGATCCCGGGACGATCAAGATTAAACTCGCCGCCTCACTGATAGGGATCTCCAGCATTCATCTCCTTAAAGCTTTCGTCGACGTGGCAAACGAAAACCCCGAGCATATCAAGTGGAAGATCTTTATTCACATGACATTCTTGGCTTCCGCAATCCTACTCGCATGGACTGACAAGATCATGCAGAAGGACAAAAAACATTGAAGTACTCTATACGGATATCTCCTCGCGCATCGAGTGCTGATGCTGCTGTGCCTTCATGTAAAGCGTAGCCGCTTGGGTGCGGCGTTCGATCTCAAGCTTGGCAAACATGTTTCCGATGTAGTTTTTTACTGTCTTATCCGACAGCACCAGTTTCGCGGCGATCTCTTTATTGGTGTTTCCTTCGGCGATGAGCGCGATGATGCGCCGTTCTTGTGGTGACAGGATATGCAATGAGGACCGGGCGCACATGGTGTCCTGCTGCCGTCTCAAGAGGTGGAAGGTCTGATCGGCTTCTTCCGAACTGAGGTAGGAGCCCCCCTTAGCGACCGTACGAATCGCTCGGACCAGTTCGATCCGGCCGGTACTCTTCCGCAGAAACCCTTGTGCGCCAGCCCCGACTGCATTGTGGAATGCCTCGGCGTCACCGTCTCTCATCAAACTGATGATCCGAACTGATGGAAGGATGTTCAGGAGGGTCTTGTAGAACTCGGACTCAGAACTGCCTGAGAGACCGGATTCGAGCAAGACCACGTCCGGCTTGGTTCGTCGCGATTCGGAAAACAGGTCCTGCACATTGTCGGCCTCACCGACGACCGTGAGATCTCGTTCCGCTTCCAACAGTGCACGCACCCCAGCCCTGACGATCTCATAACCATCGGCGAGGAAAACGCGAGTCTGGCGCGAGCGAGAAGAGGTGATACTTGAGGCGCCGGGAACAATCCACTTCTTGTTCTGTCGCTCACGGCTTCGGTTCTGAGTCTTCTGTCGCATCGAAACAACCTCCTATCTGACGAGCAGTCGCGCGGACTCGATTCTGTTTTGACACTACCAACGAACGCTCCGCATAGATATCAGCTCGAATCGGAATTGAATATCGTGATTTGTCCTACATAGATCCATGCAACCAACCGATCCGCTGTCACACAAGCCGATGATCGACGGCGTAGCGGATGAGCTCGGCGGTCGTCCCGAGCCGCAGATTTTGGAGCAACCTGGTCCGATAGGTGCTCACGGTCTTGACACTCAGCTTCAATCGTTTTGCGATCCGTGAGGCCGTGAAGCCTTTGGCGAACAGGGACAAGACTTCCAGCTCACGAACAGAAAGGACTTCCTCAGGCCATGTCACGCCACGACCCGTCGAGCGACGCTCGACCATTTCACGGAACCGTTCCATCACCACCTGGCGTCCGGACAGAATGGTTTGTATGGCATCGGAGAGTTCACCGGCGGTCGTCGCTTTAGTGAGGTAACCGGAAGCTCCGTGGACCATCGCGAGACGCGCATACTGGGCATTGTCATGCATGGTCAGCACCAGACCCCTGAGGGGAGGGCGTAACTGTTTCATTCGCCTCAGCACCGTCAAGCCACTGATATCCGGAAGACTGATCTCCAGAATCGCCATCTCTACTGGCTCCGTCAGCACGATCCTGATCGCGTCCTCTCCGGTAGAGGCTTCCCACACCACGGGCGAAGGAAAGTGGCTTTCTATGACGTCCTTGATGGCCTTGCGAAAAATGGGATGATTGTCGACAAGCAGGACAAGCATAGACAGCGATGAGCCTCTTACGTAAAACCATACTGGTACGAGCCAACAAGATCCAGCAGACAGGAACTGACTTGGATGTCCGTGGCCGTCCTACAGGCACTGGAATCCTCGCAATGACGACCACTGCATGGCCGGACTACCAACCCTGATCCGAACTAATTCTTACACCAGATCGCATAAACTCTGCGGGTGACGTGGCGAACCGGGCGCCCCATCGCGCGCAACGGAAGGGCCCCACTGGGGGATGGGTGGAGTGAGCACGGTGGGGCTGTTCGCCATGGCAGGACCCGCGGAATAAATCAACAGACGAATCTCTATTTTCGGATGAGAGCTAATCGATCTCCGTGGGTTTTTCGCGAGGGTGGGGAATCGATCAGGGAGGGATTTGCTGGAGAGTTCAGGTGGTCAGGTGTTGTTCGATCGCGTACTTTATGAGGTCCGCTGTAGTGGTCAGCTTGAGTTTGTCCAACAACCTACCGCGATAGGTACTGACGGTCTTTACGCTCAAAGCCAATTCATCAGCAATCATCGAGACGGCTTTGCCCTGTCCCAGAAGCCGCAGGACTTGCATCTCCCGGTCCGACAGTCGTGCATGCAGTGTCTCTGGTTGCCCTCGATCCAACAAATCCGCCATCTGATTGGCCAGCGAGGGAGTGATGTACCGTCGTCCAGCAGCAACTTCCTCAACCGCCTTCACGAGTTCAGCAGGCGACCGATCCTTTGTGAGATAGCCGGAAGCACCGGCTCTGATCGCGCGCAGGGCAAACTCTCGTTCAGGATACAGACTCAACATAATCACCCGGAGGGAAGGGCGGAGGAGTTTGACCTCCTTCAGGACCTCGAGGCCATGTTTGTCGGGAAGCGCCACATCAAGGATCAGCAGATTCCAAGATTCTCTGCGCACTGCCGCCAGCGCCTCCTCGGCAGAACCTGCTTCAGTGACGGCATGACAAAGCCCCTTTCCAAGCAACAAGTCCTTGACTCCCTGGCGCATGAGCGGGTGGTCGTCGACGACCAAACACTTATACTTATTCCCCATCGCGCCGGCCCTTCTTGCCCATCTTCGCCGGCAGCGGCGGTTGCGTACGGCTGTCGCCCAGATTCTTGTGATCGATCGGAATGGACACCGTCACGCAGGAGCCCTTGGACGGCATTGATTGGATCTCAACCGTCCCTCCCAACAATTCTGCCCGCTCCCGAATGCCCTGAAACCCGTGACGCCCTTTGTGTAACGCCTCGTCGACCTGAAGCCCTCGGCCGTCGTCCTGCACCGCGAGCTGCACCCATCCCTTGACACAGCGGAGGGCGACGGTCGCAGACTTTGCCTTGGCGTGACGGACGATGTTCGTCAGCAACTCCTGGGTCATGCGATACAGTGCGCCTTCCAGTTCCACGCTGCCGATGGACGTGCCCACCTCGGGATCCGCAAGGATTCGACAGTCGAGCTTCGACTGTTGCCCCAGTTTGTCCGCCATCGATTCAATCGCGGCGACAAGCCCCAGCTCTTCCAACACCGCCGGCCGCAGACCGTCGATCATCTCTCGCAACGACACGAACAACCGCTCCACCGTTGCCAGGGCCGCCGAAGCGAGCCGGCGCACGGGCCCGGAAGGAGTAGAGTTCTCGGAACCACCCTCAGCCAGGCTTGTCAACTGGAACTGGAGCGCGCCGAGTGATTGACCGAACTCATCATGCAGTTCCCGTGACAGCCTGGCTCGTTCCCGCTCTTGTGCCACCTGCACCTCGCGGCTCATTGATCGAAGAGAGCGATAGGCGTCACTCAATGCATCAAAGGCCTGCCGCCTGTCCGTGATGTCGGTAATCGACCCCGCCATCCGGTAGGGACGGCCGTCATCATCCCACCGTGCTTGCCCTCGCGATCGGAACCAGCGGTACGATTCATCCTTGCACTGCAATCGAAACTCGAGATCATATGGATCTCGCCGTTCCAGATGGGCAAGGAGGGCATCCTTCGCCTGTGATTGATCGTCGGGATGCAGTCGGCCGAAGAAAGACTCTAGGCGATTCGACAGCTCTCCGTCCTCGAACCCGAGCAGGTGCTTCCAGCGTGGAGAGAGATAGGCTTCGTCGGTCTCCATGTTCCATTCCCAGAGACCATCGTTCGCCCCCTGCGCTGCCAAGGCGAACCGAGCCTCGCTCGCCCGCAGTGCCTCCGTCGCCATTCTGCGCTCTTCCACCGCGAAACTGAGCACGACATGGTCGGCTGCCGCGGCCACAAACGAAGTTTCCTCCGCGGACCAGATCCGCTGCTCACCGACCTGCTCACAGCACAACACTCCGACCAGCCTTCCGGTATGTCTGATCGGCGCATCCAGCATCGAGGTGATGCCGAGCGGTTTCAGATAGGGTTCGGCGAGTTCCTTCGTCACATCATCGCTGCCTGCGCTGGTCGCTTCCACGCTCAACAGTCGCTGGAGCGCCTCGAAATAGGCCGGATAGCGCGAGACCTCCAGCACCGGTTGGGTCTCGTATGTCCCGAGGCTGCGCCGGTAGAGCTCGCGACAGACGAGCGCAGAACGGTCGTCGTTGAAGAGCCAGAGTCCCACCCGTTCGACCTCGATGGTCTCTGCCGTTATTTTCATGATGGTGCGCAAATCCGGAGTCAGATCTCCATGCGCGAGCCGGGCCAACTTCAGCTGTCCTTCTTGAAGCCGGATCACCCGCTCAAGCCTGGCTCGCTCGCGCGCCTCCGCGACCCTCCGTTCCGTAATATCGTAGGCCGAACCGATTCTTGCAGGCCGGCCGTCCATCAGGATCGTCGCCGCGCTGAAATCCAACCACCGAGTTTCGCCGTCTTTGCGGAGGATCGGAATTTCCAGGCGTGAGGGATCCTGGTCGCCCCGCTCTATAGCAGCCAGTCGCGCTCCGGCCCAGTCCCGAAACTCCGGGTGAATGATGTGCCATAGCGACATCGTCAACAGCTCCTCAAGGGTATAGCGGGAAATCGCAAGGGCGGCGGGATTGGCGTAGAGAAACCTGTCATGCTGATACACAAAGATGGCCGTCGTCGTCGCCTCGCTCAAGGCACGGAACCTGAGCTCGCTGGCCCGTAACGCCTCCTCGATCTGCTTACGCTCGGTGATGTCTTCGATGATCGCGAGATAGACGATCGGCGATTGTCCGATGCCACAGGGAGAAGATAGCCAAAGCTCCACCCATACAACCGAGCGGTCAGGCTTGAAGCACCGGTGTTCGAGCGACACTGTTGGAGTCCGCCCGGTTTTCAGTGTCTCGATCTGATGGAGAATCGTCGGCGCATCCTGAGGGTGGATGATGGCACGGAGAGGGGTCGCAATCAGATCCGCCTGTGACAACCCCATAATGCCTCCGCACCGTTGGTTGGCTGCAACAATCCGGCCTGTCGCTGCCTCGATGAGAGCAACACCGACCGCCGATTGTTCGAGGAGGGCGTCGAATAGTTGTTCCTGCTTCGGGGACACAACAGCGGCAGCGGCATGATGGATAGTCGGGTCTTCCCTCTTCGAGGGTTGGGTCATGGCCGGCTCCCTAACAGCGTGGCAGAAAAACGAACAGCACGTGAGCGAGCCGGGCCATTTTACGCCCGACGCCCCAAGGAACACGAGTGGTCCATAGAAGAAATTGACCTAAGGGCTACGACCAGGCTGATGAGAGGACTCCCTTGGCATCGCGCCAGTAGGGGGTCCAGGCGAGGGTCACCAACTTCACGGCAATGTTGGCTTTGGTGGGTTTGATGGATAGAGTTTCGAGCTTCTCATTCAAGGGATCAGTTGCCGCAGCGAGTGCATCGCTCTCGGATTTGAACTGCCCTTCAAGATCGCCCAACTGTTTTTGTAACGCTGCCACATTTTCTTCCGCTACCCCGACATCCTGAGACTCTTTCATAACTCGGCCGGCGCTGCGTATTGCAGTGGTCGCCCGACCGATGTTCGCGTTGCTGATCGTCTTCCGTCCGAGGAACGCCCCGAGGATTGACGCTCCGACAGAAATCGCCGCCTGCACTTGGCTTGAGTGGGATTCGGCTTGCTGCTTTTCCTTCGCCAGCTCAGCCCGTCTGATGCGTTCCTGAAGCGTCGCGATCTTCGACGCATATTTCTGTCGAAGCGCTTCGGCGCCCTTGTCGCGTTGTTCCCGCCCGGTCTGTTGTAACCGCAGTCGGAAATCGCGCTCGGATTCCCCCGGCTTCGATACTTCCTTCGTACTGGGACTCCTGAACAACTCTACTTTTTGTGTTCGGAAGAGCCAGCCTCCGAACTCCTTGTTCCAATCGCCATAGCTCTTCACCTTGCAGGCACTTGCCGGCAGCGCCAGAAACTGAGCCACATCTTCTGGATTCTGTTCCAGATCGGCCACCGCCACATCCGTCGCTGTCGCCTTGTCCCAGTCAACAGCTACGGGACCATCTGCAATGGTTGCCAATATCGTTGCGTCCTGCGTGCTGTCGATCCCACTCTTTGAATCGAAGAAGCGGATTTGCGACCAGCCCAGCAGCATCGGGGCATAGACCAATTCGCTTCCCTCCGGCTTACTACCGCGCAACGGCACAAAATGTTCTGCAACATCCGGCGGGAGCAGGGGACGGGATTTCAGTGCTAAGGACTCGCTCGCCTCGCTGAGTGGCCTCCGGTCGATGGGTCTGCGAGGCGGGCCAAGCTGGCTGAGGGTTGAGCCAGAGGTCTCAGTCGTCAGTCCTCGCTGCTCAGTCCTGCGGGATTCCATCAACGTTTTGATCTGCGTCCTTGTTAACGGCCCCCGTAGATAGGAGAGACACCAGCGCGTTTCGAAGACAACCGGTTCGTCTTCATGCACGTTATTCATCAGAAAGATACGGTTGCCGAGGCCTGCCAGAGTCTGTTCCATGCGACTTCGATCGAACTTCTTTCCTGCGCTCGTCGAGGCCCCTTCCAGCCCTTCAAGCACCCGCGCCTTGTCTCGTTCAGTCTGCAATCGCCCAATGAACCAGGTGCCGGTGTTGGCCAAGCCCTTGTAATCGAGATCCACTGGATTCTGTGTGGCGAGGACCACTCCAAGACCGAACGCACGAGCCTGCTTGAGTAAGGTCATTAACGGGAGCTTCGAAGGAGGATTGGCTACCGGTGGAAAGTAGCCGAAGATCTCGTCCATATAGAGCAGCGCGCGGAGGCTCGTCGTACCAGATTGCGCCCTCATCCACCCGACTATCTGACTGAGCAAGAGCGTCACGAAGAACATGCGCTCGGCATCATTGAGATGGGCGATCGAAAAGATCGCGAGACGTGGCTTTCCTGCCGGCGTATAGAGCAAGGATTGAATGTCGAGGGCTTCTCCTTCCATCCATGCCTGAAATCCTTGTGCAGCCAACAGATTGTTCAGCTTCATCGCGAGCGCGAACCGATCTTTCGAGGGAAAGAAGGACTCCACGTCCATCACGCCGACCTTCGAGACCGGCGGCGATTGAATGGCTTGGATCAACGCGGCTAAATCGAGATCTTGTTCTTTCTTCCACGTCCGATCGAGAATCGTCGAGAGGAGAATATGCTCGCGGCTTTGGATCGGATCGGCCTCGATGCCAAGCAACCCGAGCAAGCTCGTGACGGTCGTACTGATCCGCTCACGCAACAGCTCGGCATCTTCCAACACATCGGCAGCAGGCGCGGCGAATGATTTGAGGATAGAAACCGGCAACCCTGCGTTGCTACCCGGCGTGTAAATTGCCACGTCCGCTGCATCCCGCAGTCGCTGAATGCGCGCGCCGTCCTGTTGCCAACTTGTCAGGCCTTTCGTCCACAGTTCGGCCTGCGCCTGGGCATAATCAGCCGAGGACAAGCCTTTCTTGCGCGCGTCGTCCTCATTGATCCAAGGCTGAAAGTCTTCTCCCTTGAGAGACGGGAACGTCAGCATCAAATTGCCGAGGTCTCCCTTCGGATCGATGATGATGGCCGGAATGTTGTCGATGGCGGCTTCTTCGAGGAGCGCCAGACAGAGACCTGTCTTGCCGCTGCCGGTCATCCCGACGCAAACGGCGTGCGTCACGAGATCTTTCGAGTCATACAGCAGCCATCCCTGCTTGGCCTGCTTGGTGGCCAGATCATACGGCCGGCCCATATAAAAGACGCCGAGCTTTTCGAAATCTTCAGCCGTCGAGGGAGTAGGCGAAGGTGATGGGCTGGATTTCTTCACGGCGCTCTGGGCCTTTGCAGCAGAATCGGGCTTCCTCGCCTTCGGCATAACAACGGCTCCCTTCGCTCATGGGTCGGAGGTGAAGTCGAGGTATTGTAGTGGGCTAAAAGATGCGCTGCAAGCGGGAGTGGAACGACTCGTCGCCTGTCACGAGAAAGCTCCTACCCACAGACCCAGTATGCGCTGAAATATGTATGGAAAATCCTGACCCTAATTCTCATTTCTGGAGGATCGGATGTTTGTTTGCTATGGACTCGCCACGCGCGTCGATGTGGGATCGCTCGGCGTTCTGAATTTAATCGATATGGACGAGAGGTGCCTGCCTGTCAAAAGGTCCCTGCGCGACACTGGAGTGCGTGAAGAGGCATGTGGTGGTCGGCTCTATCCTGCTGCAGGTGGCGAACATCGCCGTCGCTCATGAGTGGTCAGTGTTCTACAGAGGGGAGCGATGTTTCCTGTTTCTCTCGGCTATGACTCAGTTCGGCCTCAATCCGAGCCACCTTCTCGGCTGCTTGCTGATGACCCTGCTGCGCCGCGAGCCTGTAAAACTCGAGCGCCTTCCTCAGATCCTTTAGCCCTCCAAAACGCCCCGATTCAAGATATCCACCTAATCGGTACGCAGCTTCGGCATCTCCGCTCATGGCTTTCTCTGAGTCCGACGCATAGTCCTGAGCGGCTTGGGGATTCAATGGCCGTTGCATCTGTGCCCTTACATTGCAGAGACCTCCGCCCATTAATAGAGCCGATAGCGCTACCAGCGTGATCGTCTTAATGTTTGTCATGGCAGCCTCCACAGCAGGTCAAAAACATTCAACCACCCATCATGTCCATATTATATCCAGGCTGACCGACCTCTGGGCACTGGTAAAGTTTCAATGTTTTCTAGATCAATGTCGCAATGAGTAAGACAAATTTTACCAGTGCCCAGGTGCCAATCAGATTGTGTGCATATATCCCTGATGATGAGGTGAGCGAAACGGAGTGGTTTTTGGATGACGGGCTACGTCGCCAAATCCAGCGAGCATAAGCGTATGAAAAGATCCCACCACTCATAGCCCCCTGGCTGATGGCCATGAGCGCCGTCAGTTACTAGTTCCCTCTTTCCTTCTTCGCGGGGCTGGAAGGGATGGAGCTTTCGGGAGTCGCCATGGCGGATGCGGCAAGATGTAGCTGAAGAAGGTGCCGCGTGCGACGGCAGGCGATTCTTACCGCGCCTTATAGTCGTACGAGGTCAAGCGTAACGATTCGGCTGCGGTCAGGACTGGTCGCATCATGGTGACTCTCGAAAGGTCCACCCTTCGGCGCCTGCTTCCTTGCATCACGACGTGCCTCACGGGTCCAGGCACCGCCGGTGGCGGAGCCAGTCCGCTACAGGCCTGCTTCTTTCAACACCTGTCCGGTATACGACCGCTTTGACTTGGAAATTTCCTTGGGCGGCCCTTCCGCGACAATCTCGCCGCCTCGATCTCCGCCTTCAGGCCCTAGGTCGATGATCCAATCGGCGTTCTTGATGACATCCAGATTATGTTCGATCACCAGCACCGTGTTCCCGGCTTCGACCAGGCGATCCAGCACATCGAGCAGCCGCTGCACATCCGCGAAGTGCAGACCGGTAGTCGGCTCATCCAGGATATACATCGTCCGCCCGGTCGCACGTTTGGAGAGCTCGCGCGAAAGTTTAACCCGCTGCGCTTCGCCGCCTGAGAGCGTTGTCGCCGACTGGCCGAGCTTCACATAGTGCAGCCCGACATCATGGAGCGTTTGTAATTTGGCTTTGATTAGGGGAATGTGCTCGAAGAACTCTAACGCATCGTCTACGGTCATATTCAGCACATCGGCGATGCTCTTACCCTTATGAAGAATCTCAAGCGTTTCACGGTTGTAACGTTGCCCCTTGCACACCTCGCAGGTCACATAGACATCCGGCAGGAAATGCATCTCGATCTTGATGAGTCCGTCCCCTTGGCAGGCTTCACACCGTCCCCCTTTCACATTGAAACTGTATCGTCCAGGCTTATAGCCACGGACACGTGATTCCGGCAGGTTGGAATAGAGATCGCGGATGTAGCCGAATAGGCCGGTATAAGTCGCAGGGTTTGACCGAGGCGTGCGACCAATTGGTGATTGATCGATATCGATCACTTTGTCGAGCGCGCCGACCCCTTTTAATTCCTTGCACCCATCGATCTTCGGTTTCTTGTGGTAGAGCAGCTGCGAGAGTGAGTGGAACAGGACCTCGAGCACGAGCGTGCTCTTGCCTGATCCGGACACCCCGGTCACACAGGTGAAGAGTCCCAGCGGAATGCGCGCGGTCACATTTTTCAGATTATGTTTCTGTGCTCCAACTATCGACAGCGTTCCCCGCTCTTTCCGTTGTCGTTGCGGCACGGACACAGTCTGAACGCCACGCAGGTACTGGCCCGTCAGGGAATTGGGATCGCCCATGATCTGTTGAGGCGTCCCTTGGGCGATGACATGCCCACCATGCGAGCCTGCGCCGGGCCCCATGTCGAGAAGATGATCGGCGGCTTGCATCGTCTCCGCATCATGCTCGACAACGACGACGGTATTTCCGAGGTCCCGCAATCTGAGCAATGTCTGTAATAATCGACGATTGTCTCGCTGGTGGAGTCCGATCGAAGGTTCATCCAGGATGTACAACACTCCGACCAGACCGGACCCGATCTGCGTCGCTAATCTGATCCGTTGCCCCTCGCCGCCGGACAAGGTCGCCGCAGCTCGATCGAGCGTCAGATAGTCCAGGCCGACATTGACGAGAAACCCGAGCCGTTCGCGAATCTCCTTCAGGATTCGATGCGCGATGACCAGTTCCCGATCGGTAAACTTCAGCGACAGGAAAAAATCCGCCGCAGCGCGAACCGAAAGGCTGGTCACTTCTGCGATCGACTGCTTGGCGAGCTTAATAGACAGACTTTCCGGCCTCAGTCTTGCCCCATGACAGACTTCGCAGGGTTCCAGCAGTGTGAAGTCCTCTTCCTCCTGCCCATCCGGCGTCACGGCATAGCCGATGCCGTCGCAAGCCGGGCAAGCCCCGTGGGGGCTATTGAAGGAAAATATTCGAGGGGTGACTTCCGGATAGCTCACACCGCAATTGATACAGGCCAACTTGTCGCTATAGAGTCTGGTTCGAGCGTCCTCCGTTAGGACCCCAACCAACCCACCGGTCAGCTTGACCGATGTTTCCACGGAATCTGCCAGTCGTCGCATGAGCGCATCGCCTGATTTCATCACCAGCCGATCGACGATGATTTCGATGGTGTGTTTCTTCTGTTTATCAAGGGCAATATCTTCACCCAGATCGACGATTTTGCCATCGACGCGGGCTCGGACATAGCCTGCCTTTCGCATCTCCAACAGTTCTTTCCTGTATTCACCCTTCCGCCCACGCACGATCGGCGCCAGAATCTGGAACTTCTCACCTTCCGGCAGAGCGGCAATGGCATCGACCATCTGCTGGACGGTCTGCGCGGTGATTTCCTCACCACATTGAAAACAATAGGGTCGCCCGACGCGGGCGAAGAGCAGCCGAAGATAATCGTAGATTTCCGTGACGGTGCCGACGGTGGAACGAGGATTGTGGCTCGTGCTCTTCTGTTCAATGGAGATCGCAGGGGAGAGGCCTTCAATCGAATCAACATCGGGCTTGCCCATTTGTTCCAAGAACTGTCGCGCATAGGCGGACAGTGATTCGACGTACCGCCGCTGACCTTCCGCATAGATGGTGTCGAAGGCAAGCGACGACTTGCCCGACCCGCTCAAACCGGTGATCACCACCAGCTTGTCGCGCGGAATCTCCACGTCGATGTTCTTGAGATTGTGCTCTCGCGCACCCTTGATGATGATGGAGTTGCCCATGGAGAAGTGGATTATAGCATGTGGCTTCGGATGGCTACCGGCGCTTGCGGGATCTGCGTGGAGTCCGATCGAGTGCTTCTCCCCAGTGAGTCAGGAATGCCGTCACGAATTCGTGTTCCTCAGCCGGCGGCACGGCCAATCTCGCCAAGGCCAACGAGACCGTCAGCGCGATGTGATACCCCTCGGAGCGGGACGCGACAGCTCGGCGATAGGCAGGATGCGTATCATTGATGACGACCGTCGATTCGACAAGACGCCCAAGGTCCGGATCTCCCTCCAACGATTCGAATCGGATGCTGAGTCCATAGCGGCCGGGCCGAGACCGGCCCTTGGCTCCCGGAACGACGGCCACGCCGGGAGAGGGGTCCAGTCGAGGGGGTGTCTCTTCCTTTACCTCTTCAGGAGGTGATTCGTTTTCCGTCGGTTCTGAGACTGTCTCCGCAGGGGAAACAGACTCTTCTGAGATTTCCGCCTGGGTCATCACCGACAGTGAAAGCAGGGCATGGCCGTCCTCGGCCGAGTCCGTTTGCCCAATAGGCAACCGCTTCTGACCTCCGGCTCGTCGCTCGACCAGCGAAGCCAGCAGCGGAAATTCATCGGCCAGTTCCACCAAGACCGTTTCCAGATCCCGCTCCAGCGGCCGTACGGCTCGACGATGTGCCTTATCAGCAGATTCTTTAGCATCTCCCCAATGAGCCAGTTGCTGCGAGACCGCCTCTTGGATGGCCTTGCGATATCCGAGGTACAGAGCGCCCCGCGAGCCGACACGGACGAAATCTCCCTTGTTAAGCGTGAGGGCGGCGGCGAGGGCCGGAGCCTCGATCATCCCGGCCATTCTGTCCGACGCGGCCGGCGTGAGACCAAGCCAATCCCATCCGCGCTTAATGACCTTGCCGAACGTGCTGATCGCCATGCCGCGCTGGTCATCCGGGACCGGTGTCTCGTGCCGCGTCAGGTAGCCGACTGCGGTCGGTCTGCGCTTGCGCGCCAAACACACGGCAATTCTCGACACCTCGGCGCCACGGGCGTGATGCCGCGCCAGCACTCGACCGTTGACCTCGAAGCAAAACCCTTTCGCGTAATGTTGACTCAAGATTTCGTCGAACTCCGGCTCGAGCAGCGGCTGGTACTGCCGCCGCAACACTCCTTCGAGATAGCCTTCGTCCAAGAGCGGCGAGAGCGCGTTGTGCAGCTTCAGCTGCACCGCTGTGCCATGATCCTCTACCAACCCTAACGGGGGAATCCATTTCCACGGCGCCTTGTGCCGCCCGGCCAAGTACCAGCGGCTCGCCACATGTTCCTTGCCGCGCCTGGTTTCTGTGACGACGTCTTCACAGACCAGCAAACCAAGCTTGATTCCGACTCCAGCGAACCCAATGCCGTGCCCCCGTGTTTTGGTGCTGGCGGCCAAATCGTGATAGCGCACAAGGTCCCTTCGTCTCATCCCCGATCCGTCATCTACAATCGTCAGGGTGGATGACGCGGGGTCCGCCTTCAAACGAAGACAGGTGGCGCCTGAGTCCAGCGAGTTGGCGACCACTTCGGTCAATATGGTTTCTTCCAGCGCCCCGGGATAGGCATCTCGCAGGTCTTCGAGGAGATGTTGGAGGTCAACGCGTGTTTCGCCCAAGATAAACTCCGAGATCGTAGGTCAGGCTTGTCACGATTACTCCAGTATCGACAGGCCGGTCAAGCAGACACATCGGCAGATGCCTGAGCCTCCGGACATCATAGGTCAATCGCGGCGCCATTCTGCTTGAGCCATTCTTTTCGTTCCCGGTACGCAGGCATGACCTTATCCACTTCGTTCCAGAATGCCTCTGTGTGGTTCAAATGGTGGAAATGATAAAGCTCGTGCACGACGATATAGTCGATGATGGTGGGAGGAGCCATCATGCACTTCCAATGAAAGGCAAGATTCCCCTTTGGTGAGCAGGCGGCCCAACAATGGCCGAGTTCTCGCACGTCTAGGTGACGCGGTTTGACTCCGACTTTGGGAGCAAAGTAACGAACACGCTCTGGAATTCGTTCCAGGCCTCGCGCAATGAAGTAGTCACGAAAGGCGGCTTTAGCCCTGGAGACTTCGCCACGATCCACTAACCCACGGCGGAGCCGAAATCGTCCTCCCTTCAGCAGCAACGGCTCGTCCTGCTCGCCGACGAGGGTCAAACGGTAAGAACGGCCGAGATACAGAAATCCCTCCCCATTACGATATTCGCGCAAGACCTTCGTCGCGTTTACATCGCGCCATTCGGCCAACGTCTTGTAGATCCAATACCGCTTTGCCTCGACAAGGTCCTCAATCCGTTGATGCGGGATGGACTGGGGCACGCGCACCACCACCCGCCCGTCTCGTTCGACGACGATATCAGCCGTCGATCGTTGACTCCGGACAATCTCGTAGGAAAGATCGGCTGGTCGAATAGTCCTCATGAAATTAAATCCTTGTCTTGTCGCTCAGTCGTTTTTAAAAGGCCGGATCCTCCTCGAAATGCACTGTGCAGTGCTTCCGGATGGCATGTTCCATCTCGCTGGCCTTGGCCTCGGGATCACCACCGGCATGTTTCCGCACGTGGGCCATGAAGTCGGCGGACAAGAGTTCGACGGGAGGAATCTTGGGATTGATGCCGAGATCGACGAGATGCTCGTTGATGAGCGCTTTCACTTTCGCTCCGGCATCGCCCAGATCGAGCGAGTCGTCCTTGTACCGCTCCTTGACCATACGCAGCAGATACCCAAAACGTTTGGCCGGGCCTCGGTACAAGGACCGGCTTGGTGGGGCAGGATCAGATTCAGGCTTTGAAGAAATTTTTTCAGGTATATCTCAAAGTCCGCCCGACGTTTGATGTCCTTCATCGCGCCGACGGCCGCATGGACGACGGCGACTTCCGTTTCCGGGGTCGCGAGCGCCCCTGTGACAAAGGCTTCGATTTGGGTCACAGCGGCCGAACGGAAATGTTGCAGGAGCCGTTGATACCGTTCCTCAAGAATCGACAGCTCGGAGAGCAGGTTCTTGAGCCCTTGCTGAATATCCTGAGCATCCTCGGACGCATAGATGGACAGCGCATGACTCAGATGATTAGCCAGCCCGATGTAATCCACGACGAACCCACGGTGCTTCCCTGCCGCCACACGGTTCACCCGCGCGATGGCTTGAAGGAGATTATGCTCCCGCAGCCGCTTATCGAGGTACATGACCTGCTCGATCGGCGCATCGAAGCCGGTCAAGAGCATGTCGCACACGACGAGGAAGGCGATTCCGGTCAACTCTTTGTCTGGGTCGTCAAAATTAAACGGCTTACAGAAGTTCTCCACAGCATTCCAGCGCTTCGCTTCCGTGCGCGCCTCGGTAATGACGGCAAGTTCGTTGGTGGCATCCGCGGATAAGACCGTCACGGTCTTCAAGAATGCGATGCGTCGAATGAGCGCGTCATCCGGTCGAGACTGAGCTTTTTCTCGGTTGATCCGCTGAGCCAGTGCCGCACGGATCGCCTTCTTGTAACGAACCGCCGCAAGTTTCGAGTGGCAGACCACTTGCGCTTTGAAACCATCCGGCAAAATATTGTCGATGTAGTGATTCACAAGATCCCGTGCAATCGCCTCGATCCGTTTTTCGGCTTCGAGGATGTCGCCGCTCGCGCCATACTTCTTCTTGATGGCAAGCAACTCCTCCTCGGACTGTTCACGAAACAGGTCCTCGAACTTCGTGTCGAACGCATGCTTATCCTTGAGCGCGCTATCCGCGGTCCGCCCTTCGTACAGAATCTGCAACGTCGCCCGGTCGCTCACTGCATCCATCAGCTTGTACGTGTCGATGTACTCCCCGAAGCGTTTCACGGTGCGTTTGTTGCCGTGTTGTTCCGTGATCAGCGGCGTGCCGGTAAACGCGATTCGAGCGGCGTTCGGGAATGCCTCGAACAGGTTATCTCCGAGATCGGAGCTTTGGGTCCGGTGCGCCTCATCGATCATCAAGACAATGCGTTCTGACCGATTGACCACGCCGAAGGTCTCAGCGGCTGGAGGCTTCCCGTATCGAGCCAGCGTTTCCGCGACCATGAGCGGCATCTCATCTGCGCGCTCCATGAACTTGTGAACCATGACCATATTGACGTCCGAAGCGTCGGTGCTCAGATGTTCCCGAAGCTGGGCCGTACTCTCGATGACGGTCACCTTTCCGCCGGTGAGACGAGCGGTCGCCGACAACTGTTCTTCAAGGTCGATCCGGTCATTGACCATCACAATCTTGAAGTCGGCCAAGTCAGGTGAAGCTCGGAGCATGCGAGCCACAAACACCATCGTCAACGATTTCCCGGAACCCTGCGTATGCCAGACGACGCCGGACCGTTCCTCCGCTGTTTTCCCCGATCGCAAGCCCTCCACGATACGCCGGGCTGCCCGGTATTGCTGATAGCGGCACAGCACCTTGACCCGCTTGCCGGAGTCCGTATCCATGAACACCATGCAGGTGCGCAGCACATCGAGCAGCCTGTCCGGAGCAAGCAGTCCCTGAATCAGTCGTTCCTGTTCACGTTCAACCCCTAGTGGCGGCTTGTACGAACGTCGGCTTTCAGGCCAGATATCTTTCCAGGCAGAGAAATGTTCATGACCGGAGGTGATCGTGCCGAACTCGGCTTGTTCGCCGCAGGCACGGATCACCAAGAGATTGGAATAGAACAAGCGTGGTTCGCCTTCTCGCAGTCCTGCAGCAATCGTTTCGGGCCGCCCGTTGCGGTAGCGGAGCAACTGTTCGAAGGCGGCATGGAGCGGATTCGCCCTGTTGAGATCTCCGATCTTGGCCTCAACCACCACGAGCGGAAGCCCGTTCACGAAGAGAACGATGTCGGGGGTGATGCAGGCCTTCACGCATCCCGGCGTGTCGATCCTGAATTGATTGATGGCGTGGAAGACGTTGCGCTCCGGATGCACAAAGTCGATCACCTGCACGACCGGGTCCGCTTCTCCGGTCAGTTCGTTCACGTCGACCTGAGCCTTGAGAAAGAGCGCTTGCACGGCCTCATTCGTTTCTAACAGCGTACGGTTCGGGTGGCGGAAAATCTGATCCCGCAGGTCGTCGAGCTGCCGATCCGTCAGCCAGGGCCTTCCATCGACGGTGCGGTTGAGCGAGCGAACGGCCTGCCGAAAGATATCCGGCAAAAGACATTCCCGGAAGCTGGTGCGCAAACTGGCCGTGGGATTTGAGGGAACCAGGCCATGCCTCTGGTCGATGACCGTCCAACCCAGCGATGCGAGCTGATCGAGGAAAGGTTTTTCGACGTGCAGGTATTCGGACATCGCTTATCCGTACAACACACGCTCCAATGAGCGGAGGGCTTTTTGACGCTTCGTCTTCTCCATCATGGAGAGGTTGTGCAACTTCCAACGGACAGCTGGCAAATGCTGAGCCTCAGGAATCGCAAACGTGTTCCAGTCCACATCACCCCGCTTGACCGCCAGGAGAAAGTGCCGATCCGACTCTGTAAGCATATCCCGAACTGCGGCAATCATCTCCTCGCGTGTCGCGTACAGCGATTCCAATGTGACCAGGTCCAACGTCATGCCCGAGAATTCTCTTGTATAGATAGCCTCGATATCCTTGCGCGTTGGAGCCAGCAGTTCCGCCATTGGCCGGTTATGGCTGAGCACATACACCAGAAAGGCGTTCTTGAGACGTCCGCTGATTCCCTCGTTCGAGAGGAGCAACCGCACATCAAATAAATCACGCGGATGTTGTCGGTCCAGAGCGGCACAGAGTTTCCCTGCATACAGATCCTCGAAACTTAGCACCTGGATTTCGACGTAGCCGAACTCCGCCTGCGCTCGTGGCATGAGTTCGCGTACTTCCGGCGGATACACGCTGCCGCGCAACACCGGTGTCACCTCGATCTTCACACGTACCTCATCCCGCTCGACCACCAGCTTGAACCACGTCGACGTCCCGCTCAACACCGTGCCGTTCACGTTCACGCTGGGAACCGTCCGCATGATATCTCCGGCGATCGCTTTCAACGCGTGATGGATCGAAGTCAGACTGGTCTTCCGATCTTGAACCGGCAAGTAGGCCAAATCGATATCGACCGATAGGCGGGGCATATCGCGAATAAACAGATTCAACGCCGTTCCTCCCTTAAGCGCGAAACAGGGCTGACGCGCCACATGAGGGAGCAGCGTCACCAAGAGGCGGACCTGGTCAGAGAACAGGTTGCTCGGCGTCATGAGCCATTTCTCGGGGAACGGTGATTCGATACCGGGCATCAAATGCGCCGCCTTTGATCACCGACCGTTTCCCTTGTCCGAGGTCGATTCCTGCGGTTTCAAGCTTCTTGAACCAGGCATGCTGATGTCGTGCGGCAAACCAGAGGAACAATCGTTTTGCCAGCAGGTGGGAACAGCTCAGCAACAACTCCCGGATTAATGCCGGACGAAGCGTCACAGCCCCCTCAAAAAATTTATCCGCAAAATCGAAGTCAGCGGCAGTACCTACATCGGCGAGAAATTCCAAGAATGCCAATTCCACCGTGGCATACGGCACCGGCCAATCCCAAGCCCCAAACGGCTGGGAGACGATCGCCGAGCCGGGCAGACTCGTGAAAAGCCGACGCCGATGGACAGAAAACTTATATGGGCCAGGAAATGTCTGAACCCAGGTCGAGACCCGAACAGCACCGTACAGCGATACGTGCGTGACGCCTTGCAAGGGAACGTAATGCGCCAATCCCTGCAGCTCCAACGCTGTGCGCCCACCGACATGGACAGGGACACCCATTTCATTCAAGGAATAGACGACCTGCTCCCACTTGAGCGGAGGCCCTGGTCGCCGATAGAGACCGCGAGCCACGGCAACCAATTTTTCCAATCGCACCCACGAATCAACGACTGGGCGAGTCACACCATGCGCCTTCAACCATGCACGGTTGACGAGCTGTCCTTCAGGAGGCAACCGGTTCGACGATTTCTTCTTAAATGGTAATGACATGGTTTACAATTATCTCTAGATGCATATATTATGTATGCATCTAGATAAATTTACAAACCCATTGATATACAAGATAACTAGAGGTGACTGAGTTTATGAATAGTGAGATTTGCAGTCAATAGATATGCAAAATATCACTTCTGTAAACTCTGACGGAATTCAATCATGACTGGCTACTTGCTCCACCTTCACGCGCACGCGGCCGGTCAGGAGGTCGTGCATGAGGCCCTGTTTTTGCTGACGAAGCTTGGCGACCACCGCATGCTCGAATTCGATTCGGGTCGAAATGGAGTCAAGCTGCGAAACCAGCGCATTCTGTTCGTCCACCTCTGGCAAGCCGATTGAAAGCTTGCTGATTTCTTGAAGATCGAACCGCTTCGTCCCGTGAGTGGCTTCGGTAGTTTTTTGAAAAAGAGATCCCTGTGTCCAACAAACCAATATGCCAAAAACCTGTTGCTCAGATGGTTTCCTGGTTGTATGGCCTTGATGTCTTGGTTGAATGCAAAGTCCTTCAAGCCCAGCACGACCGGAAATGAATGGGCAAGAATCATCCCTCGAACCACGATGAATACTGCTCCAGCACCGACACTGCGGGAACCCATAAGAGCGGCCTCTTTCGTGATGTGTTCGCTAGTGTCGGACAACTCGAACGCCTTCATGTCTTTTGGCGTGAGCCACGGAAAATCTCCGTTCCACCATTCTGCTTTGTTCCGACTTGGCGTTCCACCACTGAACCACTCACACAATTCTCGCAGTGTGGAAACCTCCCACTCTTTCGGAATCCAGCCGAGAGGGGAAGCTTTGTAGAGGTGAGGAGCTTCGGCGCGGGTGGGACGGAGTTTCCAGGTGACGCCCCCCTTCGCTGAGGCTTCGGGGGACAAGCCGGGGGTGAAGAGATCGTGCATCAGCCCCGTCTTGATCTTCCGATACTTCGCAATCAGCGCCTCCGTCTGCTCAATCGCCTCGTCCACCGTCGAAAGAATCTCGGCGATGCGGCGCTGCTCTCCATACTCCTCTGAACCAACCAGTACTTTATACAACCAATCGCGGCTAATACTGGGAACACCAGTTGCCTCATTTAGCTTGGTAAGGTCGAATGCGTCCAGACTGTAGTAAAGCCACTTCGCATCTACCCAGGTCTTTGGGATGACAGCATAGGTCGTATCAACAGGCCAGAATGGTTCGTCCACATATTGTGGGTTCCCCAGGGAGCCTTTTCGGGGCACCACCACAGCTGGTCCGTTATACATGGCGCGGGATGCACGCCCATATATGCCCCCGGCCCCGATGATCGGTAGATGAGACTCTTCTGTTAGCACCGTATTTGGTGACTTACCATAATGAACTTCGGCCACATCACGAAGGCACTTCACTCATACCCCAGCTCCGCTAGAAACTTCTTCAGCTTTGCCGCTTCGGCGTCGCGTTTGGTCTCAATCGCCTTGGCGGTAACAGCGTATTTCGCGTGCAGATTTTCCAGCGCGGCCGTGCAAGCTCGCTGGTCGGCTCTTAGATAGCTTTCGTAGGTCTGGATGAAGATGCGATGCAGGCGATCGAGGATCACACTGCGGGCTTCACCGCGATCGATCTTCTCGCGGGCTGCTGCCATCAATTCTTCTTCCTTCTTTTCCGTCGCACGCAGGTCGGCCTTCAACTGCTTAGCTTCGTCCTCCAGCGTGTTGTGACGCGCGAGCCGTTTCTCTGCCGCTTCCGCGTGGACTAAAAATCCAGCCTGGTCTCGCTTCTCCCTCTTCGCCAGCTTCGCCTGGGCCCTGGCTTCTTTGATCTCCGCCTTGAGGGCCTTCACTTCATCGTCCGGCAACACGCCGGTGTCGTCTGCATCCTCATAGTCCTCTTCGTCAGCAGCAGCGAAGAGCACGGCTAATTCTGCAAGACGTAGGCGCTTCTGCTCCATCTCGGCGAGAATCTCCGGGAACTGACTTTGGAGAATCTCGTCGTCGGGGATCAGCTCCGGTCCCCATCCGCTGAAAGCGATGGATTTGAATTCCGGCTTGAACAATTCGAAGTAACTGGCAAGGGCCCCACGCACCTGATGCTCATTCAGAATGGAAGACGCCCCCTCACCCTGCCCTCTCCCAGCGGGAGAGGAGGAAAAGTGTTGTGTGATGCTGGTAAGCAGCGTGCGCCGCAGTTCATAGACGTTGCCTTTCTGGCCGTTTTCCGGCGCCAGCGCTTCGATGAGCGGGAGATGCTCCTTCCACCACAGATCCAGCCTGTCGAGAAAGCGGGCATGGGCCTTGGCGACGCCGGGATCGGTCTTCACCAATTCCGCAATCGCGCGCCGATCGGTGACGGCAGGCGCAAAGTCGTTATAGGAGGGATCATTGGCTTGCGACACGAAGACCCGCTCGCGCAGGCCGGCATAGTTCTTCCAGAACCTTTCGAGAGCATCGATCTCCATAAACGGCACGCCGCCGTGGAGATGTGCTCGAACGTCATGGGGTTCCGGCGGCGGCGCATTGTCCACATAGCGGCGGATATTGCAGTTGTAGTCTTCGGCAGCGATCTCGTTCACCGGCACGAGCCTGGCATAGCCCTCGACGTGCTTGCGCTCGCGATAGACATGGACGATCTTGGAGATATCTTCGGGACGGAGGAAGTTTTGCGCCTTGCCTTCGCGATATTCCCGATCCGCATTGATGAGGAAGACCTGCTTCCGGTCTTTGGCCCCCTGCTTGTTCATGACCAGCACGCAGGCGGGAATGCCGGTGCCATAGAACAGCCCGGCCGGCAGGCCGATCACGGCTTCCAGCCAGCCGCGTTCGATGAAATGTTTCCGTGCTTCTCGCTCCTCACCGCCCCGAAACAGCACCCCATGCGGCATGATGGTCGCCATCTTCCCGTCAGCCTTCAGCACGGCCAGCATATGCTGCACGAACATGAGATCAGCCTTCTTGCCTTTCTCCGGCATCCAGACGGCAAAGCGGCCCGAGTACTCGATGTCCTTCTTGATGTAGTTCTGGCTGAAGGGCGGATTGGCCAGGACGCGGTCGTAGCGCTTCAGTTCGTTGCTTTCGTCCTTGTGTTGGGGACGGCGGATTGTGTTTTCCTGACGGATATCGGCATGGGCGATGCCGTGCAGGAGCATGTTCATCTTGCAGATGGACCAGGTGGTGCCGATACTTTTCTGCCCCAAAAGCGAGAGGTCTCGTGGATCGCCTCCGCATTCCCGGATGTATAGTCGCGCGTTTGGATGAGCATCCCGCCGGAGCCGCAGGTCGGGTCGTACACACTCATGCTCGGTTGCGGATCAACGATTTCGACAAGGGTACGGACGACATCAGCAGGCGTATAAAACTCTCCCGCTTTCTTTCCCGCCGAGTCGGCGAAAAACTTGATCAGATACTCATAGGCGGCGCCGAGCAAATCGGGAAATTCGAAGTTCTCATCGCGCAACGGAATCTTCTCGAAATTTTGGACGAAGTTGGCGAGCGTATCGTCGTCCAGGGTGCGCTGCCCGATCTTGCGGTTGAAGTTGATGTGCTTGAGCACGTCCTGAAGTGATTCGATATTGGCGTCTTCCAGCGCTTCAAGCGCCTTATTCAGTCACGTGCCGACATTGGTCTTGAGATGGCGAATCTTCGACCAATGAGCGATCTCCGGAACGAAGAACGTATTCTCAGTCGCATATTGATCCGGATCGGCAAGCTTTTGGGCGATGAGCGTTTCAGACATGCCCCTTGCACGCAGCTTCTGCTCGATCTGCACCTTGGCTTGATCGAAGAGATCGCTCATCCGCTTCAGGAAGAGCATGCCGAAGATGTATTCCTTGTACTCGGACGCATCCATGTTCCCGCGCAGGTCGTCGCACGCGCGGAACAGGAGGCTGGAGAGCTGATTGAGGGTCAGTTTGGTCATTTCGGCGTCGAAGTCTAACGAAATAACCATGGTGGGGCAACGGAAATGCCGCGCATTTCACCCCCTCGCGCAGCTGGGACAGCTTGACAGCGCCTTGAAGCGGGTGCTACCACGATCGCATGGTGAAAACCGACCATCGTCCATTGACCAAAGACTCCCAGACTCCCGCCAAGGTCGTCTCGACATGGTCCGGCCAGGCCCGCGAGGATGCCGTGCAGCGGATGTTCACCGCCATCGCAGGCGTCTACGATCTGAACAACACCCTGTTGAGTTTCGGCCTGCATTACCGTTGGAAGAAGATCACCGCTTCCTTCATTACTCCCGTCGGACGAGGGACGGCGCTCGATGTCGGATCCGGTACAGCCGACCTCGCGCTCCTTGTCGAGTCCCGCATGGGACCCAAGGGGCGCGTGATCGCATCAGACTTGAACCACGCGATGTTGGCCGAGGGCTTCAAGAAGATCGGGGGAAAGGGCCTCACCGACAAGATCACCTGCCTCCAGGCAAGCGCGGAACATCTAGGATTTGGAGACAACACCTTCGACGCGGTCACCACCGGTTTCTGCATGCGGAACGTCGGAGATTTGCCGGGAGCCGTGAAGGAGATCCGCCGTGTGATGAAGCCCGGTGGTCGCTTCGTGTGCCTGGAGTTTTCGCGTCCGGTGTTCGGTTGGTTGCGAACGCTCTACGATTGGTATTCATTCAAACTGCTGCCCTGGATCGGCACCATGGTCGCCCGGGACCACACCGGCGTCTATGAATATCTTCCGGCATCAATCAGGACTTTCCCCGACCAAGAGCGGTTGTGCCAGATCCTACGCGATGCAGGGTTTCGCCAGGTGTCGTACAAGAACCTCAGCGGCGGCATTGTCGCCATTCATGTAGCGACAAAATAGTGACAGCTCAGCACTGATGAATTCCATCCTCTACATCTTCCTCCCTTGCAAGAAGGTCTATCCCATCGGGATCACCTATTTGGCTGATTTTATCCATCGGCGAAAGCCGGAGGTCCGTCAGCGGATTCTCGACCTCTCCTTGTTTCCGGTCGGGCAGCGAAGCCAGGCCATCCGTGAGGCGGCCACGGAGTTCAAACCGGACCTGGTCTGCTTTTCTTGGCGCGATATTCAGATTTTTTCACCCCATGAAGGCGACACGTCGCTGGAGCATGCGTTCAATTTTTATTTTGCCAGTAACCCCCTCAAGCGCATCGCCGCGTCAGTCGAGGGGGTCAAACAGCTGTACCGCTACTACAACCACATCTATACGATCCTGTCGTACCCCGCGCTGATCCGTAAAGAGTTCCCTAAATCCCAGATCATGATCGGAGGCGGGGCTTTTACCGCTTTCGCCGATCAATTGATCGAGAGGCTTCCGGAAGGAACCATCGGCATCCTCGGTGAAGGGGAGGACGCCATACTCAAAGTTATCGAAGGCCGATCTATCGACGATGAACGGTATATCGTTAAAGAAGGGAACCGGATCAGGAAAGGCCGACAGGGTTCACCGGCGCTGCTGGATGCCTTGACCGTGGATTTGCCCTACCTTACGTCGATCTTTCCTCAGTATGGTGAGTATGTCGGTGAATCGATCGGGGTGCAGTCGAAACGAGGCTGCCCCTACGACTGCGCCTTCTGCCTCTATCCGTATATTGAAGGCAAGCGAGTCCGCTATCGGCCACCAGACATGGTCGTCAAGGACATTGCCCAACATTACCACCAGTGGGGTGCGCGTCGATTTTGGTTTACCGACGCCCAATTCATCACAGGGAAGGAAGCCTATCCTCAATGCACGGAAATCCTTGAGCGGATCGTTGCCGAGAAGCTCGAGATCGAATGGTCCGGCTACATCAGAACATCGCTGATTACGCCGGAACTTGCGAAACTGATGGTCCGATCAGGCGTCGGCGATCTGGAGGTAGCCATTACGTCCGGTTCGCAAGAGGTTCTGAATAATCTCCACATGGGATTCAAGCTGGAACGGTTATATGACGGCTGTCGTTATCTGGCAGAAGCCGGCTTCAAGGGCAAAGTCATCTTGAACTACTCTCTCAATAGCCCCAAAGAAACAGAAGAGAGTCTTCTCCAGAGCGTAGAAGCTTACAAGAAGGTCGCCTCAATCCTTGGGGAAGAGCGTGTTTTCCCATTGATGTTTTTCTTGGGTATCCAGCCGAACACCGACCTTGAGCAGCGATTGTTAGAAGAGGGGTACTTGTCAGCTGGGTATAACCCGTTGATGCTGACTCCGACTAGTATCAAAAAATTACTCTATAACCCTGCCCCTCTCAACAAGATCATCGCCAAGGCTTGTCTCCGGGCCTGGGAGCGGAAGCAGGGTAGCCGTGATCCCCGTCGATGGACCGGATCTCTGTCCCAAACTTCAGAATCACCAACCTATGCCGACCAGAACCTCAGCCGAGGCATTGAGGGAAATTCGGGGCGGGAGGCCCTTCTCTCACTGGAAGAGATCATCCGCTCGCGTCAATCAACCTCATCCCCATCACAGGCAGCTGAACCAAGAACAACCTCAGTCGGTTAGAGCAGTCACAGTCATTGGTTGCTGGTTAATTAAATCGACAGGGGATGAGTCTGGTTGCCAACGACTAGTCACCCTTGACTTTCCCTTCCTTGCATTCAAGTTCGAGCCGATGCTATGATTTGTTCTCATTAGAGTTTCGAATTGTACATCAATCACTTGTGTTTTCGCGTAATTACAGCCCATTGTTCTACTCAACTCGCGCCTTAAGGAGGCGCCTCAATGTATAAGAATATCTATATTCCGGTCGACAATTCCGACCATTCCAATACAGCCGTGGATGTCGGCGTCCAGCTGGCTAAGACCTTCGGCTCGAAGATTGTGGGAAGCCATGTCTATGCTGCGAAAATGCATGACAAACGTTTCAAGCAGATGGAAGCCGGATTGCCGGAGGAATACCACGATGAGAAGGAGCTCGACCGGCAGCGCCAGATCCATGATTCGCTGATCACCCGTGGACTCCAAATCATCACCGATTCTTATCTCGACTACGTCGACAAGAAATGCAACGAGGCCAATCTTCCTATCGAGCGCCGATCGCTCGAGGGTCGGAACTGGAAGGTGCTGGCTGAAGACATCAACACCAATGGGTACGATCTCGTCATCATGGGAGCATTGGGGGTTGGTGCGGTCAAGGACAGCGTCATCGGAAGCAACACAGAACGTGTGGTCCGCCGAGTCCGTAACTCAGATATGCTGATCATCAAGAGCATCCAACCGTTGAAGACCGGCAAGATCGTCGTCGCCGTCGACGGCAGCCCTTACTCGTTCGGCGGGCTGATGACCGGCCTCGCTCTCGGCAAGGCGCTTGACATGCCGGTGGAGGCTATTTCCGCTTTTGACCCCTATTTCCACTATGCCGCCTTCCACAGCATTTCTGGGGTCCTAAACGAAGAAGCGGGAAAAGTGTTCCGTTTCAAGGAACAGGAAAAGCTCCACGAGGAAATCATCGATAGCGGCCTAGCAAAAATCTATCAGTCCCACCTGGATATTTCCCGAGAAATCGCCCAGGCAGAGCAAACGGATGTGAAAACGACGTTGCTGGACGGGAAAGCCTTCGAAAAGATCATTCAATATGTCCGCAAGGATGTCCCGGCCTTGCTCATTGTCGGACGCATCGGCGTTCACAGCGACGATGACATGGATGTGGGCAGCAATACGGAAAACTTGCTTCGGAGCGCGCCATGTAATGTGCTGGTCTCCAACCGCAAGTATGTTCCTCCGATCGACACCCAGGCCGAGTACACGATTGCTTGGACGGAAGAGGCCTTGCGACGGATGGAAAAGATCCCGGTCTTTGCCCGGGGCGTGGCCAAGACTGCCATTCATCGGTACGCCATAGAAAAAGGCCATACGATCATCAGTAACACCGTCGTTGATGCCGCAGTGGGACATATTCTGCCTAAAGGCGCCATGGACGCCATGAGAGCACTTGGTGGGAGTCTGGAGGCTGCGGGTATCGACCGCGACAAGATGCAGGCAGACCAGGCCGTCACGAAGGATCTCATGGGCCCGACATTGAGCGGAATCATGACCCAGATCGTTGAAGAGAAGCCGAAGGAGATCAATGCGTCCACCCAGGCTTACCTTGACCGCATGAGTCAGACCTATTTCGTCTGCGATGGATGTGGTTACATCGGGAAGGGCGAGACTCCTGTCAAATGCCCCGTGTGCAATGCGGAGGGGACGAGGTTCAAACAGGTCGATAAGAAGGTTTTTGAAGTCGCCGCGACGGCTGAAGGGGAGCTGGAAACCGACGTGGCCTACGACGACGTGCCGATCCAGTGGACTAAGGATGCGAAGGAGGCGATCCGTGCTGTGCCGGCCGGATTCCAACGGAGGCGGGCAAAGGCCAGGATTGAAAAGAGCGCGCGTAAGCTGGGAATGACGACCATCACGCTCGAATATGCGGCGCCGATGATCAAAGAAGCAGCGACTGAGGACTATACTCCTATTTTTTCCAATAAGGGCACCGGTACATCGTCTGCGGCTGCAGCCACGCTTGCAGCCGAGAATGGGAAGGGTTCGAATGGTCATGCCGAACCGGCTTCACCTTACACCTGGACTAGCGACGCACAGGCCAGATTGGATCGTGCTCCGGAAGGCTTTATGCGCGATTGTACCAGGGCGCTCATTCTCAAGCATGCCGAGAAAATAGGAGCGACCGTGATCACGCTCGAGGTCGCGAATGAAGGCATCGAACAAGCGAAGGGGTACATGGCGGAAGCCATGAAGACCGGCAATCTCAAAGACATGATCGCCGACCTCACTGGAAAGGGACGCGGATAGAGGTTTCGCACGCTGAGTTTCTAACGTTAAACTACGGCACTTTCCTCTGACGAATATTCCACTTCAGCGGTCAGCATGACAGGTCATGGGTAAATCTCTTCCCATCTTCAACGGTCCTTCAGGCACTGTGGGCTCTTTACAGAAACAAATGGCCCGGTTTTTTACCCCCACTCCAGAAGGGGATGGACCGTTCGACGGTCGGACGGTTGACGACTTCAAGCCCTACCTCGTTGCGCTGAACTTGACCAAACGCTGCAATCTCAAATGCGAACATTGTTATCTCGATGCGACGACCAAAGCAGCCGGTGGAGACGATGAGCTGAGTACCGAGGAATGCTACCGGCTCATCGAGCAGATCGCCGAAGTGAATAAGGGCTGCCTCCTGGTCATTACCGGCGGCGAACCACTCGTGCGACCTGACATCCTCGACATCGCTCGTTTCGCGGTCAAGCTCGGCTTTATGGTCGTCTTCGGAACGAATGGGATGCTGATTAATGATCAACTGGCCAAGACTCTGGTCGAAATCGGTGTGATGGGCGTGGGCATCAGTATTGATTCCTTGCAGGCATCCAAGCACGACGCCTTTCGTGGCGTACCTGGAGCCTGGGAAGCGGCAGTCGCCGGCATTGAAGCCAGCAAGCGGAATGGTCTTCAATTCCAAGTGCATTTCAGCGCTCAGCCGATGAACTATCAAGAGCTGCCTGAGGTGATCGATTGGGCGCACCGACTCGGCGCCCGCGTATTGAATGTGTTCTTTATGGTCTGTACGGGAAGAGGTGAGGAACTGACGGATATCACTCCCGCTCAGTATGAAGAGGTGCTCGGATACCTGGTTGAATGCCAGGACAATTACAAAGGCATGCTGGTCAGAGCCCGCTGCGCTCCGCATTTCAAACGGTTGGCATATGAGAGGGATCCCAACTCCCCGATCACCAAAGCGACTGGATACATGGGGGGAGGGTGCCTCGCAGGCACTAACTATGCTCGGGTGACACCGAACGGCGAGTTGACCCCTTGTCCCTACATGCCGCTGTCGGCGGGGAACCTCCGTCAACAGAGCTTCGTCGATCTCTGGGAGCGATCGGATGTCTTCAATTCATTCCGCTATCCTCAACTCAAGGGGAAGTGTGGCGACTGTGAATATAGCGACATCTGCGGCGGTTGCCGCGCCCGTCCCTATGTTGATCACGGCGATTGGCTGGACGAGGATCAGTGGTGCCTCTATACCCCGAAAGGCGGCGAGAAGATCAAAGTGGCGTTCAATGTCTTGGAAGAAACCGATGTCACATGGGACGAAGCGTCCGCGCTCAGATTGAGCCGTATTCCCTACTTCTTACGCGCCATGGTCAAAAAAGGTGTGGAGAAACACGCCCGAGAAAACAACATGAGGCTTATCACCGTCGAATTGATGGAGGAGCTGCGTAAGAAACGATTCGGCAATGACGCACCAGTGTTCAAGTTCTAACCTTTCACTTTTCACCTTTCACTTTTCACGCTGCTGACCATGGACACTCTTCAGAGCATTACGACTGATCTCAACATCCTCATTCCGATCGTCAACCACTGGTTTCATTTGCTTTCGGCGGTCATTTGGATCGGCGGCTTGGCATTCCTTGTCATGGCGGTGACACCCGGTCTGCAAAAAGCCGTTCCAAGGGATCAGATCAAACCCATCACGGACATTTTTTATCAGTACTACAAAAAGGTGGCCGGCCTTCTCTTAGTCGTCCTGCTGTTCACGGGCGGCATAAACCTCCATTATGTCAATCAAGTGATGATTTCACAAACCGGCAATGGGGTACAACACCACTCCAAGTACCTTATGGTCTTCATGATCAAGCTTCTTCTCGTTCTAGGCCTCCTCACACTGTTCCTCTACACCGTCATATTCAAGTCAGATGACGAGGTAGACGACGAGGAATCGTATGAAGCCATCCCCTTCCAGCGGGCCGCCCTCTGGATGGGTTTCTTCATCATCCTCTGCGCGGCAGCCATGAAGCATCTACATCAATAGTTCTGCGTTGTTTCCCAGAACAACCTTCAAGCCAGCCTGTCTCAGGCGAGCAACCGCTGTATCATCTTGATACAGTTCAACACATGAAAGAACCATTGCTTACCCAATTAGTCGACGAATACTCGACGAAGAACCAACTGCATCGCCTCACATTTAATTGGTGTCCATTCTGGGGTATACTTTGCTTACCTTACTGATTAAAATGCTCGATGCATGATCCGTCGATCACCTCCACAAGAGCACGGTATGAAGCCGGCAGTCAGTGATACTTCCTTTGGATTGTGTCCAGTCAGAGCAAGACTGTTCCCTTCGTCCGTACCAGCCGCCGCTGTGGCTCTGGGCTCAGGCCAGCCTGAGGACGCCCATGCGATGCCTGCGAAACCGAGTGGCTCGCTTCAGCCGACTACCTCTTCTTTCGAAGCCGAGACTGATCGTCCGCAGCAGGGGGCAGGCGCGGCTCAAGAGCAGAGTCCAAAGGCGAGGCCAATGGATGAACCGAGAAGGTCGCATTCCGTATTGGTGGTGGAGGATGACCCTGATATCGCGATGGCCTTGCAAGATTTGCTCGAATTTGAAGGGTTCCATGTGGACTGGGTACAGACCTGTCGCCAGGCGTTCTCGTTCGTAGATCAGAACGTTTACAATGCGGTCCTCCTCGATCTCGGACTGCCGGACGGAGATGGCTGCTCGATTTTGGAGCAGCTCCAAGGTTCCCATCCCTCGCTTCCCGTGATCGTCTTAACTGCTTCGAACAGAGATCTGGGGCCTCTGCGCGCGTATGCTCGTTTGAGCAAACCGTGGGACCGAGGAGAATTATGCGGGATACTTCATCGGGCTGTCGGTACGACGTCCTAGACGTGAGTTGGATGAGGAACGGCAACCAAGCCGGAACCAAAGTTCATCACTTCGATCTGTTCAAGCCCAGGGCCCGCTTGAAGACCGTGGCGAATCCAAAATAGCCGAAGGAATCTTTGAGGTTCGAATAGAGCCGCTTTACCGCACCCATCTCCGCATTGGTGACATACTCCATCGTCAAGGCGATCCGCTCTTCACCTTCTCCGAGCGGCGTGACCGCATGCCAGAGCTTGTCTCCATTGAAAATCACCATATCGCCTGGTTCAGTGATCAGCTCAAGGTGACGCGGCTGCCTGGTCGGCTGGTCTTTGAAGAGCTCGCACACTAACTTGCAGTGGGTTGACCGATCGACAAGCCCCATTAGAATTGTGTACCGAGCGCCCTTATAGTATGACGTATCGTAGTGGAACCCAATGTGGTCGCCCGGTTCAGTGTAGTAGTACAGGGCGCAGGAATGGGGATCGTTGTCTGGGCAGTACACCAACTTTGCGCCAACGAGACGGTTCAAAAATTGCCTGAATGATTCAGAGCGATAGAGGTCGAGAAAGCGGGGAGCTTTCTCCTGCACCGTATAATAACTGACACTCCCGCCCTTCTTATGGCCGGGAATGTAATTGCGATTGAGATCCGATTTGACAGCCTGCGCTTGGGGAACGAACACCTCTTCTACGAAGGCTCGAGGCAAAAATTCCTTGATCACCAAGAACTCGTTCTGTTCCCAATACTCCCGGTAGAGAAGATCGAAATCCAAGGCGGCGACAGCCTGATCGACTGCGTCCGTCACACTGCTCGTCAATTGCTGCACGACAAGACTCTCCTTTGTGTTCAAATGTCATCAGCCATCAGTCAAGGAAGATCCGCTCGCTTCCCAGTGGTTTCATGACCTGTGACCACGTTCATGGCCCGTTCAACACCGGAGCCCTGACGACTTCCACATCCGACGGGGTCTTAAAGTCGAACACCTCACCACCTAATCCTAGGTTTGGCTTCAAGTTCGAAAATTCGAAGACGGCGACGTTACCGCTGATCTCATGAAGTGACACCGTGCGGATATAATAGGTTTTGGGGAAGACCTCGACGATGATCTTCTGAAGAGTCTGGGTGGATTCCTGATCCTTGGCTTTCGGGATCAACGTGATGAGGGGTATCCCACCGGCTCCCCTGGTCTTTCCCATGGTGGGTTCAACCTCAAACGACTCATCCAATTTGGCCGCCCCCTGCAACAGCTCCAACGGTGCTTTGGAGGCAGCCATTTGAGTCAATTTCCCGACCAGAACTTGTTTATGTTCGGGAACGTACACCTTCACATCTTCTTGGTTCACATAGATTTGCTCAGTCGCCGGATCCAAGTAGTCCCACCGTAACCGGCCTGGCTTTTTGATATACACCTTGCCGGCCGACGTCACAGGCCGCTCAAACCCTTCAATCTTGGTTTTCTGAGAAAAGTCGGCCTGCAAATCATTCGTCTTTTCGTATCGAGCCTGCAGTTGTTTGACGACTTCGCGAACTTCCAGCAACGCCTTTTCATCGATCGATCCGTCTGCCGCCCAGGCCGGCGAGACGAGCGCGACAGTCAATAAAGCTGTAAGCCACCAACGCATCATGCCTCCGCTGCTTCCGCCGCTCCCACCGGACCGCGCCGACCGAGCACTTCTCGACGCCCGTCGCGACCCGCCGCCCCCACGATGCCCTCCGTCTCCATTTGTTCAATCATACGGGCTGCGCGAGGATAGCCGACCCTCAGTCGACGCTGAATCAACGAAGCCGAAGCCTGTCCGGTTGACAGGACCAGATCTTTGGCCTGTTCATATACCTCGTCTTTGGATTCCTCTTCTGCCGCTGCTTCTGACTTTAGCGATTGCAGTTCCTGATTGTAGATCGGCAGCGCTTGCTTCTTCACAAACTCAACAACTGAACGGACATCGTCGTCCGACACAAAAGACCCATGCAGACGAGCGAGGCGGCCTGTACCGGAAGCCAGGTACAGCATATCGCCTCGACCGAGTAGAGCCTCCGCTCCATTAGCATCAAGAATGGTTCGCGAGTCGGTCTTCGAAGACACTTGAAACGCGATCCGTGCAGGGAAATTTGCCTTGATCAAGCCGGTCAGCACATCGACGGATGGGCGTTGGGTTGCCAGCACCAGGTGAATACCAGAAGCCCGTGCCATCTGTGCGAGCCGAGCGATCTTATCTTCAACATCTTTCGGAGCGACCATCATCAGATCTGCCAGCTCGTCGATCATGACGACAATAAAAGGCAGCGGCTCCGGCGGCGTCGGTTTTGGCTGCATGCAACCCCGCTCACCCTCGGCAATCGAGGTTTCACCGGCAGAGAGGCGTTCCTCTTCGGAGAGAAACTGCATCGGGAGCTCAGTCTGCCCAACGTCTGCTAGGCCATTTCCGGCAAGCGCCTCGTGCAAACCGGCGACCTTGCGATTGTACGCATCGACATTCCGCACACCAGCCTCTGCCAGCAACTTGTAGCGCCGTTCCATTTCAGCGACGACCCAACCCAGCCCTCTCGCGGCGGATTTGGGCTCGGTAATCACCGGGCGCAATAGATGGGGAATTCCCTCATACGATTGAAACTCGAGCATCTTTGGATCGATAAGCAGGAGCTTCACTTCACTGGGCTTGGCGGAAAAGAGAATGCTGAGCAACATCGTGTTCAAACTGACACTCTTCCCGGCGCCGGTGGCGCCGGCTACCAAGAGATGCGGCATCGTCTTCAGGTCGGCCGTCATCGGGGCGCCGAAGATGTCCTTGCCCAACGCCAATGTCAGCCTCGACCTTGCACGACGAAAGACATCGCTCATGACGATTTCTTTCAGCGACACAGTCTCGCGAGACCGGTTCGGCACTTCGATCCCGACCACTGATTTCCCCGGCAACGGCGCAACAATGCGTAGACTCGTCGCTTTGAGAGCCAACGCAAGGTCATCAGCCAGATTCACAATGCGGGCCACCTTCGTGCCGGGCGCCGGCTCAAATTCGTACATCGTGACGACGGGACCGGGCCTTACCTCTGTCACGATGCCCTCGATGCCGAAACTCATCAATGCTCGTGACAAGACCTCGGACTGCGCTCGTAGTTCTTCATCCGACATCCGATCCATCGGTCCGGAAGGATCGCTTAACAGAATCTCAGGGTCAGGCAGCTGATAATCGGCAGGCTCAGCCGGTGGATCAAGCACTTCCGGCTCGGTCGTTTCCCCGTCCACTGCGGCGGCTATCACAGGGAATGGCTGGATGACCGGACCTGGCGAAGATGGAGGTGGGCTCGGTTCTGCCCCTTCGATCCTTTCAGCGGCCGACTCTGCTTCCTGGGTGACGGCGGTTGGCCTGGAAGACTTCGCCCGTGACCGTCGATTGACGGACTCCTTCTGGACCGCGATTGATCGCTCAGGTATCAACGCGGACAAGCCCTCACGGAGAACGGCCCAACGTTCCGGCATCCGACGCACCGCTTCGGCCAGCGACAGTGGCGTTGTCAGAAGCAGGGATACAAGAAATCCGGTAATAATCAGGATATGGGCCCCGGTTCCGGCAAAGACGGCACGGAGCCCCTCAGCGATGGTCTGACCGACGAGACCACCGGCCATCCCCCGGGAAATCATTCCGCTGGTCAGAGTCGGAACCCCTGTTGTTTCAAGATGCAGGAAAGCACCTAAGAACAATACTGCGGCTAGGGAACTGGCGGCCGTCCGTAGTCTGAGGCTCACGGGTGCCTGGGAGAAGCAGCGAAATCCCAACCGACCCAGCAGCAGGGGAAAGAGATAGGCCGCTCCGCCGAGTCCATAAAAAAAAGCTCCGGCCAAGAGAGCTCCGAATGAACCGATGAGATTTCGAGGAGGGTGGGCGTCCGGCGCACCGGCCGCCACAATCTTCGCCTCCCCAGGCACAAATGACAGAAGGCTCAAGAGCATGAGCAAGCCCAACGCGATCAAGATCACGCCGATCACTTCGCGCTGTATATGAGAAGAGGGGGATGGGGCGTGGCGGGCTTCTCTCCGCTTAGCCCTCGTGGTGGCACCCATGCGGGGGATGCTAGCACAGGGAAAGGGTCATTTCAAACAAACGGGCATTCAAGCTTCGGTCTCTGGTGCGCCATGGATAGGAAAAAATTTTGGCGTTATGACGGGACCGGTGGTGATGTATGTCGGATGATCTTACCTTCAACCAGGTAGACCACGAGCTCGGCGATATTGGTGGCATGATCGGCTACTCGCTCGAGAGATTTGGCGATAAAGCTCAAGCGGATGGCACGGGAAATCGTTTGTGGGTTCTCCACCATGAAGGAGAGCAACTCTCGAAACAACTGTTCCATGAGATCATCGACGAAGTCATCATCCATGACCACTTTCCTGGCCAGCTTGGCATCCTCCTTGACAAAGGCGTCGATGCTTTCCTTCACCATCACCCGCGCAAGGTGCCCCATCCTTGGGATATCGATGTAGGGCTTGAGCTGCGGCACTTCATTCAACTCGATCGCTCGTTCACAGATACTCTCCGCCAGATCGCTGATGCGCTCGAGCTCAGTGGACAGTTTCATGGCCGTCGTCACCAAGCGTAGGTCGCGCGCGGCTGGTTGGTGGAGCGCCAGCAATTCGATGCAGGTTTCCTCGATCTCCACATCCAGCGCATTCACCTTGTGGTCCCGGTCGATCACACGGCAGGCCAACGCCGAATCGCGGGTGACCAGAGAAGTCAATGCCTTATCGATCTGGTCTTCCGCAAGACCGGCCATCCGCGCCAGCTTCGTCTTGAGCTCCGCAAGCTCCTCGTCGAAATGTCGCTGTTGAACCATAGGTCACCCGAACCGTCCGGTGATATAGTCCTCCGTCTGCTTCTTTGAAGGATTCGTGAAGAGCTGCTTCGTGAGGCCAAATTCGACTAGTTCACCAAGATACATGAAGGCCGTCCAATCGGACACCCGCGCCGCTTGCTGCATGTTGTGCGTGACGATCAGGATCGTCACGCGCTGCTTCAAATCGAGCAACAGTTCCTCAATGTTGGTCGTGGCAATCGGGTCGAGCGCCGACGTCGGCTCATCCAGGAGTAGCAACTCCGGATCCGTTGCGAGGGCGCGGGCCAGACAGAGACGTTGCTGCTGGCCGCCTGACAGAGATGTTGCTTGTGCCGACAGCCGATCCTTGACCTCTTCCCACAGGGCTGCGCTCCGGAGAGCCTGCTCGACTTTTTCCTCTAAGGCGCGCCGGTCCGTCAAGCCCCGAACCTTCAGCCCATAGGCAACATTTTCATAGATGGATTTAGGGAAAGGATTGGGTTTCTGAAACACCATGGCCAACCGCATGCGCACCTCAATCGGGTCCACCTCGCGAGCCAGAATGTTGCGGCTATCCGGGTAGAGCAGGATTTCTCCCTCGTAACGGATCCCTGGATAGAGATCGTGCATCCGGTTAAAGCAACGGAGAAAGGTAGATTTTCCGCAACCGGATGGTCCAATCAGTGCCGTGATCTTGTATTCTGCGATCGGGATAGACAAATTCTTCAATGCCGGTCGACTCCCATAGGAGAAACTCAGGGCCTTCGTCTCCGCTTTGAGCGGCTTAGGCCAGACTCGGTCATCGAGAGATTCGATGCTCGGTAATTCCATGAGATCCATGCTACCAGGTGACACGTTTGCGCATCCGGTAACGGACATATATTGCCAACCCGTTCATCGCAAGGGTCACGCAGACGAGCAATAAACCCGCAGCCGCAGCATTACCGGCGAAGTCTTCGCCCGGTTTTGAAACCCATGCGAACATCTGAATGGGCATGACCGTAAAGGGTGACATCAACCACTCAAACGAAAGATACGGAGGTTCGGTTGTGAAGGGAGCCGGTGGAAGAAAGGCGATAAAGGTGAGGGCGCCGATCGTCACGATGGGTGCCGTCTCTCCGATCGCCCGGCTCAAGGCCAAAATGATCCCGGTCAGGATTCCAGCCGCAGAATAGGGCAGCACATGATGGGACACCGTCTGCCATTTGGTCGCACCTAAAGCAAAGGCCGCCTCGCGGGTCTGGGCTGGAATCGTACGAATGGCCTCTCGTGTCGTGACGATCACCACGGGAAGAATGAGGAGAGCCAAGGTGAGACCAGCCGTCAGAATGCTCGCCCCAAGCCCTAGAATAGAGACGAAAAACCCAAGCGCCAACAGGCCAAATATAATCGATGGCACGCCGGCCAGGTTCGTGACCGTCACCTCGATCAACTCCGTCAGCCATGTTCTATGGGCATATTCCTCCAAGTAAATCGCCGCGGCGACACCCAAGGGGATACCCACCACAGCCGTGACCAACATGATCAAACTGGAGCCGACCAACGCAGGAAGAATACCAGCCTGTGTGGCACGACGAGACGGGAAGGATGTGACAAATTGCCAGTCGATTCGGCCGGTGCCTTCGACTATGAGCGCGCCGAACAACAGCGCCAGCGTTCCGATCGCGAGAGTGAGGCAACAGAGCCCCACGGCCTTGAACAACGCCTCCGTCCACTTCCGTCGTCTCACCATCAATAGACCTCCCGGAACCGCTTTCGGATGACATGGCCGAGCAGATTGAAGGCAAACGTCATCACTGCAAGCACCAGCCCTGCCGCAAAAATACTCTGATACCCGATACTGCCATGCGGGAGATCGCCGAGGGCCACCTGCACGATGTAAGCGGTAATGGTGGCTGCAGGCTCCATGGGATTCCACGTGAGATTTGGGTTTTGCCCGGCTGCGATCGCTACCACCATCGTCTCACCGACGGCACGCGAGACACCGAGCACATAGGCTGCGACAAGACCGGAAGTGGCTGCTGGAACTACCACACGCCAAGCTGTCTGAAGACGTGTCGCTCCGGTCGCATAGGACCCTTCCCGCAACACCATCGGCACAGCCCGCATCGCATCCTCACTCAGAGAAATAACGAAAGGGAGTATCATGATGCCGATGACGATTCCAGGGCCCAGCATATTGAAGCCTGGGAGGTTCGGCCAAAGCTTCTGCAGAGCGGGCGTGACCACAAGGAGGGCAAAATACCCGTATACAACAGTCGGCACGGCCCCGAGCAGTTCCAATGCCGGCTTGATGATTTCCCGTAAGCGAGACGACGCGAATTCCGAGAGGTAGATCGCCGCCACCGTCCCCATGGGAATCGCCACGAACAGACCGACCAGGCTGGTGACTACCGTGCCTGCGAGTAGGGGCAGGATTCCGTAGTGCGCATCATCAAAGAGCGGTGTCCACAATGTATCGGTCAAAAAGTCTGTGAGCGACACGGCCTTGAAAAACCCGAGCGATTCGGAAAAGAGCACGGTAAGAATCGCGATCATAGCAGCCACCGACATCAGCGCAGCAAGAAACAACCCGCTTTCGATCAGCAGTTCGTGTCGCCGATGTGCACGATGCCTGACAGACGCTTCCGCCATGATCGGTGGACTGGCACGAATTCCCTCCTGCAACGCCACAATGGGCTCGCTCATGACACTACCTCTGCTGCCGCCCTCTGATGCAAGTCAACATAGGAGGTTTACCCTATTGCTTGGGAGGACGCTTCATAATCTCTTCAACCGACAATCCGACTTCAGGCGCACCGCCGAATCCCGTCACTACGACGCCCTTTTTGAACCGCTCATGGGCCATCTCGTAAGCATGGTCAAGTAACCGAATATAGCGGACTTCTGCGATCAACTTGGGGCCTTCCGTCAGATAGTACTCGACGAATTGTTTCACTTCTGTACGTTTAGCCGAACCCTCACTGACATAGATGAAGAGAGGACGTGACAGGGGCTGATAACTACCTTTCAACACAGTCTCCGCACTCGGTAGCACCGGTTCACTCCTCCCCGCGATGGCAACTGCCTTGAGTTTTTTCATCTGCGCTGCATAGTAGGCAAACGGAATATACCCTAATGCATTTGTGTTTCTTTCAATCCCTTGAACCAACATGTTGTCGTCCTCGCTCGCGGTGTAATCGCCGCGGCTGGATTTGGCCTTGCCTACGATCGCATCGGTGAAGTAGTCAAATGTTCCGGAGTCTGACCTGGCGCCGAAGAGAACGAGTGGCGCATCGGGCCAATCGGAGTGGATCTGGTTCCATTTGGTGATTTTGCCTTGTGCCGCCGGTTCCCAGATTTTCTTCAACTCCTCAATCGTCATCGAAGTCACCCAGCTGTTCATCGGGCTTACAGCCACCGTCAGGGCATCGAAGGCGATGGGCAACTCATAGTAGGTGATACGGTTCTTCTGGCAGAGAGCCATTTCTTCCTTCAAAATCGGACGGGACGCATCGGCGATATCGATCTCACCTCGACAAAACTTCTTGAACCCGCCGCCTGTCCCCGCAATACCGACGGTCACTCGAATATGCCCGCGATTGGCATTCTGAAATTCCTCCGCCACAGCTTCGGTTATTGGATACACGGTACTCGAGCCATCAACCTTGATCATGGCCGATTGCTCTGCCTCTGCGGGATGACTCCCTAGACCAAAAGCCACCAATAGACCGGTTGCCATGGCGCGTTGTACGAGCCGAACAACACGCATAGGTCCTCCTCTCCTTAAGGATACGCCTGATGTCGATTTCAGAGACCATGAACCTATCGCGCGGTTATTCCGCTGTTATCACATCAGTGTTAACTCTGCGTTAACTCTTTCCCCGCAGTCCTCATTCGTGATAACAGGCGAAAGAGCGGCTCATTCGATTAGGAGGGGGCAACGATCTCCGTGAGCAGACGCACCGGCAAGAATTAATTATTGAGCTGGAACTGTCTTATAGGACTGGCCCTTAGGAGCAGACTGAGGAAGTTCGCGACGTAACCGATCTACCTGATCCTGTAACTGCTGCATGCGCTTGTTCTGTTCGTCAAGTCGACCGCGAAGCTCCTGATTGGCACCGGAGAGCTCTCGAATTTGGAGTTGCAGGTCCTCAGGAGAGGCACTCTCCTGACGGTTTTCCGGTAGTGCTGCGGCAGGTAGGAAGACCGGTGCCCCCGTTCCTCCCTGATTCATGCGCGCAGCCGGAATCTTCTCCTTCTGCGCCAGCACTTCTTGGACGGCTAGAGAAATATGTATCTTCTCGAAGTGAGCCCATCGTGGCTCTTCGATGTCCGGCACCATCGCGGCGTGAGCCGAGCCGGCCACCCAGAGCTTCATGCCCTTCGTGTCTCGGATATCTCTAGCCTCGCCGCCGCCCGGGTCGGTACGAATAAATGAAGCATGATCGGTCAGGACCACATGGAGATAGCGTCCTCGAAAAAACAAGAATCCGACCGTTCGATCTTCACTATAGGTCACGTCCGGCTTCGGCAACGAGAAGGATACTCGTTCGGTCGGCTTCGCCTCTCGGAATGCGGTAGTGAGATGCGCTGAGATAACCGACAACTCCTTGGGAGTGAACAGGGGCACGGGCTGTGGCTTTACGATCAACCCGACAAGGGTTCCACTATAGCCACTGACCTGAATGACCCGGAGCAGTGATTCGATCTCCTTGGGAGTCAAATCGATCGGGTGATTGTTCAAATCTGCCTGGTTGGATTGGTGGACTGAAGGGTCAGCTTCAATACCGATCCTGATGCCCTCTCGGTCATACACCGATCGTCCATGGTGAAAAAGACTACAAGCAGAGCTGCTTATAACGGCAAATAGGATCGATCCCGCGAGCAAGATCGATACCGGACTGCAATTAACGGAGTGACTATTTGACATGTAGGGCACTCTTTACCAATCCACGGTGATCCAACTCTCGTTGCAGACGCGCGGCTCTGCTCCGTCTGTCTTTCTCTTATGGAGTGGGAGTCGTTACGCAATCCGTTTCTTGCCTCAGGGGTACATATCCTGCCTGATAGTTGGGAAAATCCGCAATGTCTCGCCCCTGTGTGTTCCAGAAATGGAGACATTGAGCTGCCACGATCGGAAAGCTTCGTGAGATATCGTCGACAGTGACGACTTTCCACGGACGCGTCGTCCCTACAACCATCACTCGATTGCCACGTTGGAGCATCGACGCTTCGATGTTCCCTTGATAGGTGATGACGAATTCTCCATTATGCTTTTTGTTATCCTTTGGTCCATACACTGGGTGCTCGGCGATGGGCAACTGAGCAACGACGATGGTCACTGTATCGTCGGAGGTCTGAGACCGCACGATCCTCCCTCCGAGTTGAACCTTTTTCGTTTCTGATTCGTCGCTCGCCGTGCGCCACCGGTCAAAATCGAAATTGCGATCAACGCCCGTCATGACCGCGGGAGGAAACACTTTGTGGCTCGCGGCACAGGCGTTCAGCATTGTCCACGACAGGATCACAAGAGCACCAAGGATCTTCACATTCCCCTCCTTACGTCGTCCATTAGGCAAGGTCAAACCAACGATGGAGAAACCGATTTTCCTCATCCCTACATATAGCGCACTTGAAACAGTAAAAAGAATGCATTATTCGCAAAGGGATCTGTCGCTGGATTATAGGGCGGTGTATTCGGGCCGGTCCCCAACCCTTGATGGTGCCGGATCTCATAGTTGAACTGAATCTTAGACTGAAGCTTGGGCGGAAAATTTTCGAAATAATAGTTGAGGCCAATGATCTGCCTCGTATAGAGATCATTCGACATGCCGGTGTTGGGGTCGAATTGCTCATACCACCAGACCGGTTCAAAGTTTTGAAACGGCCCTTTCGTAATGAGATATGATGCCATGACGTACCACGTACGACGGCTCACGCCAGGCGCATGAGAGCCGCCGCAGGTATCAAGACAGGCTCCGTTGGCCGCTGTCCCCACCGTGGTTGCATTCGGACCGTCCTCTCCTTGCCAATATTCCCCCTGCATCACGAGACCAGGCAGAAACTTTGGGTTGTAGCGAAAATCCACACCATAGCGGTCAAAATGGCCCTTGCCGCGCCCGTTGATAAAAGTTCCGGCGTTGTTTGAGGTGCCTTGGATGGTAGTGAAACTAATAAAGGAAACATCGTCACCGAACAGCCGGATGCGGGTATACACCGCTTTGGGCCCATTCGCGCCGCCGATCCCGGCGGTGTTGTTGACGATGGCGTTGGCTTGATAGTTATTGTTGTTCATAATACCGACGACATACTCGATGCGATTGAAAATCCTCCCCCGGACATCGACGAAATAATCGCGCTCTTGGATGAAGTCGATGGCCCCGCCTGTACCGTTGGCGTTTTGCGCGGGCCCACCACCGCCTCCCACATAATTCAAGTAGGGAGTGCTGATGATCGGCCGCAGACCTCCCGACGTCTCGGTGAAGATGCCGAAGGGCATGCGAAAGACCCCCATCCTGATAATGTTGAGATTGGGCGCCCACGACTGAACGGGCCGAACATCAATATAGGCTTCTCGAAAAAAGTTTGCGGCGGTCGGAGTTGATGCACCGGACAAGGGGGTGTTGTTCGTGAGTTGGATGCTTTGGAACTCCAACAGTATGTGCCAACGGGGAATATAGTCGCTGAGCTTTCCCCAGAAAACCAGCTCTGCTCGGCGGACGAACAGGCTATCTTGACTTCTTCCTTCCGGCACCTCCGCGTTGACATGCCCATATACGAATTGCAGCGCGTTCAGGCCGAAATTGATCTTGTCTCGGAGGATCGGAAGTATTTCGACCCTGCTCTTCCAGTCTTCTAAACTATCCAGTCGTCGTAGTTGGTCCGCGACCCTATATTCCTGCTCTTCACGAATTCGGAGCCACTCGTCCTTCGTGATGGTGCCTTTTTGAAAGAGAAGATCCTCGAGAGAAATCCCGCCCGGCGTGTTTGGACCAACGGGCGGCGGTCCTTGCTTTTCTGGCGCTGAATCGGTCTGTTGAGCAGTCGGCGCTGGAGCCGGCGACGGATTCGGAGTCGTCGAAACCTCCTCTGCCCATGTAGGTTGCTGGACTAATGTAATCGATGCGGCGGTGAACGCAGCAACAAGCATCGCTTGGACAGAATGCGGCGTACCGTACAACCCTCTCATGCGAGAGCCTCCTAAGCATAAAATTCCCAATGGCTTCAAACTTGACCGTTCGCCGTTCTCACTGGACGCTTTAGGGTCCCACTGACGACGTTCGTTCCGTAGAAAGGCCGAGGGCAAGGGTCCTGTTTTCAGCCTGGGTGAGAGCTACGGGGAACAATCCGGCCTTCGCTACGGTCGCTTCTCCCTCTTGACTCCTGATGAAAGTTAAGAATTCCTGGACTGCCTCAGGCAAAGGCGTCTGGGGTGACTTGTCGAAGTACAAATACAACGCCTGTCGCAATGGATAGGTCAGGTCGACCACCGTCTCTCGAGACGGTGATACAAACGGCATCCCTTCCTTCTTTGCAATCGGGACGGCTCGTACATTTGACGAGTGTAAGCCCAGTCCGCTGTAGCCTATCCCCATTGGGTTACGATCGATATTGGAGACAACCGACGCCGCGCCGGGATGTTCTAGGATGCCTGATTTGAATTCACCGCCACGGAGGACCAGTTCTTGAAATGTTGCCCTGGCTTCCGATCGTCTGTCACGTCCATGGAGCTGGATTGACGCCTCTTTCCAGCCATTAGCCAATCCAAGTTGTCCCCATTGGGAAATGTCCGTGTTAGATCCTCGTTTCTGCGAGGATGAGAACATGGCATCAACCTGTTCCAAGGTCAGACCAGGCAGCGGGTTGTCCTTGTGCACATATAGTGCGACAGCATCGACAGCGATGGACATGACGGTCGGTTCATAGCCATGTTGAGCGATGAATTCTTTCACTTCTGCGTCGTCGAGGAGATGCGATGTGGCAAGCAATTGGAAACTGGAAGCCCGATCATCTATCATCATGATCTTGCCCGTCTGGCTGAGCGGTGGCTGCAGAAACTCGGAAACCGCTTTCAGGTTTCCTTTTCTCACATCGATGCTCACCTTCGGCTGAAATTTCTGGAAGTCAGCGCTGAGGCGGGCGAGCAGTGGATACAGCGCTTCCGAACTTTGAATTTTGAACGCGCCGGACACCTGTTTCCTCGGACTATAGTGGGTCAGGGTAGAAGTCGCGTTGACCACGGTGAAGGGGTCGTTCATCTCGGCCGACGACCAGTCAGCATGCTGAAGCGTTGATAACAGCCCAAACCCTAGAGCGGCTGTTTTCCAAAATGGTGATGCCATAACTCCTCCCTCTTAGAAACATTGGTCATGAGGTATGTTCTAGAGCAGAAAAGTTGCGGGAAAGTAACCGTGTTATTACAAGAGTGTTAATTTTGAGGGAGGAAACGGTTCACAAGAAACGAACCTGAATGCGAGCGATCGCTGGCGTTCATCATCTGACCACTTTGGATGCACGCTGACGGGAAGGGTGATTCAGTGTAAGAGAAGGGGGTTGCAGACCTATTCGGCCAGCTACCAATAAGAAGATGGTCACTTCATCAGCTCTTGATAACGTTCACTATTCAGACCCTCCGCTCTGGTCGATCGTCGCGGCGGTGATCATCATTCTGGTAGCTCCGTTGATTCTGTATTCTTTGGTGCGTACGCGCCCATTCGAGAAGGCGATACGGTGTTCTCAGAGGGACAACAGCAGGTTCAGATCCGTTCCTTCGCTAGAAGTCAGGGGACGAAGGACAATACCTGCTTACTTGATCCGAATAGTCCTCTCATCATCGTTCACTCTCCGAATCTCGACACAGGCGACTACATGATTGCCCAAGTCCAGGGCAATCCAGTCGGTGAATGGCCTTTTTGCACCGTACACACCGAGGTGCTGCTTAAGACCCATCAGGTGTGTCAGAAACCGGCGGTCCTCCGAGCAGTACGAGACATGCTCGGCAGATTGTTCAGCAGGTGAAGTGAGGAGCCGCTAGGTTTTCAATCGAGCGGCAAGTTGAACGAATATGGTGAAAGAATGCGCTCACAACTGCGGCAGAAGTCCTTGACCAGCGAACGGTAGAAAAGTGAATGACGCCGACACATTAGTTTTCTTGACTGATTCGTAGCTGAGGTCTATCGTACACAGGTGGGAGGAGTTAACGCCCCGAGGGAATATGGTTCAAGAGGGGGTCGAGCGCGAGGATGGTGTGCAGGCCCAGCTTGTACTGGGAAGCCTAAAGTCCTCCCAAGATCTCCGCCGTACCTGATCATCCTCGGTTAGGTGCGTGCTCCTCCCACCATAAACGTCAGATCCAACTCCCGCTCCAATCCCCGACTTCGTTTCTCGCTTCAAACAGGATCCAATCACGCGCGGGTGCCCTGGTGCGCCCAGGCATAAATGGGGCCGCCTGCTATACTTTTGACAATTACAACATCATTTGGATACTGAGGGTATCTCACAATATGAAAGCTTTTATACTAGGCCTTATGAGCAGTCTTCTGTTCTGGCCGGTTGTCGGATTCGCAGACCTCTATAAATGGACCGATGACCGAGGAAACCTCCACATAACCGATATGCCGCCTCCCGTGACACCAAAGAAGTCGGCGACTATGGTGGCGCCGGTTCCTCGATCCGCGTCACCGAAGAAGGTCATAGTTCAGCGGCCCTTGCCCGAACGACCCCCAGCTGAAATCCATCCCGTACCTGGTTCCTCAGGCCATTCCACCGCAACCGAAGCGGTCCTTATTCAACGGCCCATGGAGGGTTTGAGTCCGAACCAGGCGACGCTGACGAGTTCGTGGCAAGTCTTCGACAGTACTCAGGTGAATCCCAAGGCTCCCGTTCGGCAGTGGAAGGATGGGCGGGGTGTTGAGCACTTCGGCGATGTGTTGCCGGCTAATCTTGGCAACTTAGAAGCTGCGACGAAGTTGGAAGACGTTTCTGTCTCAGTCCGCACAGGTAGGGCCAAGGAGCGCGCGACCGGTGTATCACGTGCCCGCCACCCGTCGGCTGAATGAAGTAAAGACCATGAATCGCAGGAAACGGTATCAGAGAATTTTGAGGCTCCTACTTGTGGCAATCCCTTTCCTTGCCGACTCCTCGATCCAGGCTGCACCTGGTTACTTCTCCAGCACTCCTACTGCATTCTCTGAGGATGGGCGGCTTCTACTGGTTCAAACGGATGAGCTGGTTGTCTGGGATCTTGAGACGAAAATGCTCCTGGCTAAGATTCCAAGCCTTCACTGTCAGCAGGTGGCCTTGTTGAAACAGGATGGGTGGGTGCTGTGTGTGGAACACAGCGTCACCATTTATGATTGGAAGAACCGAGTCTCAGTGGCCACCATTCCGCCGGAATCGCAGGAGCCCTACAACCTGCTTGCCTATTCGAAGGAGACTGACCGGATGATTCTGCGTCATGGGAAGGACGCCGTGTCGGTTTGGCAGCTAGGGAGCAAATTGATACCGCTCAAACATATTGCGCTGGAGGGGAAGACAGACATCTCTTCCGTAGCCGCCTCGCCCGATGTGAAGCTGCTGGCCATCGCACAAGGTCACACCATTCACCTGCACGACCTCAGTGGGACAACCATTCGTGAGGTGGCCATTGCAGACGGTAAACCGCGTGATCTCCTCTTTGCACCGAACAACTCCACTCTCGCGGCGAGCATCGGTCCCACGATTCTCTTCATTGATTCGGGAACAGCATCCGTATCCGCGCGCGCCACTTTGACGAGTGCCGAAGCGGTACGGGGCCCTCTCACTCCTGAGAGCTTCTCCCGAGACGGTCATCGTTTGGTGGCAGCCAACGGAGAATGGAGCTATGCGCTTTTCAATACTGATACGGGTGAGTTGGTGTCTTTGACCGAGTTTACCTATGCAGCTCCAGGGCGCGGGATGCGCTCACCGACGCAGCTTCGTGCCGTCGACATTACCGCCGATGCCGATCACTTGGTCGGGCAACCGGAGCATCTCCACACGTTACAGATCTGGGATCTACAGACTGGTGCGATGTTGCCGGACCTGTGCGGAGAGGATTGCCGAAACCTGGCCCCCCGCTTGTCGTTACTCAAATGGTCTCCGACTGGATCGAAGATCGTGGTTGGCATGCAGGGAGGCCTCAATCCTGATGTGGATGGAAAGATCTCGGTCTGGGATGTTCCCTCCCGTTCCCCGGAGTTGGTGCTGGACCCCAGCCGATCTCAGGCCAGGGTATTGGTCAAACGAACGACTCCACCGGCACCTGTGACGATGGCGCCTTCCACGCCCACGGCAGCGCCGGCGTTCGTCCATGCAGGGGCCCTGCGCGCAGCGGTAACCTCTCCCAGCGCGAATCTGCTCGTCACGAGCGGCGACGATGGATTGCTGAAGATATGGGACCCAGGGCAGGGGACCCTCCTGCGCCAACTGGCCTTATCTGGTCCGTCACATGCGCTTGCGTTCAGCGCCGACGGAGCAATCCTGGCGGCTGGTACCATGGAAGGAGACGTACGTTTGTGGGAAACCCAGACTTGGCGTGAGTTTTTACCCTATTCAAGCAATCAAGGTCGGATCAACGCGTTGCAATTCCTTCCCGGCAATCGATTTCTGGCCGTCGCCGGAGGACGACCGAAAGTGCTTGTCGTGGATCTGGTCACACGCACGGTCGTGAAAGAGCTGGTGCCTACCGGCTTTTCTCAGGCCTGCCATGGGAAAAGCTGTACAAAAAAACGAGCTGTGCGCGGAGAGGTCGTTGACAGCCTGAGCTTCTTAGAGGGAAGCTCGTTCCTCTTGGCGACCTCGCAATCCGGCTCTGTCGTCTGGGACATTACAGACTGGCGCGAGGTTAAGAAGCCTGCCGGATTTCCGGACGTTTGGTTCGGTCTTGGCTGGAAACGTCCATTTGTCTGGACGACCACTCGCGCCGGTGTTCCGAACTCTTTGACCCTCGCAGTCTGGGACACCAAGAACAACAAAGTGTTGGCGAGCTTGGATACCTTCACCAAGAGGGATACAGAAATTGATCATGGGCCGGCCGTGGCGTTAGGGACAACAATGGCCGTCGACCCATCGCATCAATGGGCTGCCACCAGAGTCGGAGAACATATTTCCGTCTGGGACCTTTCGGCACAAACAAAACGAAAGTCGTTCCATATCAAAACTCCGTCTCATCTTCATTGGACCAGCGACGGCAACTATTTGATCGTGGCCACCCTCAACCGAAAAATCCTCGTCTGGTCAGCCGAGACCATGGAGCCGGCACACTATCTGCGAGATCCTGCCGTCACCCGATAGCCGTCCTTTAAATCAGAGCCCTTCGCGCGCCACGTATTCGCGCACGGTAGTGGTGCGAATCGACGGATACCGATCGTTCATCAACTCATCGAGCTTGCCTTGCCATTCAGCATTGAGTGGTAGCATATGGAATAGATTGGCCGCGAAGTCCGCCGGAACTAAACGCCGGACCCCGGTGTCTCGTGCTGCACGCAGCAGTTGCCCGTACCGTCAACCAACGCGATTGTCTGCTTTCTCATCGTCCCTCTCGATCTACTCAAGCTGTTTCCTCTTCAGCATTCCAGGATAGATGCGTGGGACCGCGTAAGCCACTGCACGTGCCATAGCCAGCCTTTCATCCTGAGGTCGAGCGTCATTTTTGCAGTACCTGCATCAATAGCCGGAGAACACCTCCGCACGCACGTCCCTTGCCCCGGCACTTCTGAGGAGTGTTTCCATTGCGGAGACCATGGCGGGCGGTCCAGCGACATAATAGACGGGCGACGTAACATCGCCGACGTGTGTGATGATCATTTCTTGCGTGATGTGCCCTCGCCCCCCGCTCCAATCCGTGCGAGGACCATTCGTCTCAGTCATCGTCGCGATCAGCTTGAACCGCGGGTTCCGCTTCTCGATCTCGGTCAGTTCGCCGAGGAAGGCGGCCTCTTCTGGCCTGCGATTGCTGTAGAAAAGAAATAGACGGTGAGGGAGTTCACGCTTCGTCGCGTCCAGGATCATACTCCGAAACGGCGTGACGCCGATCCCGCCCGCGAGAAAAACCGCCGGCCGCGCGGAGTCTTCGTGCAGCGATAGATCTCCGTAGGGCCCTTCGATCTCGATGGCTGTCCCCAGGGGCAAGCCCATCAAACCTCGTTTAAAACTCGTATCACGGAATCGTGTAGTGATCACCAGCTCCGGATCTTGCGGTGGGCTGGCGATAGAGAAGATTCTGACGCGCCCCTCAGCATCGCTCTCTGTCGAGTTAGTCAGTGTCATATAGACGGCCTGGCCGGCCGTGAATTCAAGCCGGTCTGGCTTCTTCACATGGAACGCCACCGTGCCCTTCGCGATCTCGTCTCGAGCCACGAGGCTCGTCAAAAAAGTTGGCGCAGGCCGAAGAAAGCTTCTCCGCCTCCACCGCGTGACATTCAAGCCGTCGCGCATGCTCAGACCCAGCAATGCGAAATTCGTCGCGCCGGCTGCGAGTTCGAGCGTCTGCACCGCGTAGAAAGCCGTATCGAATTCTGCAGCGCGAGCTTTCGACGCGAGGAACAGTGCCGCAGGGATAAGAATCAGGATACCGTTGGCAGCGATCAGCGGCATGCGCCGCAATTTTGTGCCGAAGAGCCCCGTCCGCTGCCCCTTCGCCATGGCGAAGCCCGAGCCTCCTGTCGCCGCCAATGCGGGAATCAGCACTAGAAACCCCCACGGGATGGCCGTTTTCACGGTGGTCACTATCGCTGGTGACCCAAACAGCTCGCTGAACACGGTCGAGAGCCAAAACACCGCGATCGTTAGCATTGCGATTGCACCGGCGACTGGATGGATGATTTTGATCATAACGTGTCTCCCTTCGTTGAAACTCAATGAGTGCCGCATCGTTCTGCCAGGCCTTGAGGAAGGTCTGCTCCTCAGTCTTATCGAGCGCGAACTCATTCACCAACATGACTGAGGCGACCTCGATCGCGAGCTGACGTTCAATCGGGAAATTCTGATCCAGTGGACCCAGCAGGGGCATGACAATTCCCCTCGCGTATGGTTAGATAAACGTAAATGGATGTATGATGTTATAGTGACGCCGTGATGTCAAATTGGATGTACGGAGGCCTATGCGCAAAGGAAAGCGGACGCCGGCCGGAGAGGCGATGACCAATCTCATGCTGGACCTCTTCCGGCTCAACAATCGGATTTTGACAGCAGGAGATCGGTTGGTGGTGGAGCTCGGATTGACGAGCGCCCGTTGGCAAATTCTAGGCGCCATCGTCGACACCGAGCGCCCAGAGCCGGTGGCGTGGCTTGCCCGAAATCTCGGTGCAAATCGTCAAAACGTGCAGCGGATCGTCAACGACCTGAAGGAGGAAGGGCTCGTCACATTCCAGGTAAACCCGCATCACCGTCGAGCGCAACTTGTTGTGCTCACGGACAAGGGGCAGCAGACGTTCGAGGCGGCTATGAGCTTGCAAGCCCCCTGGATCAATACCCTCTCAGAGGGGCTCGTGGTCCGAGACATCGAAACCACTCACCGGGTTCTAACGGCGTTGCGGAGGAAACTTGAACGCAGTGATGAAGTCTGACCACGGCGTCTTGCTGCTAGTAGCCAGAGGAGGCCGGGATATCAGTGAACAGCCCATTCGTAACTTGATTCATTTTCTTCGTCCCATTGTTTCCGTGAAAGTTTTATGGTACCAACAGAGAACATTTGTTTCATGAGAGGGTGAATGGCAAAAAAGAAAGAATCCGCGTCAGGCGCCGAATCGAAATCTTCCGCTCCTCGAACAGATCCTGAATCAGCCGCAAAGACGAAAATCGTCGCCAAGCCGGCGGAACGCGTCACTGCGGTTGAGATGGGGGCGCGCCAGCGGGAAATCTCCGTCTCGGAGTTTTTCACGAAGAACCGTCACCTGCTCGGATTTGATAATCCGCGCAAGGCACTCTTGACCTGCGTCAAGGAAGCGGTCGACAACGCGCTCGATGCCTGCGAGGAGGCCGGGATTCTTCCGGATGTGACGGTCAAGCTGGAAGTTGTGTCGAACGGCGAGCCGGTAGCGCCTAGTCAGGCAAGCAGGTTTCGTATCACGGTTACCGACAACGGACCAGGCATCGTTCGTCAGCAGATTCCCAGGATTTTTGCGAAGCTGCTCTATGGGTCAAAGTTCCATCGTTTGCGGATGAGCCGCGGTCAGCAGGGGATCGGCATCTCCGCTGCCGGGATGTACGGACAGCTCACGACCGGAAAGCCGGTGAAGATCATTTCCCGTATCGGCCCTAAAGCCGCCGCGCATTTCTTCGAAGTCCAGATCGATACAAAGAAGAATGAGCCGCTGGTCCACGAGAACAAACAGATCGACTGGGAACAACCGAGAGGGACTCAAGTCACGCTCGAGGTCGAAGGCAAGTATCAGAAGGGTCGAGCCTCCGTCGATGAGTGGCTGGAGCAGACTTCGATCGCGAATCCCCATGTGAAACTGATCTATCAGACGCCCGAAGGCGAGACGAAAGAGTATCCCCGGACCTATCATGAGCTGCCGCCGCAACCGCGCGAGATCAAGCCCCATCCCTATGGCATCGAGTTCGGTATGTTGCTCAAGATGTTGCAGGACACCAAGAGCCACACTCTCTCCGGCTTTCTCGCCGGCGATTTTTGTCGGGTGTCCCCTCAGCTGGCCGATGAAATCTGCAAGGCGGCGAAGGTCTCGCCTGACGGGAAGCCGCGTGAACTGAAAGGGTCGGCGGCGGAGACCCTCTATAAGACTCTGCAAGAGACAAAGATCATGGCGCCGCCGACCAACTGCATTTCACCGATCGGTGAGAAGGCGATCCTCGCGGGACTCTACAAGCAGATCAAAGGCGAATTCTACACGGCGGTCAGCCGACCACCGGCAGTCTATCGCGGCAATCCATTTATCATCGAGGCCGGGCTCGCCTACGGAAATAGGCCTCAGGATCAAAATAAGCCGCAGCAGCCTGCCATGCCGAAAGCGGAAGGTGAGCATGAGGAAGATGACTCGGAGCTCGCCCGCGTGATCCGCTACGCCAATCGAGTACCGCTGTTGTACCAGCAATCGGCCTGTTCGACGTTCAAGGCTGTCCTGAGCACAACTTGGAAAAACTACGGCCTGACCCAATCGCGCGGAGCGTTGCCGGGCGGGCCGATGGTGATCTTCGTCCATATGGCGTCGGTCTGGGTTCCGTTTACGAGTGAATCCAAGGAAGCGATCGCCGACTACGATGAGATTCAAAAGGAAATTACCTTGGCGCTTCGCGAATGCGGCAGGCGTCTGGGCCTCTTCGTTCGTCGGCGAGAACGGGCGGCCAGCGAATTTCGGCGACGCAATATTTTTGAACTCTATATCGAAGAAGTCGTTGAGGCATGCAACCGGCTCAAGGGCGGCAAGCTGCCAAAAGAAAAGTTGAAAGGGCAGCTTCAGAAGATTGCGAGTTCGCGGACGGGCGGCGCCAAGACCGATGAGGCGCTTGGCAAGACCGGCGCAGGCCCCGAAGGGCTGCCTCACTCCATCATCGTTACGGCGGAGGGAGTCGAGGGCGAGACCGCATTGGCCACCCAGATCGAGGCCGATCAGGCGACAACCGCGCCCACGCCGGAGCAGAATCTGCTTCGGGGCACGTCGTCAGTCGATGAGCCGGTTTCGAAAGAGAACACCGCCGACGAGAGTCGCACGAAAAAATCGCCGAAGGGAACGAAAGCAAAACCTAGTCAGATAACGCTCTTTGAGGCACCAGACGGACAAGATAGACCAGACAGACCTAATAAACCCATTCGAGTTTCGAGGCCACGCGGAAAGAAATAGCACCATGGCGAGCAAACAGAAACAAGCGACCATCGTCGAGAAGAAGCTTATCGGCCTGGCGGACATTGTGGTCCAAGCGGCTGAGCGATCTAAAGATCCGACGTTTCAGATCCCGATCCGTGCACTTTCGAATGTGTCCTTCAATGAACGGAAGGGCCTGATCGAGATGGGCAACAAGAAACAGGAGCGGTCATTCTTCAACGTCGGAATGGCGAAAAAGTTCATGCAGACCGTGCTGGTGGCCGATGCGCTCTCTGAATTGCAGCGAGCTGATCTGACCACCTCGCTTCGTGAAATTTACTACCGCACGAAACACACGATCAAGGACTCGCATGAGAACACCTTCGACACACAAGATGAGTCTGATCCGGTGATCGAGGATCTGGAAGTCTCCCTCGCCGCCCTCCGGGAGGAGCTGCATGTGCGGGCGGAAAACAGCGGCAGCATCGTCGGGCCGGTGATCTTCGGCGATGACGGCGATCGCGTCGATTGTTCGAAGCTCGGAAAAGGCGGGTATTCGGTTCCGTCTATTGTGGAACCGGAGTATCTAGAGATTCGACGGTGCACGGCGGATTTCGTGCTGCTCGTCGAAAAGGGCACGCAGTGGAATCGGCTGTCGGAGGATAAGTTCTGGCGGCGTTATAACTGTGTCCTGCTTACAGGGAACGGTCAGCCGCCGAGGGGTGTGCGACGTTTGGCGAGACGGCTGCATGAGGAACATCGGCTGCCGGTGTATGTGCTGGTTGACAACGATCCCTGGGGCTACTACATCTATTCCGTCGTTAAACAGGGCTCAATCAATCTGGCCTTCGAGAGCCAGCGCATGGCCATTCCAAAAGCCAAGTTTATGGGCTTCTCGAGCGCCGACCCGGAGCGGTACGAGCTGCCTCGGAACGTCGGCATCAAACTCAACGAGAAAGACATCGCCCGCGCTAAGGAGTTGATGAACTATCAGTGGTTCCAAAAACCGGCCTGGCAGGCGGAGATCAAACGCATGCTGACGAGCGGATTGAAGTACGAACTCGACGCGCTGGCCAATAAAGACTTCCAGTATCTCACCAAGAAATACCTGCCGAAGAAACTCCAAGAAAGAGACTGGCTGGATTAGTGTTGCGTCCCAGAAGGCCGTTCGTGGTGAGCCTGTCGAACCATGAACGGAACGACACGAAATCTCCCGCCCTTCGACAAGCTCAGGGCGAACCGAGTATCACCCGAATGTAGGGACGCAATATTAGCCTATCTTCATAATTTGTCGTCAAGAACCGTCGACTTTCTTCACTGCCACGAATCCATTATGAAGCTATTGCCAGCCTGGACCGCTCCCCTTCGTGACTGGCAGCTGCGGGCTCTGTCCGCGGTCTGTACCCATCAGACGAGAGATTTTCTGGCGATGGCCACTCCTGCCGCAGGAAAGACGCGCTTCGCGTTGCGCGTGGCGCACGAGTTCATGACAAAGCAGGTTGCGGTTCGCCTGCTGGTCGTCTGCCCGACGAATCACCTCCGCATGCAATGGGCGGATGCAGCAGGGAAGATCGGTTTGCAACTCGATCCGATCCTAACCAACGAGCAGGCGGCGGAAGCGCCGGACTATCACGGAGCTGTGGTCACCTACCAGCAAGTCTGTCTGGCTCCGGCGATCTTTCAGCGGGCCTGCAAGAGCAAGAAGACGCTGCTCATCTTCGACGAGTTGCACCACGCAGGCGACGGCAAGAACTGGGGGAAGGCGCTACGCTCGGCGTTTGATCCGTCGGTGTTTCGGCTAATCTTGTCCGGCACGCCTTTCCGGTCCGACAACAACCCGATCCCGTTTATTCGGTATGAACAGGGAGAAAGCCGGGCGGATTTCGCCTATGGGTATACCGATGCGATTCGTGACAACGTCTGTCGACCGATCGTCTTTCCGAGCTACGAAGGTGAGTTGACCTGGTTGTCCGAGGGTCGGGAGCATCAAGCGACGTTTGAGGATGGACTGACATTCAATCGGCAGAGGGAGCGGCTGAAGACGGCGTTGCTTCAAGAGACCTGGCTTGGGCCGGTGATCACCGACGCCCATGCACAACTGACTCGCCTTCGAAAGCAGGAACAGCCGGATGCCGGTGGGCTGATTGTGTGCATGGATCAGGACCATGCGCGTTGGGTTGCAGACCTCGTCGGTCGTATTGTCGGCACCAAAGCAGCCGTTGCCGTGTCGGACGATCCTGCCGCCTCGCGCACAATTGAAGAGTTCGCCGGGCACAAAACGCAACAGTGGCTGGTGGCGGTCAATATGGTCAGCGAAGGCGTCGACATTCCGCGGCTTCGTGTCGGCGTCTATGGGACGAACGTGGTCACGGAAATGTATTTTCGGCAGGTGGTCGGCCGGTTCGTCAGGATGCAGGAGGGGCTGCCTAAACCGCAACGGGCCTGGCTCTACTTGCCGAAAGATCCGGTCCTGGTGCACTACGCGAAGCAGATCAAGGCGGAGCGCGATCATGTGTTGGAAGACATCATGCCGGCTGGGCAGCGGGACCTCTTTGGTCGCGTGACGGTCTCGACTAATGAGTACGTGCCGTTGATGGCGGTAGCCAGGATGGATAGCCTGATCGGAGAAGACGAGGTGCGGGTGGAGGGCGATTCGGCTGCGGTTACCGAATCATCTATCTCGCTCCATGAACAGAAGCAAGGTCTGCGAGATCTTCACCGGCTGCTGGTCGCTGGCGTCGCACGAAACAGCGGAATCGATCATCGCCGGCTCAATGCGGAATTGATCGCGCGCACCGGGAGTCGGGTTGATCAGGCGACGATCGAGCAGCTTCGGAAGCGGATTCAACTGCTGGAGCGGTGGAAAGAGCGAGGGTATGACGGGAAACGGTGATCATCACCTCCAGAAGGATCCGCACGGATAGTCCTGCAGCCCCAACTCATTGAAACGGCAACGGTTAAAGTACATTGTTCACGAACAAAAGTGGCGTATGATCTGGTAGAAAGTCGAAGATGCGGAACTTGTGCGGATCACTCTCAGCATTATAGAGGGTCTCCTTACTGAGGACCATGCAGACACAGTGGTTATTTCTCGCCGTGGCAATTGTTAGCGAGGTGATCGGAACATCCACGCTGAAGGCTTCGGAAGGATTTACACGCCTATGGCCTTCCGTTATCGTCGTCGCGGGCTATGCGTCAGCGTTCTATTTCCTTTCCCTCACGCTCAAGACCATTCCGGTTGGGGTTGCCTATGCCATCTGGTCTGGCGCAGGCATTGCCTTAATTGCGTTGATTGCTTGGGCTCTCTATGACCAGGTTCTGGACCTACCGGCTATCATAGGCATGTCACTCATCGTTGCCGGCATCCTTGTCCTTAATCTGTCGTCCAAGACCTTCCCTCACTCCTGAGCCGTCCAACGTATCATTCCACAGAGCCTGCGCAGGACAAGACACGTCCCAGGTCCCATGTCATTGAGCTCTCAATTATTGACCCGATGGTTGTAGAAGGTACTGTGTCATTCCGCTGGCGGTGATGTCGGCCGCTCGAGAGGAAGATGAAGGCGACATCATCATGAAGTCTTCTTCGCTTCATGGCAGATCGCTCTTTACTTCATAGAAGATCGCTATAGATAATTACATAGGAAGTTAGGGCGGAGAGAAAGATGGGTGGAACACATGGTAAACAGCATCGCTGTTTCAAAGGAGAGTCACCCATGCGTATGATCGGATTGGTCACGATGAGTGTGTGTCTGAGCGCTTGTTCAACCACCCCGATGTTCCCACCGGCGATTACGAAGGACGTCGAAGCCAACACCTTTGACGTCAAGGCCTGGGAGGACCAGGCCTATCATTCCTCGAGCGACGCCTTTGTCCCTCACAAAGTGGAATTGGCCGGTGAGATCATCCGAGTGATTCAGAAACCAAAGGGTGTGGTCATTCTGGCCGAGGAGCGGCCTCTTGATACACCTCCCGCGTCCAGCTCGATAAAAACCGAACAGGACGACGCGCCCTGGTTTGCGATCACTTTCAAGGGGGCTGTGGAGCCGAGTCTGTTGCAGGCAGGCAATCGGCTGGTTGTGGTCGGCACGACGCAACGAGCCAGCCAGGAAATGCTCGGTGGCGCTCCACGAATGCTGCCACACCTGCTGGCGCAATGCCTTCACATCTGGGATACCCGGGAAGCGGAAATGGCGAACTTTTCATATTACGGTGGTCCGATGGGACATCATCCTCCGGAGGAGCGCACCTTCTGTCTTGAGGGTAGCGATGTGCCTTCCTCGCCTCGCGGCAGCCAAGATGACGTGAAGAGGTCCCCTGGAGACCCGTGAAATACCGGCCAGCGCGCCGATCGAGAATGGGGATGTCTCTATAGGAGCCACAGATGTGGACGGTATTTTCTCAGAGGCGGTGACGCACAGGTGTTGGACCAGCGGGAAATCGCAGGCTTGATCTCCAGACCATCATCGGGCATGACCAAGCGTCGCCCCTGATGGTGAGGCAGTTAACGACACCCATGCAAAGTCCGCCCGTCTTGATGTCTCGTCCTGAGGGTACACAGCTGACATCACCACTATGGCGAAGTTTGAGCCCATTCAGAGTAACGTTCATCAGATATTTCAACTCGCTCAAAAGGCATATAATGGGCCCGTTCCGAGGGTTGAGGATTGCCCTTCAATCGCGACAAAAACGACACGCCCAAGAAAGAAAGGCAATCCCCAGTCGAAGGTAGGAGATGAAGATGGAGATGGTCCGCCCAAATTACTGAAGACAGCGTTGCCCGTTCGTAGGAGGCTGGCCGCATTCGCCACCTGAAAGGGGACGGGCGCTTGACGACCGTTGACACTGAACAGTGTGGCCGACAAGTTTATCGCAGCCGGGGGGCAATAGAAGTCTTGTTGCGGTATGGGGCAAACCGGAAGGGTCGAATCAGGGAAAAAGTAGCCATTAGATCCGGTGTCAATAATGCTCTCTGGGAAGGTAGTCCCATTGTAGACGGTAGTGAGAGATCCATCTTGATTGGTTGTAAAGGTCGAGATGTTGGGCGATGGAGAATTATTCGATGCTGTGCCGATCCCGAGAATGACGGAACCGGAGAGCGATGGAGCGCCAGCCGAAGGCACGTTCGGCAGGGTCAGGATCACGCCATTGTTATCGGATGGAAGCAGCCACACCGGGTTCTGCACTTGAGTGGACAGGGGGGCAGCAATACTTCCGCATGTCGAAGCGGTACAGGAAAAATACCGGTTATTGTTGTCGTTGATTTCGCAGCTAGTGCCGCAATCGTGCGTGAGCAACCCGATACCGAGAATGCCGTTAAACTCTGCTTCTTGTGGATCAGTTTCGACCGGGTTGTTGCATGGATTTTGGGTGGAGGTCTGTCCGGCAAAGGTGGCGGCAATCACATGAATGGGGACGGTTACAGCCGGCTCGCCTGCCAGCACCACGTCCGCGAGTTGAACTGAGCCCCAAAGAGCGCTGCCATCGGCAAAGAACTGGCACTCGCCGATGGGCTGTCCTGGTGACTCGACTTCTTGTTGTAGCGGGATTGAGAGTACTGAGCCAAAGATACGAACCCCGGTGGAACCTGTATCAACCAACATGTCGGAGATCGTTTGACAAGTAGAAGTGCCTGGCTGACAAATGGTTACTTGAGTACATGGGCTATTGACATTCGTACAGATTTCCGAACCACCGACCGTCACCGTCAGAACATTGGTTGGTGACGAACCGGCGCCCCCGTTTCCCCCGCCGCCAGAGCCACATGCGCTCACAAGCCATAGACAGGCGATGACGATCGCACGATACATCATTATTGAATGTCCTTCGGCGAAACCACGGGCGGTACGCGAGATGGGATGAAGACCCGCCCCCACATATTTCGCATGTGTCCGCTTCGCTCCACGACCAAATTGGCGGTTTTCAACATCAGGGGCCTTCGAATTCGAGGTTTCTGATTCTGCCGCTCCGCGAGCGCGTCCAAATACTCATCGAAATAGGTGCCGAGGAGGAGGCGGAGATTCGGAACCCCGGCGCCTTTCCACGCGACCGCAAAGACTGTACCGTCCGGCGAGACATACTCCTTGATACTCATTCCGCCAACTGTGATGGTTTCAACTGAATATCCCTGGGCAAGTTTGCTTTGCAGCTGTCCGCCGAAGGCAGCGCGGTCCCTTTCAACCGACGCCTTTGTTTGACCTAGGACTGCCCAGACGGGTGTGGTAACAGTCAGATGAATCAGCATGGTCGCGAGTGCGGTATAAACCCACATCTTCATTCTCTCGCTGTGAGCTCTCGAAGAATCCCCATCCTCTCTCTATCAATAGGGGAAAATCACGTCGTCACTTCTGAAGGCTCTGCCGGCCAGGGTGAACTCGACTAGGGAACCATTCTACTCTCCATATCCCTAGTTTTTTTTCCCTTGTATCCAGCTCGTCGACTTTGGACTAGCACAGATTGTCTCATTTTAGGTACACTCTAGAAATCGCGGAGGGAGATTACGTGATGCGCCCATTTCTTCACGGCATACTGTGTTTGTATCTTGGGTTCGGATTGGTCTCGGCCGCGTCAGCCGACGATGGGCTGCCCATTAGCAAGATCTTAAAGCGTCCCGCCGACTATCAGGCCAAGGTCGTGACGGTCGAAGGACGTGTAACGCGCGTGACCACCTTGCCGGTTCATCGTGGGGGGCGAGACTGCGGAAGCGCCAATGTCTACGACAGACAATTGTTCGCGCTTCAGGATAAGTCCGGCACCATCGGAATTAGCACCACAGGCTCATGTCTGCCGAACATGGCGAAGTTGGTCGTGCAGAACGAACGTCTCCGCGTCCGCGGGGTGGTGATGGTTGATCGGAGCAACCCAGATGGAACGACCTTGATCCACGCACAATCGATCAACCGTGTGTCGCCATAGCAATCCTGCTTCTCCTTCACTAGCCTGCTGCAATCGAACGAGACTCGGCGCCCCTGAGCATCTTGCCGACGCGCTTTGCTGCGCACTTGCGCAAAGAGTCTGCAACCCAACGGCGCCTGGACCGGCTTAGCATGCCCATTAGGATAGAAAAGATCCCTATGGCTGGGGCCTCCGATAGTGACCCCAAGTCGAGGTGAGGTAGTGAGTGGCTCGAGCAAGGGAGTTTCACTGGCGATGGTTGTCCACCAGTGTGGCTATTTGCACGAAGTTGACGCTCGGGCGTACTCCGTAGAGACCGGTTACTCTCTCAATGAGCTCATCGGTGAAGAATGCCTTGGCTGCCTCCTCGGAGTCCCAGACATAAAAGTTGGTCGCTTCATGGGCTTTGGGATTGAACGTGAAGGCTTTTGACCGCAGTCCCGGCATCCCCTCAAATAGTGCCCGTGCCGACTCGGCAATCTTCCTGATCTTCTGCACCGTCTTCTCATCAAAGTTCTCCTCGTAGCGAAGAGTGACAAAGACCCCGATCATGTCCGCTCCTTTCTTATCGTTTAGCCGCGTAGGGTAAGCTGCCTATGAGTTCGTCGAGCTACTTCTGCTTGGCGATGATCTTGTATTTGATCTGCTCGTAGGCAGCGCGGTGCATGATCTTCTTTTGAACCAACTCGTCCTTCTTCGCATACGGACGCCCAGTGATAATTTTCTCCGCGGTGGCGTCGCCGACACCCTTTAATGTCTTGAGTTGATCGGCGGTGGCGCTGTTAATGTCGATCAGCTCCTCTTTATCGGCTGCATAAGTCACGGAGGATGGCGGCAGTATCGGGAGCAGGGGGGTGATCACGATCAAGAGCATCAAGGCGAGTCCGAGAGTGCCTACCCACTGTTCTTTTGGCGTTCGCATCACAACCTCCTTGGTGGTTTCGATGGCATCAGAGCCTGCAATCAGACATCATCTTACTCCTTCCAGAATAAATTTCGCGAGAAGGGTGAGAGGAAGTTGTAGCAAGGCCGATCTCGTCTCGCGCGACTTTCCAATTCCATGATGTAGGACGCGCCCCGCTTGAAGATTATGGTCCGTGCGTATCCTTGCCGAACCAGCCTTGCTGCTTAGACAAACAGGTAATGTTCAAAACGTGCGGCGCAATAGAGAGAGTAGGGGCTGCCGACCATGGTGTTTGCTTGAGTATTGAGTAATCGAATCTGGTCCCCTGCGCCATGTGCGATTCAAGAGCCGACCCAATTCTGGATGATAGATATTCCCAGAACATGACCGGGTAAGGAGGATCGGGACGGCTCTTTTCATCATGTCCCCTACCAGACGGCTGCTCGTTGAAATGTGAGGCCGATACCCTCAATGAGCGATGACCCACAACGTGGCCTTGGCACCTAATTGACGGCACGGACAATATCCCCAACCCTCAGGCCGGCATTCGGCGAAGCTTTCGCATCAGAGATGCGGTCGTTTTGGTGACTGACGAGCTCAATCTCGCCGATTTGTTTTTCTCGCTTGCCAAGCGAGCGCCCTGTTTCCGGATCAACCAAGTCTTTGCCGGCCCGATACACCGCGAGCTTCGTGCCTGCTGGGAGCCTCGATTTTTGGCCTGCACGTATGATGATGTCAGATCCCTCCACTGCCAAGATACGGCTTTGAAAAGGCTGGGCACTGAGTTTGTTGATCATCTTTTCCATCGCCTTCGAGAACGCATCTCGGAGAGCACCGTCGCGCAGCCCTGCGTCGGCACTGGATTGCGATCCAAAGCCTAACGCTCCTCCTGTTTCCTTTCGATACTCCCCCATGCCGGATTCCGCGACGAGACTTCTCCCTGTGGCTAAATCAATGAGCGAATAATCGACTTGTACCCGCGCAACCTGCGCCTTTTTCTGATACAACACCAAATCTGAGCCTTCTTCAACCTCAGAATATCCCGTGATGGCTCCTTGAATTCTGTAATCAATCGAATCGAACCCTTCCGCGGCATCCTTCGTTCCCACTTTCACCGCGCCGGTTTGCTGACTCTTGATGAATTCCTCCTGCTGTTGCATCGCCTCAGGACTAATATCGATAGGTTCCAGCCCCGCGCTCTTGAGCATGGTCCTGAGAATATCGGTTGCCGCCTCCCCGAGTCCCAACACCTTGGATGGGGTCTTGTTTGCGAAACTGACGAGCCCTACGGTGTACTGAGGTCCAGAGTAATTCTTCCCAGCAGCTTCAAGCTTTTGAGACTGACCCGTGACGCTCGTATCATCCTTGACTTGACCCGTCATCTTGGCCTGACATCCGGCTAAGGCGATGATGACTCCCATCGCGAGAGGCACTGCAGTGGAAATTCTCATGGCGCATCTCCTTCCCTAATAAGGATTTATTGGACAGACTTTTCCTTCGGATCGCCGCTCGTCGTAGAAGCCTGAGGGTGAGGGGTGTTAAACAAATTGAATGATTGAACATGCGCTGGACCGGGCGGAATGTCTTTCAGAGTGCCTCTCACTGCAGCGGTGGTTTCCTCGAAGAGAGGGACCTTCAACGCTTTCGTCGTCACCTTCTCGCCGAAACCGGCGAGAGAACTAGTCAGGAGGCTTCCGCTTTCCAATTGCGATAGCACACTCGTGTAATTCACCCAGTTTGCTGTGATTGGAGTTCCGAAGAGGGGCGGGAGTTCTCGCTCGTTATTTGGGAATAGTGTGGCCACCCCGCTGAATGTTCCCGATACATTCCTAATCCCCAGTCCGTTCGACCAGACCGTCTCGCCGGTCTTACAATTCACAAGTTTCGTGCGAATCCGAACACGTTTCACGTTAGCAACTCCGCTGACATTGTGACTGAAATCTTCAAGCGACCCGTAAATGACACCGTCCACTCCTAACACCTCACCAAGCTTCTGTGGGGTTGTCATATCGAGTTGCGATCCTAGTGTGATGCCCATTTGGTCTTTCAACGTCTGATCAACCTCGGTCAGAGGCTTGACGACATAGGCATGTCGTGCAACTTCGTCCGCTATGCGCGTCCGAACGGCGCTGGGGCCCGCCACATCGTTGGTATTGTTTATCAGGGGTAAGACTGCCACTTGCCGAATAGGGTTCGATACGTTGGGAGCGACCGGCATGCTTAAGCAAGCCGTCATCGAACATCCGATGATGCTCAGGCACATAACCAGGATCCTTCGCGCACACATACTCCGGGTTCTCATCCTCATTGTCTCCATCCTTTCATTGCCGGCCATCATGAGATCCGTCGTGGCGGAGGCTTACCTAGCGTCGAGGGCGCTGTCTGATTACTTATCGTGGTTTGGTTGTGGCTCGAGATCGCGGGGCCATTTTGACGTAATCTGTGAGATGAGTTTGTCGGCCACGCTCTGAGCGGCGCGCGCAAGTGCCTCATTCCCACCGGTATGTTGCGCGATATGGCGAGCGACACCTTTCCCACGAGCCGCGGCCAACACTTGTCCTGTGTCCACGCGGATCGCGTTCACCGTAATCTCGGCGAGATAGGATCCCACGCTACTCCCCGGCGTCCTCGGCCCTTCCTTCGCCAACGCCTTCCCCGTGATGACAATGTCTGCGCCGAACTTATTGCCATAAACCCGGGTGGCGGCGCTGGTCAGGTCAGCCACGCGATAGGCATTAGAGATTTCAATCGTCCCTGTCTCCGACGAAATATCAATGACATTCAAGCCTTGAGCCAAGAAAGCCTCCTTTAACACCGATTCGCTGACGGCCATGTCGACTGTTTGGCCAGTAAATTGGGAGCCGCCTTTCCCCCACCAGCTCCACCAATACATGACCAGTTCCTGCCCAATGTTTTGTTCGGCGATCATAAAGAGAACGCGGGGGAGGAGCCTGGTCTCCGACTCGGCTGGCTCACTTCCGCGCGCCTGTCCTCCTAAACACCAGAGGGCTACGGTGACGACTATGAGGGAGGATACAACTTTGAGCATATTGATCTGCCTTCTTCGCTATGATGAGGGAGGACTGTTGAGCTTTCATCGTTCCCGGACCGGGCAACCTCTCGACTCTGGATGGGAGGCCATCGCAAAAGACGTGCTCAGAACTTCGGCAACATGTAAGGAGCTATATGATTAAGAAAATGTGCGTAACTAGGCGAATGCCTAGGCTGGTCTAGATCGAAAAGGATTACAAAGAGTATTGGATCAGATACAGTTAAGTATCTTATTGGATACTGTGTAGGCTGTCGCTAGCGCATCATCTGTCCGGTTCTTTTAACACAGGAGGAAAGAGTTGGGTTCGGACCTAATTGGGTGTGGAGTTGGACCTTGAACCGCGCATTGGCGACAAAACAGCAGTCTAGAATGTATCTCAGACCGTTGCTTGTCAGCTATCTCAGGGTCGGGCCAGTTTTTCAACGAGCGTCTGTGTCGGATAATCGGCCAATCCGTGATCTGTCGATTGATACGAACTCAATATCGGCCAGCACGTCGCGATCGTCTGATGGTTACCCCGCACCGCCGTTTAGGAGGGCATCTGCAAGACTCTGTCGGTGGCGGTGGGACGCTCGTTTGCGGTAAGCGTCTGCCCAGGAGCAAGGTTGTTCACTCGCTGGCGCCTTCGCTACCCCTTTGACGAGCTACGGATTTTGGCACCATGCTGGATCGCCCAGTCGTGCATAGCTGCTAGCACCGGCTCCAGTGACCGTCCCAGCGGCGTCAGCCGATACTCGACGCGGGGAGGGATCTCGCCGAAGTCTTCTCGCTCCACCAAGCCGTCTGCCTCCATCTCTTTGAGTTGCTTGGCAAGCGTCCGATGCGTGATGCCGGACAGATCGCGTTGGAGCTGATTGAACCGCCGGTTGTCTTGGAGCAACCAAAAAATGACCATCACTTTCCAACGGCCCGCGATCACGTCGAGCGTGATTTCAGTCGGGCACCCGACTTGTTTGGTCATGACCCGCCTCCGAAGGAAGCCTTGATTGTAAAGCCGTGGAGGAATGTGCAGCGATGTCCTCCGAAGCGGCATAGGACAACATCTTCGGCGAGCTGTCGCCGAAGAACCATCAGGGGCCACCGCTGTCAGCGTGAAGCTCCACAGTATCCTCGAGGACCGTACTTGAGAAGTGTGGGTACCGTGCTTAGTATTTTACACAGGCGCGTCGGAGAATTCTCTCGCGGCGCGCGTTTACATTTCGACATATAAAAATTGGAGGTATCAAAATGAAGAAGATCGCACAAGTCATGCGCGCCAATGGCCGACACTGGGTCGGCGACGGCTTTCCCGTCCGCTCACTCTTCTTCTATGGCGACGATGCGCAGGCTATCAGCCCGTTCCTATTGTTTGACTATGCCGGACCCCATGCCTTTGAGCCGGCAGACAGCCCGCGCGGTGTCGGGCAGCACCCCCATCGCGGCTTTGAGACCGTCACCATTGTGTACGATGGTGAGGTGTCACATCGTGACTCGACTGGTGCGGGCGGCACGATCGGTCCTGGCGATGTGCAGTGGATGACGGCTGCAGGCGGCATTATCCACGAGGAGTTTCATTCCAAGGCCTTCACCAAGACCGGCGGCCCATTCCGGATGGTCCAGTTGTGGGTGAACTTGCCGGCAAAGGACAAAATGACGCCACCCGGGTATCAATCGATTACCAACGCCGACATCCCGGTTGTCGATCTCGGTCGGGATCTTGGCCGTGTGCGCGTCATCGCGGGCAATTTCGCTGGTACGAGCGGCCCGGCGCGCACATTCAGTCCGGTGAATGTCTGGGATGTGCGGCTCAATCGGGGCGCCGACGTGGTTCTCGACTTGCCGGAAGGTCATACTGCGATGATTGCGATGCTGGCCGGCCATGTGACGATCAATGGCAGCGAACAGGCAGGGGAGGCGGAGGTCATCCGCTTCGAGCGCGAAGGCTCGAAGGTCAGAATTCATGCCGATAGCGACAGCATCTTGCTGGTGTTGACGGGTGAACCGATCAATGAGCCGGTTGTCGGCCAGGGCCCCTTCGTCATGAACAGCGCGGCGGAAATCCGCCAAGCTATCGATGACTTTAACCGCGGCCGTTTCGGGCAGGTCGCTCGCTGAATTGTGCAGCGTTGCCTGATAGGTGCCCCGACCAACGAATATCAGCCCTTGATGGCCAAGGTACGGCCGGATCTTGATCTGCGCACGGCCATTGTATCGAACGGCGGGTCCTATGCACAGAACAGGATGTGGTCCTCCATCGGTGTATGCTTGCGTCAAAACTGAGTTGTGCGAATCGATTAGGCCTCGCATCTCTCATGTGACGCGAACGGTACGATCTTTGCCGTCTCACGCTGATCTAGAGTAAGCTGCGAAGCGTGGTGAGCGGAAGAAATTCGTTCGCGAGTCGAAAGCATCCCGAAGGAACCGAGAGGTGACAGATGAGCGAGGGTCAGCCAGAAGTGGGATCAATAAAAAGGTTTTTGACCGAGGATCACCGGCGTCTGGAGCAACTGCTCGATCGAGCCTGCCGGCAAGGAGGAGAGATCGACTCGGTCCCATACGAGGCATTCCGGGCAGGGCTGCTGCGCCATATCGGGATGGAGGAAAAAATTCTCTTTCCGGCGATCCAACGAGCACAGTTGGAGCAAGCCGGTTCTATCCTCGTGCCACCACTCGGCTCCTTGCTCGCGCGATTGCGATTGGAGCACGGCGCGCTGGCGACGTTGCTGATGCCCTCGCCGACGCCGGCGATCGTAGCCACGATCCGCGGGATTCTCCAGAGGCATGACGAGATCGAAGAATCACCTGGTGGACCTTACGAGGGTGGGGACAATCTGTTGGGCAAGGAAGCCGTCCAAATTCTTACCGCGCTCCATGCCGCCCCGACTGTCGACGTGATGCCCCATTCCGATAGTCCCGCTGTAACTACGACTCTGCATCGTGTCCTGGCCAGGGCCGGGTACAGTTTTAGCGAGGTGCAGAGGGGGGAGGATCGCGAGGAGTCGCGATCGCCCGAACCGTAAAGCCAGGTGCACAGGCCTGTGTAATGGAAGGGTGACCCATGGGAGATGAACAGCCCGTGATCAAGCGAATCCTCTTCGCGACGGATTTTTCCTCGTGCGCACATCATGCCGAAGAATATGTGGCGTTTCTCGCCAACGCCTATGAGGCTACAGTGACCATCTTGCACGTGTTGGAAATCTATGAAGGCACGTATGTCACGACCGTCCAGGATCCGAACGAAACACAGGAGCAATTGGACGAGATCGTTCGACGACTGACGCAACCAGCTGGTCGCGTGAAACATCAGCAGCGGGCCGGTATTCCGGATACAATCATTTGCGAAACGGCCCAGGAGGTCCGTGCAGACCTGATTGTGCTGGGCACGCATGGAAGAACCGGACTTCGACATGTTCTCCTGGGTAGTACGGCGGAACGAGTCCTGACGATGGCTCCCTGTCCCGTGTTGACGGTCAGAAAACCTGGGGAGGTGGAGGGGCACGTCGCAACAAAGCCGATTCACTTCAAGCAGATCGTCGTCCCGATTGATTTCTCCGACTGTTCGCTGGAGGCCGTAGAATATGGCGTTCAGATTACCAAGAACTTTGACGCGTCCCTGACGCTCCTGCATAGCTTAGAACCGCTCTCCTACGGGATCGATTTGACGTTCGGGCATGCAGCGGAACAGAACCATCATCGTGTTGCCTCGCAGCTCAAGCTTGTGGCTGACCGGATTCAGTCGCGAGGGGTGTCGGTGTGCACGGTCATTCGTGGCGGCCTGCCGGCCGATTCCATTCTTGAGTTTATTGACGGCTCCGACTGCGACCTCGTTGTCATGGGAACGCACGGCCGTCGCGGGCTCTCTCATCTCGTGAAGGGCAGCGTGGCTGAAGCCGTGTTGCGCCGGGCGTCGTGCCCAGTCCTCGCAGCAAAGCATTTCACGCAGACTCGGAGCGGCCGGCTTGCGGCGGCATCGTAGCGCGTGCAGAACGATCTATGAGAATTTGTCCCGGTGGAGCAGCAGTGTCTGAAGGATCGCCAAGAGAAGAGGTGAAGGGTGAACGGAAGCGGGTGGTGTACGGCTACCGGCCGCCATGGACGAGGATTTGGCGGTGGCTGTAGAGCAACAGCGCGTGCTGCTCGGCCTCATCCGCCCGGGCAGCTTGTCCTGTCTGCCGGTAGAGGTGGCACAGCAGTGACAAAGCCGCCGCTTCCCCGGCGGCATCACGCAGAGATTGAGAGAGAATGAGCGCGCGCTTCGCTGACTCGACAGCGTCGGTCAGCCCGTCATCTTCCGCATAGAGATAAGCGAGCCTGAGTCGCAGCAGGGCTTCAACCTGCCGGTCTCGCTCCTGTTCGGCAAGTTGGAGTCCCTCTTCGTAATACCGGCGCGCTTCGGGGGCTTGGTCCAACAACCACGAGGCCGTGCCCAGCGCCAGGACAGCGGCCAGTTCCTGCCGGCGATCCCGGCGCTCGGCTGCCTGATGCCGGACCTGCTGGAGCGCCGACAGACCTTGCCCGCTCGATCCGTCACCCACTTGGAGCAACCCCAATTGAATCAGTGCGTCATTCCGTCCAGCCTGATCTTTGGCACGATCAAACAATGTGACGGCTCGACTGAGCGACGCCCGCGCCTCTTCCAGATATCCCAATCGAGCCGAGACGCGCCCAGCCACCAAGAGAGCACGTGCATGGGTGAGTCGATCGGAGGGCCGAGCCAGAATGGGAACGGCTTCTCGCAACGCGACGTCGGCATCTCGGAATTTGCCTTGGCGTTCGTAGACCTGAGCGATCTTCACCAACGCGACGGCAATGCCTCGCGCCTGTTTCTTTTCGCGAAAGCTCGACAAGGCGAGTTGGTAGTAGGTGAGCGTTTCAGGAAAATGCTGTTGAAACTCGTGCGTCTCGCCGATTCGGAGCAGTTCCTCGCCGCTGAGTGTGTGGTCTGTGGATACGCGCTGAGACAAATTTAGCTGCGGTGGAGACCATTCTGCGCTTGGCGACAATGGAAGAAAAAAGGCCAGCAAGGCGGCCGGTCCCGCGCTCGATGAATGCATACTTGAAGGATGCGCCTGCTCGTTGGAGAGGTCAAGGGCGCGCCGCCGCAACAGAGTGAAGGGTGGAACTTGAATTGTGCAATGGCAAGAGGATGTGGGTTTGGAACCTTTTTTACCGAGTGTCGGTGTCGGACAGCCGGCTTATCCGTGGCCGATCGATAGGGACAAACTCAATATCCGCCAACACGCCGCGATGGTCCGATGGCCAGAGTGCGTCACCGTTCGGGAGGTGACCGGGATGGTCGAATGTCAGACGGCTTGAGCGCACGATAGGACTCTTTTCGTTACCTCCATCAAACAGGAAAATAAAATCGACGCGCCGATCGGCAGTGGGCCATTCAACATAGATGTTTTGCCAGACGGTGCCCCCGGATACTCCCGGATTCGCGACCCGGAAGACATCGATGAAACCGGCCTCTTTCTGCCATCCGGTGAGAACAGGAGATTGCTCTCCCGTGTTCAAGTCCCCCATGAGGATGGCTTGGCCCTTTCCTCGATGTTCACGGAACAACTCTCCGACTCGCTGGAGCTGGCATTCGTCTCCTTTCGAGGTGTGGGCGGAAAAGACCTGAACCGGTCCGTTCGGTGTAGTGATTTCAGCCCGGAGTAGAATGCGAGGATCAAGGCGATGTTGGCAGCGGGGCAGATCGTAGACCTCCGAGGCGGCGATTGGATATCGGCTCAAAATGGCCGGTCCCTCCCTGAAGCCGATGGCTGCGGCGATCAGCCGATCCAAGAGGCTGATTCCGAAGATATGTTCGGTCGCGGGAGCGAACACCATCTGGTACCCGAGCGCATCGGCGATTCGTTGCGGGACGTTGCCATGCTTCCGACTGTCCGACGCTTCCTGAAGAGCGATCACGTCAGGTTGCAGCTGCTGCAGTTCCTGGATTGTCATGTCGAGTCGTTCAGCGAGATGAGTCCCGCTCTCGAAAAATCCAGACCATGGTCCATCGTGCAGCAGGTTGTAGGTCAATACACGCAGTCCGGGTGAATCACTTCGACCTTCTTCAGCGTGAGCTGCCGGATTGCAGAGCAGCAACATGACGGCCAGCCACGGGAGCGTATGAGCGGTGCGATTGATCATGGGTGATGTCCATAACCATACGCCTCCCTTCCAAACCTTTCCACCTTGAATTATATAATGACGCGACTCGGCGATTGGAGCTGATCTTGGCATCGTCCTTGCGCAGGCTTTTTACCCGGTGCTAAGATCCGAACATCAGAAACATGAGGAACCTGTTTCAGGGAACACCATGCCGAACATCACGTTACTTGTGTCGCCCAGTTGTGGAGCCTGTCCCTCTGCCAAGAGCCTGTGGAAGCAATTGAGGGTCAAATACAGCTTCTCCTATCGGGAAGTTGATATTACGACGAAAGACGGTCAGGAACTGGCCGACCGCCATTCTGTCAGAGCAGTCCCTGCAACGATTATCGATGGACGATTGACCTTCGTCGGGGTGCCGAGCCGCGAAAGTGCGGAAAAGGCCATTCAGTTGAAGATCAAACAACGGGAAGGATAGGCACTGGTAGAAATTATCCTCCTCGTCGTGAATGTTGGCGCACCAAAGATTCAATCTTTACCAGTACCGAAGGATGAGCGAGATCATGGACGAAGACGATATTGAGCTACCTGATCTTCCACTTCTTGACAAGGGTCCTCCACCCGACTGTCCAATCTGCGGCGATCCCATGTCTTTTATCGACGGCGATTGGGCCTGTGTGGACTGCAACGGAGAGCTCTTGGGACCGGAGACAGGGTAGCGTACAATGACTCGCCATGTTGCGGGTCGTTTCCGGTCGGTTTCATCCCGATTTAGAATCTGCTCTTGTCGAGCGTCTCACGTGTATCAAGGCAAGGGATTTCCTTGCGTCCATCGCGATCTTCGTTCCCTCCAAGCCACTAGCCGACCGTGTTCGCACTTTGCTTGGAATCGAACACCGGCTGTCTTTCCTGAACCTACATGTCTTGACCTTCCATCAATTGGCTCTCCGACTGGCCGGAGAAGTACCTGTCGGCCAACGGTTGCCCCGGATCGTTGACGAGCTGTTCTTCGAACAATTGGTCCGTCACATTGTTCGCAGCAAATTTTCCAGCCAGGCTCCCTTACAACGGCTCAGGCAATCCTCTGGGACATGGAGCGCGCTTTGGGCGACGATTCGCGATTTGAAGGATGCCGATGTCGATCCAGTACAGGCGCTCCAAGGCCTAGGTGAAGGCTGTTTTGGAGAAGATGATCAGGAATGGCTCAGCGCACTGGTTTCACTCTTTGCGGCAGTGAAGCAAGCGGGCAAGACGCTTGGGGTCGGAACGCAAGACGATCTGGCCGAGGCGCTGATCCACTTTGCCCCGACTGCCTCGTTCCTCCAACCATTGAGGGAAGTGTTCTATTATGGGTTCTACGACCTGACTCAGGTGCAGCTGTCGCTCTTTGAAGCGATCAGCCGAGCGAAGGACACGACATTATTTTTTCCGCTGGAGGACGTTCCGGTCTGTGGATTCGCCCGGCGCTTTTTCGATCGCTGCATCCAGCCGCTGGTGAGGTCAGACGAGGCGATGATCCGATTGGAGCAGAAATCCTCCACCGCGGCCGAACCTCCCGTCCAGCTCACTATTCGGAGTGTGATCGGGGCAGAAGAAGAATTGGCGACAACGTGCCGCACGATTCTCGATTTGGTTGAAACCAACGGGTATCGATTCGAGGAGGTCGGCGTCACTGCCAGGACGCTCGATCCTTACAGTCTGCATCTCCAATCGATCTTCGGTCGACATCGCATCCCCTTTCGGACGACCGCCTCGCAGCCATTGATTCAAGAACCGATCTGTAAACTCGTGTTGCAGTTGGCCTCCCTGCCGTTGAACGATTTCTATCGCGCGTCGGTCCTCGATGTCGTGACGTCTCCGCTCTATGTCACTGATTTGCGCGACGAGCTGTCGGAGTCATACCGATCCGAACAGTGGAAGCTGCTCGTTCAAACCCTGCACATCACTCATGGAGTCGAGGAGTGGAAACGGTTGGAGCAAGCGAGCCAAGCTTCGCTGGTCCTGGAAGGCGAGGAGAGTCTCGTTGATTCTATGGCGATTGCGCCTGAGGTGATCAGTCTGCTTTGGCAGGTGGTCTCACAGCTCACACAGGACTGTTCGGCCCTTCCATCACGAGGCACGATCGGCCGGATGGTCACGGCTTGTCGGGCTCTCGTTGATCGGCGTCTGCGTCGGCCTGAGTCAGTGGAATCGAGCACCGAAGCTATGCAGCTTACGCGCCAAGCCGTGACGTGGGAAGCCATCGATCGCATTTGGAGCACCCTTCTGGAATTGGAGTCGCTCAATGAGGAGCTGACTTGGGCCGAATTTGTCGAATTGCTGACGCATACCTTCGAGAGGACGCCGAAGCCTTTGCCGGATGGCTCACCACAGGGAGTGATGGTATACGACGTCATGGCGATTCGTGGGGTGCCGTTCAAAGCCCTATTCGTCCTCGGCCTGAACGAAAAAGTCTTTCCGCGTTTTATCCGAGAGGATGCATTCTTGCGTGATCGCCATCGGCTGGTGCTCGACGCCACGCTCGGATTTAAGATCGACGAAAAGTTGACCGCGTATGGAGAAGAGGCGTTGCTCTTCCACCTCTGTTGTCAGGCTGCCTCTCAGCGCCTGTACCTATCCTATCAGCGGGCCGATGAATCGGGGCGCATGCTGGCCCTGTCTCCCTATCTCGGAGAAGCTCGCCGGCGGTTCCGCCAAGATCAGCAACCGAGTGATGTAGTGCCCCGTCGCCTGACGGATCGAGTCTCGCAACGGCCGACGATCAAACGGTTCCTGTCGCCGGCTGAACTGAGTCAGTGGTTGGCGATCAGTGGGGAAGACCCGACCGAGCTGGTACAGGCGCTCGGGCGTGACGCGGATACGTACCGCCATGCGGCATCGGCGCTCGATCGAATCGAAGAGGATGGCGCAATGTTGAATCTCTTCGATGGGATAACAGGGATGGTCGAGTCCCATTGGACGAGGGTTATGGAACGGGGCCTCGCCCCGACGCCGCTCGAACGGTATGCGCGCTGTCCCTTCCAATATTTTGCCGCCGATGTGCTGCGACTCGAGCCGAGCCGCGTTGCGATTTCACAGGAACCGGATGCAGCGCTGGTCGGTACGCTCTGCCACGCTGCATTACGAGGTGCCTATGAACGGCTTGTGAAGGAAGGATGGCCGACCGAACCAGTGACGGGCAAGACGGTGGAGCAGGCGATCCGTGTGTCGGTGGAGCAAGCGGCGGCGAGCTTGGAGTCACAATATCGGACAGGCCACTATCTGCTGTGGGAGTTGGGGAAGGAACTGGTTGTGAGGCTTGTGTCCGAGGCGGCGAAAGAGGAAGAGGGTAAGCAAGCAGAACACCCGTGTATACCTATTGCCTTTGAAGTGGATGGAACAGGAACGGTTCCCGGCGTCCTCGATGATGGGTCGTTGAAGATCCGTGGTCGCATCGATCGGCTTGATCGGAATCGAACCACCGGCGCATTACGTGTGGTTGACTACAAGTTCAAGGTCGGCTCATCCATGAAACCGGAAGACCGTAATCTGGCTCAATCGGCAGTCCGTGGGTATCGGCTGCAACCACCACTCTATAGTTGCCTCACCGTTTCAGGACAGTCCACAGCGAGCCAGGTGCAGTTTCTGTTTCTCGCCCCTCGGTGGTCAACGTCAATCTGTCGCTCGACGTTTGAGGCGGTGTCATGGTCATCCGATACCGGCACAGTCATCCAGAACACGATTAGAACGTTGGTGGATGGTATCCGTGCCGGACGATTTTTCATTCTTCCGGATGGCTATTGCGAAGGATGTGAATTTCGCGTGGTCTGTCGGAGGGAACATGCTCCGACTTGGTGGAGGGCCCATCGTGCGGCAGAACCCAAAACCCTGAAGATGCTTCGCCTGCAGAAGATTGACGATGAATAACGATCTCCTGGTATCGGATCGCATGGCGCGAGAGTCGGCTGAGACGACGTTCGATCGCAACGTGGTCGTCGTAGCAGGAGCAGGGACAGGCAAGACGACCTTGCTTGTGAATCGGCTCGTGTATCTGCTGATGAAACAGCCCAATCCGGTCCCCATCACGCAGGTCGTCGCCTTGACGTTCACCAACAAGGCGGCGACTGAAATGAAAGTGCGTCTGCGCGAGCGACTTGCTGTTCTCGCCGGCCCGGAGGGCGATTCGATCCGATCAGCGGACGGGGGGGCTGTCTCCTGCAACGATCTTCAAGCACGGTATAGGCTGAGCGTCGACGCAATTGCCGTTCGTGCTCAGGCGGCGCTCAACGACATTGAAAAGGCCCAGATCGGTACCCTCCACAGTTTCGCTGCCCACTTATTGCGACTCCATCCGCTGGAGAGCGGAGTCGATCCCGATTTCAAAGAAGACGACGGCTTGCGATTTGAAGAGCAGTTCACGGCCGCGTGGGATTGCTGGCTCGATCATGAATTGAGCCGAGCCGGACAACAGCATCACCTGTGGCGATCGATCTTGTCGTCGACCACTCTCGAAGCAGTCAGAACATTGGCCCGGTCCTTGTGCAGCGAATTAATTGATCTCAGTATTCTGCAAGGACAAGTCGAATCAACGGCAGTGACGCCAGCCATTCTGCATTGGATCCAGCAAATGGATGCCGGGACACAGCAACTATTAAAGAGGTACGACAGGCCCAAGCGCCGTAAGGTCGAGCAGATGCTCGCTGCGACGGCGTCCTTGATGCGGCTCGTGGGAGCGAAAGGGTTGCCAGGCCGGCAAGATTTGACAACGGCAGAACAAGAATGGCTCGACAAGGATCTCGGAAACGCTGTGGGTGAGTGGGAAAAGGGAGATTTCAAAGAGGCCGCCGTGCTCATCCAGACGGCGCAACAGCTTCTGTCGGTCGATCATGCATTCATGAACGACCTTCTGAACCTGCTTATCCCGCTTGCGCGAAACATTCGCGAAACCTTTGCTCGGCAGGGCTGGCTTTCGTTTGATGGGTTACTGGCACGGGCACGGACGCTGCTTTTCGAACATCCGTCCATTCGCGAACGGATCAAACGAGACTATTGTGCCGTGCTGGTCGATGAATTTCAGGACACAGACCCGGTGCAGTACGAAATTATCCTTGCGGTCTCGGAGCAGCAGGGCAGCCAGGCGGCCGACTGGCAAGAGATGCGACTCGAACCGGGGAAACTCTTCATCGTCGGTGATCCCAAACAATCGATTTATGCCTTTCGGCGTGCAGACATCGAAGCCTTTGATCGTGTTGTGGAAAAAATTACGATCGATGGTGGAATGGCCCGAACGTTGACGACGAACTTCCGAAGCGATGCGGCAGTCTTGGAGCCGGTGAATGAGATCTTCGATCGGTTGTTCGAGCGGAAGCCGCTGATCCAGCCGGCGAATGTCCGTCTGGAGGTGCGTCCCCAGCGGCGCCCGGCGTCGATCGAGCCCGGCGTTCGTCTCAGCGTGACAACGCCGGATGGCGAAACAGAAACATTTGATGCAGCAGCGGCGACGAGAGCCGAGAGCGAAGCGCTGGCTCGCTGGCTGACTGACGAGGTCCTGAATCGTCCTTCAATGAAGCCGGGCCACGTGGCCTTGTTGTTTAGGAAGCTTACGCAAGCCGATGCCTACCTCGATGCTCTGCGTCGGCACGATATTCCCTACGTCATTGAAGGGGAAAAGCATTTCTATCGCCGCCAAGAGGTGATCGATCTCGTCAACCTGTTGCGGGTCTTGGATCATCCTCATGACGAGATCGCTCTAACCGGTCTCCTTCGTTCACCACTTGGAGGCCTGACGGATCGAGAACTCTATGAGCTCAAGCAAGCGGGGCATTTCAATTATTTCCGCGCGGTTCGTTTGGAGGCGTGGCCCCACGCTCGTGCCGCCGCCGTTCAGCGGCTGTACGAACACCTGGCCTGGCTCCATCGGGCTGTCGCTGTGCTGCCATTGGCTGAGGCCATCGAACTGATGTTTGACCGACTACCCCTCCTCGATTTGGCCGCCGCATCGCTCCATGGCGAACAGGCCGTGGCCAATCTCATGAAGGTGAAACAGACGGCTGCTTCATTGGCCGACCGGCCCCACATGACCTTGGGTGGATTTGTGGAGCTTATGATCGCCAGGCTTGAAGAACAACCGGACGAATCGGAGAGCCCTCTCGCCGAGGAGTCGCTCGAAGCAGTGCATGTCTTGACGATTCATAAAGCCAAAGGGTTGGAGTTTCCCATTGTTGTCCTGCCGGGTCTCCACCAGGGGAGCGGACGGGAGCGGAGCGTGCCGCATATCCTTTACGATTGGTCGAGCGGAACCTATGGGCTTACTCTGGACCGTCATCGATCCCTCGGGGCGCTACTGGTCCAACATAAGCTGCGGTTGCGAGAAGAGGCCGAACGGAGACGAGTGCTCTATGTCGGGATGACTAGAGCCAAAGAGTTGTTACTGTTGTCGGGGGGAAGCACGACCCGCTCGGTCGGTGAAACGGTTTTTGACCTGTTGCAAAACATCGGTATGGGGGAGATCGGAACAGCCTCAACCGAGGTCTTGAAGGTCGGCGACTGCGCGATTCCCCATCGAGTCGCCAGAGCGCCGGAACGAAAGCGACCTCGCCGGCGTGTGGACAGAATGGCCGATGCGGTTTTGATTGATCCAATGGAGATTGCCGAACGGTGGAGAATAAGGACTGCTCGATGGACCGAGATTCGCGAGACTCCACATCATCTGACGCCCACGACACTGGGCACGCGAGGGGCGGCCATACGTGAGAGGACTCCGGTTCGGCAGGATGTGGAGATCGGACGGTTGGCCGGTGTGGTGGCGCACCGTCTGCTCGAGCGATGGGACTTTTCACAAGACCCTTCCGGGTTATTTACGCAGGTTGATCCAGCCCTTCGGTCTGTCCTTGGACCGGACGACCAGTCCGTTACTGGAGCGGTCGCTGACTCCGTGAAAGATCTCCTTGCAACTTTTAGCCGATCGGAAGCCTATGCGAGTCTGCGCTCATCCCAGATCCTTGGTCGGGAGGTCCCGTTCATCATGCCATGGGGGGATCGGCAGGTCATGGAAGGAGTCATCGACCTCATTTATCGGCTGGAAGGAGAAATCTGGATAGTCGACTATAAGACGGACATGATATCGCCGGATCGAGCGTCGGCTCGAGCCGAGCAGTATCGAACGCAGAGTGAGGTCTATAAAGCTGCGGTCCGACAGAGTCTTGGAGTCGAAACCGTTCGTTTCCACTGTCTGTTCCTTCGTTGTGCGATGGCGGTTGAATTATGAGGGTAGGGGGCAATGGAAATGGCCAGGCGAGACCATATCTCATCTGAAGCTTTTGCGCAGCTGGTTCAACAGGCGATTGCCGATTTGCCTGCCCCTTACGCCAAGCTGATGGAATCGATCGCCGTCGTGGTGGAGGAAGAACCGCCGGAAGAGGTGTTGCGAGATCTGGACTTGGACAGAGAGGACGATCTGCTCGGCCTGTATCAAGGCCAGTCGCTGGCGGCGGATTCGTTCTTTAGGCCCGGAGGGGAACAACCGCCTCAGATTTCCATATATAGAGGGCCGATTCTCCGCATCTGTGAGAGTCCGGAAGAAGTGGTGCAGGAAGTGTACGACACGGTCGTGCACGAGTTGGGCCACCATGTGGGCCTCGACGATGACGAGATGCCGTACTAGGGGTCAGTGTTGAGAATCGAGTGCTCGACTCGCTGAGTCACGTCTCGCAGACTCGTCGATGCGGGCGGCGAAGCGGGCTGTGTGCTGAGTTAACAATCAGCGACGTTCTTCGCTCAGCACTCAGGACTCGGCACGCATCACTGTCCAGGGCATGCGACCTTCTGTCTTTCTCTTTGGTAGCCTAAGATCAGCATGAGGGCCCCGACCAGTACCATGGGCAGAGAGAGGACTTGACCCATAGTGATCGGTCCCAAGATGAAACCTAGGTGCTGATCCGGTTCACGGAAGAGTTCAACGATCAGTCGGCTGATGCCGTACCCGGTGATGAAGCTCCAGAAGACTGTGCCGGGCGGGGTCGGGCGCCGATCGATCCACCATAATGCTGTGAATAAGACAAGGCCTTCCAGCGTTGCCTCATACAATTGTGAGGGATGGCGGCAAGCAGGCCCCCCTGCCGGAAAGACCATGCACCAGTCCACGTCGGTTGACCGACCGAAGAGTTCACCGTTGATAAAGTTTCCGATCCTGCCGAATCCTAAGCCGATCGGCGTGACGCAGGCAGCCAGGTCTGCGATGGTGTAGGCAGGAATTCCTTGCCTTCGACTGAACCAGATCAGCGCGAGGATGGTTCCGAGGAGCCCTCCGTGGAAAGACATGCCCCCTTCCCAGACGGCAAGGAGTTTCAGCGGGTTTTGGATGTAGTAGGAAAAATTGTAAAAGAGCGTGTAGCCGATCCGTCCTCCGAGAAATACGCCGAAAGCAGCGTAGACGACCATGTCATAGATCTGGTCCTTCCTGATTGCCAGCTCTTTGCGGGCAACTTTGTGTTGGATCAGGAAGTAAGCCGCGGTCAGGCCGATCAGGTACATCAACCCATACCAGCGGAGTTGGATGGGTCCTAGTGCCACAATAACTGGGTCGATGTTTGGGTAGGGGATGGCGGCTGCGGGACCCATTACTGTGCTTTCAGTATAGTCCTTCGTGAGAAGACACTCATAGCCTGAAGGGAACGGAAATCTTGAATCATACACAGTACCCTTCGCGACCTACGGCAAAACTTGCCGCTGGATCATACGGGGGCTCATGTGTCAATGCAAGCGGGACAAAGGTTAGAAACGCCTAAAGTTTGACCCCGGTAAATCGGCTTCCATGGCTGATTCACCAGCATGTATGAATCGAAAGTGTTGGTTTTCTGAAACGACTGTGTCTCGATCTGTCGAGAAAAAGAGACCAAAAATTAGTCACTCTTAATTGCCAAAAAACGCCTCCTACGGTTTTCCGCGGAATTCGTGTCCTCGACGAATATTCTTATCCTGGCACAGAGCATGCTCAAACACCTCACCATAGGAAGAGTCCTTAAACGATCTTCCGGCTCATTCACCATCACGAGGAGGTTCACCATGTCGGAGCAGGAGAATCAGGTCGCCAAGGCAGCAGCACTTATCGCCGGTGGGGCGGTCATCGGAGCGGGACTCGGGCTCCTCTTCGCTCCACAGACTGGTGTGGAAACTCGCCGAAGCATCAGCCGCTATGCCCGCAAGGCGCAGGTGCAGACCAGCCGATGGGGCAAGGCGATCAAGTCCGGAGTGGAGGGAGCGCTGGACCGTAAAGCCGGGAAAGAAAAGAGCTGTGAGCAAGAACGGCCACAACTGACGGCGGTATTGAACTAAGCTTCTCGAAGATCATCGGTAGCAGATCACCCCGTCGCTCTCCTCCGTCGGGTACGGGCTGTCTGCTACCGGTGGTCCGAGGGGATTTGAATGCTGATAGCCCCGCCCAGTTCTCCTCCTCGATCACCTTCCTTCGGATAGCTCGAAATGTCCAGGATCCCTTCGGGATTCTCGTGGCAGGCGAGGCAATCCTTATACACAGTAGATCGGCATCAGGGGGCTAACGAGCCTTTCCTCGTCCGATCCATTCGACAAGCGGCCTCACCGAGGCCGGTTGGTTCGCAAGCCGCTTCAGCACCATTCCCAATACGAATACGGCGCGTTCTGCGCTGAAGGGCGACGGCCAAGCCGACAAACCCTTCCTGGACGGCCACGAGCGTCTCCAGCCTTCCATTCTGCGTTCAAATTTGTTGCCATGGCCGTTCCGCTGTATCGAGTTTTGGATGATGGCTCCGACACCCTTCACTGAAGTAGGGACGAGGAAGCCACAGGTCTGTCGGCCTGGTATCGAGAACGGTTCCCCTCACGGACGAGACGAACAGATCCAGCTCGCCTTCATTCATTGGGATGAACGGAGGGTTTTTCCGCAGCCCGCCAGTGACGTACAGGATCGGACCGATGGGAGTCTGTCCGCCGTACGTTGTAGCTCATGGAGAGCGAGTTTCCTGGAAGAATTCTCCTGAAGGTCTTGTCTGAGCTACCGGTGTCGTGTTTCAGTTGCACTGGCCCCCATATTGACTATGGTGGACGGGTGGGAAAGAGGGGGTGATAAAAGTGGCTGTGATCCGCAGTCGCTATGTTACAATCCGCCTCTCGCCGGAGTGGCGGAATAGGCAGACGCAAGGGACTTAAAATCCCTCGGGCTCAAAAGGCCCGTGCCGGTTCGATCCCGGTCTCCGGCACCAGTCATAGGTGGATCGTGTATCGGTTTCGAACGAACGTATAGAGGGATTCATGAATACAAAAGGAATCGTGATGGCGGTTGCCGGGGTGACTCTCTTTCTTGGTGCCATTGGCATTGGGGCGTGGGTGATGACGGCGCCTTTGGAAGCGGGAGAAGCAGAAACGAAACGGTGTAATGAATATGTGGTTGAGTTGGATCAGGTGAATAAGTACAAGTGGTTTTGGACGCCCTATCATCAGCGCATGGCGTTCAACACCTGCATCACCAAGAAAATAGGCCAGTAGCAATAGTCGGTACCCCTTTCTTTCTCAGACTCAGCGGTTGATCATTTCTTTCTGCAAGGGTGGCGCATGTCTTCCGCTCGTGCCGTATCTTCTACAATTCTCATTGCGTTCACGCTTCTTCAGCTGTGGAGTGTGGCGCCTATCTTTGCCGAGTGGCTACTGATCGATGGCAATGACAAGGCGAAAGTCTATGTCGATACTGAGACCATCAGCCGAAAAGACGACTTGGTAAGAGTCTGGGTCTTAGACGATCTGAAAACCGTCCACACCAGAGGTTTCAGCAAATACTTGTCCGTACGAGCTCAGGAAGAACACGATTGTGTCAATGAACGTTTTCGACTCCTGGAGTTGGAAAATACCTCAGGGAATATGGGGACAGGTAGCGTGGTTTACAAGAAATCAGGAGAGTCAGGCTGGGCACCCATCCCGCGAGGAACCTTGGCCCAGTCGGTTTGGAAATTTGTGTGCGGGGGGAAGAGATGAATGGTGACCACCCGAGTCAAGCTGATGGATTATACGCCGAAATCAGGCCTGATGAGCCGCCCTGGCCTGTCTGCGGAACAAGATCACGTGAAGCCCCAGTTCGCGCCTGCTCCTGGTAGACTATCTCATGTGAGCCGGAAATCACCGGATAGACGTTGATTTGTTCCTGCACCAGGTACGTCTTTCACAGGAGGGTTACATGTTCGGCCCAATTACGCTGCCGTTCGGAGCCAAGATGTTGTTCAATACCGTGAAGCTGAAACCAGGCGTCAGTTTCGAGGACGTCGAGTTGGCCGTTGGAGAGATGTGCATGGTGGTCAAAGAAACCTACGGCGGTGAGAAAGGGGGCTTCTTGGCCGGCCAAGTCTTCAAGTTCTCCGGCTTCGTGTCCGATGAGGGCTCGCTGACCGACAACAAGGCCACCGACGAGCATTACGCTATCGTGACCTACTGGCGCTCCTTTGAGGCGCACGAGAAGTCTCATGCCGACGAACTCTTCACCAGTAAATTTTCATCCTTGGTGAACATGTGCTCAGAAGCCAAGGAGCTCGGGTATGACATGCTGTGGCAAGGCGCACCGTGAACGAGCAGATGGGCATAGCGTAGGTATCTTTGGTTGCGAGCGCCATTAGCTCACTCGCGAGATGAAACCTGCATTTCTTCACGCAAGACAGGCGATTATTGAGCTCACGCTACACACTGCTTGATGGTCGGCTCAGTAACTCCGCGCCGGCGTCGCCTCACGATGATCTTGCGGCCCTCCTCCGCTAGCAAGAGTGTCAGGGCTCCGAGCAGGAGCGGTCCGAAGATCCAATGCGGCAATGGACTGGTTCCAAAGACCTCGTTCCCAATCGGCGTGTAGGTGATCAGAGTCAGAATAACGAGTTCTGTGAGGATCCCCCACACAATCAACGGATTGGTTCGCCATCCGAGTCTGGACACCGAGAGATGATCGGACCGGCAAGCGAAAACATTGGCCACCTGAGCCAGAACGATCCCGACGAAGGTCACGGTCGTGGCCTGTCTATATAAGGGGGAAGACCAATCAAGGTGTTCGCCCCAAGTCCAGCCCTGACTATAAAGGTAGAGGAAGAATCCTCCCATCGCTATCCCTGCCTCAATGAGCCCGAGGAAAAGATAGGCACGGAGCAGGAGCGGAAAGCTCAACAGTCGGTTGCCTTGTGAGCGAGGCGGAATGTCCATCACATCGGATTGCGGTCGTTCGGTTCCGAGGCCAAGGGCGGGGATCATGTCTGTTCCGAGGTCAACCGCCAAGACCTGAGGAATCGTAAGAGCCAGTGGCATCCCGAGAAAGCCGTAGCCCAAATAGGGCACCACTTCGGGCACATTGCTTGCCAACACATAGCTTGTGAACTTACGAATGTTCTCATAGACCGCGCGTCCTTCTTCGATAGCACTCACGATCGTCGCAAAGTTGTCGTCGAGCAAAATGATGTCGGCGGTTTCCTTGGCCACGTCTGTGCCTGTGATCCCCATGGCGATGCCGATGTCGGCTTTCTTGAGGGCAGGCGCATCGTTGACCCCGTCGCCGGTGACCGCGACGACTTCCCCCATCTCCTTGAACATCGAGACGATCCGCATTTTGTGGCGAGGGGCCATCCGGGCGAAGACCGGGTCCGGCTCGTCTGGTCGAGACGGAGTCAACAATTGACGGAGCTGCTCGTCGCTCGTCTGGTCGAGTTGCGGCCCTTCGATAACTGGGACGAAGCCGCTCGGTGATGGTACAGCCTGTCCGGGCGCGAGGCCGACCTTACGCGCAACGGCCAGGGCTGTGAGCGGATGGTCGCCGGTGACCATGACGACTCGAACACCGGCTCTTCGGCATTTCGTGATGGCCGCTGGCACTTCTCGGTGCGGCGGATCCATCATGGCCACGAGTCCGAGGAATGTCAGGTCTGATTCAATTGTTTCTACTTCAATGTGCTCTGGCTGATGGGCCACGTCGCGCATGGCGACGGCCAACACGCGATAGGCCTGTTCCGCCAAGGACCGACTCTGGCTCAAGAGGTGTGTGCGCTCACTGGGAGACATGGCAATGATGTTGCCGCGGCTTTGGATGTGGGTACAGAGCGCCAACACTGATTCAGGAGCGCCTTTGGTGAATGCGACGAGTCGTCCTTCAGACCAGTGAAGAGTGCTCATCCGCTTCCGATCTGCATCGAATGCCAGCTCCCCCATGCGCCGCAGCGGAGGTCGGTGAGCCAATCCGTGTTCGATCGCAAATTCCAACAACGCAACTTCAGTGGGATCGCCGGTGACGCCGAAACGTCCATCCGACTTCCGGACACGTTTGGCGTTATGGCAATGAAGAAGCGCATCGAAGAAGGGACGCCATTGGTCGGCATCGGCTGTGCTGATCATGCGACCTCTGGCGAAAAAACATCCCTCGCGTGATTCGATCACGAGCCCATCGACGAAGAATCGATCCACCTTCATCCGATTTTCCGTCAGGGTGCCCGTCTTATCCGTACAGATCACCTTGGTGCAGCCGAGCGTCTCAACGGAGGGCAGGTGCTTGATCAATGCATTACGCTTCGCCATGCGCTGGCTGCTGATGGCGAGGGCGAGGGTGACGGTTGGGAGCAAACCCTCCGGCACGTTCGCCACGATGATGCCGATGCCGAAGATAGCGCTGATCCAGAAGCCGAGTCCGGTCCATAGGCCGACGAGAAAAAATGTGGCCCCCATCGCTAACGAAATGACGGCGACGATGCGAGTGACCTTGGCGATCTCTTTCTGGAGAGGACTGACCTCGGTTTCAATCATGGTGGTGAGTGCGGCGATCTTGCCGAACTCTGAATTCATCCCGGTGGCGAAGACGACGGCGCGACCATGTCCGGACAGGATGGTGGTTCCGGCAAAGACGAGATTTGGAAGGTCGAGCCGGTGCCCGTCCTCAGTTGCTTCAGCTGCCCGTCGTTTCGGTCTTGATTCACCGGTCAAGTCGGCGTTGTCCACCAGCATGCCGACTGCCTCGATCAGACGCGCATCGGCCGGCACCCGTTCTCCTTCTTCTAGAATCAGCACATCGCCCGGTGTGAGCTCGCTTCGCGTCACCTCGACTGGCTGTCCTCCTCTGGTCACCCATGTCGTATCAGGCAATAGGCGGTGGAGGGCCTGGAGAGCTCGCTCGGCCTTGTATTCCTGGAAGAAGGCGAATACCGCGTTGATCACGATGACGCCGAGGATGGCCCATCCCAATGTGGCCATCCCTTTACCGGGCTTCATGACGTCCGCGGCGAAAGAGAGACCGGCGGCAATCCAAAGGAGGATCGCGAGAAAGTGAGTGAAATGGTGGAGGAGCCCTCGAAGGAGCGAGTAATGGCCTGACCCGACGAGGATATTAGGGCCGTATTGGGCCAATCGCCGTTGAACGTCACCAGAGGACAGACCACCGCTCGTGGTTTCCATACGCTTCAGCACGTCTTCGGGCGAGAGTCGATGAATGTCGTGGTGGCTATTGCCGGGCACCGGTACCTCGCACGATCAGGACTGAACAGGGAGCATGTCTGAGCAGACTTTCGGAAACGCTGCCGAGGTAGAGCCGCTCGTTCTTGGTCAAGTCGCGGGACCCGATGACCAGTAGCTCATCACGATTGGCTTCGACGTCTTTGACGATGGTCTCGACGACGTGGCCTATCCGTACCTGTGTTGTGACGGAATAGCCCTCCTTGATGAACTCATCACGAAGGCCGTAGACGAGCGCGGTTGCTCGATCTATGACCGGTTTGGTTAATTCAGCCAGTTGCGACTCGGACAGGTACCGCTTGGCAAGGTCCGTGACGGGACTTTCAGCCGAGGTCAGGATCGTGACGGTCGCGGATTCTGGAAGAATATGAGATCGCAGAAACCTGGCCGCGCTTCGTGACTGTTTGGAGTCATCGACAGCGACAGCAACACGATGCAGGTTGGGCATGGGCTGTTTCACGACCAGGACAGAACAAGCGGCCGCCGAGACCACCTGGCGAGAGACGCTCCCCAGCAAGAACCCCTGAATGTCGCTCAGACCGCGAGATCCCGTGATAATCAGATCCGTTCTTAAGCGACGGGCTTCCTTGGCGATGGTGTACGCTGGTGGGCCATAGGACAAGAGAGTTTGGATCCTGGTGCGCGGGGCCGTGGCGGCTTGACCGAGAGCCACCCGGGCTGATCGTGCCGCATCTCGAAGCAAGATACCGCCGGCTTTTTCCATGGCCGCCAGAACCCGACGCTCGCCGACGGGATTCTTTCCGACGAGTGCCTGTATGGCCGGCTTGTCGACGACATGGAGCAAGGTGACCTGTTCGGGCTCTCGACTCGCGAGGGCCTCGAGCGCCTGAGTCCCCCATTGTGAATGTTCCGACCCGTCGGCTGCACAGAGAATTCGCATAATGGATTTCCTTCCTGAGTATGGTCAATATGCAGTAACGATTTCGGGTATTAGAACTGCATTGGATGTGCCTGGAGGGCGAGGAAAGGTGAAGGAAGAATGGCTCGTTTACCAAAGAGTTATCGAAGGAGTCTGTACTGTAATTGATGGAGGTATTGCGGCGTTTTGCAGCAGAGGCCGGTGACATTCTGTGGTGATTAGCGCCAGTTGGATGGGTTTGGGTTGGATGTACTTTTCTGGTATTGAAGGAAGAAGAGATTGTCTCAGCAGCTCAATGAGACTCGAGGCTAACTAAGTAAGGACGTTAAAGCTGCAGATCGGCTCTCTTCGCTGGAATAAGGATCGGGTCTCTGTTGTTCAGATGTTGGACGAATGACGCATGGATGGTGAGAGTGCTGGACCAATCGGCAAGGAGGGATGATGAAAAAAACAAAGCGTGCCACAAAGAAGGCCAAGGTGGTCAAAGTCAAAGACTTCGATTCCATGAGCGTCAGTCAGGTTATGGAGAAAGAAGTGCAATGGGTCCGCCTGAGGACGAAGGGAGATGTGATTGCTTCGTTGATGATCGAGGGGTTCGGGGCCGTGCCGGTCGTAGAGAATGGAAAGAAGCTGGCCGGTATTGTGAGCGAACATGATTTGCTTGTGGCCATCGACGACCGTCATCGGCTCGGTGCCGTCACGGCGAAGGATGTCATGACTGCCAATCCATACTCGGTCAAGCCTGAAACGACACTCGGAACCTTGGTGCATGTGCTGCGCGCAAGCGATCTCGTTCGTGTTCCCGTCGTGAATGACAAGGATAAACTGATCGGTATCATCGCGAGGCGCGATGTCTTGCGAACCTATCTTGCCACCGGAGGAAAACGAGAACAGCGAGGGACTTATGAGACAAACTGATTTTTTCATGAAAGCCAGCGACCCCAAGGCCCTGACCGTGGAACAGTTGATGCAGGACGCAGTCACCAGATGCACGTCGCGCACCGATGCCTCGACGATTGCGCATATGATGACCCATCGGAACTTCGGGAGTCTTCCGGTGGTGGAGGAAGATGGGACGTTAGTCGGGATCGTCACGGAATATGACCTATTGCAGGTGATGCTCGACGGGCGCGATCTTCGAAAAGTCCTCGCCACGGAAATTATGTCGACCCATCCCGTGACCGTGACAGAAGATCAAACACTGACCCAAGTGGCCGACCTGTTCCAGGATCGCTATCTAACTCGTGTTCCGGTTGTGCGAAACAACAAGCTGGTGGGGATTCTGGCTCGGCGGGATTTGTTATTTGGATATATGAAAGCGTCGCAATATTGGTCCTAACAATTGACGGAAGAGAGAAACGGATGGTGAGAGGAGCGGTCGATCCATTGCGTGATTGAACTAATGGGCGATGAATCAAACGTCTACCGACGAGTCTGATACTTCTGTAATCTTCCTTCTTGCCGCCCCTCGATCCTGATTCACGGCCCGCTGGGTGATCGCTGCGGCATCCACTATCTCGCCAACGAGACCGTGCGGTGAGAATGCCGGACGCTCCATGCGGGCGAATCGTTGCAACGCTTTTCGGGGAGTATGGGCCTGGTGCGGCGCGTTTCAATCGCATCGATCAACGTCATGTCTATACCGGTGCGTCGATCAGAGCCTCGAAGCGGATCAGAGACCAGGAGTTATTTGCACCTCGTATGGAGCTGAAGCAGGGGACGAAAAGGAACGCGGTCACGAGATGGTCTGCATGGCGCATCGACGAAGGGAGGTGGATGCCATGAGGGGCAAGGGACTATTGCAATTCTGCTCTTGGATGCGTCTGATCCCTGCGCTTCCACTGTGCGCTGCGTTAATTAGCCTACCCGAATGGGCCCGTGCCAAGGAATTCTGGTTTGTCGCACAGGAACTGGGCCAAGAGAAGGGCACGTTCGAAATGGGAGAAACGGAAATCTGGCTCCCGAATGCCGTGATCATTGACCAAAAAGAGGATCTTGATGAACCCTTATGGTTCGTCCTCCAGAATCCAACCGACGTCGACCACGAATTCGCGGTGTGGGGACTTTTCATGCTTTTGCCCGAAGGTGAGGCAATGCCGGAGACCAAGTTGGATCCCGACTCAGGAGGGCTGCTCGCACGAAGCGTCCCGGTGCCGCTTCACCTCAAGGTGCAGGCTGGACAGACGAAAAGAGTTCAGGTTGCGCCGCGTGGGTTAGTCGGTGAGAAAAACCTGGGAGCTCGTTATCCGTTCTTTTGTACCAAGCACAAGGATATCCGGGTCAGCGGATTCATTTATGTGGATTAGGGCTTGGCCGGATTGAGGAGAACATGATCCCTTGGGGGGGTGATATATTCGGCCAGAAAGAGACCGATCATGGCGACGAAGAAATTGAATAGAGCAAGCCCGGTCGCCACAGGCCGAGATAATACGAGCAAGGCTTGTCCTTCACGGCGTGAAATTTTGGTTCACGTGAGCAAGGTAATGGCCGGTATAGGGGTTGCGACCCTGTTTGGTAACTTGGAAGCCTTTCCAAGAAAATCATATGGAATGGACGGATCAACAATGAGCCTTCTCGATTCTTTGACCCCCGCTCGCACTGCCTTGCTGGTGATCGACATGCAGCGGGACTTTCTCCTGCCGCAGGGTTACGCGGCGCAGGCAGGACTCAACATCGCGCCGCTGGTTGCGACCATCCGTCCAATTGAAAAGCTGGTTGCAGTGGGGCGAAAAGTCGGACTGCTGATCGTGCATACTCGCGAAGGCCATATGCCGGACCTTTCCGATTGTCCGCCGTACAAACTGGAGCGGAGTCGAAGGGCTGGTGCGGAAATCGGCTCGAAAGGTCCGCTCGGTCGGTTGTTGGTGCGTGGCGAAGTCGGGCACGATTTCGTGGAGACTTTACGTCCTCAGGAGCAGGAGATCATTATCGACAAGCCTGGCTATAGCGCTTTCACACACACGGGATTGCAACAGGTGTTGACCAAGCGAGGCATCGAAACACTCATCATGACGGGCGTCACCACAGAGGTATGCGTCAGCTCGACATTGCGTGCTGCAATCGACCTCGGGTACCGCTGTATCACCGTGAGTGACGCCTGCGCTTCGGGGAATCCAGACTTACACAAAGCTTCATTGGCTATGATCGGCGTCGAAGGCGGCATCTTCGGCGAAGCGGCTACGACTGCCGAAGTCATTGAGCGGCTCGCATCATGATACAGATCGGTTTGTCGCCGGACGAATGTGCCCCCGAGCCTCGCTGCATCGTGGTGGCATATCCGTCTTCGGAAATGTAGGTTTTGACCTGATCCACGATCGCCACGCAGTCCAAACGTCATGTTTCTCGCCTTGGCCCAGTTCATCCACCATCACCTATTGTGGTTTCTGATCGGTGCTTACACCATATCCGCTATCTGGCCGGCAGCCGGGCTATGGATTCGGAATCTTACGTTTGGTGATCTCCACATCTTCCACGAGCAGCTCCATGTCTCCTTACTCCTACTTCTATTGGCGACACTGATGTTCAACGCGGGACTGGGCGTCAAAACCTCCCATCTCAAATCGTTGGCTCAGAAAATCAGAGTGCTGTTGGCGGGGCTCGCTGCGAATCTCATCATTCCCATGGTCTATATCTACCTGGTCACTCTGATCATGCGGCTGTGGCACAACCCGATGGAAACTCAACACATTTTGGTCGGGCTGGCTTTGGTAGCCGCCATGCCGATTGCCGGGGCCTCAACCGCCTGGGCTCAGAACTCCAATGGCAATCTGGCGCTGAGCTTGGGATTGGTCCTCGCTTCGACTGTACTCAGTCCTGTACTGACGCCTGTCGCCCTGCATGTGTTTGGTGAAATGGCCACGGAGGAATATGAGGCTGTCATACACAGCCTCGCCGCGTACGGATCGGGGGCGTTCCTGGGTCTTTGGATCGTGTTGCCCTCTCTGTTAGGCCTTGGCGTCCGCTTTGTTGCGCCAGAAGTCAGGCTCACGGTTTTCATGCCCTTCATCAAGCTAATCAATTCTGTTGTATTACTGCTATTGAACTACTCGAATGGATCTGTGTCGCTCCCTCAAGCAGTCGCAGACCACGATTATGACTTTTTGGCGGTGACGTTGGCCATCACCATAGGTCTCTGCCTCACGGCCTTTTCTTCCGGTTATGGGTTGAGTCGACTCTTCAAGGTCGATAACGCCCAACGAGTCTCGCTGATGTACGGATTAGGGATGAATAACAATGGAACCGGGCTGGTATTGGCCTCGCTTGTCCTCGCCTCGTATCCTCGTATCATGGTTCCGATCATCTTTTACAACATCATTCAGCATCTGGTGGCTGGAGGGATGCATGAGGTTCTCGGGCGAAGTGGTGAGGGGCAAAAAGCGGCGGGCATCTAAATGGGAGATGATTTTCTCGATAAGATTCAGTTGTTTTTAATTTCCATAGGTGCGAAAGAATCCCGAGAAGCGTGACAACGGGTGCCGCATGGCCCACTCCTTGTATGTTTGACGCCCATCGAGTGATCGTTTCAATCGGAGTCAGGTTCCATCACCGGTCCCGTATCTCTTACCAAAGAACAACTTCAAGGAGTCTGACCCTGACGGTTGATGGTGAGGGGCGTGAAGGATTCAGGCGGTTTCTGCTGGTTGGCGACCGCATGCGGGATCCGGGAACGCTTCGTTCGAAAGTGGGCCAGATCCTTCGAGAAGAGCACATCCAGGGTCCAGTTCAAGGCCACGTGCAGTTTTTTTTCCAAACGAGGCAGTTTCAATAGGTAGATCGTCCGCCACAGCCACCAGGCGATGAAGCCGGAGAAGTTCACGCCGAGAATGTTCGCGACGCCGGTCCGTCTCCCGATGGGAGCCAGGAGCCCGAGTGTCGAGTAGAGGAACGGTCTCATCCGGTCGCCGCGCACGGTCGCCAGGATGTTCTGTGCCGCCACGCGCCCTTCCCGCAGCGCGTGTTGCGCCGTTGGGGGGTGAGATCCACCAGTCTTGAGATCGGGCACGAGCGCACAGTCCCCGAAGGCCCAGAGGCCAGGGCACCCGGGCACTTCCAGGTACTCGTTGACGCGAACCCGACCCTTCGTTTTTTGGCACGACAGAGTCTCCAAGAGGGGGTGAGGGGAGGTGCCGGCGGTCCAGACCAGCGTATTGGTCGGCACCGTCGTCCCATCGCTGAGCGTGACATCACGATCCGTCACGGCGGTGACTTTACAGCTCGAATGAATTTCCACCTTCTGTTCGATGAGTTTGCGCTGTGCGTAGGCGCCGAGTTCCTCCCCCAGTTCCGGCAAGATGAACTTCCCCGCACTGACCAGAATGATCCGAAACATGTCCTCCTGAAGGTGCGGGAAGAACTGCAGCGCTTCCCGCAGAAAGTCATTCATGGCCGCGATGGTCTCGACTCCCGCGAAGCCGCCGCCGGCCACGACGTAATTCAGTAAGGGCGCCCGGAGTGACGCCCCGCACTCATAGTCCGCCTCTTCCAGATTCGCGATGAGGTGATTGCGCAGCACAATCGCATCATCCAACGATTTCATGGTCAGCGCCCGGCCCGCCAAGCCGGGGATGTTGAAGAAGTTCGTGGTGGAGCCGAGGGCCAGCACCAGGTGGTCGTAGGGCAGCGAGTGGCAATGTGTTTCGTGTCCATGCGAGAGGCCGACGCGCTTGTGCGCGAGATCAATGGTTTCGATTTCGCCGTGAAAAAACGTCACGCGACGCAACAGCCTGCGGATCGGGCTGACGATATTGGTGATATCGAGATCGCTCGCCGCGACTTCGTGCAGCATCGGGGTGAAGAGGAAAAAATTGTCCTGGTTGACGAGGGTGACGTCGAGGTCGGCGCCGCGCGCCAGTGCGCGTTCGAATTCCAAGGCGGCATACATCCCGCCGAACCCCCCACCCAGAATCACTACGCGTGGCTTGGTCATGCCCATACCTCCTCATCGTTTTTGAGCTCCAAGATCAGTTCGCCTACGAGCCTCCTGAGTCTGGCATTCTCGCGCTGCAGCCGAGCCTCGCGATTCGTTCCTTGAACGACCCCAAATGGCTTCGAAACGTCAATGAGAAGGATCTGTTGCTCCGCGGCCAACCAATCGTCCAAGTCGTGGCCATCATGTCGCCCACGCTGTTCATATAACGCGAAGGCCGCTGCTGCTATACGTTGGTGGTGCTGATCATCTGATCCCTTCGAGCTGTCGGTCACCGTGGGCGCAGTGCAAGCATCGCGTTCCTGGATCAGATTTTTAACCTTCATGAACCCCTCCTTCTATTCTTGACGTCCATTCAGTGATTGTTTCAACCGGAGTTGTGTTGCATCACCGGTTCCACATTCCTTCAGAACAATACGCGCTACCGTGCAGGCCGATCGAGGTGCCCTCTCATGTTTTGCGACTCATCGCCGGATCGCAATCGAGCCGGGCCAGGACCTGATTCTGGCCCCAGCAGACCAGATCGAGGGCCTATGGACGGAGACAGAGGGAACGTCGGTGAGCCGAGATCCGGGCTTCGTGGAGGAATATGAGACTCAGGTAGAGCGCCTGGTACTTGCAAAGTACGCGATCCATTGTGGGCATTCGAACGGCCTTTGGTGTCAGACGGGCTAGTGGGGTTTGTTAGACGATCGCTCTGTAAGTCAGAAGTTTGACCGTACAAGACGGCACTGCTCGCCAGTAGGAACAGGGTCAAAATGGATCCGAGGATGAAATCCTTCATCGCCACTCCTTTCTCCCGACTCATCACCTCTGTCCGCCGACTCATGACCACACGACCTCACAGTTTGTCGGCGCCTGGGTTAGTCACTTGACGGCACCATGACCGCCGGGCTGCGGGACACCAGATTGGCCTTCATGATG
>JARFXQ010000039.1 GCA_029194725.1 Nitrospira sp. | reverse complement strand
CGAACTACCCCTACAACTTCGTCATGCCGTCCACGCTGCTGCCGAGCGCCATCGTCCTGGACATCGTGCTGTTGTTGACCAGGAACTGGACGTTGACGGCGGTGATCGGCGCCTGGATGTTTGCGGCATTGTTCTACCCGACCAACTGGGCCATCTTTGCCTATAGCCATACGCCGCTCGTCGTCGATGGCACCTTGCTCTCCTGGGCGGACTACATGGGCTTCGCGTATGTCCGGACCGGGACGCCGGAGTATATTCGGATGATCGAGGTGGGCTCGCTGCGGACCTTCGGGGGGCACAGCACGATGATCTCCTCCTTCTTCGCCGCGTTCGCCTCGTCCTTGATGTATATCCTGTGGTGGCAGTTCGGGAAATTCTTCTGTACCTCGTACTTCTACCTCACCGACGACAGACAGCGGACCACGAAGGTGCACGACGTATTTGCATATGCCACGTTGGCCCACGGCGACAAGGCAAAGATCGGGGGGAAAGCATGAACGCCAAACACGTCTTCAAACGCTGGGTAATGGGTCTCTGCGGAGTGGCGACGCTGGCGTTCACGCCGGCTCTCGATATCACTCCTGCATATGCTCATGGAGAGCGATCGCAGGAGCCGTTCCTGCGGATGCGCACTGTGAATTGGTATGACACTCAATGGGTTGGGAAGTCGACCCCGGTCAATGGCGTGACCGAACTGCGAGGCAAATTCCATTTGTCAGAGGATTGGCCTCGTGCAGTTGTCAAGCCGAACCGGACGTTCCTCAACGTTGGTTCCCCAAGCTCTGTGTTCGTACGTCTTAGCTCCAAGATAAACGGAACGCCCATGTTCGTCGCTGGTCCAATGGAAATTGGCCGGGATTACGAGTATGTGGTTGTCCTGAAGGCGCGACTCCCCGGCCATCATCACATCCATCCAATGTTTGCCGTCAAGGACGCAGGTCCGATCGCAGGACCTGGTGGCTGGATGGATATCACGGGTCGGTCTGAAGATTTCACGAATCCGATCAAGACACTGACGGGTGAGACGTTCGACTCGGAAACCATGGGTACTGCCACTGGAATCATGTGGCACCTGTTCTGGGGAGCCGTGGCGATTTTCTGGGTCGGCTTCTTTATGGTTCGACCGATGTATTTGGTCCGGGCTCGGGTACTCGCAGCCTATGGTGAGGAGCTTCTCCTTGACCCCATCGATCGCAAGGTTGGAACCGTGGTGCTGATCTTCGTGTTGGTCGTCGTAACCGTTGGTTATCTCGCGGCCGATGCACGACACCCGGTCAGCGTGCCACTCCAGGCAGGGGAGGCGAAGATCAAGCCGCTACCCATCAAGCCTAACCCACTGGTGGTTGAGGTCACCCATGCGGAGTACGATGTTCCTGGCCGAGCCTTGCGTATGAATCTCCATGCGACGAATAACGGTACGCAACCGGTAACCATCGGCGAATTCACGACAGCCGGTATCCGGTTCACCAATAAGTTCGGCGCAGCTAAGCTAGATCCAAACTATCCAGCTGAGCTCGTCGCTCAGGCCGGTTTAACGATGGACAACGAAGCTGCAATCCAACCTGGCCAAACCGTGGACGTCAAGGTTGAGTCGAAGGACGTCCTGTGGGAAGTGCAGCGGTTAGTGGACATCCTCCACGACCCGGATCAGCGCTTCGCAGGATTGCTGATGTCCTGGACCGATTCTGGTGATCGGCTCATCAATCCTATCTGGGCTCCTGTTCTCCCGGTCTTTACCAGACTGGGAACCTAGAACAACGCCCACCTGACAAGACGCCGACCCGCCCCATCGAAAGATGGTCAGGCAGGTCGGCGTTTCTGTTTCTTCTTTCCCCCGATTCGCCTCACCATACCCTTTACCTATGCTTCTCTTCACCGTGCTATCTGAGACATTCTCCTGCATCATCAATCCGACCCGTGGCTCGAATCGACCACTCTTGATCGAACGTAATTTCTGAAAAATTCGCCCGCCGCCTCACCAGAACTTGCCCGTTCACCGACGGTCCTGTATGATACCCGCGCTACTTGTTCAACATGGTTCATCAAGACTCACCATTCTAAGAATTGCACGGCACAGCGCTTCATTGTGGAAGCTCAGTTTAATGTATGGACGTCCCTTCAAGTACTCAGCATCTTGGGCCTTGGTTCACTAGCATAGAGCGAATTGCCCTCCGGCATTTCCCCAAAGCCAGTCCCCTCGATACGCATCGAACCCGCGATTACTTGATCGCTGCATTTACATTCCTCAGTGTCGCCGTCAGTTCCCTGTTCGAGATCAGCGCGAGTGTCGAGCGGCAACAACTTCTTGGAGGGTTCGCATGGATGTTCCTCGGTGCCATGTTGCTTGGTGAGAATCGAGAAACGAAGGCTCAGGTCATCATCGCCGTGCTATTTGCAACCATTGGCGAGCATTTCGCGTCTATTTACATGGGTGGATACACGTATCGGTTCGAAAATGTTCCCGCCTACGTTCCGCCTGGTCATGGGATGGTCTACCTGACTGCCGTAGCGCTTGCGCGATCCGGGCTGTTTGTAGGCCACCCCCGAAAGATAGCTGTCTTTGTGGTGGCGGTATGGGGCACCTGGTCACTATGGGGAGTCAGCGGATACCCGGACCGTGGGGATTGGGTTGGTGCGTTGCTATTCTCCATATTTTTAGTTTGGCTGATGATCGGCCGGTCGCCGATGGTTTACCTTGCTGCGTTTTTTATTACAACATGGCTGGAACTGATCGGAACTGCCGTGGGCGCTTGGAAATGGGCGGCCATTGATCCTCTTCTCGGATGGCCTCAAGGAAATCCACCCAGCGGAGTTGGAGCATGGTACTGTTTGGTTGACGCGGTAGCCATCGGAGGAGCAAGGCCGACACTATATGGCATGAAGCGTATTTGGGACTGGTGCTTGAACAGGTCAAATAGAACCCTGAGCAGAACAGGCGGTTCGTGAAGACACCGGCTTTCCTAAGTCTTCCCAAGCTATTGTTTCCCACGGTGGCATCTGAAAAGCTCGTTTGTGAGCTCTCGATTGGCTTTCATCGGCAAGCTCAGGACCGGCAGGTCACGTAGGTATTGGCAGAATCTGCAGGTGGCCGCTCACCTTACGAAGGCCGCCACGCATTTGAGGCTGGAATGGAACACCAAGGATCGTCGACTGCACGCCCACTCAGGCAGCAATGGTCGCTTGGAGAGCCGCGTGAGGGCGAGGACTTTGTACCGAACTTACCATGCCATTGCCTCTCGCATCGACCACCTAGGGGAACGAGGGGACATTTGATAGGATGATTAAGAAGTTTCATTGAACCGAGGAGCTGGTCTTGAAAAACACCGTAAGCGCAACTGTCATTTCTCTACAAATCGGGCTACCGCAAACGGTTGGGAGGAACGAGTCGCCTGACCCAATGGATCAGGCTTGGACAACGGGCTTTTTTAAGGAGCCGACGTCCGGGCTAATTTGGTTGGGGCGGACCAATCTCGAAGGTGATGGGCAAGCAGACCTTGAGAACCACGGTGGCCCAGATAAGGCAGTCAATGTCTACCCTATTGAGCACTATCCCTATTGGGAACAAGCCGTAATCTTGCCAGAGCTTCCACTTGGGGCCTTCGGGGAGAACTTTACAACTCAGGGTCTGGTAGAAAGTCATCTTTGTATTGGGGATGTATTCGCGGTTGGAGAGGCACTGGTTCAAGTCTCCCAACCAAGACAACCATGTTGGAAACTCGCTCGCCGCTGGCGTGTCAACGATCTGGCACTTCGGGTTCAAGAAACTGGTCGAACCGGTTGGTATTTCCGTGTCCTCAAAGAAGGTCGTGTCCAGGCTGGAAACAGACTCGTCCTTCTTGAACGCCATCACCCAAACTGGACGGTATCCGCCGCGAACGAGGTGATGCATCATCGGATAGATGACCGGAAGGCTGCTCAGGAGCTCGCCGCCTGCGCCTACCTCTCAACAAGATGGCGTGAAAAACTCAAGCGACGGGCATTCAGCGGGATGCGCGAGAACATTGCTGCACGGCTGGAGGGGCTCAGGAAGGTATTCGATTAAAAGGCTGCCTCATTTCATCACGTTCAGCATCAGAACCGTATCACTTTGAATGAATACGGTCCTGATGCGTCACTGTGACGGAATGACCACGCTACCTACTAGTCTTTCTCGTCTTCGTCGTCATCGTCTTTCTTCTTCTTGACTTCCTTTATAACCGGACGACCTTGCGCAAGGCTCGCGTTAAGATCGTGTTCAGGAACTTTCTTATGCACGAGGTTCTGGTGGCAATCGATGCACGTCGCCCCTTCGCTTTGCATCTTGGCATGTGCCGCTTTAGCCGAAGCTCCTGGCGGCTTCGTATTCTTGTGACATGCTCTGCACGTCAAACTATCCCATTCCTTAAGTTTCATTCGAGCCCGATAGGCGGCCTCTGGCCGGTGTTCGTTGAATTTTTCAACAGTTGAATAATCAGTGGTAAACTCTTTGATCAGGAATGGCACACCGTCTACAACGTGTGTATAGATTGCCTTGTGAAAGTTCGATAGTCCCTGAGGCACATGACAATCCTTACATCCGGGATCCATACCAAGTGCACCCCAGTGTGAAGACTTCTTCAGCTCCTCATAGGGGTAGATTTCCGAGTGGCAACTTATGCAGAACTCGGTCCTGGAAACCGCTGCTTCACCTCCAAAAACAACAGCGATGGCTCCAATCCCAAGAACTGCGCCGGCAGCTAATGTCCCTAGCTTTGCCATTGTTAGTCTTCCGCCTTATCGGATTTCACCGGAGGTTTAGCGTTCTTCTGGAACTCTTCGTGGAACTTCGGTATCGGTGGACCTGTAAACGTACCGGCCAGCTTGAAGTGCTCATGCATTGCCTTGTCGTTTCTCACATACTTTTCGAAGTCAAAGGTGTATTTCTTGTCTACTTTAGGAGTAAACGGGGTATAGGGTTTTTTCACACCTTTCCACGGTGATCCTTCATAGTTGAGGTGACAGGCATTGCACTTTTCTTCAAACTCAAAATCCTGTCCTGCTTCGACAAGATTGGCTCGTTCCATTGTCTTCTGAGACTTTTCAAACGCTTCACCTGCCTTGCGATGTATCTTTCGATAATCGCTACCTGCTCCGTGACAGGATTCGCACCCAACACCGGTTAGGAATTTCTCCGGTTCTTCGATGACGTACCCGCCTTCCTTACCGAACCCATCGACGTGGCATCCAACGCAATCCTTGTCTTTTGTATAGTCCTTCTTTGGGTCCAGCTTGGCCTTGACCATCGCCTCGTCCTTCTTCTTGCCTCTGGTGGGCTTGAGCGATTCCATTGCCTTAGCATGAAGAGTTTTCTCCCATGACTCGCCCTCGCCCTTATGGCAGTTGTAACACTTTTTTCTCCCTTCAAATGTCCCTTCCGCCCAAGCCGTCCCTGCCACGACGAGAAATACCGTCGCAGCGGCGATTGCGTATACTATGCGATGATTCACGGCATCTCCTTTCCGATAAATATTTGAATAAAGTCAGTAATCATTTTTGTTGATCATGAGACCTGATAACCACCTACGCATCATTAGTTCTAGAAAACGTCGGCAGTTTATCATGACCAAATATCGTACCGCCACCATCAAATTCTTGCTCGTCATCCTCTGAATGCGCTTAGGCCGAAGGAATCTTATAGATCCAGTATCCGCCCTGCTTGTGAACAAGTTGTAACGCCTCAAAGTCTATCGGAGTTGAATTCATTAGTGGCAGCATCTGAGCCAGCAAAGTTTTCTCCTTGATACTCTGCTTAAGAAAATAAGCCCGCACGACCTTTTCCGAGACCGACTGGAGCGTGTATGTATCATACCCATTCTCTTTCATCCATGCTTTAACCTGGCCGACAAGCCCATGCACGTTTCCCGTCAAAGGGAAATCCTTAAAAGCCATATCAAGCTTGTCCGGACGCATGAGACCAAGCTTATAGAGATCCGCAGGATGCACGACGATATATGCTTCGCGTGAACCTACTAGTTCGCGAAGCATGACGACGCCCTTTGTCGCATCGGATGAAAGCGCATCGGCAAAAAGTTGAAACCTTCGCTGCTCATCTCCCGAGCCAGAATTACCCCAAAACTGATTCTCGTACGCTCGGATCGAATCCGACCGTTGTTTCCAGTAGGTGGGTGTAATCACTGGTTCTCCGAGATGCGACGTGAAAAGGGTCTCACGTCTCGACAGCAAACCCAACTGGCGAGAGGTATCCCACCATGCTAGAACGATTGCCCCGTTCGGCACATGTTTCGTAACATCTCCAGCAATCGCAGCAAGTTCTGAGAGATCCGTGGTCATGACACCGATAGGCTCGGAAACCAGATTTTCCCAATTTAGGAGAACAGGCTGTTCCCCATCTCTGCTTGCGCGATAGGCAATAGCAATGGGCTTATCAATGGAGGGAACACGAAGTTCGTATTTGCTGATCTTCAGATCAGGCCAGTCCTGCAAGGGAAGGTTATTGAACTTGGTCGCCATACCCTCATCGACAAGTTGGTAGGCATACGGCGCCGGTAGAGGCTTGAGCCAAAGATAGACAAACCACCCACTCAGAAAAAGACCTCCCGTCACCAGGAAGATTCCTAGCGACGGGAGGATTTTAGACACTGACTGGTTCGACAGAGGCACGTTCAGGGACGGAGCAGAGATCAACGATCCTTCCTCTCACGCCTCCGCCATCCTGCGATTGCAAGCGTCCCGGCAAGCATCATACCCCCTCCAATACCACCGAGGGAAATCTTACCGGTTTCGCTATCGAGGTCCAGCATGCCCTGCTTCATATGGCCCTCGAGCTTTGCAACTCGAGCTTGGAGATCAAGCTTCTCCTTCAATCTCGTGTCATCGTCCATGATCTCAACGTATGCACGGTTCATAGCCGCCCAGCCTACCGTGTAGGTGTAGCCCCAGTATTGGTGGGCCAAGCTGACGTGCAACTGCACCAAGTGGTCTTCCGCCATTTCAAACAGCCTCAACTCATTGGCAGCTGGGTTGTTACCCTTCGACCAATAAATCTGGAAGAACTTTTCAAAGCCATCTGTCTCAGGAGCTGGAGGTGCCGGTCGGTTCGTCTTCTGCCCGGTCAATAGCCCAGCCTTATATTGCTCTTCCACAACATGATGGGCCTCATCATATTTATCCAACCCTGAGAAGGTTCCATTATCCATAAATTCCATCCAGGCCCTGGCATAGGTTTCCGAATGGCAGTTGGTGCAAGTCT
>JARFXQ010000038.1 GCA_029194725.1 Nitrospira sp. | reverse complement strand
TCGAAGAATAGCGCGAAACACTTGCCGCAGTAGCGCCAGTTGACTTGCCGCTCGGCGGTCTCACCGATGTCGTGCGGGAGGACGAAGTTGAAGCCAATGGCCGAGTGACCGACACCGTCCTTCGGACACACCCCTTTCTCAGGGTAGCCGTCGAAGAACAGCGCGAAGCACTTGCCACAATAGCGCCAGTTGGCCTGGTTCGTTGCATCCTCCTCCAAGCTTGGATGCGTGAGGAGGAGGTTGTGCGGTGTGGGTTGATGCTGATCCCCTGCCGGGCACAGTCCATTGATGTGATCACCATTCCAGAAGACCGACGCGCACTTGGCGCAGCGGTGCCAGTTAGCTTGATTTTGACCGTCCTCGGTCACGGAGTGTAGGAGCACATAATTGTGACCGGCGGCCTCGTGGCTCCCCCCACGATGGCAGCGGGTCCTCGCCTCGCCATTGCCGGCCCAAAACAGCGTTGCGCAGCGCTTGCAGAAGCGGTAATTCGACTGCTGGTTCGGGCCTTCGGGAATGTCGTGGGACAGGAGGAACTTGTAGCCCAGTGGGGCGTGGCTTTCTAGTCGGTCGCGGTTCGTGTCGCGAGGGCACCAACCGATCTGCGGGCTGAACAGGAACTCGGTCTGATAAAGCCCATCCTGATCGGGACGCTCATTGCTCGTCAGGTAGCAACCCGGGGCCGGATCGCCCGGGCGCTTGTGCTTGGTATATTTGGCGTCGCCGAATCCCGCGAAGACCCAGACCTTGCCGGCATAGCTGAACGCGCCGTTAGGCGTTTCGAGGCTTAGCGTCTGGCCGATGAGGTCAGTGCCGGTAAAGGGGGCAAACCAGCCGTCTTGCCTCAAAACGGCGTTCAGATGAAATCCACCGCCTGGCGCCCCCCGGCAGAGCCCCTTGTGAGCGCCTCCATTCCAGAACAGTCCGGCGCACTTGCCGCAGTAGCGCCAGTCGTACTGCCCCAGTACGCCAGTTGGCTCGAACGGCAGCAGGAAGTTCCAGCCGATGGCCTCGTGTGTTCCCTCCTTGGGACAGATCCCCTTGAAGTTGTCGTAGCCGTCATAGAAGAGGCTGGCGCACTTGCCGCAATAACGCCAGTTCAGTTGGCCTGCCTGCGCACCCGTCTCCTGCGCCGGGATGATGAACCTCAACCCGATCGCTTTATGCGTGTCGCCCTTGTGACAGACCCCCTTGAAGTTGTCGTAGCCGTCATAGAAGAGTGTGCCGCATTTACCGCAAAAGCGCCACTCGGTCTGGCCGCGCTCGCCGGCGGGTTCGTGGGGGAGCACGAACTTCCACCCCGACGGCAGGTGACCGCCGTGCCGGAGTACCTTCGGCTCGTCGGTCCAGGCCACTAGGTCCGCGTTGAGAGGGATGCTGCTGCGCTTCGTCGCCACGTCACCGAAAAAGATGTAGAGCCGTCCGTTGTGCTCCGTGGCTGCACCGAGGTCCACCCCGATGGCGTCCCATCGACCGGTGTCGGTCAGCAGGGGCCAGTGCTCGGCATCGATGAGAAGCGGCCATTTCTGATTCGGTTCAGGCTCGTCGAGATCGGTGGTGCCCGTGAGTTGACTTACCCGAATCGTACCAAGGACCTCCACTGATCGGTTCATCACGCTCTCCTGTCGTAGAGACTGATTGAACCCAATGCGCTGATCGACATCCGGACCACGCGCACAGCCTCGTGCATTCTGAGCAAGGCACCCGCGAAATCGTAATTACCTGACCCGCGTCAGCGCGTCAAAGGCGTTCTGTTGTCTTGGCAAGCCCAACTATTAAATGAACCGCCCCTTCGGGATAAGCACGCGGTATATCTGGGTCTGAATCGCCTCTGTGACCTACGAGAAACATCGGCAATATCTTTCTCTTGTGTGACTTTGTCAAGATATCGCCAGGCCGGGATAGACGGCGATGGCGAGCAGTGTATTCAGGTATTGCCTCGCGGTGTATCCAATCATCAGCTACACACGGAGGAAGCTGGCCGGAGCGGTCATAACCGATCAGCCTGGCTTACCTCGCCTCTTCCCGCCCCGCTGAGTACATGGGTATAGTTAGTGCCATCTGGCATCCAATGACGCAGAACTATTGAGTAGATTGATCGGCCTATCCTCGCCAACCGATTTCGTATTTACGAACGATACTCGTAAGATGTTTTATGTACTTATAAGTGAGTCAATACGCATGCCAGACCCAATCACTCGTCCTCGCGTTTTTTGCGGCGTCCCTCTCTCTCCAGCACCGAGTTAGGTATCACTATCGTTAATCCAGCCTTGCTTTTTCCTCGACGGACTTGCTCCAGCGATTCCGTTCGCACGACACGACTCACCTTTCCGTATCTATGAGAAGGTAGCCGCCACTCAATTATTCGCCCATTCATGCTGGATAAAAGCCGTCGCCGTAGCCAGAGATCACAGCCGGGCGCAGGCCTTGCGGAGCCAGTTCGTCGAAAATCCGCTGATAACCGGCCGCATCCAGCCCGTGTCGTGCTTGCCAGTTGATGGTCGGAATCCCGCGGTGCCAGATCGCGGCATAGTTTGCGATACCACTATTGGGATAGCCATTCACGCAGACTAGTCGAAAACCGCGGACGAGCGCGTCGTCGAAAGCAACTTGGTACTGGCTGGAGGTCAGGTTGTGCCTACCGATAAATTCGATGCCTGGCAGTTTCTGCCATATCGCCGCAAAGCGCAAGCCGAAGTTGACACGGTATCCGCAGACCTGAACCGGAACAAAGCCAGCTGAGGTCAGTGCATCGAAAGTCGCCTGGTACTCGTTCGGCAACAGCCCATGGCGGGCCTGCCACTCTGGTGCCGGCCCCTGCTCGAATAGAGCAGCATAGCGATCCTCACCATTCTCCGCGTACCCCGACACGGCGACCGGTCTGAAACCATCCGCCACCAACTCGTCGAAAACGATCTGGTAGGCTGCTCCAGTGAGGCCGTGCCGCGCTACCCAGGCTGGCCCGCCGCGATTGATCCACACGGCATTGAATCGTGCGCCCCTGCCTTCGGAGTAGGCGCCCAGGAATGCAGGGCGGAAGCCCTGGCCGGGCAGGGTGTCGAAGAGTTCTTGGTAAGCAGTGCCGTCGATGCCGTGCCGAGCTTGCCAGATTTCGCCGCCGTCGGGCATGAACAGCACCGCGAAGCACGTGCTGAAGCGGCTGAGATCCACCGGTCCGTTCGCCGTGCCGCGCTGCTCGTGCACGTCGGCGAAGTCGAAGTCGGCCTCGAGCTTCAGGCCAGTCTCGGTTCCCGGCATGGTCGGTCCGGTGCCCGACGCGATGAAAGCGGTCAGCCGCTGGCCATTGGTCGAGAAATGCCCGTTCACGTCGTGCCGTCCGTCCGCCATATACGCGTGTCCCAGCCGCGTCGGCTGTCCGGGCGCCGCGAAGTCCTCTGAGCGGCGTAGTAGAAGCCGGAAGTCTCCAGTTCCGGTCTTCACCCTCCAGTTGCCAAGCCAGCAGGCCTTGTTTTGCACGAAGGTGGGGGCGACGACGTCGGTGATGTACCAGCCTGTCAGGATCTGCCAGTTCGGGTCGTTTTGGTAGGCGATTTCGATGAAGGCGTTCTCGCCCCAATGGTTCTTGGCGATAAAGACCTTACGGTCGCTGTCGAAGCCGATCAGCGTCAAAACATGGCCTCCGAGCGGCGAGGTCAGGTGCTGCACGTCGCAGATAACCTCGTGATTGGACAGGATGACGTTCTCCAGCGCCTCGATGTCCGGCGATCCGCCGATGCTGGCGAAGCTCGTCGCGCGGTAGCGGCAGTTGACGCGCGTGATCAGCGGAATGTGTTGCTCGCAGAATTCCAGCGCGTCGAAATCCTCTTGCGAGGCCAGTGCCGCCACGCCTGCGAAACCGAGCATGGGCAGGATGCCGGTAATCGCAGCTTGGCTGGCGAGGTAGGGGGCCAGCGTTTCGTCAGGCACGGCGTTCTCCGACAGCTTCTGGGCAATGTCGCCTGCGCCTTGGAACCCGGTGAGCGAGGAATTGTTCTCCACCGGCTGGGCAACCGGCCCACCTGCTGCGGTCCGGTTTAGGGCAAAGGCCTTGCCCATGTGGAAGACGTACTCTTCCGACAGATCCAGCGTTAGCCCGAAGCGCCGATGGTAGGCTGCCTCCAGCGCCGAGGCACCAGCAAATGCCCAGCAGGTACCGCGGTCGGCCTGGTTCTTAAAGGGCGTCTGATCGGCGGCGAGCGACCACGAGCGCGGTCTCGCCCCCCCATGTAGCAGGGAAATGGGGCCTTGGGGATCAACGAGGCCGGAACGTTCGGCGAATTCGAGTGCTGCACCGATCGCGGCGCGATGCAAGCCGGGATCGAGCATGACCGGGGTGAAAGCCATGGTTTGCGGCGTCAGGGTTGCGGATGCAGTAGATGTGTCGCTCATGATTAACCTCCTTGCCGAAGATACAGAAAGTAGACGTAGCTCGTGGTCCTCCGGTCCCCGTGCCTCAGCAGCTCTTGTAATGGACTCCATTTATTCTTCTTACATAGACGCCGAAGTATTTCTTGCGCCACGCACGGTTCAAACAAAAGGCTAAGTATTTTCACAATCTGAGCAAGCTGTCTCAAAGTTGGACGGCGTCCATCTGTATCTGAATGGATTCCAGGTGGATCGGATCGGATACGATTTCTTTATCAAAGCTCACCAGGACCGAAAGTAGGTCTATGAGATGCGATTATGGTCCAAACCATCACCGCGAGGGCGCTCCAGCCATTGGCATGCACAGAACATGATGTACCCCCAACTTTCTCAAGAGAATCACCGGGATGACCGGGCTGCCGATGAAAAGCGAAGGCGATCGTAAGATCGCTGACTTCTTCCTATGGCAGCACCACAATCGCCAGCTCGCCGCCGAAGGATTGGAGCAGCAGTAGTACTGCGCCTAGAAACAGCGTAATGACGGCGGGCCAGATCATCGATAGAGCACCGAGAACTAGGACGAATGTGATCACCACCAACGGCCGCTGGACGAGCTGATTTTTAACATTGATCATGAGATCCTCCATGAGATCCGTTTTGCCCGGGTTACGCCTCCAACACAAATCGTATCGCCATCCACCGTGCGCTCCTTCGAAGGTACTCAGCATTGCCCTTCCTACATCGACGGCTCCGCGACATTCTGTTCGTTCACGAACACATCGAGCACGAAAGCACTTTCTGCGCCACACGCGTTCTAAACGGAAAGTTAAGTATTTCAACGGTCTGAGCGAACTGTTTCAAAGTTGGACGACGTGCTTCTGTATCTGAATGGATTCCAGGTGGATCGGATCGGATTCAGGCGAGATTGAGGATCGGGCCGTTACGTAGTAATCTTCCAACGGCAGCTTGGCCGCCAAGCTGTGGAGATCGATCAGTTCGGGCTTGCCGATGTGACGGATCTGCTGCGTTGAGCTGTGGGAAAAGCTCTCTCCTCATGTGACCGGTGTCTTGGGGACGGTTCACCGCATTTGCCAAGACTGGTCAGGATACATGGTTCTGTTCGCTGGTTTCCTGCCCCTCACGGATCGCTTTCAGCTATCTGGCATGGTCGCTTATCAAGAGACCACCCTTGTGGTCGCAGTTCGCAATTTTCGATGGTTTGAATTCCCGACAGACTCATTCGGGTACGCTGACGCCTGACCCTCCCATTTCTTTTGGCAAGTCCTTCATCTTTGGCAGCCCGTCTTTTATCCGCAGCTTCGTCTCCTCATAGTTCACATGGATGCCCGCCTGGTAGGGAAAGTCCGGAATAACCGCCGCATACACATCGGTGAGTCCCCACGTGGGATGTTCCGTAAAGACATGGCCTCCACAGGTCTTGCACCATTTGCGATAACTGAGCGGCGTCTTGCTATACGTGCCGATGTTCTCTGCACCCTGGGTAATCCGCACTGCGTCGGGTTTCCACAATGTGAAGGCGTTGACCGGCGCTGCCGACCAGGTTCGACAGGACTCACAATGGCAATAGCCCATTGCGGCCGCCTCTCCGCTGACCGTGAATCGAACCGCGCCGCAAAAGCAGCTTCCTTGGTACACTCTCCCGTTGCTCATGGTGTATCTCCTTGATGGTGTGTGCTTGGATTAACATAGCCTGGCATGACGACGGTTCTTTTCTGAGACCTGGATCGAGAATCGAGATATAGGTACAAATCCACTCGCATTGTGGATTGTCTCATGAGCAGAAGTAAAGCAGTGAACGGGGAGCACTTACCCGAATCGTGGAGGAAGAAAAGCAGAATGGTTTCTCAAACTTCCTTGAGAACGACGAGCGCGAAAAGATGAACGGCGAATCGCCAGGCTGGCTCCGCCTTGCTCACGCAAGGTTAGGTTGCAAGACGCGACCATAATTCAGAAATTCAGGCGCAAATGTATTATCAAAGATCCTCGATAATCATCTCGAAGGCTCCTCTCGTGGAGTGTAGAGTCGTTGCCGATGCGGCGGCTCTCATCCACCTGAACCGAGGAGGTTGCGATGATGACTTATGCGGGAATCGATCTCCATGCGACCAACAGCGTGGTGGTCGTGCTCAATGACGCGGACCGGGTGCTGTATCAGAAGCGGCTGCGCAATGACCTTCCCCTGATCCGTACCGCACTGGAGCCGTATCGGACCACGGTGCAGGGCGTGGCGGTCGAATCCACCTATAATCCCGGATTCCGCAGTAAACGATACAGGCCAAAGACCACTTTCAAAAATACCTTGATAGTCAATGCTTTAGGTTGTCAATTTTGAACTGCGCCGCAGTTGAACTAGATGAAGGCGGTCTTGGTGGTTGTATAGGAATTCATACGAGTTGATCGTAGCTTTTGAACGTCCCTTGGATTTCAACTGCGGAATCCGGGATAATTGGTACTGGCTGGTTGATGGGCGCGGGCTATCGCGTCCATTTAGCGCATGCGCCCGCGCTGCCGCAGTACAGTGGACTCAAACATGCTGACGATCAACATGATGCACAGTGGTTGGCGCATCTGCTCCGCCTGGGGCTGCTTCCCACCGGCTACATTTATCCGAAAGCCGAACGCGCCGTCCGCGATCTGCTCCGCAAACGGAGTCAACTCGTCCGTCACAAAACCATGGTGGTCCTGAGTCTGCAAAGCCTCCTCACGCGATTGACCGGGACACGGCTCTCCCTCCCCCGGCTCCGGCAGCTCACCCCAGAGGGCGTGCGGGCTCTCGTCCCGTTTCCCGAACAGGTCCAAGCGGTCGAGAGTTCACTGACGGTGTTGCGGTGTCTCGAACACGAGGTGCGCACGATCGAGGACCGAGTCCGGGAGGCCGGGCGGACCCAGCCGGGCTATGCACTGCTCCAGACCGTCCCCGGCATCGGGCCGATCTTGGCGGGCACGATTCTCTTGGAAGCCGGCGACATGCGGCGGTTTGCGACGGGCGGGCACTTCGCCTCCTATTGCCGCTGTGTGGGCAGCGAGCACCTGAGCAACGGGAAGCGCAAAGGCGTCGGGAACGCGAAGAACGGCAACAAGTATTTGAGCTGGGCCTTCATTGAAGCGGCTCACTTTGCCATTCGCTATGAGGCGGTGATCCGGAATTTCTATCAACGCAAACAGGCGCGGACGCATCTGGTGGTGGCGCTGAAGGCGGTGGCCCATAAACTCGCGCGGGCCTGCTATCACATGTTGTGCGAACAGGTGCCATTCGATGTGTCCCGCGCCTTTGGCTGACAGTGACCAGATGAGGGGGAGAGCTGGGAGCTCGCAAAG
>JARFXQ010000019.1 GCA_029194725.1 Nitrospira sp. | reverse complement strand
TCTGACCGATGACCGGCAGAAGACCACGAAAGTGTACGATGTGTTTGCATACGCCACGTTGGCCCACGGCGACAAGGCAAAGATCGGGGGGAAAGCATGAACGCGAAACACGTATTCAAGCTCTGGGTAATGGGTCTATGCGGGGTGGCGACGCTGGCGTTCACGCCGGTGCTTGACATCACTCCTGCATTCGCTCACGGAGAGCGATCGCAGGAGCCGTTCCTGCGGATGCGCACTGTGAATTGGTATGACACTGAATGGGTTGGAAAATCGACCAAGGTCAATGACGTGACCGAGTTGCGAGGCAAATTCCATTTGTCAGAGGATTGGCCTCGCGCAGTCGTCAAACCGAACCGGACGTTTCTCAACGTCGGTTCCCCCAGTTCAGTGTTCGTGCGTCTTAGCTCTAAGATAAACGGGACACCCATGTTCGTCGCTGGTCCAATGGAAATTGGCCGGGATTACGAGTATGTGGTTGTCTTGAAGGCTCGGCTCCCGGGTCATCATCACATCCATCCAATGTTTGCCGTCAAGGATGCAGGTCCGATCGCAGGACCTGGCGGCTGGATGGACATCACTGGTCGATATGAAGACTTCACGAATCCGATCAAGACCCTGACCGGTGAAACGTTCGACTCGGAAACCATGGGTACATCCACTGGAATCATGTGGCATCTGTTCTGGGGTGCCGTAGCAATTTTCTGGGTTGGGTTCTTTATGATCCGGCCGATGTACTTGGTGCGGGCTCGGGTACTGGCGGCCTATGGGGATGAGATTCTCCTTGACCCCATCGATCGCAAGGTTGGCACGGTGGTGCTGATCTTCGTGTTGGTCGTTGTGACCGTCGGATATCTGGCAGCGGACGCACGACACCCAGTCAGCGTGCCGCTCCAGGCCGGTGAGGCGAAGATCAAGCCGCTACCGATCAAGCCTAACCCGCTACTGGTTGAGGTCACCCATGCGGAATACGATGTTCCTGGCCGAGCCTTGCGTATGAATCTCCACGCGACGAATAACGGTACGCAACCGGTGACTATCGGCGAATTCACGACGGCCGGTATCCGGTTTACCAACAAGTTCGGTGCAGCTAAGCTTGATCCAAACTATCCAGCTGAGCTCGTCGCTCAAGCTGGTTTAACGATGGACCACGAAGCTGCGATCCAACCTGGCCAGACCGTGGATATCAAGGTCGAGTCGAAAGACGTGCTGTGGGAAGTGCAGCGGTTAGTGGATATCCTCCACGATCCAGATCAGCGCTTCGCAGGATTGCTGATGTCCTGGACCGAATCTGGTGAGCGGCTCATCAATCCGATCTGGGCTCCTGTCCTCCCCGTCTTTACCAGACTGGGAGCTTAGCGCAGCAGCGCGCATCTGACAAGACGCCGATCTGCCTCCATCTAAAGGTGGCCAGGCAGGTCGGCGTTTCTCTTTCTTCTTTCCTTCGCATCGCCCCTACCTTGCGCCTATGCTTCCCTTCCCCGTGTGTCCTAGGCAGTAACCTCTATCCTCAATCCGAGTCCGAGCTTGAATCCAGCACTCCTGATCGAATGCAATTATTGGAGAATAGGGTCGTCGACTCGGCAGAACTTGCCCGTTCCCCGACAGTCCTGTATGATGCCTGCGTTATTGCAAAACATGGTTCCACAAGACTCACGCTTTTAAGAATTACACGACACATTGCTTCGTTTCAGAAGCTTCGTTTGACGCATGGACGCCCCTTCAAGTACTCCCCATCCTGGACCTTGGTTCGATACTGTAAAACGTATTGCTCTGCGGCATTTCCCCAAAGTCAGTCCTCTCGATACGCATCGAATGCGGGACTACCTGATCGCTGCATTTACATTCTTCAGCGTCGCCGTCAGTTCCCTGTTCGAGCTCAGCGCAAGTGTCGAGCGGCAACAATTGCTTGGAGGGTTCGCATGGATGTTCCTCGTCGTCATGTTGCTTGGGGAGAATCGAGAAACGAAAGCTCAGGTCATCATCGCCGTGCTCTTTGCGACAGTCGGCGAACATTTCGCCTCTATTTATATGGGGGGGTACACGTATCGGTTCGAAAATGTTCCCGCCTACGTTCCGCCCGGTCATGGAATGGTTTATCTGACCGCCGTAGCACTCGCACGATCCGGGCTGTTTGTGCGGCACCCCCGAAAAATAGCTATCTTTGTGGTGGGAGTATGGGGCACCTGGTCTCTATGGGGGGTGAGCGGATACCCGGACCGGGGTGATTGGGTTGGCGCATTGTTATTCTCCATATTTTTAGTTTGGCTGATGATCGGTCGGTCGCCGATGGTTTATCTTGCTGCCTTTTTTATTACAACATGGTTGGAATTGATCGGAACTGCCGTCGGCGCTTGGAAATGGGCTGCCATAGATCCTCTTCTCGGATGGCCTCAAGGAAATCCTCCCAGCGGAGTTGGAGCATGGTACTGCTTGGTTGACGCAGTGGCCATCGGAGGGGCGAGGCCGGCACTCCATGGCATGAAGCGTATTCGCGACTGGTACTTGTACAGGTCCGACCGAGTCTTGGACAGAACAAGCGGTCCCTGAACAAGCCAGCTTTCCGAAGCCTTCCGACATAGCTGTTTCCCATTGTTGCATCCGAAAAACTTGTTTGTGAGCCCACGACCGACTCTCGTCGACAACCTCAGGATAGGCAAGTCACGGATGAGTTGACAGAGCGAGCGATCACCTTACGAGCGAGCCAGGGGTTTAGCTTGGAATGGGACACGAAGACTGGGCCAACTGCGCGAGGGAATTTCCAAAGGTTTCCAACCGGCTCAGGTCGCAATGGTCCCTAGAAGAAGCGTGTGAGTTCGGGGCTTTCTCGTCGGACTTCCGTCGACCTTTCCACTCGCATCGGCCACCCAGGGAGATGAAGCGTCATTGGGTAGGAAGATTGAGAAGGTACATCAAACCGAGGAGTTGGTCTTGAAAAACACCGTCAGCGCAACCGTCCTTTCTCTGCAAATCGGGCTACCGAAAACTGTTGGGAGCACCGACTCTCCGGACCCGAAGGACCAGGTTTGGAGGACCGGCTATTTTAAGGAGCCGGTGTCCGGACGAATTTGGTTGGGGCAGATCAATCTCGAAGGTGATGGGCAAGCAGACCTTGAGAACCATGGTGGCCCAGATAAGGCCGTCAATGTTTATCCTATTGAGCACTATCCCTATTGGGCACAAGTTTTAAACTTGCCAGAGCTTCCGCTTGGTGCCTTCGGAGAGAACTTTACAACTGAGGGTCTGGTAGAGGGTAATCTTTGTATCGGGGATGTATTCGAGATTGGTGAGTCACTGGTTCAAGTGTCCCAACCGAGACAACCCTGTTGGAAGCTCGCCCGACGCTGGCGCGTAACCGATCTGGCTCTTCTGGTCCAAGAAACCGGTCGAACCGGTTGGTATTTCCGTGTCCTCAAAGAAGGACACGTCCAAGCTGGAAATAAACTCGTCCTCGTTGAACGCCATCATCCAAACTGGACCGTATCCGCCGCAAACGATGTGATGCACCACCGGACAGACGATCGGAAGGCTGCTCAGGAGCTCGTCGAGTGCGGCTATCTCTCATTAAGATGGCGGGAAAAACTCAGGCGACGTGCTTTCAGTGGGATACCCGAAAACACCTCTCCACGGCTGGACGGGCCGACAAAAGTGCGCAACTAATCGGTTGACTCTTTTCTGATCTTCTCGAACATCAGGGCCCCACCAAATGAAATGATGCGGCCCTGATACGTAACTGCCCTGCAGCGATCAGCTAAAGACTAGTCTTTCTCGTCCTCGTCGTCGTCATCCTTCTTCTTCTTGACTTCCTTAATCACAGGACGTCCCTGAGCAAGACTCGCGTTCAGATCGTGCTCCGGAACCTTCTTATGCACGAGATTCTGATGGCAATCAATACACGTCGCCCCTTCGCTTTGCATCTTGGCATGCGCCGCTTTAGCCGAAGCTCCTGGCGGCTTCGTATTCTTGTGGCATGCCCTGCACGTGAGGCTATCCCATTCCTTGAGTTTCATTCGAGCGCGATAGGCAGCCTCGGGACGATGCTCATTGAATTTTTCCACAGTGGAGTAGTCTGTGGTGAATTCCTTAATCAGGAAAGGCACACCGTCTACCACGTGCGTATAAATAGCTTTGTGGAAATTTGAGAAACCTTGAGGCACATGGCAATCCTTACATCCCGGATCCATACCAAGCGCACCCCAGTGGGATGACTTTTTCAGCTCTTCATAGGGGTAAATTTCCGAGTGACAACTTATGCAGAACTCGGTCCTGGAAACTGCTGCTTCACCTCCAAACACCACAGCGATCGCTCCAATCCCAAGAACTGCGCCGGCAGCTAATGTCCCTATCTTTGCCATTGTTAGTCTTCCGCCTTATCGGATTTCACCGGGGGTTTCGCGTTCTTCTGGAACTCTTCGTGGAACTTCGGTATGGGTGGACCGGTAAACGTGCCGGCAAGTTTGAAGTGCTCATGCATCGCCTTATCGTTCCTCACGTATTTTTCGAAATCAAATGAGTATTTCTTGTCTACCTTAGGAGTGAAGGGGGTATAAGGTTTTTTCGCACCTTTCCACGGCGATCCTTCGTAATTGAGGTGACAGGCATTGCACTTTTCTTCAAACTCAAAATCCTGACCTGCTTCGACGAGATTGGCTCGCTCCATTGTCTTCTGAGACTTTTCAAACGCTTCGCCTGCCTTGCGATGTATCTTGCGATAATCGCTACCTGCTCCATGACAGGATTCGCACCCAACGCCGGTTAAGAATTTCTCCGGCTCTTCGATGACGTACCCGCCCTCCTTACCGAACCCATCTACGTGGCATCCAACGCAATCCTTGTCTTTTGTATAGTCCTTCTTGGGGTCCAGCTTGGCCTTGACCATCGCCTCATCCTTCTTCTTGCCTCTGGTGGACTTGAGCGATTCCATTGCCTTGGCATGGAGAGTCTTTTCCCATGACTCGCCCTCTCCCTTATGGCAGTTGTAACACTTCTTTCTCCCTTCAAATGTCCCTTCGGCCCAAGCCGTCCCTGCCACGGCCAGAAATACCGTCACAGCGGCGAATGCGTATACTATGCGGTGATTCACGGCATCTCCTTTCCGATGAAATGGATGAATAAGATCAACGATTATTCTTGCTACTTACGTGAGGCCTTCTACCGTCCCCACGCCTTGTGGTCGTATCAAGCGTCGGCAGTTTATCATGACCAACATCACACTGCCACCATCAAATTCCTGTAAATTCCTGCTCTTCCTCGTCTGAATGAGCTTAGGTCGAAGGTATCTTATAGATCCAGTAGCTGCCCTGCTTATGAACAAGTTGTAATGCCTCAAAGTCTATCGGCGTTGAATTCATGAGTGGCAGCATTTGAGACAACAAAGTTTTTCCCTTAGTGCTCTGGTTTAGGAAATAGGCCCGGATCAGCTTTTCCGAAACGGACTGGAGCGTATATGTATCATACCCGTTCTCCTTCATCCACGCCTTCACCTGTCCAACAAGCCCATGAACGTTACCGGTCAAGGGAAAATCCTTAAATGCAACATCAAGCTTATCCGGACGCATGAGACCCAACTTATAGAGGTCCGAAGGATGCACGACGATGTATGCTTCTCGTGAACCTACGAGTTCACGAAGCATAGCAACCCCCTTTGTCGCCTCTGCCGAAAGCGCATCGGCAAACAATTGAAATTTTCGTTGTTCATCTGGTGAGCCCGACTGCCCCCAAAACTGAGTCTCGTATGCGCGAATGGAATCCGACCGTTGTTTCCAGTAGGTGGGTGTAATCACCGGCTCGCCAAGATGTGAGGTAAAAAAAGTCTCGCGCCCAGATAGGAATCCCAACTGACGAGAGGTATCCCACCAGGCTAGAACGGCAGCCCCGCCCGGTACATGTTTGGATATCTCTCCGGCAGTGGCCCCAAGTTCTGAGAGATCGGAGGCCATGACACCGATGGGCTCGGAGACCAGATTTTCCCAACTCAAGAGAATGGACCGTCCCCCCTCTCTAGTCGCTCGATAGGCTATGGCAACCGGTTTGTCGATGGAGGGAACACGGACTTCGTATTTGCTGATCCTCAGATCCGACCAAGCCTGCAGGGGGAGGTTATTAAACTTAGTCGCCACGCCCTCATCAACGAGTTGGTAGGCATACGGCGCCGGTAGGGGCTTGAGCCAAAGATAGACAAACCACCCACTCAGAAAAAGGCCTCCCGTCACCAGGAGAATACCCAGTGACGGGAGAATTTTAGACACCGACTGATTCGGCACAGACGCGTTCAGGGACGGAGCCGAGATCAACGATCCTTCCTCTCACGCCTCCGCCATCCTGCGATTGCAATCGTCCCGGCAAGCATCATCCCTCCTCCAATACCACCGAGGGAAATCTTGCCGGTTTCGCTATCGAGATCCAGCATACCCTGCTTCATATTGCCCTCGAGCTTTGCAACCCGAGCCTGGAGCTCAAGCCTTTCCTTTAACCGTGTGTCATCGTCCATGATTTCAACATACGCACGGTTCATAGCCGCCCAGCCTACCGTATAGGTATAGCCCCAGTATTGGTGGGCCAAGCTGACGTGCAATTGAACCAAGTGGTCTTCCGCCATTTCGAACAGCCTCAACTCATTGGCGGCCGGGTTGTTACCCTTCGACCAATAGATCTGGAAGAATTTTTCGAAGCCATCCGTCTCAGGAGCCGGAGGCGCTGGTCGGTTTGTCTTCTGCCCGGTCAATAGCCCAGCCTTATACTGCTCTTCCACAACATGATGAGCTTCATCATACTTATCCAACCCTGAGAAGGTTCCGTTATCCATGAATTCCATCCAGGCCCTAGCATAGGTTTCCGAATGGCAATTGGTGCAGGTCTTTATCCACGCATCGTTTCGCTTTTCAGCCCAGTCCGTCTTGATGTTCTCGCGGATCCCAGGCACGAATGGATAGTTGGCCCACCGGACCTTACGCACGACATTGTGGGCAATCTTACCTTGATACTCCATATGACAGTACTGGCAGGTCGGTGCCGTTTCTGCCCCTTTTGCCATAGCCTCTTTGATTGGAATATTGAAATTCCAATGAGCCTTATCTCTCTGGTACTTCAGACCATGCTTGGAAAAATTATAGGCTTCCCAGTTATTATGGTCGGCACCGCTGTGACATTGAGCGCAGACCTCTGGCTTACGCGATTCAGCCACCGAGAATTCGTGTCGAGCGTGGCAAGTATCACACTTGTTCTGATTGACGTGACAGCCCGTGCAACCGTCGGCGATTTCACGCTGCGGCATACCAGCATATACTTCAACTTCCACGTTGGCCCTGTAATCCAAAGCATGGGACGGGCGACCCTTTGGCCATTGATCCTTTGGCCAGGTGATCGTATCCCGCTCCGATTCTCTCTCCGCAAACTCCTGCAGGTGGCAGGTGCCACAGGTATCGGCCGTGGCCAACCTGATATCCTTACGGTGATCGGCCTTGTTCTTGGCATTGATGTCGAAATGACAGTCGATGCAACCGACCTCTTTCAGATGCTCACCCTTGCCCAACTTGCCCATCGAACGAAGATTCTCTTCGATACCTTCGAGCTTGGCCTTCTTGTAATAAGTGTCGTCCTTTGGGGTCAATTTGCGGATCTTGTCTAAGTTGGCGTGGGTGCTCTTCTTCCACGCCGCCACCCAGCCCGGCGATTCATCCGTGTGACACTTTACGCATTGCTCACGGCTCGCGACCTCCTTCACCGCTTGCGGCGGCTTATAGAAGGTGTGGGGATCAAAGTACTTACTGAACGAGACGGGCTGCCAATACTCACCATACTTTCCCTTCCCTTGCCCATTTTGAGCAGGGTCCATGTACCGCTTGAGTAACGCCTCATACAATTCCTTGGGCGAGGCAGATCGATCGATCTTCAGGGCCTCGTATGTTTCCTTTGGAACGGTGGGGAAATTCGCCTGAGCCTGTGCGGCGACGAACACGCCACAGACCGCCAGGGCATACTTCACCAAGTGTTTGACTCTCACGGTTCTACTCCTTCCGTTTGACGGGCAGTACGTACTGCCCTTCAAAAAAATATTCGCTCAATATGCTTTCGTTATACTTCTTTTTTATCAATGTTCTTTTGGGTAAATTCTTAAAAATAATGGCGGCGAAATATAGCTTAGCCTTTCTTGACTGTCAAGAGAATTTCAAGGGATCACGATCGACAGAGTCGCGCGCAAGCTTCCGAAAAATAGAAAGAACCACGCGGCATCTACGGTCGCTCTCGATCGATGACAACAGTGATATTTTCGGTTCCCGGTTTAATCGGTTGACTCATCCCTTCCAGATCTCCGCTTTCCGGCATTGCTTTTCCGGATTTCGATAGACGCGCCACGATGACGACCGTGTCGATGTCCGAGAGCTTTCTTGACGGCATGGGACTCGTCGAGTCATCCAGCCGGAAGGTGAAGGGTAAATCTTTCTTCGAGGCCCGTACGATCGACACCGGCATCGGTGGACCAGCCACATCCTTCGCAAACACAAATAGAGTATCCGGAAGAGAGGCTTTGCTTGTCAGATTCGGCCCCAACACCACCTTACCTGTGATCGCCCGAGACTGTCCGGATTGAGCCACCGGTTTGGCGGGCTTTGCCTGTTCCATAGGGGGATTCGCAACCAACATGTTCATACTGGGGCCGCCACCGAGGCGTCGTTTGGCCTCGGCAATGCTGGCCTTCAGTTGATCGGATGATTCCTGATCATCGGGAGGGAGATAGGTGTGCGCGACTTCCCACTCCTTGGCGGCACGCGCAAAATCTTTTCGGTTGTACGCGATCGTCCCCGACAACATGAGCGCCTTCACGTTGTGCGGGTCGAGTTTCAACGCCTTTTGAATCAGCGTCTCCGGCCTTCCATCCAGCTTGCGACCTTGATGCACTCCGAGGGCATCCGCATAGTCGGCAAGGAGACTGGCGTTATTCGGATCGAGTTTGGTCGCTCTCTCAAAAAACGGCACCGCCTCGGCATACCGCTCCATGGCCATATACGATCGAGCCAAGAGCCCCCATCCGACTGCGTCGTTCGGATTCTGCTCCAACTTCTTTCTCAACTGTTCGATTAAGGTGTTAAGACTGTCCGCCATCTGCGAGTCATCCCCTGGACCACCTTGACTGGATGCCGCTGACACCGTTGGGTGCGTCATCGCGACTGGATTTCCCAGCGTCCAATAGAGCACCCCGCTAACGACGGGAATAACCATGGCCAAGGAAAGCGCAACGACCCGAAGATTCACGACCCTCCCTGCAGGAGTGATGGGGGCTTCTGTCGAGCCCGTTTCCTCCAACAGACGGCGCTCCAGCTCGCTTCGCGCCGTCTGGTACTGTTCATCGGTCAACAAGCCACCGGCACGATCTTGTTCCAGCTCAGAGAATTGTTGCCGATAGACCGGCAACGTCTTTTCTCGCTCGTTCGCCACCTGTGTGGGATGTTTCAACAACGGTCGCAGCAAGAGCCCAAGGATGGCTACAGTCATGGCCGACGCAATCACCCAAAATGTCACGGTCATGATCGTTTGCCTCCTTCTGCCAATAGTTGCTCGACCCGTCTATGCTCTTCATCCGTCACCGGCACGTCGACTACTTTGTGCGCCCGACGCCGCAACGTAATGACAAGCGCCGTGGCTCCGACCATTAAGAGGACAAACGGGCCTAGCCACAACAGTGTGGTCGTTGCCTTGAGGGGTGGACGATACAGCACGAAGTCGCCGTAGCGCGCGACCAAAAAATCGATGATTTCCTTGTCGCTCATGTCCTTCGCGATCATTTCCCGAACTTCTCGGCGCAAGTCCTCTGCCAGCGGAGCGTTGGAATCGGCCAATGTTTGATTCTGACAGACCAGACATCGCAGCTCGACGGCGAGGTGTTTGAGTCGCGCCTCGACGGCGGGATCATCGGCCAAGGGCCTAGCCTCCCCGGCCCAAGCTTGTCCTGACCACAACAGCGTTATGAGCATCAACCATTTCATTGTGATTCGAGCTGCTTCACGAGAGGAAGAATCTTCTTGGCGACGGTGTCGGGATCTAAAGGCCCGATCTGCTTATAACGGATCACACCCTGCTTGTCGATGACATAGGTTTCGGGAACTCCATAGACTCCATAATTGATGCCGACCCGGCCGGCATCATCCACCCCGACCACGGGATAGGGATTGCCCCACCGTTTCAACCAAGCCATGGCTTCGTCACGTTGATCCTTGTAATCCATCCCAAAGATCGGCACCTCACCGGATTTGGCCAACTCCATCAACACCGGATGCTCGGTTCGACACCCGCTGCACCACGAAGCCCAAAAATTGAGCAACCACACTTTCCCCTTGAGGTCAGCCGGCGAAAACACTGTTGCTGGATCGTAGAGCTGCGGCTGGGAAAAATCCGGTGCAGCCTTCCCCACCAAGGGGGACGGAATTTCCCGAGGGTTGAGCTTGAGTCCCACCCCAAGAAAAACGACCACCACGATAAAAATCGACAGGGGCAGGAGAAACCGATTCATGCCACTTTTCGCCTAGCTGTTCGTGTTGAAGCAGGCACGGCCGGCTCTTGCCGATGCCATGCAATTCGGTACCGGCGATCGCTGACGGCCAGTACGCCGCCTAGCGCCATGATGAAACAGCCCCCCCAAATCCAATCCACAAACGGCTTATGATAGAGTCGGACGCTCCACGCTCCATCGTTTAGCGGTTCACCTAAAGACACATACAGATCGCGTAACAACCCTGGATCGATCGCTGCTTCCGTCATGACCTGATTCTGCACGGTATAACGCCGCTTCTCAGGATACAACACCGTCGTCTCCCGACCGTCGCGACTTACGGAGAAGGTCCCCCGGGCAGCCGTATAATTCGGCCCAACGACATCCTGAGCACCGTCGAATCGGAACGTATAGTCACCGATCGTCGTCGTCTCTCCCACGTTCATCCGCACGTCTTTCTCGGATTCGAAGCCCTTCACCATCGTCACACCAACAACAAACACCGCAATGCCGCAGTGCGCCACGAGCATTCCCCAGTAGGATCTGGGAACCGACCTGAGACGTTCGAGAAGGGTATTCCCGCTCACGTGAGCCAACCGTTCACGCAATGTCACCACCGCCGTCGTGGCGATCCAGATCGCCAAGAGGAGACCAAGACTCAACAGAGGCGTCCAATTCCCCATCACAACCGGCAAGGCCAAGGCTGTTAGAACACTGACTCCGAACGCCCACTTCAACCGCTTCGCTAGATCGGGCAAACTCGCCTTCTTCCATTGAGCCAGCGGACCGATTCCCATTAAAAAGATTGCCGGGGTCATCAACGGAACAAAGACCGAGTCGAAATACGGAGGTCCAACAGAAATTTTCCCAAGATCCAGCGCGTCCAAGAACAAGGGATAGAGTGTGCCCAATAGTACCGACCCCATCGCTGCCACCAGCAACACGTTGTTCGCCAGCAGCATCCCTTCGCGCGAAACCATGGCAAAGCTGCCGCCCAAGCCGACGCGCGGCGCTCGCCAAGCATATAAAGCAAGCGATCCGCCTATGACCACGGCCAGGAACGCCAAGATGAATAGCCCGCGTTTAGGATCAGTGGCAAAAGCATGCACCGACGTCAATACGCCGGAACGGACAAGGAATGTCCCAAGGAGGCTCAACGAAAACGCCATGATGGCCAGCAGAACGGTCCATACTTTGAACCCTCCCCGTTTGTCGGTCACGGCCAGTGAATGAACCAACGCCGTTCCGGCTAGCCACGGCATGAATGAGGCATTCTCAACCGGATCCCAGAACCACCACCCACCCCATCCCAACTCGTAATAGGCCCAACCGCTCCCCATCGCAATGCCCACTGTCAAAAAGCACCAGGCTACAGTGGTCCAGGGGCGAGACCAGCGCGCCCAAGCGGCGTCGAGATTTCCTCCCAATAATGCAGCGATTGCAAAGGCGAACGCGACCGAAAACCCGACATAACCCATATAAAGCATCGGTGGATGGATCACCATGCCAGGGTCCTGCAAGAGCGGATTGAGGTCGCGCCCGTCGACAGCAGCAGGAATCAGCCGTTCGAACGGGTTCGACACCGTCAGCATGAACAGAAGGAATCCGACGCTGACAAGCCCCATCACGCCGAGAATGCGGGAACGTGTGGCGTCTGGGAGATGGGCGGAGAAGAGAGTGACCGCAAACATCCAAATGGTCAGGATGAACGTCCAGAGAAGGAGCGATCCTTCGTGAGCGCCCCAAATTGCAGCCAGGCGATAGTGCAGCGGCAGCTGGGAATTCGACGTGGCAGCGACATAGAGTACGGAGAAATCCTTTTCCGCAAAGGCATAGCCGAGACAACAAAACGCAGTTAAGACCAAGAGAAACTGTCCCCGCGCCGCAGGCTTGGCCACGGCCATCAACCCCGAGTTCCCGACCGCAGCACCATAGATGGGGAGGATACCTTGCACCACGGCAACGCACAGTGCAAGAATCAACGCAAAATGACCGATTTCAGGAATCATAGCGAGCCTTGCCTACCTTGAGGGACAACGAGTGATTTGCTTTGCTGTGCACCGGACGCCTTGGCTTTTGCTAAGGCTTCGGCCGCTTCAGGCGGCATGTAATTTTCATCGTGCTTCGCCAAGACTTCGCTGGCGACGAACGTGCCGTCGGCGTTGAGTTTCCCCTGTGCCACGGCGCCCTTCCCTTCCTTGAAGAGATCCGGCAGAATCCCCTTATAAGTCACCGGCACGCGCTTCGCAGTATCCGTGACGATGAAACGGACCGTCAGCCCATCGTTCTCCCGAACGAGGCTCCCGTCTTCAACCATGCCGCCGATGCGGAAACTGCGTCCTTGCGGCACTTCGCCGCTCGCCACTTGAGTGGGTGTAAAGAAAAACACGAGATTACTCTGAAAAGCGTTCAGAATCAGCACTGTCGCAACACCCAAGACGAGTAACCCCAGGCCGATAAAAGCAAAGCGTTTATGCCGTGGTTTCATCGGTGCCTCCTAACAACGCGGCGCGCTGTTCAGCGCGCGTCGCAGCCCGTCGACGCCACAAGGCCAACACTTCCCACACCATGCACAGAGCCGTGGCCAGAAACGAGGTCCACACATAGAGCCCGTACCCTCCCATCGCAAAAAATTCTGAGGCGCTCCCCCACTGCATCAGCGAGCTCCCACCGTTTCCTGAATGACTGCCGCTTTTTCATCCCACAACGGCAGGGATTCCCGTTCAACCATGACACAACGTACCCGAGCCAGAATGACGGCAATACTGTACAACCAGAAGGCCAGCGTCATCAGCAACATGGCGGTGAGCATGGTCGATACCATTTTTGATCCTGCCGCCATACTGACCGACGCCCCTTGATGCAAGGTATTCCACCACTGCACGGAAAAGTAGATGATCGGAACATTGACCACCCCAACAAGGGCGAAGACGGCGCTCGCCCTGTCCGCCCGGCGCACATCATCGATCGATGTCCGCAAAAGCATGACCCCGGCGTACTGGAACAATAAGATGAGTTCCGATGTCAGCCTGGCGTCCCATACCCACCAGGCTCCCCAGGTGGGCTTCCCCCACATGGCCCCGGTCAACAACGCCAAGAACGTGAACATCGCCCCGGTGGGGGCAATCGCTTGCGCCATCATGAAGGAAAGACGCGCGTTGAGACCCATCCCGATGCCGGCCCAGACGGCCATGACGACATAGAGAAACATCGACATCCAGGCCGCCGGAACATGGACGAAGATAATTCGGTACGCCTCGCCCTGCTGAAAGTCGGTCGGCGCGATGAAGAATCCGATATAGAGGCCCACTCCCATCAGCGCAACCGCCATGCAGGCAAACCATGGAATTAGGCTTCCAGCCAGGGGATAAAAGGCTTGAGGGGACGAATACTTGAGCCAGTTGATGTCCGTGCTCATGAAACGATGTTACTCCAACGCAATACGCACCGCCGCCGCAGTGGCCCAGGGCGCCAGAAAAAGAGAGAGCACCAGACAGGCCCCGAGCAGCGACAGATTTGCTTCACCGCCGATTCCAGCCATGCTGCTGGTGACGGCGCCGGCCCCGAAGATCAATATTGGAACGTAGAGTGGAAGCACCAGGAGGGCAACCAGTAGACCACTCCCCCGTACGCCAAGCACCAACGCGGCGCCGATCGCACCAATCATACTCAACGTGGGCGTCCCAAGCAAGAGCGACATCACCAGTACTCCCAGCGATTCTCCGCTTAACCCGAATTGGAGCCCGAGCAGAGGAGAGAGCAGCACCACCGGTAACCCGGATATCAACCAATGGCCGAGGACCTTCGCGACCACCAATACCGCAAGTGGTTGAGGAATCAGGACCATCTGTTCGAGGACACCATCCAGGTAGTCCGCAGTAAACACACGCCCGAGGGACAACAGACAGGCCAACAAGGCTGCCACCCACAACACGCCGGGACCGATGGTCCTCAGCACCGCCGGCTCCGGTCCGACACCTAAGGGGAAGAGGCTGACGACGATCACGAGAAAGAAAACCGACATCGCGGCGTCAGAACGGCGCCGCATCGCCAGCAACAGATCGCGACGGACGATTCCACCTATAGCCTCCCACATACTGGCGCCGCTCATTCAGTCAGGTTCAGACGCTGCACCGTTTCCGAGGGAAGGGCGACTTCCTGATGTGTCACGACGACCGCCAGACCTCCACGGTGCAGATGGGCATGCAGTCGTTGCGTCACGACCGTGGTAGCAGCCGTGTCAAGCGACGTGAACGGTTCATCGAGAAGCCATAAGGGACGTGTGGAGAGCCACAATCGCGCCAAGGCGACGCGGCGCTTTTGCCCTTGCGAAAGCACCTTTGACGGCAAATGATGGATGGGCCGCTTGAGCCCAATCGCCTCCAACGCTTCCTTCGCTCCATTGTTGGAACAGGCTTCTCCTGCAAGCGACATGGAGCTCGTGACATTTTCGAGCGGCGTGAGGTCGTCCTTGATCCCATTAAGATGCCCGATATAGGTCAGTTGCCCCGAATAGAGTTCCTTGAGCTGATGAATATCCTGCCCATCCCAGAGGACCGAGCCTTGTTCAGGAGGCAGTAGACCGGAAAAGATACGGAGCAAACTGGTTTTCCCACTGCCGTTTTCACCTACCACAGCCAGCAGCGATCCCCTCTCAACCTTCACGTTGAGATCGGAGAACAATCGTCGTTCACCGCGACTGCAACGTAATGAAACAGCCTGCAACATCAGAAGTTCCACCGACAATGCGCGACGAGAGTAAGGGAATAGAGCGTGGAAAAACAAGGGGCAAGGATAGAGGCGAGGATAGACTTTGCCGCTCATCGGTTCGGAGTACCGCTCCGAACCCCATCTTGCTCTGAGACCAATCATGCTGTTATCTAGTGCGTGCGTCACAAGCCGACCATCTGCCTGGGTGAAGAGCGGCTGCTCACGTAGAATCAAAGGAGAGAAATCATGAGTGAACTTGTCTGTATCGCGTTTAAAGATTCCAGTACGGCCGATCGAGTCCTGAATGAATTGCGAGCCATGGAAACGGAATATGTCCTCGACCTGGAGGATGCGGTCATCGTCGTCCGCGATATGGACGGCAAAGTGCATCTGAAGCAGTGCGTCGATGTGTTCGGGGGAGCAACCAAACATGGTGTGGCCCTAGGGGTGTTATGGGGTGGGCTGATGGGGCTCCTGTTCATGAATCCTCTGGCTGGACTCCTGGGGAGCCTTGCCGGCGGTGCGGGGGCCGGCGCCATAACCAACGCTGCCAACGAGTATGGGCTCTTGAGCGACTATGGAATTCCCGATCAATTCATCAAAGACATGGGAAGCACGATCAAGCAGGGCACCTCGGCGATCTTCCTTCTGATCCGCGGCGTTGACGAAGATAAGGTGTTGTCCAGAATTTCGAGATACGAGGGAACGATCCTCAAGACGTCACTCAGCAAGGAGCAGGAAGACAAATTGCGCACGGCCCTCACACACCAACGTGACCAAAAGACCGCTGCGAGGTAACCGCGGCTCGGGAGAGCGGGCGAGGATTGAACATCATTGTGATCGCACGAAGAGGTCACCACAGAAGCTCACGAATCGGTAAGTTTCCCCAAGATACCACTGGCAGTTTCTGTTCCCTGACGCTCTCATCAATTCTTGATCTGCCTGCGGCCTGATGGTATAAACTGCACGTGAGCGAAACAAACTCGGTATCCACTCAACAATGAAGATCGTTGGGCAGAGCATCGGGATTAGCATGGCGGCGGCGATGATGATCGCCGGCTCCGCCTAAGCCTGCCTGCGACTGGAAACCTACGCGAGCAACGGCCCCTGGCGGATTCGGTTCCACCAGGGGTTTTTTATTGCCTATTGAATCACGAGAAGGGAGCAGGGAGCATGGTCAATCTTAGATCGATCGAAGCAGCGGCAACTCGCATCGGTCCGTTCATCTATGAATCGCCGTTGGTCCACTCCAAGACACTGTCCCGGCTGAGCGGAAACGCGATTTTCCTGAAACTTGAAAATCTGCAGATGACCGGATCGTTTAAGGAACGCGGCGCGCTCAACCGTATCCTGACGATGACGGACGAGGAACTGCGACAGGGAGTCATCGCGGCATCGGCAGGGAATCATGGGCAAGGCGTGGCCTATCACGCGACCCAGCGGGGCATCCCCGTGCAAATCTGGATGCCTCGTTCGACGCCGCTCATCAAGCTGACGGCGACCCGCGCCTATGGCGCGGACATCGTGTTGCACGGGGACAATTACGACGAAGCCTGCGAGGCAGCCATTGAACGGAGCGCGCAGAGGAAGGCCGCGTTTATTCATCCCTTCGACGACGATGCAGTCATCGCCGGGCAAGGGACCGTCGGGTTGGAACTCTTGAAGCAGAACCCAGCGCTGGATGTGATCGTTGTGCCGGTAGGAGGCGGCGGATTGATCGGCGGAGTCGGCTGCGCGGTCAAGGAGCGAAACGCTGCGGCGGAAGTGATCGGCGTTCAAACAGGCCGCTTGCCGTCGATGCAAACGGCTCTGCAACAACAGCAACCAGTCGATCTTCCGGCGAAGTCCACCTTGGCCGACGGAATCGCCGTTCGAAAAACGGGCGTACGCACGCTGCCGTTGGCCCACAGATATGTCGATCGGCTCGTCACGGTCGAGGAAGACGAGATTGCGGAGGCGATTCTAATGTTGCTGGAGGGTGAGAAAACGGTGGCGGAGGGGGCCGGCGCCGTTGCGCTTGCCGCCGTTTTGCAAGCGAAAACCGGCCATCGCGGGAAAAACATCGCGGTGCTGGTGTCAGGAGGCAACCTTGATGTCACGCTGCTGGCGAGGATCATCGAGCAGGGCATGGTTCGCGACGGGAGACGGCTGCGCCTGCGAGTGCGTCTTCCGGACTATCCCGGCGCATTGGAAGGACTGGCATCGGTGATCGCTAAGGCCCAGGCCAACATCGTGGAGACGTCGTACAACCGCGCCCACTACGGAGTGAGCCTGAACGAAGCCGCGATCGACATCACGATGGAAACCCGTGGCCGCGATCACGCATCGGATCTATTGGCCGCGCTGACGAGCTCGCGTTATGAATTCAGCGTCGTCGAATGAATGCCACATCTTGTATGGTGACGAATCGGTCACGGAAAAGATTCGCTGTGCCTTTTTCCTTTGGGGATATCGCGACCGTACTGTTACAGTGCTGGATGGTCCGAGACCCATTTTCATTTGTCCATGGGATCTGAGAACATATCATGACAAGCGCACTCCTGTACGACCGTCTTCAATTTGCCTTCACCGCCACGTTCCACTACCTGTTTCCGCAGTTGACGATGGGTCTGGCGTTGCTGCTGCTCTACTTACGCAGTCGAGCGCTTGTAACCAATGACGACCATTATCAGCAAGTCTCGGATTTTTGGACGAGCATCTTTGCCTTAAATTTCGGCTTCGGCGTCGTGACCGGTATCCCGCTCGAATTTCAGTTTGGAACCAACTGGGCCAGGTTTTCTACCTTCGCTGGTGGAGTGATCGGCCAGACCCTCGCCATGGAAGGAGTCTTCGCATTTTTCTTGGAATCATCGTTTCTCGGCATCCTGCTGTTCAGGAAACGATTCAGTCGTCGGATGCAATGGTTTGCCGCTCTGATGCTCTTTATCGGTTCGTGGTTATCCGGTTACTTCATCCTGGCGACGAATGCATGGATGCAGCATCCCGTCGCGTATCAAACGGGAGACGATGGCCGGGTGTTCGTCAACAGCCTCACCGGGCTGCTCACGAATCCCTGGTTATTCTGGCAATTCGCACATAACATGACAGCGGCTGTCGTCACGGCGTCCTGTGCGATCGCAGCAGTGGGCGCGTACTATCTTTTATCCGGTCACTATCTCTCCTATGCAAAGACTTTCTTACGGACCGGCGTTGTCGCCGGCGCGATCGCTGCTGCACTGATGATTTTCCCCACGGGACACGGCAACGCCAAGCAAGTCTTCGATCATCAACCGGTAAAGGGGGCGGCGTTTGAGGGGCTCTTCACAACGGAGAGAGGAGCCGGTCTCTATTTGGTGGGACAACCCAATCTTGAAACAATGACCATCGACAACCCGATTGAGATTCCTAATGCGCTCAGCTTTCTCGTGTACAAAGACCTCTACGCCAAGGTCAAGGGACTCGACGCGTTTCCGCGCGACGAGTGGCCGGATAATCTTCCACTCCTCTACTATGCCTATCACATCATGGCCGGATTGGGGACCATCCTTGCCACCATCTTTGGCCTGGCCCTGCTCTCGCTCTGGCGTGGCCGGCTGTTCAAGATGAAATGGCTGTTATGGTTACTGATGCTCTCAGCGCCATTCCCCTACATCGCCACCTCGGCCGGCTGGATGACCGCAGAGCTGGGACGGCAACCCTGGCTCGTGTACGGCTTGTTGCGCACCGCCCATGGCACATCTCCGCTTGTTCATTCAGGGAATGCCTTATTTACCTTGATTGGATTCTTGGGGCTGTATCTGTTGCTCGGCTTGCTGTTTGTGTTTCTCCTCGGCAAGATCATTCAACGCGGACCTGGCTCGGTCGACTCAGAAGCCACGTATCCCGCTTGAACGAAGGGACTGGTGATGGAAACCCTGTGGTTCATCGTCGTCACATTGATGTTGGCCATCTTCATTGTCCTGGATGGTTTCGACTTTGGTGTCGGCATGGTCTATCCGTTCGTCGTCCGGACCGAAGTGGAACGCCGAACGGTGCTCGCCTCCATCGGCCCACTGTGGAACGCAAACGAAGTCTGGTTGATCGCCGCCGGCGCTGTCCTCTTCTTTGCCTATCCCAAGGCCTACGCCGCCGGATTCAGCGGATTCTATCTGGCACTGATCCTGGTGCTGTGGTTGCTGATCTTTCGCGGTCTCGCGCTGGAATTGCGATCGCACGTGGATCATGTGCTGTGGAAACAGGCTTGGGATACGGCCTTTACAACGGCCAGTTTACTCTTGGCTTTTGTCTTCGGCGCGGCGCTCGGCAATCTGATTCGTGGTGTGCCCTTAAACCGTGACGGGTATTTCTTCGTCCCGTTTTGGACGGACTTTCAGCCTGGACCGGAACCGGGCATCCTGGATTGGTTCACAGTGTTGCTGGGACTGGCGACTGTGTCGATCCTCGCCTTCCACGGAGCGAATTATCTCGCAATGAATACAGAAGGCACCCTGCATAAGCGGGCCGCCTGGACCGCCTGGGTCATGGGGTGGGTTTCGGCTGGGTGCACCGTGCTTACCGTAACTGCCGTCCCTTTCGTTCAACCAAGCTTGCGCCTCAACTTCGCCGGCCATCCGATGGAATATCTGGTCCCATTGAGTGGCCTATTCGCGCTCGGATCCAGCCTGTACCTCCGGCAGCGACAGCACGACACCGCCGCCTTTTTTACTTCCAGCGTATTTATTTTGCTGATGCTCACCAGCGTCATGTTCGGCATGTATCCCTACATTTTGGTTTCAACAACCGATCCGGCGCTCAGCCTCACGGTGTTCAATGCAGCGACCGACTCCTATGGATTAACAACCGGATTTGCCTGGTTCGGAGTCGGCTTCCTGCTTGTGGTGGCGTACCAGAGTTATGTCTATTCCCTGTTCTGGGGAAAAACGCGCTCAGATGACGCGCACTGAGCTGCCCGTAGCCACCCCAGACTGATTCGCACAAACAGGTACGACCGAGGAGATCTCGACGTCACATAGAAAAACGGTGAGCCTAGACGAGGTCCTCGATGATGATGCACTCAATCTCCTTGACTCGCCGCAATCCGCGATCATTTCCGTAGAAGCGCACGGCTTTAGAGCCGATGGCAGTCGCTAAGTGTATGGCATCAGTCGTGCTGAGGCGGTAGCGGGCACGCAACTCAGCCGCTCGATCAGCCAGATGCATCGTCAGCGAGATCCACTCAAGCTTGGGGTAGGTGCCGGCAATGGCAAAAATCCTTTGGCCAATTCATCCTGAGGAACCATTGCGGAATTTCCGGGAAGACGAGTAAACATCGTTTCGATGTCAAGTCCGCCGCTTTGTCGAATCGCGCACGGCAGGCGGCAGAGCTACTCCTGGGCTACAGAAGATGGAACGAGGGCACGACTTAGTCCAACAGTTTTCAGGGCAGGAGGATTTCGGTTTTACTTCTTTTCTCGTGAGGAAACACGAATACACATTCATGTGTATTCTGAACGGGGGGAAGCTAAATTTTGGCTCGATCCCTCCGTTGAATTGGCAAAGAATTCAGGCATGACGGCCCGGCAGATTCGGGCAGCCAAGGCCTTAATCGAGGAGCATGAGGATGAAATCCGCGGCGCTTGGCAGACACATTTCGGGAGCTGAGGTGACCAACATCTCTAAGCATGGCTTCTGGCTGCTTCTGGCCAATGAAGAACTGTTTGTTGCGTTCAAGGACTTTCCCTGGTTTAGGGACGCCTCTATTGCAGAAATCGTACGGGTGGAATGGCCGCAGACCCATCATCTCTACTGGCCGGATCTCGACGTGGATCTCGCCGTCGACTCCATCAGACACCCGGAAAACTTTCCGCTCATCTCAAAGAAAACGCACCCCATCAAGCGTCTGCACCGACGAACGAAGATCCCGCGCGGTTAGCACATCAATTCGTCCAGTCCGATTGGCGTTTAGTCGCTTGTAAAACATGGGGGTTACCGCTATCCTTGTCCCTGTCGACTATTGGGAATCGATGTCTCTCACACAGAGGTGATCATGCCTTCCGCAAAAGAACAGATCGCCAAGATCCTTCAAGATCAGCCGGATGACAGCTCCTATGATGAGCTTCTACGAGAGTTAGCATTTGCAAGAATGATCGACAGAGGACTCGGTGACTCTGACGCCGGAAAGACCATCAGCCATGAAGAGATGGGGCGCCGCATCAAGACATGGCAGAGCTGACATGGACCGTTGAAGCCGAACGATAGCTGCGTGACATCTACGATTACATCGCACTCGATAATCCCTCCGCTGCAACCCGAACTATCGAAACCATCTATCTGAAAGCCGAGATCCTTCGCAAATTTCCAGAATCAGGATACCGCTACTGGCAAAAGCCAGACCGACACATCCGTATTCTGCTTCACGGACATTATCGTATTGCTTACCTGATCAAGAACTCAGAAGCGATCGATATCATCGGCGTCTTTCACGGAGCACTCAACATCGACCGGTACCTGCTCTAGGCCCCACACCAATCGATCCATGCCAGTCCGCGCCAGTACCCGATGAGACCCGGTTGTTCGTTTGATTGTCCAGCCGATTCGAAGAAGAGCGGCAAGAACCCGAGAAGCGCTGGTGGAAGGCCACCGGCTCACGCAGCAAGGAAAGAGACGTTCAAGAACTCGTCAGGAAGGGCTTCTCCATGTTCAAGGCGATCCGCCATCGAATGAAGCGCTAAAGCCTGCACCGCTGCGAGAGCTTTCGCCCGAGTCTGACCATACGCCATCATACCAGGTAAGGTCAGCACCTCACCGATCCAGCGGCCGTCATCTTCCTGCTCCAACTCGATGGTAAACTGACCAGAATTTGCCATATGCCACCCTCCGAGCGATACGCTATGCCCGGCTCAGCCGAAATGCAAGATCCTGCGGCTGTGCGGCATCCATTTTCAGCACCGGCGCATGAGTAATCCGAGGGTCGGCATTCACATGGAGCGCTTCGATCGAACGAGAAAAGAGCGTAGCTATTTCCCCATGCATTAAATTCAGCAGACCCAACCCTATAAGCAACAACCATACGCCTTTCACGAGTTTGAACAGGGCAATCGCAACAATACCGGTCTGATGAGAACACGTCGTCATTGAGTGGAGAGACTATCACACACGACGAAGAGGCGAATGAGAGGGAGAGGCTTTCTGGTTAAGAAACCTGGCTGGATTTGGTGGCCTGGGTCGTTTCAATGGCTAGAAACACCCTCGACCCGAATGGCACTTACTTAAGCTTCTTGGGATGGCCATATTTCCGGACGTCCTTTCTGGCGATCGCACGGGGCTTGATGAGTAGTGGGTAGGGTTTTGGTCGTCGCTTGATGGCCCTGGGTTCCATACGGCCTAACCGGTTGCCTACGCGCTGCTGAGTGATCAGGACCAACAGGCCATACGGCAGCTCATCATGATCGATGCCAGAGCCATGATGAGTCCAAGCGTTCCAGAGTTGCAGGGTGTGCTTGAAACTGAGTTGGCGTGGCAGCCAGTCGGTGAGGAATGCCGCTTGAGCCATCATCACCCGAAGAAGATTGTAGGCCAACAGATGGATCCAGATCTCCTTGATGGCCATGGTTGGGGTCTGACAGCTCAACTGCTCCATGCCTAAGGTGCTCTTGATGTTGCGCAGATCGAGCTCGACATGCCATCGGCTTCGAAACAGGGCCTTCAAGGCGGACTTGTGCGTGTCCTTGGGGCACAGCAGCGTCGTCACCAGGATTTTGCCGCCGGTGCGCAGTTCCCGTACCATCAGCGTCGCGGGTGCCTGATCGTAGGCCGCCTGAGTCATCCAGTCAGGTTTGCTGGTCGGCTTGTGCAGCACGATCAGATGGTCGCGCGGCCCCAATCGCTGACCGCACCGAAAGTCGGTCCGGCGTTGGCGCGCCCCGTATTGTTCAAAGACCGCATCAATGCCCCGTGTGCGCAAGGTGCACAACAGAAAATACGTCGCGTAAAAGGCATCGCCTATGAGCAGGTCCCCAGGCTCCAACGTATCGAGTATTGAACGGAGGAGGGTCTGTTCATCGCCGCCCTTTCCCTGATAGCGGCCGATGGCGGCATGAAGCATCGCCCCGCTCCCAAGACACAGCATGCCCACCACCCGGCACAAGGGGAACCCCAGGCCGGGCTTCTGACTCTGCGGTTGTGGATAGGCCGCCTGATTGGCGGGCGTGTCCGGCATGACCACGGTCGTGCCGTCCACCAGCCGTACCGGACGACCCCGCCAACGCCAGGGCTCAGGAGCCTGTGCGGTGAGCCGTCGCCCAGTCTGTCGCACCAGAGTGGAGAGCATCTCCGTCGGCAAGCGTTGTCGAGCACGACAATATGCCCCGGTATGCGTACTGCAACGCGGCAGGCCTCGGGTCACGCGCTTGACGGCTGTGTCGTTGACGACGTTCTGACATGACCGATCCGCACTGAGCGCCTGTGCGAGAAACATCGACAGCGTCTCGGTTGGGGGAATAACCGTTTCCGATGCTGCGGCACCAGCGACTCGACCTCATCCAACAACTCAGGGTGTGTCAACAGGTTGAAGAACGTATCCGCATCGCTGCGGTGGATATGACTGCGAATGCGTCGTTGTTGCTGTGCACGCGGGCTATGCTTCGGATGCATTCAGGCTCGCTCCTCGGGTGAAAGGTCGATGGGTGTTTGGGCCTCCTACCGTATCACTGGAATCAGCCTTTTGTGCGGCACATCACCTATGTAGCCGTTAAGTAAGTGCCATTCACCCTCGACCCCTTTTCTATTCCCCTGCCCCTCGATAATAACGTCATTCTAAGTTCTGCGTCTGCCATCATATTCGCCATCTTGAACGAATAGCGCAGACAAGCTAGTATCAGCCCGCTGCTCTTACGCTTACGCACTGAGGACTTCCGTGGCAGACAGTCCTACCTCCACCATTTCGACACAAGGCATTCAGCTTCAACTCCTCACACAGTCTCAACTCTCTCCCATTCTCGTACCGACCGAACCCAAAGGCGTCGTGTACACAAAGCGTTGGGTAGTAGAACTGCTATTGGAATTAAGCGGCTATTCGCCGGAGAAGAACTTGGTGGATGCTCTGGCCGTAGAACCAGCTGCGGGTGATGGCGCGTTTCTTGGACCCATGATCACCCGCCTTATTGAGTCTTGTCGGAAGCAAGGTCGGCCTTTGTCCGATTGCAGCAACTCCCTACTTGCCTATGAATTGGATGAAACGAGTGCGGCCCGTGCGAAATACGTTACTCAAAGTATCCTCGTAGACTTGGGTGTGCAGCAGCCGCTTGCCACACAACTCGCTGAATCATGGGTCGCGACGAGGGACTATCTTTTCGATACCACCAGCAAGAAGGCAGACTTTGTCGTAGGAAACCCACCCTACATACGCCTTGAAGATATTCCAGCAGAGAGTGCGATGATATATCGTAACGCTTATCCCACCATGCGGGGCAGAGCCGATCTCTATGTGGCATTCTTCGAGGCAGCGCTTCGTCAACTAACGCCCGGTGGGGTTTGCGCGTTCATTTGTGCGGACAGATGGATGAGAAATCAATATGGAGCGGAACTTCGACATCTAATCACATCCGCTTACAGCGTTGAACTGATTCTGGGCATGCATGACGTCAATGCGTTTGATAACGAGGTTGATGCATATCCTGCGATCACAATTATCCGATACCGCCGACAGAGTGCAACGGTCGTGGCCAGCGCCACCCCTCAAACTGAAACCATTCAACCCAAACTGTTGGCGGCAACGCTTCAACCCGATTTCCGCCGCAAGTCGTCGAAGGATTCCCCTTCAATCCATGCCGCAGTCGTCAGTAACTGGTTCAAAGGATCGGAGCCATGGCCTTGTCATTCACCCAAGCAACTGTCCCTCCTTCGCCAATTAGAGGATACTTTTCCACCGCTCGAAATGAATGCCAAGGTAGGAATAGGCGTCGCCACCGGAAACGACAGCGTATACATCACGACTGACCCATACTTAGTCGAATCGTCACGTCTTTTAAAGCTCGCAGTCGCTAAAGACACCGTCAGCGGAACATTCGATTGGTCTGGCCACTATCTGGTGAATCCCTGGAATAAGACAGGGCTCGTCCAGCTGAGCGCCTATCCGAAATTAAAGGCCTATTTCGAGCATCATGCGAAGGCACTGAAAAAACGGCACACCGCAGAGAACAAAGCAGCTGGTTGGTATAAGACCATTGACCGTGTCCATCATGCCTTGATTGAGACCCCCAAGCTCTATATCCCGGACATCAAAAGTAGCCTCGAACCTGTCCTTGATCGCGGGGGGACCTATCCCCATCACAACCTGTATTTCATTCAGTCAGGCGATTGGGATCTGGAAGTCCTCGGAGGTCTGCTTTTATCTGCAATCGGCCAATTCTTTGTCGAATCATATGGTGTCAGAATGCGGGGTGGCTACTTACGGTTCCAAGCACAATACCTGCGCCGAATCAGGGTACCCCCTCCTGTCACCCTCTCGAAATCTCATGCGAAGGAGTTCAAAGAAGCGTTTCGCCATCGAAACAGACAACAAGCCACAACTGTAGCATTGAATATTTATGGTATCGACTCCTTACTGATGGAGGCAGCTCTTGGACGTTGAAAAGAGGCTGCGCGTCGCCGTTCAAAGTTACTGGGATGATCGGAGAAAAAATAAAGAAAAACAGGTTCAGTCGGGAAAGATCGATGCCGGTACGCGTGGAGAGGTCACGGGCGGTACGCAAATGGGCGCGCTGGAAGTCCTGGTCTCGGATATCCTCTGTGAGGCAGGGCTCAAGAAGGTCGATGTCCGGACAAGAACCGCCCTTGAATTGCCAGGATATTTCAGAGCGACGAAAAAGTGGAACCTCATCGTGGTGTCTGAAGGCGCATTGATCTTAGCCATGGAATTCAAGTCGCAAGCAGGCAAGTCAATCGGTAACAGCGTCAACAATCGCTCAGAAGAAGCCGTGGGCAGCGCGAAAGATATTTGGACCGCATTTCGAGAAGGCCGTTTCGGACAATTTCCGCCTCCGTTCTTGGGCTATCTGTTTCTCCTCGAAGATCGCGACAGTGTGAAAACCCCCGTTGTCAATAAAGAGCCCTATTTCCAGGTTGATCCGGAGTTTCGTGGTGAGACCATCAAGAGCAAAGAACGACCACGGTATAAAGGGGTGTCGTATAGTAGAAGATATGAACTGCTCTGCCGCCGCCTGGTACTGGAGCGACTCTATACGTCAGCTTGTTTTCTGATGGCGACCAATTCACCAAAAACCAAGATCACACAGCCCGCATCAGACCTAACCTTCCAGCGTTTCGTAGCCGCTCTGCAAGGTCACGTCGTAACATTCCTCGGAAGCCGCAGCGCGTAAGGACTTGGGACGGGAATACGGGAGTGGGTTGAGCTGGCCCCATTAATGCTGGCGATGGTGCCCTGAAGTTGACCCTGTTCCACACTGCTGACCTGACGCGTCATGGCGATTGCGTCGCTGGACCGACGAGTCCCCTTTCCATCACACGTCGCGTTGAAAGGTGCCGTGGGTCTTTTCATCGGACTACTAGCGAAACAACCAGAGCCCTGAAGTCCATGTAATCGTAAGCCGCCAGACGAACGGTCGCATCAAGCGCGTCGGTACTGAAGAGGTCGATGCGCCCGCGGAGGAAATCCCTGACGCGCGGCTAAACTTACGATCTCCGTCAGACCGGCTTCCCCCTCGCCACGCGTATGGATTGATCGGTTTGCAACCGTGCGTAGAATATCTGTGAAGTCTGTTACACAAAGACTTCAACGTATTCCACTTGGCTGCTGGGTGGGGGGACGGGCAGACTGTCGGCGCGAAGACCATCCAATCGGCTTGCTTGCGACCGTCACTCGACGAGGCTCTATGGGATGCTTAATCGTGGCAACCAGGCACCAGCTATCCTCTCACAACCGATCGACCACCTGGCTGACTTTCACGAAGCCAGCATACCTCACTATGAACGAGGGTCCAAGAACAGGAGCGATACGAAGGCCCTACAGGCTGCGAATGGATGTAATGGGTCCGGCCTCTCATTCAATCGTCTGGCTCATGTAATTTACTTCATCGAGAGACAGCGGACACAACATACCTATGGTCCGCCAGTTTTCGTCGTTCGCTAGGCAATCACGGCGGCGTTGGCGGTTGCGGAGCGACCGTATATCGACATCACCCCTCCGACAGATCTCTTCTCATCCTGTCGTCTTCCTTCGGTAAGCACGTATAACATTGGGATCGGGGTCAGATCCCAGGCCCGAACCCTGGGGGACCGAAATCCGTCCGCCCGTCGTGGTGAGGGCATCGCCATAGATGCGTGCTTCCAGATCGAACCAACGCCACTCAATCATGGAGTCAGCGGTGCCCAGCGCCGCGGTCGCATGGATCGCCGCGAGCAAACCCGGGCCGTCGTAGAAGGAGTGCGTCATCACCGGAATGTTGCGGATAGCCGCAAGGGGGAAAACCTTACACAGCTCGGTTATGCCGCCCATCTTGGCCGGGCTCGGTTGAACAAAGTCCACAGCCCCAGCGGCAAGCATGTGCTCGAATTCCATCAGCGTAGACACGTTTTCGCCGGACGAGATCGGGATGCCGGTGGTTCTTCGCAGTTCGGCGAGACCAGCGAAATTCTCCGGCGGCCACAGCGGCTCCTCGAGAAATTTGAGCCCGACGGCCTTGAGGGCTGGACCGACAGCACGTGCTTGAGGCAGAGTCCAGGGACAGCCGGCGTCGACGATCAACTCGACGCCGAGGCCAGCCTCCTCGCGAGCCGCCAGGATCGCCGACATGTCTTTTTCGTGCAGCTTGAGCGCTTGGAATCCGGCATCGATTGCTTGCCGAACCACGGCGCGGACCAGATCGGGATCGGAATAGCAGGCCAGGCTTGCATAGCATGGCATGGCAGCCACTCCACCGCCAAGAAGCTGGCACACGGGAGCGTTGGCAAGCTTGCCGGCAATATCCCACAGGGCAATGTCCACCGCCGAAAACCCGTAGGCCAGGGCGCCGCTGCGTCCGAACACGTGCAGCTTCTTTTGGACCTCCAGCATCAGCATACGGATACGAGTGGCGTCCTGGCCAATGCATAGCGGTGCGATCAGTTCGTCGACGGCGAGCTTGGCCGCATCGACAGCACGATAACCGAAGGCTTCTCCCCAACCTTCCACTCCGTCACGCGTGGTCACCTTGACGAGCAGTGAGTCCGCGGCAGACAGTTTGTCGCCCCAGAGGGACGCACCGGGTATGCAGCCTGCCCTAAGCGGGATGCGCAGCGGAACAGCCTCGATCTTGGCGATGACGGCAGTACGGTCGGTGGTGGTGGAAGACATGTGCAACTCAACTCCTTGTGCGCCGGTTAAACCAGCACGGTGTTGTGAATGAAGGAGTCATACGGTATAGGACTCGAAACCCACACCGGCCCCACGTCGGAGAAACATAACTAGGGTCGAGTCTTGTATCGTGTATGTCGGTTTCAGAGATGACATAGAAGAACTTAAGAGGGCAAAGCCGGTCTTCCCTTAACCCTGCCCGGCCAAGGCGTCCGGCATTGCTTGAACTGCTTCCTGCTCCCCCTGCTTTCATTCCGTTCGCCGTACCGAGCAGCTTACTCGCTCTGCTCATCATAGGTGTCCAGGAACACCTGCAGCTTGCCGAAAAGACGATCCAGCTCCTTCCGTCGTTTGGAATTCTTCGTGTGGTTGGCCTCCGCTGCCACGTAGCCTTGAATCTCCTCAATCTCGTCTAATGACAGCCCCACCCTGACCTCCGTGCCCTCCACCACCGCGCACTTGGCAAAGTCGGAATTGCAGAAGGTCCCATCCCTGATGAGGTGCGTTGGAATCAGGGGGTCAGACACCGCCTGCCGGGACAGGCACGCTGCGCGAGCCTGTCTCTGCTCTTCACCTTCCATCGACAATCCGGCGGCCGGCCAGGACATCGAGCACCTCGACGAGTCGCCGCTTGCGCTCGTGAGCCAACCGGAGGGTTGTGAGATAGCCCTGCCAGTCCTGCTCTTTCCCCTGTTGCTTCAGGACGCGGCCCACTTTGCGCAAGTAATCGGCGGCCGAATCATAGGCCTTCGGTTTCGTGAGGGCGATCTGCGATTCAGCGAGTTGCTTCCAGATGGCGACGGCCCGCTCAGGATACCGTGCCACCACCGCCTCGGCAATACGGTCCTCGGTAAACCATCCTGTGTCCCAGCCTCGCAACCGTGGCTTGCGCTGGTCATACCAGCGAAGCACCTCGTCAGGCTGTTTCTCGGCAATCGCGATCTCGATGAGCACGTCGGTCATGGGTGGCTGGATCGGAAAGCGCCCGGTCGTCGGCTTCAGTTCGCTCTCCGACAACGGCCAGAGCTGAGTTGACGGTTGGGGACGTGTCCCGGTTTCCAGATACTGGAGAGCGGCGGCCCGAATTTCCGACCCGACCCCGGCTCGCTGCGCTGCCTTTTCCAATGCCTGAAAAGTCTGCACACTCGGCTCCAGGAAGAATTCTTCAGCCCGCAACGTTGCGGCGGAATGCCAGTCCTGTTGTCGTTCTCGCATCTCACGGAATGATGTCCGTAATTGAGCAGCAATGCCAGGCCATCGCTTCTCGGTCGCACCGATTCCCTTGCGGATCCATGCTTCCGCCTCTTCCCACTGCTTGGCTTTCGTGAGCTGTTCCACAAGGCGGAGATAACTGCCTGTCTTCTCGGCCTCCTGCCGGCACAGCGGGATAATCTCGTCACGCCGTCCGGCTCGTTCCAGCGCCAGGATCAGCCAGTTACTCAGGCGATCGCGCCGAAAATTTTCCGAGAATGTGTCTTGAGCCTTGTTCTGGCGGTCCTGCGCAAGATGCTGGGCAAGTTGTTCGGCAAGCCCGTTCCACGCCTCTACCGGATGGCTCCGGTCCCAAAAGACTTTGGCGCCGCGACAGAGTTCGTACTCGTCCGCCAGGTCGGCCTCCACCGCCCAGCGCATCTGCTCGACAGGAGCACGGGACGACTGAGGCAATGCCCGGAAGACGATATCCAAACAGGAGGCGATTTCCTCTGCCGTCTCTCCTTCGTCGTCGCTTATCTCCACTTGCCTCGTACCGGCTTCCAACAATTGCGCTCCCACCTCCACCACCGCATCCGCGTGCCTTTGTGCCAGCAGCGCTGCCAGACGATCTCGCACCCGCGAATAGTCTGGGATCGAGTCCTCACCGCTCCAGTGACGACGCCAGCCTGGTTCTGCGCTGAGCGCGGCAATCTCATCCCGCAGGACTCTGACTAACTTCGACACGGCGCCCGCCGACAAATTCTTCCGATCCTGCACGAACTGTCGGACATCCGGATAGCGCTGAACGAGGTCCTTCAGGAGCGCGAGAAGCTGCGGTTGTGTCTGCTGTTCCAGGTAAGACAGCCATGGGCCACTAACGGCCTTTCCGGATCTTTTCGTTGGCCGCTCAGTGACGGGCTGAAAATCTTCGTCCGCCACGTCTTCCTCCTCGTCCTCGTCCCATTCCTCTTCCTCTCCATCGTGCTCCAACAACTGAAGCCGCCGGTCCTGCTCGGTCACGGTCGAGATCGCATGATTGCGCTTTACCTGCTCCAGATATTCGAGCACCACGGCAACCGCGTGTTTGCAGACGTCTCCGTAAGGACAGGTACAGGCAGGAACCAGTTCATCAGCTTCACTCTCGACCCTGGTCGCGTATCGGTGAGAGCCCAGCACCCACGCGACCAGGCCTCCGCTTGACGTTCGGGCGAGATCTTGAACCAGGCGGCTGCGTTGGTAGCGCTGCCCTCGTGAGACGATGACTGCTCCGGCCCAGTCCTGAAGCTCGTCCCACGTGAGAGGAGTGAACGGATCAGTCTGCGAAGGCTTACTCTTGGCTCCGTTTCGTGAGTGGTCTTTTCCCATTGTCGCCGATGGTACTCACATCGACCTGCAATTCCAAGACTGTTTTTTGAATGGAGGGAAGAGATGCGACGCGTCTCGCAAGCGTCAGGCTCTAGCAGGCTGCGGAAAAACCCTCCGTTCATCCTTCGAGAGCCTCAGGACGAACGGAGCGCTTGTTGAATTTGCTGAGGTTTTCCGTTCGTGCTGAGCCGGTCGAAGCACACAGATCGAGTTTTTCCGCAGGCTGCTAGAAGTTTTTCCAAAACCTCATAATCCTGCTTCGACTAGCGAATGGATGATGACAAGAACTATATGTAAGACAGACAAACTACTTGGAAACTCTATTGAATGTTTCTACGGTGCGACCAGCTTGACGGATCACCTTACGCAGAAGTCCAGGCCTCAACTGATCATGCTGGGAAATGGAAAGGGTATACTCATAACCGGATTTCACCAGCATCACATGAGAGTTTCATTGCCGCACGACAGTCTGACCCCAATTTGAAGTTCAGGCTGATAGTTCGAACTCTCCCCGTTCGTGCTTCGCTCGTCATCGTGCTTTCATGTCCTCACTGTGTCATTGTTGTGCGTCATGTCATGATTGACACAAACATTTGCCTGACATCCGAGTAAATCCGATTCAACCATAATCCGATTCACCGTGACAAACCGTCTCAGATAAAAATCGAATTCTGTTCCGTTCACTGGCATTAGACTTGCTGTACCTCACGGTCGGTCTCTTGAAGGGCCAACACCATCCTAAGACCGACTTACTACTGACCCTCACGGAGGGGCTCCATGCCGGCGCACGAAGGAAACTATCGTCGTCGGCACAACTATTCTGAGCTCTTCAGACTTTCGTGGAGGTTGGAGAAAGCCATCCTTCACAGTGGAAATCGATCGCTGTCTTGAACTGTCCGACGTTCTGGAAACCATGCGCCGTTTTCCTAACCCACCAAATGGTGGCGTTGAGGGCATCTGCCCGCACAGTGACGATGCCTTCAGTGACCCGTTCATTTTCCTGAGGAGTCGTATTTTGATGTCCTAAAACATTCAATTCTCGCCAGGCCAGAGACCGCGAGTCCAGAGCCACCACCGAAAGGAGTATTTCGATGCAAATGTGGCCTATGCTCTGGTCTACCGGCTCCAGCCGCCCTGTCTACACCAAACCGTTTGTCTCGTCGCTCAAGGCGATCGCCGGCGGTTACCTGGATTTCTTCCTGATCTGGAAGATTGTGATTGGCGTCATGATGTTCGCAACGGTCCCTGTCTCTGCCTTTGCCCAGATTGCCATGTCGGCTGGTGAGCTTCTTCCTGGCACCCCTCTCTTGGAGCCGGTTCCACCAGTGGCGAATCCCTGCCCTCGATTCGCCCCTGGAGCTGTCGTACACCAGCCACCGGCGCTCTTTAGTCACGATGGCCGGTTGGTCGTCCGATTTTCCTATCAAACCCGAACCGATTCGGCGAACCGATCGTTGTTTTGCTTTATGACTCCGAGCGGTCTGGAAAACCCGACCCTGCATGTGAAGCCGGGGGACCAATTAATCATTACCGTAACCAACAATACGCCAACGCAATCGGAACAGATGCGGCTCAATCCGCCACATTGCGGCCCCGGCCATGCTCAAATGACAGGGGCGTCGCTGAACATTCACTATCATGGCACCAACACGTCCCCCACGTGCCACTCTGATGAGGTGATCAAGACCCTCATTAATTCCGGCCAGACGTTCCAATATAGGCTCACGATTCCTGTCGACGAGCCACCGGGTCTGTATTGGTACCATCCCCATGTGCATGGGCTCTCTGAACAGGCAGTTCTGGGGGGCGCCTCCGGAGCCCTCGTCGTTGACGGAATTGAAAACCTCAAACCAGCTGTGGCGAATCTGCGCCATCGAATCCTCATGATACGGGACCAGCCGACACGCCAGGGCTTACCAGAAGGCGCAGGAGGAGACCCCAACGGCATCCCGTTCCAGGACCTCACGGTCAACCATATCTCGACGAACGCCACCACCGACCCGAGCAATCACACGACCTATACCCCCGCCATTCTTCATATGGAAGCGGGGGAGCGACAGTTCTGGCGTGTATCCAACTCTACAGCGGACAGTATTCTCGATCTGCAGTTGCAGTTCGACGGCGTACCGCAGACCATCGAGATCGCTGCCATCGACGGGGTGCCGGTGAACTCCCAGGACGGCGCTCAGCCTGGGAGCCTGATTCAGGTGACGCACTTCCGTCTGCCGCCTGCGTCTCGGGTGGAATTTGTCGTGAATGCCCCCCCTGCCCAATGTGAAGTGGCGCAATTGGTGACTCAGAATATCAACACGGGTATCGATGGCGACGATGACCCCAATCGGCCCCTCTTAAACATTCACGTGCGTGCCCATCGGCACCACGAACCGGACGAAGATGATCGGGTCGGCCACTTCAAGGCGTACAACCATAACCTCAATCGGTTTGCCGGTCTGACCGCTGCGCCCATTACCGCAAGGCGGCAACTGTTTTTCGATGAGATCCAACCGACAGAGTTCTTTATGGGTGTGGAAGGGCAACCCAAAAAGGTGTTTGACCCGAACGCAGGACCTGCCATTACTGCGACCCAAGGAACTGTGGAGGAGTGGACGGTGGAAAATCGTACGCTGGAAAACCATGAATTCCACTTGCACCAGGTTCACTTCCTCGTGGAAGCGCAAAGCAACTTTGAATTGAACGGCAACGAGCCGGCGCCGGGGATCATCGGACAATTCCTCGATACGATCGAAGTGCCACACTGGGACGGCGACCCGAGCCACCCCTATCCTCGTGTCACGCTCCGAATCGACTTTCGTGGGCCTGACATCGGCGATTTCGTGTTTCATTGCCACATCCTGGGTCACGAGGATTTGGGCATGATGAACATCATCCGCGTCCAGCGGAAATCCACGACTTCCAACGCACCGAATACAAACTTTGATATGAGTTGAGCCTGACGATTCACCCAGATTTCAGCGGATGCTCGCCTTCGCCGAGCTGACAGGCTCCGCGAAGGCCACAGGTGGCGTCGCGTCACCGTGCAATAGATTCACCCCATGCCTCATCAGCACCGGGAACCTGTTAAGGAGCCTCTTTTTCTTCGCAATCCTATCCCGCAAGGCCCCTCCTACGGCGCCTGTACCCCAGCGGTCCAATTCTCTTGACGAAAACGCATATCGGACTATAATTCCACCTTCAACTCGATGAGAAGTACGCACTTCTCTTTAGCCAAATGTTCGAGCCATCGGGTATCGCGCTTGTTCCAGTCAATGTGTTCCTTGCGCCTTCATTCATGGGAGGAGACTATGCAATCTACATCAAGTCATCGAACCATGCCGTTCCGGAGCGCCGCAGTGACTCTAGTGACTCTCTTGTGCGCATTGGCCGTAGGAGGCTGCGTGAGTGCGAAAAGTCACCAGAGAACTCTTGGCGAACTCCAAGCGGCCAAGAAACAGTCGGCGCAACAGGAAGCGCAACTGACCGGCTTACGAGAGTCATTCGACATGGAAGCAGCTCAGAGGAAAACCGCTGAAGACCAGGCCGCCTCCTTAGCGAAGGAACTGGAGGACCTCAAAGGGCGGTCCGAACAGTTGAACGGTGAACTCGTCGCCGCCCGCAACCAGATTGCGGATCTCGAACAGCAACGTGCAAGCGACAGCGCTTCCGCGCAAGAGGAAATCGGGAAGCTGCGGCAACAGGCTGCATCGATGGAAGCCGAAGCAGCCCAAATCGCCAAGGAGCGTGAACAGCTCCGCCAGGAAGAGGCTCGATTGGCCGCGACACTCGAGCAGGAGCGGGCTGCCAAGGAAGCGAAGGAAGCGGAGATCAAGCGGCTTGTGCGCACGCAGGAAGAATTATCCAAGTCGCTCCAAGACGAAATCTCCAAGGGCAATGTCACCATCCAGCAAATACGCGACCGCCTCACCATCAATTTGGTGGACCAGGTCTTGTTCGACTCCGGTCAGGCGGAGGTGAAACCGGCCGGCCAGAAGGTACTGAAGCATGTCAGCGACCTCTTGAAAACCGTCACGGACAAGCAGATCCGAATCGAAGGCCACACGGACAATGTGCCGATCAGCGCCAAACTGCAGAGCCGTTACAGGACGAATTGGGAACTTTCGACGGCACGGGCCACATCGGTCGTACGGTATTTGATCGATCAGGGTGGAGTGAACTCCCAGCATCTCTCCGCAGTTGGTTATGCGGATACCCAACCCGTCGCCTCGAACGACACCGAGGAGGGACGATCGGCCAACCGCAGGATTGAAATCGTGCTGTATCCCAAGGACCTCAAAGAAACAGCCGACCAGGTCGAAACCAGCCCGGCAGTAACACAGTAGGAGAGAGGGTCGTCGGAGGCACGCACAGAGCTCACAAAAATGGCGTTAACAGAAATGCGGTCAGACCTTGCCTCCAGTGCCCTCCACCGCCGCGCACTTGGCAAGGTCAGGACCGCAAAAGGTCTCATCCCTGATGAGATTACGTTCCGCAGGGTCAGCACGGCGGACAATTCAGTCCTATAAGGGACTCGTTTCCGCACCTGCGGAATCCAGTTGAGAAAATGGGCTGGAGGAAGGAGCCTCTACCCGACCGAAAGGTGCTCTCCCACGACGCGCCGCCTGAACCACAGGCTGGACGTTGCGAGGACGAGCAGGACTGCGCCGATGCCGGTCAGACTCACGGGCACGCTGGATACTTCAATGAGCCATCCGAAGAAGGTCATGCCGGCCATTGATGTTGCCGTGGCAATAGCCGTATAGAGCGCCATGACCCGTCCCACCATGTGGGCTGGCGAGATTTCTTGGATAATCCCCCAGGCGATCGGCGTCCAGGTCCCCAACCCCATGCCGATCAACATCACGAGCAGGGTCGCCACCGTGATGTTTGGAGCCCAAACCAGCCCGCACAACGCCACCCCGCCGACGGCACTCGACCACGTGATAATCGATATCCGGCGCCGAAGATCCCATTCGGTAAGCCGCACGAGACAGAGCGATACGAGGAGTAGGCCCACCCCGAGCCAAGACCAGAGATACCCGACCTCTACTGGGCCGAGCGAGAGGAGCCTCTTTCCAAACACAGGAAACAGGGTGGTAAAGGCTCCGCTGCCGAACGTATAGACCGAGGCCAACATGATCAACATCAGAATTGTGCGCCGAAAAATCAGCGTATAACGGATCCCGTCGAACAGATCCTGGATCGCCGTGGTCCGGCGGCTTTCCGGCGGAGACGTCGTCATCCCGGCTGAGAGACGGAGGGGAAACAAAAGGGCTGCGGACGCCAGATAGGTCACCGCATTGATACAGAGCACATCTTGTGAACCGGAAAAGGCAATCCCCAGTCCGCTGATGACCGGGCCGATGATGATGCCGAGGCTCGTTGTACCTTGGAGAAGGGCATTGGCGGCGGTCAACTGCTCTTTCTTCACCATAAGCGGCACGGAGGAGGACAACGTCGGGATGAACATGGCGGTTGCAATCCCGTAGAGAAACGTCAGCACATAGAGTGATTGTACCGTAAACGATTCTACGGAGACCCAACAGGGGATTAACCCGATCAAGAGGCCTCTCGTCAGATCGCTGCAGATCAGGATGGCCTTCTTGGGCAATCGATCGACCACCACGCCGATCACCGGTCCAAGGACGATCGGGGGCAATGTTTGCAGAAGACCGATGACCGTGGTCTTCAACGCCGAACCGGTGATGGAATAGACAAACCACAAGAGCGCCAGCTTGCTGACACCGTCGGCCACCTGCGACAGCACCTGGCTCCACCACACCAAGCTGAAATCGCGCGTGAGGAGCCATTGTCCGCGACGGTGGATTGGACGTTCCGCCATACGAGACCTCTCCTCCTGATCCATCGTGGTGATCCATCGTAAGGAACCGACCTGACTGGATGCGTATGCCGATTGTCTCCCGCATACGTGACCTCAGCTTAGCAGGATATCGGAATGGGACCGCCAAGAAAAGCGTAACGACCGGCAGAATGATTGATTGGGGGTACCGCTCAACGTGACGCGAGGTCTAGGCCGAAACCTGTTGAACCATGACCGCTTGACGCATAAACCGGATCGCGACAGCCGCCGTCAGTAACAGAACCAGCCCAAGCCCGATAAGGCTTTGCGCCGGGCCGACGGCGTCTGCAATCCACCCAAAGCCGGTCATGCCGGCCATGGCGGCGGCCATTGACCCCGTGCTGAACGTCGTGAGCACGCGTCCCATGAGGTGTTCCGGAGTGGCCTCCTGCAGCAACGCCCACACGACGGGATTCATGACCGCCGTGCTACCACCGACAACAACGATCACTGCAGCAGCGACCAGCGGTGTGTCGAGCAGACTGAGACTGCAGACCGCCAGTCCTCCCACCATCATCCCACGGACGATGAGGCGCAAGCGGCTATGCAGATCTCCCTGGTGCCTCCAGGCGAGCCAGGTGGACACCGCCAGCATGCCGACCCCGAGGCCGGACCAGAGCCAGCCCAGTTGAACCGGGCCGACCTGGAGAAACTCTTTCGCATACACCGGCAGAATGAACACAAAGGCGCTCGCACCCAAGTTGTACAAGGCCGAGATAATGACTAGAAGAAAAACCGTCGAGTGCGTGCCGAAGACAAATCGAAATCCTACCTTTAAATCATCAAGCATAGAGACGGAAGTGTTTCCGGCCTCTTTGCCGATCTTGAGCGTTTCCTGAAACCGCATGGGAATGAGACACAAGGCCGATACAAGGAAGGTGGCCGAATTCACATACAGGACATTCTCGGCACCTATCATCGCGATGAGCACGCCACCGATTGCCGGGCCCAGCAATAACCCAATGTTATTCGTGCCTTGGATCAAGGCATTCGCCGTCACCAATTCAGCCGGACGGACCAAGCGCGGGACAGCGGACACCAAGGCCGGTCCAAAGACCGTCGAGACGATCGAGGTCAAGAAGATCAAGGTATACAGGCCTTCAAGGGAGAGGAGGTCGAAAGCAAATAAAGCCGGGATGAGAAAGATCATGACGGTACGGATCAAGTCCACCCACACCATCACGGTTTTCTTGGGCAGACGATCAAGAAACACCCCGATCATGGGACCGAACAGCAAAGGGGGAACGGTTTGGAGCAATCCGACGACCGTCATTTTTAGAGCCGAACCGGTGAGGGTATACACGAACCAAAGTAGAGCAACTTTATTGAGACCTTCTCCAATTTGAGAGATCATCTGTCCCCACCAGAGCAACCCAAAGTCCCTGGTGCGGATCAAATACCAGCCTCGACTATCGCGTTCACCACCGTCTTCCATTCCTTTACTCCAGGATTAGGGGGCTCGTTCATCTACCTAGCCTCCTTAAGACATTAAAACATTTCGATGAGAAGGGAAGGCTCGGAATGACCCTAGTCTGGCTCGGACAAATGTCCGGCTCAAAAAGGATTTTTGTCCAGTGAGACAGTCCCATAGGGTGTTGCAACAGGAGAGAGCAGATGATATCGCCGGACGATATACAAAAGGGAGTCACTGTTTTTTGATCAATATCGATGCAAGACAGTCGTCGCTTGTGGGTAGAAAATGAACAGATTCTTCTCCTTCATGCATGCCTGACTCAGCCGCGCCCCAACGTCCTCCAACACTACCCTTAGGAAAAGCTTAATGAGGGTGACCTTGACTCTTCCCCGAGATCGGTGGCAGTCTGTGCCCCCGATGACCGTCCCTCCTCAACGGCCTACTGGGATGTCCTGGAAGAGAGGTCTAATGTTGCGACAGCCCACATATTTCCTTCGAGCACTCTGCCTCACCACGATAGCCGTTTTGGGAGGCTGCAGCACGCCGTCGCTCGACATGGCCGGAGGACCCATCGTCCCAGCTGGACCGGACGGGGGAGTCGTGATTGGATCCGTGCTTGTGCAAGCGGAGCAGGACGCGCCCGACTCCTGGTTTAACCACCTTTTCGGTCGTAACGCGGCTGGGTTCACGTATAAGTTTGAGGTTCTGAGAGTGGAGGCCACTGATCCGAAAGGCAGGAATCCTTACCTGGCCCGTTACGAGTTAGATGCAAAGCCGGGAGAGGAACGGATCTTCGTCGCACGCCTGCCGGTTGGCACCTACCTATTCAAAACGTTTCACCATGAAGGGTTATCGGCCATGGGGGGCGACGTGGGCGTAAACTTTTCGGTTGTGCCTGAGACCACCGCCTATATCGGGCGCCTGGTTCTGGATCTCCCAGGCCGCGTAGCCATGGGAACGTCGTACACTTACGAGGTGCAGGACGCGCGCGCGACGACGTTGGCAGTCGTCCGGAACCAGTACCCTCATCTGGGACAGCAGGTGGTGAATGCGCCGATGCAGACCAGGTAAGGGACGGGAGGGTCTTAAGAGTGGTACCCCTTGGGTGCGGGATTTTTGAGGAGGCCTCTCACCCTAATATCGTAATGCACTCATAGTGAATGGGGGATCCAGGTCGTTGCTTCCCGCGAGCTGAAAGAACGAACGAGCAGATGGCGTACCGGCAATCACGATGAGCGACGTATCCCGGTCTCCGTGGTGCTTCGTGTGATCAACCAAGGACGACAAGCTATGACTACTTGCGACCGATTCCAGGGGTGGTCTTTCTATTTCCTTCTAGCCGTCAGCCTTATCCTAGCAGTGGCAGGATGTTCCAAAGTTCCCCGTCAGTATGTATGGATGTCTGAACGTGGCGCGACGCTGACGGATCTCATGACCGATCCGGGGAGGTACGATGGGAAGGTGCTTCTACTGGGTGGGACTATGATCGAAGAAGAAGCGAGCGATCAGTACCTCTGGCTGCGCCTGAGGAATCGGCCGTTGGACCAGGATTACACACCTCATCTTCCCGCCGATCTAGGCGGCGACGAAGCGGGATGCTACTGGGTGATGGTGGAGAAGAATAAGCTGCCTCATACCTATCGCGGGTGGGGGCGGATGACCGTGGCCGGACGAGTGACTGGGACCACGAGATTTCATACCGAGCCGGTGCTGGCGCTGCTGTACGTACGAGGGTGGGGGGTGGATGGCAAGCATGCTGGAGTCTGGGAGAACATCGATCCCAATTATAGACCTAATGCTCCCGGAGGCATCAGTGAGTTCCCGAATGCGCCCGGCGTTTCCCCAAAGCCTCGGTAGGTATCAGCGATAAGCGAATGCGACCCGCTACCCGCTTTCCGGTGCACCTACGTTGTACCCCTCGCGGGCGGGATTCTGGCGTACGTCACATAATCTTAATAATGCGCGAATAGTGTCTGTTGGACTGTCCAAATCATTGCTTCCCGCGCGCGGGAAGCAAGCGCGAACGAGCAGATGGCGTACCGGCAGTCACGATGAGCAACGTATCCCCGTCTCCGTGGTGCTTCGTGTGATCAACCAAGGACGACAAGCTATGACTACTAACGGCCGACTCCAGCGAGGGTCTTTCTGTTTCCTTCTGGCTGCGAGCCTCACACTGGCGGCAGCAGGATGTTCCAAGGTTCCGCGCCACTACGTATGGATGTCTGAACGTGGCGCGACGCTCACGGATCTTATGGTCGATCCGGAGAGGTACGACGGGAAGGTGATGCTACTGGGTGGGACCCTGATCGAAGAAGAAGCGAACGAACAGTACCTCTGGCTGCGCCTGAGAAATCGGCCATTGGACCAGGATTACGCGCCCCAACTTCCCTCAGATCGGGGCAGCCTCGAAGCTGGATGCTATTGGGTGACGGTGGAGAAGAATAAACTGCCTCAGACCTATCGCGAGTGGGGACGGATGACAGTGGCAGGGCGGGTGACCGGAGCCACGAGATTCCAGGCCGAGCCGGTATTGGCACTGCTGTACGTGCGAGGGTGGGGGGTGGAGGGAAAACATGTCGGGGTCTGGGAGCACGCCAATCCCAATTATACGCCCGCGCCTCCCGGAGGCATCAGTAAATACCCGAATGCGCCCGCCGTCTCCCCAAGGAGGTACCCCTGATAAGCGAACGCGCCCGATATCTGCTTTCCGGCGTACCTACGTGGACGGAAAATTGTGCAACGTCTCCCCGACGATGCCCCTGCCCTGCTCGCCCGGAGAATATTGAAGAAACCCGACCTATATCATTCCCAGAGTCACAATCCTGATTGTAGCCTTGAACGCTCCGACCGTCTTGTCGCTGACTTTTTCGATCAGGCTCAGCCCTCCCTTTCCATCAGAAAACCTTAGCGGTCACTCCGACAAACGGCAGCAGGTAGTTGACCCCACCGTTCGGGCTAGCGGTACCGGCGTTGGAGATGTGGCTGAAACGGAGTCCAGCGTTCAGCTCCCATCGTTCAGTCAAATCATAGGTCACGCCCCCACCGCCCCAGGCCAGAAAATTGAAATTTGATCCCTGTTCGGGAATGCGGCCGTCGAAATTCGTCCAGATCGGGCCGCCACCGGCTTCGAGATAGGGCTTCACCGGGCTGAACGAGGTGAGGGTATAAATCAGTTTCGGCGTGAAGCCAATACCGTACGCGCCGGTCGGTTGCGTGATCCCTAACAGAGCTAACTCGGCCCCCAGTGCAATCGAGCCACTCCACCACCTCGAGCCACTCGGATCAGTCAACGCAATTTGCCATGATGGATGTACGGCAACCCCATTCAACTTGGACGACTGTCCCTCCATCACCCGCACCGGAATCATACCGCCGATCATCACGCCGACCGTCTGTTTCCCAACCATCACAGTTGACGGTTCTCCGGCAGAAACTGGAGACAGCCAGATCAGACCTGCACCCAACAACAGCACCACTGCGCGAATAGGATGAATGGACATCAATCTTGTCAGGGTAATCGTAATTCACGTGAAGCAACAACGGTGGTCGTTGTTGGACTGGAAGGGAGGCTACAGAAACCATCTCGAATCGTCATCCGGCTTCTCGGTAGCCGCAGTCTTGATTGCGGCATTGGACACTCCGGCCGTCTTGCTTGCTGACTTTTTCAACGAGAAATGGAGCCTGGCAGGTTGGGCAGGCCTTCGGAACAGGACGATCCCAGAGGGCAAATTCACACTTGGGATAATTACTGCACGCGAAGAATGAACGGCCCTTACGGGTCCGCTTCTGCACAAGATCACCTCCGCAATCTGGTTGAGGACATTTGACACCGAGCGCCATCGGCTTGGTCGTCTTACACTGCGGATAGCCTGAACAGGCGATGAACTTGCCGAAACGTCCGGTCTTCACCACCATGGGGCTTCCGCACTTGTCGCAGATCTGATCGGTGGTGAGGTCCTGCTTGGGCACGATTTTGATGGTGCCGTCAGGAAGCTTTTCAAAGTTTTGGGTGTTCTTGCACGGGGGATCGTCCTTGTACGCCGGACAAGCGAGAAACTTGCCGTTACGGCCCCACTTGATCTCCATCATCCGCCCGCATTTCTCACAAGGGATGTTAGTCGGCGGTTCGACCGTGTCTTTGGGACCGGGGATCGTCTTTGCTCGTTCCATTTCCCTGGTGAAGGGCATATAAAAATCACGGACCGCCGCGACCCACTGCTTGTTCCCCTCTTCCACCTCGTCCAGCTGTTCTTCGAGCTGTGAGGTGAAGTCGACGTTGATGAGTTCGGGAAATCCCTTCAGCAGGAAATCGTTCACCGTTTTCCCGGTCTCCGTCGGGACCAAGCGTCCTTCGGTCTTTTCCACGTACTTGCGGTCCTGGATCGTAGAAATAATGGCTGCGTATGTCGACGGTCGCCCGATACCTTTTTCTTCCAGCTCTTTAATCAGGAGCGCTTCGTTGTACCGCGGCGGCGGTTGGGTGAAATGTTGCTTTGACAGCATGCCCGGGACCGTCTGCCCTTCCTGTTCGACCAGTCGCAATTGTTCTCCTTCGGACAGCGTCGGCAACTGACGCTCGTCATCGTCCGCCTCTTGATCAGCCTTCGGCTTCTGTGAAGGCGCTTCTTTGTCGATGCCTTCCATGTACACAATCGTATGGCCGGGGAACTTCACGACCGTTCCTGTCGAACGGAAGATATACCTGCCTTGTGTTCCGACCGGCGACGTATCGATCCGTGTCACATCCAAAATCGCCGGCACCATCTGTGAGGCGATGAATCGGTTCCAAATCAGCTTGTAGAGATTATACTGGTCCTGATCCAAGTACTGGCGGATCGATTCAGGGTCGCGGGCTGCCGACGTCGGCCTGATCGCTTCGTGCGCTTCCTGGGCCGCCTTCGAGGTCTTGTAGACATTGGGCACGGCGGGAAGATAGTCCATGCCAAATCGTGACTGGATCAGCTCGCGCGCGTCGGCCATCGCCTCGTTGGAAATGCGCGGTGAGTCGGTTCTCATATAGGTGATCAGACCGGTCGCACCCTCGGCGCCGATTTCGATCCCTTCATACAATTGCTGCGCGAGGGTCATCGTTTTCTTCGGTGAGAAATGCAGCTTGCGCGAGGCTTCCTGTTGCAACCGACTCGTGATGAACGGAGCAACGGGGTTGCGCTTCTTTTCTCGGCGCTCGATCGATTGAACGACGAATGTCTTTCCTTGAATCTCGCCGACGATGCGGCCGGCTTGCTCGGCGTTTTCAATCGAGGCCTCTTCGCCATTGATACTGTGAAGTTTGGCCTCGAACGCCGGAGGATTGGCTCCGGCCAGCAACGCGGTAATCGACCAATACTCTTCAGCTCGGAATGCTTCCCGCTCCGCTTCACGCTCACAAATCAGCCGCATGGCCACCGACTGTACCCGTCCCATGCTGAGCCCGCGCCGGACCTTATTCCAGAGCAACTGGCTGCCCTGGTACCCGACGATTCGATCCAGCACACGGCGGGCCTGCTGGGCATTCACGAGCTTCATATCGATCTCACCCGGCGATTGAAGCGCGCGCTTAATGGCTGATTCCGTAATTTCGTTGAAAAGGACCCGGAAAATCTTCCCATCTTTCTTTTTCTTCTTCGATTTGCCGAGCAGCTCTTGCTCAAGGTGCCAGGCGATTGCTTCTCCTTCACGATCAGGGTCCGGCGCCAGAAAAACCTTGTCTGCTTCCTCGGCCTTCTTCTTGATCTCGGACAACACCTTCGACTTGCCCTTGATGGTGACATACTGCGGTTCGAAATCGTGCTCGAGATCGACACCCAACTTGCTGGTCGGTAGATCCTTGATGTGACCGACCGACGCCATCACGGTATAGCCACGTCCCAAATATTTGGTGATGGTCTTTGCCTTCGTCGGCGACTCAACAATGATCAACGATTTTCCCATAACAACTCCGTCCACCTCTCGACAATGGTATCATCCGTACCAAATATCGGAGATTCGTGCAACTAGAATGGTAGTCGGCAACCACCAGTAGGATAGTAGGAAACCATAGGCGGTGAGAAAAAGCCCCATGCTGACAAGGGTTACTTGCTGTGTTCCTCACACGTCATTCGACAAGCATTGAAGACGTTCGTCATGCTGAGGAATCGTCGACGCTCACTCGATCGACGAGCGACAGGTGACGTAGGACGCGATGTCTTGCTGAGCTAAAGACGGATGTATTGCTGACTCGGCAGTTGGCGAATCCGACCGTTCAATTCCAATGAAAGCAACACCGCCGACACCTGCGCAGCGCTCAACCCGGTGCGCTCGATCACCGCATCAATGGATCGGGCTTCATAGGACAGGGCCTCATACACCAGTGTTTCATCCTTGCCTAGCGGTACACGCACTTCTATCCCGATGCTGTCGAGATACAGCGTGGTGCGTTGTCGAGCATCGACTTGCGGAAGAATCTCATCGAGAATATCTTGGGCTCCTTCTATCAGTTTCGCTCCCTCTTTGATCAAGCGATTTGATCCTCGACAGGCTTCTTCCTTGAGGGAACCTGGTACGGCGAACACCTCTCGACCTTGCTCCAACGCCAGTCTCGCTGTGATCAAGGAGCCGCTGTCGATCGCGGCTTCCCCGACCAGCACGCCCAACGAAAGCCCGCTGATGATCCGATTCCTTCGCGGAAAGTGATGACTTTGAGGAGCAGCGCCGATCGGCAGCTCGGAGATCACAACGCCGCGCGATTCGATGTTCCGCCGGAGTGTGTGATGTTCCGAGGGGTAGGTTCGATCGATGCCGCAACCGAGGACCGCGATCGTTCGCCCCTTACCCAGCAGCGCTCCACGGTGCGCTGCTGCATCGATCCCCCGAGCCAGACCGCTTACAATCGTGACTCCACAGCCAGCCAGATCCTTCGCAATCTCCTCCGTGATGAGTCTCCCGGATGGAGTCGCCCGTCGTCCACCCACGATCGCCACCGCGACCTCATCCCTCGGCAAGAAGCTCCCGCTCACATACAATAACGGCGGGGGATCGGGAATGGCTTTGAGTCTAGCCGGATATGAACGATCAAACAAAGTGACTGTCTGAATCTTGAGGCGTTCAACCACCTTCACTTGGCAATCGATCTGTCGTCGAACACTCGCCTCAAGCCCTCGCCGCACGGATGCTGCCAGTTCACAACTACAACCGGCACTGATCAAGTCAGCTATCGTTGCGTTCAACACCGCTTCGGGAGCTCCAAACGCGTGGATCAACCTGAGAAGGGTGCGATCACCGACACCGTCGATCGCTTGGAGCGTGAGCCAGGAAGTCAATGAAGCTTCATCCATGATCGTTATCGACTATCGGAGAGAATTTGTTTCAATGGCAGGGGGTCCGGTGGGCAGAACATCTCCCCGACAAAGAGCAACGGCCTTGACAGCGCTCGACTAGAGCACGACTAGATCGTACTGCTCAAGATGCAACTGACTGTCCGGTGTGACGACGATTTTCGCCGAACAATCTCGCTCCAATACCTCTACCCCGTGGCGTTCTTCGTCTTGCAGCAGTTCCGCCACCGTTGGATGGGCTCCCACGATAATCCGTTGCTGATCGGCAGACGGTTCGATCCGTCGGATTTCGCGGAAAATCTCATACACCACAGTCGTGGGGGACTTTGTATATCCACGGCCTTCGCAGTAGCGGCACGGTTCCGACAGCGAACGTAACAGGTCCTCCCGCACCCGTTCGCGGGAGATTTCGATCAAGCCGAGGTCCGAAATTCTGGATATCCTCGTTCTTGCCTTGTCCGACGCCATGGCGTCCACCAACGCATGGTAGACCTTATCTCGATTCTTCTCCCGCTCCATGTCGATGAAGTCGACGATGATGATGCCGCCGATTCCCCGCAACTTGAGCTGATAGGCGACCTCTTTGGCCGCCTCGAGATTGTTGCGTAAGATGGTCTCTTCCTGATCGCGTTTCCCTACAAAGCGCCCCGTATTGACGTCGATCACCGTCATCGCTTCGGTATGATCGATCACGAGATAGCCCCCCGACTTGAGCCAGACTTTCCGACTCAAGGCGCGCGCGATTTCCTGCTCCACCCCCAGATGATCGAACAAGGGCTCATCCTTATCATAGAAATGAATCCGCGAGGTCTGCTCAGGGGAAAATCGCTGCACGAAGTCACGAATGGCTTCGTATTCCTCCCGAGAATCGATCCACAGTCGATCCACCTTCTTGCCGAACAAGTCCCTCACGACGCGGAAGCTCAAGCTCAAATCAGAATGCAGCAACGCCGGAGCGGGCATTTGTTCCCGCTTCGCCAATATGTCCTGCCAGAGGACGTGCAGAAAGTCGACGTCGGATTTCAATTCATCTTCCTTGACCCCCTCACTGACCGTCCGCACGATATAGCCGAAGCCGGCGCGCCTGACCCGGCGCATAATCTCTTTGAGTCTTGCCCGTTCTTCATCCCGTGGAATCCGCCGAGACACACCGATATGGTCCACGTTGGGCATAAAGACCAGATACCGTCCAGGAAGTGAGACATACGTCGTCACTCTGGACCCCTTGGTGCCGATCGGGCCTTTTGAAATCTGGACCATCAGCTCCTGCCCTTCGCTCAGTAGCTGTTCGATCGGCTTCGCGCTCTGGCGCTTCGGCCGAAGCATCTCTGAATCTTTTTCGTCCTCCTCGGCCTCAACCAACATGTCTCCCGGCTCTGCATCCACCAACAGATCGGAGACATGCATAAACGCCGCTTTCTCCAAGCCGATGTCCACGAACGCGGCTTGCATGCCCGGCAACACCTTGGCAACCTTTCCCTTATAGATATTTCCGACAAAATCCTTGTGCTTCGCGCGGTCTCCGAACAAATCGGTGACGACTCCGCCGTCGAGCACGGCCACGCGGGTTTCTTCCCGCGCGATGGTTATCGCAATCTCACTTCCCATATTGACTCCTTTGAACTACAAGCCGGGTGAGCCGGCTGAGAGGGATGGACGCGGGTCCAAGACCAGGTCCAACACTCACTCCGCACGTCGGCCGCACCGGCTTTCCGTATTCTTTTCTCCGAACGATGGAACACGAACGTTCCGTCTGTTCGGTCATTGCTCAATAAAACAGGCTTAACCGCTTCCGCTTGACATTCAACAACAAGCCTAATGCCGCCATGGTCATAATGGTGGCGCTTCCGCCATAGCTCACCAGCGGCAAGGGAATGCCGACGATCGGAAACATCCCCGCCGTCATACCAATATTGACCACGATGCAGAAACACAGCATCGCCACGATCCCCACGGCGAGCAGCGCTCCGAGTTGATCCTTCGCCTTAGACGCGATTTCCAGCGACAGCCAAATCAACGCCACAAACAACGTCAAGAGCACCAACACGCCGAGAAATCCCCATTCTTCCGCAAAGACGGCGAACACAAAATCGGTGTGGCCCTCCGGCAAAAACTTCAGCTGGCTCTGCGTGCCGCCGTAGAGCCCTTTCCCCAACAGTTCCCCCGACCCAATCGCGATTTTCGATTGCAAGGCATGGTAGCCCTTTCCTCCCGGGTCATAATCTGGGTCGACGAACGCCATAATGCGCTGTCGCTGGTAATCATGCAAGGACCCCCACACTCCCTCCCAGGCGAACGGAAACAGCATGATCGAGAACAAGAGAATGAATCCTAAGGCTTGCGAACGAACACCCACCATGAGGAGCATCGCGGCATACACCGCGACAAAGCTGAGCCCACTCCCCAAATCTGGTTGCTTCAAGATGAGGAGGAGGCCTGGCATTACCAACAAGCCTGGAACAATGACACGCTGCAGCCATCCCGCACGGGGGGCCTTTGAGTAGTAGTGTGCCAATACCAAGACGAGAATGAGCTTGGCGAATTCAGACGGCTGGAAGTTGAGCGGGCCCATCGCGATCCATCGCTGCGCCCCTTTGCTCGTTCGCCCTTCGAATAACACAATGATCAGCAGCAGCAAGATAAAGGCGTAGGCTGGATAGGCAAACCGCGCAAGGTAATGATAGTCCGATGCCCACATGACGAGGAAGGCCACCGCACCGAGACCGATCCATATCAACTGCTTGAGATAATACGGCGCCATCCCGCCATGTTGCCCACGAGTGACGCTATAAATGGACAACACCCCGATCGCCAGGATGGCAAGGATCAAGGCGATATAGCGGAGATCGAAATTATCGAGACCTCGATGCTCGGTCAATCGATCGATCATGAGTCCTTCGCGGAGCGCCCAGGCCCACTCACACCGGTAAGATCCGAGGTAACGGTAGGCACCTGGGTGGCGAGCTTCATATACGTTTCAATGATTTCTTTCGCAAGAGGAGCAGCGGCGGCCCCACCGTGCCCCATATGTTCAGCGAGCACAGCGACGGCGATCTTCGGCGATTCCACAGGAGCAAAGGCGACGAACCACGCATGGTCTCGGAACTTTTTGGGGATGCTTTCTTCCGGCCCGGTCCGGAGCGCCGCCACTTGAGCCGTGCCTGTCTTTCCACCGATCGTCACCATGGAGGACTTGGCTCTCGTCGCCGTTCCCTTTACAACGACGTCGGCGAGGGCCTCCTTGATGATGCGGAACGTTTCCGGTTTCGCATTCATTTTTCCTCGCGGCACAGCCGGCAATTCTTGAAGATTTCCCGACGTTCGATCCATGACCGCCTGCACCAGACGAGGGCGGTAGTTGATGCCGTCGTTAGCGACCGTGCCGACGAGACTCGCCATTTGTAACGGCGTCACGGTCACATACCCCTGCCCGATGGCAGCCGAAATGGTCTCTCCGGGCAACCACTGCTCGTTCTTGGCTTTCTGCTTCCATGCGGTTGATGGCATGATACCGGATCTCTCCGACGGTAATTCCACTCCGGTGGTTTTCCCAAGCCCGAAGTCCTTCCCAAACTCGGCAATCACATCGATCCCCATCCGTTGACCGATCGTATAAAAATACACGTCACAGGAATGGACCAACGCATTGTGCAGATCGACGTACCCATGCCCGCCGGCTTTCCAGTCATGATACAGTCGTTTACCGAACTGGTACCCCCCATTACAGTGCACGGTAGTGGAAGGCGACACGGTTTTGGTCTCCAGTGCTGCGACGGCCATTGGGATCTTGAAGGTTGACCCAGGAGGATACTGCCCCTGTGAGGCACGATTGTTCAACGGACGCCCTTCATCTTGCACGATTTCCACCCATTGCTTCGCGGTGAGTTCTCGCGAAAGCACGTTCGGGTCGAACCCGGGACGACTGGCCATAGCCAGGATATCGCCGCTGTTCGGGTCGAGCGCGACGATGGCCCCCTGCTCTTGGCCCAGCAGATCTTCAGCGACCTTTTGGAGTCGCGCATCGATGGTGAGATAGAGGTCGTTTCCTGCTTGCGGCCTCTCGACAACCGAGGCCTTCTTCTCGTGGCCGAGCGCATCAACCTCCACGCTCTTCTGACCGGCCATTCCTCGCACGTGCCGATCGTAGGATTTTTCCACACCATATTGCCCCACAATGCTGCCTTGATGGAGATCGATAAATTCGGGTTTCTCCAACTGATCCGCTGAAATTTCTCCGACATAGCCGAGGAGATGGGCCGCCGTCACGCCCCCTGGGTAGTTGCGCTGCGACTCGACCTGAATCATGACCCCGGGCATGTCGAGACGATGGGATTCGACCAGCGTAGCATCACGCAGAGTCATGTGGTCTTTGATTTTGCGCGGAAGCAACTTGCTGCCTTTGGCCGTCATTTTTTTTCGAACGATGGTCGGATCGAGACCGAGCAAGTCGGTCAGCTGCTGAATCAAGACTTCGCGATCCTTCACGTCTTCAAGCGTAACGTAGAGGCTGAAGCTCGGGACGTTATTCGCCAGTAGCACACCGTGCCGGTCATAGATCAAGCCACGTGCCGGTTCGAGCAAGACCAATCTGGTACGATTGTTTTCCGACAAGTCTCGATAATATGGCCCCTCGCGAATTTGTAGATGCCAGAGACGGAGACCAAGCAGCGCCACCACCAGCAAGAGTCCTACGCGGAGGATGAAAAGCCGTCGATGAAGGTCACCGAATTCTGATTCCGAAGGATGCACCGTCACCATAATGAACGCCTACATTCGAGACTCTGACATCAACTGCTCGATATTCCAACGACTCCACATGATCGAGTAGATCAGCCCTCCGATCAGCGCATCAAGACAGGCTTGCGGTAGTACAACGGTCCGGAGAGCCCACCACCAATCCTGTTGCACACTGAGCGTTAGAACGAACGGAGTGACCAGCCCAGCCAAACAGGAGACCACCAGCAGCCCCGCCACGAGGACGACAGGGCTCAGGTAAACCACCTGCCGGCCTGCGAGGCCTGCTACAAACCCTACGGCTCCCTTCAAGACCACAGCGGAAATCAGATCTTGCGCAGAGAACAGGCTCATCGCCCATCCAAGGGCAAGGCCCATCAACAAGCCATCAAGCTCTCCTGCTATGAGACCGATCAAGCACACTGCCACAAGGCCGAGATCCGGCTTGACGCCCCACAAGCTGATATGTGGCAGGAAAACGGACTGAATCGGCACAAGACCAACGATCACGACCAAATAGATGAGGGCTTTCATGGCTTGGGCTTCGGAACACCGAGACGTTCCCCCTCGCTCGGAATGGAGGGAGACCGAATGACCAGTACTTCCTCGACCCGATTCGGATCGACCTCCGGAGAAATTTCCGCAGATTGGAACAGCGCTTCCTCTTCCTTATCGATTCTCATGATCGTGCCGATCGGAAGACCTCGGGGAAACCCCTCTACCAATCCCGACGTGACGACGTGGTCGCCCGGCCGCGCGTTGGACAACAGCGGGATGTACTTGAGCCGAGCCTGCCCCTGCGTCGTCCCTTCGACTATTCCCTCATCTCTGGTGCGCTGGATTAGTCCGGCAATCGCATTATTGGGATCGGTCACGAGCAGGACAACGGCGGTCGAGGCCGTGGTCTTGACGACTCGACCGACCACACCTGCAGGCGTGATCACTCCTTGGTCCGATTGAAGCCCGTCGGATGCACCCTTGTTTAGGATTATCGTCTTGTACCAATTGCCGGTATCGCGCCCGATCACTTGGGCGGCCACGGATGTGGGAAGGACTTGTTTCTTAAACTCCAGCAGTGCCGAGAGCCGCTCCGTCGCCACCGAAGCTTCTCGGAGCTGCCCATTTTGTTCCTTGAGGAGATCCAGTTCTCTCCTCAACTGTTGATTTTCTTCTTCAACCTCTTGGAGGGCCACATATCGTCCCCAGATACCGGCAATTCGGTCATGGATTCCGGCCACCGCCTGGAAAGGCCAACTGATAATCCATCCTAAGGGACCGCCCACCTCCTGAAATACACTTTGGAGTTGGCCCGGCAGAAGCAGGAAGCCGACCGCGAGAATGACGGCAAGAAAAAGAGCACCACGCCGAGCGCTGTAGGGTACGCGTAAATTGACCATCCGCATGAGGGATGGAACCTTACCGGAGGTTGTTCGCTTGAGACATGACCGATACCTTTCGGAGGAGATCCAGCTCATCCAGAATCTTGCCCACTCCCAACACCACAGAGGTCAGCGGATCGTCCACCGTAATGATCGGTAGATTCGTTTCTTCCCGGAATCGCGTGTCCATCCCTTTCAGCAGAGAACCTCCCCCCGTCAACACGATCCCGCGGTCGATAATATCCCCTGCCAGCTCGGGCGGGGTGTTTTCCAAGGCAATCTTGATCGCGTTCACGATCGTTCCAATGGGTTCTTGCAACGCTTCACGAACCTCGGCGTCATCGATGACCAACGTCCGCGGAATGCCGGAAATCAAATCTCGCCCCTTGATCATCATGGTTTTCCGCTCTTCGAACGGATAGGCAGACCCGATTTCAAACTTGATCCGTTCCGCCATATGCTCGCCGATCAATAAATTATACTTTTTCTTGATGTAATTCATGATCGCTTCGTCCATGCGATCACCGGCGACCTTGACCGACTCGCTGTACACGATGCCGCCCAGCGAAATGACGGCGATATCTGTCGTGCCGCCTCCCACGTCGACGACCATGTTGCCCGATGGCTCCGTAATCGGCAACCCGGACCCTATGGCCGCGGCGACGGGCTCTTCGATCAGATAAACTTCTCGCGCCCCCGCCAATTCGGCTGAATCGCGTACGGCCCGTTGCTCTACCTGCGTGATGCGGGAGGGCACGCCGATGATAATGCGAGGCCGCACAAACGCGCTGCGATTGTGGGCCTTTCGGATGAAATGTTTCAGCATCTGTTCGGCCATCTCGAAGTCGGCGATCACACCTTCCTTCATCGGCCGAATCGCGACGATATTCCCCGGGGTGCGACCGAGCATTTTCTTCGCATCGGCTCCGACGGCCAGCACCTTTTCGCTCTTCTTTTCAACGGCAACAACGGATGGCTCGTTCAGCACGATCCCCTTCCCGTGAACATACACCAGCGTGGTGGCGGTGCCTAAGTCAATCGCCAGGTCATCGGAGAACCAACCGAATACATCTCCTGGGAACCCCACGGCGTGTCTCCCTTCATATTGGCCAGACTCTCTCGCGTCCGGCCCGTGTGCTTTGTGAGCGACTTACCTAATCTGGGACCGCAAGTTGACCGGCGTCCAATACCTGAGTCCTTGCTACTTCATCGCCAAGCCGGCGACCCTGCTCATTTCCAATGATCAAAAAACTCTCAACCGCTAAAATGGCAAGAGAGACGAGCCATCCAATGTATGGGACTGCATACGCGATCTGTGCGCCACCCAGCGGAAGATTCCGGATGATCGACTCTCGGAAACCGGTCGGATCCCGGCCATCCAATTGCATGGTTTGCAGACCCACCAGCCGTTTGCCGATACTTTTTCCGCCCGCAAACCCATCGGCAATCAAGATGTAGGCCAAGCCGGAAAGAAAGCCGACCGGAGGAGCAATTTCGTCGGCAGCGGCGACAATGAACAGATCGATTAATTTCGCGATGAACCGATTCAGAACATGGGCCTTCGGATAGACTCCCGTTTCCAGCGCCGTCGAGGTTGGCCCCTCCCCTGTCAAGAAATCTCCTTCTAATTGGTGGCAAAGTATAACAAAACGCATCAACTTCCACAAACAAAGACCGATCTTTCCTTTGTTTTCTTTTCGAAACCTTGCTGATCCGTCTTTCGACCTCCTGGAAACAGATGCGCAGGAGGCCGATCTCTCATACTACCGACGCTTGTAACCTCTCCTCGTACTGCCCCGCGCCACCTGCCCTTGCCTTCCATCCGGGTCCACAAGTACACTGTTGATTCACAGAGGAAGAGGATTGACATGATCAAGACAATGCGAGATGCGTCTCACAACTACCCTTGGTTGCTCAAATCCATCATGGGGATCTTAGCTGTCGCCTTCGTGATAACCATGGGCTGGTGGGGCTTCGGGGAACAGGCAGGTGGACCCGTCGCCAAGGTCGGTGAGCAATCGGTTTCGCTCGACGAATTCAAACGTACCTATGAAAACATGCGCCGCATTTACAAAGAAAACATCAAAACCGATTTCAAAGAGGAAGAGTTCAAGGAATTCGTCGTCGGGCAGCTCGTCGATAGTCGTATTTGGATCATCGCTGCCGAGGAAATGGGCGTGCGGGTTTCCGATGCCGATTTGCGCGAGCTGATCATGCAAACGCCGGTCTTTCAGAAAAACGGCGCCTTCGACCCAGACCTCTACAAGCGCGTACTCGCCGCAAATCATCTCACCCCAGCAGCGTTTGAGTCGATCCAGCACCAGGAGGTCATGGCCAATAAAGCTCGGATGATCGTGCGAGACTCCGTTGCCCTAACCCCCACGGAGATTGCCGAGGGACAGTCTCTCATGACCAGGCCACAAGATTCAGACCCTGCTAAGGCAGCAGAGGCTAAGCAGCGGGTGCTGGATGACATGCTGTTGCAGAAGCAACAACGGGCGCTGGTCTCATTCCAACAGTCCATGAAAGCCAAGCTACCGATCACCATCCGGCGGGAGCTGCTGTAAGTCCGAGTCAGCCATCACCACCGTTGTCTTGTTCAGCAGCTGCCCCGACACGTCATAGATAGGCACATCGGTAAGGGTTCTCTGAACAGCATCTTCCGTGTTTCTCGGTTAGGCTCTCACCTGAAAGGATTCGTAACTCGCAGCCTTCCAACGACAGCGCCATCTTTGAAATCTTCGGAGTAGAGGACGGTCGCTCCGGCAATCAGTGCTGCCTCCAGAATAAGCGCATCCCAAAAGGAGACCTTCGCCTTACCACTTCGCTGTATCGCCAATAGGATCAGAGGAGTATCAATCTGGACTATCGGGAACGCGGTGAGATCTTGGACGGCCTCGAATGCCTCCTCCAAACCAAGCGGCGTGGCCAGCTTCCGAGTCACGGACACATAGAACTCTTGCAGAACCTGAGTGCTCAGAGTTACCTGCGCACGTAGTTCACGACTTGATTAGGAGTTCCTGCACACGGCGCTGCTTGGCGGGAGTATCTGTGTCGAACAGATAGACCAGTACATTCGTATCGACAAATACGCAATCCTTCATCGCTGGTGAAGGTCTTCACGAGTCCACCGGCGATTCCCCCGCCTCGTCTTCGCGCTCTGAGACAGCCGCAGCAAGTCATTGATTGCCTCATCTTTTTTGGCCTTCATCGTGGCATAATCAGCCAGATAGTCCCGCACGACCGCGTTCACGGACGTCCCTTCTTCGAGCGCCCGTATGCGGGCACGCTTCAAAGTATCGCTTTCGATCACAACAGTTAAATTCGCCATACTGACACCCTCCTATTTACACAGGATCAGTGTAGCACGGGATCTCTATCGGAGCAACGCGGACAGCAGGAGGAAGAAGGCAGCATGGATCAGGACCGAGCCACGGTGACCGAAATCACTCTTCGTTCGGTCACAATATGGTCGGCACAGCCACCGCAGGCACGCGAACGGGATACCATGCTTCGTTGGTTATCCTGCCTGTCCCTTTTTCTTTCGCCTCAGCCCTCTTGGCTTGTTTGCTCGTTTTGTCCCTGACTCTACAACGTGATCACGCCAGGCAGCGCCCGGGGCCGGTGGTCTCGCCTACCGACCCCGACTCGCCTCACCCCAGGCCCTCTATTCGGCCTTCCCGCTTTCGCAGGAGACCGGGAAACAGGCTCATGGACACCCGCTACCACACCCGATCTGTCCATAAACAAACCGGTTCCGGGTCGGCTGCTTGCCGTGCGGGCGGACTGAACAAGACGGAAGCCAATGTTGTTGTTCCGGTTGTCGGTCGTGTTCCTGTTCCGGTTCGACACACGAAGGTTGTCCGGTTTGTTGTTCCAGGAACCGCCCCGGATCATACGCCGGCCGCAATCGCCGGCGTTAGCCTCTAACCAAGCCGAGCCATCTTTCGGTGCATCCTGATACCATCCATGCACACAATCTTCGACCCACTCCCAGACATTGCCACTCAAGTCATGAAGCCCAAACTCGTTCGCTTTTTTCGTCCCGACTTCTCCCGTGCGATTTCCAGAATTATCCTGGAAGACCGCGTAGTCTCCCAGCTCCGATTCCTTGGTAGTCCCAGCCCAGATGTCTTGCTTGGTGCCACTCCGGGCGACATATTCCCATTCCGATTCCGTCGGCAGTCGGTAACGCTTGCCCGTTTCCTTTGACAGCCATGCAGCATAGGCCTTCACATCGTCCCACGACACATTGATCACGGGCCGCCGTTCCCGCCCCCATCCTTGATCACCTGGCAAGGGCTTTCCTTCCGCGATGGCAAACCGGTCGTATTCTTCGAAGGTGACTTCATATTGCCCCATGGCAAATGGCTTGATCGTCACCGGATGGACCGGATTGCGCCATGATTCCCCCACCTTCTCCACGTCGCCCATCTGAAAGGTGCCGGCTGGAATCTGTACCATCTGGGGCGGCACATGGATGCTGACGACGAGCGATTGAATTTTGAGTGCCGCCTGATCGAGGTCATAGCCCTTCAGCCAGAGCCAGGTCGTCCCGCCGATCACCAGGAGCACAAGGCCGACGACAAGGACAGATGCCATGCGTTCCCTCGTCTTACGATCATGGCTTGCGGTGATAAACTGACGCTCGCGAGTTGAGAAATAGTCCGGCTTTTTCTTCAGCCACTCCAACGCCTCGGTGAGAGGAAATCCTCGGAGGAGAACACCGGCGTCCTTGGGATTCTTTTCGTACTGTTCGACCGATGTGTGTAGCCGCTGCTGCCAGGCGAGGAAACGGCGATCCGCCTCAACCCACCCCTTGAGCCGATCCCAATGCCGAATGAGTGCCTCATGCGACACCTCGATGGTCTCCTCGCCACCCCCAGCAACCTGCGAGGTCACCAACAACCGCTCATCGGCGAGCTGCTTCGCAAGCCGTTGCTCCTCGGACCCAACCTCCTCGAAAGTCGCGCGACGCCTGGTGTCTGCCTCACCTTCACCCGGTCGCACCAGACGTAAGAAAATCTGTTGCACCTTCCGTTGGTCTTCCTTGCTCAGTTTCGTGAATAAGGACTCTGCCTTCTGCGCGATCGCTCCCTGCAACTCACCCATTGCCTTGTAGGCCGCATGATGCAGCTGGCCGCCCTGCCGATCCTCCCACAAACGCCGCAGCACGAATTCCACCAAGGGGAGATGACCCGGTTCGTCGCCCACCTGTTCGAGAATCAGATCGACTAAACCTGCTTCGAAAGTGAGCCCGACTTTCCGCGCCGGCTCCTCAATCGCGAGGCGCAATTCCTCCCGCTTCATTGGCGCAAGATTCACCTGAGCGCCTTGCACTCGGTCGGACAACGGCCGGTATTCGGTAATGGCCCGGCCGAAAAAGTCTCCACGCAGGGTGAGCACCGTACTCAGTTTTGTCGTCGCCGATGCCTCGAGAATGTTGTCGATGAAGCACCGCCTGGCCGCATCGTCTTTACAGAGCGTGAACAGTTCCTCCCATTGATCGGCAATGAGGAGCAGGCGATCCGTGCCCGGCTGCTTGGCAAGCACGCGATCAACGATATCGCGGAGAGCAGTCTTCCGACTGAGCAAGTCCTCAGCTAACTGGTTCGTTTCCCTCAACCGAGTGACTTCGCTCATGTCCGGTTCAAGGAACGGCATCAGCACCGCCGCCAAAGCATGGACTGGGCGATCGGTCGGAACAATTGTCACAATCTCGTAGACCCGATCACGAGCCTTCCGCAGTTCCGGCACCAGGCCGGCCCTCACGACCGACGACTTTCCACTCCCCGACGCTCCAACCACCGCCACAAGGTTGTGCTGCTGAACCGCACTTGCGAGCTGTGTGATGGCCGCTTCACGCCCAAAGAAAAATGGCGCATCTTCCTCGCGAAAGTAGAGCAGGCCCCGGTAAGGACAAATTGTGGCAAGCGTCTCGCGAACTGTCTGCTGCGCGTCCGGACCTGGCGGCTGACCATGGATCGCGCTGATGAGTGTGGTGAACAGAACAGGATCGTCGACACGAGTCCGGAAATCGGCCTAGGTGTTTTGACTCAGAAATCCGAGTGGTGGTTCCGCGCCGGGCAGTAAGACCGGAATGACGGAGAACCTCTGGCCCTGACGCTCGGCGGCGACCTGCCGCTCCAACGCAAGATACTGCTCCCGCTGCTGCCATGGTCCCATCTCGCCTTGTCCGATACAGACCGCCACCGCTCGACAGCGCGCCAGAATTGTTTCCAATTCCTTGGGCCAGGATTGTCCCGGCGTCAGATACCAGCGGTCGAGAAAAACGATGAGCTTCTCCTCGCGCAACCGTCGTGCCAGCACTTCCACCTGGGCATGGTCACGCCAGTGATAGCTGAGGAAGACATCGAAGCGATTCGGCGCTTGATCAGCCATTTACGATCTCTTCACCCACCGAGGGGCCGAGAACCAGGGTCGATACGTACGGGGCGTATTCTACCGTTTCAGCAGGCAAAGGCAAGAACCCGAATAGCATGGAGGCTTCACACGTGGCCTGACCGGGATGACGAGTGGATCATGAACGATCTTAGAACAGAAGACACGAGAAGGTAGGACCGCTAGCAGACTGCCGAAAAACTCATTCTGACCTCTGTAACCGTCATGGGTATCGAGGTTATAGATGCATTAGCCATCCCCGCAGAATGATCAAAAAGGCTGTTCAGCAAGGCCGCAGCGAGCGAAGGGGCGAGGCGTACGCTTCGGTACGTTGAGCCTCTGAGCGACGTGAGAACGCCGCTGACGGACTTTTTCAGCATTCTGCTAGAGAATCAGCATCGCGTCGCCGTAGCTGTAGAAACGATACCGCTCCTTGACCGCCTCTTCATAGGCTCTGCGAATCGGATTAATTCCGGCGAAGGCTGAGACCAGCATCAATAAGGTGGTCCGCGGGAGGTGAAAGTTCGTCATCAGGGCATCGACGACCTTGAACGGGAACCCTGGGGTGATGAAGAGCCGGCTTTCGCCGGACATGGGAACCATCTCCCCCTTTTCTTTCATGACGGTTTCAAGCGTACGGACAACCGTCGTACCGACGGCCACCACCCGGCCGCCGGTACGTTTGGTTTCCTGGATCGCTTTCACGGTCTCTTCGCCGATTGTGAAATATTCCGCTCCCATCTGATGATCTTCAATCCGCTCAGTCGTTACCGGCTTGAACGTGCCAGGACCGACATGGAGCGTCACCGTGGCAACGTTGATTGCGGCTTCGCGCAGTCGTCGAAACAGTTCTTCCGTGAAGTGAAGCCCGGCAGTCGGCGCGGCAATCGCTCCGGCATGTTTGGCAAAGACTGTCTGATACCAGCGATGATCTTCCTGGGTCGCCGCACGCTTGATGTACGGTGGAAGGGGCATCACCCCTCGTGCTTCGAACAATTGTGTGACCGGCGCAGGACTATCCACCACCACCTCAGTGCCTATCGCATCACGTTTCACGATGGTCGCGCGAGACTGTTGATCGAACTCGATGACCTGGCCGACACGAAATGTGCCTTTGACCA
>JARFXQ010000059.1 GCA_029194725.1 Nitrospira sp. | reverse complement strand
GAAATTGCGCGACCGGAAGGAACTGCGCGGAGAGCAGCCCCATGACGACCACCACGACCGAGATGACCGACGCAAGAATCGGCCGATCGATAAAAACGTTCGAGATCACAAATGATCCTGAGGAGGGTTGCGAGCAGGCTCTGTAGCGGAGGCATTCGCCGCGACCCAGGGAACAGCCTTTACGGGAGCCCCCGGACCGATCTTCATTAAGCCGTTCACGACCACCCGATCGCCCGTATGCAAACCTCTATCGATGATCCACTGACTTCCCTTCCAATCAGAAGCCGCCACGTCTCGAATCTCAACCTTCTCATCCGGGTTGACCACATAGACAAAGGGACCTTGCGGACCTTGCATGACGGCTCGTTGAGGGATGAGGACTGCGTCTGTTTTTGTATCACCGGTGAATCGGACCTTCACAAATTGTCCCGGCAGAAGGGTACGATTGGGATTGGGAAATGTGACTCGTATTTGACGCGAGCTGGTTTCCGTTCGCAAACCGGGCTCCAACAGATCAAGAACCCCTTCTTGTGGATAGACCGTGCCATCCATGAACGTCAGCCGACCTCGCAACTTGTAATCTCCTGGATGGGTAATTTTCTTCGTCTCGATGTCCCGTCGCCGTTGTAGGATGAACAGCTCGGGAACGTTCACAACCACGTACATCGGATCGACCCGATGGATCATGGTCAGCAGATCGGTCTGAGCCGAGACCAGCCGTCCTTCATAGTAACGGCTGCGCTCGATAATCCCGCTGATGGGAGCCGTGATGAGGGTGTTATCCAGATCGAATTGGGCCTTGATGAGGTCGGCCTGCGCACCTTCCAGTGCGGCACTGCTCGCCAGCTGCTCGGCAACGGCATCGTCGACGTCCTTCTGGCTGACCGCCTGTTCGGCAAGCAACGGTTTCACTCGCGCTAGATCCTGCTTGGCCTGGACCACTCGAGCCTCCGCCTGCGCAATCTTGGCCTTGGCACTCGCAACCGCCGCCTTGAAGGGCACCGGCTCAATCTGATACAGGCGATCTCCTTGTTTCACGTCGCGCCCTTCCGGATATA
>JARFXQ010000002.1 GCA_029194725.1 Nitrospira sp. | reverse complement strand
GTTGTCTCGATTTCATGCTGTGAGTTGAGGAGGCTCGGCGCGAGCCTGGCATACTGCGTCGCGTAGGGTGTCACGCTGCCGACTATCTTACGCTGCCGCAGCTTCTCCACAACTTGACGAGGAGTCATCCCGGCGACTTCGAAACAGACGATTCCAGCCGAAAGATCCTGCGATATTGGTGTGCGCAGGGTGATATGAGGCATGGCTGCCAAGCCTTGCTTCAACTGCTGATTCAATTCATAGATGCGCTGCGTCACTTTGGCTTTCCCGATCGCTTGATGAAGGTTGAAGGCTTCGTCTAGAGCCCAACGATGTTCGAACGAATGGAACCCACCGGGGCTCATATAGATGGATTGCGGAAGACTGTGCGATGACCCATTCTTCAGCCAAATCTCGAATGCTTGCGAATTGAAGGTGGGGATAATTGCCTGGGCGATCGGCCAGGCTTGCGGATGGCCCCAAACGAGACCGGTTCCACGAGGGCCGAACATCCATTTGTGGGTTCCGGCGACCAGAAAATCACAGCCGAGTTCGTTGAGACTGAAGTCTTCGACGCCCAACGCATGAACGCCGTCCACGCAGAAGATGATTCGGTCCTCTTCTGCTCTCGATCGATTGATGGATTGAATTGCAAGAGCCATTTCATGAATCGGCAATTTTAGTCCCGTGCTGGAATGGACCCAGGTGACGGCCACGATACGGGTCGCGGGGGTGATGGTTTTTTGTAGGGAATCGACCAGCTCGTCGCGAGAGACAGTCTTGATCGAACGATAGAGAGGGATCTGACGTACGGTCGCACCAGTCCGTTCGGCTCGAAGGCGCAACGAAGTTTCCGTCGAATAATGGTCGTGTGTCGTCGTCAGGATTTCTTGCCCGTTGCGAAGTTGTAGTCCGCCATAGAGCAAACCCAGCCCCATCGTCGTGCTGTCAGTCAAGGCGATATCGATTGGTTCGACGCCCAGATAGTCGGCTGCTGCCATAAGCACCTTCGCTTCTTGCTTCTCTTCGTGCTCGTACCAGTAGCCGATGGGATCGGCATCGAGGCCGGCACGATGCCGTTCGATCGCTTCGCGTACTGGGGTGGGATGGGATGCGAGAAAAAACGAGGCGAGATGGATGAGCTGTGGAGACAATGAAAACTGTGCCCGAAAGTCTTCCCAATTTGTGAGCCTGTACCGTGAGGGCGGCTGATCGGCAATCGCGCGAGGATAGGTCCCAGCCAGTACCGCTGCGCTCAAGGCCAATCCCGTCCGCACGAGGAAATCTCGACGTCCAACATCGCTCATAGAACCTCCAGGTCAGGGCTGACAGCTGTACTCTACTGCTTGTCCAGAAGTCAGGCAAGGAACGAGCCTGTCCATTCGAGCGGACCAGCGGACAGCCATACAGGAGGCGACTCTGCTAGGACTGGTAGGTTTCCATGGGAGGACAACTACAAACCAGATGGCGATCGCCGTAGGCTTCGTCGACGCGACTCACGCTCGGCCAGAACTTGCTGTTTCTGATCCAGTGAGCGGGAAAGGCCGCCTGCTCGCGGCTATAGGGGCGATTCCACTCTGTCGCCGTCACGATCGCGGCGGTGTGAGGCGCGTTCTTCAGCAGATTGTTCGTTCGCGGTTGCCGCCCGTCAACGATCTCCTGAATCTCGGCGCGGATCAGAATGAGTGCTTCGCAGAACCGATCGAGCTCGCTCTTGGCTTCGCTTTCCGTCGGTTCGATCATGAGCGTGCCTGGTACCGGGAACGAAACGGTCGGCGCATGGAAGCCATAGTCCATCAATCGCTTGGCAACATCCATCGCCTCGATACCGGCGCTTTCCTTGAATTCACGCAGATCCAGGATGAACTCATGGGCTACGAGTCCGGAGTCTCCCTTGTAGAGGATCGAATAATGCTTCTCCAGCCGCTTGGCCATGTAGTTGGCATTGAGGATGGCAACCTGTGTGGCTTTAGTCAATCCGTCTCGTCCCATCAAGGCGATATAGGTCCAGGAGATCGGAAGAATGCTCGGACTGCCGAACGGGGCTGCTCCCACCGGACCGATGGATTGAGGCCCACCAAGCTTGATCACGGGATGCCCTGGGAGAAACGGCACCAGATGGCGTGCCACTCCGATCGGTCCCACGCCGGGCCCTCCACCTCCATGGGGAATACAAAATGTCTTATGGAGGTTGAGATGGCAGACATCAGCCCCGATATCGCCCAGGCGGCAAAGGCCCACCATGGCATTCATATTGGCCCCATCGATATAGACTTGACCACCATGGGTATGGACGATTTGGCAAATGCGCCGCACACTTGCCTCAAATACCCCATGGGTCGACGGATACGTGAGCATCAGGGCCGATAATCGGTCGCGAAATTGAGCGGCCTTAGCCTCCAAGTCGGCGACATCGACATTTCCGTTCCGATCGCACGCGACGACGACAACCTCCATGCCGACCATGGCGGCGCTGGCAGGGTTCGTGCCGTGGGCCGAGACCGGGATCAAGCAGACGTCCCGATGTGTTTCTCCCCTCGATCGATGGTAGGCTCGGATCATCATCAGGCCGGAATATTCACCCTGAGACCCCGCGTTCGGTTGAAGCGAAAAGGCCGCAAACCCGGCAATCTCGGCCAACCACGATTCCAGCTGTCCGAACAAGGTCCGATAGCCGAGCGTTTGCTCAGCCGGCGCGAAGGGATGGAGCCGAGCGAACTCCGGCCAGGTCACCGGCAACATTTCAGCGGTGGCATTCAATTTCATCGTGCAGGAGCCCAAGGGAATCATCGAGTGGACGAGTGAGAGGTCCTTTGCCTGCAACCGGTGGAGATAGCGGAGCATCTCGTGCTCGGAACGATATCGATGGAAAACTTCGTGCGTCAGATATTTACTGGTTCTGACCAAGGGCGATGAGTAGCTGAGATCGATGGAGGCAACGAGGTCGGAGAGACGGAAGGGCAACTGATCATGACCGACGAAGATTTGCAGGAGACGCTGTACTTCCTCCTCCGAGCTGAGCTCGTCGAGCGAGATGCCGATTGAGCCGTCGTCATAGCGACGGAAATTGATTCCTTGTGCATCAGCGCGCGTCGCAATCTGATCCGCTTGCGCCTTGGACAGTGGTACCCGAACTGTATCGAAAAAGACTTTCGGCGAGACGTCGAACCCAAGCCGGCGCAGTCCCTCAGCCAGCAACAGCGTGAGGCCGCGTACACGTTCGGCAATCCGACGCAACCCGTCCGGTCCGTGGTACACGGCATACATGGAGGCCATGACGGCCAACAAGACCTGAGCTGTACAGATGTTACTGGTCGCCTTCTCCCGTCTGATGTGTTGCTCCCTAGTCTGGAGTGAAAGCCTGATGGCAGGTTTGCCGGTCACATCTTTTGAGAAACCGACAAGGCGACCAGGCACCTGCCGTTTGTACTGCTCTTTGGTCGAGAGAAATGCGGCATGGGGGCCACCGAAGCCAAGCGGCACGCCGAACCGTTGTGTCGAACCGACGGCGATGTCGGCACCGAATTCCCCCGGCGAACGGAGCAAGGTCAGGGCCAGAAGATCGGTTGCAACCGCCACGAGCACACCGGCCTCATGAGCCTGGGTGACCAATGTGCTGAAATCACCCACATAGCCGTCCGTAGCCGGGTACTGCAACAGAATGCCGCACAGCTGAGGACGCGAACAATCAACCGACGAGGCGACGCCGGTCTTGATGACGATACCCAGAGGTTCTGCTCTGGTCTGCAACACCGCCAAGGTCTGTGGATGACAGTCGCGCGAGACAAAGAATTCCTTGCGCGGCTCGCCTGCGTTGCGGGCGATCGTGTAACACATCGCCATCGCTTCAGCCGCAGCGGTTGCTTCATCCAACAGGGAGGCATTCGCCAGCGGCAGACCGGTCAAGTCAGCCACCATGGTTTGAAAGTTCACGAGCGCCTCTAAGCGGCCTTGTGAGATCTCGGCTTGGTAGGGGGTGTATTGCGTATACCATGCTGGATTTTCTAGGATGTTTCGCTGAATCACAGCAGGGGTGACGCAATCGTAGTATCCCATCCCGATCAGCGATCGATAGACCTTATTTTGGGACGCAATGCTTCTCAGGCGGCCCAGGACCGCCTGCTCACCATCCCCGACGGGAACGTCCAAGGGTTCACGAAGGCGAAGGCCTGGGGGAATGGCCGTATCGGCCAACGTGTCGAGCGAGGGCAAGCCCAAGCAGGCCAGCATCTCCTGAATATCGGCCTTTGTGGGACCCAGGTGACGGTGAATAAAGTCATCAGTCGGTCGGAGCCAATTCGGAGATGTCATGAAGTCTGCTACCTTCTGTTGTGTTCGGAAGGGATGTGCTGAGTGCTATTTCTGCCAACTGTGCAAGCTACCATGCGATCGGCCATTTTTCCAAGAGCGCACCTGCTTTTCGGGGATGACTTCGTAGTGGTCATGGCGAGTGGTGCGTCGCAAGAAGGCTTTCTCCAAAGCAGCCATAGAGTTAGGCATGTGTTCCGCTGGGTAAATCGTCTTGCAGAGCCGGTGCCTTTGATTGCTTTTCGAATAATTCACGCTATTGTTAGCTTATACGTTCGATCCGGAGAGCTGGTCTATGGTTGCCATGAAGCGAGGCTCCGATGGATGAAAGGGCGGAGAAGGGATCGCCGCATCGCTTCTCCATGGTAAAGGCTCTCGCCATAGCGCTTGTTCTCGGTGCTGCCGGGATCATGGGATACGCGGGATATGCGATTGTGAAGAACCAGAGTTTGGGGTTCAGCTTTCTGGTTCCCCACTTCCCGACAAGTCAGCCTGGCGTGGTTCTCACAGACTCGCGATCGAAGCCCTTCAAGCCCGATGTCCGTTTGACTCGTGAAGGGATCGATCTGCTGCTCGATGCACTCGACGAGGCTGTTCGACGAAAGGATGTCGACGGCATCCTGCGCCACATTACCCACGACGCGACCATTACCATTCATCTAAAACATGGCCCGCAACAACAGATGGCGTTGCTGACGCGGGCAGACTACCGAAAAACCCTCGCCATGAGTTTCGCCTTTCCCAGCGCCAAGGACTTCACTCGCACGAATACGTCCGTCTCGTTGGCCTCGGATGAGCGAAGCGCGAAAGTATCCTTCAAGTCGACGGAGACACTCCTGCAAGCCAATCGGGAATTCAAGACGGAAGGCGAAGAAACGCTGATCTTCAATATCCGCGACGGCAAGCCCATGATTACCTCTCTGGAACAGACGCTTCCCGGGGACTCGACCTAGCCAGGTTTCGGGAACGATCAAGCGCGTCTGCACGCTGCAAGATTCACATTCATCGGTCTGGTATAATCACGCCGCTGCTCAACATGTGTGGAGTGTGTATGCGGGTGCTTGTCATAGAAGATGAAACCAAAGTCGGCAGTTTTATTCAGCGAGCGCTTGAAGAAGAAAGCTATGCCGTCGACCTCTGTGAGGACGGAGCCAAAGGGTTAGAGATGGCCCTGGCGATCAATTACGACCTCCTGGTCGTCGACGTGATGTTGCCCTCCATGTCCGGTCTGGATGTCCTGAAGAATATCCGTCGGGAACGGATCCACACCCCGGTGTTGATTCTTTCAGCTCAATCCCAGATCGACCAACGGGTCAAAGGGCTGGATGCCGGCGCCGACGATTACCTGACCAAACCGTTTGCAATCGATGAACTCTTGGCGCGCGTGAGGGCCCTGCTGCGGCGTGGGGCATCCGAGAGCCCGGGAATCCTCCAGGTGGAGGACCTGATTCTCAACCCTGCGACCCGCGACGTCACCCGAGGGGGACAACGCATCGATTTGACGCTGAAAGAGTATGCGTTGCTCGAATATCTGATGCGCCATGCCGGCCGCGTGCTCACCAGGCCCATGATCTCCGAACATGTGTGGAATCAAGATTTCGATACCTTCACCAATGTCATCGACGTCTACGTCAACTACCTTCGGAATAAGATCGATCGAGGCAGAACCAAGAAATTGATCCATACCATTCGCGGTAGCGGGTATATGCTGAAGGCCGACTAGCACCATGCCGAAGCAGCCATCGCTTTCATGCATCGGCTCCGAGATGCGGTAAAGCGACAAGAAGGCTATGCGACGGTATCATCTCGTCATCAGCGACCAGGAGCTGACCTATGCCGCTACGTGTTCGACTGACCCTCTGGTACGGGACCGCCCTTGCCATCGTCCTCATGGTTTTCTCCGTGCTGCTGTACGCAATGACCGCCAGAAATTTACGTGACGCCGTCGATCAATCTCTGGAAGAAACGGCGACGGCGGCTGTGCGGTCGCTCGAAGAGCGCGGGTTTCTTCCTCTGATCAATGAAGAAGAATTGCTCTCCCAATTTCCCGAACTGACGCGCATCGATAAGTTCTTCCAGATCTTCAGCCCCTCGGGCACCATATCGATCCGATCTCCCAACATCAAACAGCATGAAGTTCCACTCAGCCGGACCGCTCTCGATACAGCATTCGCCGGACAGAGCATTTTTGAGTCAGCCAAGTATCCCAATGAGCCTCCGTTGCGGCTGATCTCCATGCCGATCATGTATCGGGGTAATCTCTTGTACATCGTGCAAGTGGGTACGTCGATGGAGTCGGTCGGAGAAACCCTCCACCGTTTCATGATTCTGCTCGTGGTGGCAATCCCGATCGCCCTGACCGTTTCCCTCGCGGGGGGATGGTTCTTGGCGGGGCGAGCGTTACGTCCTGTCGATAAGATTACCCTTGCCGCGCAGCGCATTGCCGCCGGTGATCTCAGCCAGCGTCTCAGCATGCCGGCGGCTCATGACGAAATCGGTCGCCTGGCCGCCACCTTCAACAACATGATCGGCCGACTGGATGCCTCGTTCAGCCAAATCCGTCAATTCAGCAGTGATGCGTCGCATGAGTTGAGGACCCCTCTCACGGTGATGAAGGGTGAGACGGACTTGGTTCTGCGGCGGCCTCGTCCGGTCGAAGACTATAAGTCGGTGCTGGAGAGCAATTTGGAAGAGATCGATCGAATGAGCAGAATCGTCGACGAACTGTTGTTCCTCTCCCGTGCCGACATGGGAGAAGTCACACTGGAATCGTTTCCCGTTGGGATGGAGTCTCTCGTCGAAGATGTTCATCGTCGGGCCGCACAACTCGGGCAGGACCGGAATATCGAGGTTGTACTGGGAACAGTGATGCCGGCGGTTGTGCAAGGCGACGACTTGCGGCTTCGCGAGTTGCTGCTCAATCTCGTGGAGAACGCGATGAAGTATTCCCACCAGGGGGGAAAGGTCGAGATCTCGCTGTTGAATGATGGCCGAGAGGCCAGACTTTCGGTCTCGGACCATGGCATCGGCATTGCCCCGGCGGACCACAAGCGGATTTTCCAACGCTTCTTCCGCACGGACGTCGCTCGCGCCCACACGAAAAAGGGAACGGGCCTCGGCCTTGCTATTTGTGCTTGGATCGCCGATTTGCACAAGGGGCGGATAGAAGTCAAAAGCGATCTCGGTCAGGGATCAACCTTCACGGTTGTGCTCCCGCTCGCCCATTCCGCCGCTTAGCGAAGTCTAATTCTCGATTAATCTCCCTCTCATTGCCGGTTGTTAGTTTTTCAATCGACATACTGACGCATCCTTAGCAGGAATGATCTCGCGCTGTGTCGATTAGTTGAACAACAGCTTCACAAGGAGGAAATCATGTCATCGCATCCGTATCGTACTATCGGTTCCGTGGTTGGGATCGGTCTTGTGAGCGGCGCACTGGTGTGGGGCGGCTACTCATTCACCTCGTCTCAGGCATTCGACGGCTCCTCTGCCCCTGCCGCGCCCGTTGCTGCTACAGCCCCGGCGAACGGCTTTGCGGAGGTTGCCAGGCAGGTGACTCCGGCGGTCGTCAACATCACGACTGTGATGACGGAAAACACTTCGGAGGGCTCTTCTGTCCCTGACGAGTTACGAGGCCGAATGGAAGAATTCTTCGGAAAACCCTTCGGGCCTCGTGGGCGGGGACCATTCGACCCTTTTGAACATCGAGGACCTCGGAGAGGACAAGGGTCAGGAGTCATCGTCTCTCCGGATGGATATATCCTGACGAATAACCATGTGATCGACAAGGCTCGTGAAGTGAATGTCACGCTCCCCGACAAACGTGAGTTCAAGGGCAAGATCATCGGCACAGACCCAAAGACGGACCTTGCCGTGGTCAAGATCAACGCGACCGACCTTTCCGCGTTGTCCTGGGGTGATGGGTCACGGTTGCAAGTCGGTGAGTATGTGTTAGCGGTCGGCAATCCGTTTGGATTGAATTCCACCGTGACCCTTGGAATTGTGAGCGCGATCGGTCGAGGCCACATGGGCATCACTCAGTATGAGGACTTCATTCAAACGGATGCCGCCATCAATCCTGGTAACTCGGGCGGTGCCTTGGTCAATACCAGAGGCGAGCTCGTCGGTATTAACACCGCTATTTTCTCCCAGACCGGCGGTTATCAAGGCGTTGGTTTTGCCGTCTCAACAGCCATGGCCAAACCAATCTATGAGAGTCTGCTCAAGACAGGCAAGGTTGTCCGAGGGTACCTTGGTGTCGGTATTCAGGACCTGAACCAGGATCTGGCGAGGTCATTCAACATCAAGAATTCCAAAGGCGCCTTGGTCAGCGATGTCCGGGAGGACAGCCCGGCCGAACAGGCGGGACTGAAGCAGGGAGACGTCATTGTCGAGTATCAGGATACTCCTGTGGTGGATGGGGTCGCGTTGCAGCGACTGGTAACCAAGACTTCGGCTGGCACCACAGTGCCGGTGAAGGTGATTCGCGACGGCCAAGAACGTGAGATGACAGTCAGAATTGTCGAGCAGCCTGATGAAACGAAAGTCGCCAAGGTGGAAAGAGGCGGAACGGACTATGCCTTGTCGGGTCTCGCAGTCGAGGACTTGGATCAGGCTACCTCCAAAGAACTCGGCCTTAAGGGGAAGCGAGGCGTGGTGGTGACAGGGGTTGCTCCGGATAGCGGAGCGGAGAAGGCCGGACTCATGCCGGGCGATGTCATTCGGGAGATCAACCGGCAGCCGATCAAATCCGTGGAGGACTTTGAGAAAGTGTCTTCCAACGTCCAAAAAGGAGACAGCGTGCTGATCCTGGTGAATCGGCGTGGGAACTCGCTGTTCCTGTCGGTGAAGGTGTAGTCCTGCGAAGGAGCAAAGGGGGCGGGTTGGATGACCTGCTCCCTCTCTCGACAGCGGCTAGTCGAACACCACCGTCTTTCTTCCGTACACCAGCACCCGGCGTTCGATGTGTCGCCGCACGGCGCGTGCCAACACTATTTCTTCCAGATCCCGCCCTTTCCGGACGAGATCCTCCACCGTATCCCGGTGTCCCACGCGAATCACGTCTTGCTCGATGATCGGCCCCTCGTCCAGGTCCTGCGTCGCATAGTGCGCCGTCGCCCCGATGATCTTGACGCCTCGTTCATAAGCCTGCCGGTAGGGATTGGCCCCGATAAAGGCAGGGAGGAAGGAGTGGTGGATGTTGATGACCGGGCAGCCGACCTGGGCCAGAAAGTCCGCGCTGAGGATCTGCATGTAGCGGGCCATGACGACCAGCTCCACTTGGTGCTCTTTCAGGAGCGCCAAGATCTGTTGTTCTTGCTGAGGCTTGGTCTCTTTGGTGATGGGATAAACGGCAAACGAGATTTTAAAGAGATCAGCCCAGCTGGCGCAGGTGTCGTGATTCGAAATGATGACGGGAATATCGATATGCAGTTCGTCTCGGCGGTGCCGCTGGAGCAGATCGGCCAGACAATGATCCTGTTTCGAAACCAACATGCCGACTCGAGTCCGTCGACTGGACGGATGCACGTCGTAATGCATGTCATACACTTTTGCGATCGGAGCGAAGGCCTGCGGAATGTCGCTTGAAGGAATTTGAAATCCCTCCGTAGCGAATTCCATCCTCATGAGGAAATCATTTGTGTCCTCGTCCGTATGATGGTCGGAATCGAGGATATTGCCGCCGAAGTCGTGAATGAATCCTGACACTCGCGCGACGATGCCTTTACGATCTTTGCAATGGATCAGCAGGATGATTGAATCCTTTCTCTGGGCCGTCATCTGTCCTCACTCCGTAAATGGTCGGTATGGGTGCAACAACGCGGCGAGAAGCTACATTCAGGAGACCGGATTCTTGACAATCCGTCCAACCAGGTCGAAGGCCGCCGCATCGGTGATCTCGACCTTGCAGAACTCGCCGGGGGCTGGGTAGTCGATCTCGTGGCTAGCCGGGCGTTGCCTGCCGCGATGGGTCGAACCTTCGTCGATGTAGACGACACCGTCGATTTCCGGCCCAAGTCCTTCGTGGCGGCCTTCAAGCACCTGCTCCGTTTCTTCGGAGCGCCCATCGATCAGCACCTCGAGGATAGTGCCGACTTTGGCCCGACTCTTGGCTGCTGAAATGGACTCCTGAAGGGAGAGGATGGCGTTGCGACGTTCATCCATGACCTCCCGCTCGACTTTGTCGTTCAGGTCGGCCGCCCCTGTACCTTCCTCGTCAGAGTAATGAAACACCGCGACCCGGTCGAACTCAGCCTGTTCCACATAGTCGTGCAGCTCGGTATAGGCGGCATCGGTTTCTCCCGGGAAGCCGACAATGAAGGCCGTCCGGAAGGTCACCGCGGGAATACGGGTACGGATGCGATCGACCAGAGCGTCGATAGCGGCACGGTCTCCCATCCGATGCATACGCTTGAGCATGCGATCATTGATATGCTGGAGCGGCATGTCGATATACTTGGTGATCTTTTCTTCACCCGCGTAGAGATCCAGCAGGTCATCCGTGACTTGCTGTGGGTAGAGGTAAAACGGTCGGATCCATCGGAGTTTCTCAACCTTCACTAATTCGCGAAGCAGTTGAACCAGACCTTGACGAAGACCAAGATCGACTCCGTAGTTGATCGTGTCTTGCGAGATCAGGTTGATCTCCTTCACCCCCTCCTCGGCCAGTTGTCGTGCTTCTGCGACAATGGAGTCCACCGGTCGGCTGCGCTGCTTGCCGCGCATCAGTGGAATCGCGCAAAAGGTACAGTTCCGGTTGCAGCCTTCGGCGATTTTCACATAGGCGCTATGCTGGTTGCCGAGTCTCAGGCGAGGCGCCAGCTCATCATAGAGATACGGAGGTTGGCTGATCCAGAGGCGGCGATGCCGTTTCTTGGGGGCCAACAAGTCTCGGCAGATCTCTGCAATCCTGCCGAATTCACCGGTGCCGACGACCCCATCCAATTCCGGTAATTCCTTGAGCAAGTCCCCTTGATATCGTTGGGCTAGACAACCGGCTGCAATCAAGACACGGCAGGTTCCTGTTTTCTTCAGATGCCCATGTTCGAGAATAGTGTTGATCGATTCTTCTTTGGCCTCTTCGATGAAGCCGCAGGTATTGACGATGACCACGTCGGCTTGTTTCGGGTCACTGGTGAGCTGAAATCCCTCGGTCACAAGAGTCCCGAGCATGATTTCCGAGTCGACTTGATTCTTGGAACAGCCAAGATTTACAAACCCGATCGTAGTTTTCTGGGGACTGGCTCCGATCAGGGATCGGTGCCTGTCTCTCTGGGCTCCCGGTTTCGCGCGCCGTGGAATGATCAATGGCTCAGACATGGGAGCAGTCTACGGGAGGGTCAAAAAGACTGTCAATCAGACCCTTGCGGGAGATCAACCAATTCCCCTAGAGTGCCCCTCATGATACGGACGTTTCAAGGCGTCAGACCCACAATCCCCAAATCATGTTTTATCGAAGAGACCGCTGTCGTGATCGGCGATGTTGTCATGGGCGAGGACTGCAGTGTCTGGTTCAACAGCGTGATCCGGGGCGATGTGAACTACATCCGGATCGGAGATCGGACCAACGTTCAGGATCTCTGCATGCTGCACGTGACTCACGACACACACCCGCTGATCATCGGCAATGAGGTCACGATCGGACATCACGTGCTGTTGCACGGCTGTACGATCCACGATCGTGTATTGGTGGGCATGGGTGCCATCATCATGGACGGTGCGGTGATTGGAGAAGATTCAGTGGTAGGGGCTGGTGCCTTGATTGTCGAAGGGACGGTCGTGCAGCCGAAGAGTGTAATCCTCGGATCACCGGCCAAGGTCAAGCGACCGGTGACGGAGAAGGAACTGGCTTGGCTTAAGGAATCGGCAGATAACTATGTGAAGTATGCGAGGCAGTACATGGACGATATAGTTAAGAAGACCGGGTTTGAATTTTGACAAATATCAGGCAGGCGCCTCTCACGCGTTACCTACTTTGATGAAACAGATCGGATCGCCCACGAGCGCCGTGGTATATTGCCTCGGCTCCACACGATAGGGAACTTGGTGTCGATGGCACCAGTCTGCGATCCACAGGACTTCCTCAGTTGACGTCGTCACAAGGCCAGGCAGATGCAATTTGGGCATGCAGCGATTCACGATCGCTTGGACGATCCGCCGCTCCTTCTGGAAGAGAAGGGGATTGAACGTTACTGGATCAGCTCGACCGTATGAGAGTGTGGAGAGGTGCGGAAACCGCTCCGGATCATTGAGCACGCTGACGATCCAGATGTGATCGAACCGACCTTGTGCCGATGAGGCGTTGAGGGCGCGGAAACGAATGGGAAGGCCGCGACAAGCACGATTGAGCACCGCCACCTCCGACCGGCGGAGATTGTGGGGCTCAACCTGGCGCTGAAGCTCGAGCGCTTCCGCTAGTAAGGCCGGCAGCTCCGTCACACCGGCGCCCACATATAGACTCCGCCCATCTCGCGGGAGCCTCCGTACGAGGGCTTCGGCCACCTCCGTTCCCAGTCGGCGGCATGGCGTTCGCTTGGTGCGCCAAAACTCATCGCCCCCTTCGTAGCAATAGACAGACCCCAGCTGCTCGTAATCGAGTTTCCCAAAGACCTCGGCGATTGTACGGAGGGTCGGACCAGAGAGACGCGTTCGCATGACCGCTCATTTATCTCATAAAAAGTGTCGGATCACACCCACCCTTTGAATGAATAGCCGGGCTCCGAGACACTTCTTGACCACCATGCAAGGAATAGGAGTATATGTAGCTCTATGTCACTACCAGGGATGCGACCTTGGTCAGTACGAACTCAAACAGGCATGAGCCACATGCATCAGGTTAGGACCGATCAACAGCTCGTAGAATCGAAAAGAGGTCCGTGGTTACGGTTCTATGCTCGACCTCAAGAACCTAAACCCTTGGGGGACTGTATGACACATGATTTTCTACCGACCAGAACGGTCCATTTTACGGACTATCTTCAGCGGCCGTCGAGCTTCCGATCCAAGACCAATCGGAGTTGTCGGAAGAGTCTACTGCGCTTCCTGGCTACCGCCATTCTTTCAGGATCTGGGGTTCTGACTCTAGGCTGCTCATCGCACTTGCCTTACTACATCTCAATCGACTCGGAGGGGTCAGCCTCGCCTGCCGCTTCGCGCTGCGTCCTTCCTTTAGACCAGATTGCCAAAACCGTTGTTGAGGATCTTCCCTCTGACGACCTCATGGCACAGGACTCGGTCCGCGCCCTGCAACGGCGTTTTGAGCTGGCGATCGCCGCCGCTGAGTTCGAGTTGGGCGTTTCTTCCAGGAGACCCGAGTTTATCAATAGTGAGGATGATGAGCGTCTTGCGACCCGCGTACACGATCGTTTGGCGGGACGACACTGCGAGCCACCCTCACAGGAAACCAAGAAGGATGGCCTACTGCCTACTAAACTCCAGATGCGTCAGGCTGGGGCTCAGTATGTAGAGCCATTGAAACCCGGACAACCACCCGCCGAGTTTTGGCTACGGCAGGCGGGGCAGAAATGGATGGCCACCTATTCTCTCGATCCAACAAACCCGGATCATTCACTGAATCGATTTGAAGAGTTCGTGCGTTCCTCTCAACTGTTTCAGGCGCTGGCGAACAAACCTTTACAGCCGGATGAGACCGAACAACGTAGCGCATTCATAGGCATATCATCCAAGCTCGGAATGTTCGTAGAACACGTTCGTGACGATGGTTCCTCACAATGGTGTGGTAAACCGGAATCGCCCTGCAGGGAACAGCGCAGTTTGTACAAGATGATTACCAAACCGGACAACCTGTATACAAAGAAGCTTCCCGACCTTATCACGAATATCTCCAGTCAGACTGAGCCGAGGCGACGCCACCAGCATCGGATCATCATCCTTGGCTATCAGCTTCCATGGGATGAAGATCGCACACTCATCCGTTACGGTGTCACGTTCTATTTCGCAGACTGGCTCGAGCCGGACAAGGAGACGACCACCACACAATTTCTGGGATACGACCTCGTCTATGCAAATGAAGCGACACCGGCTCCCCGGCACAAAGAGGAGAAGATCGAACAGAATTCTGACCGTACTCCACTTTGGTCGGTGGCCTCGAATTGGGCAGGTTATCCATTTTCAGCAGCTATTGGATTAAAGAACGCGGCATTCGAGATTACGAAGCTGCCGTTCAGTCTTGGGGCGGCGCTTGTTGCCGGGCGGGATCCCTTAAATTATCCGCTTCAAACCTTCATCAATGCCCAGGATGCTTTAGCCGTAGAGTTTGGGCGACCTCGCCGGGGGATTGCGGCAAGCTTATATAGATTCTTGACAGAAACGCCATTGGTGGGCCAAGCGTTTCAGTACAACTGGGGCTCGGATTGGTCTGAACCGGACCAGTTACCACTCGAGCTACGCCGAAAGATATTTCTGTCTCGCGGTATTTATGGCGGCCACAAGTGGGGACAGGATACTGGTTTATGGACGGCTTTCGCACAACAGACCTATCCTCCTATGTACGATGTCTATAGTCCACCGTATCGGCATGGAACAGCGATCGATGTCGCCTGGTCAATGTTCAATCTTTCCCATGGACCCGCCTATACGGAAGCACGCTATGTAATGGATAACGCAGATCCCGATGACCGAATCTATCTGGCCGGTCACAGCGGCGGGGTTCAAAGAAGCGCTGCCGCTTCCCGGATACTGTGGCATCATCGTTATCGGGTGATCAAAGTCCTTGGGATTGCTGGGCCCAGCATCGGTCAGGCCTTTGTCGATCTTCGCTACCCAGAGGCTTTCCCAGTCTATTTAAGTTCTGGAGAAGGAGCGAACGACGACATCGTCTCAACAATTGGGCTCGTCGCCGGCGGATTCAGCACCGTGCTACGATACAGCATTATCGTGCCCGCAAAATACATCGTCGGTAGTTTCTGCCTCACAGTCACTCGCTGCCGCGATGCGGTCTACAGCCACGCCGATCGCATCGGATACTCTAACGCAGAAATCATGAGGGTTGAACAAAAGCCATCCAGTCAACACCAGACTCCTTTTCGACTCGCACTGAGCAATCGACTGATTTTTGATGCCTATGTTCGCAGTGAATTTGCCACTGCATTCCGTGAAGACTTAGAACGACCTATGCGCCCGCATCGAACCGACCGACCGGCTGCCTTTGACTGGGAACAGTAATCACGGATAGCAAGGGAGGCTAAACAGAGTCACTGCACGTACTTGGGAATGCTTTGGTTCCCGTCGCACTCAATCCATCTCGCCCTCTCGCGTAATCGTAGCCTGGCAGGCTACGGAAAGCCCCTCCGTTCATCCTTCGAGAGCCTCAGGACGAACGGAGCGGTGATTGAATGTATTGGGGGTTTCCGTTCGTGCTGAGCCCTTCGACTTCCTCAGGACAAGCCTGTCGAAGCACACAAATCGAGTTTGTCGGCAGCCTGCTACAGAAAGCGACCAGCTTTCCTTGGATTTCTCGTGAGAGTCTTGAATGAGGTATCGTCGAGTCTGGCCCATATGCAGCCGTCGATTGCTCGCCGGATCGCTCGAAACCTCCCCTGGTACGCCGGGAGCGGTGAGCCGCTCGGGAAGACGGAGCAATGACTTAACGATCCCCCCGCTGGGTACGATTGTTAAATGGCTTGATAGGCCGAGAGTACCAGCGACCCACGAACAGCGGTCACTTGCATCAGACTCTCCGAGAGAAGAGAATCATGGAATAGATTCCACCTTGAACCGAGAATACCGCATGACGATCAGTCGATTGGTAAAGCCATTTGTGTTGTTCTTCGTTCTGTCAGTCATATCAACGCAGTTCCTTTTTGCTTCAGACGCCGAGCAGGAGAACATCGTCGATCAGTCCAGGATGACGCTGCGCAGCTTCCTCGCGGACTCGAACATGGGGTGGTTTCGCGACCACATCAAGGATGCGAAGGGCATTTTCATCGTGCCTCAACTGCTCAAAGGGGCTTTCTTCTTCGGTGCCGAGGGTGGAAGCGGCGTCTTCCTCGTGAAAGATGAGAAGACCGGTGAATGGAGTGAGCCGGCCTTCTACACAATGGGCGCGGGCAGTTTTGGCTTTCAATTCGGTGCCCAGGCTTCGGAAGTGGTCCTGCTTGCCATGTCGCAGCGGGGAGTCGAATCGATGTTCTCCAGCACCTTCAAGCTTGGCGGTGATGTGTCCATCGCCGTGGGACCGATCGGCGCCGGCATCGAGGGCTCGACGGCCATGAACCTCAGCGCAGACCTGCTGTCGTTTGCCAGAGCAAAAGGCTTATTCGGTGGGATCTCCCTGGAAGGAGCGGTCATCGCTACCAGAGACGAATGGAATCAAGACTATTATGGTAAAGCCGTCAGGCCGATCGATATCCTCGTGAAACAAGCCGTGACCAATCCTCAGTCGGCCATCCTGCGAGCCGCCCTCGCTCGTGCCTCGGCAGGAAAGTCTTCAATGGACCAGAAGACCGAACAGTCTCACAGACCGTAACCAGCCGTTTCTCTCAAGCTGCCTTTCGTCTCCCCCGTTCCCTTGTCTGCGCAAGAAGTTTCGGGAACTGTACGTATCCGAAGTGACTGGCTCTCATCCGGCACAGACCTATCATGCCCAGTGCCTTTCTCAGCTATTCCCGGACGGACCTGCCGCTCACCCAGCAGCTTGAGGCCCAGATCGCGAACCATCCCAACATTTCCATTTGGCGCGATCAGGAGAAAATCTATGGCGGGCAGAAATGGCCGAAGGTCTTGGGTGAGGCTATTGCCGATCAGGACGTGTTTCTCCTCTCCTGGTCGAAGAACGCAGCTACTTCGCACTTCGTCGAGTTGGAGTGGAATACAGCCATCGCGCTCAAAAGGACGATCGTGCCCTGCCTTCTCGATGGGACACCGCTCGCCCCTTCGCTCAAGACCTTTCATGCTCATACAATGAGTGACACTGTGGGGCTCTTCACAGCGCTGCGCCAGGCGCCGCTGGCCAATGAGGATAGACGAGCACCAGTCATTGGCAAGCTAAACGACATCACCGCAACAGAAGAGACAGCCGTGTTTGCACAGGCCAAGTCTGTCTTTGCTCAGCAACAATGGACCGTTAAACCAAGAACGTCAGTCAACGTGTCATGTCGGCGCAGGTTGTGAGATCCACAAGGCCGGAGGGCCTGCGGTTGAGAGCATGCATGTGACGAACGCAAGGGTGAGAATTGCCTGCAGGTGTTCAGCATCGGTCCAATGCTCCGCAGTCACTTTCAGGGTACTCAAGAAGCCCGTCAAGTTGGTGAGCACGGCTTTGATGGCCGATTGCTTGGCGTGCAGGCTGGTGATCGTCAGGCGTGTTTGTCCAGCGTGGTGGGTTTGCGTGGCGACGCCAGGGAACAAGAGCGGTCGGCTGGAGATCGCCTCGAAGGGCTTGTGCGGCTGGGCGAGCCGCACGAACAGTGTCCACCAGTTGTAGATCAGTGCCACCATCCGCGCCATGAACCGGCAGCGCGCCGATCTATGTGAAAGGCGGCACTAACCCAGCGACACGAGCTGTTGCTTTACAGTTTCCAATTCTGCCGACAGTGATTCCCAGCGCGAGGTCAGCCGTTCGAGGTCACGCTTCCAGTCCTCTTGTTCTTGGTGCAGGAGGTTCCAACGATCGAACTCGGCGTAGAGTGTCGAATCGGCCAACTCTGCTTGGCGCGCCTTGATCTTGGTCTCGGCCTCGGTAATTTCTGCTTCCGCTCGGGACACCTGCTTTTCTAACCGTGCCTGGGTTTTTGTCAGATCACGTCGCTCTCCTCCTCGCCCTTTTGGCTGAACTTGTTGTGCCATCGCGCGTGTAGGAGTGGAAGCAGAGGGTTTTGCGGTTCCCTCGAGTTCCTCGCTCGTCTCCTTTATCGATTCGAACTCTTGAGCCTTCTTCCACAAGTAGTACTCATAATCACCAATGAAGTTTCGGGCTTGACCCTCTTCAATTTCAACGACCCTGGTGGCGATGCGCGCAAGAAACGTCGGGTCATGGGAAATGAAGAGGATGGTCCCTGGGAATTCAGCCAATGCATCGGTGAGCACATCAACCGAGGCCGGATCCAAATGGTTCGTCGGCTCGTCGAGGAGCAAGGTGTTGGCCGGTTCGACCAACATGCGGGCCAAGGCGACCCGATTTCGCTCACCCCCGCTCAAGGCCTTGATGGGTTTTTTCTGATCCTGTCCAGAAAACAAGAAGGCACCGGCGATGCCGCGTAGAAAATTCATCTCCGCATGTTTCGTGACTTCTTCGAGTGACTCAAGAATCGAGTGTTCTGGGTTCAAAGTCTCCGCTTGATGTTGTGCAAAGTAGTGCAAGGTGACTCCGTGCCCTACCGTTCTGGTGCCGGTATCCAGAGGCAGTACTCCCGCGAGCATCTTCAGAAGAGTGCTTTTCCCCGCCCCGTTTTCACCGACCAGCGCGATACGTTGGCCACGTTCCACGGAAAAATCGAGTGTTTTGTAGACCACCTTTTCACCGTAGCGCTTACTCGCTCCGGCCAGATCCAATACCTGGCGGCCGCTGGTTGAGGGAAGGGGAAACCGGAACTTGACTCGTTTTGGATCTCGTTGGATTTCGATCCGTTTGACCTTTTCAAGCTGTTTGAGACGTGATTGAACCTGGCTGGCCTTGTTGGCCTGGTACCGGAAGCGATCGACGAACTTCTGAACGCGGGCAATCTCTTTGGACTGCCGAGCCGCCGAGGCTTGTAGCTGGGCATCCCGCTCCGCTTTCAACTTGCGGAAGAGGGAATAGTTGCCTCGGTACTCCTCGATCTTGTGATGTCGTAGTTCCCAGATGTGCGTGACCACGCGGTCCAGAAAAGCTGTATCGTGGCTGATGATCAGGAGCGTCATGCCGGATTGGAGCAGAAACTGTTCGAACCAACGCTGAGTCGGCTTATCCAAGTGGTTGGTCGGTTCGTCCAGCATGAGCACATCGGGGTTCGACAAGAGCAAGTGGGCCAGCGCGACCCTCATTCGGTAGCCTCCGGACAGTTTCTCGACAAGCCGATCAAAATCGACTTCCGTAAAGCCCAGCCCCATCAAGATGCGCTTCGCTTCGTGCTCAGGGTACTCATCGCGGTGCGCAGCGTCGAGGACGGTCTTCCCGGTAATCGTTTCGAGTTCTTGTGGAAGGTAACCGATCCGGAGCCGAGGCCGCTTGCGGATCGAGCCCTTGTCCGGCGACTCTTCGCCAAGAACCATCCGAAAGAGCGTCGTTTTTCCGGCGCCGTTCGGGCCAACCAAGCCGACTCGTGAATTCGGGCGAAGATGCGCGGAGGCTTCAGTGAGCAGTACCTTCGTGGAATATTGCTTGCTGATGGATTCAATTTGGAGCATCGACACAAACCTTCCGTGTGAAATGGGACGACTGGGTCACCCGACTTGAGCTCGAACGAAGTGAACGGTTAGGAGGTTGGAAGGCGAGGCAATGTGATGAAATTAAACAGAGTAAACATTCTAGAATCCGAATCTTTGGACAATGGAGGCGGTCATCCGCCCGAGACGATTACGATCTATCTCACAAGAGCGGCCGGCACCCGCAAGCGGAATATTTATAAATGCCAACGTGGGTTGAAGACTCTTTCCGATCGCGCCAATTACGATACTGTGAAACCTAGCGATCGGCTCAACCGAAGGTTGGTTTGGTGGAGCTGGCCGGGATTGAACCGGCGACCTCGTGAATGCCATTCACGCGCGCTCCCAACTGCGCCACAGCCCCACCCAGGAAGAATCAGAGCTCAAAATTAACGTGGAAAATTGCGGCATTGGCACGATTTCGGTCATCCTAACACGCAGCTTGGGACCAGTCAACCGACCACCCGCCGCCTCACAGTATCATGAACCGGACAAAGCTTTGAATGTGCATCTCAACGAGCAACTGTAATCCCAAAATGATAATGTCCGGTTTGACCAAAGTAGAAATGTCCTCGTCATTGGTAGACTGGCCGCTCTCACAAGGAGGGCGGGATGGTCGGAGAGGACAGGGTACTCATGAGTGGGAAGGAACTGCGGCGGGTCCATGTGATCGGCCAGGTGGTGGGGAAGCAGATCACGCAGGTCAACGCGGGGGCGTTGTTGGGACTGACGGCGCGGCAGGTGCGACGCCTCCTGCGGCGGGTCGAGCAGGAGGGGGACCAGGGGCTGGTGCATCGGGCACGGGGCAAACCGTCGAACCGGCGGATTCCCGAGCAGAGGAAGGTGTCAGCGCCGATGATATAAGTCACCAAATCACCGAACTGAAAAGTCCCCTCAACAACGGCCAGAATGTCCCTTCACCAATTAACCAGGGGGAGGAGGGACGGATGCTGCGAAAGGAGGACTTCATGGTCATTCACGCATTGGCACAACGAGGACTGTATTTGTGTGACATCGCGAAACAGGTGGGCGTCCATCCCCGGACGGTGCGTCGAGCGCTGGCCCGGAGCGAGGCTCCAGCCACGCGACCGCGTCGGCGGGGCAGCCGGTTGGATCCGTACCGAGCCGACATCGACCGACTCCTGGCCGAAGACGTCTGGAACGCGGTCGTGATTTTCCGGGAACTGCAGACCAAGGGATAGAGGGGCCGGCTCTCAATTCTGCGGGACTACATCCGACCCAAGCGGGCGGTGCGCGTTCGGCGGGCGACGGTGCGATTTGAGACCGCCCCTGGCCGGCAACTGCAGAGCGATTGGGCCGAGCACCGCACGCGGATCGCCGGCGCCGAGACCACTGTCCACTTTATCGTCAACACGCTGGGTTTCTCGCGGCGCTTCCACTTCTGGGGCACGGACCGCGAGGACGCCGAGCACACCTATGAGGGGCTGATCCGGCGCTTCGAATGGTTCGGCGGTGTCCCGGAGGAGGTCCTGGTGGACAATCAGAAGGCGGCGGTGCTTGAGCATCCGCGGGGTGGTCCTGCTCGGTTCCATCCACGGTTTGTGGACCTGGCGGGCCATTATGGGTGTGTGCCGCGCGCGTGTCGGCCCGCCCGGGCGCAGACGAAAGGGAAGGATGAGCGGATGGTGGGCTATGTGAAACACCACTTCTTTGTTCGGTATCGCGCCTTCGAAAGTTGGGCGCATCTCAATCAGCTCGCGGAGCAGTGGCTGCAAGCGGAGGCGGACCAGCGATGCCACGGAACCGTGCAGGCAATCGTGGCCGTGCGCTTCGCCCGAGAGGCATCGGCGCTCCGCCCGCTGCCGACCTCCCGCTATGACACCGCCTACCGTGAGATCCGGCAGGTCAGCTGGGACGCGTACATCGACGTGCGCGGCCGTCGCTACAGTGTGCCCGCTCAGCTGGCAGGCCGCTCCGTCCAGATTCGGCTCACGCTTGACGGCGAGTTGGCCATCTACGATGGCGAGCAACTCGTGGCGACCCACCGGGTGGTCTCGGGCGAGCCCGGCTGGGTGACCGTCCCGGACCATCATGCCGCCCTCTGAGCCCAGACGCTGGCAGTCGAGCAGCGGCCCCTGGCGGTGTATGAGGAGGTGGCGCCATGATGGAGCTGAGTGTTCTCCTCGAACGACTGAAGATGGAGCACCTGCTCACGCAGCTCGACAGCGTCTGCGAACAGGCGGCCAAAGGTGATCTCGATTACCAGGGGTTCTTGGCTCAGGCCCTCGAAGCGGAATGGCGCGGGCGCCAGCAGCGGGGGATCGACATGCGGCGGCGGATGGCCCGGTTCCCATGGCTGAAGACGTTGGAGCAGTTCGACTTTGCGTGCCAACCCTCGCTGGATCGGAAGGTGGTGCGAGAATTGGCCGGGCTGAGTTTTGTGGAACGAGCGGAGAACGTGGTCCTGTTGGGCCCGCCGGGCGTCGGCAAGACCCATCTGGCGATCGCGTTGGGCGTCAAAGCGGTCGAAGCGGGCTCGTCCGTGCTGTTTCTGACGCTGGAGACCCTGATGGGTCGCCTCATCCGGGCGCGGCAGGAGAACTGACTGGAGCGCACCCTGCAGCAGTTCACCTATCCGCGCCTGCTGATTCTCGATGAGTTGGGGTATTTGCCGCTCTCGCGGGAAGAAGCCAGTCTCTTCTTCCGGCTGCTGGTCCGCCGGTACGAGCGGGGAAGCTTGATCGTGACCAGCAACAAGAGCTTCACCGACTGGGGCGAGATCTTCAACGATCATGTCCTGGCGACGGCGATCTTGGATCGGCTTCTGCATCATGCGACGACGCTCAACATCAAGGGGGAGAGCTACCGGCTGCGGGAGAAGAAGAAGGCCGGGCTCTTTGGCCGCCCGATGAACTCTGCCCCCGAGGAGGTGACCACCGATGTCTCAGCCTAACCCCACGGACCGAACAATCACATCGGCGAAAAGGGGACATCTCACATCGGCGATTTGTGGACAACCAACTTCGGTCTTGACAGAAGGCGAAGGCATTGCAGCTGTACGAGGCGCGGTATGGCGATTTTGGGCCGACGTTGGCGGCGGAGAAACTGGCCGAGCACCACGGGATCACGCTCAGCGACGAGACTCTGCGGCTGTGGCTACGGGCGCGCGGGATCGAGCATTTCCGGCGGCGGAAGCGCCCACACCGGGCCTGGCGGGCGCGGAAGACGCATGTCGGGGAGTTGGTGCAGCTGGATGGATCGCATCATGACTGGCTGGAGGGCCGCGGCCCGGCCTGCGTCCTGATGGCGTACATCGACGATGCGAGCAGTCGCGTCTTTGCCCGGTTCTATGAGTACGAGGGTACGATCCCGGCGATGGACAGCTTTCAACGCTACGTGCGGCGCTATGGGTTGCCACTGGCACTCTATGCGGACAAGCATACGACGTATCAGTCGCCGGTCGAGCCGACGGGTGACGAGCAACTGGCCGGCGTGGAACCGGCGAGTCAGTTTGGCCGAGCGTTGCGCGAGTTGGGCGTGGAGCTGATCGCGGCCCACTCCCCGCAAGCCAAGGGGCGAGTGGAGCGGCTGTTTCAGACGTTTCAAGATCGACTGGTCAAAGCGCTGCGTTTGGCCGGGAGCGCGACCGTGGAGGACGCGAACCGCTTCGTGGAGCACTATCTGCCGGTCTACAACCGGCGGTTTGCGGTGCCGCCGGCTCAGGCGGCGGATCTGCATCGACCGACGCCACCGGCCCGCGAGTTGGACGGGAGCTTGTGCCTCAAGACCACCCGCTGCCTACGGAAGGACTTCACCATTGTGCATCAGGGGCAGCTCTATCAAATTCACGACACGGTCCGGGCTGCCCACGTCCTGGTGGAACACCGGCTCGATGGCACCCTGCGGCTCACGCACCAGGGGCGGGCGCTCGGCTTCCACGCGATCGCGGCGCGGCCCGCAGTCCCCGCCGTGAAGGCCAAGGCGGGGCAGCGACCTCGGCGCCCGATCGTGCCGAAGCCGGACCATCCGTGGAGGAAGCGGCTGCTGCAGAAACGGGGCGTACACGCGGCAGCAGCCGGACCATAAACCGGACATTTCTACTTTGGGAAGAAGAGGACATTTCTAAATTGGGTTGACACATCTCAACGAGCAACTTGACAAACGAATAGGCCGCACCTACCATGAGCCCCCTTGGCTCTGATCTTCCAATCGATCAGAGCCATTTTTTCGTGCCGACTCCGGCTGCGGGTAGCTTTAATTATGGGCAATCTGGTCATTATCGGTGCTCAGTGGGGCGACGAAGGCAAGGGCAAGATCGTTGATATCTTAGCTCGGGACGCCGACTTCGTCGTGCGCTATCAGGGAGGCTCCAACGCCGGACATACCGTGATTAACGAGCGGGGAACCTATATTTTCCATCTTATCCCATCGGGGATTTTATACCGGGGGACGACCTGTGTGATCGGCAACGGAGTCGTCGTCGATCCTGGTTCTTTGATCGAAGAGATGGATCTGCTTCAGACCAAGGGCATCACGATCGGCAAGAACTTCGCCGTCAGTCAACGTGCCCACTTGATCCTCCCCTATCACAAAGCGATCGACCGGGCATCTGAACAATCCAAAGGGTCACGGAAAATCGGGACGACCGGCCGTGGAATCGGGCCTTCGTATGCCGACAAGATGGCGCGAATCGGAATTCTCATGGGGGATCTGCTGAATGCATCGCTGTTCAAGAGAAAACTCGAAGAGAATCTGGTCGAGATGAACTGGTTCCTAGAACGATTGTACAAAGTCGAAACATTTCAAGTCGACAAAGTCTTCGATCAATATATGGCTTATGCCGATCGACTCAAGAGCCATATCGTCGATACCACTGCATTGTTGAACCGCGCGATAGAGAAGAACAAGACGGTCTTATTTGAAGGGGCTCAAGGCACGAACCTGGATGTGGATTTCGGCACCTATCCCTATGTGACTTCGTCCAGCGCTGCGGCAGGCGGAGCGTGCACGGGCACCGGCGTCGGTCCCACCATGATCGACGCAGTCATGGGCATCGCCAAGGCTTACTCGACAAGAGTCGGCAGTGGGCCGTTTCCGACCGAACTGGCCGATGAGGTCGGACGGGGACTCCAGGAACGAGGGCGAGAATTCGGTTCGACTACAGGACGTGCGAGGCGATGCGGTTGGTTTGATGCACTCGTGGTTCGTCATGCGACGCTGGTGAATGGGCTCACGTCCCTGACCCTGACCAAACTCGATGTGCTCGACGGCTGCAAAGAGTTGAAGCTCTGCATCGGGTACAGACATGGGGGCACCACCTATAAGACCATGCCGGCTGATCTAGACGTGTTGACCAGTTGCGAGCCGGTCTATCAACGGATGAAAGGGTGGACCACTGCGACGACAGGGACGACCAGTTATAAGCGACTCCCGGTCGAAGCGAAACGCTACTTGGCTCGCATCGAAGAGCTGTCGCAGTGCCGAATCGATATGATCTCGACCGGATCCAAGCGCGCGGAGACGATCATGCTGCGCAATCCCTTGGACTGCTCCCGCCGGCGCCCCAAACGTTCCTGAAAAATAGTCAATAGTCATCGGTCATTGGTCAATGCTATGATGCGGCAGTGTTTTTGGGTGGTCTGACCCAGTCGTTTCAGAAATAGGATTACGATTCCGTCTCTTCACTGTGAGCCGGTAGCTCAGTCGGTAGAGCATCGCCCTTTTAAGGCGAGGGCCCTGGGTTCGAGTCCCAGCCGGCTCACCATGCCAAGCTTGCTCGTGCCGTGCGCTTCATAGATAACTGCGCACGGATAAATTTCACCACTGCTTTTCCGGCATCCATGGCACGCAACCTCTTGCCGAACCATATCTCTTGATACTTCTAGGATTCTAGAATAATCTAGATTGTGTTAGAAATTATAGACCGCCCCAGCCGGATCGAGTCAATCGCTGTACCGACATAGCGGTCTCAGTGTCCGGAGATGCTGACGTCATGGCTGGTGCTTGGGACAAAGGAGTAAGGCCATGAAACAGAAAATCGGCACCCAAATAGAAGAAGCGATCATGAAGTTGGCCAAACGCAAGGCTGCGGAGGAGGGGCGCTCCATCAGCGATCTGATACAGGATGCGCTGGTCCAATATCTCCGTAAGGACACGGCCGCTCCGGGCGAGAGGCGGATGGCGTACCACTTGTTTTGCGAGCGACCGATGAAGCTGACACCGAAGCAGCTTCGCCACGTGCTTGAAGAGGACATGTGGGAGCTATGAATCTCGATGACATCCCGAGCGGAAGCTTGTGCGTGCTGGATACGAATATCTTGATCTATGCGGAACAAGCGGCATCGCTGCAAGCCCAGCGCCTTCTACGTCGCATTGAGGACCGTGACCTGTCGGGCGTGCTACCTCAACCGGTCTGGCAGGAAACGATCCACCGCTTGATGATCATCGAGGCCACCTTGCTTGGTCATGTGCGTGGGACCAACCCTGCCCGTCAGTTGTCAGGCAAACCCCATATTGTAAAAAACCTGACGATGTATCGAGACAAGGTGAAAGCATTGGTGACGCTCGGATTGGGATTCGAACCATGCCATGAGCCGGACTTGATAGGAAAAGCGCTGGAACTTCAGGAGCGCCACGGACTGCTGACGAACGACTCCCTCATCGCGGCCATCACGCTGCGGATCGGAGCCGACGCGCTGATTACCTCGGATCGAGGCTTCCTCGCCCTGACGGAATTGAAAATCTATGCCCCCTCGGATGTGCCAGTACCCCTGACACAATGAGCATCCAGACGACTCGCAAAGATGGCCTGGCGTGAAACACGGAGGTCGTGCCGATATGTGGGTGGCACAGCAGGCCGCTTATGACCTGTGGCAAGCCCGCAAGGCTGGGGCACCACGGGTACGGCGGGCCATCTTGACCGAAGGGTGATCGAGGGATGCTTCCGACCGTCTAATCCCTACCGATGCCAGGCAAACCGTAGGTGCGTGTTGCCGTTCAGGATCACTCCGGAGCCCATCCTGTTCTGGCAAAATGCTCTCGACAAACGAAGGCGCCGCTCGAACTCGTCACGAAAGAATCGCCGGAAGACCGGGTCGCCGAAGAGAGGCAAAAACGATCGGCCAATTACCGACCTCGGTCCACGACAGTACCGCAATCTCCTGTTCGGCACCGCAAGATTGGAGCAGCAGTAGTGCGCCGAGTAATAAGGCAATGATGGCGGGCCAGATCATCGCTAGAGCACTAAGAAATAGGACGAGCGCTAACGCCCCCAACGTCTGCTGGACGAGCTGACTCTGGACTTTTATCATAACGTCCTCCCTCGTTTGCTCTCCACTCGAATACATAAGTATGATTAGTCTAAGGGTTGCACTATATGACATAAAGAGGAGGAATAAACAACAAGGAAAGCTGTTGAGTAGGGGTTAGCACTGCTGCCAGTGTTTCATGATGATACAGTTGAGCGTCTGACAGGCTGCGGAAAAATCTTCAGTTCATCCTTCGAGAGCCTCAGGACGAACGGAGCGATGATTGAACGTACCTAGCTTTTCCGTTCGTGCTGAGACCTGTCGAAGCACGCAAATTGAGGTTTCCGCAGCTGGTGGAGGTCAATTGGGGAACCCATTGAAATAGGGATTCCTTCTGCGATCCATATATTTGATCTTGTAACGCGAGGGTCTTGGGTTCGAGCCCCAGCTGGTCCACCAGTTTCAACCAGTCAGGATCACTCACCAGGCCCGGTTAGTACCGATTCAGAAGCACCATGAGTCCTTTCATAGCAATCAGTCCTACATCTAGGCGAATCCACCATGGCTTTACCCTCATGCGGGACTCTGTGAAAGAATTTCTTCCATGAGTCGTTCGAGATCCTGACTCATGAGATTGATATCTGTTTTGAGGAGTTCCAGCATGGCGGCTCGGTCGCGAAGGTCATCAATGCTATAGGAGCCACCCTCGCCGAAGAAGAGCGTGATACGCCGCTGTTCCTGTTCCGAACCTGCCTCTCCCAAACGACCGTCTTGCCGCCAGCGCATGATGAGCGATTCTCGCAGGGAGTACTGCCCGAGATCCTCTGGTAACGGACGCGTCATGTGCCGCCATACCGAGGAGGGAATCAGCGAAGACTCCTTTGGCCCGACCCACACCTCTTGCAAGAGGTTGCGCTGATGTCGGAATTCATGGCGTGCTTCGTCGGATAAGGAAAGGGATGCGATGCCAAACCACGTGGCCACAGCTCCGCCGAATATCTCAGCGGCCGCCGCGGCCGTTTCCATCACCGCCAGATTCAAGCCTCCCGCGACGATGCCGATCATGGCATCACCCACGATAGAGATGAGGAGTAGTCGTCGAATGTGTTTATCGCGCTCTTCCCCCAACACTTCTGCAAGCTGATCCGCTCGTTTTTCTTCGCAATCCGCTTCCGCGGCAGTCCTGGCAACATCGAGCAACGCCAGCGCAATGCGATTCGAGATCTGTTGTTGCACTCGGAGGCGTTCGACGGCTGTGGCGATATCTTGATCCGCCTTCTCTTCAAGCACCGCCGTCCGCACAAGAAGGTGTTTCACGCCGATCCGGTCGGCGATACGCTGAGATCGCGGAGAAAATCGCTCGGTCAACACATCGGTATTGTCGGGCGGGCTTTCTGTGTCGGTATGAACACGAGAGGGGGGGTGATCGATGGATCGTTGAACGGTTGAGACCGGCCCGCATCGTCGATCGCCAGCCTCGGGATGAACAAGTGGAGCTCGTCCGATCGCACAGCCGGAGGCGAGTCCTAACAGAAGCACACACATCAAGGTTTCGAAGCGCATCTCGGTGCCTTTCTTCGCCAATCCCCGAGTCATGTTACCTAGATAGGGTGAGGTCCCCACAACCTCGGCCACCACTGTATCACGCAGGTCGATCAAGCGTGATCAGAAGTTCGGTTGCTGCATCCGCTTGATCGAGCAGTACAGCCCATAGCCTTGGGCCACCATTCCGGTCACGAGCAACCCAAGCGCCGTCGGAAGCCATGGTGAGGCAGGGTGATCGAGTCCGTACATGCCGATGACAAATCCAAGGGCAACGGAGATGATGCCGACTGATCGGGCGATGACGCCCCTCAGCCACCAATTCGTTGATGACGGAGCTTTGAGAGATGTCATTTGTTCAGTCTACATCTGCCTGGAAAGCGAGCGCAATTGCTGGGGAGCCACAGTCCGCGCCATGCCCCGTACAGCGGTAGAGCCAAGGCATCCTCCGATGGCCCAGCTGTCACACATATAGCAGCGTCATTTCCACAGCCCGTATGCGTATCAGATAGGAGCCACTGACTAAGCGCTTCCTCCTGAGGCTTGCCGCGCTTGTTGACACGTTGGAACGACGGCACCTAGTATACTGCGTCATCAAGAACGCTGAAGTTCAGCCTGACTTTCTCGTAGTGATATGATCCCGCCATTGCCCGAGCATCAAGAGGAGAAATGTCCATCCATGGAGTCTACGAGAACAACATCCACTGAGGAGTTGCGAGAGAAGACCGACCGGAGTTTAGAGGAGGAACGTGACAAGACGGATGAATATTTGACACACCCACTTCACCAGGTCGAAGAAAAGACTCGCGAGAAAGTCCATTTGATTCGACATGCCGCTGATCAGGCCAAAGAAACTCAACGTGAGGCCCTGGACGACGACAAAAAACACTTCCGTGCAATAGCTGACACTCTTCTATCACGGTTAGATGATGAACTCTTGTCTGAGGAGCGAGAACGATGTGACGAATTACAAGCGGCTGAGCGACAATCCGTGGATCGCGTTCGCGCAGAGGAGCGAGCTCAAAAACAATTACTTGTCGACGCACTCCTCGAACATGAACGTCAACAAACCGACAGCAACCTCCTCGATGAGCGAATCCACGAGGACAAAGAGCTTATTACGAGGGAACACTTTCTCTCCATAGTCAGTCACGATCTAAAGAACCTCCTCGCGGCTATTACGATCAGCGCGCGTTTGATGCGAAAAAACCTTTCCAGCGGCGAGACTGGTAGGCTTCTAGAACACCTTGGACGAATCCAACAGAGCGCAGACGCCATGGGTCGAATGATAAGCGATCTCCTTGATGTAGAGCGAATGGCCCAAGGCAAACTTACGCTCCACCTTGCAAGAGTCGATCTTCGAGATCTGTTACGAGAATGTCGTGAACTCTTTGCCCCACTCGCGTCAAATCAGGCGCTTGCCATGAGGATTGATGCAGGCGATGAGCCCCTATTCGTTGACATCGACCACGATAGAATTCTTCAAGTGTTGTCCAACCTGATCGACAATTCACTAAAGTTTACACCCAATGGGGGCGTCATTGAGCTGTCTGCGCGCAAACAAGAGACTTTCATTGAAGTGTCGGTAACCGACAACGGGCCGGGGATCTCAGTGGAGGCACAGGCGCGAATTTTTGAAAGGTTCTCGCAGCTCAATGTTGCCGATCGTCAGGGGCTTGGCCTTGGTCTTTTTATCGCCAAATGGATCGTCGAAGCCCATAAGGGACGCATTTGGGTGACATCAGTTCCGGGAAACGGATCCTCATTCAGCTTCACTCTGCCATTATCCGTCTAAGGCGAAGTCATTGACTTTAGTCGGCAAGGAATAGGCCGTTTAGCGGTTTCAGCGGCTCGGCCCCTTCATCAGGCTGCCGGTTCAGTCCTTCCGGTATTCGAGACGCCCACTCTTTTTGGCCCTGACCTTGCCTCAGCTCAGTGTAAGGATGCCGAACGGACCTGAGATGGGGCATAATTCATCAATCAGCGAGGCGGACCGTGGCAATCTGGGTCAATAAGGTAGGGCTCGCTTCAAGGCAAGCTTATCCTCTTTCAAGGTTCGTAGGTGCTGCATGACTGAAGAATGGCGAGCGATCCTCGTCGTCGATGACGACGCCGACATGCGTGAATTGGCCTATGACATGCTGAAAGCCCGGGGTCATCAGGTCTCGATGGCCGGTAGCGGTGACGAAGCTCTGAAGCGATTGACCGAAACGGATCATGCGGTCGTCCTCACAGATCTTCGCATGAAAGGCATGCAGGGGCTTGAGTTGCTGACCCATATCAAACGAGACCATCCCGATATCAACGTCATCCTCATGACCGCGTTTGGGTCAGTGGAAACGGCGGTCGAATCCATGAAGCACGGGGCGAGCGACTACCTCACCAAGCCGATCAAGAAAGACGAATTGATCCGGGTCGTCGAACGGGTGATGAGGGAAGCGGCGTTACGGCGGGAAGTCAACCGGCTCAGGAGAGAAGTCCGCAAGGAATACAGCTTTCACCATATCTTGGGGAAGAGCAAGGCAATCCAGGCAGTGTTCGATCTTATCAGGCGCGTGGCCGATAGTCCGACCAACGTGCTCATCACGGGAGAAAGCGGCACTGGGAAAGAATTGGTTGCCAAAGCCATTCACTACAATAGTGACAGAAAGGATGCTCCCTTTATTCCGGTCAACTGTGCGGCGATTCCTGAGCAACTCCTGGAGAGCGAACTGTTCGGCCACATGAGAGGCGCCTTTACCGACGCGAAGATGGACAAGCGAGGATTGTTCGAAGAGGCGCAGAAAGGCACGCTGTTTCTGGATGAGATCAGTGAGCTCCCGCTCATGCTTCAGGCCAAGATTCTTCGCGCGATCCAGGAAAAGGAGATCCGGCGGGTGGGAGCGACCAAGCGGATCTCGGTGGATGTGCGCATCATCGCGGCCACCAATCTGAATCTCAGTGAGGAAGTGAAGAACAGGCGATTCCGCGAAGACCTCTATTATCGACTCAACGTGATCGAGCTGAAGTTACCGCCGCTCCGGGAACGGCGCGAGGACATTCCTCTCCTGGTGGAGGCCTTTCTCAGAAAATGCGGGGAAGCTCGCGGGAAAGAGGTCAAGGGTGTCGGTGAGGCCGCCATGGCGATCTTGATGGACTATGCCTGGCCCGGTAACGTGCGAGAGCTGGAAAATGTCGTTGAACGGGCTGTGACGCTCAGCCGGGGGGAGAAGATTTCACCGGATGATCTGCCTTCGGCGGTGCAAGGAGCCCGTGGTGACCGGCGTGTCCTGGATGAAGCAGCCGAGCACACGCTGCCCTTGCATGAACTCGAGAAAGAGTACATCAAGAAGATCCTTGAAAAGACGGGAGGCAATAAATATCAGGCCGCCCATGCCCTTGGCATCGACCGCAAGACCCTGTATCGTAAACTCGCCGAGATCGAGGGCAAGCTCCATCCGGAGGAGTGACGCGTGTCTTTTGGTGATGGTAAGGCGAGATCGCACACCAACTGCGGCCGGTGACGCCGAACGCACCATGCTATGGACGAGTACGCGAGCGCAAGACAAACCCGTCGAAGCACACATCATCGAAGGATGACCGTGGCGCCCTATTGAGGAACCAGCGATGAAGAGACACGAGGCGCAATCGACATCAGATGAAGGTGACGCTCTGGTCGAACGTCAAAAGGCTGAACAACAGCTGCTCGTCAGCCAGCTGAGGCTGGAAGGCATCGTTGAATCGGCGATGGATGCGATCATCACCGTAAACGAGGATCAGCGAGTGGTGTTGTTCAACCGGGCCGCCGAACGGATGTTCGGTTGTTCTATCGAGGATGCCATCGGCCGGCCGCTTGATCGGTTCTTGCCAGCCAGCTTCCGCGAGGCGCACCATCACCATGTTCAGGATTTCGGGCACTCCGGTGTCACGAGTCGGAAGATGGGTCGCTTAGGTTCCGTGTCGGGGCTTCGAGCCGATGGTGAAGAGTTTCCCATTGAGGCCGCTATTTCGCACATCGTCGTAGAGGGACAAACATACTATACCGTCATTCTTCGAGACATCACCGAACGCAAGCGTGCTGAACACTTGCTGAGGCAAAGCGAAGAACGTTACCGGCGGCTGATCGCCATCTCGCCCTATGCGATCCTCGTGAACCGGGGCAACCGGATCATCTTTGCCAATGACCAGGCTATCAAGCTGTTCGGGGCGGTGAAGGCCGAGGAGATCCTCGGAAAGTCGCCCATGGACCTGTTCTATGCCGATGACCAGGACATCGTTCGACAGCGGATCCACGACCTGTTTGAAGGAGGGACGCAAGTGCCCATGCTCGAGGAGAGAATCGAAACGCTCGACGGAAGGATCGTGGAGGTAGAAGTCAGTGGCGCCCGATTCGTTGACGAAGAGGGACCGGCAATTCTGATCATGCTTCGCGATGTCAGCGAGAGGAAACGGCTTCAAGAGCAATTGCGGAGGACTGAGCGGGTCGCGGAACTTGGGACGTTGGCGTCCGGCATGGCGCACGAAATCGGGACGCCGATGAACGTGATTCTTGGTCGGGCTGAATATCTGATGGATCGCGTGACCGAGGAGCCGATCAAACGAGGCCTTCAGACGATCATTACGCAGGTCGAGCGGATTACGCGGGTGATGAATCAGCTGCTCTCGTTTGCACGACGCAAAGCTCCGCGGCGGGTTCCACTTGACGTAAGAAAAGTGATTGAAGACAGCATGGAGATGTTTCAGGAGCGTCTCGCAACAAATCAGATTCAAGTCGAAATGAGGATGGCCGACCCTTGCCCCATGGTGCTGGCTGACGCGGATCAGATAAGCCAAGTCTTGCTCAACCTCATCATGAATGCCGTTCATGCCATGCCGGAAGGAGGCACGCTTCGAGTCGGTTTGGAGCCGGAGCAGGCGATGGTGAAACTCACGATCGCTGATACTGGTCACGGAATTCCGTCGGAGGTCATCAAGAAGATCTATGATCCCTTCTTTACGACGAAGGAGTTCGGGAAAGGAACCGGCTTAGGGTTGACCGTGGTGAAGGGGATCATTGAAGAACATCAAGGTTCCATTGCTGTAGAGAGCGAGGAAGGGAACGGAACCAGCTTTACCGTGTTGCTGCCAATGAGTCAGTAGGCAGCACTGTAGCATCTTGCACCGGCCTGTTTCTTTCAGATCGTGGTGTTTCTCGCCACTGTAGGTTTGTCTACATTCGTCATCCTTAGGACCCCTTGAATTCAGGGGCATCCTGGTTACCCGCTAATCGGCATCTTCTTTGCTTGTAGCCACATAATATGTATCCTGATGGAGTCAAGTTAGGGAGGGAAAAGAGGATGGCGCTGGCGGAAAACAGAACAGCAGCGAGGGTTCTGATCGTCGAAGACGACCGAGAGATGCGCAATTTGCTGTGCGATGAGTTTTGCGGGATGGGGTATCAGCTGCGTGAGGCGAGGAATGGAGACGAGGCATTTCTGGAGGTTCTGCAATCCGTCCCAGATCTGATTCTTACCGACTTGCGGATGCCGGCGGGAGGGGATGATTACATCAGCCGCCTCCGGACGGTGGCGCCCAAGTGTCCGATTGTCGTCATTACTGCGTTCGGCGATGCGGTACTGAAAGCGCAGGTGGTGAAAGCTGGTGCGAGCGCCTACTTCGACAAGCCGGTCCGCATTGCAGACCTCAAACACTGTGTGCAACAATTGCTCGACCACAAGCGGGGAGCTGAGAGTTGATGGCGCATGAGGGAAAAGAAGAAACTCCGATGAATTCGCTCGCGACCTTCATTTTCATGCAATAGACCATCAACCCCATTCCTTAAGCTCTTCATGTCGAGGAGCGACTCAATCGTGTCTGACGCACAAATCCCCGCGGCAGCCTTGTCGATCGATCCCATCATTGCCGCGCGAATTGAAGCGATTATGCAATTAGCACAGGGACTGTCCGACCGTGTGGCGGTCATGGACCGATCGTTCAACGTCGTGTACGCGAACGAGGCCGCGTGGTCCGAGGAGCAGGCTGCAAGAACTAACCGATCTCATGCCAAGTGCTACGAAGCGTTCGCGCACCGGACGGACCCTTGCGGGACCTGTCCGGCCATAAAGGTGTTTGAGGCGCCTGGGGTGGAATGCGTGTCTTGTTCGAGTGGAGGAGACGGCACGGCCTGCGGGATGAGGCAGGCGTTTCCCTTGGCTTCGAGTCGGGGCGAGGTCGGCTCCATGCTGGTGCTGTTTAAGAAGGAGCCGGTTCCGACGACGCGAGAGGTGACGTCGGCGGAAACAGAACACCCCCCCTCTGCCGTGCGAGAATCGCTGGGCGACCTGATCGGCCGGAGTCCGGCCATGCAGCAGCTTTTCGACATGACCAGCTTGGTGGCGGACAGTTCGGCGGCCGTCCTCATTCAAGGGGAGAGCGGAACAGGAAAAGAACTCCTGGCGAAAACAATTCATGGGCTCAGCAACCGGAGGGATCGACCATTTGTCGTGATTGATTGCGGTTCGTTGCCCGAGACGCTGCTCGAAAGCGAACTGTTTGGGCATGTCAAAGGAGCCTTCACCGGGGCGGTGGCAAACAAGCGCGGCCTGTTCGAGGAGGCCGAAAGAGGAACAATTTTTCTTGATGAGATTGCCGATACCACGCCGACCTTTCAAGCGAAGTTGCTCCGCGTCCTACAAGAGGGCGAGATCAAGCCCGTGGGTGGAACACGATCGCTGAAGATCCATGCGCGGGTCATCTCTGCTACGAACAAGGATCTGGCCGACCTGGTGAGGGCCAAGACCTTTCGACAGGATCTGTACTATCGACTAGCTGTGTTGCCTCTCTATTTGCCGGCGCTTCGGGAACGGCGAGAAGACATCCCGCTGTTGGTCCAACACTTCGTCGCCGCTTCGTGCCTTCGGCACCACCAAGTGGTGCGGCAGGTTGCTGAGAAAACGATGCGGGCTCTGAGTGACGCCCCTTGGCCCGGCAATGTCCGACAATTGCAGCATTACATCGAACGGGCCGTGGTGACGACCACCGGGCCATGGCTTGTGTGCGATGACCTGGTTTCAGGTGGCGTCATTGCTGAAGACGAAAGTTTACGGTCGGCCTCACGCGGGGCTATGGTCCAGACCGAGCGCTCTCGGATCATGGACGCGTTGCAGAAGACCGCAGGAAACCGATTGAAAGCCGCCAAACTACTCAAGATCAGCCGAGCGAGCCTGTACAACAAGCTTCGTGCCTATAGTATCGAATAGCCGTTTGTCTGCCCCTTTCCGCCTCTTTCCCCGGTCGCAACTGTCCAGGACTCTAGATAGTCCAACCCATTGGAATCTTGAACAAGGGCCCTCCTGTATGCCGGAACTGTCCAGATGCTTAGATTTTCTGGCCCGCAGAAACGATCCTGACCGGATGAAGATGTTCAGGATTGCCGCTTCACTCAATGCCAATGCTCGATCTTGATTCCCGCGCACGAACCTTGCTCATCTCACACAGCAGTCGTTGAGCTGTTTGACTGAGAAACAGATTTACCCTCTGCAAATGGCTCAGGGCTTGGCATGAGGAAGTTTCACCGTCACTGCCTGACAAATCCCGCGGGCCTCGATAAGAACGGATCGTGCTCACGTTGCAATATGTGACTGATCAAGAAATAGGGCCGTTTCACCGGGCATTCTCAAACTTGAAGGACGCCTTCGCGTGCTTCGGGCCAGCTGCCATGATGCACGGGATGAGGGCGGAACGGGCCTCGATCAGCTAAGCCACGGCATCGCGGGCCGAAGCGATGTCGGATCATCCAACAGGACAATTCCTCGCGGGAGCCGGCGATGCGTCTTTCAATCACGATTCCTGAGGCGCAGGTGGTCGAAGCTCCAGCTTTGCTCCGGCTGGTCTGAATGGCCCCGGCCTGCGACGCAGAGGCCGATGAAGAGGGCACACTGTACGTTGCCCTCTTCGAGGATTTCCCAAAGGCGGTCGAGCCCGTTGTACGGTTGATCGAGGAAGCCTGGGACCTACACGATGTCCGGATCAGGCTCGACGGTAGATCGGTCATGAGTCGAATCAACTTTTATGTCGCCCTCCTCTGCTATCGCCGGAGTCTCGATGCCCCGGACCCGGTTACCTATTGTCTTCGGCAGTCGGCCAAAGTTGGTGCCGACGGAGGCTGTCCTGATCGATCCTGTCTGTCTCACTGTCAATTTATTTGTTCACGATGTGTGGGAGTATCGCGCGATCGAGCCGCCGGTCCGGTTCCGATTCAGCTCATGGAATTAGCCCGCCACGCAGAAGTGGACTGGTGTCCGAACCTGCATATCGAGAAGGCGACCGCGTGAACGAACGAGTTGTGGTTGAGTGGGGATGAGAGGGAGCCCCTCCATGAAAAGACGAGGGCGGAGGCTATTACTCCAACGTAGCGCTTCGAACCCTGCCCCGTCATGCCCCAGTTTGCTGCTAGACACTGTCCAACATCTTAGACAGCATAACGCATTGATTTGTCGCGATAGTCACATTGAGAGCCCCGTTGTTGTCTGATTCCGTAGAAGAATTCATCAAAACGAGATGATGCCTTCACTAACGTCCAACATTCTGTAACTCCGCGTTACAACGAAAAGAATTGGTGCAGATTGGCCTGTTGCTGCGGAAAGGCACGCCGATTGCCCTATGAAAAAGTCGCTGGTGAGGGTCTGGGTGATTTTGGACCGGCCTCCGAATGACCCATTCCTTCGCAAGAAGGAACCCTTCACCAGCTCTTTCATGCCCCGGTAGTTCCTTCAAGAGGCCGATCGTGCAGGAGGCCGGTGATTCAAGATTCATAACCTGTGTGCGGAGGTGACTGTAAAAGAAATCACCTCGGCATCTGGAATAACAAAATGAAGGTGCGGCATTTGTATGTTGGAGGAACAGGTAGATATTACGCTCAAACATCGAGTGATTCCCTACAAACAGAAGCGATGGAACTTTATTCAGGGTAATCGTCTACCCAGTGAGGTGGACTCAAGCGAGGGGAGGCCATGATTATGAGGAATTCTCTTAAACTTATAGGGCAGAGCCGGTTCGGTACTACACGGATGCTCCAGGCTGTATTGCTGGCTGGGAGCATGGTTGTGGCGCCGTGGTTGTTCGCTGCCGAGTCGGTGGATCGTCAACATAACGGACATGTGACGCCGGTGGCTATGCCGGGCTGGACCCAGCAGCTGAAGGGCCAGACGGTGATTGAAAATGCTATCGAGGGGCGCGCCGACAACCCGCAAAAGATGGAAATGCAACATCATCGCCTGATGGAGAAGCTTGAACATCAGGCGCAAAATGATGCCCAGGCACAACACACGTCCGGTGTCTTCAACAATATGTCGATGATGCACCAGTACATGGGGCAAGACGGCAGCAGCTTCCTTCTCATGACCGATTCCGGGAAGGGCGAGCCAGTCCTCAGCTCGGGGGGGCGCTGTCCAACCGGGGTTCCGACGAAGCGCTATGATATCTCGATGATCAACGTTGAGATTACATTGAACCGCTGGCTCGACTTTTATCCCGGCTATATGTACGTGTTGACGGAAGATCTCGGAAAGGTTCGAGAGGAGGAAGCGAAGAACAAGGCGGCTCGCGAAAAAGACGGGTACGATCCGGGCGCCGTCTCCACAGGCTTGCAAGGCGATATCATTCAGCCGCTCGTGATTCGGGCGAACCCGGGTGATTGCGTCAAGATGGCGTTGCGCAATCAGATGGAGGGTGAGGACGGCAGTCTTTTCATCCAAGCGTCCAGCATGATCGTAAGCGCAAGCGGCAAGCCTGCCACAACGACGAATCCCGAGTCCATCGTGGAGCCGGGTAAGACACAAGAATTTGAATGGTACATTCATCCCCAGATACAGGAAGGTGTTCGGCAATTCCACTCGTACAGCCACGATCGTGAGCTGACGGTCATGGGCCTCTTCGGCGCCTTCGTGGTTGAACCGAAGGGTTCTAAGTATTTCGACGCCCTCGGAAGCGGCGGCCCTGCGCCGGAGGTCAAGAGTGGCTGGCAGGTGAACATTGACAATGGGTCTGGGCCGGATTTCCGTGAGTTCGTGCTGTTCTACCACGAAATCGGCGATGAAGCGTTCCGCCCGCTGAATAAGAAGGGTGATTTCCTGCCTCAGCGTGATCCTCTAACCGACGTCTATCGTCCAGGCGGGCGAGCGATCAACTATCGTAGCGAACCGTTCGGCATTGATCAGTTGAATCTTCAGCATGAGTACTTCGGGTTTGAAGACGAGTCGATGGGCTACAGTTCCTATACGTTCGGCGATACGCCGACCACGATCGCCCGTGGGTATTTGGGGGACCCTGTCAAGTGGCGGGTGGTTCATGGAGGATCTGAAGTATTTCACTCGCATCATCCCCACAGCGGGACAATTCGGTGGCAGCGGAGCCCCGGGACCGAACCGAACAACCTGTGGGCGATGGGGCAGGACGGGCCGGTGAAGTACCCGGTGGTGAGAACCAAGTCTGATCGCGTGGACGTGGAAGTCATCGGTCCATCTGAAGCGTTGGATCTCGAACCGGAATGTGGCGGAGGCGGATGTCAACATCTGGCCGGCGAGTTTCTCTATCACTGCCACGTTGCCCATCACTATGTGGCCGGAATGTGGGGGTATGGTCGATTCTACAATACGCTTCAAGTGGGAGCGGCCCACACGGACAGCATGCCTGATCTTCGGGAGTTGCCCGACCGTCAGGGGCGGATGAAGCTCGGCGTGTCTTCCGACAAGCTGATCGGCGCGACAGTCGATTGGTTCGGGAAGACCTTTAAGATCGTCGACAAGAGCCAGAAAACCAACTGGAAGGCTAATCCAGCGATCGTGAATCTGAAAGATTGGGTCGAGATGTTCGTGCCGGCCCAGGGCAAACCAGGCCACACCGAGGACGAGAAGGGTCAGATCCTCTCGTATGATTCAACGGTGTGGGATTGGAAGTGGGATGGGAACATCGCGCGCGGTGAACGAGAGAGTACCGCCCAGAATCCGAAGTATGCGTGGGCGGCCAAGTGGGACGACAGCACGAGACCCGCCATTTTGTTTGACCCAACGACAGGCAAGATGGCCTGGCCATTATTCAAGCCGCATTTCGGGAAGCGGGTGCCTTTCTCAGCCAACCACAGCGGGGCGCCATGGCTGGAACCGATTCACCAGAACGCCAAGGGCGAACGGACCTCCGAGCCGGCCCAACCGGGCGAGAATGGTCGATGGAGCCTCTGCCCTGATAACGCGAATCGTAAGCACTACAATATTCACTTCGTTCGTATGCCGATCACCCTGTCCAAGAAGCAGGGGAACGAGCCGCCGATCGTCGATAGAGACGGTTTGATCTACCTGTTGCACGAGGAGGAGCGGTTGACTCGGGCGAATGATGACCTGAAGCTTCCTGCGGTCATACGTGCCAATGTGTATGACTGCGTGGATGTGCTCCTTACCAGCGAGTGGAACGACGACGATTACACGAATTTCCAGTCGTCCAAGGTCAATATCCATCCGCACTTCTTCCAGTTTGATACCGGAAACTCGGATGGAGTGATCTCCGGATTTGAGTACGAAATGTCGGTCCGGCCCTTCACCATGTGGGGGAAAGAGACCAAGCACGGACTGCCGGCTCCTATGGTCGCTAAGCTAGTCACTGGGGCGAAGGCGGGTGCCACGTCGATCAAGATCCAAATGGCTCCTGGTGCATCGAAGTTCCATGCGAACACTGAACTCATGATCGGCATGGATTGTTTGGAGAAAGGCAACGATCCCACGGCTTCCTTGGCGCGGGATAAGAGTTGTCAGGAAGTCGTTCGCATCAAAGAGATCAAGGGTGATCAGATTACGTTCTTCACCCCGCTCAAGCACAACCACCCGGCGAATGATCTTGTTTCACCGGAGTTTGTTCGATACCGGTGGTGGGTGGATGTCGACATGGGGACCGTGTTCTGGCATGACCATGCGTTTGGCGCCACGACCTGGCCGCATGGCGGGTTCGGCGTGACGATTGTGGAGCCCTACGGCTCCACCTATCATGATCCGAAGAACGGCAAGCTGGTTTACAGCGGTCCGATCGCGGATATTCACAGCAACGAACCGATCGGAGCCGGCGTGAGCGGAAGTTTCCGGGAGTTGATGGTGTCTATCCACGACACGGTGCCGCACACGGTCAACGTGATCGAGGCCGGAAACCCACCAGGTCAACCCGTGGAAGTTGCTCTGGAAGCCGGGAAAACCGTGTCGTTCCAGATGCCGGAAAAGATCCTGAAGGCACCGAACAAGTATATCAACGGAGGCACGCATACGACCGGTAGCGGCTTTAATTTCCGCGCGGAACCGTTTGCGCAGCGACTCGCGAATAATCCGGACACGTCGAAGTTGTTCAGCAGCACCATCCATGGTGATCCTGACACGCCCTTGGTGCGTGCGTACACAGGGGACACCATGGTGTTCCGCCTGTTGCATCAGCTCATGAATGAATCCCACGTGTGGACCATCTCCGGTCATACCTTCCTGACGGAACGGTATGCGGCTGATGCCAATCGGAAGAACTCGATCCATGTCGGAATCGCAGAGCGGTACGATTTGGTCACAAAAGCGGGTGGCTTCCAGGGTATGGCGGGTGACTACATCCACTTCAATGGCAGAAGCTCGCATTTTGCCGAAGGTGGATGGGGTATCGTGCGGGTGCTTGATAAGCAAGCCTCGGATCTGATGCCGTTGCCGAAGGGGACCAATCCTCTTACTATTCCTGCCACGCCGAGTTCCGTGTGTCCGGCCGATGCACCGGTGAAGAACTTCAATGTGGTGGCGGTGGACCGGCCGATGAAACTCAATCCGAAGGCGCCGGACGCGATTGAAGTGGACTTCGAGCGCAAGATCGAAATGACCATGCCGGAAGGCAAGATCTTCGCGCTTGAGGAAGAGGCGACCACGGTTTCCAGCAGCACAACCCCGCATCCGCTGACGCTACGCGTGAATCTTGGTGACTGCATCAAGGTGAATCTCAAGAACAAGATGAAGGAGAGCCGGGCGTCCTTCTTCGCGCCGGGCTTAGCCTTCGATCCGAAGGATAGCCAAGGCCTGAACGTCGGCAACAACGGCGGCGATCAGACTGTGGCCCCCGGCGGAGCACGCACCTACACCTACTACGCGCATCCCTCCAACAAGGAGACGACGTCGCTGGTGTGGGACGGCGGGAACATCGTCGTCAATCCGCGCAACGGCTTGTACGGCGCGATCATCGTCGGTCCACGCGGGTCTCAGTATCGTGATCCGGTGACTGGCGCTGATCTCTCTCAGAAAAACTCCTGGCGTGCGGACGTTGTCGTGGACACGACGCTGCCAGAAAATGTGGGAAAGCGAAACTACCGTGATGTGGCCCTCTTCTTCCAGGACGAGGATAACATCATCGGAACCTCGTTCATGCCCTATGTGCAGAACGTAGCGGGGTTGACGTCCGTGAACTACCGCGCCGAACCATACAAGTTCCGTGAGGAGCAAGGCTGCTCCCTAGGCAAGATCTTCCAGCCCTGCGTCGTGGACAAGCCGGAAGATCCGGTGACCCCGTTGATTGAAGCCCATGCGGGCGATCCGGTGAGGATTCACCTGATCGGGGCCAACAGCGAGCAAAATGGGATGTTCGGTATCGAAGGGCATGAGTGGCCGATTGAGCCCTATATGCCGGGAGCCGACATGATCAGCGTGGTCGAGTATGCCGGGTCGGAAACCCTCGATGTCTTCCTGCGCGGCGGGGCCGGTGGTCCATACCGCCAAGTCGGTGACTTCGTCTGGTCGAATCAGCGGCTGCCCTATACACAGTCCGGACAATGGGGCTATCTCCGGGTATTGCCTGTCGGTGATACTCGTATCCAACCACTCGGCACCGTCGGTATGGGGGCCAAGCGGGCGGAGAAGGATCCACAGCACCATGCTATTCCAACCGCGCTGAAATAGTCGGAGCGGAGATAGCGCCGTCAGTTGGTGGGGAAGCCGCAGGAAATAGGCGGTTTCCCCACTGTGGTTTTGGTCACTCTCTTTATCATGCGTAACATGTGTGAAAGAGGGATCGGATTGAACAAGGAGATGGCCATGAACATGAGGCGGACAGATGATTGATGGCAAGATTGGCCATGCTCTCCCTGAGCGATCAGGCTGCGGCCTATGAGAAAGTCTCGGTTTCAGGAGGTGTGGGGCACGACTATATCCTCTACAACGTGACGGAAGAGGCGCGAAACAAGATCGAACCGACGATTCAGAAACAGCGACGGTGATGAAAGCTCAGGGCTTCGAACCTGATATGTGAGGCGGGACTGACTGGAAGATTGGTGTCGATGTACCCGATGAATTTCTTTTCATGTCCCTTACGTTTCACGAGACGAGCAGCCGTGATTGCGCTGTGGAGTGTGTTATGGCTCATGGTCACGCAGGTGATGGCTGACCATGAAAGCTCCAAACAGCCCTCGCTCTGGACTCCGCTCGATGACGCGGAAAGGTTGGCAGCCATGGAGACACCAGGTGGAATGGTACCCGTGCCGCCGGGACCGTTTCTCATGGGGAGTGACCCTCAAAAAGACCGTGCCGCCGGCCCACAAGAGTTGCCGCAACGTCAAGTCTATCTTGATGCGTTCATGATTGATCGATTTGAGGTCTCAAACGTCGAGTACCTCCGATTTGTGCTCGGGACCGGCGCAGCATGGCCGAAGTTCTGGCGAGAGAATCCGTTTCCTGAAAAAGCTGCGCTTCACCCGGTGATTAATGTGAGCTGGTACGAAGCCGATTCCTATTGTCGGTGGGCCGGCAAGCGGCTTCCTACAGAAGCAGAATGGGAGAAGGCGGCGCGTGGAGAGAATGCGCCGATCTTTCCCTGGGGCAATGAGCCGGCAGGGTGGCTCAAGAGCAATATTGCGCATCCCGGCTCAAAACGTGGATTCAAGTATCCTCCGCTGGCGAATGTGACGCGCTATGACAAAGGCGTAAGTCCCTATGGGGTCTATCAAATGGCCGGCAATGTCAGTGAATGGGTGTCGGATTGGTTCGATCCTGAATATTATCGTCGAGGCGTGGATAGCAATCCACCAGGACCGGAAACCGGCGACATGAAAGTGTTCCGTGGAGGGTCTTGGAATGAGGATCCGGAAGTCGCACGATCCGCCGGGCGAAATGCGGCATCGCCGGCACGACAGAGTTACCTAACCGGTTTTCGATGCGCAAGTGATGACTATGAGTCATCAACGGCGAAGCAAGATGCTCAGGCAAGTCAAGTAGACGACGAGGAGCTGCTTCGCACGGAGCTTCCCAAGTGAAACCTCATCGAGTTACACCCTTTTGAACAAGGAGGCCGAGTCGTGGAAGGAAGGGGATTGCGGTTTCTTCGGACATGGAAGAGCGTCGGCAATGTCGCTCTGGCAGCGACGGCGTTTCTGATCGCGGCCGGCTGGGCTTGGGGGCTCGATACGCAGGACATTACGATCCACTGGACGGAGGCGGGAAAGCAGATCGCCGCGAAGCGTGTGGCCGACTGGAAAGCTAAGGGAGAGCTGGTATTGATACCGGCGGGTGAGTTCATCATGGGCAGCGACAAGAAGACGGATCGGCTTGCCTATCGAAGCGAGCTTCCCCAGCGACACGTGTATCTCGATACCTTTGAGATCGGAAAATATGAAGTGACGGCTCTGGAATATCTCAAGTTCATCCTCGCAACGAATCGTCCCCCGCAACTGGATTGGCGATACGACGGTGGAAACTTTCAAGAATCCATGACGCACCATCCGATCATGCACGTCACCTGGGCCGAGGCAGATGCGTACTGCAAGTGGGCAGGACAGCGCCTCCCGACTGAAGCGGAATGGGAAAAGGCTGCGCGTGGAACGGACGGGCGTTTGTATCCCTGGGGCAATGAGTATGCGGGCCCGACCAGAGCCAATTTCGGGCGTACCGGACTCTCCGGTCCGGTGCGGGATCGCCCGGAACGGCTGTTGCTCTACCCTCCGATTATTTCGGTCGATAAGTACGAGAACGCAGTCAGTCCCTATGGGCTCTATCAGACGATCGGCAATGTCGCCGAATGGGTGGCCGATTGGTACGACCAAGACTACTATAAGACGGCACCGGATCGGAATCCTCGCGGTCCGGAAACCGGCACCCAGAAAGCATTTCGAGGCGGAGGCTGGGTGGACAGTACAACGACGATGAGGGTGGCCATGCGGAACGGTACCGATCCGAACACGAGGATTAACTGGTTGGGATTTCGTTGTGCAAGATCGGTGAACGCGGATCAGCAATGAGCGGCTCCCTATCTCGTGGGGGTGCCTTTTGAACAGGTGATCGTTGACAGCATGCCGAGCCGGGTCGAATCGAACAAAGCCGACGGTTCTGTCAAGCTGGAGATGGATTTACAAGGCACGGCCAATTGCAAAGCTCCCAATCAGTAGCGCTGGTCTCGTGTGCGGGCCTTTCACGCGTAGACAGTGATCGAAGATCCGCAATGGGGCCATCAGCTTTCGCCGCGTGGCCGATTACATGCCAGGTGTGGTCGGCTCAAGCGTCGTCTGTTTATTGAACTCTTCCAGAGGCCGAAAATTAAGAGGCAGGTTGAAGAGGGAGTCGGGAAGCGAGCGCATCTTCACATGCTGATACTCCATGGTCCAGCTGCCGTCCTTTTTGGCGAGCTTCATGGGGAAATGAATGTCCGTCGCGATCCATTGATAGTAGACGTCGACCTGCTCACCGCGCTTTGTTGTGACTTCGTAAAGGATAGTGGGATGCCCCTCGCGAACTTCCGGTCCGATCTCCTCCCGTGACACTTCTCCCTCCAACGTTTCGCTGACTCGGAGGTCTTGATCGGGACTGTAGGGAACGGTTTTGAAATATTTCATGCGGGACAGCAGTAACCACATGACCTGCTTGTCTTTGCGCACGATGCTGACGTTGACGGGACCCATCGTATGGTGCTCGATGCGCCACATGTTGTCGCGGTAATAGACGTTCGCCTTCTGCGATTTTCCATTAATCCTCGTGACTTGATCGGCAGTAAACTCCAAGGCCCAGCCACTTTGGACGAGCAACAACGAAATGCCGACGAGGCAGGTGACATACAACAACCGACGCATTGGGCGAAATCCTACCATAATTTCAATCCGCCTTTTCCGCTGCAACGAGGCACGATTACTGAGGAGCACGGGAAATCAAGGATCGCGCGCATCGGAATCCGATCGTCGCGGAACGTTGATCCGGAGGTGCGCCGCCACGGGTCGCAGTTCTGAGCATGGTCCGATGACTTTTCCATGAGCCGCCACGAACGCCTTTGTAGCGACCTGTGGAAGGGCCTGGGGGATTGCGTTCCGGCATGTATGCATAGTAGTCAGGCCCGAACCAATCTTGCACCCATTCGGCGATGTTTCCCGCCATATGGTGAAGACCATAGGGGCTCATCCCTTCTTCACGTGAATCTACTGCGGCGAGAATGGGGATCTCATGCACATGATGTTGTCCGAACATCGCGAACTTGGAGTCAGGATCGGCATCGCCCCAAGGGAAGAGGTTGCCCTCCGGTCCTCGTGCCGCCTTCTCCCATTCAGCTTCTGTCGGGAGCCTGGCATGTTTTGCCGAACATAGCATATTCGCCTCAGCCCACGTGACATAGAGCGCAGGCCACCGTGTCAGGACGTCGTCCTGGACGAAATGGACTGTGATAACGTGCCAGAGAAGTTTCTGTAACTCGTCCGATGGATGGTGCTTCTGTTGCTGTAAGAAGGCCAAGTATTCTCCGAGGCTCAGTTCATCACGATCGATCTCATACTCATCAAGCCAGACTCGATGTTGGGGAAATTCCGTATCGTCGAAGGGTGTTCGGTTTCCATAGGGCCCGGTTGGGATGTTCTTGCTGCCGTACAAAAACGTGCCGGCGGGGATGGCTACCACCGGTGACGATCTAGCCAGAGCTGCGATATTCGCCAAACGGAGAGCCAGTTCCGGTGAAGGTTTTGATCCAGCCCCTGCGAAAGCGGGATTTCCGATGATGACGAAGAGAGACAGAGCGATCGCAGACCCTGCACAACAAAGCCGCATATAGTCTTGAGATCATTGTAGGCCAAGAACGGGGGGCACTATAAACCCCGACGCTCGTGCCTTACAAGCGTTTCAGTTCAACGATCAAGCCATTCTGATTCCACTGGATCTGAACAGACCGATGCCAGGCTCATTTATTGGGGCTAAACGACTTCATGGTTTGGACGAGGCTTGGAATGGAGTGTCAGCTGGCCCGATCACCGGTAACGAGCATCTTGTGTCTCCTGTTACTGGCCCTGTGAAGAATAAGCCTTGAGTAATTCGGTACTCTTTCAGAACCAACGCCATCCGAATTAGGCAACTCTCACGGTTACGCTTATCGTAGACATGAGGCCGGCGATGAAATCTTCCGCCTTCTGAATAAAATAGAAGAGAAATCGTGAGGGGGTCCGTAGGGGACGAAGTGCTGAATGGCCATCCAACCGAGTTGTTCGAAGTGACCATTGCCGAAAATGGTGAAATCCGGCAATATTACCGATGGGTAACCTAGCCCACATTATTCATGAGCACTGCTGCTGCAATTGTGGATTCGCCGCTACGACGAGCCTGGCTGCCGGTTTCCCGCAGCCAAGCGGGCAGGCTCGCCGCTCGGTCGGTCGACATACTGTTTCAAGTATGCCTCCCTTCCTCGCGGCTCCGCGTGCCCGTCTCGCTTGGCGACTCCGCAATTTCGCGACGAACTGTCATGAATAATGTGGGCTCGGCCGAACGATTTCCACTCAAGACGGTGAGGAAGCAGAGGCAGCGGTCGGAAGAGTTTTACAGACTGATTTTCGCTGGGCAATCCACGTTCCTATTTGAACTTCCGTGACGGTTGGGTAACGCGAATCCAGCAGCCGCGCAACAGTGAACGCATGACCGGAGGGGATATGAGACAACGATTTCTGAGAGGACTGTGGTTGGCCGGCTCTGTATCGGCTATCTTGATGGCGGGACTTCAAGCAGATGCCGGAGCCTATGAATCGGGGACTGTGGAGGATGGTGCGGTCGTGCGGGGCAAGGTCACCTTCACGGGAACCGTGCCGGATCCGCAAGAGTTTGATCTGCGTCGGTCTCAGGACAGCGAGTTTTGCAGCGCTGTGTCGGATGGAAATGGGCATCGACTTCTGAAGGAAGTCACGATCGGGCCGGACGGCGGGCTCAAAGATGTCGTGCTGGTCCTGGAGGGCATCGAGAGAGGCAAGCCGTTCACCTTCACCGATGCCGAAGTGGAAGCAAGCCTTTGTCAGTTCCTGCCCTTCGTCACCATAGTCAGCGACAAGCGCCGAGTCACGGTGTTCAATCGAGATCCGGTGGCACATGACATCCAAGGATATGCGTACAACCAAACCGGAGTCGATATCGTCTTCCATCGGCCTGCGCTGCAAGAGAGCGGGACCACCGATATCGTGCAGCTGGCCAAAGGGCGAAAAGCGTTTACGATGCAGTGCGGCATGCATCCCTACATGCAGAATTGGGGGTACGCGATCGACAATCCCTATTATGCGGTCACAGACCTCAATGGATCATTCGCCATCGACGACGTTCCCGCCGGCACCTACCATATCAAGGCCTGGCACCCGATCTTGGGGACTCAAGAACGGGAAATCACTGTGAAACCGAACGAGACCGTCTCCCTTGATTGGCGGTTTGACGCAAAACGAGTCATCGAACGATAAAAGGTCTCCACGCTTTGTGTTTCACGATCGTTCTCGGCCCGCCGACGATCGGTACAGTCGCCGCGCAGCCGGACCATGTCGCTTCGTCGGGGCGGGTTGAAGTGGTCCTGGCGAACAAACATCGTAAGAATCTGGAGGAGATCAAGAAGGAGTTTGCCGAGGCGCGTCTCGTGAACCTCCACGTGCAATTTATTGGGGCTGACAATTGTCGGCGTCGGACGTTGGTTGGAGGAGTATGTGAAAAGTAGGCCGTGAAAGGCTAAGCGACGGTGACATGAAACACCCACGTACAGTGAATGAAGCGGCATTCCAGACCATCGTGAAACGAATCGTCGCCGTGGCCAAGCCGGACAAGAGCAATCTCGCCAGAGGCGTCAGCGAGGCTCCCCGACGCTGGTTCGTGCGATTACCGGGCGTATCGAACTGGATTCGTTAGGCGCAACCTCAATCTTTCCCTTTCGGAACTATCGGGCTCACGGCATTCTGATCTCTGCCCGCTTCATAGGATTGCAGCATCCGTCTGATCGTCGGCATTAGCTGGACCATGCGATCGGCGGGCATTTTAATCCGCACACCGCGCCCTTCCTTTCGCCCCAACGAAAAAATGTGGACCTCCAGCATCGCATTGCGCCGGTCGTCTTGATAGGTGAAGGTCAGGCGCTTCGCGGGAAATCCAGCCAGACTGGTGTTCGCATCCTTTTGCCAGGTGATCTCCATTTTCTTCTTATCGTAGAGTCGCGCAATGACGCGCCGGCGTGACGCGGTGAATTCATCAAGCGTCTGCCGTCCGTCCTGGCTGCTGCCGCTGACCATATTCATGTGGCCGGACAATGCGATCAGGCTGTGCTCGACCGAAGGGAACAGTGTCACTCCGATTCCGCCCGGGAGCTGGTTGCCAAGGCGCCAGTCGTCTGGATACCGGACGGAAAAACCGAAACGAGGGTTTGTATAGAGCTTCCAGGCAGTCCCATCCTTGGTTTCGATCGTTGCGCCGAGAGCGGGCGTGGCGTTTGGGGCGAGACTCATCGTTGCTAGGGTCAACACAAGATATCCTCGAATCATCAGCGTTTTCATAAGAAACTTCTATCCTCCGTTATCGGATCGATTTGGTACAACGAAACCCGATCGCAGCACCGGCGGAGCGCTCTTCGACGATCCATCCCGCACCATTTTATATGGGTCTTGCCCTGCTCCTCGAGGGTTACGATCGGGCATGGTCGCATAGTAATCGGCTCATAGTCAGCATGGTCATGCCGGCGATGCCCCCAAACAGCCAGGCCAGCATCCGAACGGGGAACCACAAGAAAGCTGCAACCGCTTCAGGCGTGGGAAATCGGAGACCAATGGCCACTTGCTGAAGCCCATCCGGTTGAGTAATGGGATACAGCGCCATCGCAATCAACCCCGATACATATCCGGCGACGATCGAGTAGAGGATGGTTGAGGAAACGGGAAGTGGTCCAGTATGATGACGACGCAGCCATCCCAGCAGGAAGATCGTCAGCGTGATCAAGAAAATAGCTTGATAGGAAACAAAATAGGATCCGCGGATCCAAAAGGTCATCCAGCGGATCATCAGCGTGGTAAAGGCGAGAACATAGGTCAGAAGGAGACTGGCTCCCACCAGCAGGACGTGCCTCACGAGATGTGAGTCTCCTAACATCGTGGAGGGTTACTGTACGGAGTCGGACAGAGGGTTGCAATGTCATCTGAGGGACAAATCCTGACGCCCGAAGCGCAGAGCCCGGCCTCAATGAAAGGGAAGGTCATCGTCGCAGTCGTCTTTCTGGCCGTGATCGGCGCCTTTTATTTTTTCGACCTCATGGCCTATGTCTCGCTCGATGTGCTCAAGGCCAACCGGGAAAAGCTGTTCTCTTTTACCGAAGAGCATTATGTATCGGCCGTGGTGTTATTCATCCTGACTTATGTCGCCCAGACCGCCTTCTCGTTGCCGGGAGCGACCCTGATGACGCTTGCCGGAGGGTTCCTCTTCGGGACTCTGTGGGCCGCGCTCTATGTGAATATCGGAGCCACGACCGGAGCCACATTGGCGTTTCTGGCCGCTCGGTATCTGTTTCGTGGCTGGGTGGAGCGACGGTTCGGCGACCGGCTCTCGGCTTTTCAGGATGGTTTTTCCCAGAACGCCTTTAATTATCTTCTCACGTTGCGACTCATTCCGCTGTTCCCCTTTTTCCTCGTGAACCTGCTCTCGGGGTTGACGAGAGTGCGCGTAGGGACGTACGTCACCGCGACAGCCCTCGGGATTATCCCCGGCAGTCTCGCCTACACCTTCGCGGGTCGTCAATTGGGTACGATCAATTCGCTCGGCGAATTGGCTTCTCCTCGGCTCCTCCTCGCGTTCACGCTGCTGGGCCTGCTATTTCTCATGCCCGTGGTGTATCGTAAGCTTGTTCGTCCTTCACAATCTGACCGATAACAGAGAGGCCCGTACCCTGTGATGTCGATCGTGGGGCAGGCAAACGGAGAGATCGATGCGGTGGTTCAAGAGAATTTTGATCGGGGTCGTCGTCTTGAGCGGGCTCACATACTTGTATTACACCGAGGTCAAACCGGTCGTCATTTTTGGACTACGGTCGGACTATGCCTCTGCCATTCCCCATCAAAAGATTCCAGCGGGTTTGACAAGCCTCAAGGCCGAGTCTTGTGGAGCCTGCCATACAGACATTTACAAGGAGTGGAGAACCAGCATTCATGCACAGGCCTACGACGATCCCTTCTTTCAAGCTTACTGGACCAAAGATAAACACATCTGGGTCTGTCTCAACTGTCATACGCCGCTGGAAAATCAGCAACCGACGTTGATTAAGGAGATCCCGCGAGACCGGGTCGAACGAGCGGTGCAGGAGCCGAATCCCCACTACGATGCGAACTACCAGCGGGAAGGCGTGACCTGTGTGGCTTGCCATGTCCGAGACGGAGTGATCCTGGGACCATTCGAGGATGCCAAAGCTCCCCATCCGACGAAGTATGATCCTATGTTTCGCACCACCGAGGTCTGTTATCGTTGCCATAGCGTCGTGGGGGGACCGGCGCAGTTTTATAACGGAGGGCCATGCGGCACCTATACCGAATTCGAGGACGGCTATTGGATGAAGGAACGCGGGTTCATCTGCCAGAACTGCCACATGCCCGAGGTCGAACGGCCGATCGCCGTAGGAGGTCCCGTTCGCCAGGGGCGTCAACATCTCTGGCGTGGCGGACATGACCCAGAGATGATCAAGAGAGCGATCGGTGTAAAGGTGGTAGCGGAACCGGCGGAACCCAAACCTGGCGACAAGGTCCGCGTCACGCTGACGCTGATCAATGCTGGCGCGGGGCATAAACTCCCGACGGGAGACCCTGATCGCCACTTCACGGTCGAGTTTGCCGTCGAGGACCAAAACGGAAAGGCATTGGAAGACCAGTCGGATACCATGGGACGATGGATCATGTGGCAGCCGGCGATCATCGAACTGTATGACAATCGTCTCATGCCGTTGGCCAGCCGGGACTATACGTTTGAGTATCAATTGCCGAAGGAAACAGCCGGGCTCAAATTGATCACCAAGATTCGTTACCACATCCAGACTGAACGGCAACATCAAATGCTCATCAACAAGTACGGTCTTACAGCGAAGGATCCCTATAACTTCACAGTCTATGAACGAGTGGCCCCCTTGACCGGCAATCTGACGGATGCCTTCGAGCGGACTGAACAGAATACACGCCTCGCCTGCGCCGCACCGGGTCACGGCTGAGAATCACATCGCGCGGACAAAACAAACATCTCCGCTCATGGTCTAATGCTACAACGATATTTCTCCTCTAACGACTGAGGCTTCATGTACTTCACCCTGGTCGTCCTACACCTCCTTGCCGCCGTCACCTGGATCGGCGGAATGATTTTTCTCTCCTTGGTCTTGGCACCGTTGGTCAGAGGCCGGAAGGCGGCGCCGGAATTCATGGCGCTGTTTCGATCTGCGGCGCTACGATTTCGCCCCGTCGTTTGGATGGCAATAGCAGTACTGCTTACCACAGGCCCGATGTTGTTGGCGCATCGCGGAGTCAATGTAGCGGATCCCGGCTCTTGGTCGGGGATCGTGACCGTGAAGTTGATCCTGGTCTCCCTGTTGCTGTTCCTGACCCTCCTCCATGATCTTGTTTTCGGTCCTCAAGTCAGTCGGGTGAGTGCCATACCGGATTCCCAGCGAACGCCCGGTGAACAGGTCGTCTTCAAAACCGCGCGCTGGCTGCCGCGTGTCTCGTTGCTCGTCGCATTAGCTGTGGTGATCGCGGCAACGATGCTGGCTCGGTCCTAGCTGAGCGAGCACAATTCACAATCCCCTTCCTCAGCACTTCAAGGAAAGCTTCTCAATGCTTGTGGTTTCACCGGAGGAATGGGTTGCGGAGGCAAATCATCGACGTCCGACACCATCGGTTTTATGGCCCGTGAACTCTTATCTTTGTTGCCTTCTGCAACAGAGGTTTCCCGTTCCCTGTAGCAAAGAGCTACCGCCTCGCCGCCGAGACTCAGCTAAGCACCGGAATATTCTCCCTGCGACAGCACAGCATCGAGGGTTATTCGGTTCTTTTCTTGCAGGAGATTAGTAGACCAACTCTTGAAAGGAATGAGATGAAGCGCAATTATTGCATTACCGCCATCACCCTATGGGTAGTCACGCTGAGCGTGGGAGGATGGTTTTTCATCAAGGGCGTGACGAAAACGGGAAGTGACGGTCGGACGGAAATAGTCTTGGCAGCGGCAGAACGCGACCAAATCCTCGGTGAGATGCGTCTGCTCTTGAAAGCGGTGGATGGGCTTCTTAGGGGGCTGGGAGAGCCGGATCCTGATCCGAAGCAAATGGAAGCAACGGCGAGGGCGGTTGGAATGAACATGGCGGCGGACGTGGAGCCGACGATCATGGCCAAGTTGCCGCTGCCGTTTAAACAGATGGGCATGTCGATCCACAAAGATATGGATGCGCTGGCAGATGCGATCGTGCGGCACGAGACGCCTCAACAAATCTTGCAACGCCTATCGAGCATGACGGCTCGCTGCACGGCATGTCATGACATGTACAGATTTGGAACAAGCAAATAGGTCTCGATGTTCAGGTCTGATAGTAGAAGAGCAGAAATGTGAGCATGAACGAATCCATTTTCGATGTGGTGTCTCATATCCAAGTGAGAGCACCTGTCATGGCCGGATCACGCGAGCCTCGAAAGCTGGGAACCAACCGCAATCGAGCCGACGCATCTGCAAGGGCATCGGCTTTGAGTTGGATCCGGTGATGGGGTAAAACCGGTTCAGCCACAAGGAAAGCCATCGATTCTTATTCATCAATCTTATTGCTTCGGCGATGACCACAACAAGGGAGGGTTTCGTATCCTTGATCTCAGCTCGACCGGTCCGCATAGTCATTGTAGGCGGGGTCGCAGGTGGAGCCAGCGCCGCCGCCAGGGCGCGACGACTTGATGAGTCGGCTCAGATCGTGCTGTTCGAACGTGGTCCGCATGCCAGTTTCGCCAACTGTGGACTGCCCTATTATCTGGGAGGCGAAATCTCTGATCGCAATCAGCTACTGGTGGCCGATTCTGAGATGCTCGAAGGATGGCTCAATCTCGATGTCCGCACAGGGACGGAGGTCGTCGCGATCGACCGGGTTGCGAGAGCGATCGACGTTCACGAACTCACCACGGGTCGGAAGTATCGGGAGCCGTTCGACTTCTTGATCCTCTCGACCGGGGCGGCTCCGCTTCGACCGGCGAATCTGCTGGCCAAGGTCGGGATGAATCATCCGCGCGTCGTGAGCCTACGCAACCTGGAGGACGTCGATCGCTTGAAGGCGGTCGTGGACAGTGGCGTCAGGAACGCGATCGTTCTAGGGGGCGGCTTCATTGGAGTGGAAGTCGCCGAGCAACTCGTGCATCGCGGCGTGACCACGACCCTGGTCGATAGAAACCCACAAATACTCCCTCCATTCGATGCCGAAATGGTGGTGCCGCTCGAGCGGACGTTGGTCCAACGGGGTGTCGTCCTGTATCTGAGCGATGGGGTCGTGGATCTGGAATCGGAGGTCGACGCGCAAGGCGTACGAGCGATCCTGACCGATGGTCGGGTTTTGCCCGGTGACCTGATCGTCTTGGCCATCGGGGTCAGGCCGGAAAGCCTGTTGGCCCAAACGGCCGGCATCAAAACCAACGATCGCGGTGCGATCAAAGTGAACGCATCTCTGCAGACCAGCGATCCAAATATTTATGCGGTCGGCGATGTCATCGAGGTTCCGGACCCGATCTTGGGCGGATCAACTCACATTCCGCTAGCCGGTCCCGCCAACCGCCAGGGCCGGTTGGCGGCAGACCACATTATAGCTCGCGCGCACGGAGAAGACGGTGTCGTCCCTCCGTACCGAGGCAGTCAGGGAAGTGCGATCGTGCGCGTCTTTGACTTGACCGCCGCCATGACGGGGAAGTCTGAGAAGGCCCTCCAGCGAGCCGGCAAGGAGCGGCACCGAGATTACGAGGTGATCTACGTTCATCCCTTTCACCACGCCGACTACTATCCTGGCGCGAAGCGGCTGACGATCAAGTTGATCTTCGAAACATCGACAGGGCGAGTTCTCGGCGCCCAGGCCGTCGGCGAGGAAGCGGTCGATAAGCGGATCGATGTGTTGGCCATGGCGATTCAAATGGGGGCGACCGTGTTCGACCTCGAGCAAGCCGAGCTTTGCTATTCCCCGCAATATGGCAGTGCGAAGGATGCGATCAACGTCGCAGCTTTTCAGGCTTCCAATGTGCTGCGCGGCGGCACGATTCCGATCACTCCGGCTGAGCTGCGAGCGGCATTGGAAACAGCAACCCCGCCTGTGGTGGTGGACGTTCGAAGTTCCGCCGAGTTCGCCGAGGACCGTATCCCTGGTGCTGTCAACATCCCCCTACCGGAATTGCGCGGGAGGATAGGTGAGGTACCGACGAACCTGCCTGTGGTCACCTACTGCAGGGTGGGTCAACGGGGGTATCTCGGTGAGCGGGTGCTACGCCAACAGGGTGTGACCAACGTTCGCAACCTCATCGGCGGGTTTGTCAGCTGGCAAATGTGGAATTTTTATCAGCATGGTCTCAAGCGGTCAACAGCTGTAAGAGTTGTGTAGTACCCTTCGGCGGCCGACCAATTAACAGCTATGGCGTCTTCGCGCAACGGAACCCGTAGCCGAACTGCCGTCCGGATGGTTCAGCATTGTAACGGAAGGAAGAACGAAGAAACTCCTGAACATAGAGCCAGTTACCACCCCGCACGACTTTTGATTTCCCCGTCTTCGGTCCTTGAGGATTCTTCGCCGGGCTCTTCTTATAATAGTCATGGTCATACCAGTCGTTGACCCATTCCCAGGCATTGCCGGCCATGTCATAGATGCCGTAGGGGCTCTTGCCCAGTTCGAACATCCCCACCGGAACCAAGGCCATATGATTCGCCCATTTCTTCTTGCCGAAATTCGCGTGGAGCCTCGTGGGGGCCTCGTTGCCCCATGGATAGAGGCGGCCATCCGTCCCTCGTGCCGCCTTTTCCCACTCCGCCTCGGTGGGTAGGCGTTTGCCGGCCCATTTGCAGTACGTGACGGCGTCATACCAACTGACATTGACGACGGGGCGTTTCTGATGGTGAGGTTGGTTCATGATATCCCACTCCGGCGGCGCCTCCTTGTCCGTCGCCTCCAGGTACTTGGCATATTGGCCCACGGTCACGTGGTATTTGTCCATGTAGAAGGCGTCCAGGTAGACGCGATGCACCGGCTTTTCATCGTCTGCCATGGTGCTTCCCATTGTGAATTCCCCTGCCGGCACCAGCGCCAGCGGCGTCTCAGCCGGTTTTAGACTATCCATCACGGTGGGCGAATGCCGCCCAGGGAGTTTCGCTTGTAACTGCTGATAGACCGCCTGTTGCTCTTGGTTGAGCCCTAGCTCATTGGCGCCGTCCAGGGCCTCCTCCGCCTTCTTTATTTGGTCAGGGTCACCATGCCCACCGGCAATCAAATCTTTGGCTTCGTCCAGCAACCGCCATGCCGTCACTTCCTCCAGCGAACGCCACACCTCCATCCTGCGTAACCGCAGGTCTCTCATCCCGGCGGTCCTGGATTTCGCATCCAGATGCAACGCGGTTTCGTAATGTTCTTCCGCGCAGGCCCAGGCTGCTAACTCTCGGCAGGCCTCAGCCAAACTAAAATGAGCCTGCACATTCGAGGAGTTCTTCGCGATGCCGGCTTCCAGCGCCGCGCGCGCTTCCGCATACTGCTTGTTCTTCAGTAGCGCCTCCCCTTTGGCAAAGTCTTGCTGGCCTGTCTCGGATTCCGGCGCCGCCATGGAGACCGCGGTCACGGTCAAGCATATGAGAAAACCCAGCACCCCAAGGGTCTGCCTCATGAGCGTTTCCCTCCCAGCTCTGATTGCCTATGGTGCGGTGGGCCTTCCATTCCGGTGGAGAATAGAGGCCGCCGTCATGAACACAGATTTCGTGAACGGGAAGATAGCACAATGCAGCCTCCGCATAAAGAAGCCTGTACGGTCGATAGAATTTGAGGTTGTGCTCCCTTGCGATTCAAGAATATTCGCAACACGACGGTACCCCGACTTATTCCTCGTTTCAGGTTGGCGTAACAGGCAAACTGGGCTGTTTACTAGTTCATAAGGATTCCTCTTTCTCCTAGGGTGAAAGGCACAATATGCAGGGAGAGATCACATGGACAAGACACTTATCGATCGAGTCACAGCCGGTGGAGCCGACCGACCGAAGATGAAATGTATTCGGGTGTTACTGGTGGATGACCACTTCCTCGTCCGGCAAGCGTTGCGTAAGTGTCTTAGCCGTCATCTCGACATTGAATTGGTGGGTGAGGCGACGGATGGGGAAGAAGCGGTGAGGCTGACAGACCTGCTGAAGCCCGATGTCGTTGTGATGGACCTTCACATGCCGGGAATGAACGGGATCGAAGCGACAGGTTCCATCATACGGAAACATCCTCACCTGCCGGTCATAGGCCTCTCGTTTTACGTCGAAAATGGAAATCGAGAAGCCCTCTTGGATGCCGGTGCTTGCCTATTGCTCGAAAAGGGAACCGCGTATCAACACCTGTCTCAAGCGATTTATCAGGCTGTCGACAGAAGCGTCGATGCCGGTTCGCCCGCGCATTGCCCCTCAGATAGCGAAAGAGGCAGCGCTGCGCGCAAATGTCTCCTCCACCTCCCTCAAACCGATCCGTTGAGTTGGGCTAGGGCATTCCCTAGGGATTGAAGACGCAGATTTTATTATAGACTCAACGCCCCCCGCATCTGAGGCAACGAGGTGAGAGGCCGGTCTTTCCGCTTCGATAACGCGAATCCGACATGACCCGTTTTGAACGCACACCTACGCCGCTGGTCTATAGCGCCATCCTTCTGTCGAGCAGCGCCGTATTCATCAGCGGCCTCTTGACCGAGCTTGGGATCGCCGTCTGGGTCTTTTATATCCTGCCTCTGGTCTTCTCATATTTGACCTGGCATCCACTCGTACCGGCCTACACTGCCACGGCAACGACGCTGCTGATACTCGTCGGCTATTTCCTGAGTCCACCCGGTATCGATCCATTCATTGCGGTGGAGAATCGCACCTTCGGGGTGGCGACCAGCTGGGCCTTGGCGGCGCTCGGTTATCAGTTCATCACCAATAAGCTCACCCTTCGCAAGCAGGAGTGGCTACAATCCGGCCAAACTCTCCTGAGCGAGCGGATGGCGGGCGATCCGAACATTGACCAGCTCGCGTCGCGAGTGCTTGGCACCATTGCCGAGTATCTCGATGCCCCGGCCGGCGCCTTATTCATCGAAAACGGCCCGGCGTTTCGTCGGATGGCCACGTACGGTGTTCCGGCCGATGCCAGTCTCCCACTGGAGGTTCAATCCGGGGACGGCTTGCTCGGCCGGGCGCTCGTTGAGCAAAAGATCATCGTGGTACCAGACGTGTCGGAGGGCTATCTGACCATCGGGAGTTCGCTGGGCCGAAGTGCCCCGCGACAGTTGCTCGTTGCTCCGCTGGCCGTGGAGCGCTCGATCAAAGCGGTGCTGGAACTTGGATTCTTTCATCCGGTGGAGGAGTCGGACAGGGAATTCGTCACCCGAGTGTCCGAGTCGATCGCGGTGGTGATTCGCTCGGCGCAGGCTCGTGTTCACATCCTAGCATTACTGGAGGAGACCCAACGCCAGGCGGAGGAACTTCAGGCGCAGAGCGAAGAACTCCGCAGGACGAACGAGGAACTGACCGAGCGAAGCGCCAGTCTCGAGGACTCTCACGCCAGGTTGGAAGAGCAGACCGTCAGGCTGGAGGCGCAGAACGATGAGCTGACCCGCGCCAAGAGCGACATGGAAGCCCAAGCGCGCGAATTGGAGCAGGCCGGTCGGTACAAATCCGAGTTCCTCGCGAACATGTCCCACGAGCTCCGCACGCCGTTGAACGCGTCGCTGATTTTTGCTCGACAGCTTGGCGACAACGCCGAAGGCAACCTGACGCCTGAACAGGTGGCTTATGCCAGGAACATCGAATCGGCCGGCCGAAATCTCTTGACGCTGATCAATGAAGTGCTGGATCTGGCGAAAGTGGAAGCCGGTTGCATGGAGGTACAGCCCCATCCGATATCCCTGGCTGTCTTGGCGCAACAGGTGACGGCCATGTTTCAGCCGGTGGCCGAGGACAAAGCCTTGAGCCTACGCGTCCGGCTCGCAGACGGGATGCCGGAGACGATCGAGACCGATCAGCAACGGCTGGAGCAGGTGCTCAATAATTTGCTCTCAAACGCGATCAAATTCACCGAACAGGGCGAAGTCCGGTTGGAGATCGGCCGCGCGTCCGACGGTCGGATCGCATTCGCGGTCCGCGACACAGGTATCGGCATCACGGACGACCAGCACCAAGCTGTTTTTGAGCCGTTCCGCCAGGCCGACGGCACGACGAACCGGAAGTACGGCGGCACCGGCCTTGGACTGTCCATCGCACGCAAGTTCACGCGACTGTTGGGCGGAGAAATGAGATTGACCAGCGCACCGGGGCAGGGCAGCACGTTCACCCTGCTGCTGCCCGAACGATACAAGGCGGTTTCGGAGCATGTCGGGACCTCTGTGTCTGGAAGAACCGAAGGACAGTTTGCGCCAACAGTTCCTGATCCTAACTCGGGAAGGAAGTCTGAATTTGGCCCTGCTCGAATTCTCGACGATCGCGAACGGTTGTCGGGCAACCGACGTGTCGTCTTGATCGTCGAAGACGATGAATCCCTCGCCCGAATCTTGTCCGACCTCGCCCACGAGCAGGGCTTCCAAGTGATAGTCGCGGCGACCGCCGGCGAGGCGCTGGTCTTGGCACCGCGGTTCTTGCCGAGCGTGATTCTGCTCGACATCGGTTTGCCCGACACTTCCGGCCTGTCTGTACTCGATCGGTTGAAGATTGATTCACGCACCAGACATATCCCGGTCCACATCATGTCGGACCACGATGACGCGCAGATAGCCCTCTCGCTCGGGGCGGTAAGCTACATTCTCAAGCCGGTGAAGCGCAAACATTTGATCGACGCCTTCCAACGGATGGAACAGTACCTGACGCAGCGGCGACGGGTGCTGATCGTGGAAAGCGATCCGACGCAGCGGGAAGCCATCACGGCGCTGTTGACCTCACGTGACGTGGAAGCCGTCGGCGTAGGGACCGCCGCAGACTGCCTCGATCGGCTTCGCTCGACGAGGTTCGATTGCATGGTGCTCGATGTGGGTCTGCCGAATGAGAGCGGCTACGCCCTGTTGGAAACGTTGAGCCATGAGGAGCGGTATTCAGGTCCGCCGGTCATCATCTATACGGCGCGCAATCTCTCGCCGGACGAAGAGCAGCGCCTCCGTCGCTACGCCAGATCCATCATCATCAAGAGCGCTAAGTCGTCCGAACGGCTGTTGGATGAGGTGACGCTCTTCCTGCACCAGGTGGTCGCCGACCTGCCGCCCGTGCAGCAGGCCATGCTCACCCGAGCCCCTTGCGGAGACGCGGCCCTCGACGGGGCCAGGCTGTTGGTGGTGGAAGACGACGTGCGCAACCTGTTCGCGCTCATGAGCCTATTGGAGCCGCGTGGCGCCACGGTGCTGGTAGCCCGGAACGGCCGCGAAGCCCTGACGGCACTGGAAGGATCGCTCCAGCCGGACGGCGCTCCGATCGATCTGGTGTTGATGGACATCATGATGCCGGAATTGGACGGCTTGACCACCATGCGTGAAATCCGCAAACGCTCCGAATGGCGCAATTTGCCCATCATCGCGCTCACCGCCAAGGCGATGAAGGCTGATCGTCAGCAGGCGTTGACCGCCGGAGCCAACGATTACACGGCCAAGCCGGTGGACAGGGACGCGCTGCTGTCGCTGGTGCGGATTTGGATGCCGAAATAGGGAGGTTGAGGTGATGGTCGAGAGTAAAGCTGGTCAGGACCCATGTGCGCGAGAGCGGCCGTCCGGTCTTGCAGACCGATGGTTCTTGACCCCGTCAGGCAGAGCGAGGAAACTGCAGAAATCGGCCTCAGCCTTAGCCGCAACTTCTCCTCAGAGCCCCGAGATGCTCGAGATCGAGCTGTTACTCGATGCGCTGTACCGAGTCTGTGAATATGATTTTCGTGGCTACTCCAGGCCGTCGCTGACCCGCCGCCTGGCACAGGCGCGCGAGCATTTCGGATGCCGGAGCTATTCCCAGCTGCAAGGCTTGCTGCACGAGCGGAATGTGCTGCCGGAGCTTCTCGGCTTTCTGACGGTGCAGGTCAGTGAAATGTTCCGAGATCCTGGGTATTTTCGCGCGCTGCGCCATGAAGTCGTGCCGCATCTGAGGACTTATCCGTCGCTCAAAGTGTGGGTAGCAGGATGTGGGACGGGAGAAGAACTCTATTCGCTCGCCATCCTGTTTCGCGAGGAAGGCTTGGAGGACCGAACGATATTCTACGCCACGGACATCGACCGAGGCGCACTCAAGATAGCCGAGGCCGGAATCTATGAGCTGGATCGTGTGGCGTTGTTCACGACGAATCACAGGCGGTCGGGGGCGAAGGAGCCGCTGTCCAAGTATTACCATGCGCAGTCCCGGGTGGCCGTCTTCGATCAGGCTCTGCGCAGGCGGACGGTCTTTGCCGAGCACAATCTCGTCTCCGATGCAGTGTTTGTCGAGGCACACTTGATTTCCTGTCGCAACGTGCTGATCTATTTCAATCGGTCGCTCCAGGATCGGGCCGTCCGGCTCTTCGCAGAGACGCTTGTGCGGAAAGGCTTTTTGGGCCTAGGAGACAAGGAGATGTTACGCTTCACCGGCCATGCCGAGGCCTTTGGGCGGTTCGTACCGACGGAACGCATCTATCGCAAGCGAGAAGACCTATGACGAAACCGGATGTGATCGAGGGCAGGACCGACGCGTCGTCAGGCTATCCCAAGGTGCTGCTCGTGGACGATCATCAGGTCAACCTGACGGCGCTTTGTGAATTGCTGCGCCGCGATGACATGAAACTACTCTGCGCCAAGTCTGGAGCCGAGGCTCTGGAACTGCTGTTGCTGCACGACGTGGCCTTGGCGCTCATCGATGTGCAGATGCCCGAGATGGACGGCTTCGAGCTGGCGGAGTTGATGCGGGGCGTGGAGCGGGCCAAACAGGTCCCCATCATTTTCGTCACGGCCGGATCGCGCGAGGAGCGATACCGCTTTCGGGGGTACGAGGCGGGGGCGGTGGATTTTCTCTACAAGCCTATAGAGCCGGACGTGCTCAAGAGCAAAGTCAACGTCTTCCTCGCGATCGATCGGCAGCGCCGCGAGCTCACCCGGCTGCTGAGGGAGCGCACGGAGGCGGAGCGCCGAGTCCGCGAAAGTGAGCAACGCCTGCAACAGTGGAACGAGCGGCTGGAACAGCGAGTCGCTGAGCGGACTCAGAAACTGGTGGAGTCTCAGCAGCGGTTGCGGGCCATGGCGCTGGAATTGAATCTTGCCGAGCAACGCGAGCGCAGGCGGATCGCCACGGAAATGCACGACCACTTACAGCAAACGCTGGTGCTCGGCAAGTTGAAACTCGGCGGCGCCAAACGGTTGGTCATGGGTCAGCCTCCTGTGGAAATGATGATTCACGAAACGGAAGAGATCTTTGCAGAGGCGTTGCAATACACGCGCGCGCTCGTGGCCGAGTTGAGCCCATCGGTGTTGCGGGAGCATGGCCTCTCCGCAGGACTCACATGGCTGGGCGAATATATGAAAAAGCACGATCTGGCCGTCACCGTGGAGGTTCCGGAAGACCAGACCCTCAACTTGCCGGAAGATCAGATCGCCTTGCTGTTTCAGTCGGCCCGCGAACTCTTGATGAATGCCTGGAAGCATGCCGGCACCGGCAAAGCAACCGTCACGATGCGACATGAGAGGAGTCAGCTGTTGGTGCAGGTGTCTGACGAGGGCGTCGGCTTTGACTGTGCCGCGACTGCTGAGGAGTCTGCTACCGGAGGCCTGTCGTCAAAATTCGGTCTCTTCAGCATTCGTGAACGAATGAGCGCGATCGGCGGCTCGTTCGAGATCGAATCGGCGCCGAACAAGGGGACCAGGGGGATGCTGCGCTTGCCGCTGGCCGGGACCGGCGGGGTTGGAGGCACGGTTCAGGCTGAGGGGGCGAAGAAGAATCTTTCCTCAACCTTGCAGCCCCCTGCCTCGCGAATTCGTTTATTGTTGGTGGACGACCACGCCATGATGCGGCAGGGCCTCCGTGCGATGTTGGAGGGGTATGAGGATGTGCAGGTCGTGGGAGAGGCGGTGGATGGCAGGGACGCCGTGCGGTTGGTCGAGAAGCTCCTGCCCGCCATCGTGGTGATGGACATCAACATGCCGACGATGAACGGCATCGAGGCGACGCGCGAGATCAAGGCCCGCTATCCCAACATCGCGGTGATCGGTCTATCGGTCAACGCCGACCATGAGAATCGTGACGCGATGGCGAAGGCAGGCGCCGCCACGCTGCTGACGAAGGAAGCGGCGGTCGAGCACCTTTACCAGACCATGCAGAAGGTGTTGAAGAACATCTGTCCCGTCGTGTGAGTCGGTCCATCCCATCGCGGATTTGTCCCATCCAAACAACGCCCAAGAGGACTTGGCTTTGATTCCAACGAGTCTCACCGACCCACATGTTCCAAGCGGGAATCCAGAGAAATCCGGAACGTTGGATGCGCGCATCCACGCCGCAGGCGTCGAGGCAGGCGCGGGCATGACGATCCCCCCGTCAGATCGCATTTTGCCAATGCATTGATCCCAGTAAGATTGTTATGGTGGTGACTGCAGGCCCAGTCTGAGGTAAAGCCGTTGTCTATTGTGCTCTTGTGTGCTGATGGCTGACGAGTCGCCACATCCCGAATCCCGATACCAGTCTCGCTTCGAAACGATGCTTGATATTGCGGAATCAATTTCTGCTCAAGGCGATTTGACCGCCCTCCATCGGGGCGTCGCGATGTTGCTGCCCCGCATGGTCGACGCAAAGTTCGTGGACCTGTCCCTGTACGACGCCGAACGTCACGCCATGCGTCTCCATACCCTGCAAGCCAATGTCCCTGTCGACATTACCGGAGGTCATGTTCTCTTCGTGGATGAGTTACCGTCCGGGCTTGCCTGGCAAACGCAACGACCTTTGCTGGTGCCGGATCTGTCGCAAGGGTCACTCTGGTCCAAGATAGTGCGGTTGATGCGGGAAGACGGCATCAATTCGTTTTGCTACGTCCCCTTGACCGCTGCAGCGCGCCGGATTGAACATCCTTGATGAAAAGACGAACCTATATCATGGCGGGGGCGATTATTGTCCTTGTCGCAGCCGCCGCATTTTTGGGGCTAGATCGGCTTGTCTGGCACCGCGGGCTGCCAGATGGACTGATCCAGGCGAACGGGCGCATCGAAGGGGATCACGTCACGATCGCGAGTAAGTTTCCCGGACGGATTGTTGAGCTGAGAGCCCGGGAAGGTGACACGGTCGTAAGAGACCAGCCGCTGGTTATTCTGGACGATGTTCAGACACGCGCCAGGGTCGAACAAGCCCGTCGGCTGGTGGAAATGCTCGAGGCTCAGGTCGAGGCGGCTCATACGGCACTCGCAGTGTTGAATCTTGAAGTGCCGCTCGCTATCGAAGCAGCCTCGGCAAAGGTAGACAGCGCCCGTGCCGCCGTCGAAAAGGCCAAGGCGGTTGAAGAGGAGGCCAGGCAAGATGTCGCGCGTATGCGCGCATTGCTGCCCGAGCAGGCCGTCTCCAACCAACTGCATGCTCAGACCGAGGCTCGGTGGAAGGTCGCCGTAAGCGAGCAGGCCTCCGCCAAGAGCGCTCTGAGCCAGGCCATCAAAGAACTCTCGCAGGCCGAATTGGGCTGGAAACGTATCAAGGCGAAGGAAGGAGAGGTCGCCGCGTTGGAACGTCAACGTGACCAGTCGTACGCAGCCCTTGATGAAACAGAAAGTGTGCTGAACGATTTGACGATCAAGGCGCCCGCGAGCGGCACCATTACCGCCAGAATGGTCGATGTCGGCGAAGTCGTGACGGCCGGCGTCCCGCTCCTTGAACTGGTGAATCTCGACCGATTGTATTTGCAGGTGTATGTGCCGGCAGTGCAAATTGGGAAAGTGAGGCTCGACCTGCCGGCCAGGATTCATACAGACACCTTTCCCGACCGGCCGTTCGAGGCAACGGTGCGCTACATTGCCTCGAAGGCCGAGTTCACACCGAAAGAAGTTCAGACGCCGGACGAGCGGGTGAAGCTGATTTACGCGGTACGTCTGTACCTAACCGACAATCCGGATCATCGCCTGACGCCCGGCTTGCCCGCAGACGCCATCATTCGATGGAAAGAAGACGTGGCATGGGCGAAACCGAGATCGTAAAAGGTGACTCGTGAGACATGAGGGGTCAATGGTGGCTCCGACTTCGCCTCAGCCCTCAGCACTTGGCCCTCAGCATACGGACACCGTCATTAAGGTGTCCTCATTCGTGAAGCGCTACAAGAAGAACGTGGCAGTCGACGGCATCGATCTGGAGGTTCGTCACGGTGAAATCTACGGCCTTATCGGGCCGGACGGAGCCGGGAAGAGCAGCCTCATGAAGGCGATTGCCGGTGTGCTGACCTACGATGAAGGAACAGTCAACGTTTTCGGCATCCTGGTGGATTCGGAACGAGCCGCGGAGCGCGTGAAGCAATGGATCGGTTTTCTGCCGCAAGGTCTGGGGCTCAATTTATATCCCGACCTCTCCGTCGAGGAAAACATCGATTTCTTTGCGCGACTCCGGCTGGTGCCGGAGCGCGATCTCCTGGAGCGTAAGACCAGGCTGCTTGCCATGACCCGACTCGACAAGTTTCGTGATCGGGCGATGAAACATTTGTCAGGTGGCATGAAACAGAAGTTGGGGCTGATCTGCACCCTTATCCATGAGCCGAAGCTCGCGATCTTGGATGAACCGACCACCGGGGTGGATCCCGTCTCGCGCCGCGATTTCTGGGCCATTCTGGCTGAGCTCCTGCAAGAGAAAGGCATGACCGCCTTGGTCTCGACCGCTTATATGGACGAGGCGGCTCGGTTTCACCGGCTCTCGTTCGTCTCGAATGGAAAAGAACTGGCCTCAGGCACACCCGCCGAAGTCCGAGCGCTGGTCCCCGGTTCGATGGTGACGTTTGAAGCAGCGCCACAGCTGGATGCACTCGCTCGCCTCAAGCGAACGTATAGGCAAGTCGAGGCGCTGGGACCTCGGCTGCACGTCTTTACCGAATCTACCGATGCGGAACAAGCAATGTCGGACATCGCCACCGCTTTGAATGGCCTGGCGCCGTCGAACGTGCGGGTGGACGAACCGGAATTGGAAGATGTGTTTGTCGCGCTCTTGCTGAGGCAGGTCGAACATCAAGAAGCGGACGGTGCCCTCTCTGTTTCCGCGATGAACCGAGATCACGACGGGCCGGCGATCGAAGCCAAGGGACTCATCCGCGATTTCGGATCCTTTCGCGCCGTGGATCACGTCTCGTTTCGGGTTCAACCCGGAGAAATCTTCGGCCTGCTGGGGGCCAACGGAGCGGGGAAAACCACTGTGATCAAGATGCTGACCGGCATCATACCGCCGACCGGAGGAGAAGGTCGGGTGGCGGGGGCCGATATGAAGATCGCGGGTAACGCCATCAAAGAGCGCATCGGCTACATGTCGCAGGCCTTTTCGCTCTATCTGGACTTAACCGTCGTGGAGAACATTTGGCTATTCGCAGGGATCTATGGATTGGATTCGCGAGCGACGGAAGAACGATTGCAATGGATCGTTGCGATGGCCGGTTTACACGGGTATGAGTCAAACCTCACCGGCCGCCTGCCGATGGGAGTCCGTCAGCGGCTCGCGCTCGGCTGCGCGCTCGTCCATCGGCCACGCGTGTTGTTCTTGGATGAACCGACCTCGGGCGTCGACCCGATCGGCAGACGGCGTTTCTGGGATATTTTGTCACGGCTGGCGCGCGAAGAAGAGGTTTCGATCTTGGTCACCACACATTATATGACCGAAGCCGAGCATTGCGACCACCTGGCGTTGATGTATGCGGGACGAATCGTTGCCGAGGGATCGCCGAGCGACATGAAAAGTCAGGTCGAGCAAGAAGCCGGACGACTCCTTGAAATCGAGACGGATATCCCCGGAAGGGCGTTACGGCGATTGAAAGAGGCGGGGTTTTCCGAGGCTGCACTCTACGGCACCAAGATCCATCTGTTGTCCCGCCATCACGTGCAAGACGAGGCGCGGCTCCGTACGGTACTGTCATCCGACGGCATGGGCGTGAAGGCTGTCGGCGGTCGGCCGCTCAGTCTCGAGGATGTGTTCGTCCATCGAGTCATGACGCTGGAACAACAGGAAGCAGCGACGAAACGAGGAGCCGGTGTATGAGTTTGAAGCGTGTCGCAACGGTGGCATCGAAAGAGTGGCGCGAGATGGTGCGGGATCGAATGTTCGTCCTCCTGGCGTTCCTGCTGCCGGTTTTATGGATGCTGGTGTTCGGCTACGGTCTTGTCCTCGACGTAGAGAAGATCCCATTCGTCGTGGTTGACCGCGACCACAGTTCGTTGAGCCGCGACTATCTCTATCGGTTTACGACTTCCCGCTATTTCGACTTCAAAGGTTCGCTCGTCGGTGAAGCCGAGGCAGATGACTGGTTGGAAAGCGGCAAAGCCCGCGCCGTCATCGTCGTCCCCGAGAAATTTGAGGAACGTCTGGTCGCAGGCCAGCCTGCCGCCGTGCAAACGCTGATCGATGGGACCTTCCCTCTACGGACCGACATTACGAAGGGGTATGTCATCGCCATCAACGGTGCATTCAGCGCGGACCTGCTCTCGGATCACGTGGCGCGGATGCAGGGGGTCTCCCGAGCGCGCGCCGAAATTCTCGCGCACCCGATCAAGCTGGAAATCCGCTACCTGTACAACGAAGAGGTGCGGAGCTCCTGGTCGACCATTCCGGCGCTCGTGATGTTCTCATTGATGCTCGCGCCGCCGCTATTGACGGCGCTCGGAATCGTGCGGGAAAAAGAGTCCGGGTCCATCTATAACATCTATAGCGCCACTGTCGGCAAGGTTGAATATCTCGCAGGGAAGCTCGCTCCCTATGTCGCCGTGTCGTTCGTCAACGCAGTGGTCCTCTGGCTGCTCGCGACTCTGTGGTTCGGAGTTCCGTTCAAGGGCAATGTGGGACTTTTTCTGATTTCAGCGCTGCTGTTTGTGTTGACGAGCACAGGGATCGGGTTGCTCGTCTCGATCATGGTCAGCACGCAAATCGCCGCGTTGATCGTAACCATGGTCATCAGCATTCTGCCGACGATTCTGTTCTCCGGACTGATCGTGCCGGTCTCCTCCCTCAGCCCCGGCGCCTGGATTCAGGCGCATTTTTTCCCAGGCATGTATTTCACGAACATCGTTCGGGGAACCTTCTTAAAGGGCGTCGGACTGGATGTGTTGTGGCCCGATGTCCTGGCGTTGGCTCTGTATGCAGCGGCCTTACGACTCGTGGGGTACCGTCTGTTCACCAAGAGACCTCGATCGTGAACGGGAGGACGACATCCGGTTCGCGGCGGGCCGTCGTGTGGTGGGGACGTCTCGTGGTCATGACGCGCAAGGAATTGATCCAGTTATTTCGAGATCTGCCCATCGTGTTGTTCTTGACCTATTCTTTTACGCTGGCCATTTTGATCTCGGGTAATGGTCTCAGGTCGCAACTTCACAATGCGAGCCTCGTGGTGTACGACGGGGATCGCAGTTTTGCGTCGCGCGATCTCATTCATCGATTCCATCAACCGTATTTTCGTTTCATCGGCGAGCTGAGCCATCCCGATGAGGGGCTACGTCGGATGGATCGAGGGTCGGTGATGGCCATACTTGAAATTCCGCCGCGATTTCATGAGCAACTTGCCGCCGGCGAGCCGACGGCGATCCAATTGTTGGTCGATACTACGAATGCACCACAAGGCTTCTCCGCCGCCGGGTATGCCGGACGCATCGTAGCTGAGTTCGGTCAAGACATTTCGGCGACCCGCATCGGTGGATCGCACCAGGGTTTGGCGAGCCTGCCGATCATCACCAGCGAGCATCGGGTTTGGTATAACCCGGACCAGAATGAAGCTTGGTTCGAGTCCATCTCCGCTCTTTTGCGCACGATCACCATCTTCGCGATTCTGCTGCCCGCCACCGCGATGGCCAGAGAGAAAGAGCGTGGAACGGTGGAGCAGTTGCTGGTGTCGCCTTTGACACCGCTGCAAATCATGCTCCCCAAAGTATTGGCGATGACCCTCGTCATCCTCGGCGCGACGGCGGTGGCGCTCTTCGGCGTCATGCAGCCGGCGTTCGGCGTGCCGGTTCGCGGTAGTGTGATACTCTTGTTCTTCATGACGGCCTTGTTCACGTTTACAACGGCGGGCATGGGCCTCTTTGCATCGACGATTACCCGCAACCAAGCGCAGGTCGGTTTGCTGACGCTTCTCGTCGTGGCCCCGATGCTCATGCTGTCCGGCATCACCACTCCAATGGAAGCCTTGCCCGATTGGGTTAATGCCCTCATGCTCCTGTCTCCGCTACGTTACTTCATCGAGATTGCGTATGGGATCCTCTTGAAAGGGGCCGGGCTCGACGTGCTTTGGAGCCAGGCGATTGCTATGGCTGCTCTGGGCGGTGCCCTCTTCGGCTTCGGCACATGGCGGTTCAGGAGGCAGTTCCAATGAACATCTGAAACGGGGTGACGCCATCGAGGACCGAACGGTGCACGTGGCGGCCTGGCAGTTTCTTATGAGAGGAGAGTCGGGTGGTGAGCTGCCCGTCTATCTGGAGTTACATATATAGGAAGAGAGCCGCCACAACGCCGAAGAATTCCGTGGTGTTCTTGCCTCTGAGGCTGAACCATGGGCCGGCGATCAGGCCGACGTGTTGATTGAAGTTATATTCTACGGCCGGAGCGACCGTGAGTAAATTGCCCGATCCCCTTCCAACCGCCGCCGGTTCACCGTTCACGCCGACCCCTGTTGTTCCTGAAAACTCTGTCGCAGTGATCGCCTGAAACCCGATATCGAGCGCGAGATCCACATGCTTCGTGAGGCTATATTCTCCCGCGACAATTAAGGTCGTCACCGATCCTGGATCCACGCGACCCTCCGTGCCGAATCCTCCTCCGTAAGCATTGAATCCCTGTACCGTGACAGACGAAAAGAAACCATGCGTCGCATTCACACGGTATCTGAACACATGATCCCCTCCGAGCCGTATCGCTTTCTGCACTCCGATGCCCAGCGTCGTCGCAAAAGAGCCGCCTCCGGTTCCTGCCAGACCGTTTACGGACGGACGGAGATTGTTGTAGTGTCCGGTCGGAAAGATTTCCTGCACCCAGATCCGGACATTGGGAACCCACGAATCGGAATCGCTTCTCAGCGCTTGAAAGCCGAGTTGAATCGGCAAATCACCGAACCCGGAAATGGACTCGCCTTCCGCGGAATTCCTGAGCCACTGCGGCGCGATCTCCACATCGATCCGGCTCGTTAAGCCATAGATGAGGTACGTTTGTTGGACGATCGTGTCCGAGACGGTCGCTGATTGGAGGCGCCAATTGTCGTTATACAATCCACCATATTGTGTGAAATAGAAGTAGGGTTGAACAACAGCATGCCCTTGATCAAGAGTCAGGCCTCTGGTCGAGAGCAGCGTACCGGTGAACCAGGGACCGGTAGCCTCCGGTTGGCGGTTCTCTTGGTTTTCGCCCCACACTGTTACGGGAAGGCAGAGACATGTGATGATCAAGCTGAGAAAGAGCTTGAATATGAATTGAGGCATGGCGTCTCTCGACCAGAAGTTTGTATACTGCCGATGGCAACTGTCGGCCATCACCATGACATCGCGCTGCTTTGGTCAGGTGGAGGAAGTTGCATGTCGCGCTCAGAGAGGCGACTCATGTCCCGGCGTTTGTCCTGCCGGAGAAGACGCTCTATCTCCTTGCGGACGATTTGTGTCGAGCGTTGGAAAATATCGGCTCAACTATGACATATTTTTTCTCGGCTCGGTGGAGCATGTTATCCAGACCGTCGATTGCCCGGTGCCGACCATTCGGCTGGTTCTCGGAGGCCGAGAAACGGTGGACGGCACGCAAACAAAGGAGTCTGCATGAACGACCTGTTGATTAATCGGATTCTCGTCGCCACGGATTTTTCCACCTGTGCGAGGCGTGCCGTTGAATACGGCATGTGTGTCGCCCGCGCCTGGTCCGCTCATGTGGACCTACTCTACGTGGTCGAGGTCCTGCGAACGTTGGGGTACGATGTGCCGTTCGCCGATCCGTTGCTGGAGACAAGGCGGAAAGAGGCGGAGGGGCTCTTGGGTGATCTGGCGGCTCGTGTGAAACAGGAAGGGCTGGACGTGGATTGGCATCTGCGCGAAGGCATTCCCAGCGAGCAGATCGGGCAGTGCGCGCTCGAACAGCGGGCCGATCTCGTCGTCGTCGGCACCCATGGAAGGACAGGACTGGACCATATCATGCTGGGCAGCACGGCGGAGCGTGTCATTAAGCAGGCACCTTGTCCTACGCTGACGGTTCGGGTCGCCCCTATTCACGGCGAAAAGGATGTGGACGTCCCACCATGTATCCGGCATGTGCTGGTGCCGGTAGATTTCTCGAGTCCCTCCCTTGATGCGCTGGAGTATGCGATTCAGGTAGGCGATCGCTTTGGAGCCGAACTCACGATCGTCCATGTGTTGGAGCCGATCTACTTCGACCTGGAATTGGGGTTGGGTCGGATCGAGCAGGAGGTCCAGAAGCGGACGCACTGGGAGACCCAACTGGATGGACTTGCGCAAGTGGTGAGGGGGCGTGGTCTGGCGGCAGGGTCGGTTGTGCTCGGGGGGATTCCATCGGAGTCGATAGTGACCTATGCTAGAGGACAGGGTTGCGATTTGATTGTCATGGGCACCCACGGACGGCGCGGGTTGACGCGTCTGCGGTACGGTAGCGTGGCTGAATCCGTGCTTCGGCAGGCTCCCTGTCCCGTTCTCACGGTCCGAAGCCCCAAGTTCACCGCTAACCATAGCCGCATGATGCCGCTGTCGGTGGCAGAGCCATAACAAAGGAGTACAGCAACGGGGTTTCCCGATCGATGACGGAGCAACTGCGGCAAGAGACGATGCATGATCGCGGCTGACCGTCCGAGAAGACGCCGAAGTTTTGCCGGACTCTCGCCCTGTGGTTTCGGCGAGGCTGGCCTCATAAACACAAGGAGTAGAGACATGGAATCTCGGGACATTTACATCACCAAATTCGATCGGAATCGCCTAAAGGAACTATTGGAGGTAGGGATCAGTTTCAAGGAGCGGGACCGGGAATATCTGGAGAGTTTACAGAATGAGCTGGACAGGGCCCATATCGTAGAGCCCACCGCGATCCCTGATAACGTGGTCACGATGAACTCTCAAGTTCGCCTCAAGGATATGGGGACGGGCGAGGCGAAAACTTATACCCTTGTGTTCCCATCCGATGCCGATATCGAGAAGAACCGAATCTCGATTCTTGCTCCCATCGGCACCGCCATCCTCGGTTACCGGGTGGGTGACACGGTGGACTGGCTTGTGCCTGCCGGGACACGCAAGGTGCGGATCGAAGAAATTCTCTATCAGCCCGAAGCAGCCGGCCGGTATGATTTGTAACGGTCCTGCGCGAATCGTTAGCGCCTCACTCGCGCATCAATCAACTCCTTACCCACCTATGCTAGAGGCCACGGCTGCGAAGCCGAGGAGATATGCCCAGAGGGCGTCCTCCGAGTACTTGGCGTAGGAGGATACACTTCGGCAAAATCTCCACCGACCGGCTGCGATGCGCGACAAAACATGTGAATTCCCCGACAGAAATGTGCTATCGAAGAGACGTAGGGAACGGCGTCCGGCTTGCGCCATGCACGTAGGCCGGAGTGAGAGAAGAAGGATGGGACGGACCGTGCTTTCGCACCATCGGTGGATTATCGGATTGCTCGGCATCGGAGTTTTTTTTTGCTGGCAGGATCAGCCTATGCGGACGAGTCGGATGAGAAGAAGTCGGATGACAGAAAGCCAAGGGAGTTGTTGGATTGCCGGTTTCAGCAAGCTCCTGAGGAGTCGGATGACGACGCGAAGAGCGAAGTGCTTCCGGCGGACGACGTCTTCCGCCCGCTCTTGGCCGACCCGCAGCAACCACAGTCCTTTGCCCTCTGGCAATCCACCCAATCGCTCGGCAAAGGGACCACCGCGAACATCGGATCGGTCGGCATCGGGGGAAACTTTGGGGTTTATACCAGGCGCAAGGGATGTAACGGATGGCAGATCAGCTTCCTGCCCGGGGTATTTGCACAGTTTGACTTGGGTACGTCGAATGCCGAACTCATGAACGTCGATTTCAATGCCGGCATCCCGCTGACCTGGCGTCAGGACAACTGGTCCGCGCGGCTGCGCTTTTACCACCAGAGCAGTCACATCGGGGATGAATTCCTTGGAGCCAACCCTGGTTTTAAGTCGATTGGCCTTCAATTCGAAGAAGTCGACCTGATTGTATCCCATGATTTCCAGAAATGGATGCGCCTGTATGTGGGAGGAGCGGTGAAGATCAACCGTCAACCATCCACGCTCGACCGCGGTACAATACACTGGGGGTTCGAGGCGCGGGCACCGACCGCATGGGGTCAATCCTATCTCTTTGGCGTGCTCACGAATCCGATCCTCTTTACGCCCGTCCTGACGGCCGACTTTAAGTCCGTCGAGGCGCAGGATTGGTATATCAACACGAATCTGTTGATGGGCTTCGATATGTCTCAGGTCGTTTCCTTTAGGCGCGCTCGGATTCTCTTCAACTACTATCATGGGTATAACCCCTATGGGCAGTTCTTCTATTCGCAAAAAACCCAATCGTTGGGAATCGGCGTCTATTTTATGTTCTAGATCGCGGTGAGGATGTGAGGATCGATCAATGTTCAATCTATCGGGGACGGGGCAAGATCCGTTCAGCATCGGGGAGGAGCAAAGCCGATGAATAAGAAAGTCTCCTTTTCCATCTGGTACGTCCTGCTCGCCATCATGGCGGTCGTGATCGTGCACGATTTTATTCACGCGCTGAATAAAATCGAGGAACTTCCGTACAGTGAATTCAAGAGGCTGGTGGATGCCGGGAAGGTGGCGGAAGTCTCCGTGGCCAGCCAAGTGCTGACCGGAAAGTTGAAACCCGAGGGTGAATCCAAAGAACAACAAGCCTTTGCGACCGTGCGGGTCGAGGATCCGGATCTCGTCCGTGAGCTCAACCGGCATGGAGTGACGTTTACCGGTGTCATTGAATCCACCTTTTGGCGCGATCTCCTGTCATGGGTCATCCCGGTCGCGCTCTTTGGCGGCATCTGGTTCTTCATCTTTCGTCGACTGGGTCAGGCTCAGGGCGGTTTCATGCAGGTCGGTCAGTCCAAGGCGAAGATCTATGTGGAGAAGGATGTCAAGGTGACGTTCGCGGATGTGGCGGGTGTGGATGAAGCCAAGGAAGAACTGCGCGAGGTGATCGAGTTCCTCAAGACGCCGGAGAAATTCACCAAGCTGGGCGGCAAGATTCCCAAGGGTATCCTGCTGGTCGGCCCACCGGGCACCGGGAAGACCTTGCTGGCCCGCGCCGTGGCCGGTGAAGCCGGCGTGACATTCTTCAGCATCAGCGGCTCCGAGTTCGTCGAGATGTTCGTAGGCGTCGGCGCGGCGCGGGTTCGTGATCTGTTCGAACAGGCAAAGGGCAAAGCTCCTTGCATTATTTTTATCGATGAATTGGATGCCTTGGGAAAAGCCCGCGGCGTGGGACCCATGACGCACGAGGAGCGAGAACAAACTCTCAACCAGTTGTTGGTGGAGATGGACGGATTCGACCCTCGGGTCGGCGTTATTCTCATGGCCGCAACCAACCGACCGGAAATTCTCGACCCTGCGCTGCTTCGGGCAGGGCGGTTCGATCGCCATGTGACCGTGGATCGTCCGGACAAGAAGGGTCGTTTGGATATTCTTCGTGTCCATGCCAAAAAGGTGGCATTGAGCCAGGAGACCGACCTCGAGCAGATTGCCGCGATGACTCCGGGATTCTCCGGTGCTGATTTGGCCAATATCATCAACGAAGCGGCGCTGTTGGCGGTACGTCGAGGCAAGGACCAGGTGGGCATTTCAGAGTTACATGAGGCCGTGGAGCGAACCATCGCCGGGTTAGAGAAAAAGAATCGCGTCCTGAATAAGATGGAGAAGGAACGGGTCGCCTTTCATGAAACCGGCCACGCACTCGTCGCCCTTTCCATACCTGGTTCGGATCAGGTGCAAAAGATTTCCATCATCCCGCGCGGGGTGGCGGCGCTTGGCTACACGTTGCAGCTCCCGACCGAAGATCGGTTTCTGATGACGAAATCGGAATTGGAGAATAAAGTTGCCGTGTTGCTCGGGGGAAGAATTGCTGAAGAAACCATTTTCGGAGAAGCCTCCACGGGAGCGCAGAACGATCTCGTCAAGGCTACGGACATCGCAAAAAGCATGGTGAAGGCCTACGGCATGAGCGAGAAACTCGGCACGATCACGCTGGAACGCGAGCGACAGCCTCAATTCCTTCAGCTTCCGGTCGCCTCCGAAAAAGGCGATTATTCTGAAGCGACCGCCCGTGAAATAGACTGCGAAGTGCGACGGATCATCGACGAGCAGTACGGACGGGTGAGGCGATTGCTGGAAGAGAAGAAAACCACGCTCCAACAAGGCGCGCAGCTCTTGTTGGAACGAGAAGTGATTACCGGGGCTGAGCTCAAGACAATTTTGGAGGCGACCTGAATCGAGCATGATGACTCTCTTGCGGTCGCAGGAGAGGATTGTCATCGAGGAATGCTCGATGCGTGAGGAGCCAAGTCGATCGATGGAGTGAAGCAGGTGGAAGAGGCAACCATCTCCGTCAAAGGCAATGTGATCCACTGCCGAGGGTCTTGGACGCTTCCACACTTGTCTCAATTGGAGCGTGGAGGCCGAGCGCTCCGATGGCCTGAAACCTCCACCGTTCTCTACGATGTCGGAGAAGTGACCGCTATGGATACGGGCGGCGCGCTCATACTGCAGCGCTGCATCGACGGTGTGCGACGCAAGGGGCGGCAGACTGTTCTCCAAGGGTTGAAGCCTGAATTCGCCGAATTGCTTGAGATGATGGAGACGCAATGGACCCAACTCGAGCGCGGAGCCGCCGTCAGTCGGTCGGGGTGGATCGATCGTGTGGCGGGCGTGCTGAGGGCTCGACGCACGGCTACGATTCGCGCACTCGCATTCGTCGGAGAAAGCACCATCGCGTTCGGCCGAACGCTGATGCGGCCACGGTCCATTCGCTGGCGGACGCTTTTGCGGATCGTGGAATTGGACGGTGTGCGGGCCTTGCCGATCACCGGTCTGTTGACGTTTCTGGTCGGTGTCGTGATCGCCTACCAGGGCGCGGAACAGCTTCGCAAGTTCGGCACGAACATTTTTATCGTGGATCTGGTCGGCATCTCACTGTTACGCGAAATTGCCCCGTTGATCGTGGCCATCCTCATTGCCGGTCGATCGGGTTCCGCCTATGCGGCTGAGATCGGCACCATGAAGGTGACGGAAGAATTGGATGCGGTGCGGACCTTGGGCATCTCGCCCATGAATCTGCTCGTATTGCCTCGAGCGCTTGCCTTAGTCATCTCTCTTCCTCTGTTAACAGTATACGCAGACGTGGTGGGAGTGTTCGGCGGCATGCTGATTGCTTTAGGGGAGCTCAACGTGAGTTTCGTGGAGTTTGTCTCTCGCTTCGAAGAAGCAGTTCCTGTGCGGCATTTTCTCATCGGGTTGGGCAAGGCGCCGTTCTTTGCTGCGATCATCGCGTTGGTGGGCTGCTATCAAGGATTCCAAATCCGAGGCGGTGTGGACGATGTCGGCCGACACACCACTATCAGTGTCGTGCAAGGGATTTTTATGGTGATCGTATTTGACGCCATCTGCAGCATTCTGCTTAATTGGTGGGATCTATAGCAGGGTGTGCATGCTTGGGTAAGAGGTTGCGTTGATGCCCTCGGCCACGAATATCGAAACACCTGTGATCGAGGTGAAGCACGTCGTGACGAAGTTTGGACAGGCTGTCGTGCATGAGGATGTGAGTTTGTCGATTCGTCGAGGCGAAATCTTCGCGATTGCCGGCGGCAACGGGTGCGGCAAGACCACGTTGTTGCGGGAAATCATCGGCCTGGTCACACCGTCGGCGGGAACGATCCGGCTGTTCGGGATAGACAGTCGGCAATTGGAAGCCTGTGATATCCATCCCATTCACCGCCGGTTCGGGGTGATGTTTCAGCATGGCGCGCTGTTCAGTTCGTTTACCCTGGCGGAGAATGTTGCCGTGCCCTTGCGCGAGCATACGAGGCTGAGTGCCGGATTGATCCGTGACATCGTCGCTGCCAAGATTGCGATGGTGGGATTACCACCGGACAGTGCCGTGAAATATCCCAACGAACTCAGCGGAGGGATGCGGAGACGAGCTGCGCTAGCCAGGGCGATCGTCATGGATCCGGAGTTGTTGTTTCTCGACGAGCCGACCGCCGGGCTCGATCCGATCATCGCTGCGGGATTTGATGAACTCGTCCTCTCATTGAAGGGGCTCTTGGGACTCACGGTGGTGATGGTGACACACGACCTGGATTCCTTGTGGAGGATCGCCAATCGCGTGGCAGTGCTCGGCCTCGGAAAGGTTCTGGGCATCGGCACTATGCAGGAGTTGTCTCGATCCGACGATCCGATTGTCCGAGATTACTTCCATGGTCCCCGTGGGCGCGCAGCGAAAGAACAGGCGGCATGGAATCACGAGGCGCGCCGTACGTGAAGCATACCTTGATGGAAGAATCGTTCATCTGTTGAGATACGAGCGGCGAGATTCGCAGGACTGAAGGCACAACGATGGAACCCAAGGTCAACTATATTCTGGTCGGCTCGTTCGTGACCTTTCTGGGAGCGGCCGTCCTGGTCGGAATTTTGTGGCTTGGGAAGACGGATTACCGTGGTTCCTACGATCGTTATGAAGCCTATATGAAAGAGTCGGTCGCAGGGTTGAGCGTCAATTCCACCGTCAAGTATCGCGGTGTCGACGTGGGTCGAATCAAGACCATTGACTTGAATCCCAATAACCCAGAGGAAGTTCTGCTGACCATGGACATTATGCATGGCACGCCGATCAAGACCGACACGATTGCCGTACTCGAGACACAGGGGCTCACCGGCCTAGCCACCATCAATTTGACGGGAGGAAGCCGAGATGCTCCCTCATTGCAGGCCCAGGAGGGACAGACGTACCCAGTCATCACCACCGGCCCCTCCCTCTTCTTCCGTTTGGATGAAGCCGTCTCTCGGTTGCTTTCTGATGAAGGCCTGGCTCAACTCTTGGTCGATCTTGGTACGGCGGCGAAAGGGGCGGCGAAGGTCCTGGATGAAGACAATCGCACCACGTTGAAGCGAACAATCAAGGATCTCTCGGATGTGGCCCAGACCATTGCGGCCCACAAAACTCAAATTGAGCAAAGCTTGAACGGTGCGGCCAGGAGCGCCGACAATTTGGTCAGGCTGACGGCGTCGTTGAACGCGGAAGTCCCGACCTTACTCTCCGGGATCAACAAGAGCGTTGCGGCCCTGGGCACGGCGACGGACGAACTGGCTCGCACGAGCAAGACCGTTGGCGCGGTCGTCAATGAAGCCAGACCAGAATTGCAGCAGTTCAGCCAACGGACTCTGCCCGAGGTCGGTTTATTGGTCGCCGAGCTGCGCCAGCTTACCGGTACGTTGACCCGCGTGGCGCGGGAGTTGGAGCGAGAGCCGAGCTCGCTGGTGTTTGGACGGAAGGCTCCGCCACGCGGACCGGGGGAATAGTCCCGAAAGCACGAACGGTCATGAGATGATGAGATATCGTCTGGCACAGGTAATGTGTGGGCTGTTGGCGTTGATGGCCGGTTGCCTGTCGCCCCGCACGGATTCTTCGAATATCCATACCTATCAATTGAGCCTTGATGGATGGCCCAGCGAGGTTCAGCCTGGCAAGCCTGACGGTCCTGTGTTGCTCGTGAGTCAGCCTCAAGCAGAGCCAGGATTTGAAACGCAGCGCATGGTGTATGTCAAGCGCCCCTACGAACTGGAGTACTATGCGGTGAATCAGTGGGCCGATACGCCGGTGCGCATGTTTGCTCCGTTGATGGTCCAGGCGCTCAATCAGAATGATGTGTGGCGTGCCGTGATACCACTGCCAAGCTCGATCCGCGGAGACTATCGCCTTGATACCCACGGATTTCTGTTGCAGCAGGAATTTCTCCAACAACCCAGTCGGGTGAGGGCGATGGTTCGGGCGCAGCTGGTCGACCTGAAAGGGTCAACGATCTTGAGCACACGGACTTTTGAGGTCGTGGAGAACGCCACGAGCGAGAATCCCTATGGGGGTGTCCAGGCGGCCAACCGAGCGGTTGCCGGGTTGCTCGATCAAATCGGCTCTTGGCTCAGGCAATGCGTGCAGCACTCGCCTGAGTGCAGACGCTAGATGATCCGTTCCCGCCTCTTGAAGAGCATCCATGAGGGACGACCGAATAACGCCATGGATGCCTGGAAATCCAAATTATCAGACGAGGTTATCCGCGATGTTCTGACTTTCCCAAGCTGATCACGATTGATGAACCGGCATGAAAGCCTCATGGAAAACGGGGATCAGTTTCGGATTAACGTCGGGGGTCATTACCACGCTCGGGCTGATGGTAGGACTGCACTCGGGAACTCACTCGCGCGAGGTTGTGATTGGTGGCATTGTGACGATCGCTATCGCCGACGCCATGTCCGATGCCCTGGGCATTCATGTGTCCGAAGAGTCGAAGAACAGTGTCTCTCCGAACCACATCTGGGAAGCAACGCTCGCCACATTCGCTGCGAAATTTGTGGTCTCGGCCAGCTTCATCATCCCGGTCATATTTGCACCGCTCGATCGAGCGATCGTTATCAGCGTGGTGTGGGGGCTGCTCTTGCTGACGGTCCTGAGTTTTTTCATCGCACGAGCACAGGCGGTTGCACCCTGGAAGGTCATCGGAGAGCACCTCTTCATCGCTCTTACAGTGGTCACGATCACGCATGCGGTCGGTGATTGGGTGAAGAGCTTCGTGAGAGCGGAATGATTGGGCGAACGAAAGGTGTTGAAGCGTGATCAGACGTGACCAAGGGTCGTCATTCATAACAAAAGTCTGGGAGGAGGAATGGAACAAAAGAGCAAAGTGTACCTGTATCAGACGACAGTGAAGTGGACGGACCAGCGGAAGGGAATCATCGCCTGCGCGGAAAAACCCGATGTGCAAGTGGCCACTCCTCCGGAGTTCAAGGGGCATGGTGGCATTTGGTCTCCCGAGGATCTCTTTGTGGCGTCCGCCAACGTCTGTTTGATGACGACGTTTCTCGCCGTGGCGGAGCGGGCTGGACTTGCCTTCTCCATCTATGAGAGCACGGCCGAGGGTCGGTTGGAGTTGGTGGAAGGACAATTTCAATTCACCACCATCACGATCAAACCTTTCATCACCTTGAAGCCTGGAGGTGATGCAACCAAAGCCAGAGAGCTGATCGAAAAGGCTGAGCGGAATTGTCTGATTTCCAATTCGATGAAAGCCAAAGTGACCGTGGAACCAGTCATTCACTAGCAGGGCAGAACAACTTGCTGTCGAGGCGTTTGTTTTTGAGTAGTATGGGCGCTACGAGGTCACAGTCAACTGAGGGCAGTTACTGCTGCTCGAGATCGCACTGCTGAACCGAATCTAAGTTTTGAGCAGCTACCGCTGCTTCCCATCCCTTTTCACAGTGGAGAATACGAACCCGCAACGGATTCGGGAACTGTCCACCCAATCGGGCCTGAACCTCTGTGTCGGTTTCATTTCCCTCAATGACAATCTCGCAGTCGGGTAGTCCTCCGAGGCCGACACCTTGTGCCTTGAGCAGCGCTTCCTTGGCAACCCAATAACGGAAAAATTTTGTCGCGCGCTGCTCTTCGCTCGCCTCCATGATGGCCATATGTTCAGAGGGAGAAAAAAACCGCTTGGATAGACTTGCAACCTCGATATCCGCACGAACGAATTCAAGATCGACTCCCACTTCCTGCGCTCTTGAGACGGCAATGAGCGCACGGTCACTGGCATGGGATAAATTGAAGGTGATCGCCGACCGATCTCGTGGTTCCTTCGTCAAGAAGGGTTTGCCTATTGCGCTGCGATTCAGCGCGATCACATCGGGGGCGACTTCAAGGTACCGACTCAGCACAGTCCTGAGGCCTCCGTGAGTCAGCACATAGCGCTGTCGGATGTCATCCCGAACAAAGCGAGCCGCTCGGTGGCGCTCGATGTCATCCAACCACCCCACGCATCGCTCCAGACAGCGTTGGGACCCGTCGAGTTTGATCCCCCACAGATGAACGGAGTTCGGTTCAAGACGGATATGATCCAGTTGCCTTGTATCGGTGAGGCGCTCAATGGGTAGGAAGGAAATCACCACGCTGTTGCCATTAATGCCCATAGTCGCTTCGCGGGTGGACGAAGCTGGGCGACGAAGATCACGCAGCCCTATTATGCGGCCGAGGGGCATCGAGAGAACGCTCGGCGATATAGCGACGAATGTGGGAGGATATCTCTTCGACGTGCGGTGAAATAAGCAGGTCCGTCGTGCGCCGAGTCGCAATCTCAACAGTCCGGCACCCTTCGGCCGCCAGTTCGCTCCAGACACGCCTGGTATCATGCTCCATGATCCGTTTCGCTGCCACAATGTTCAGTATGTGTCCGCGATAGGGACGTATCGTATAACGGGCGGCCGCGCGGAATATCGCGAGTCGCATATGGTTGTACCGAAGCTCCACCGGTTCCTTCGGGGCCGGTTGTCGTAACCGTGACAAAAGCAAACTGCCGTGGTACTTCAGGACTTGACCCCACTGGGTGATAGGCATTCGACGGAGCTCGCCGCAGGCGCTCAGCGTGACGGAAAGGATTTCCAGCGGGAACGCGAGCGCAGCTGGGAGATCATAACTGTACTTATAGGAGGTATACGAAGTCGGATGCCAACTGTTCGCGATAACCAAGGTGACTTCTTGGTTCTGCTCGGCCAATTGCTGCGCCATCTCATAGGCGACCAGCCCGCCCGTACAGATGCCGACGATCACGTATGGACCATGAGGGTGGCGCGAACGCAATTCAGCGATGTAATGCCTCGCGATCTCATACATGGAGTCATACGGTTCCGCTGTCCCATCATACCCTCTGGCTTGTAGACCATACACCGGATGTGCCTGACCCAAAAGCCTTGCCAATTTCGCATACCACAGCACTCCTCCTGCTGCTGCCGACACCAAAAATACCGGGGCGGCCGATCCCCCGAGTTGCAGGGTGACCAGCGATTGCCATGGAGGTGTCCGGTGCTCCTGCGCAAGAAACGACGTGAGTCCGGCGATTGTCGGCGCTTGAAACAGCGTGGAAAGCGGAAGATGCCGGTCGTATACCTGTTCAATGAGATGGAACAGGTGAGCCGCTTTGAGTGAATGGCCTCCGAGATCGAAAAAATTGTCGTGAATGCCGATCTTGTCAACCCCGAACACTTGTTGCCACAAGGCCGCCATCTGTATCTCCATCCGATCGCGAGGTGCGACGTGAACGGGGCTACTCGCGAGAGTGGAGTCCGGAGCCGGTAATGCTTTCCTGTCGACCTTGTTATTCGCGGTCAAGGGCATGGCCTTGAGAAACACGAGGAGCGAGGGGACCATATACTCCGGAATCTTGGACCGCAGAAACGCGCGAAGTTCCGGCTGGCTTGGAGCAGGGCCATCCTGGCAAACCACATAGGCCACTAACTGCTTCACACCTTGCTGATCTTCTCGTGCTATGACCACGGTCTGACGGACGGCTTGATGACGGCTCAGCGCCGCTTCGATCTCACCCAATTCGATTCGGAACCCTCTGATCTTGACCTGATGATCCAATCGACCGAGGTGCACGATGCGACCATCCGGACGATACCGTGCCATGTCGCCCGTTCGATACAATCTCGCGAGGGGCTCTTGAGAAAATGGATGAGGAATGAACCGTTCCTGGGTTAAATCAGGCCTCCCGCGATAGCCTCTGGCTAACCCATGGCCGCCGATATAGAGCTCCCCTGAGACTCCGATGGGAACCGGTTGGAGGAATTGATCCAGGATGTACACCTCTGTATTGGCAATCGGTCTCCCGATAGTGATTTCTTGATCACTCCGTTCGATCTTCTCGATCGTGGACCAAATCGTGGTTTCGGTCGGGCCATACATATTCCACAGGGCGACGCTCCGATCCAATAATGACGCCGCGAGATCGAGCGGAAGGGGCTCCCCACCACAGAGTACCGTCAATCTGTTGCTGCCCTGCCATCCAGCCTCAACCAGCATTCGCCATGTGGCAGGAGTCGCTTGCATGATCGACGGCCGAACGGCTTCACAGAGGGCCCGTAGTTGTCGACCGTCCATTGCAACAGTGCGACTGGCGATCTCGATGCGGGCTCCCACCAGTAACGGCACATACAACTCCAATCCGGCGATATCGAAAGAGAGCGTTGTGACGGAGAGCATGATATCCTCGGCTGAACAAGCCGGCTCCTGCCGTATCGAACACAAGAAGTTCACCAGGGCTCCGTGTGGAATTTCCACGCCTTTAGGCTGTCCCGTCGAACCAGACGTATATAAGATGTAGGCGATGTCCTGAGGTGTGGCGATCGGGCCAAGGTTGTGGTCAGCTTCTTGCGAGATGGTCTCCTCTTCGCGGTCCAGGCACAGGCTGCGGCAGACTTGTGCATCAAACCGATCGGCCAGTGATTCGGATGTGAGCACAATGGTGAGCGAGGCATCCTCAGACATATATCGAAGTCGATCCCGTGGATAGTCAGGGTCAAGGGGCACGTAGGCCGCACCGGTTTTCAGGACGGCCATCAGCGCAATGACCATCTCGAAGGATCGTTCTAGACCGATACCCACCGTCACACCAGGCTTAGCGCCCAGCCCTTGGAGATAGCGAGCCAACTGACTAGCTCGGGCATTGAGTTCACCGTACCGCAGCGTCTCTCGTCCCATCGACAACGCCACGGCGTCAGGCGTCCTCTCGACCTGTGCCTCAAACAGCTGAGGAAAACACTCAGACTCTGGATATTCTCTTTGCGTGTTGTTCCAATCCTGCAACATCTCTCGACGTTCGGTTGCCGTGACGGTCGGAAGCTCGGATAATTTACTGTCCGGATCGGCCAATGCGGTCAGCAGCAAGATCTTATACTGACCCAACATCCGTTCAGCGGTCTGAGGCTCGAAGAGATCGGTATTGAACGTCAGGTAGGCTTTTCGGGAGAATTCGGTCTCAATCGTCAAACTCAAGTCGAATTGCGCGGCTTGCGTCTCCACCTCGAACGGCACCCAACTCAGCCCTTGGACGTTGATCTCCCCGATCGGAGCATTCGGCACATTGAAGAGCACCTGCACGAGCGGGGCGGAGCTATGGTCGCGAGCGGAGTGCATCGTTTCGACCAACTTATCGAAGGGGAAGTCCTGATTAGCGTAGGCCTCCAGCGCTGTTTTCCGCACCCGCGTCATCACCTCGATGAACGTCGGATCGCCGGAGAGATCGGTACGCAAGACGAGTGTATTGACAAACGAGCCGATGATTGACTCGACCGCTGATTGAGTTCGGTTGGCGATAGGAGAGCCTACGGCCACATCGAATTGGCCGGAATAGCGACTCAGGAGAATCTGAAAACAGGCCAACAGGGTCATGAACACCGTCACATTACGCTCGGCGCTGAATTGCTTCAGCCGCTCGATCAACGACGTGGGCAACTCCAACATGCGATGCGAGCCGCTAAATGTTTGCACCACGGGCCGTGGATAATCGGTCGGCAAGGAAAGCTTCGGAAGTCCGGCCAGCTTCTTTTGCCAATAATCCGATTGTGTACTGAGTCGGTCGTCGGTCAAGCAACGGCGCTGCCACACCGCGTAGTCGGCATACTGAAGCGGGATCGCCTTTGGCGCAGGCACTTCTCCTCGGGAAAACGCATTGTAGAAGAATGCGAACTCATACCCGATGATCCCGAACGACCACTGGTCTCCGATGATATGATGCATCGTAAGTACCAACACATAGTCCTCGGGGTCGATCTCAATCAAGAGGAACCGTGCCAGAGGGCCCTTCTCAAGATCGAACGGTTGGTTCGCTTCCTGCTCGACAAGCCGAGCCGCCTGCTGTCGCCGCTGTTCGAGGGGCACCTCCTGAAGATCTACCTCGACCCAATGGGGAGAGCGAAAGGGGTGGATCACTTGGACCGGTCCATCACCCCTCATCATGAACGTCGTTCGAAATGCCTCATGTCGGCTACAGATGGCATCGATCGTACTCCGGAGGGCTGCTTTGTTGAGTCGTCCCATCTGCCGCGAAGCGAACGGCATGTTATACGCTGTGCTCTGAGGAGCCAGCTGATGCATCAGCCACATACGTTGCTGGGAATAAGAAAGTGGGAGCGGCTGGTCCCTGAGCACCGGAACGATCGGCGGCATCACGGAAGCCTTTTCAATCTGGCGCAACCGTATGACTTCTTCGGCCAATGCCGCGATGGTCGGTCGCTCAAAAAGCGCCTGTAGAGAGACGTCGACCTCAAAAAGCTCGCGTATTCGTGAGACGAGTTGAGTAGCTACCAGGGAGTGGCCTCCCTGCTCGAAGAAGTGGTCGTGGATGCCTGCCTCCGGGACTTGAAGCACTGATTTCCACAGCTCCGCCAATGATTCCTCGACCTGATTCCTTGGAGCAATCTTGGCTGCCGCCCGACCGGCTGCGAGTTCCGGAGCGGGAAGCGCATGTCGATCCACTTTCCCTGTGGCGCTGAGCGGCATCGTTTCTAACCACAGAATGACGGATGGCACCATGTAGTGCGGTAATTGAGCTGCGAGATGACTGCGAACCCGGTCGAGTCTCTCTCTGAGTGATGGCTCGCCGGCGACATAGCCCACCAACCGGTGCTGCTCCGGTTTATCCTGCCGAAGGAGCACCGCCGCTTGATGCACGCCAGGGAAGTTGCTCAACACATACTCGATTTCTCCCAGTTCGATCCGATATCCACGCAGCTTAACTTGTTGATCCACTCTTCCCAGAAACTCCACATTGCCGTCGGCGCGATAGCGGGCCAGGTCACCTGTCCGATAGAGCTTGGTGCCGGCCACGAAGGGATTCGCAAGAAACCGCTCTTGGGTCAGCTGCGGTTGGTTGACATAGCCGCGGGCCAGACAGTCTCCCGAGATATAGAGTTCTCCCGGTACGCCGATCGGCATCGGTTGCAGTCGTCCATCCAGCACATAGAGCTGCATATGGTCGATGGGTTTGCCGATCGGTACGCGGGCCCCCGTTTCCTCACGAGTCGTTTGATATACGCTGCACCAGACCGTGGTCTCTGTTGGTCCATACTCGTTGTACAGCGTGGCATGAGGCAGGAGCTGGTAATGTCGTTGCACAAGTTCAAGAGGCAGGCTTTCTCCGGCAGTAACGACGACACGCAGCGATTCCAGCTGAGTACTCACCACCTCACCCAGCACGACACGGTACAAGGAAGGGACCCAGACGACATGCGAAATGCGATGGCGCTCGATGAGCGTTGCCAGCTCCGTTGGGTCTCGATGGGCGGTCTCGGAGGGGATGACCAGTTCCCCTCCCTGCAGCAACGTCCAAAATATGCCCGTCACGGACCCATCAAAGGCCAGCGAGAAGGTGAGTAGAGACCGGGAAACCGGTTCCTGATAGTAGTGAAGTCTGGCCTGAAGAGAGGTCACCAGACTGCGGTGTGGCACGGCCACGCCCTTTGGTCGTCCAGTCGAGCCAGAAGTGTAGATGATATAGGCAAGCTGATCTGAGGAAACAGGAAGTGCTAAGTTCTCCTCCTCCTCCTCCGTTCCGTCCAGGGTGGATGTATACAGGGTTTCCACATCACAGATTTGGCCTCGGTAGCTCTGTAAATGGTTATGGAGGTGCGGCTGTGTGACCACGATGGAAACTTGGGCGTCCTCCAGCACGAGTTGGAGACGGTTGGCTGGGAAGGACGGATCCAGAGGAACATACCCGCCCCCGGCTTTGAGGATACCCAAGAGGCCCACGAGGGCGTCCACCGAGCGATCGACACAGAGCCCCACGGGGAAATCCACGCCGACCCCTAATTTCTGGAGCGATCGAGCGACTCGATTCGCTCGTCGGTTCAGTTCTTGGTAGCTGATGGATTGGTCTCCGCACGTGACAGCTGGTGCATGGGGAGTCCGCTCAATCTGCGCCTCAATGAGCGTATGGATGCCGGAGGCCTGACAGAGTGGCTCATTCCACGTCAGTTGAATGTTCCGTCTCTCCTCGACGGTCAACAACGAAAGTCGGTCAAGAGGCGCCTCAGGTTTCGTGAGAAATTCTTCAAGAAGGATCTCCAATTGTCCCAACATGCGGTCGATCGTCGAGTCGTCAAAAATCGCAGAATCATGGAGCAACGCCAGGTCCAGGCCGTCCGTCTTGTTGATAACCATCAACACGAGGTCGAACTCCGACGCAGTCGGCTCCCAGGGGAAATGAGCGACCTCAAGATCCTTGACGGTGAACGTGGATAAGGGATCGTCTTCGCACACGATCATCACGTTAAACAGAGGGGACAGTTGACGCGCTCGTTGTAATGACAGAGCCTCGATGACCTCTTCAAATGGTAGTTCCTGATGGTCATAGGCACCCACCACCACCTCGCGTACCTGCTTCAGCAATTCTCGTCCTGTCATCCCATCCGACAGCTCGGACCGCAAGGCCACCGTATTGACGCAATATCCCATCATGTCTTCAAACTCTCTCCGACGTCTGCCGGCCACGATCGATCCGATGACGATATCCGAGTCTTGTGTGTAGCGGCGCAGCCAAATTGCAAAGACGGCATACAGCACCATGAACGTCGTGACATTCTGATCCTGACAGAAGAGGTTGAGGCCGGCCGAAAGTTTTTGAGAAAGCGGTCGTGATCGCACGCCTCCCTCGAACGTACGTACCCGCGGCCTCTGACGATCGACCGGTAGTTCAGCGGGAGAACGGGCCCCGCTTAACTGTCGAACCCAGTAGGCTCGATGGACCTCACGAAGGCCTTGATCCAGCCTGGCTCTCTGCCAATCGGCATAGTCCGCATATTGAACGGTCAATATGGGAAGGCGAGCCTTTTGAATATCACCGTCGGCCTTCCAGAGAAGGGCCAATTCCTTCCAGAAGATACGAAGAGACCATCCATCGGCGACAAGCCGGTGGAATGTCAGAGCCAGGACATGCACTGTCGGTTCAAGCACCAACAGAGTCACTCGAAATACCGGTCCCTGTCGTAGGTTGAACGGGCGGCTCCTCTCAGTTCGAAGGAATTGCCGCATCTGAATCTCTTGCTCCGGAGGCTTCAATGTTTGGAAATCTTGTCGTCCGATCGTGACGATCATCTCAGAGGAAATCTCAGCGAATCCCTCACCTCGCTCCGATCCGAAACGGGTTCGAAGAATCTCGTGACGGCGGGTGATTTCCTGCACGGACCGCTCCAACATCTCAGGGTTGACGGCCCCCTGTAGACGCACCTCCATGGAAATATGGTTGATCGCGCTCCCAGGGCGAACCTGCTCCAAGAACCACAGTCGCTGCTGCGAGGGACTGAGAGAAATCCTGCCTTCCCTTGAAGATGCCGGCAGAAGGGGAACGGGTGGAATCCGCATCCCGCCGTCGACATCTGTGTACCCGTACCCCTTCTCGGCCCGGTCCGAGGCATTCGGACTGGTGCTCGGTTCAGCGATCCGAGCGGCCAGTGAGGACAATGTCGGACATTCGAACAGCAGGCTGAGCGGGAGCTCGATGTGGAAGACATCGAGGATGCGCGCGACAACCTGTGCCGCGAGGAGCGAGTTGCCTCCGAGCGCAAAGAAGTTCGCATGGCGATGGGGATGAGGTACTCCCAGCACCTCTTGCCAGATCTCGGCCAACCGTTTCTCGACGGGAGGTTGCGGAGCTTCGCTCGGTCCCACATCGGTTGCCTCTTGAGCCTGGTCCAGCCTGCTCGTCATGACTACGGCGAGTCGACCGGCCTCAAAGGCCGCCCTGCAGGCGCCTCGCTGAATTTTTCCGCTGGAAGTTCTTGGGATTGTGCCGGACTTGATCAGCACCAACGTGTGGATTTCGAGTTCATATTCGTCGGCCAGGGCACGACGGATGCAACTCACGATTTCCGTCAGGTCTGAGTCAGACACCTGCTTCTCGATCTCATGGACCAGCACTACAAGCTCGCCGGTCTTGCCCTCAACGGAGAAAGCCGCCCCATATCCACGTCGCAAACCGGGATGCGCCTGTTGGGCCGACCACTCCAGATCATGAGGATAATAATTTCGCCCACGCACGATGATCAGATCTTTGAGACGTCCGGTCAGGAACAGCTCTCCGCCGTGGAGGAATCCCAGATCGCCGGTCCGTAAATAGGGACCATCGCTCGATCCGGCGAGAGTGGCGCGAAATGTGGCGTCGGTTTCTTCCGGTTTACCCCAGTATCCGGAACCGACCCCAGCTCCAGCCAGCCACACTTCTCCCACAACACCCGACCGGCACTCGCGCTGCGTCGCAGGATTCACAATCCGTATATGAGTCCCTTCGAGAGGTTCCCCGCATCCGACCAATGTCCGCGTTCCCTGTTCCGATGCGGGAGACTCGTTGACGATCGAGTCAGCCAGCGCGTCGGACTCCACATGCAAGAAGCTCGGTTCTGCTCCAGCCCGCTTCATCGTTGCCAATAACGTTGCCTCTGCAAGTCCATATCCCGGGGCGAACGCAGTTCGTTGAAAACCATGTGGATGAAAAGTATTGATAAACTGCTCAACCGTATTCGGATGAATAGGTTCGGCGCCACAACTGGCGATCATCCATGTACTCAAGTCGGCTTGCCACCCTCCTTGCTGCCGTACAGCTCTGAGGCAAGCCTCATAGGAAAAGTTCGGTCCACCGGTATGGGTAATCGCAAATCGAGAGACCGCATCGAGCCAACGTAGCGGCCGTCTGAGAAAGGTGATGGGCGACATCAAATAAGCGGGAATACCGGCATAGAACGGAGCGATGATTCCATGCAACAGTCCATAGTCATGGAAGTACGGCAACCAGCAGAGCGACCGGCTGTTGTCCGACACTTCTCCGGCCAAACTCAAAGCTTTGCAATGGGCGAGCACGTTTCCATGACTGATCATGACGCCACGAGGACTGGCCGTCGAGCCCGAGGTATATTGCAGATAGGCAAGAGCGGTGCTAGGAGGGCAGGGTAACTCAACCGAGTCGGCCTGATCGTAGAGTTGATCAGTCGCTACCCATTTAATCTGACCCATTCCCTTCGCGATTGATAGATCAGAAGACAGAGCCTGGATGCCTGAGGTCGTGAGCACAAGCGATGCCTGGGCATCCTCAATAATAGAGCGAAGTCTCGGCAGGCTGTGTTTCTGTCTAACGGGATCAGGAGCCGGAGCGGGAACCGGTATGAGGCCGGCACAGGCACATGCCCAAAAGGCGCATGTAACATCGAGTCCCTGTGGGTAGAGCAGAAGAACTTTGGCTTCTGGTGAGACTTCGCGCGCGAGATGACCGGCAAGAGCGCGCACCCTGCGTTCAAGTTGTCCATAGGTCAGCTGACTCTCAATTTCGAGGTTGTCACGAATCAGGGCATAGGCAAGCGCTTCCGGTTGTTGCCGACATCGAAAGGCAAAAAGGTCAAGGAGGTTATGGAAAACCCGGGGAGGAAGTTTAGACATGTAGGCGAGCCCACCGGCCTTCTATTTGGGAAAAACTCTGTTCAACTGCCGTCGGTGCTCTCTTCACCGATGCCTAGAGTAGTGTGCTTGATACCAAATTCAAAGAATTTCCCTGTTTCCCACAGCAATGGAATTTCTTGCCAAACGCTTTGTGCGCCCTCGAAGCGGCAGCTTCTCTTACGTTGGATCCGTCGTCTTGAGATCGGTGGAAGTGAGACAAGATACTACCCACTACACACTAATTCAAGCAGCTCAAGAGCAAACCCTGTAGCAGTCTGCGTCATTGGGCGAAGTGTTGCTGAGGGGTTTTTCGCCAATCCACTCCTGTTTCTCCGCGCGCGACGTCAACCAAGGCGGTATAAGCGATTGACAAATAAAGATACAAATCGCCATGCCTATTGGCGGTTAGTGGCACAGTGATCGCAAGATGGAGGTCATCCAGGGGAGAAAGATGCATGCCGGTACACGAAGGGTGGTGTTGTCGATAGGGCTAGTTGTGACGCCGGCGTGGAGGTTCAGCCTCCGGTCGACCTCGCTTCGTCGGTTCTCCTAATCAACTCGGCGGTACGTTGTCCCGGCGCATGCATGATGGCAAACCGAACACTGCGATGAGTGTGTGGAAACAGTCTCTCTCTGATGAAGAAATTTTGGATGTGTCGGCCTATGTGCGCAGACTTGAGTCGAGTCCGGTGGGCAACCATAACGATGAATCCAATAGACGGGAAATGGCTCCTATCCTGTGTGACGGAAATAAGATCAACATCACTGTGTAAGACGAGGAGGTAGTGCCATGACGTGTAATGTCGGAGGGATTGAGAGACCTATTCGAATTGGAGCAGGACTGCTGGCGATCATGATCGGCCTCTTTGCGGGGCTTTCAACCGCCGTGGGGGGAGTAGCACTTGCGGTGGGGGTCATACTGCTGCTCACTGGGGCAGTGGGGTATTGTCCGCTGTCCTCGTTGTTGGGGATCAATACCTGCTCTCCAGCGTCCGGTGTGAAGAAATGAGGTCCGGTCTATGAGCCGACCCTTGACTGCAGGCCTCGTGCTCGTGAGTACGCTGTTGGTGATGAGTAGTTGTGTCCCACCTCCACGGGTGACAGGGAGTGAGGAGGCAACTGGTCGTCGGAACGCGAAATCGCCGGTCGAGGTGTTGTTTTCGCCGCCGTCGCCCGAAACCATTCCGGGTGATCTGAGGGGCGAACAGATTCGGCTGGGCTACAAGATGATCGTCGACACGCAGGAATATGGGAAACGGTATGTTGGGAACGCACTTAACTGCTCCAATTGTCATTTGGATGCAGGGCTCCATCCGAACTCCGTGTCATTCGTCGGCATCAGCATACTCTATCCTCAGTATCATGAACGAGCGGGCCGACAGATAACGCTGGCCGATCAAATCAATGAGTGTTTCGAACGAAGTATGAACGGGCAGCCTCTGCCGCCCGACAGTGTCAAGCTCACGGCCATCGTCGCGTACATAGAATGGTTATCCCAGAACATGCCGCCCGGAAGTGCGGTCCCGTGGCGAGGCATCCCGCGCCTGACCTCTGCTCATCAACCGGACCCTCTGAACGGCAAGCGGGTCTTTGAAAAGAAATGTGTCTTCTGCCATGGCTCCGATGGGCAAGGGACGATGGCAGGACCGCCCCTGTGGGGACCACGTTCGTACAACATTGGTGCAGGAATGGCTCGGATCAGCGTAGCCGCTTCCTTTATTAAGGCCAACATGCCACGAGGCTGGGGGTGGACGGTGACGGATGATGAAGCCATCGATGTTGCGACCCATATCAATACTCAGCCTCGACGGGACTTTCCCGACAAGATCCATGATTGGCCCAAGGGGGGCAAGCCGGCGGATGTGCCGTATTGATGTTGGGGCGTGTGACGTACGCCAAGCGGCATTCGTCAAGGGTAAAGAAATGGCTGTGATCAGGTGCGTGACATGAAACTCACGGCTACTTTTCACGGCGGGACTCGCTACGACATCGTGAGCGGCCAGCATCGAATCATCACCGACCAGGCAGTGGAGGACGGGGGACAGGGTGCTGGAATGGGTCCCGTTGAGCTCTTTGTCGGGTCCGTCGCGAGTTGCGTTGCATACTTCGTCGGGCAATTCTGCGGGAGGCACGGCATTTCGCGAGACGGCTTGGCAGTCGATGCGGAATGGGCGATGGCCGAGAGTCCACACCGAGTCGGCCGTATCGATATTGGGATCCATCTTCCCCATCGAATCACGGTGGAACAAAGAGAGCGGCTGTTGAAGGTGGCCCATGGTTGCACCGTGCACCAATCAATCGCAGTGACGCCGACCATCGAGATCAAGCTGAATCCGTCCACACATCAGAAAACTGATGGGTCGTGAGAGCACACAAGACAGGACAGATAACTTTGGCCGAGACCTCATCAACCGGAGAGAGAAAATGAATCTGGAAGGAACCGCAAGAGTGATCGCAGCCACCACGACTCTGATAGCGGGATTGGCTCTATTTCAGGACCCATCCTTTGCGAGTGATCAATCCCGCGCAAAGGATCTGCTCCAACAAACCTGTGTGCAGTGTCACCGCTTGGATGGCACAGCCGATTCTCGATTCAATCTCCGAGCTCCTGACTTGATCTGGGCCGGCAGCAAGTATCAACGGTCTTGGCTTATTCGCTGGCTCACTGGAAAAGAAGCCCCGATCTATGTCAAAGGCTACCGGTGGGATTTGACGGACGTTTCATCGAAGCATCCCATGGTGACAGAATCTGAAGCGAACGAAATCGCCGATTACTTCGCCGAACACAATACAGACCCGCGCGTGGCGGTCGGCGCATTTGATCTCTCGAAAGTGACGAAGTTTGATGTGACGTTCGGAGGGATGGCCTTTAAGGCCCATGCCTGCCTCGGCTGCCACACGATCGAGGAGAACGGCAAGGTTATCGGTGGCCCGCAGAGTACCGCTTTGCAGAATGCCGGTCAGCGATATAACATGGACTGGCTGTATCGTTTTGGCCAGAATCCCCAGGACTTCATCATCCATACCGGGGAATTTCTGGCAGATGCGACCGACCCGCAATTGCGAGCGGTGATCGGGTTCCTTGCCGCACAAGGCGCAAAAGACTTCAAGTACTACGAGCCTTGGACGAGTCAGGAGTTCGCCAACGCGAGCGTTGAGAGGGGAAAGGGGCTCTACAAGGAATATTGTGCTCAGTGCCACGGCTTCACCGGCAAGGGCGACGGTCCCGCTGCCTCTGGGCTCGAACCGAAACCGGCCATCCATGCCAACATGCCGTTCGAGAAGCTCCCGATCGAGTACCTCTATAATGTGATCAACCACGGCGGCCTGGGCGTCGGAAAATCGCCGAACATGCCGTACTGGGGCCTGACCATCGGGCAACAGGGCGTAGCGGATGTGATCGCCTATGTGAAGGTTACATTCAAGGGAATACCGGATGTCGCCGCTACGGGTGGCGATGCCCAGGGCGGCGCCTGCGTGCAGCCACGCAAGACGGCCAAAGCACCGGAAGACTTCCTGACGAGAACGAGTCCGCTGCCACCGTCCGCGAGTACCATCCGGGCGGGTAAAGAATTATTTCTCAGAACGGCGCAGCCGGCCGCTTGCATGATGTGTCACGGCGAGCAAGGTGATGGAAAGGGCTTGATGGGTGCGGCCTTGGTGCCGCCTCCTAGAAACTTTACCTGCGGAATAATGATGCGCGAGATCCCAGATGGTCAGTTATTCTGGATCATCAAGAATGGTTCCATGGGGACAGGCATGATGGCGTTTTCCGGGTTGTCTGACGATCAAGTATGGCAACTGATTCACTACGTTCGCTCGCTGGCGAAGTGAGGAGCGCGTCAAGCATCACCCGCCTGCGAGAGACGGGATACGAACGAAGGAGGAAGAAGTGGCGACATTCATTATCTCTGGTAGTCGAGGAACCGACGATCCCACGATGGCGACCTTGCCCTTCATGGCCGCCAAGACGGCCAAGGAGCAAGGCCACGACGTGGTGCTGTGGCTGTGGAACGAAGCAGTCACGCTGGGGCGAAAGGGCGTGGCTGATCACGTAACCGGCGTGAACCTGACTCCGTTGAAAGAACTACTCGCCGCGATCCAGGCATCTGGCGTGTCGATTTGGGTGTGCGGTGCCTGTGCCGTGGCCAGACAAATCGGCGGAGGAGATCTAGTGGCCGGCGCTTCCATCAAAGGCATGCCGGATTACATCAAAGCCGTCGCCGAGCGTGATCGGAACGTGATGTTCTGATTTCTGGAATGAATGGAGGAACAGTGTGATGAAGACGAGCCGGTTCCTGTTATTGGTCGTCGGGGTTGTTTTTGCGATCCCCGCCGCTGCAGCAGAGCGGCACATGATGCAGCCGAGAGTGCCAGCCGATAAGCTGGTCGAAGCAAGAGCACTCAGGAGCCCCTTGTCGAATTCTCCCGAGGTAATTGAGCAGGGGAAAGCGCTGTATAACGGGAAGGGCACCTGCTTCACCTGTCATGGAGCGGAGGGAGACGGCAAGGGGCCAGCTGGCGTCAAACTGAATCCTGCTCCTCGGAATTTTCAGCACCATGGATTTTGGCGACATCGTACCGAAGGAGAACTCTTCTGGGTCATCAAACATGGGTCGCCCGGCACCGGCATGGTCGGGTTCGGTCAAGTCTTGTCCGACGAAGAGATCTGGGCCCTCATTCAGTATGAGCGGACCTTTTCCCGGAGACATGGACCAGGCATGAGAGGTCATAGAGGAGGCATGGGACCGGGTGAAGGTATGGATGGGATGCAAGGCAGGGGACATCAAGGGCGAAGAGACGGTATAGATGAGTGAAAGTCTTTCACCGTTTCTTAACGAAGCATGCATCACCCTGACGGATGGTCGTTTACGGCGTCGTTGGAAGCAATGCTAAGCGTTCAGAAGTTCCTGGTGCATCGTCTCCGTTTGTTGCCTTTTTCCCCACCTGACAATATCACTCTGGGTATTCCTGCATCACATCATCCTCTCACCGCTTGGTCTAGCTCCATCAAGCCGTGATTTCACTCAATACCTATCGCACATGTCTTGCAGGGTAGTGGCGGCATCAGAATCGCACTCAACTGTCCTGAATCCAATCTTGAGGAAGAAGGCTCTTACCCAATAGGAGAGGGAGAGGGTTTCTTACAAACAACGGATTTAGCTCTATCAGCCATCAATCAGGAGGAGGCGCAATGACTACGTTAACAGGACCAGGGGTTCCTATGGGAGGGTTCAAGACCGTGGGGCAGCTACGTGCGACGAACGACCTAGTTTTTCGCCGTGATCAGAATGCGATGGGAGTTGCCGTTGAACTCCTTGCCACTCATACTCCCGGTGCACCAATCGTCGACGAACAAGGTGTTTTCGTTGGTTTCATCAGCGAGTTCGATATTCTTCGGGCGTTGGAGGCAAAAAAGGATCTCAACCGGTTAACAGCCGAAGATGTGATGGTGAAGGAGCACATCGCCGTGACCGAGGAGACGAGTGTCGATGAAGCAGTGAAAATCATGGAGGACAAACGACTCCTAAGTTTGCCGGTGAAAAAGAACGGGAAGGTGTCGTACTCGATCACTCGGCATGATCTTTTGAGAGCCTGGATCGGGCTTGGAGTGTCCATCGAGGATGACGCGGGGTGAGGATGAGGGTCCCAGGCGGCGCCCGATGAGTATGGTCGCCCAGTATGGTCACGCAAGATGGGAGCTTGTGGCGTTCTAGACGAAGAAACTGCAAGGCCAGAGGATGATCTTCGAGAAAGGAATGTCCACCGTCCCACAAGCGAAAGGGAGGGGTTTGTCATTTTTTAGCATCTTGTTGTGCCGGTCTCCCATTTGGACGAGGTTCGGTCGAAGGGAGGATGTCATGTCAACAAGGATGTGGCTTGTTGGAGCCCTGAGCGTCGCGCTCTGCGCCCTTGGGAGTTGGGAAACGGGTAACGCCGGGAAGGAATCGTCCGGCAGCGTTCCATTGGAAACCGTGACGGACTACATCTATTCAGTCCTGGCAGCCGACAGGACATTTTATACAGTCCACGTCGTGGAACGAATGCGAGAGAGAGGCGTGATCGAATCGTCGGAGAGGTGGCGTTTGGAAAGCGCGCTCCCCCTCCCGGCTCAATTCGTTCAGGAGTCATCGAGCTTGGCTGAGCTGACGGGAAGCAAGGTGCGGTATCGGTTGATCAGCCTCAACCCGATCAACAAGCAGAGCAGCCCGCGAACCAAGTTTGAACAGACAGCACTCGAGGCGGTTATGGCGCATCCCGAGCAGCCATACAAGGGTTTCGTCAAGGAGGGGGGTGGGCGCCATTTCCAAGCCCTCTACGCGGACCAAGCTGTTTCGCCAAGCTGTGTGACCTGTCATAACACGGACCCACGTAGCGCGAAGCATGACTATAAGCTCAACGACGTGCTGGGCGGTGTTCTGATTTCAATCCCGGCACCCGAGTGATCGGAGGGTGTCGGGTCGTAGGAACAGACCCCAAGCACCAGGGATGCAGGATCTCCGATTGTCTAACGTGGGAGGTAATGGTCATGACGAGGTGCATTGTTGGATTGAGGGGAGCGGCAGTGATTATTGCGATGGCCGCATTCCTGGGCGTTGCGGCCGAAGGTCAGGGGATGATGATGCACGGTGGTCATGATCAGGAAGACCAAGATGACCATGGTGGGCGCTATTTGAAGCATCTGCTGAAGCATGCCAAGGAGATTGGGCTCACTCCGGAACAAATCGGCAAGCTCAAGACCTTACAACTGGATTTCAGGCGAACCGAAGCTCGGTTGGAAGCCGACACGAAGATAGCCAAGCTCGAACTGCATGCGCTGATGGATGATGAACAGGCCGACCTCAATGCGATTCAGGCAAAAGTCGAGCAATTGAAAAAAGCGGAAGGGGCCTCTCTGTTCGAGGCGATCAAGAGTAAGCGCAGCGCCATGGCTCTATTGACTCCTGATCAACGAGAGAAAGACCGTGCCCATCACGAACAAATGAAGAGCGAAACGCGGCAGGGAGGTGGAATGGGAGGGATGATGGGTGGTATGGGCGGCATGGGTCGTGGGGGCATGGGAGGTGGAATGATGGGAGGCACCGGGCAGGGGCAGGGTGGTAGCGGTCATGAGAGTGGGGGATCCGGCGGAGGAGAACAGCACCAGCATTGAAAATCGAGGTAAATGTCCATCCCCGATTGTTTGCACATTTCAAAAGAGAGGGGATGTGTTGACATACATTCGCAGTCTAGTCTCTTTCAATCCCATCGGTTAACGGTGATAGCGTACAAGTACTTCCGGAGAAGCGAAGGCGGATTTTGTGGTGGAGACTTGGGGGTGATAGACTGAAGCTGAGGAGGAAGGATGCATCGGGAATTCAAATGTGACGTTTGTTGTGAATTCACCCAACCCATTACGTAGGAGGAGGGAGGTATGAAAGGTTCTCATCAGCACAAACATGAACATAGTCATCTGCACAAGCATGGAATGGCGGAGAGGCATACTCACAAGCATATCCACCAACATGCGCACGTTCATTCCCATGCAAAGTCCGGCGATCACGAGCATGGACATTCGGGCGATCATGGGGCCCATGAGCATACGCACCCCGAATGATCCCGGATTCTGCAGGTGAGTGACGATCATGGGGGGAGTCGCGCTCTCCAAAGGACTATAAAGACCGACTGTGATTCCTCCACGAGCGTCTCGAAGAATCCCGGCTGATCGTTGGTTACTCAGGCTGTCGCAAATTGCCGGGATCTCGACGTCTCGACAGGAGAGTCCCGCTCCTGATACCCTTTCTTCCCATGGCTCGCAATGCCTCACCATCCGGCTCTTCCCGCGCTGCTCGTAAGCAACAGTCGGTCCTTGCGCCAAAGTCGTCTTCGGAGCAAACCGTGACATTGGAAGTCTATGACACCACGCTGCGCGACGGTGCTCAGGCGGAGGATGTCAGTTTTTCAGCCGAAGACAAAGTGCTCATTGCGCAAAAGCTGGATAGCCTTGGGGTTCATTTTATTGAAGGAGGTTGGCCAGGAGCGAATCCGAAAGACATTGAGTTCTTCCGGATGATTAAGATGATCCCGCTGAAACATGCCGAGGTCATCGCATTCGGTTCTACGAGAAAAGCCGGCAACAGTGCCCGCAAGGACCCCAATCTTCAGGCATTGCTCGGCGCCGAAACGAAGACGATCACTCTATTCGGGAAAACCTGGTCCTTCCATGTGACGGATGCCCTCGGGATCTCGCTCGCGAAGAATTTGGAATTGATCGCGGACTCTATCGCATATCTCTGTGGTAAAGGACGTCGGGTGTTTTACGATGCGGAACATTTCTTCGACGGATACAAGACTAATCCCGAGTATGCTCTCACCACTATCAGAAAAGCGGTAGAAGCCGGAGCTCAGCGAGTGATCCTATGTGACACCAACGGTGGAACGATGCCGTGGGAAATCCGCGAGATCTGTCGCGTGGTTCAACGCGAATGCCCGGTTCTGCTCGGCATTCATGCTCATAACGACTGCGAAATGGCAGTGGCCAATTCTCTGGTGGCGATCGAGACCGGCATCGTTCAGGTGCAGGGGACGATCAACGGGATTGGCGAGCGATGTGGAAACGCGAATCTTTGTTCGATCATTCCCAATTTAGAGTTGAAGATGAAGCGACCCGCCTTGGCCGATCGCTTGAGCCATCTGAAAGATGTTTCGGGCTTCGTCACAGAGATTGCGAATCTGATACCGAACAAACATCAGCCCTACGTCGGCGATGCCGCGTTTGCCCACAAAGGCGGAGTTCATATTCATGCGGTGCTGAAGAATTCTGCTACCTACGAGCATGTCGATCCGACCAAAGTCGGGAATCGACAGCGAATGCTGATCTCCGACTACGGAGGCCGAAGCGGCCTGCTCGATAAGATCGAAGCCTACGGCATCAAGCTTCCAAAGAACCACTCCAAGGTCGACGAGTTGATCCATACGCTGAAAAACCATGAGAACCAGGGCTATCAATTCGAAGGCGCAGAAGGATCGTTCGAATTGCTGATGCGGAAGGCGATGGGGAGCCACAAGCCTTCGTTTCAATTGCTCGGATTCCGAGTCATCGTTGAAAAAAAGCAGGAAAACGGAGCTCCTCTTTCTGAGGCCACGGTAATGGTCAAGGTGGGCGATGCCATCGAACATACGGCGGCTGTCGGGACCGGGCCGGTCAATGCGCTTGACCATGCGTTGCGTAAGTCATTGGAAAAATTCTACCCCCAGCTTCGAGAAGTAAAGCTGCTTGACTATAAGGTGCGTGTGCTGGCGGCCAATCGAGGGACCGAATCAAAAGTACGTGTTTTGATCGAATCCGGAGACCACAAGGATAAGTGGGCGACAGTGGGGGTCTCAGAAAACATCATCGAAGCGACCTGGCAGGCACTTGTAGACAGCATCGAGTACAAGCTTCTCGCCAAGAGCTAGAGTATTATCGTGAACATTCTCCAAATTTATTCTTGACAGGTCTCATAACCTCACGTAACTTAAGCAAAACTCATCGCATTGCGCGGGGAGCCAGTTAGACAACAACGCGGCGAGTTGCAGTAGTTATGTAGGGGGGTGGCATGAGAAAGGCGGATATTGGTGACGAAATTTTCAAGCAGGTCGGCATCTCAAAAAATGAAGCAGCTGATATCGTTGAGTTTGTGCTGAATTTGCTAAAGTCCGTCTTGCAGAAGGGTGAATCGGTCAAAATCGCAGGGTTTGGAAATTTTGTTGTTCGCAGCAAAGGAGCCCGTAAAGGACGAAATCCTCGAACTGGAGAAGAAATCGGCATTACCCCCCGTCGAGTGGTGACGTTTCGTCCGAGCCAGGTATTCAAGAAGTACGTCAATTCATAGCAGGATGCTGAAAAAAACCGCCCGCTTCCTTCTTGTATCGTTCAAAGCCTCACCGTACAGCCTGGGCAAAGGCCTGTTCACAAAGGCGATGGACGGGCGGGTGATGGCAATCCACGACTCGGCTTCTCGCTCGCTGCGGCCTTGCGGGTGGTCTTTTTGATCTTCCTGCGTAAACAAAGTAGACAGGTCAACAACCAGCTCGGCTCCGTCGACCAACGGCAAGGCACAACGTGAGGCCGGTCATGGGAACTGAACCCAGGCTGGGGAGCAAGGTTTTCTATAAAATCGGCGAAGTGAGTCGATTGACAAAGCTCCCCGCGTATGTCCTTCGTTTCTGGGAATCTCAATTCACTTTTTTGAACCCCAAGAAGAGTCGAGGGAACCAACGCCTCTATGTTCAGCGGGATGTCGAAACCGTGCTGGAAATCAAGCGTATGCTCTATGAGGAGGGGCATACCCTTGAGGGTGTCAAGCGATATTGGGCACGTCGTGGACAGGTTGCTTCACGTCGGCTGCGCCCCAAGGAAGTCGCCAAAAAGTTGAGGGGAGATCTCCAGGTTATTCTCAAGATTATCGACGCTCATTCATTGTGAGAGAAGGACAGTTTCACCGAAGACAGTCTCCGACTCATCTGCCAGGATGGGTACTTGCTGAGTTAAGAACGTGTCGGGGCGTAGCGCAGCCCGGTAGCGCACTCGCTTGGGGTGCGAGTGGTCGTGGGTTCAAATCCCGCCGCCCCGACCAATTTTTAGAGTGATGAGGGTTGAGGACTGAGCGGCTGTATCGACCGGCTAAGTCTTGATCCAGGGAGCTGCCTCGCGCAGCTATTTTTTTTAAAAGCCGACCATGCGCCTCCTCGTGACCAACGACGACGGTATCTATTCACCGGGGATCACCGCGTTGGCGAAGGCGCTTGCTGCGATCGGTGAAGTCTGGGTTGTCGCCCCGGATCGAGAGCGCACGGCAGTCGCTCACGCCGTGACATTGCACAAGCCATTGCGTCTCCATGAACTGAGTCCACGCACGTATGCCGTGAATGGAACCCCGGTGGATTGTGTGAATCTTGCGCTGCTTAAAGTCATGCCAAAACCGCCCGCGATCGTCGTGTCCGGTATCAACAAAGGCGTCAACCTCGGCGATGATGTGATGTATTCGGGCACCGTGTCGGCGGCGATGGAAGGGACCATCCTTGGAATCCCGTCCGTGGCGGTATCCCAAGAAGGAGTGGATACGTTTCGCTTTGGCGTTGGTGCGACCTATGCGGTACGTGTGGTCCGGCTTGTTCTTGCTCACGGTCTGCCAGAGGAGACGCTCGTGAACGTGAATGTCCCAAATCGCACGCAACGCGGAATCAGCGGCGTGCGGGTCACCTGTCTCAGCCGAAGGCGGTTTCATAATCCGATCATCGAGAAGCTCGATCCGCGCGGGCGCAAGTATTATTGGATTGCCGGCGAGCGGATATCGTGGAGTCGCAGCAAAGACGCTGATCACGAGGCTATCGAAGAAGGCTTTGTCTCCATCACGCCGATCCGTCTGGATACGACGCACCATGGCGTGCTGGATCAATTCCGAGCGTGGGCGCCGATCATTGCCAGGGGTGTCAAGAAGACCTCAAGAACTCGGGCAGTGATCGGCCATAGAGGGCAGTTAGGGGCGTGATGGGAGGGCTGATCGAAGCCATCATCAGTGAGTTGAGCCGATTCATAATCGGGTGTATTTCACGATTTGGCTATGGGGGCATCCTCTTCACGATGGCCGTCGAAAGTGCCTGCATTCCACTTCCCAGTGAAATTATCATGCCCTTTTCAGGATATCTGGTCATGAGCGGACAGTTTACCATGCTCGGGGTCACGCTGGCCGGCGCGGTCGGCAATGTGCTCGGTTCGATTGTGGCCTACTATGCAGGCGTCTGGGGCGGGCGACCATTTGCGGAGCGCTATGGACCGTATTTCCTGGTCTCGCAACACGATCTAGATATGGCCGATCGCTGGTTCGCCAAATATGGAGAGGCGGCCGTCTTTTTCGGCAGAATGCTCCCGGTGGTGCGGACATTCATATCGCTTCCGGCCGGCATTGCGAAGATGAATTTTCCACGGTTTGTCGTCTTCACATTTGTAGGGGCGCTGCCTTGGTGCTATCTGTTGGCCTATATCGGTCTTCGTATGGGTGAACAGTGGGAACATCTTCGGGATTACTTTCATCAATTTGACATCGTCATCGGACTTGCCCTGGCTGCAGCCGTTGGGTACTTCCTCTGGTCTCACTGGCCAAGGCGACGAACGAGTCCGGAAGCTTAAACACATGCTTAAACTGTTCAATACGCTGACGGGGCGACAAGAGGCGTTCGAGCCGATTGAACCGCAGAAGGTACGCATGTACGTTTGCGGTGTGACGGTCTATGACTATTGCCACATCGGTCATGCCCGTAGTGCGTTGGTATTCGACGTGCTCCGGCGGTACTTGGAATATAGCGGCTATGCTGTAACCTTCGTCAAGAACTTCACTGATGTGGACGACAAGATCATCAAACGGGCGAATGAACAGGGTGTTTCTTGTGATTCCGTGACGGCCAAGTACATCCAGGCATACCGCGAGGACATGGGTAAGCTGGGCATCCGAGCTGTGACAGAAGAACCCAGGGCCACGGAGCATATCGCGGACATCATCCAGTTGACAGAACGATTGGTCACGAAGGGGTTCGCGTACGCGGTGGATGGAGACGTGTATTTTGAGGTCTCGAAATATCCGGAATATGGGAGACTGTCAAAACGGCGACTCGATGACTTGCAAGCCGGTGCTCGTGTGGATGTGGATGAACGAAAGCGTCACCCGATGGACTTTGCTTTGTGGAAGAGCAGTAAGCCGGGTGAGCCAGCGTGGGAAAGCCCTTGGGGACCAGGGCGGCCGGGCTGGCATATCGAGTGTTCAGCCATGTCGATCCGGCACCTCGGTGAAACATTCGACATCCATGGCGGCGGGATGGATCTGATCTTCCCGCATCATGAAAACGAGATTGCCCAATCATGCGGGGCGACAGGAAAAGAATTTGCGCGCTATTGGGTCCACAACGGGTTCGTCCAGATCAACAAAGAGAAGATGTCCAAGTCGCTCGGAAACTTTTTCACAATCCGGGAGATCTTTGAGAAGTCGGAATGGTCGGAAGAGGTTACAGGTGAAATCCTTCGATACTTTCTCCTTTCAACACATTACCATGGGCCGCTTGATTTTTCAGACCAGGCAATCAAGGAAGCCAAGAATGCCTTGAACGGATTTTATGATCTTTTCAACCGGTTGAACGAGCCGGGCAAAACGGGAGGAGGCGATGGCGACCCTCTCACGGCTGTGATCGAGCGGGCCAGGGCATCGTTCGTCCAGGCAATGGATAACGATCTCAATACTCCCGCTGCAATTGCCGCCTTGCAGGGTTTGCGGAGCAATATGAACAAATTCTTGGGAGTCGGTCTTTCTACAGAAGACAGACAGACCGCGCGCCGGGCATTTGGTTCCCTCGGCGCCGTGTTGGGATTGTTTCAACTAGATCGGTGGGATTTCAACGTTCGCATTGTATCAAAGCCCGCTCATTCGGATCTTGAAACCTTTCCACCAACCGTAATAGCAGCAAAACAAATGACGGAGGCGGACATCGACGGAAAAGTGGCTGAACGCATCGAGGCAAAGAAGAAAAGAGACTTCAAAAGAGCTGACAACATTCGTGCTGAACTAAAGTCTTTGGGCATCGCGCTAGAGGACAAGCCAGATGGCACGACCCGCTGGAAGCGCTGATGCTCAGGAGGTTCTCTACGGCCTCCATGCCGTACGGGAAGCGCTGAAAGCCGGAAACAGACCCTTACAACGAGTGCTGGTTATTCGAACCGACAAACAGTTCATCGATCTGGTGCAGCTGGCTCGATCACGAGGTGTTCCGATTCATGTTCAGCCTCTGACCTCCTTGGACCGGCTGGTTCCCGGCGGCAAGCACCAAGGGGTTGTGGCCTTTATCGCAGCAAAGGCCTATCAGACGGAGGAGTCGATCCTCGCTCGAGCTGCTGAAAGGCAAGAAGCGCCACTCTTGGTAGTCTTGGACGGAGTCGAAGATCCACACAATCTCGGCGCCGTGCTGCGCACGGCGGAGGGGGCTGGTGCCCACGGAGTATTCGTCCCCGAACGACGGGCCGCCGGACTTACGTCCGTGGTCGCCAAAGCCTCGGCCGGCGCCATCGACCATATTCCCGTTGCGCGCGTGACAAACCTGAGCAGATCGATCGAGTCGTTGAAAGCGGCCGGAGTGTGGCTCTACGCGGTGACGCCGTCAGCGAATAAAGTATATACGGACATCGACCTACGAGAAGCGGTCGGGCTGGTTCTGGGGGGGGAAGGAACGGGAATCAGGCCCGGCGTCCTGCAACATTGCGATGATCGCGTCCGGATTCCTCTGCGGGGCCAGATCCAATCGCTGAATGTGTCGGCTGCTGCCGCAATAGTCCTGTTTGAGGCGGTTCGTCAGCGCCGTCCGACCTGGGATGACGTTACCTGACCTTCAGCGTGCCACCCTGGATGGCCGTTTTCAGCAGTTGAGCCGTATTCGACACTCGCATTTTTTTCATCATATTGGCGCGGTGTGCTTCTACGGTTTTGACGCTGATCTTCAACCGGTGACCGATTTCCTTGTTCTTAAATCCAGCCCAGATCAACTCCAAAATTTCCTGCTCGCGTGAAGTAAGCGACTCAGGCCGTTTTGTGCGCGGAGGAGGTTCAAGATCGGCTAAAGATTTCCGAGGTCGTGGCTTCCCAATTGCTTTGGCCATGATGTTCAGTTCTCCTTTAACAGGTATACGTTTCAGGTATACTCGGGGTGAATCGTATAACTCACTAGGTCATTATGAAGGGATTGTGCGAGAAAGTAAATGCGGGACTTCGGCCCTAGTAGGGTTGCTAGGTAGGGTAATGACTCTGAGCAATTATGCATGAGAGCAAGATTCTATTGTGGCTGCCGATTGCCGGTCTTTTCGGCGCCCTCATCGGTAGCTTTCTCAATGTCTGTATCCACCGCTTGCCACGGCAGGAGTCGATCGCCTGGCCAGGCTCCCATTGCCCGAGATGCTCTCATTCCATTACCTGGTACGATAACATTCCCATTCTGAGCTACTTTGCATTGGCTGGACGCTGCAGGCACTGTGCGGTGCGCATTCCCTTTCGCTATCCCTTGGTCGAGATCCTGAATGCCTCTGGTTATGTAGGGCTCGTCTGGTTCTTCGGCCCAAGCTGGGTCGCTGTGGTGTACGGCCTGCTCTATTCAGCCCTCCTCGTAGTAGCCGGGACCGATCTTTCTCATAAGATCATCCCCAATGTCGTGACGTTTCCAGGGATCATTGTAGGCCTCGTCTGCGCCACTACCGTCTTACCTCTCGGCTTCTTGGGAGGCATGCTGGGGATTCTCGTCGGGGGGGGGATCCTGTGGCTTCTGGCCTGGGCCAGCCCCTATCTTTTTGGTAGGGAGGGGATGGGTGGGGGAGACATTAAGCTCCTGGCGATGATAGGGGCGTTTCTGGGATGGAAGCCTGCGCTGATGACCATCATGGTAGGGTCGTTCCTGGGGTCACTCGTGGGGGTTACCCTTATTGCCGCACGGGTAATCAAACGTGAGGATTACATTCCCTTCGGGCCGTTTCTGGTTTGCGGTGCACTGCTGGCACTCTTCTTTGGTCAATCTATCCTTGATTGGTATCAAGGGATCCTGGCCGGATAACGGCTCTCCTGGCCGATTCCCACCCTTTCGTACTGTATCTCTTCAGTAAGCAACTGTATCTCTTGAGGTACTACTGCCATCTGTTTTGCTCTCATGCCTGATGGGCAACATACATCTGAGGTCATGCCGGATCCGCTTCATTTTGGCTTCGTCGCTTCAATGACTTAGGGGCCTCCATTCAACAGTGATTCGGTAAGCGCACAATCCGCAAATGATTCAATGATGAGTGGCACGAGTCTTGACATAGCGTCGGACTAGCTAATCCGCACGAGACAATGAGTAAGGATATGAAGCAGGAAGGTAAAACATTGACGGAGCTCATGGTGGTCGTGGCCATCATAGGGATGGTCGCCGCAATGGTGGCTCCCAACTATTCGGTCCTCAACATGCGCAATCAGCTTCGTTGCACGACCGAGGAACTCGCCTCGGAACTGCGTAGTGCACGGCAGCTGGCGATGACCTATCGGGATCGGGTTCGAATCGTCGTCGACCTGGAGCAGCAGGTCCTTACCACTGAGTTCATCAACAATGCCACTACGCATCATGCGTATCACTATGCGGGAAAAGGGATTGTCGTTGAGGAGCCAAGCGCAGGGCCGGAGATCCTCTTCCATCCAAGCGGACGCTCGGCCAGTGCCACGACGATTCAACTTCACAACTCACAAGGGCAGACCCAGAGGCTCACCGTGAGCATCACGGGTCGGGTATCGATTCTATGAGTCGAACGATGAAAAATGATGGCTTCAGTCTGATCGAAGTGATGGTGGCCATGGTGATTTCAGGAGTGGCCCTGATGGGTACTCTCACTGCAGTGGAGGTTTCGTCTAGGCACGTACGGCAGGGAGCCTTAACCAGTAAGGCCATCGAGTTGGCTCAGGCTAGGTTAGAAGCCAAGCGGTCCGTTCGTTGGCAGTCCCTTCTGGAAGATGATCTCGATCACGATGGCACCCCGGAAACGTTCATGGCCGATGACGGTCAGGGTTCCGACACAACTGCGGGTGATGGGATCTACACAGCCAGGTATGAACGTGACGGAGTGGCAGTCGTGTGGATGATTGAAACAGAACGCCCAGGACCGCTGAGCTCGGCCGCTATGGTGACGATTCGATCGGTCGCATCCTATGCCGGCCTCAACGGGAACAAGCGAGAAGTACAGGTGGCGACCATTCGAACCAATCCCAACTTTGTGGGGCAACGATGAACCAAAAGGAAATCGTCAAATCTCACGAGCAGCGCCCGAGATCGATCAACGTGATGTTCGACAAGCGCGGTGTTTGTCTGGCCGAAGTGGTGGTTAGTTTGACGGTCGGAGCGATCGTATTGGCAGCCACGTTGAATGCATTGAATGTCGCGCAGTCCCATGTGGGCAAACAGCAAAATAATCTGAGACATCAACAAGACCTTCGACTGGGGTTAGAGGTATTCGAACAAGAAGTTCGACTAGCGGGACCTGATTCGATCATCACCGCCACGCCGGACGGAGTTCAGTTTCATGCCAATATCAGCGCCCATCAAACGGTAACTACCGGTGTGGTTGCGCCGGGCCAATCAGTTATCGCGGTACAGGATGGCAGTGGATGGAGCGAGGGGAAGACCGTCATCATTTGTGGGCACCAAGCCTGTGAATCACATCAACTTTCCCGTTCAGGGCAACGGTATCAGCTGACCTTAACTGAGCCGGTAGCGTTGTCGTTTCCCGCCGGTGCCTCCGTGGAAGTGAGCAATCGGGTGGGCTACTACACCAAGCGAGAGGATGACGGAACGATGAGGCTGATGCGGATGGTCGATGGAGGAGCGAATACTCTCATCGAGGGCCTGGAAAACCTACATTTTTCGTATTGGGACGAGCATGGTCATGCGACGCAGCAGCCCTCACACGTGAGGCGAGTCGTGATTGAAATCGAGGCGAATCATGTCCCGCATAGAATGATGCGGGAGGTAAGCCTTCGATCATAGGAGCAAAGATATGTTGTATTTCAATGTCGATGATCGTCAACAGGGAATTGCACTTCTGGGAGCCATGGTTGTCGCTCTCATTCTATCGTTGCTGGGCGCGACACTTCTCAATCTGGCTGGACAAGAGATCGTCAGTGCTGGGCTAGCTGGCCAGTCGGTGGTTGCCCAGCAGCTGGCCGATGCGGCGGGCGAATTGGTAGTGGCCTGGTTTCACAGCCCCGAGACAACTGCGGGGGTATCTCAGTTTTCGCTTCTTCACGAAAAACGAAATCGTGATAAAGACGGAGCACCATCGTTTTTCGATCCGTCCGGTCGCTCGCAATTCGTCGGTACGGCGGAGCAGCCGGATCTACAGTTACAGGCTGGCAATCCCTCACACAACCGACTATTGAATGATCCAGAGACCGGCATGTTTCGAACATTGACACATCTAGGGCAGGTGGAAGAGCTCAAAGTCTACGCGCCGTCCAAGCCGGGTCTCCTGTGCACAATCGACGCGACGGTTGCCACCAATGCCAATCCCCCAGTCAGGCAATCGATACTCATGCAATTGGGCGCTCTGGAGTTGCCGCCATTACGAGCGGCTGTGCAAGTGGGTCAGCATCTTGGCCGGTTCCAGCCAGGAAGCGAATCCCCGCTCTCTGTTCATTGGGGTGAATTAAAAGTGGGAGGTGATCTGGTCCTCACACAGGTGGATGAGATCCCGCTGAGGAGTGCGCTTGTTCCGGTAACCGGGCAGGCCTATGAGGAAATGGCGCAACCCGAAGATCGATGGATGGAAGGATGGATAGGTGGAACGGTTCAAGTTACACAGGCATCTGCGGGACAGACTCCCAGTTTCCCCGCCAACCTTCACATGGTCCAGAATCCGATTCCGGGGATTCGCCTCGATCAGTGGCCCTATGAAGACATAAAGCGTGTAGCAATACAATTCGGCCGGTACTTCGCAATTGATCAAGCAGGTCTTCTGTATCCACAAGGTATCGTAGAACCAGGGCGTGGAGTCTCCGCCGACGAGGTATTTCGGTCAGAAGGAAGCGGCGATCAGCTTGGTCTGATATTCGTCGACACGCTCGATCAGACGGCTCCTCGTCCAGACAATCTCGGGGTTGTCAAATTGCAGGTTCCGTACTTTGAAGGCATGGCGGTAGTGCAAGGCCACGTTGTGCTCGCACCTCCCAGTGGAGCAGGACAGTCGATCCGGGTACTTAGTCCTTCACCCATAGACCCGGATAAAGATATCGGCCGGCTTCCCGTTCAACTTGCGGGCATGCATTTCAATGGAGTACTTCACGCAAGTGGGGATATTACGGTAGCCGGACGAGTCAGGTTATATGGAGCAGTGGCAGCGGGTGGGACCATCACCTCGGGCGGTTCAGCAGGCAGATTGGAGGTGTGGTATGACCACGATCTCAGTCGAGGACTATATCGTGGATTGCCCGTGGTCTATGGTGCCCCTGGCACCTGGCTGACGCGATATTGAACCATAGTCGAAGATTGAACGTGTGAGAAAAACTGCCACCTAAAAACAACTTCCTATTGTCGATGAGAAAGGATGGGATAGAATGATCGCGCAAGACCTTGAACGGAATCACAAACGACAGATCCTCTCGGTAGCCAGTCTGAAAAAGTCGTCGATGGCCAAACAACCTCGCAAGATGACGATGGGACGCAGTCTCCTAGACTGCATCGCCTATCGCGGCCTTATCAAACAGAGTGACCTCGATGCGGCAATAGAAGAATCTCTGTCACGGGAAATTGATCTAGAAACCCTCTTGCTCGATAAGTATCGCGTGCCGAAGTCCGCACTCGGGTCGGCGCTCAGCGAGTTTTACCAATGCCCCTACATCTCTTATGATGAGCGAACTGTCATCGACCCGGAGCTTTTGAAGAATCTCAGTTTCGATTATCTCAGAAAGAGTGCCTGGATTCCGTTGAAACGACAGGGGACGATCCTCGATATTGTCATCAATGATCCGCACGATCTGGAGAAGGGCCTCGATATACGGCGTGCCTTCCCTGGGACGACGATACGATTTTCCGTCGGGCTTCGGCGGGATATCGAGCAATATCTGCTTGTCGCAACAGGGCAGGTCAACGGGGGATCGATAACCGAGATTCTCGGAGAACTCGTCGATGAAGCGGGCCTCGAACGGAATGGGGACGCCGAGTCGGGAGAGATCGATGAAAACGATTCGGCCATCGTGCGCCTCGCGAACCAGGTGATTGCCGAGGCATATCGATTAAGCGCCTCGGATGTCCATATCGAGCCCTATTCGGATCGCAAGGAGACGGCAGTACGGTTCCGTGTCGATGGGAGCTGTTTTACCTATATGCGTATTCCCGCAGTCTATCGGCGCGCCATTGTTTCGCGATTGAAGATCATGGCCAACCTCGATATCGCTGAGCGACGGAAGCCTCAGGACGGCAAAATCCGCTACAAATTGACGAAAGATCGTGAAATCGAATTGCGCGTCGCTACATTGCCTACGGCAGGGAACAACGAAGATGTGGTCCTGCGCCTCCTAACGGCAAAGGAAACCATGCCTTTAGAGGCCATGGACTTTTCCCAAGACGTTCTACAAATGGTTAAAGAATTGTCCGAACGTCCGCATGGCATATTCCTTTGTGTCGGTCCGACTGGCTCAGGGAAAACCACCACCCTGCACGCCGTAATGAAGCACATCAACACAGACGAGCGCAAGATTTGGACTGCAGAGGACCCCATCGAGATCACACAAGAAGGTTTGAGACAGGTTCAGGTCCATTCGAAAATTGGTTTTACCTTTGCCGCAGCGATGCGCGCGTTCCTTCGGGCCGATCCGGACGTGATCATGATCGGGGAAATGCGCGACAAAGAAACGGCGGATATTGCAATAGAAGCTTCGCTCACCGGTCATCTGGTGATGAGCACGCTCCATACGAACAGCGCGGTGGAAACAATCACTCGCTTACTGGACATGGGGTGCGACTCGTTTAATTTTGCCGACGCAATGCTGGGCATACTCGCCATGCGGCTCTGCAAACGCATTTGTCTCCATTGCAAAGAGAGCTACCACCCGACTCAACAGGAATATGACGAGCTGGTGCAAGGCTACGGAGCGCGATATTGGGAGAAGCTCGGAGTTACCTACACCGACGATTTGGCTCTCTATCGTGGAAGAGGTTGTGACGCCTGCAATCACAGTGGGTTCAAGGGAAGGGTGGCGCTGCACGAACTCCTAGTTGGATCAGAGGAGATTAAGAATCTGATCCAAGCCAGAGCGAGGACAGCCGAAATACTTAGCGTGGCGATGCGGGATGGAATGGTCACCTTGTTGCAGAATGGTATCCAGAAAGTCCTGAAAGGTCTGACGACGTATCGGCAAGTCCGGGCTGTGGCGATAAAGTGAGGCTCAGGTTAAGACGCCTTCTCCAGCAGCAAAGCGAAAGCCTGCAAGCGCGTCAACATTTCGGGTGAGACGCGGATAAATTCCAGCCCACATCGTTGTCCGGATATCCAGCGAACTCCAGCCAGCTCAATGTCGGCCGGAGCTTCGCCGTTCAAGAGATCGATCTCCAGCGAAACGTAGGTCGATTTGGACGGAAGTTGCTCCGCCAGCATGGCACATCCCTGTGCCGAAAGGTTTAGGACAATTCCGTTCAACTTGTCCTGATTGCTCCCAAATTTGCAAGGAAGCTGGACGGCGAACCGTTGGATTTTGCGAGACTCTTGTTTCATACGATTCCTTTCACCTATGCAGGGTAAATACTACCCGATCCTACACCTGTTGTTCTGACTCCCCGTCGTCTAGGACACTCACCCTAGGACACCTAATCCACCATAGCCATTCTGCTGTACGAAACAGTACGGCAATATCGACGACAATTGGCGTTCCTTCTCTCGAAAAATGGCCAAGTTTGTCTTGCCTCAAACGACGCTGAACACCATACAATCAAAAGGTTACGCAGAAAGAACGCCCTATCTTGAACGGCATGCCCCTTGCTCGATCAGGAAAGGCCATGCTGTGTCAACGACCGATAATAGCGAGACGATTCAAGAACGACCAGCGGGGATTCACGTTGCTGGAGATCATGATTGTCGTGGCCATCATTGGGATTGCAGCGGGACTAGCCATTCCAAACTTCACGATGATGTATGCCCGCCACGAACTCTACCAGGCGACCACTAGTTTGTATAACCGATTCGTGTTTGCTCGGTCGGCGGCTATCAGCCGCAACGCAATGATCGTGGCGACACCCACCAATGTGCTGGGATCCCAGAGTCAAGTCACATTCACAGCCCCTCTGGGTGTCGAAACCTTGCCGCTCAACGTGAACTTTGTTTTGCCGCTGCCGGCTACACCAATCGGATTCACGCCAAGAGGACTGAGTACGATCCCTCTCGCGCCGATAACGATTCAGCTGCAAAGCGTCCGAGACCCTACTTTGATCTATTCGATCTCGTTGGCGCCGTCTGGAAAAGTCACCTGGTGCAACCAGCAAATCGATCCTTGCATTCGGAATCAGTAGGGAGAAAGAGGACAATGTGATGAAGGCCAGGGATGAAAAAGGCTTTACCTTGGTGGAAGTCTTAGTATCGGCCGCGATTTTGGGTATCGGTGTGATGGGTATGGCGGCGATGCAAGGCATGGCCTTTACCAAGAATGTCGATGCCAATGATCTGTCGCTTGTCACGAACATCGCGTCAGACATGATGGAACGCATTCAAGCCAACCGACAGTATGCCTGGGCCTATCACAATGTTCAGACACTTGGGCCTGGTAATTGTGCAGCAGTTCCGGCTCCGCCACCAATCGGAGTGACCAAGCCGGCGCCTCTCAATATCATCCGAGTCGTTCAGGGCGATTGCACACAGTGGCGTACCTTGGTTCTGGCATCAAACCTGACCAACGTACAAGGAACGATCCAAGTTACTAACGGCGTTCCGGCCAATCCATCACTAGGAGCGATGCAAGTGCTTGTGCAGGTGCAGTGGAATGATCGCGGCGCAGGCCAACGGCTCAGGACTGTAGGCTTTCAGACAACTCTCGTCGCTGAATGACATGGACAGCCAAAGGACAAGACAGGTGGATTCATGATCGCATCTCAAAACTCAACCATATTTGACCAGCGTGGGTTTACCCTCACTGAGATTATGGTTGCTACCATGATGACCACGGCCATCGTAGCGGCGGGCTTAGGGGCCCTCACGGTCACTCAAAAGACGACCAGAATGACCAATCAAGTGGTGAATACTCAGGCGACCGCGAGAACCGGCCTCGATATGATCACGGCCGACTTAAAGCTCGCAGGTTTCGGCATGCAGGGCCTGGTGGGAGGGGTGGTGCCAGGAGCGGTGGGTAACTGCATAGTAAACGGAATGCCCGCGGCCCTGGTGCCGGCGGATAATACTCCAGGCGGCCCCGATCTCGGGCCGGATTCAATATCAATGGTCGTGCCGATGACAAATTCGATTGGTGCAGTAGGGGCGCTGTGGCAGTTGAACATTCCGGCTGCGCCTGGGACGATCGGCGGTGCGAAACAACCAATAGCCACGCTCCCTTTGATGAACAACGCGGTCAATGGTATGGGAGCGGTGATTCCTGGCGGAACGGCTGTATTGCCTGGAATGGCGGTTTCGGTTGGAGGTGTCGCCGGATCACGAATTGCTCCGGGAGGAGTAACCCCCGCAGGATTGAACCTGAACCCAGCCATACCAGATCCGTCGACATTTGGCCACGGCACACAAGTCTATTTACTCCAGTGCATTACCTATCAAGTCATTCCTCCACCTGATCCTCTCGATCTCTGTCAGGGCAATGCCCCTTGTTTGGTCCGCGGAGTAGCACCTGGCGTCCCTCTCCCAGGGACTCCGCCCAATTGTGCTAACCCGAATCCGAATCCTCTCCTTCCTCATCCCTGCGTGCCGGTCATGGATGGAGTAGAAGATCTACAGTTGGCCTACGCGTGCGACGGCTGTAACGTCAACATTAACGGGGGTGAGCCAGACGGTGCGATTGACGATATGAACGGATCCAACTCATTCGATCAGGGAGACTTTATGTCCGGTATCACCGGTGTAAATTGGTTCCTTCAACCGCCTGGTAGCAAGATGACCACAAACAAGATCCGCATGGTTCAGGTCAGCATTGTGGCGAGGCAAACCAGGACTGATCAAGGGACGGGCGAAGGAATATCAACCCTTGTCCAAAACACTAATACGATCCCCACGATCAGCGATCATAATCATGTGAATGGGGTGTTTACTCTCGGCGATAACAGCACGCCGGCTCAGCAACAAGCCTATCTACAGTTTAGGAGACGAATCCTAACCAGGACAGTCGAACTCAGAAACCAGAGGTACTAACGATGAAGTCAGGAAGTAGATTGGAGAGACTGAGGCGGAGAACGCTTGATGAACAAGGGATGTCATTCATGACGGTCATGATGATCATGCTCATGGCCGGAGCGCTGGGTGTTGCAGCACTGACGATGACCGGTCTGGAAAATTCGACGGCCGGAGCCATGCGCATGGTGGAAGAGGGGACTGACGCGGCTGAATCATGTGTAGGGATGGGGGTCAAGGTTATCAAAGATTCAATCGACGATGGACAGGTCATGCCCTGGCTGATCGCTCCCAATGGCCCGGTACCTGCTTCCAACGCAGGCTTCTTAGGGCAAGAGATCAACTTTATTCGCAACAGCCCGGACGTTGCCTGGGGAGCGGGTGCTGTTCCGAACATTGTCATGAACGTCAACAATTATGTTGTGAATGGTGACATCGACCTACAATTTGGGAAGCAACGTGCTGGTGGATCAACTGAAGAACAAACTCCCGCGATGGACATGGTTTACCGGATAGACTGTCAGGCTGTGAATGCTGCGACTGGCGCGACGAGCCGCGTCATAGCTGTGTATCAATGCCTCAAGAGCGGTGATAGTTGTCTGCAACGTTTCTTATAGGCCGTATCCATGAGCAAGACGCGCCAGAAAAGAGGAGGCCAGGAGTCATGATCACCCTAAGTATTAAGAAGGCTTGGAACAAGGGGGCAGCCTATGCAGTGGCCTTTGGAATTGTGACGATGGTTGGGCTTGCTCCCGGGACGACTTGCGCGGATCAACAGCCTCCTATGCTGACGGTCGGATATCAGAGCGGAATGATCACGAGTATCTATGAAACCACTTTTCAGATCGACCACAGGACTTATAGCTTAACCCCTGATGCGGTTCTCCTGGATCGCCATGGCGACGAGTTGAACGCCAGTTATCTCAGAATGGATATCGAGGTGAAGTTCCATCTTCAAAAGGATTCGAAAGACAAGATTGATCGGATGATTCTATTTTTGCCGGAATAGTCTTCCGGCGGAACTCACTTGCGAGAGATTCATGATGATGTTGGAGAAGAGGGAGGGTGCCATGAATGGTGAGCATGTTGCACTTCGTGGAACCGCCATACTAATGCTGATCGGTTGTCTTATGCTGTCTGGGGTGGCTGAGGCCCAGACGATGGACCAATACTATGCGGTGCCTCCCTTCGTCAGCGACCAGGTTGCGCCCAACATCGTCTTATTGCTTGATAACTCCGGCAGTATGAGTGGACTCGCATGCGATAACAACGATGATGGGGACTGTAGAGATCCAATCGATCTGGACTTCAACAACACGATCAGTTGGTCAGGCTATTTCGATACGTTGCGCTGTTACACTTATGACTCGGGTGCTGACGCACGGTTCGAGCCAGCGACGGTCAAAGCGACGCTGGCAGTAGCTTGCGGCAACACAGAGTGGGATGGGAATTTCCTGAATTGGGCGACATTTCGGCGATTCGACGCGATGAAAAAAGCGATGATCGGCGGTGACTGTTTCGTGACTCGGGCGGCGGATGGTACCTGCCCTACAAGTGGAACTCCGGCGTTGAAGACTGTCCGGGCACAGGCAACCGGAGTGAATGTCGAGCTTGCCCTCGTGAATTACAATGCCGGAGCCGGAGCCAATACCTATGCCGGAAGAATTCCTGCGGCGGATACCAGTGGTACTCCAGGAACACTTTATATCGGTACAGGTCCCGCCTACTTTTGTGTTGATAATGACAGTACTTTCGACAGCAATTGCGGGGATGGCTACAGTCAAAGAAAATATTGGCTCAAAATCGGGTACAGCACCGAGCCGACAGGGGTCATCCAACAAATCGGAGCCTCGGCCCGATTCGGCCTGTTTGAATTTAAACCGACCGGCGACGGCGCCCGCATGTTGGTGGGTGTCGGATCTCGCCAGTCGATTGACTTTTCAGGTTCTGCAGTAGAGACGTTCAACACCAACTTAGCTGCCATGGTCGATGCGGTTCAGGAGTCGTTCCCCTCCACATGGACCCCTCTTTCCGAGTCGTTGTTTGAAACGATTCGATATGTAGCCCAAATCAATTCTACGTACTTGCCGGGGTCTTATGTCTATCCCATTGGCTTTTCAGGAGGAAATTCCAACGGGGTGTCGTTTCAAGCCAATGGAGTCGGTTCGATCGGAGGTTCAGAAATTTCGGCATTGACAGGAACGGAAGTCTGCCCCTCCGGTTATATCGCCAACGCCTGTGGGCGAGATCCTTATTTCTTTGGGAGTAACCACACGCCGGCGTGGGCGTCGACTTCTACACAAGTGGCCTGTTGCAAGACCTTCATCGTTCTGGTCACCGATGGGGCTCCCACTCAGGACACCAATATACCGGCTGGGATACGGGACTATGCCCATGGCCGACATGGAGTCCACTGCACGAATGCAGATACGAGCAGTCCCACGGCTCCCACGGACACGACTTGTAATGCTCACCCGTCAACCACGGCGCCTTTTTTGTTAGGTGAGCACAAGACCGACTATGCAGACAGCGGCAATCACTACCTTGATGACGTGGCCTATTGGGCGCATACCAATGACCTTCGGCCTTGCAATGGAACGGCTGATGGCCTGATCCCCGTATTGAACGTCACCGGCCATTGCCTGCAGGGATTCCAAAATGTGACGGTCTATACCTTCTTTGCCTTTGGAAATATTGCGGGCCGTGAAATTTTGATGCACGCGGCTCAGCTCGGTGGATTTGAGGATAGCAACAACAATAATCTCCCAGACCTGGTTTCGGAATGGGACAAGGTCATCAATGCAACAGGCGCACCTGGAACCGATGGAATTCCGGACAATTATTTCGAGTCTTCGAACGTCAACGATCTTCAAGATCGGCTGATGGCAACAATCACAGCCATCTTGAGAAAGAGTGCCTCAGGTACGTCGGTCTCCGTGTTGTCATCATCATCGACGGGTGAAGGGTCGATCTACCAGGCCTATTTCTTCACTAGCGACATCGGACAAGGTGGAGCGAACGTCAAGTGGACGGGCTATGCGCATGGCCTGTTCGTTGATGGGTTCGGCAACTTCAGAGAAGATACCGTAAAGGACGGCGTGCTCGATTATAAGAACGACCTGATCGTTACGACGAGGTACGACAATAATCCACTCAGCCCAACCTATAGAAAAGTGTTAGTGGACAAGTATGTGGATCTCGACGGTGACGGTGTCGCTGATAATCCCGCGCCGACCATCCTCGGCGATGACCTGAAGAACATCAAGCCAATCTGGGAGGCCGGTGCTGAACTCGCGAACACTCCCTCCGCATCGCGCAAGATTCTCACATGGGTCGATTCAAACATTAATGGTCTCGTGGATCCTACTGAGCAGATCGATTTTAGCACGGTGAACTGTAACGCCTTGAGGGACTATCTTCGCTACCCGGGCGATGTGTGTTCGGGTAGCAGTAATGCGATGAATCTCATCAATTTCATCCGGGGCGATGAGGTGGCAGGGTTGCGCACCAGGATGATCGAGTCGCCGCTCGGCAGCGGAACGTTCAAGGTCTGGAAACTCGGTGACGCGATTCACTCCACGCCGACCATTGTTGCTGCGCCGAGGGCTCGATTTGATCTGGTATACGGCGACGCATCATATAATGCGTACTATCTGCAGTACAGGAACAGGCGGCAGGTGATGTACCTGGGAGCGAATGATGGGATGCTCCACGCCTTTAACGGCGGGTTCTACCACAGGGGCGATGACCCTGCGACCCCAGGAACCGTCGAGCATGGGTGGTTCACCAAGAGTCCTACTGACAACTCAAGCGGGCCAAATCTCGGAGCTGAGCTGTGGGGATTTGTTCCGATGCAATTGCTTCCTCAACTGCAATGGCTGGCAAAGACCGACTATACGCACGTCTATTATGTCGATCTCAAGCCGACTGTGGCAGATGTCCGTATCTTCACACCGGATGCAGATCATCCAGGAGGATGGGGCACGATTCTGATCGGCGGGTTCCGCATGGGTGGGAGCTGCGGAAGATGTGCGGTAGGTTCCGGTGCACCTCCCATGACGGCCACTATCAGTGGCGTCCCGCGCACGTTCTATAGCGCGTTCTTTGTCCTCGACATCACCAATCCTGAAGCAGATCCTAAACTCTTATGGAACTTCTCCGACATTGACCTTGGTCTGACAACCAGCACTCCGACCGTTGTTCGGACGAATCCGACGGGTGATCCCATAACGAGCAAGGTCAATGAGAAGTGGTATGTCGTGTTCGGGTCTGGACCCAATAGTTATCAAGGAGACCTTCCAACCCCGCCGACTCAGTCAGCTGCTCTCTACACGGTGGATCTGGCTGCTGGACCTGGCGCAGGCAACATCAATGTAACCCGTATGCCTGTAGGAATTCTACGATCCTTCATGACGGGCCTGATCTCGGCCGATAAGGATCTCGACTTCAGGACGGATGTCGTGTATGCGGGACGAACCTTGCACGATGGGTCGCTGCCTTGGAGAGGGAAAATGTATCGTCTCACGATGAGCTGTGCCGTAGCACCATGTTTGCCGATCAGCTGGGGGATAGCAAGTGGGGGCAATCGTGTACCAACCGAAATGATCGATACTTTGAACGATCCTCTACTTGGAACAGTTGAAATAGGGCCTGTGACTGCTGCTCCGACCTGGACGATCGATGATAGTAATCAAGTGTGGATCTTCTTTGGAACGGGACGATATATCGGCAATTCGGATAAGGTGGATAACGCTATCCAACGTTTGTACGGCATGAAAGACAAGGTGGTGAACGGATTCTGTGCGCAGTCCAACCAGCTCAGTTGTTGGACAAATGACCTTGTCGATGCTACCAACGCCGTGGTCTGCATCGTTTGCAGTGGTTCCACGAATCAAGTGACTGATCCGACCAATCCTGGTGTCACAACGTTCAATGGAACGGGAACAACCTCGATGGTCGGCTTGGTGGCCTCGAAAGATGGTTGGCGCGTCACCTTACCAGGTCCAGTCAGTGTTACGAATGGAGGCATCGTCACGAACTACTCAGCTGAACGGTCTGTCGTGATTCCGGCTCTGTTTGGAGGGACGGTCTTCTTCCCAACCTTCACTCCGACATCCGATTTCTGCGCGTCGGACGGAGCCAGCTATCTCTATGCGCTCTTCTACAAAACTGGAACCGCCTCCACGTCCCCGGTGATTGGAACGTCGACCTCCGGCAGCAATACCAATGTGGCGACAAAAGTCTCGCTTGGGGTTGGTATGGCCTCCGCCTTATCAGTCCACTTTGGCTACGAAGGAGGCGGCGGTGGAGGGACCGGCCCAGGAGCGAAGGTGTGTTCGCAGATGAGTAATAGTAGCACGGTATGCACGAATACGGGCAAGGGCGACACCTATAGCAGGTTTCTCAGCTGGGTTCATCAACGGGACTAGGATGCCGCGATGAGAATGTTTAAACAGATCAGGCGCGTGAAACATTGTCGTCATGACTCCCGTGAGTGCAACGAATCGATAGCGATCGACCTACACACGTTATCTATGAACATTGCCCGCAATTTATTCCTGGCGTTGGGCATCTGGGGAGTAGTCTTCAGCATGTCCTGTACAGCTTCTTCCCCAGGTGCGGCCAATGGATCGACTTCGGCTAAGGGTAACCAGCCTCCAACCATTACTTCTGCGAAGATCCTTAACGAGCCTATCCAGTTGACCGGGCCTGTAGGCGTTCAGGTCAATGCACAAGATCCTGAGCGAGAGACGGTGTCATTCTTATATCAATGGTATGTGGATAACACCGCTCTTGCCGGACAAACCCACGCTACCTTGCCAGCTGAAATGTTAAGACGTGGGCAGTCGGTTTTTGTAGAAATTATCCCCACAGACGGTGTTAATAAAGGTCACCCATATCGAGCGAAAAGCGTCGAGGTTGGGAATACTTCTCCGAAGGTGGTGGCTGTTTTACTGACACCTCAGGCTGCACGGAGCGGGGATAAGATTGAAGCTGCGGTTGAAGCGAGCGATCCAGACCATGATCGGGTTGATTTGACCTACAAATGGTATCGCAATGAAACCGTGGTTAAAGAAGGAGAGGAGTCCTTTCTCGATACGACTGGGTTTGTGGCTCACGATAAAATTATGGTTGACGTGACAGCGCATGCTCCCGCCGTTACAGGGAATTCCTTGAAGTCTGAACCACTCGTTTTGGGGAATAGTGCTCCGAGGATCGTCTCCATTCCTCCCATCTCAGACTCGCAAGACCATTTCGACTACACTGTGAAAGCTATGGATCCGGATGGCGACCGAGTGATTTATTATCTGGAGGCCGCCCCGACCGGAATGAGCATCAATGAAACATCCGGCCAAATCCTATGGCGGATCCCGTCCGATCAAGAGGGGATCTTCCATGTCAAAGTGGCGGCCAAAGATGGGCATGGTGGTATGGCCACACAGGAATTCGATTTGACTTTGACCAGCACAAGTCCCCCTAAGCCGTCAAGAACCTGAAATCTCCTCCGAATGTTGCAACCACTTGTGTCTGCTTTTTCCAGTCTGTTACAATTTCTTCATGATGTAGGAGGGAGACCACCCTAAGCTCGTGCGTAAGCTCAAGCTACGAGAAGGCACCAATACAGCTGTTCTGTTCGGTCACCATGACCGACATCTCAAGTTGATCGAGGACGAGTTGGGAGTCCGGCTCTCAGCGCGTGGGGAGGAACTTACGCTGGACGGCCTTCCCGAGGCTGTCCGTCAAGCAGAACGCATCCTCGTCGAACTTGCCTCGCTGACGAACCAAGGAATATCCCTCCAAGCTGAAGATATCACCCATGCGCTCAGCGCGTTGCGTCGAACTCCCGAAGCTCCTCTTATGGACCTGCTCGGCGAGTCCGCAATGATCATCACAAAAAAACGGTTCGTTGGTCCCAAGTCGCCCACACAGAAGGCCTACATCGAAGCGATTGAGCGGCATGACATTGTGATCGCGATCGGGCCGGCCGGAACGGGGAAAACCTATTTAGCTATGGCGATGGCCGTCAGTGCCCTACTGAACAAAGAGGTAAGCCGGATAATTCTTGCTCGGCCGGCGGTTGAGGCAGGGGAAAAACTCGGTTTCTTGCCTGGTGATATATATGAGAAAGTGAATCCTTATCTGCGGCCGCTTTACGATGCACTGTTTGATATGATGGACATGGAACGAGCGAATCGCTTAATCGAGCGGGGAGATATTGAAATTGCTCCCCTGGCTTTCATGCGCGGAAGGACGCTCAACGATTCCTTTGTCATTCTAGATGAAGCACAAAATGCCACAGCAGAGCAGATGAAAATGTTTCTCACCCGATTGGGGTTCCATTCAAAAGTTGTCGTTACCGGCGACATCACGCAAGTCGATTTACCGAGTGATCGAGTGTCCGGCCTCATTCAGGTGAAAGACATTCTCCGAGAGGTTGAGGGGATTGAGTTCGTGTACTTCGATGAAAAGGATGTGGTTCGACATCGACTGGTTCAAGATATTATCAAGGCCTATGATCGCCATCAGCCCATAAATAGCGGTTACTCTCGACATGCTCGAGGTCAGGGCGCCTCTCACCAACGCCCATCCTCCAACCCCCGAAAGTCGTCCACTGCCGGCTCGTCGACGCCCGATCTATCCAGCAGTTCTCATTGATGGCTGTCTATCTTCGCGTACGCCTCACGCGGCTGATCGTCCGACAAACCACACTGGCCTATCTAGCTGAACGTGTCTTATCGGCAGTCGGAGAGTCTCGATCGGAACTGAGCCTAGAATTGATTGGAGATGGACGTATGCGACGGCTGAACTGTGAATACCGCAAGAAGGACCGAACTACTGATGTACTGGCTTTCCCTATCCGAGAAGCCGTTATCCCGCGAGGTACGAGTCCTCCAACTCAGATGCTTGGTGACGTCGTGATTTCGTTACCGACCGCCATTCGCCAAGCAAAGGAAGCCGGACGATCGATCGACAATGAGCTGGCCATGCTCTTGGTGCACGGGGTGCTCCATCTCTGCGGATACGATCATGAAGGTAATCCACGAGAAGCGGCTAGAATGTCGCGTCGAGAACGGACCTTGCTCCATCTGATTTCTCCTGTCCCTCGCATGGTCATGTATCGTAATGGACGTGCAACAAGAGGTCATTGACGATGGGATGGTTTCAACGGCTGAGCGAAGGGCTAGGCAGAACACGCAACGTCGTGCAGCAATCTTTGGATCAATTCCTCGGGCGTACACCGGACGAAGAACTGCTTGAAGATCTGGAGGCGGCGTTACTCGCTGCTGACCTTGGTGCTTGCGCCGTCAATCGTTTGATGCAGCGGGTCCGGGAAGAGACGCGCGGCGTGGACGCAAAAACTTCGGAAGGGCTTCAGAATGTCTTAAGTCGTTCGCTCTATAGCATTCTGAAAACCGTGTCAGGCCCTACAATCGAACGGCTGGTCAATGAAAGCCCCAAACCGTTTGTTACCCTTGTCGTCGGGGTCAACGGCGTAGGAAAAACAACCACCATCGCAAAAATTGCACAGCGAATGAGTCAGGCTGGACGGCGACCTCTTCTCGTCGCAGGAGATACCTTTCGCGCGGCCGCCATTGAACAACTTCAAATGTGGGGGGATCGGGTTGGAGTAGAGGTGGTTCGTCAACGACACGGTGCAGATCCGGCTGCAGTGGCCTTCGACGGCATCGTTGCAGCCAAAGCCAGGATGGTGGACCTGGTTCTAGTTGATACGGCAGGCCGCTTGCACACAAAGTTCAATTTGATGGACGAGCTGCGGAAAGTCAAACGGGTGATCGCTCAGGAATTACCCGGTGCGCCACATGAAGTGCTGTTGGTCCTGGATGCCACGGTCGGACAGAACGCGCTGGCGCAGGCCCGTCAATTTCACGAGGCAGTGGGGGTCACTGGACTTGCTTTGACAAAGCTTGATGGGACGGCGCGCGGGGGCATCGTCGTTGCGATTGCCGAAGAATTGAGACTTCCCTTGCGCCTAATCGGTGTGGGAGAAGGTGCCGAGGACCTCCAGGACTTCAATGCCGAGGCGTTTGTCGCGGCTCTGTTCGGACAGCCCACTTCTCGCTCATAAACCACGCATTGTCTTCTCATTGTTCACGGTCTCGTGCTATTCTTTTTTCCCCAGGGTACGGTTTTCAGGTTGAGGAAGAGTTGATAACGATGATCACAGTGTTGATAGTGGACGACGATCAGATGAATTGCGATCTGTTGCAGAGTGTATTTACCCGACAAGGGTGCCACGTCATTTCGACGACCAGTGGACGAGAAGGTCTTGATCTATTCCGTGCACACAATCCCCGAGTCACCCTCCTCGATCTTCGTATGCCAGAGATGGACGGATTAACGGTTTTGAAGGAGATACGCGCCATCGACCCCCATGCGCCGGTGATTATCCTGGGCGGAGGAGCAACCGAACTTCAGGAGAATCAAGCACGCGCTCTACGAGCCACGGATTTTATCAGAAAAGGATTGTCACTGGACGTCCTCGTCGAAGCCGTTAGTCGACTCGCAAAACTACCTGTGCCGTCAACGCCCGCACAGTCCACCCTTGGTAACGGGAATGTCATCGAGCAGATCGACGAATCTGTCTTGATAATCGATGACGAACCTCTCCTCTGCGACCTTTTGGTCCGTTTTCTCAGTCTGCGCGGTTATCGAGCCTTTGGTGTCAAAGATGGTCACGAGGCTCTGCGGATAGTCGAAGAGATGTCGCCCGATGCGATCGTGCTCGACCTGGTCATGCCAGGAATGCCGGGGATCGAAGTGCTTCGCGTCCTGCGTGACAAGGGTTATTCGGGTGGTATCATCATCATGACCGGAAGTCACAATGAGGAGTTGCTTCAAGAAGCGTGGAGTCTAGGCCCTCAGGAGATTCTTATAAAACCGGTCGACCTTGAGCGATTCCTGACCGCGATCCAGCTTGTACTCGTCTGCCGCGAGTGTTAAAAAGTTTCCTGATGTCTATAGGGAAACTGGTTCTTCAATTTTGCCTCATTAATTTTCTCTTAATCTCCTCCGTCCTGCTTCGGGACGCTTCGGCATCATCATTCAATGAAGATGCCACACTCGTTCACCATGACCTCACTGTCGAACTGATTCCCGCTGAGCACGAATTGGTGGCGAGCGATCAGATCGAACTGGAGGTTGATCCACAGGTCACCTCGATCACGTTCACCCTTGCACCTACCCTGCATGTCGAGTCCATCGCCATGCGAACGCGATCGGTCGAGGGCGGGCAAAGAAACGCGGACAAAGTCGTCCCATTCACGAGCCTGCGTCCTCCTGAGGCCACGGTTCAGCACCTCGTAGTCTCACTTCCAAGAGAGCGTGGCCGGAAGATGACAGTGGTCATGAGTTATCGTGGCCAGATCAATGAACCGCCGAAGGAGCCGCGTCACTTGCGGTTCGTCACTCCCAGCGAGACAGCGGGACACATCGGCTTAGAAGGCGTGTACCTGAGTGGTGAAAGTCGATGGTACCCCGATATCGCCGGCTCGCTCAGTACCTATCGAGTGACTGCTCAGATCCCGCAGGAGTGGACCGCGATCTCATCAGGACGGAAGGAAACGGAGACGACGAATGCAGGAAAGGTCTCCTCGACCTGGGTCGTTCAGGACCGGTCTGAAGCATTCACGTTCGTCGCCAACAAGTTTGTGTTCAAAGTGAGAGAATGGAAAGGTCCGACCGGACAACGGGTTGACCTTCAAACCTACTTCTTTCACGACAATGCGGGCTTGGCAGAGGAGTATCTTGAGGCGGCGGCAGGATACCTCGATGCGTATGTCAGATTATTGGGGGACTATCCGTTTGAGAAATTTGCGGTGGTCGAGAATTTTTTCCCGAGCGGCCTCGGTCTGCCATCGTTCACTCTCCTCGGTAGCGGCAGCATCAAACGACACTATGTCCAACCCTATGCCTTGGGTCATGAGATCGTCCATTCCTGGATCGGTAATTCGGTGTTCAATCGCGATGATCACGGCAACTGGGTCGAAGGATTGACGACCTACCTGGCAAATTACTACTGGCACGAGTTGATTCAGGATGTTCCTCAAGCCTTCGAACAAAGACGTCTGATGCTGGATGGGTACAATCTCTATGTGAGGCCTGAAACGGATTATGCAGTTACACAGTTTCTTCAGAAGCATGACGAGAAGGATAATGCGATCGGCTATCACAAATCGGCCTTTGTGTTTCACCTCCTCCGACAAGAAATCGGAGACGAACCATTTTGGCGGGGCTTGAAGACCTTCGTCAGCAGCTATCGTAATCGCCCAGCGGACTGGAGGTCGATCGAGGAAGTCTTTTCCCGAGAGAGCGGTCAGAACTTGCGGTGGTTTTTCGAGCAATGGGTCGAACAGCCCGGTGCTCCTCTTGTATCCTTGGGCGATGTTCACGCTCGTCGTATGAAGGGAGAGGGCGACGGAGAAACTTGGCGGCTGACGGTTCAGATTGACCAGATCGAGAAGCCATTTCGGATGACGATCCCCATCCGCATCGTGACGCAGAAAACGATGGTGACTAAGTGGATTGTGCTGAACCTCTCGCAAGGAAGCGTTGCCGAGTTCGTCCTGCCCAATCAGCCGCTACGGGTAGAGCTTGATCCCGATCTGATGACCTTTCGGCGTCTGACGAGGCATCAGCTGCCGCCCATGCTGAACGGCTATGTGACGGATCAACAAAAGACGGTGGTCTTGGCTTTTTCTGACCCTGCTTCGCCGTTGCAGCAGATTGTGTCTCGCATCGCTGATCACGAACAAACGGGATCACAGAGAACGATGGTGATCGCTCTCAAAGAGAATCTCCTCCCCCACGATGGATCGATCCTGGTGCTGGCAGGAGCCGACGAACGACAAGCGGTTCAATCAGTGGCGCAGGAATCATGCGGTGACCGAGTTGCACTCGGAGAGCGAGGTTTCCAGATCGATGGTCAGGCGTATGATGGGCCGAAGCTGGCTGTGCTTTTCTCTTGCCATCGGGCGAATGTGCCGGGCAGCATAATCACGGTTCTGTATGGTGTGACTTCAGGCGCAGTCGAAAAGCCTTCGCGCTTCCTGTTTTATTATGGGTGGCATAGTTACCTCGTGTTTCAAGACGGGGCCGTGACGAAACGCGAGGTGTGGCAAGGTACCCCGGATGTGAAGGAGGTAAGACTTGATGAAAGCCGCTAAGACCGCGGCCATTTGGCTGTGGGGGTTCTGTGCGTTGATGAGTATCTCCCCGTTTGCCCTGGCAGCTGATCAGCCGAAGGATCCTGTGGCGTCGGTACATTCTACGGAACGGCATCTGGCCAATATCCGCCAGCTGACGTTTGGTCGCCAGAACGCGGAGGCCTATTTTTCGTTCAACGGGACCAAGCTGATTTTGCAATCGACGAACAACTGGATGAAGGATTCGCTGGTCTCCGCGGGCAAACCAGCCGAGTCAGGCCTGGGCTGCTATCAAATGTATGTGATGGATGTGGAAAGCGGGGCCGTCCGCTTGGTGAGTACTGGAAAAGGCGCAACGACGTGCGGCTATTTTTTCCCCGGTGACAGTCGGGTGCTCTACTCCTCTACACATGCGGCCGGGCCCGATTGTCCGCCAAAACCTAAACGTGATGGGGCCTATCGATGGGCGCTCGACGATTACGATGTCTACTCTGCGAAGCTTGACGGACAGGACATCCGGAGGCTGACGGCCTCGCCGGGATATGATGCTGAGGCCACGATCTCGCCTGATGGGAAGACCATTGTCTGGACATCCGTGAAAGATGGAGATCTTGAGCTCTACACGATGAATCTGGATGGCTCGAACGTGCGTCGCCTGACGGACGATGTCGGATACGACGGCGGAGCGTTCTTTTCACCGGACAGCAAGAGAATCGTCTATCGGGCGGCCCATCCGACCGATCCATCCGAAGTGGCCAAATACAAGGAGTTGCTGGCACAACGTCTGGTCGAGCCAGGTCAGCTTGAACTTTTTGTCATGAATGCCGATGGGTCAAATAAGAAACAGGTCACAACGACCGGCGCGTCGAATTTCTCTCCGTATTTTCATCCCGACGGTACACGCATCATCTTCTCCTCCAACATAGAAACGAGAGGGGAAGGAGGACGCCCCAGTTTCCATCTGTATCTGGTGCGTGATAACGGAACCGAATTAGAACGTCTCACCATGGAAGGGCACTTTAACAGCTTCCCCATGTTTTCTCCGGACGGTAAACGGCTCGTCTGGGTATCGGATCGAAATGCAAAGGAGCCAGGGGAATTCAACGTGTTCTTGGCTGACTGGGTGCCGTAAGGCACGGTAATCAGCGATGAGCGATTGGTGGTCAGTTTCGGAAATCCAGGAAGCGTTGCTACAGATCGTGGCTTGATGAGTGTCCCGCCACAGTCATCTCGCAACAAGCTTACGTCGATCGCCGTCGTCGGTTGTTCCTGCGCCGCAGTGGCCGTCAGCTTTATCGGCCTAGCTCAGTTTGATCTGCCGATCACCAAGTATGTGCGTTCGGTGACCGTTCATCTACCATGGGATCAGCTCACCGTTCCGTGGATGGCGTTCACCAGCGATGCGGGAGACTGGATCGGTGAAGGGTGGCGGCTGGCAACCTTGAGTGCCTTGCTACTCCTTGGCGCATGGGCTTTTGAAAAGCCGACTATCAAGCCAGCCGCCATTCAGTCGCTGATCGCTCATGGAATCGCCGCATTACTCGCCAACGGACTGAAACACCTCATCGGAAGGCCCCGACCGAAGTTCGTCCACTCGGGAGACTGGCAGATGACTCTTTCCTTGGCATCGGGGCTGGACTCATTTCCATCGGGACATAGCACGGCGAGTTTTGCCGTCGCCACGGTGCTGGCTAGACAATTTCCTTTTTTTGGACCGCTCTGTATCGCGATCGCGCTCTTCGTCGCGCTCAGTCGTATTCTTCGAGGGTCGCATTTTCTGACTGATGTGGTCGGAGGGGCCGTGCTTGGTATCCTCAGCGGCTTCATCGCGACGGCTTCATTAAGACAGTGGCGCACTTCAATCCAGGACGGGCTGCGACATGCGGCGATGGGAACGTCGGCACTGTTTGCCTCGCTCTGGGTCCTATCCCGTCAAATGGAGGGTGGAGCGGTGGACATCCTCTTCTTGACGCTAGGGGCTTGGGCGGTAGCGGGCGGCTTATGGCTTCGGCGACCTCATTGGGTTCGTCGAGGAGGAACAGGAGGGAGCCGGCACTTGAATACCTCCACGCTGTTGATCGCGTACGGCCTGGCTGCCATGACAACCTCACCTCTCGTCCTCTCGTCGGTTGGATTTGCCTGCATGGCGGCTTGGCTCGACGCGATAAGCCGGAACGGCGACCAGGCTGAGCAATCGCCTGGCTGGTCCATGATGCGGGAAAGTGCTCTCATTGCGGGCTTGGCCATTGCCATTTTGATTCTCGTTGATGCACGAGGAGTGCTGCCCTTTCAGTGACCATTGAGCCTTGCGCCCGAGCTAGCCCCGGTCCAGTATCTCCCGCACCTTTTGCGTCAGGGCCGTGACGTCGAACGGCTTGTGCAGGAAGTCCACTGTGGATGACTCCACACCCTGCTGAATCACCACATCCTCCGTGTATCCTGAAATAAACAGCACCCGTAGCCCCGGCTTGAGCGCCGTCAGCCGATTGGCCATCTCCCTCCCGGACAACTTCGGCATCACCAAGTCTGTGATCACCAGATGGATCGGTCCCCGGTGGTTCTCGGTTACCGCCAGCCCTTCCGCTCCGTTCGACGCCTCCAGCACGTTGTAGCCGTGCTGCTGGAGGAGCATCGCGATCATATTCCTGACCGTATCATGGTCCTCGACGATCAGGATCGTTTCGTGGCCCTTCGACGTCAGCTGGATGCTCTGGCTGTTCGGCTTGGTCGGCGCTTCCTCGACCACCGGCAGGTACACCCGGAACGTGGTTCCCTGCCCCACTTTGCTCGACACGTCGATGTGGCCCCTGCCCTGTTTGACGATCCCGTACACCGTGGCAAGGCCGAGGCCGGTTCCTTTGCCGGCATCTTTTGTCGTGAAGAACGGCTCGAAGATGTGGGACAGCACATCATCAGACATGCCGCTTCCGGTGTCGTGAACCGACAGCAGAGCGTATCGGCCCGGTGTCACGTCGGGATGCTGCTGGTTCGTCGGTTCGCTCAACTCGACGTTCGCAGTGGTAATGATCAGTCTCCCGCCTTTCGGCATGGCGTCATGGGCGTTCGCCGCCAAGTTCAAGACCACCTGTCCGATCTGTGACGGATCGGCTTTGATGAGGGCAAGGTCCGGGGCCAGCTCGACCACGAGCTCGATGCCGCTCCCGATGAGGCTCTTCACCATCGGTCCCATATCCCGCAAGACGGTGTTCAGACTCAACACAGAGGGCATGAGGATTTGTTTGCGGCTGAAGGCCATGATCTGCCGGGTGAGCATGACGCCCTGCTTCCCGGCCTCGAGGATGTTCCGTGCCAGTTCTTGTCTCTGTTTGGCGCGCTGGTTGCCAGCGAGCAATAGTTCGCCGAACCAGATGACAACGGCCATGATGTTGTTGAAGTCGTGAGCGATGCCGCCAGCCAGCTGCCCGATGGCCTCCATCTTCTGCGCCTGCCGCAGATGCTCTTCTAGTCGGCGGCGCTCCGTGACATCCCGGAACACCAGCACCGCCCCCTCGATCCTGCCGTTCACGTCCCGGATGGGGGCCGCAATATTGTCGAGGAGGTATTCCGTCGCGGCCCTGCTGATCAGAATGGTGTTCTGAGAGAGAGTAGCAGGAGAGCCCGTTGCCAGTGCGCCCAAAACCGGGTTCGGAACGGGCTGACGGGTCTTTTCCTCGACGATGTGGAAAATCTCAAGTACGTCTCTACCCAGGGCCTCGGCCTCTGTCCACCCCGTCAGCCGCTCAGCCACCGGGTTCATGAACCGCACCCGCCCGACCCCATCCGTGGCAATCACGCCGTCGGCGATGCTGGAGAGCGAGGCCGCAAGCCATTGCTCGTTTTCCCGCAGCCGACGATCCATCATGGACTTGTACAGCCCGATCTCGACGGCTGTTTGGATGTCCCTATCCTCGTAGGGCTTAAGGATGAAGCCGGAGGGCTCCGTGACCTTGGCCCGCTGGAGGGTGGCTTCGTCGGAGTGGGCCGTCAGGAACACAATCGGGGTGCCCAACCTGGTACGGATCAGGTTCGCCGCCTCCACGCCGTCCATGCCGGCACCGAGATGGATGTCCATGAGGATCAGGTCCGGCCGAAGTTCCTTCGCCTGCCTGACGGCTTCTTCTCCGGACGAAACCAGTCCAGCGACTTCGTAGCCCAACCTCTTGAGCTGTTTTTCGATGCCCTTGGCGAGGATCCGCTCGTCCTCGACGACGAGAATGTTGGTCGTGGTCATGTGGGTTCCTCCTGCGATCTATCGTGACCGGGGAAGGTGATGATGACCACCGTCCCGCTGCTATTTCCCAGTTCAATCTTGCCCTTCAGTTGCTCGACGAGGGTTGTCACCAACTGCAACCCGAAGGACGTAGTGTGGCGGAAGTCGAAGTCTGGTGGAAAGCCGATCCCGTTATCGGCCACGGTCAAGACGTTGTTCAGGCCTTCGTCGTGCAATGTCACCCTGATCCAGCCCTGCGAGGCATCCTTGAAACCGTGCTTGAGGCAGTTCGAGAGGAGTTCGTTCAGGAGCAACCCGCAGGGGACGGCCATGTCGAGAGGCAGCGGCGACACGGCGACCTCGACGTGCAGCGAGATGTCGTCATCCGATACCTTGTAGATGGAGTACAGGTCTTGGGCGAGTTGCTGGACATACTCGGCGAAGTTCACACGGGCCAAATCCGGCGAGCGGTAAAGCCGTTCGTGGATGAGCGCCATCGACCGCACACGCCCACGGCTCTCTTTGAACATCTCCAGCGCCTGCCGGTCCTGCGTGTGGTCGGACTGGAGGTCGAGCAAGGTGGACACGATTTGTAGGTTGTTCTTGACCCGGTGGTGGATTTCCTTGAGCAGGATCTCCTTCTCCTTCAGCGAAGCGCTCAACCACGACTCGTTTTGCTTCTTCTCGGTGATGTCCTCGAATGTGGAGGCACGGAACTGAGCCTTGCCGTGGGCATCCTTCAAGGTCGTCGCATGCGTCAAGCAAGGGAAGCTGGTCCCGTCCTTTCGGACATGGACCGACTCGTACATGTAGTCAGCTCTCTGGTGAGCGATCTGGATGTGCCTGGGCAACTCCGTCCGGCTCTCCGAGGCGAACAGGTCGACCAGCGGCCTGCCGACCAGTTCCTCGACGGTGAAGCCGTGCATGGCGGCAAAGGCAGGGTTCACGGCTTTGAGCCTGTTGTCGGCGGAGTCGGTAACGGCCACCGCCCAACTCGCCTTGTTGAAGACGGATTCCCATTGACGGGCCTTGGCTTCTGCCCCTTGGCGCTCGGCGAGGACCGCTGCCGTCACCAGCACTGTGACGCTGAGGACGCCCATGAAGACTTGCAGGAGCAGCAAGGACGTTTCGACGGTCGGCTGGGCGAACGGACCGGTGCCCTGAGCTGTGCCGACGACGGCGAGGGCACTCGCCAGAACGAGGGCCGTCGCCGCTCCGTGCAGGCCAAAGCGGAAGGTGGCCCACACCAGAAAAGGAACGACCAGATAGGCCAGCGGAGTGGGGAGACCAGTGATGGGCAAGACGATGCCAAAGATGACGCACGCGAGCGTCGACAACAGCAGCAGCAACAGCGCCGCTTCTGCCAATTGCCGTGGGTGCCAATCGACTGAAGGCCGGCGGCTCCACGTCAGAAGGAACACCCCGACCGTGAGAACGCCGGTCATGTCGCCCAGCCACCAGGTCCACCAGATGAAGGGGATGGCCTTGGCTGGCGCGAATCCTCCCACATATAGGCTGGCGGCGCCGAGGGTAGAGGCGATCAGGCACATGAGCATCGCCACGCCTGCGAACGTGAAGGCGTGAGTGGTTTGTTGAAAAGGACGAACTGAGCCGGTCCAGCGCCGGATGAGAAAGCTCCCCGCCAAAGCCTGGAGGGTGGAGCCGGTGGCGATGCCTCCCAACACGAACAGGTGAGCCGACAGTGGGAACGGGTTGGCCGCAGTGAAGCCGTCCCAGAAATTCGCCAGAAACGCCCCCAGCCAGATGCCGAGCCAGATCCGATGGCCGAACAACAGTAAAGCGGCCAAAGCGATACCCGAAGGCGGCCACACCGCCGTCGCCTTGTGTTCAGGCGGCAAGGCGAGCATCAGCCCCAGTCGGGTCGTGACGACGTACAGGGCCGCAAGAGCCACCACCAAAGCCAACCACCGCAGCCATCCGTCAGTGGAGCGGGTTTCCGTCACGACCTCGTCCTACACCGGGCCACCGATGCCCAACCGCACACCCATCAGGGGCGTAAGAAGAACAGACCCACGTCCCTCGACTTGGCTGAAACGAGGCGTCGAGTGACAGACGTGGACAACATTTTGATTCCGAAGTTTATGGTCTGCACGGATCATTTGTCTAGTACGGACGCCACAATGTCATCATCCGCTTCGTTTGATGTTTAGGCACCCTCGTCGGTGTTTCAGCCGTGGTAAGGTCGGTCCAGCGTACGCCAGGTTTGCGGAGCTGAACAATGATTCCTTGGCCAGATATTCCGTTGGAGTAATGACGCAATCGTCAATCATCCTCGGGACAGAATTCGCGAAGGAAACCGCGGTTCAGGTTAGTGACCAAAGGTCTTGGACGGGGTTGGCGAAGCAGTATCCGGACTCTGAGGAACCATCTGTTGATTGCCCAACAAGACGTAGCCGTATCGCTTGAGAATCGGTTGAAAGTCAGCGGCTTCCTTCGGCAGGGCATCTTGAGAGTATTCCGGTAGGAGGATCATCGTCCGGCCTCCTTGGCCCAGAGCCGTACGCAGTCGGTCGATTTCTCCGGCTGGGATAAAGGTCACCGTTCGCCTCGCGTAGAAGGCGATGGACGGTCTGGTCGAACTGAATGCGATCAGTTGGTCGGTGGGATTCAGGTTCAACCCCGCTGCGTAGGCCAATTCTTGCGGCGGCGCAATCGCGTATCGGTTGAATCCAGGAATGACCGTCAGAATTGCAACAAGGAAAACACTCGCCAGCGCGCCGCCGGCCACCCCGAAGGCGATGCCGCGTCTGCTGTCGTTCAACCCGAAATACCCGATCAGCCCCATCGAGACTACGACGATCGCTGCGCCGACATAGGGACCGATGCCTAGATCGAATTGAGGGGCGAGCGGAAACTCTTTGACCATCTTCCCCGAGAATTTGCTGAAAAGAGAAGGGGCGCTTGCGAGCCCGATCGCTACGAGATAGCCGATCCCCATCATGAAGTGGATCGACCCGCGCAGGCCCCCTGTCGAAGAATCTGTTAACCCTCGAGCCCAATACGAAGCAGCCAAAAGAGCACAGGCCGGAAACAAGGGACCGATATAGTGGGGGAGGCGAGTGGATGAAAGACTAAAAAAGATGAACACCCCAATGATCCACAGCCCCGCGAACCATTCCAACTCATCGCCGGAGCCTGATGGCTTCCACGATTCACGTGATTCGTCTTGGTGGCTCACCATCACGCGAGATGCTCGCCAGCTCTGATAGGCTTGAAACAACCCTACCGGTAGGAAGGCGCTCCAAGGGTAAAAACCAAGCAGCAGGACGGGGAAATAGAACCACCAGCCGCCGCCATGTCCCTCCATGGGAGCTAGGAATCGCCCCACCGTATGGACCTTCGCTTGGGAAGAATACGCGTCTCCGTGAACAATGAACATGGCAGCGTACCAAGGCCCTGCGAGCATGAGAAAGAGCAACGTGCCGGCGATGGGCGCGCCTCTCTCCCAAAACACCAACCACTGTCGGCTGGCAGCGAGGTACAGGAGAGCCGTGACCAGAGGAACGGCGAATCCTACAGGCCCTTTCGTTAAGGTCGCCAAGGCCATACCGCCATAAAATGCCCAGATCCAATGGCGCCCTCGGCCTTGTTCGTGGATCCCGAGCCAAAATCCGTAGAGTGACAAGGTGGTAAAAAAGATCAGGACGCTATCGGTGATTGCCATGCGTCCCAGCGCCAGGATCTCGATGTTCAGCAACAACATCAAAGCGCCGAACAGCCCGGCAGTCGAGCCGCGCAGTCGGGAAAGAAACAGGTAGTGCATCAGGATCAATGCCACCCCGAACAGAGCAGAGGGTGCCCGTGCCGCAAACTCGTTCACGCCGAACAGATGGTACGACAGCGTCATCAGCCAATACACGAAGACCGGTTTGGCGACGCGCAGCTCTCCATTGAAGGTGGGAGTGACTAGGTCACCCGAGGCGAACATTTCTCGCCCGGCTTCGGCGTTGCGGCCTTCGTCACGATCCGTCAGGCCCATGCTCCCGAGATTCAGGAAAAAAAGCAGGCAGGACAGAAGCAGAAGGAGCAGCAGCTGTATTGGTTGCGATGGGGGACGATCCATGGCTGGATGTGGCTGTTGCTCGCGCGTGATGGAAGCCCCGGTATGGCCGTTGGTTTCCCAGCCGCTCATGCTGCCGGCCGAGCTTGGTTTTTGGTTTGATCCGAGCGGTGAATGAGGATCAGATTGCGCAGATACACGACCGTTCCGAGGCCTTGTCCTGAAATAAACACAGGGTCCATTCGATAGATCGCGTAGCTGAGCGTGATCAGCCCTCCGATGAGACTCATGTACCAAAAGGCAATGGGCACACGGCTTTCGGCGCTCCGCTCGGATGCGATCCACTGAATCAACCAACGACCAAAAAAGAGCCCTTGGCCGAAGAAACCGATACCAATCCAGATGGTTTCGGTGCTCATGCGGTTGAGGATGTGATGGGTGATGGGTGATGGGTGATGGGTTGCTTCTTTAGCGAGCGGAGTAACCCAAGCAGCAGTTTTCTGATTTCTTCGATTTGGGATATGGCGGAGTTTGTGGGAAGAAATCCCATTCGGGAGGCGAGAATGAGTTGGGTTTCCAGTTCGGCAACCGAACCTGACGCAACGTGAAGGAATTGAATAAATTTTTTCCTTGAATGCCGTGCAGCGCCTTCCGCAATATTACTAGGGATAGAGACGGCAGAGCGTCGCATCTGCGATGTGAGTCCGTAGACCTCTCCTTTGGGAAACCGAGAAGTCAATGAGCAAATGTCCGTCGCGAGATTCATAGATTTCTTCCAAACATCGAGATCCTTATGTGTGGTTACGGTGTTTCCGCTCACTCATCACCCATCACAGATCACTTATCACGAATCCCGGCTCACGTCGCTGTCACGGAATTTGTAGAGCAACACGCGATCCTGCATCCACCGAACCGCGATCAGATCATAGAGTGATTTGAACAGGCGGTTGCCCATCCCGTACTTGGACAGTCCATGGATGCGTGGATAATGCCTGACCGGCACCTCCGTCACGGTAAATCCATGCATCAAAGCCAGAGCGGGAAAGAAGCGATGCATCCCCTCAAAGAGTCGGATACGCTCCAGTACAGGCCGTCGGAAAATCTTGAGCGGGCATGCCGTGTCGTGTATGCCGTCATGCGTGAAGATGTTCCGTATGCAGTTGGCGATTAATGAGGAGAATTTCCTCACTAGGCCGTCCTGCCGTTGCTGCCTCCACCCACAAACCACGTCGTGTGAGGCCGTATAGGGGAGCAGCTTCAAAATATCTTCGCTGTCTTGCTGGAGATCGCCGTCGATCTGGATGATGATCTCACCGGAAGACTGATGAAAACCGGCTTCAAGGGCGCAGGTCTTGCCGTAATTTCGGTCGAAGTGGAAGACCCGCACGTTGGAATGTTCACGTGCCAATCGGTCCAGCTCGTCGCTGCTGCCGTCGCTGCTCCCATCGTCTACAAAGAGAATTTCGTAAGGACGCGAGCGTGATTGCTCGTGCGAATCCATAACTTTCAGCAGGCTTGCCATGAGCGGGGAGAGGTTTTCTCGTTCATCCTTGATGGGGATGATGACAGAGGCCCACAGACTGGATGACGGCGTCATGGTAAGCAAAAACTCCGACAACAGCCAAAAGTTACAATATGAAACGGCGCATTCTAACGGAAGGTGAAGAGAGGGTCAAACGACACGGAGTAGTTGCGGATTGGACTCCGTGCGACCATACGCATCACTCCAGTCATGTCTCCCTCCGGACGAGGAGAAGTGGGCCAGCTCCTTAGTATTTCCGGAGAGAGACTGACTATCGGTATATGCCAGAAACAACCTGGTCATAGGTTGATCAGATTTGCTCCATCTCAATGGTAGCCTGCAGCGACTCTTCCCCATGGCTTGCCTGTGGTCTCGTGTTCAACGTGGGGATCCCTCAAGGCAACGTCACTGTAAGGTTGGGCCAGTAGGCATAGCCCACGGCTCGAGCATGTTGTGCTTCCAACTTCTCGAAGACAATCCGGCTGAAAAACGGTGTTGTTCCCGAGATTCCATTGAATCCGCCGGCTCCGCCTGTAAACGTAAATGTACCTTCGCATTCGAGATGATCTCCGTCGCACTTCCATTCGGCGTAGCCAACATCCTTACCTTCATGGGCGAGAACTGTGCAAAGGCCGAGGTAGGTTCTATGGCTATCCTGGGCACTGAGGGTGACTCGAATCGGACACTCAAGCTGAGCCGTGTGAACGATCCCACCAACCGCCCCATTCGAATGGCGGACAATCATCACGCCTTTGACGATAGCGTTGATCACCTGTCCTCCATCCGGGAGATCGCGAACCTCTCCGCTGCCCATCCAGCTCGTACTCGCATACCCAGCCTCAAGAGTCTTCGCCGAAGCTAGGGAAACATCTGCCTCAATAAGACCAACGACCAAGCCCATCATGGTGAGGAAGCAATAAATGATCTTCATAACGTCTCCTTTCGGTTCGACTGATTTGTTGGGCCATACGTTTAGGCTGAGCTATTGGACGATGTCCGTCCCCCACGGGTTATCTACTAAAAAGAGCCACCGTCCATCGGGTTGACGCCGCAGGATGCTGGAGGATCGCCCACCGAGTTGCACGGTAGTTCCCGTCGGATCGATTCCCTTCATGCTCCAGCGCGCACAGTACTGCGCCACATCACCCGCCTGTACGATCTGCTGCGCTTCAATGGTTAACGTCGGCTTCAACGCCATCAAGCCTTCTAATGCCTCACGTATACCGACGATCCCATTTACAACAACACCGGGTTTCATGACGAACGAAGCACCTGACTCGAACAACGTCAAGGCCGACTCCAAGTCACAGGCATTCATAGCCATGACAAGCTTCGCGACGACATGTAATGGACCAGGGGGATCTATGAATCGTTCTTTTTCATGACCAATGGCCATTCCCTGTTTGTTCACTCGGGTCTCACAAACCCTGCCTTCCTGCCGCCGAAGGATGGCATAGAAAGCCGGCACCTCCACCACGTTGCCAGTCGGGAGAGTGTGGACCGTGCGGATATGACTCGGACCGGTGCCAAGAAGTGTGAATCGATCCGGTGGGAACAACGATTCCAGGGAATTTTCATGCAGCATACCCGGTGTAATCTGGTGCTGGAACACTCGGCTGAGCCCAGGAGGCGGCCCATACTGTTGGATCAGTCGGGCGAAGTAGGGTTCCGCAGAGGATGACAGCTCGATCAAGTACAACGTTCCCGTTGCCCCCAGGAGTCGTTCGATACTCTCAACGGCTGTCGCATGATCTACTGGCAACAGTTGATGTAACACTGCCCTCATGTAGAGGTTGGCATCACCGATGTCATCGTGAAGGCGTTGCGCGTTATCAGGATGCAGCATATCGAGGAGCCGATACCTGATATTGACTGCGCCATTGAGCTTCCCGGCTAACTCAACTGCTGCAGGCGCAATCTCGGTGCCAATCACCGTCGTGAAATGATCGGCCAAAAAGCGTGTTTGCGTTCCGTTCCCACATCCCAGATCGATCAAAGGGAGTCGTGGGTCGAAATACTCATGGAACAGTAAAAGGTCTTGTTGAGATGCATGGATCGGATCGGCATCCCAAAACACTTCACCAACGGTCCCGGTCGTAGAACTCCAAAAGCTTTCCCACGATGTTGCGTAACGATTTCTTGACGTCATTATCGTCTCCTCCGTGGATTCACGAGGTCATAGGACGATGAGTGATTCCTACGCACAGTGTTTCGTTTAAGCCACGGCCCCGATCGTCTCCTGCTTCGTAGGCAGGAATGCTTCGACCGGCAGAATGTTGTACCGACGCCGGAGCTCCTCGACCTGCTCACCCATGACCGGCCAATAATCCCAGCCGTCGTTCAGACCAACGTTCATCGCAGCCCCTCGGCGGATGGCGATCATGGCCTTCAACGGATCGAATATTCCTGTTCGTGCCTGGGTGATGGGCGTCATGCGGATGCCTACGTGAAATTGCAACAGGACGAAGAAGACAAAGATCCACGGCTCGCGACGTTGGAAGCCGGCGCTGAAGCACGCGACCTGGACTTCTCCATCCGGAGCCGTTCCATAGCCGGACAAAACATGGGCACAATCATGGAATAGGATTTGCTCGGGTGCACCGCCCTTCTGTCCGGGAAATGCGAACCCATTCGCATGCCAGTATTCCCAAAGAGAACGACCCAAAGAGCCAGACGGACAATGTTCCAGAGCTTGGTGGCGGGCTGCCAACTCCTTGTTCTCATATCGTCCCATCATCCCGCGGACAAACTTGTAGAGCCCCCTGATTCCTTCTTTGTTCCAGATCTCCTCAACCTTGGGCCGCAACCAGAACCGGCGCACCAAATCGAGGCGCAATTGAACGATCTGCCTGTTCAGCACGTGCCGCAGGTTCTTCACCTCGGGAGCATGGACCTCCAGCGTTTCCGCAAACTGTTCAACGAGGTCTGCTTCTGTTGAACCGGTTGTCCCGTCGATGAGCGTCATGACGACTAACCCTTGCACGAGCTGCTTCCTGAGCTGCGGATCGGGAAACGCACGGGCTAGTTCCGCCGGCGTGATGAGAGCAAGCGCCTCAAGATCATGTGTCGTGCCGAAGATCTGCTGGATGGATTCAAGCATGTGACGCTCGGACGCATCGAGCGCCCCATCAGCCATGGCAACAGTTTTCATAGCACGTAATCCCCAATAGGCTTGTTCGTGATTCGGTATCTTCAGGTCCATGGGCATCTCCTTACATTCGTGCTGTTGACACTTCATTCATTTAGGGTAGATAAGCTGCCCTCAAGTTTTCTGGGCGCCCTGTCGTCCTTGTCAGAGGGTTAGAGCACGAGGCGTTCCAGCAACACAGAGCTCCCATGGCTACTTCATAAATTATTGAACCAGCATGAAATATGTGGGTCTTTCAACGAGCGGACAGAGGGGAAGGAGTTGTCATGCCGAAGACCGAAGCGCCGAGATGTCGGTAATTACCGAAATATCGGCACTAGGACCGACGAGAGATTCCGAGCTTGGCCATCCTTGATTGCAGGGTGGAGCGTTTCATTCCGAGGAGAGTTGCAGCTCCGGAAGGACCGGCGATGACCCAATTGGTTTTTTCGAGCGCGCTCAGGATGTGGTCGCGCTCCGCCGCTTGGAGAGTTATCACTGGTTGAGGCCCATTCCGTACCGTGGTTTTCAGTTCACCGAGAGGAACGCTCAACTTGGTCCCTTGAGAGAGAATTACGGCACGCTCGATGAAATTCTCCAGTTCTCGCACGTTGCCAGGCCATGGATATCGGCACAGGGCATCCATGGCCTCTGACGGGATTCGTTCGATTCGCTTTTCCATCCGACGAGCCAACCGCTGCGTAAAGTAGCGGACGAGGAGCGGAATATCCCCGGCTCGATCTCGAAGCGATGGGCTCCTGATAGGAAAAACGTTGAGCCGATAGTAAAGATCGTCGCGGAACTGTTTCTCCTCTACCATCTTCAGAAGATTCCGGTTCGTGGCAGCGAGCAGGCGAACGTTGACCTTGATGGTTCTTGTGCTGCCGAGCCGCTCAAACTCCTGTTCCTGCAATACACGAAGCAACTTCGACTGCAATTCAAGGGGAATGTCGCCCACCTCGTCGAGGAAGAGCGTACCTCCATCTGCCAGCTCGAACCGCCCCACTTTGGTCGCAATCGCCCCTGTAAACGCTCCTCGTTCATGTCCGAAAAGCTCACTCTCGAGCAGTCCGGTGGGAATCGCCGCGCAATTAAGCTTGACGAAGGTCCGTTCTCGTCGCTTACTTCGGTCGTGGATGGCACGGGCGAGGAGTTCTTTCCCGGTACCTGTCTCACCAAGAATCAACACCGTGGAGTCGGTGGGTGCGACGATGCCCACTTGTTTCAGCACCTGTTTGATCGCAGGACTCTCCCCGATGATCTCCTCGAAGTTCAATTCACTCCGGATTTGGTCTTCCAGGTAGAGCTTTTCTTTATCTAGCTTGTCCTTTAGGGTTGCGATTTCCTGATAAGCAAGTACGTTCTCAACCGCAATGGCGATTTGTTTAGCGCACTGGCTGAGCAGCCGTGCGTCTGCCTCACCGAACGCGTTTTCCCGCAAGCTCACTACGCTCAATGCCCCAACAGTACGGTCGTGCGTGATCAGAGGAACCGCACATCCCGACCTGACGCCATTCTCGACCGCGTGCCGGACCCAAGAGGAAGAGAATCGCGTGGGATCAACAATGGGACACACCAACACTGGTTGGCGTGACGCAATGGCTTGTCCCTCGGGTGTGTCGTGTAGCGAGATGAGAACACCCTCCTCAAAGGGAACTGTGCCGAACATTTGCAAATCCAAGGCGTGAAGGCGAAGTTGATTGCTCCCTGGCTCGTGAAGTGTCAACAGGGCCGCATCGTGGGGAATGACTCGACGCAGGCTGAGGGAGATCGCTTTGAGGAGGTCGCGGAGGCTGAGATGAGAGACGACGGCATTGTTGATTTCCAACATCAGACGTTCGTGTTCGAGCTGACGCTTCACCACCTGTTCGGCTTGGCGCGCTCGCTCGAAGTTCAGCGTGTTTTCAACCGCCACGGCCACTTGTCTGGCGACCTGTTGCAGGAAGTCGATCTCGGCCTGCTCATAGTGATGGTCTTCCAAGCTTCCAACACCCATGGCACCCAGCCGCTCGCGCACTGTTGTGAGAGGGACGACGCACAGTGACCGGATCCCCGCCTGGCGAATCATCGGCATCACCCTGGGGAATCGGGTTTCTTGCTCAAGATCGGCGCAGACAAGAGGCTGCTGATGTTGCCACACCCACCCGCCGGGCGAGTGTTCGACGGGAAACTCAAGGCCCAGCGGAACAGGTATCGGCCGCGGGTCTTCCAGCAGGTGCAGGCGCATCACATTCTTGATCGGGTCATGCAGCCCCACAACCAAGGAGGAGAACTGGAGTACTCGGGGGAGCCGTTGGGCAAGGTCGTGGAATAACTCAGGTAGGTCCTGGTGTGCTGCAATGGATTCGGAAACTTCCAGGAGGGCGCGGTACTGTTCGTTCAGAGCATCAGGCGGAACCATTGGCAGGTTCTCCCGAGAGTGGAAACCCGGCCATTATATAGTTCGTTCGAATAACTATGCCAGCTCTCCGTTGCCACTCTGCGAGGACTGGCCGGCATGGTCGCTCTTGCCATTGAGCATCGAGCAGGAGATCGCCCGTTCGTCCCCAGCTTCCTGACGAGCAGGCCGAACTATTTGCCGGGCGTCACGATGGTGAAACGCATCGTGCCCATCAAGCTCGTCTCGTTGATCTGCTCACCCACATGAATCTCGATTCTATATTGACCGGGCTTCCAACCACCCTTTGGGGGAGACAGTTTGAGGTACCCGCTGTCATCTTCCAAGGCGATGTGCATGGCGTCTTCGCTGACGATGGTCTCGAGTGCGACGTCGGCTACTTTCTCGGGCCTGCAACGGGCGAAGACCTTGAAGCCTTGATAGTGTTGATGGAGCGAGAACACGATAAAAATAGCCGGAGTGTCCGGAGCGAACCGTTCGGTGGGTTTGACCGGCACGATTTCGTGCGTGCGCTGAAATCCAAGCCGCTCCTCAAAATCTTCCGCCAAAGCGATGGAACGAAACATGCCCTGCGGGGGCGCATCGAAATCGTAAGCCCTCGTGTCCTCTGTCCGGTTTTGGAACTCGGAGATCGGTACGTCTTCGGTGAGGGGCAGATCTTCAGCTACAGCAGTGTGATACCACAGGAAAGCCCCAGTTATCACAGTTGCCAGACGGAGAACCTTGTTCATCATGACTGTCTGCTACACCTCTTGAGGCGACCCTGTCAATAAACCATCAAACCATGGCAAACGATCGAGCAAGTTGCCCATTGCGGCGTTTTCCGGGCTTCTGCTAGGATTTCGCCCACCATGGTCTATTCGCCAATCCATTACCAGTGATTGTGAGAGTATGCTGCAAGATGCGGACGCCCTTCCACAGCTGATCGGTGAATACAAGCCGCTTGATCAGTGGCAGGCTCATCTCAACCAGCTCTTCTATGGGCTGCGGGGAGACAACCTTCGATCCTATTACCAGACCTTTGCGTCCGCGGACTTCCGTCTCGCCCATGCGCTGGCGGCCGATTATTTCGAGCGTGTCACGAAGCGCGAGACGGGCGTGAAACGCGGGAAAGGCGAGACGGCTTCGACGGGCTCCTCGGAATTGTCCCGCCAGTCACGCTTGTCCAGCGAGTCTCGCCTCACGATTCTGGAGCTTGGGCCCGGGAACGGGAATCTCGCCGTCTGTTTCCTCAGCCATCTCAAGACCCTCGATAGGCAGAACACGATTTATCGACGGGTTCGGTACGTTATGGTCGACTGGGAACAGCTGGTGTTGGACAGGGCTTTGGCACATCCGGATCTGGCGGTTCATCGGGATCGTGTGGACAGCCATTGCGGTTCGATCGAACATGTGGCCGGCGTGGCCGAGGCGACCATCGATCGAATCTTCTGTAATGAGCTGTGGAACGATCTTCCGACGAAATTGTTGGTGAAACATGGGGGCGAAGTCGAAGAAGAATATCTCCGTCCCAACCTCAGCGAATCGCTCCATGCCACGATTCAGGATTGGTCGGCGTTCGTCCGGGCGTTTCAGGAGAAGAATCTTGCCACGCTCAAGACTTTCCCTCCCTTTCTCGATGGATTGGTCTGGGAAAGAGAATACCGCACAATTGAATGGAAAGACGTGTCCTATCGGAAAACGATTGCGGAATTTCTGCAGTCCATCGACCAAGATGTCTTAGTGCCGGTGAACGTCGGTGCCTTCGCAACGTTGAAAGAAGCGAAGCGTCTCCTGGCTCCCGACGCAATCGGGTTCAGTGCCTTCGATGCCGGGACGGCCGACATGAAGGTTTTGAACGATCCCGAGAAACCCTGTTACGGCCAGTTTGGAGGCCAATATAGCTTCATGGTCAACTTTGCATTGATTCAGGCCGTGGCCAAGCAGCTGGGGCTGAAGCAGATGACGGTCGAGTCGCAGCGGGAATTCGTCGGGCGGTCGTTGAATACCAATGTGATTACGCTCATGGACCTGTTGGCGACCCACTCGACCGCAGGACCAAAGCTCCAGCCCTGGGAACAGGACAGACTCGTCCTGAAGACCATTAAAGCGTTGAATGAGACGTTCGAAAGTTCCTATCGTCGCCGGATAGATTTCCCCCTCAACGCCAACACGCCGCCTGAAGAAAGAGAGACGTCGAATGCCATTCTGCGCTCCCTGAAAGACAATGGCGTTCCTGACACTGTGGCCTACCTGACCGAAGAAGAACTTGCCCGGGCGCAAAAAGACTTAGAAGCGATCGGCTACGAGAGCGATGCCATTAGTATGGCACTCAGTGCCCCGCCCAGCCCCGTCGAATACTGTCACTTCTTCTGCCGGTGACCTCGCGGTTTGAAAGGAAGCAGGGCGAGCCCCGCGTCATTCCTGTTCCGTCCTCTGTAGAGTGGTGATGTCCCCGCACTGATAGGCCGTTCCCGAGCGGCGAGTGCTTTTACAAGCTTGACTTTGGCATGGCGAGACAATAGGATCCTGACAAAATCGTTCCAAAAGGGAAACTAGGGTTCCGGCTGCCTTCAGGGGGAGTGTCTGGTCCAAGAGTTTCCGGCCTCGCATAACGAGGCTCCACGGAGGGATAAAAGCCCGGGAGATCATGTACTGAGGTACATGGCCTTTTGGGAAGTTAGTCCTTCCAACAGGAGGCTTCGTTATGCATCTCCATTCCATAGTTCCTTCTGTACCGGATCGGTCAGATCTGCTACCACGTCAGAGTGGTCTGTCATGGTAATGAAAGAAAGTCCGGATACGGTTTTTCCTGCTTCCACTATAAATCCTCCCGAGACCCTCAATCGCAGCCTCAGTCTCTGGAACAGCCTCACCATCGGGTTCGCCACCGTCTCACCGGTGGCCGGACTGTACGCCATTATCGGCGTCCAGACGGTGGTCGCAGGCGGTGGTTGGTTCCCAGCGTTGGCCCTCTGTCTGGTGATGCAGCTACTGGTGGCGACTGTGTACGCGGAACTGTCCTCGCAGATTCCGATCGCGGGCGGCGCGTACAAATGGGCTAGACAGCTTGGAGGCAATGTTACCGGCACCTATGCCGGAGCCATCTATGTCAGCTCCACGATTGCAATGCTCACCACGACCGCCTACACGGGTGGGATTTGGTTGGCGATCTTCTTCGGCTCAGGAAGTGGAACTGGCGTCACCCTCGTGATCTGGGGCGCGGTGTTTATGCTGATCTGCACCATCCTCAACCTGGTCCATGTCGCGGTCTTTAAGGTCCTGATTTCCCTGGGCGTCTATGCGGAAATCGTCGGTTCGTTCGGGGTCGCGCTGTTGCTGTTCTTTTTCTTTCGACAGCATGAATTCTCCGAACTGTTCGCCCATCTCGGGACCGGAACCGCACCCAGTCAAACCGCGGCGTTTCTGGCGGCGCTTGCCATTTCTGGTTGGGCCTTCATCGGCTTCGACGCCTGCTCGACCATCGCTGAAGAAACACACGAGCCCAAGGGGATGGTGCCGCGCGCGATCTTTTTCTCGCTCTGCATGGTGGGAAGCGTGGTGCTCTTCAACTCCGCCGCCCTCACCCTGAGCTTTAACCGCGACACCTTGGTCCATACAAGCGCCGCCTCCGATCCTGTCACGCCTGTAATCGTCAACAACTTGGGAACCTGGGCGGAAACTCCCTTTCTGACGATTGTCATGGTCGCGTTCCTTGCTTGCGGGTCGTCCATGGTCCAGTACACATCCCGTATTGTGTTTTCCATGGCTCGCGAAGGAAGTATGCCGAACGTTCTCAGCCGGGTCACCAAGGCCGGCGCGCCGCATAATGCCGTGCTGTTTACGGTGCTGCTGGCCACGCTTGGATTGCTCTTCGGGCTCAATGATGAAGCGGTCGCCACGGTGCTGGCGTTCGGCACGGGTGGGTTGTACGCCATGTTTGCGATGACCACCGGTGTTGGACTCTACACCAGGCTTACCGGTCGGTGGGACCCGTCATTAGGACAACTGAAGCTGGGGGCCTGGGGCTTGCTGATCAATACAGCGGCGTTTCTGTGGTCGGTGTTTGAATTCGTCAATATCGCCTGGCCACGCCCCTACGCAACTTCGCCCGACGCGCCTTGGTGGCAACTCTGGGCCGTCCCGCTGGTTCTTGGAAGCATCTTGGGAGTGACCACGCTCTACCTTCTCATCGTTAAACCCACAAGAGATGACGTATTGATGCGTCCAGGGGAGTCTGCACCAACTCAAGAGTGAGAAGCCGGCTGATTCGTTACGTTTCGTGTTGTAACAAGAGGGGTCAAACAGAGTCATCCATTCATCCATCTCTCAGAAAGGAGTCATCGTGACGAAAAAGGGGAAATACCAAGGCAAGGTTCCGCTGCATGACAAATATGGCCCGGAGGCGAAGTATGCGGTGGAAGCGGAGGCGCTGTTACCGACGACGAAATATGAAGAAGAAGTCGCCCGTGGCCTTGAATTGGGCCTGCAGGGCGCCGATTCCATCAAGGACCGCCGCATCCCGACATTCAGCCGTGGGGAACTGCCGCACTTCGCCGGCATCAACACCTTCATCAAGGCTCCGTATGTCGAGGATGTCCGCAAGTGCGGTCAATACGATGTGGCCATTCTCGGCGCGCCGTTCGATGGCGGGACCACCTATCGCTCCGGCACTCGATTTGGCCCCCAAGGGATTCGCAAGATCTCCGCGCTGTACGGCACCTACAGCTTCGAGCTCGGTGTCGATCTGCGGGAATCCGTGTCCATCTGCGATGTCGGCGACGTATTTACCATTCCCGGCAACATCGAAAAGACCTTCGATCAAGTCAGCAAGGGCGTGGGGCATGTCTATGCCAGCGGCGCGTTTCCCGTGGTCCTCGGCGGAGACCATTCATTAGGCTTTGCGACGGTCCGGGGCGTGGCTCAGAATATGAACGGCAAGAAGCTCGGCATCCTCCACTTCGACCGGCATGTGGACACACAGGAGACCGATCTCGATGAGCGCATGCATACCACGCCCTGGTTTCACGCGACGAATATCCCCAACGTACCGGCGAAAAATCTCGTGCAGATCGGCATCGGCGGCTGGCAAGCGCCCAGACCAGGCGTGAAGTCAGGCCGTGAACGTCAAACCACGATCATGACCGTGACCGACTGTGTGGAAATGGGCATTGAGAATGCTGCGAAGCAGGCGCTCGAGGTGGCGTTTGATGGTGTGGATGCTGTGTGGTTGAGCTTCGACGTCGATTGCTTGGATGCCGCCTTCGTGCCAGGCACCGGCTGGCCGGAGCCGGGGGGCTTTCTCCCGCGTGAAGTGCTGAAGTTTCTCCAGATCATCGCGGACACGAAGCCGCTGGCCGGAATGGAAATCGTCGAGTGCTCGCCGCCCTACGACGCGGCGGAGATTACCAGCCTCATGGCCACGCGCGTCATCTGCGACGTCCTGGCTTGTCAGGTTCGATCCGGTAACCTGGTCAACCGAAAGAAACGCTGAGATACACTGATCAAGGGATGACGAAAAGCTACTGAAGGGGCTTGCTCACGCAAGCCTCTTCAAGCACTTCATCAACGATGAGCGTGCTTCAGTGCGTTGATGGGCAAACGGATTGGCGTGCTGGATCGGTACGTCTGCTTGAAGGGCGAGTGAGTGTCGTTCAGACCGGCACACCGGATATGCATGTCATCAGGAATGTACCTTTCGAGTAGCAAATTCTTGGTGCCATTTCTATCATCCTAAAAACGGCAGTTGAGGCAGGTGCAAACGAGCGATCGCTGCATTGTCCAACAATTTGATGCTATTGATGAATTCACGATTTTGGTGAACTGCGGAGCAGTTAAAGAACCACTTGATTCCGTACCTTATGCGTGAACGTGAGCGTCAATTGCCGTTTTTAGGATCATGCATAGGTAGCCCATTATTGTCCCAATCGCGTCGTACGTGTGCTGTGAGGTTTATAGTGGTGATCGTGAATCAACATGATGCATCCTGCGGGTGAGAACGCCGAAGAAGAGATACTGTTAGGTGGACGGCTCACGGCAGGTGTTCTTCGTATCGGCGATACCGTTCGACGTCCGGTTACGTCTTCATCTCCTTTTACAGCACGGCTTCTTGCACATCTTGCAAATATCGGTTTCGACGGCACACCTCGATATCTTGGCTGTGATGAGTACAATCGCGATATCTTGAGCTTTATCCCTGGTTGGGTGCCTACCGCCTTTCAGCGGTTCGAGAATGACCAAATCCGGTGTGCAGGACAGTTGTTGCAACGCTTCCACGCAGCAACCGCTGACAGCCAACTCGTGGAACCAGGGCAAGTTGTGTGTCATCACGATCCGGGCCCAAACAATGTGGTATTTCAAGGGGGGAGGCCTCACGCTTTTATAGACTTTGATATGGCTGCGCCCGGAGATCCGCTGGAAGATATCGGATATATGGCATGGACGTGGTGTGTCTCATCGAGACCTGAACGTGGGCCTGTTACTTTCCAAGCCGAGCAAGTCCGCCTATTGTCAGATGCGTATCGACTGGCAGCCTACGGTCGCAGGAGGATCTTTGACGCGATCATCAAGCAGCAAGAGAAGAATATACATTTCTGGAGCACCTTTTTGGCGGTCGAGAACCAAACTGTTCCGACATCGCCGGAGGAAATCCAGGGACGGATCGATTGGACAGAACGTGAAAGCGCTTACACCCAGCTCAATCGAACGGTGTTTGAACGGGCGCTCACGTGAGGTGCACTCTATTACGCCTGGGTCGAAGAACGATTCAGTACATACACCATGGGAAAACCTAGCGGGGTCTGCTCGTGCTTCGTGCATGCCATCAGCAGAGCAGTTTGCGGAGGGTAGCTCTTTCCACCGCTCATTCGCGATCGTTGAATCCAGTAATTCTACGGGTCGATCGAAGGCCAGGTTGGCGTTGCTGGCGCGTACCATACCAATGGGCTGTGCTTCCACATCGCCTGGTGGTACGAATGCGCTGTTCCTTCTCTCTCTCCATTGACAGATGACGCACCAATGTATATCATTCAGTATATACATTCGCGTTTAAGAGAGGCTTACGGTGGCAACACGGAAGAAAACGAAGCTCTTTATGAGCGGCAACAGCCAGGCCGTCAGAATCCCCCGTGAATTTCAGCTGGAGGGCGACGAGGTCGAGATTCAACGCCGCGGCAATACGCTCGTCATTCGTCCAAAGAAGCAGACGTGGCAGTCGCTCACAGACAGTTTGGCTATGTTCACTGATGACTTCATGGAAGAGGGAAGGCGTCAGCCGCCGCTTCAGAAACGAAAGTCTTCCTTCGCATGAAGGTGATGCTGGATACCAACATCTGTATCTATCTCATCAAGCAACAGCCTCCTACAGTCATCCAACGCTTCCTGTCGCAACCGGTCGGAGAGATCGGTGTTTCCAGTATCACGGTGGCCGAGTTGGCCTATGGAGTCAGCAAAAGCCGCCATGCATCCAAGAACCGTCACGCGCTTGAGCAGTTTCTGGCCCTGCTTGAGATCGCCGCATATGACCAAGCTGCGGCTTGGTCATATGGTCGGTTACGTGGGCAGCTTGAAGCAAAGGGAACCCCGATCGGTTCAATGGACATGCTCATCGCAGCCCATGCGCTGAGCCTTGGCGTTCGACTCGTCAGCAACAACCTCAAAGAGTTTCGACAGATCCCCGGTCTACGACTGGAAAATTGGGTGTGACGGGACACCACGCGTCGTAAGTCATAGTCCAGAATGTTGTGTCTTTGATCACACCGATGAACGCCGTGATGGTAAGAATCGCGTCGGCGGGCTCGTCTGAGGAAGGGCGGAGCTATGAGTAGGCTTCGCCCCGGAGATTTGTCAAACGCTCGTGGATTGCATGTGACGACCCTGTCGTCACATGGCATGCCAAATGACGACTCCACCGACACCTGTCTATACTCAGCAAATACCACACTTCTCTGTGAGCGCAATGGCCACATTCGTGTTTTGAAGCTCAATGGGCTTACGTTGGACGCAGATGAATCGACCTTTGAATCGCTCGTCTTGAAGACGACTCAGGGACAGATCGACAAATCAGCCATCGTGGAATTCTTTCGCAAATATTCCCATCAGTAATTTCGGCGTTAATAGCTTTGATAGAATAACCTTGCCACGGCCGGCCTGCGGTGCTGTTCGTTTGACTCATCTAGACCTCACTTATATACTCACTTTTTCACCCGGAGGGCGATCGAGATGAAGATTCTGATAGGGCTGCTCGTCTTACTGGTCCTGCTCGTCGGCCTTGTGCTCGCCCTTCCGTTTTTCGTCGATCTCAATAAGTATCAAGCCCAGTACAAACCGCTCATCGAAGATGCCCTCAACCGCAAGGTTCAGCTACAGGATATTCGCTTGACCATCTGGCCGAGGATCGGCGCACGCGTGGCGGGATTCGCGGTGCTGGATGATCCGTCCTTCGGCTCAGCTCCCTTTGCCTCGCTCGCTTCTCTGGATGTCGGCGTGAAGCTGATGCCGTTGCTGAGCGGCAAAGTTGAGGTGGAGGAAATCACGCTTCACCAACCGGTCATTACGGTCATTAAGAACGCAAACGGAGTCTTGAACGCCTCCACGATCGGTCGCAAAGGCGTGGCAGTACCGGAGAAGCCGTCGCGCGCTCCGATTCCATCGACGGAGGGTCCGCTCAAAATCCTCGGGCTGTTGGCCGTGGATCGAGTCTCCATCGACGGCGGGAAATTGACCTATCGCGATCTGTCGGCCGCCAAGCCGACAGAGTATGTGTTGCAAGATATGGAGTTGCTCCTTCAGGACGTTCGGCTCAGACGAACCCCAAGTCTACACTTCAGTTCGCTGGTGCAGCCGTTCAATCTACCGGTGAAACTCGACGGATCATTTGGTCCGCTGACCGAGACGATGGACATCGACGCGATCACTTTCGAGCTTGGTGTGGGAAAGACGGACTTTACCATTACAGGAAATGCCGCCGGGAACGACGCCAACATCTACATCACTTCGCCGGTGATCAATACTGCCAACCTTCCGGTCTCGCTCCCCCTGAAACAACCGGTCGACATCAAGAAATTCCAGATGGCGGCGGAAGTGAAGGGGCAAGGGGTCACCCTGAAGACCTTGTCGTTCCAACTGTTCGATGGTCAAGTGAAGGGGCAGGGCAAACTGATCGCTGGGTCCGATGCGCCACCGTTCAAGGGCGGCGTCGCGGTTCAAGGAGTGCAGCTCGGTCCGGCGCTCAGTGTGGTCGCCGAGACACCGATCTCAGTCAGTGGGACAGCCGGCGCCGATCTGTCGCTGCAAGGCAAGGGATTCTCCATGCCGGACCTGACAAAAACGTTGGAAGGAATCGGGCATCTGGCGGTCAAGGATGGGAAGATCGAGGGGGTGAACCTACTCCAGGAGGCAGTCTCGGCACTCAAAATTGCCGGCATTTCGCTCGACAATGCCAAGGCGACGGTGTTTTCGACGATTGAAACGGATCTTGCCATCAAACAGGGAATGATCAACGTGCAGCGGCTGTTGATGGACAGCCATGACTTTCAGGCTACCGGCGGCGGCACCGTCGGATTCGATCAGCGGTTGAATCTCCTCGTGAATCTCACCTTGTCAGAGGAAATGAGCCGGAAGATAGCCGAGGCTGCACCGGTCGTCAAAATTGCGATGAAAGATGGCCGAGTGAGGCTTCCGCTGACGATTTCCGGCACCACGCAGGCTTCGTCGTATGGAGTTGACCTAACAGGCGTGACTGGTAAGGTTCAGCAGCAGGTGAAGAAGAAGGTGGAAGAAGCTGTCGGTGGATTGTTCAAAGGCACAACAAAATCAGAAGACTTGAAAAAAGAAGGAGAAGAACTTCTCAAAGGACTCTTCGGACGATAGCAGCCTGTTGGTAAAGCCCACCACCACGTTCTCGTGTTATTCAGAGGCATCAACGTATCGATAGATGTGCGCCACTAGAGGAGGCTACCCCTATGACTGTGGTTGATACCCTTACTCAATATGCCGTGCAATATGGACTGCAAGCGGCGGTCGCCATCGGCATCTTCATCGCCGGTGTCATGGCGTCTCGCGGAGCCGGGAATTTTGCACAACAGGCACTCGAACGGCAGAACCTTGATCCGCCGGTGCGCCTGCTCCTGGTTCGCGTCGTCAAAGTAGTAGTGATCCTCTTTACAGCGATGATTGCCCTGCAGACCCTCGGCGTGCCCATCGCCCCCCTGATCGCCGGCGTCGGAGTCGCCGGAGTGGGGATCGGATTGGCCCTGCAGGGGGTGTTGAGTAACGTGATGGCCGGGCTTTCGATCATCTTCAGCAAGCCGTATAAGGTCGGCGAACATATTTCGTTGCTCGGCGTCCACGGGGATGTCGTAGTCATCGACCTCTTCACCACGACACTGATGCACGCAGATCGATCTCGCGTCATCATCCCGAACAGAAAAATCGTGGGAGAGATTTTGCATAACTTTGGAACAATCCGTCAGATGCATTTGACCGTTCCCGTGTCGCCAAACGCGAATCTTGATCTGGCACTTGCTCAGGTTCGAGATGTCCTCAATCGGCACCCATCGGTCATGAAAGATCCGGTTCCCTCGGTGGGAGTGGCGTCTCTCGGGGACTCGTCCCTGGCTGTGGCTATTGCAATAGAGCCATGGACGGCCGTGGTGGATTACAGCTCGACGCAAGGAGACTTGAACAAATTAATCCTCCAACGCTTTCAAGAACAGGGGATCGCGTTACCCTCCGCAAGCCTTACCGTCCGTATGGTCAACGATCATCAGCCGCCGAAGCCGTCGATGTCGTAGCTCGCTAAACACACAACAAGGCAGTGAGGAGGTTGAGAGCGTTGCACTGCCGTGCGCAAACAAGGTGTATGTCTAGGTTGGAAGAGCTCCAGGTAAGTCAGTATATGAAGAAGGAGAAGAAATGCAGCAGTCCGTGCTGCTGATTGCACTCCTCATGCTGACCATGGTGGCGAATTCGGTTTTTGCCGATGATGGACCGGCCCCGATCACGCCGGCTGTGGTATCACCGACTGCGATTTCGCCGCTGGATGTTGTCACGTTGAAAGACGGCAGCATCATCTATGGCGAGGTGATAGAGATGATGGATGGGGTGTTACAGATCAAGAATGCGCTGGCTGCCGAGGTCATCAAGGTCAAGTGGGCCGAAGTAAGCAAGCTCGCTGTCTCTCATCCTCTTCCCTTCCACTTAAAGGAAGGGACCATGCTGGTCGGGACGGTCGAAGAGGGCGAACCGGGAGAGTTGAGGCTGAAAGCCGGGCCGAGCGGAGAGATCATAACGGTGCCGATGGATACGGTGACCAAGGTGAATCCGATCATTCAACCGCCGGTCATCTACGTTGGAAATTTAAACGCTGCCTATACACAAGTGGTGGGAAACGCGCATCTTACCACGGCGAGCCTCGTGGGGGACTTCGTGGCCAGGAGTGAACAGCTCCGACTGACCCTGCTTGGTCGCTATGTGTACGGAGCCCAGGACGGGAGCGTCACCGCTCGCAATGCTCGAGCCACGATCAAGCTGGACTACTTCCTCACGAAACGGCTCTATTGGTTCTCGTCGGCTTATTTCGAGACCGATGAATTCCAAGATCTCAGATTACGTACCGCTCTCGCGAGCGGTCCTGGTTACCAATGGATTGAAAAGGGCGACTTCAGCGGAGCATTCAAAGATATGATGTTCTATGCGGAAGCCGGTCCGGGGTATTTCAATGAAAATTTCCGCACGATTCCGGACCAGACGAGTTTCCGCGCTCGGGTAGCCACGAAATTCGATTGGTCATTGTTCAACGAACTCGTGACGCTCCACCACGACATCGAAATGTTTCCGTCCCTCCAAGACTTGTCCGACTTTTATTTAACCATGAATAACAGCGTTCGCTTCAAGATGTGGGGAGGGCTGACGACCGGATTTCAAGTGACCACACGCTACAATAGTCGACCGGCTCCTGGCACGGTCACGACCGACAATATGTATTTCCTCACCTTCGGCTATGCCTTTGACACCACCCGCAAGCGATAGCATGTTTGTGGTATCGTACTAACCCGCGTTCTCAGAGGAGGAAGACCATGTTGAAAGAGTTCAAAGAATTCGCCATGAAGGGCAACGTCCTGGATATGGCGATCGGGGTCATCATCGGCGGAGCCTTCGGAAAAATCGTCTCGTCGCTCGTCAGCGACGTGCTCATGCCTCCGCTTGGCCTGTTGATGGGCAAGGTGGATTTTTCAAGCCTGTTCATCAATTTATCCGATACCTCCCACCCGTCTTTGGTGGCGGCGAAAGCCGCTGGGGCTCCGACCCTCAATTACGGGGTCTTTCTGCAAAGCGTGTTTGACTTTCTTATTATCGCGTTCGTCATTTTCATTCTGGTCAAGCAAGTCAACAGATTCAAGAATGCAGCCCCTCCACCCCCACCGTCTGCTCCGCCGGCGCCGACCAACGAGGAGAAATTGTTGATGGAGATCCGCGATCTGCTGAAGGGTCGTCAATAATCCCGTATTTCCCAGTAGCCAGTCCAGCAAGAAAGCGAGTATAAGGAACAGCTGGATACTCCATGACTTGAAATCCTAACGCCGAACCGCGCCACCGTTGCATACGGTGAACCCCGGTCTTGCCGGTTGTACAGAATCGTTCCGCTGGATGCTACCGCATTTCGAGGCACCTTGTCTTGCGACTGCAGAACCAGGGATAATACGACGGTGATAACCAGGGCATGAAGGTTAGGAGGTATATACCATGCATCCTACGGAGAAGGAGATCATCATGCGAGCGTTTAAGACGACTGTGGTCATGACAGGGTTAGTTGTCCTGATGGGCTGTTCTTCATCCATCAAACATCCTGATCCGTACATCAAGCAGTCGCAAGTGTGCACCGACCGATGGTACGGCTATCATCAAAAGAGTGGGTGTCCATCGGTGGTTAAGGCAGCGGCACCCGATCCATCGAAGGAAATGCCCATCCTCCTTGCGGCCGCTCAGGCGGGTGGAGCGGAGAGGGAGAGGCTCGTTGCGGAACTCACAGCCGCCAACCAGCGTGTGGCTGATCTGGAAAACCAACTTGCCGACCGTGACAAAGAACTCTCGGGCCTTCGCGGAGACCTCTCCCAAGAAACAGAAAAATTGAAACAGGCGGAGCGTGGATTGCTCCGAGCCCTTCGTCCTGAGATCAGCAAGGGTGATATCACGGTGGATTTAAACAGCGAGCGTCTTCTGATCAACCTGGCTTCCGGCTACCTCTTCGGCTCAGGCGAAGCTCAGGTCAAGCCAGCGGGAGTCGACGCACTTAAGCAGGTGGGAGCGATCTTAAGCGAGTATCCCCAGTACAAAGTGGCAGTTGGCGGTCATACTGACAATCAGCCGATAGGCGGCGCGTTGAAACAGAAGTATCCGACGAACAAAGAGCTGTCGGAAGCCCGTGCGAATAGCGCGGTTCAAGCTTTGCGGGACGGCGGACTCACCAGCGACCTGTCCGCAGCCGGTTACGGCGAGGGCAACCCGGTCGCCAGCAACAAAACGGCAGAGGGACGAGCCAAGAATCGTCGGGTTGAGGTCATCGTTACTCAGTAGTCGGCAACTAAGGCAACAACACGAATGAAACCCGCATAGAATAGGGGCAGCGTAGCTTTCTCACGTCCTTGGCGACCCAGCTGATACTCCAGGCGCTCCTAAAAGCCAAAGTCGGACAGGGAGGCGTGATCATCTGGTCGTCTACCTAGCGGCCAGTGGTACTTCCGATCCGATTCTTTGATTGGAAGGTCGTTGATGCTCGCGATTCGCCGACGCATGAGGCCGTTTCCATCGAACTCCCAGTTTTCATTACCGTAAGATCGGAACCAGTTTCCCGAGGGGTCGTGCCATTCGTAGGCGAAACGTACGGCGATGCGGCTATCTTGGTGTGCCCAGAGTTCCTTGATTAAGCGGTAGTCCAGCTCTTGGCTCCACTTGCGCATTAAGAACCGAACGATTGCCTCCCGGCCGATCAGGAATTCCGAACGGTTTCGCCATACGCTATCGACTGTGTAGGCCAACGACACAGCCTCGGGGTTGCGTGTGTTCCAAGCATCCTCTGCCATACGTACCTTCTGAGCAGCCGTTTCCTGAGTGAACGGTGGAAATGGCGGGCGGCGGTTGTGATCTGGTGACATAAGCTCCTCATGCAGACACGGCAGAGACGATAATCATAGCATCACTGTTGTGCAAGTCGGCCGAGCCGGGGTGGAAGCCCACTTGATTTGATGCGACGTTCGAAGGTAGCAAAGGTGCCGGAAATCTTTTCGTAGACATGGTCACGCTCGAAACGGAGGTTTCCGCATTCTACTAGAATTGTGCGCCGCCCGCTGAGAGGTAGGGCTCATAGGCCTTGGTCTCGAGGATGGAGTGGATGGCCTGCATCGTGGCATCGATCTCGTCATCGGCGGTATAGAAGTGCGGCGCGATTCGAATGCCGACGCCGGGCCGAAAGTCCACTAGGATGTCGCGGCGAGCCAGCTCACGCACGACAGCAGCCGCATAGGGGACATCGATGGCGACCATGCCGCCGCGCTTGGCCCTATCCCTCGGTGACCTCACCTGCCATCCATACTGATCCGCCAACTCGACCAACCGGGAGGTCTGCCGGATCGATTTTGACCGAATCTTCTCGACGCCGGCCGCAAGGATGGTCTCGTAGCCGCTTTCCGCCGCATACAATGCCGGGATGCCTGGCGATCCATGGAGAAAGCGGTGGATGTCGGGAGAATAGGTGATGGGGCCTGGCTCAAAGGCAAAGGGTTCTCGGTGCGCCATCCACCCGGTCAGCTTCGGCTCCAGACTGTGGTGCAGCGTCGGATGCACGTAGAGGAATCCGGCGCCGGGACCGCCGCAGAGCCATTTAACGGACCCGCCCACCACAAAATCGACATCGAGAACCTTGACGTTAAAAGGCACAGTCCCCGCCGACTGGTAGACGTCCAACACAACCTTCGCGCCCACCGAATGGGCCTTCTGAACGACGGCCTCGACATCCTGAATGTACCCGCTCTTGAACAGCACGTGCGAGATCGGCACCAGGACCGTCTCCTCATCAATGGCGTCCAGCAGACGCTCCGTATCGATGGTCAGGCCGTCATTGCTGGGAACTACTACAAGACGTGCTCCGGCGGCGCGGACATGCGCCTCATAGACATACATCACGGAAGGGAAATTCAAAGCTTCGTAGACCACTTTGTTGCGCTTCTGGGTCAGATCAAAGCAGGAGGCAATGAGCGACTGACAGACGGACACGTTCTGGTGCATCACCACGGTCCCTGGATCGGCCCCAATGATGCGGGCGACCTTGTCGCCGGTGCTCACCGGCATTTCCCACCAGCCCTCAGCCCATGCCCGGATGCCGCGCGTGGCCCAGAGATCGGCAAACTCGCGCAGGCGGTCGTAGACGCGAGCCGGCATCGCACCCAACGAGTGACTGATCATGTAGATGGTCCGGTCAAGGATGGGGAAATCCTTCCGGTACGAGAGCAACTCATCCATTGTCGTCACGATCCATGCCGGGCTTCACACATGAGGGACCGGGCTTCCCACAGTTCAGGGAAAAACTTCTTATCCAAGGTCGCTCTGAGATAGGATGCGCCGCTGCTGCCGCCGGTCCCCCGGCTCATCCCGATGGTCCGTTCCACCATTTGGATGTGTCGCAGGCGCCAGGCGACGAGCAGCTCATCGAACTCCGTCAATCGTTCACAGACGTCAATCCAATCGCGGTGCTCCCTCTCCTTGCGATACACCGCGACGATCATCTGAGCCCGGATCCGAAAACGCTCGCTCTCCGTGGCGTCTTGGGACATCGGAGGGGCCGCTTCCATCGCCGCCAGCGCTTCAAAAAGTACATCGCGGAGGGACGGCTCCTGCAGCCGCCGCTGAAGCGCGGCGAACAGCTCCGGGGCTGGCTCGTGCAGGTCCAACATCCGCTTATCCTTGAGACCGCAGAGAAACTCAAGCTCGCGAAACTGTTCGGACTGAAACCCGCTTGCGGGCCGTAGCCGATCGCGAAAGGCCAGAAAGTGCGTCGGCAACATTGTTTCCAGGACGGTGAATTGTTCGACCAGGAGTCTGGCGATCTCGGTGCACCGCCTTAACAAGCGAGCTGCCTCATATACCTCGTCTCGCGAACCAGGCCGTCGTGTCGTGGCCTGTAGATTCACCACAACTGCATCCAGTTCGTGTAATAACAATTTGAACCATAGTTCGTAGGTCTGATGAGTGATGATAAAAAGCAATTCGTCATGGGCGATCGGCGAGGAGAGGGGAGATTGCAGACACAACAGTTCGCGAATCCGAAGGTATTCGTCGTACGTCAACTGTCGGTCGGCTTGCGAAGATGGCGGCTCAAAACTCATGCTGCGATCGGGGTACATGCGGACGCTGCTCACGCACTGTCCGCTGGATGGGCTCAACGACGTTGACCTTGAACGGCTCGGACGGAAACGACAGCGCCTTCTGAATCCGAGATGGTCTCTATTCTGCACCTTCACGAAACAAGGTTCAATGCCGTTCGTGGTCCGCAGTCTGCGCAGGAAGGTTTGCGCGCGTGACATGAGGGCAAACGACTGCCGATTAACCCGACTTTCATCTAGGAACCCTTAACGATCTTATCTCCACCTCAATGAGGTGTCAGGTGATCTTGCTCTCATTCTCCTAACCAACAGGCATCTGTAGCATCTCGCCCCGAAGCGAAGGACCTCGATGTAGACTTTGGCTACAAGAATATCTAGTCAGCGCAGGCTCGGGTCACAGAATCAACCACTTGATGTGAGCATTCGCGCCGACCAGTTCGTGGCACAATGATCGCAGTAGTCAAGCTCACACTGGACGAGGTTGGATGCTCCACCCGTTCATCCGATCGTTTTACTTCACATAACAAAGGAGACATCATGAGACAGATCGTTGTGGCGGCATTGGCAGCGGGAATCGTCTTGGCCTTGGGCGGGACTGCGATCGCCGATAAGAAAGGAGAGAAGCACAAGTCTAAGATTGAAATGGCGGAGGAGGCGAAGGTCCCGATTGATCAGGCGATCAAGACGGCGTCCGAAAAGGTGCCGGGCCACGTCATCGAAGCTGAGCTGGAAAAGAAACATGACAAGACGGTGTGGGAGGTCGAAATCGTGACGGACGACAAGATGATTAAGGAAGTGCATATCGATGCGGATTCCGGCGTCATCATCGATGTGGAAGACAAGGGCAAGGAACACAAGGACAAAGGGAAGCATTGACCTGTGGCTGGTGAGGTGTCTGATTTCATAAGGTCTCTCCAGGCCATCATGCTTTGGCTCGGGACTGTCGGGTTGGTCGCATGGTCGTTTGGCCGGATGATCAGGTCGCACAACTGCAGGCTAACCCCGGCTTTCCCCTACATCTTGAGACGCTCGGCGTAGCCGGTCAGCTCCACATACCCCTGGCCTTTGATAGGCCGACCTTGTTTGGTGCCTGTTACCGCCACTGCTCCTTCCCAATAGGAGACCTTGCTGCTACGTGAGGTGCGTAGTTCCTGATCCGCGAGCAGCGGAGTGACATCCAGCGCCAGATCGAGCGACCGAAACGTCAGCCGCCATCGGCTAGGATACGTGGCCTTGCTTTCGGTGCTGGTCCAAGTTCCAGTCGATTCGATCTGAAAGTCCGTCAGTTCCAGATGTCGAGTGCTTCCATCCGGAGACACGGCTGTCCCGCTCGAAGCCAGATCAGACGACCCATCTTTCCGACGCATTCGGTACAGCATGAATTCGGTGTCGTCCTCCAACTGGATACTGAACCAGTCCCATCCGACTTGATCCGCCCCCAGATCGGCTGATCCGAATTCATGGTCCATCCAGCTGATGCCGGTCACATCGAATGACTCACCATCGATCGTGAGCTTTCCGCTTGTCGCGAGTCTGGTGAACGAATAGTAGTGAGAGGCTTGGCCTACATCTTTTCCCTTTCGACTGATACCTGCCGCACCGTGAGCGACGAGAGGCTTGGCCGGTTTAAGTGTAAGGCCGAGAGTATGCGTCTCGTCGTGGGCCACCAAGATATGTGACGCGGATGGTTCCGTCGATGCTTCCGCGCGCCAATCATCAATCCAGACGTGGAGCCGCGACTCGTCGGTCCCGGCCTTCCCCAACCCTTCACGGCTCAACTTTTCTGAGAAATGAAATCGCTTCCCGGTGATGTCGGTCACGGCGAAATGGGCCAGATACAGCTGGTTAATCGACCATTTCGACGGCAGGGTTTTGATTTCGTCGGGTGGGACGGCTCGACGGAAGAAGGTCAACTCAAAGCCGAACGACCGGCCGTTTTTCGACTGCAGATGTCCCGTGTAGTACCACCACTCGGTTCGATAGGTCGGGTGAGACCCGTGGTCTCGAGGAAAATTGAACCGATAACCGGCGGTTGCAAACTGAAACGGAGGCGAAGATGGGGTGGCTCCGGATACCCAACTGAGGTCGTAGGCCAGGAGAGCTACGATTGGAATAACTACCCGAACAGCGTGCACCATCCGCCTCATTTTATGGGTTAACCACAGCATCGGAGTAGAGCCCCATTTCGTAGGCTGTTTATATCATGTGGGCTCGAGAGTGAACAAATCGATGGTCTCAGAGCGACGTTTTGCATTTCATTGTGGCTCGGCGATCCGTGCACGCCGTTGACAATTTTCACAAGTCTCAGCTATCGTGAGCCATGCAGACTGATCGTGAGCGGGAGCCGGCGGAGCGGAGTGCGTCCAAGCATGCCCAACCTTTTCCGATTCCCAGTCGTCTTCCGGTGTTCCCATTACCCAACGTCGTCTTTTTTCCCAAAACGTACCTACCGCTCCACATTTTTGAACCCCGATATCGACGGATGGTCGCCGATGTGACGATGGGCGGTCAATGTATTGCCATGGCTCTCCTTAAAGAAGGATGGGAGCCGGACTACTATGAGAATCCGGCGATCTATCCCTCGCTCTGTATCGGACGGATCGTGAGTGTGCAACCCTTGCCGGACGGTCGCTCCAACATTTTACTGCAAGGACTCGAACGGTGCGAAATTTCCGAGGAACATTTCGACAAGCCATATCGCGAAGCGACGGTTCGCATCACGCCCATGCGCTCCGACGAGGGGCTGACCAACGGCGTTCGACGCGCATTGATCGACATGCTCGGGCGATACCTTCAGGCGAGAGAGGATAGCGCGGCGTGGCAAGGGTTTTTTCGTGATGATGTCAGCGACGAAGTCTTGGTCAACACCCTCTCTACCTACCTGGACTGCACCCCCCTGGAGAAACAATTCCTACTGGAAGCGGACGGACTCCACCAACGGGCTCGTCGATTGAACGATTTGGTTCAATTCATGCTGCACGAACATCCCGACACGAAGGGCTAGGAGTAATGGATCGGACCATCGCAATCGACGTCAGTCGTCTTTGCAAGTCGTATGACAGCCATAAAGCCGTCGATGACCTCTCGTTCCAGGTCTATGCCGGGGAAATTTTTGGTCTGCTGGGGCCGAACGGCGCGGGCAAGAGCACCACGCTTCGCACGCTCATCACGTTGCTCCATCCGACATCGGGCAGGGCGACCATCATGGGCTACGACTCAGTGCGCGAGGCGGATCAGGTGCGGACTGTGATCGGATACGTGCCTCAAGAACGAGCGATCGACCGGTTTCTGACCGGGCGCGAACACCTCCAACTGCTTGGTGCGCTCTATCATCTTACGAAAGAAGAGGCGGCTAAACGCATCGGCGAGCTGCTCAAATTGGTCGAGCTGGAAGCCCATGCGGACCGGCCTGCCAAGACCTATTCCGGAGGCATGAAGCGCAAGCTCGACATTGCCTGTGGGTTGCTGCCGGACCCCAAAATTTTGTTCCTCGATGAGCCCACCCTCGGCCTCGACGTCCAAAGCCGTCTCCGGATTTGGGAATATGTCCGCATGCTCAAAGCCCGTGGGATGACGGTCGTGATGACGACGAACTATCTGGATGAGGCTGATCGGCTCTGCGATCGGCTCGCCATTATCGACGGAGGGAAGATCAAAACGCTGGGCTCCCCGGCTGAGCTCAAGATCGCCCTCGGAGGGGATATCGTGGCCCTCACTCTGAAGGAGGCGAACCGAATCCCGCTGCTGGAGTCCGACCTAATCGACCGTCCGGCGATCAAGACCGTGAAGGCAACCGCAAAGGGCCTGGATATCAGGGTAGAATCGCCCGAAAAGGCCTTGCCCACCATTCTCGAATCGGCCAATCGATTGGGGTGCGACATCGAGTTTATTCAATACAACCGTCCGCGTTTGGACGATGTGTTTATCGCGCATACGGGAAGAGCCATCACCGAATCGGCTCCCGAAGTCGAGTCGGAGTAAAAGGAATCACGTGGCGCACTATTGGCAAGAAATCAATGCATTGACGATGCGGTGGGTTCGGCGGCTGAGCCGAGAAAAATTCAGCATGCTGTTTACCTTGGTGCAGCCGATGCTGTTCTGGCTCATCTTCTTCGGCAACCTGTTTCAGCGGGCCGCGGACACGCAGGTCATGCAGGCGCCCAACTACATCAGCTTCCTCGCGGCCGGTGTCGTCGTCATGACGGTCCTGAACAACGGTTTGGCCGGGGGCGTCGATCTGCTCTTCGATAAGGAAAACGGGTTCCTTGAGCGCCTGATGTCCACGCCGATACATCGAACTTCCGTCATCCTGAGCCGCTTTATCTTCGTCATGGCCATTACGTCGATGCAGGTCCTTGTGATTCTCGGCGTGTCGTACCTCTTCGGCGTGTATCCAGCGACGGGTATTCTCGGGGTGGCGACGATCTTATTCATTGGGATGATGTTCGGCGTCGGCCTGACGGCCATTTCTATGGCGATGGCATTCTCCGTGAAAAGTCACGGGGATTTCTTTTCCGTGTTGGGATTTCTTTCGCTGCCGATGATTTTTCTCAGCTCCGCATTGGTTCCGTTGACGGCGATGCCGGGCTGGATGAGTTTTCTGGCGCAATTCAACCCGATGACCTGGGCTATTGATGCGGTGCGCCCTTTAATTCTGTCCGGCTGGGCCGAAGCCTTGCCGCACGTAGGCATGGTGGTCTTGGTCATGCTCGTGTTCGATGCACTGTGTCTATACGGTGGAGCCAAGGCCTTCCGCCGAGCCATGGGGTGACCTCACCATGGACCGCTTGACCGACAGCGGAATCGTCGGATCATGACCTTAACGCCGGCATACGTCAGTCCGTGAACGACGAGGAGCCGTAGGGAATGATCCCGGAAAACCAGATTCGCGCCCTGATTCGCCTCCTCTCCGATGAGGATGACCGAATCGTCCGTACCATCAGCGGGAGACTCATCGATATAGGCCCATCGGCTGTCCCGCTTCTCCAAGAAGCTGAAATCGAACAGCCGGAAATGGCCGATCGGATCGCGTCGGTCCTTGATGAAATCCGAGGAAGCAAGCTGGAAGATGAACTGGCGAGTCTAACGGCACGTGCGGACGGGGCCATGTGCCTGGAAACCGGCGCCTTTATGATCGCTCGCTACGCCTATCCGACACTCGACGTCGCTCGGTATCGTGAACAGCTCGATAGGATGGCAAATGAAGTTCGGGCGCGTATCGGTCATCGAGCGTCAGGGGAAGAAGCAGTCAACGCACTCAATAGATACCTCTTTGCTGAACAAGGGTTTAAGGGGAACACCAAGAATTACTATGAAGTTGAGAACAGCTACCTCAACTGCGTCATGGATCGGCGGGTCGGCATCCCCATCAGCCTGTCGGCGGTATATCTCTTTATCGGACAGCGTTTGTCACTCCCGCTGTTCGGTATCGGCATGCCGGGCCATTTCCTGGTGAAGTATGAGTCCGACCGGTACAAGATCTTCATCGACTGCTTCAACGGCGGGGCCTTGCTGACTGAAAAAAACTGTGCCCGTTTTCTGACTGAGGCCGGATACGGGTTCGAAGATAAGTACTTGCAAAAAAGTCCGGTGCGAGCGATTCTGTCTCGGATGATCAAGAACCTCTTGGCCATTTACTCCAAATCGGGTGACATCGGACGAACGACCCGCCTGACCACCTTCATCGAGATCCTCGGCGGGGCTCCTCGCGAGGAGGGGCTTTAGCTAGACAGGGATCGTCAATAGATCTTTTCCCTTCCAAATTTTCCCTCCATACTGCTCCCCCGCTTGCGCTTTGACGTCGTATCGATCCGCGACCGGATAGAAGTGAGAGAGCACGAGCTGTCCCACACCGGCCTCCGTCGCTACCTGACCACACTGTCCGGCGTGCAGATGGGCGGCGCCTGGACGATTGGCCGGAAACGAGCAATCGAGCACGGCAAGGTCGGCATCTTTGCAAAGGGCAACCAGCGCATCGCAATATTGAACATCTCCGGAGTACACGATCGTCTTGCCTCGGTGCTCAATCCGATAGCCGACGGACGAGAGATCGGGAACATGGACCATCGGTTTGGGAACGATACGGGTATCGCCGATCGTAAAGGGTTTGGCGGTGACTTCTTTCAAGGCGACTCGGAACGGAGCCGGCGAAAAACTGGGGAAACTGCGCATGATCGACTGGAAGAGACGGATCGTGCCTTTTGGGCCGATCAGGGTCATCGCCGGGCGATGGCCCCCTCCGTACTTGGCATAAATAACCGCGTCGAAGAAAAAGGTGATGAAATCGGAAAAGTGGTCGGCGTGAAAATGGGAGAATAGGATGTGCGTGATCCTGTGTCGATCCACACCGGTTTTGATCAAATTCATCAAGGTACGAGGGCCGAAATCCAATACAATGAGTTGATCTGTGCGCACAAGATATCCAGCCGCAGCACGTGAGGGGTGCAGATTGGTCCCCGAACCAAGAATCGTCAGGCGCATGAGCCGGATAGGTCAGCCATGGGTTAAGAAGCGACGGCCAGTTGAGCAAGGAGTTTTTGAGCTTCCATTAAGTCAGGATTGCTGTCTTGTTCACTAAACCTGGAGCAGATCGAATCCAAGGTGTGTCTAGCAATATCTGGTTTGTTCAGTTTGCGCAAGAGCCTTGCCAGGCTCGTCGCGGCCCTGAGTTCGAGCATTCGTGCCTGCTGATCACGAGCAACCTGTACGGCTTCTGAAAAACACTGCTCTGCCGCAACGAGTGATGGGTCGGATTGCGCGACTAATAGCTCGCCTTTGAGCCGCAGCAGTTCAGCCTGCCAGCACAGTTCTCCCTGTGTTACAGCGAGTTCCTGTGCCTGCTGAATAGCGGCCAAGCCTTCCGCTATATGTTGGTTCCGCAAATGACTCTCTGCGAGTAACGCCAAGGTATAGGTGTCGTTGAGGCTGGCTTTGGCTCTCCGTGCAACCGAGAGTCCTTCTGCCAACCTTTCAAGGCCTGTCTCCTTTCCCTGCTCGGCCAATGCCCAGCCTTGAAAGGACATCGCCCAGGCTAACGGCACCTCAAACGAGTGTTTGGTCGAAAGCATGATTGCTTCTTCGGTCAGGGTTAAGGTTCTATCCGTGTCATGGAGCATGGAATAGACCCAAGAAGCGGTCGCCAGGGTAAATGCCAACGTGTACGGGTGCTCCAGTTCCCTTGCCATGGCGATCGCCTCTGTCACCAGCGTTTCGACCTCATCAATCTCCCCCAATACCCATAATGTTCTCGCCAACATGATTCTCGCGGTGATGCCGGGGTCTTGGGTATAGGGTAACGTTTGCGAGCGATGTCGATCCGGATCATACAGCGACTTTGCTTTACGTAGATGTCCCTTGGCCTCGTCAAACCGGCCAAGAAAGGAGTAGGTCGAACCCACACTTTCATGAGCTCGAATCAGCGGGTCGGGGTTTTGCTGATGGTTTGCCCACGAGAGGAGACTGTCGGCCAGAGTGCAGGCCTTGGCGAGAGGCCCTCTGACCAGCTGGAATACCCATAATCCCCACATCGAGAGAAAATATCGCTCGGAACCAGGGTTCTCCTGCGAGAGACTTCTTGCTCTGAGATAATTGTGCTCGATTTCATCGGAGGCATACCCTTGTAACGTCAGCAAGGGAGCGCCGCGCGCGATGAGAAGATCCAACTCCAATGCGTCACGCTCAGCACCTACGGGCAAATCCTTCAGCAACGTCAACGCGTTATTGAAATGGTTCAACGCTTCGACATTGGCCGACCGAGCCGCGTCTCTTTGGGCCGCAAGTCGCCAATAGTCCACGGCTTTGTCTATCAATCCTGCTTGTTCATAATGATAGGCCAAGAGTTCCGGTTCCAACTGCGCGCGCTCGGGAAAGGTTGTTTCTAATGTTCTAGCAATGCGGTCATGGAGGAGTCGGCGAGATTTTTTGGGGAGCGTGTTGTAGGCCGCTTCCTGGACGAGCATATGCTTAAACCGATATCGCGAAAGGGATCGTTCACCCTCTTGTATGATGAGCCCGGAAGCGACGAACACATCCAGGGCGCTGTTGAGTTGGTCGTCCGTCACGTTGGCGGTGGCCCGCAGCAGTTCATAGGTGAATTCCCGCCCGATTGCCGCTCCGATCTGAACGATTTCCTTGACCGACCCCAAGCGATCCACCCGTTCCATGAACAAGGCTTGAAGACTATCCGGAATGGTCATTTCTTTTAGGGGAGTTTTGAGGGTGAATGAGTCGGTTCCCTCAGCCAGCACTGCCGTCTGAAGCAGACTGTTTGTCAATTCTTCGATATACAGCGGTACGCCGTCGGTCTTTGCCAGAATCGCCTGCTGCACCTCCAGGGGAAGCACTTTGCCACCGGTCATCGTTGCAATCAGCTCGGCACTCTGCCGACGCGGAAGCCGATTCAGCGTCAGAAACGTCACATGACTATAATCGGCCCAAACCGGTCTGAAGTCCGGCCGAAAGGTGACCAGCAACAACACACGCATCAGCCTAATCCGATCGATGATTCGCGCCATGAGATCCTGCGTCGTTGGATCGAGCCAATGAGCATCTTCCACGATCATCAATATGGGCAAGCGATCTGCCGGCCTCTGCAGGTACTGCACAAGCGCTTCAAGGGTCATGTCCTTACGTTTGTCGGGCGACAGGTTCAATAGCTGGTTCTGCTCATCTCCTCGGATCGAAAGCAGATCTGCGAGCAAGGCAACCGTGACACGATCGTTGAGTCCGCTGTCGGCCATCAGAATGTCAAGCTTCTGCAGTTGCGTGGATGCGTTGTCTTCATTGGCCAGCCCCGCTGCCTGCCGCAGGTAGGTCATCACCGGATAGAGCGCCGTATTGATATGGTGCGGGGAGCACTGCAATTGGATCGCGTCGTAATGGTCCTCCGCAAGGCGGTCTCGCAGAAATCGAACCAGCCGCGATTTGCCGATGCCGGCCTCGCCGCACAGCAGAACAACCTGTCCTTCACCCTCCACCGCTTCGCGCCAACGATCCAAGAGCAGTGCCGTTTCATGCGCTCGGCCGACGAAAGGGACTAATCGTCCGGCTCGATAGGACTCGAACCGGCTCGCCGAGGGTTTACTCCGGAGCACTCTCCAGACCTGAACGGGTGTGTCGAATCCCTTGAGAGAAACCGCGCCCAGATCGGCCAACTCAAACTCACTCCCGACAAGACGCTTCGTCACCGAATCAACGATCAATTGATTCGGTTCCGCCAATCCCTGGAGACGAGAAGCCAGATTCGGAGTTTCACCGAACACCGACCGTTCCTTGGCCGTGTCCCGCCCGATAATCTCCCCGACGATGACTTGTCCTGTCGCAATTCCGATGCGTACCGCGATTTCAGACTCCTGAGATGAAGGATGCTCTCGGGAAGAGGTTTTCACCAAATCAAGTATGGCCAGGCCGGCATGTATCGCTCGTTCCGCATCATGTTCATGAGCCTGCGGATACCCAAAATACACCAACAGTCCGTCACCCATGTACTTGGCAATATAGCCGTTAAATCGACCGATCGCTTTGCCACAGTCGTCCAAGAAACGACGAATGATCTCTTGAAGATCCTCAGGATCCAACCGGCGAGCCAGCGCCGTCGAACCCACGAGATCACAAAACATGACGGTCAATTGCCGCCGTTCTGCTTGGTCTCGACTCGAAGAGGACGACGTTGTGTCTTTCGAGGTGGTAATAGATGAACTGGTCGCGGTACCGCTCTCCCCCTTTGGGGACAGCTGTGCCATGGCGCGCAAGAGTTGCTTTCGATGGCCGAGCACAATGCCCATCGACGCCAAATCGTCGTCATTCACCTCAGACAAGACGTCCCATGTAATGGCGTTCTGCTCAAACAGCTCTCGGTAGCGAGCGAGACCAAGACTCTCCAACCATGCAGCGACGGAATCATTCATGATAAGCCATCAAACCTGAATCAGCTGGTCCGCAATCTGATGGAAATGCGAGGGGATGAGTTGGCCTGCACCGGCCGCTTGCCCCACCCTGGCGCTGACCCTGGATAGAGAGTGGTCTCATATCCGAAGTTGATCAAGGACCGTTTGAGCTTCGACCAAGTCTGGATTAGCCAGTCGATCGCTAAACCAGGAGCAGGCGGCATTCAGGACTCGTTCGGCCTCGTCCACTTTATGTAATTTCTTAAACAGCCTCGCCAGGCTCGTCGCGGCTCTCAGCTCCAGCATTCTCGCGTGCTGATCCTGTGCAATCCGTAGAGCTTCAGTAAAACACTGCTCCGCCTCCGAGATTGATTCATCGGATTGCCCGAGCAACAGTTCGCCTTTCAGTCGAAGCAGTTCCGCGTGCCAGTGCCGTTCTCCCTGAGTCGTCGCGAGTTCTTGAGCTTCCCTAATGGCACTCAAGCCTTCCTGAATCTGCTTCCTCCGTAAAAACACGTCTGCCAGTAACGCCAGGGTATAGGTATTATTGAGATTTGCCCCGGCGGCGCGCGTAGCAGCGAGGCCGTTCACCAACTTCCGGATCCCTTCTTCTTTTCCCTTTTCGGCCAGCGCCCAGGCTTGAAACGATGTCGCCCACGCGAACGTCACTTCAAATGAGTATTTTGTCGAGATGGCAATGGCTTCCTCAGCTAGAGCCAAGGTTCTGTCCGCATCGCCGATCGTGGAATAGATCAAAGATCCGATCGCGAGGGCAAAGGCCAGCGTGAAGGGGTGTTCCAACTCCCTTGCCATGCCGATGGCTTCTTGCAACAGCGTTTCGACCTGATCGACCTCGCCCAATATCCAGAGTGTTCTGGCCAGCATGATTCTGGTGGTTACACCGGGATCTTGAGTATAGATCAGGATCTGTGAACGATGTCTATGTTGATCGTACAGTGCCTTCCCGGCGAGTAAATGAGTCTTGGCCTCCTCAAACCGGCCAAGAAAGGAATAGGTCGAGCCGACACTCTCGTGAGCGCGAATCAGCAGATCCGGGTTGTGCCGGTGGATTGCCCGCGAGAGGAGGTCTTCCACCAAAGTGCAGGCCTTGGTGAGAGCCCCTCTGACCAGATGGAAGACCCATAACCCCCGGGTAGCAATAAAGTGGTGATCGGACTCGCTGTTTTCCTGGGAAAGTTCCCTTGCCCTGAGATAATTACGCTCGACCTCCTGCGAGGCATAGCCCTTAACCCTCTGCAAAGGGAACCCTCGCGCGATGAGGAGATCCAACTCCGAGGCATCACGTTTTGTGCCCGCAGGCAAATCTTTCAGCAACGTCAATGCGCTATTGAAATGGTTCACCGCTTCGATATTCGCCGACCGAGCCGTGTCTCTTCGGGCCGCAACCCGCCAATAGTCCACTGCTTGGCCTATCAATCTTGCCTGTTCATAATGATAGGCCAAGAGTTCCGGTTCCAACTGCGCACGCTCGGGAAACTTCTCTTCCACTGTTCTCGCAATGCGGGCATGGAGGAGCCGCCGAGATTTTTTGGAGAGCGTGTTGTACGCCGCCTCCTGGATGAACGCATGCTTGAAACGATATCGCGCAAAAGATCGTTCTCCCTCCTGCACAATGAGCCCTGACGCGACGACAAGGTTGAGGGCATTATGGAGTTCGCCTTCCGATACATCGACGGCAGCGTGCAGTAGATCATAGGGGAATTCCCGTCCGATGGTTGCTCCGATCTGAACGATTTCCTTGACCGGCCCCAATCTGTCCACCCGTTCCATGAGCAACGCTTGCAGACTGTCTGGAATGGCCATTTCTTTGAGTGGAGTTGTGAGGGTGAATGAGTCGGTTCCCTCTGCCAGCAATCCCGTCTGCAGCAGATTCTCTATCGACTCCTCGATGTACAACGGTACGCCGTCGGTCTTCGCCAGAATCGCCTCCTGCACCTCCTGCGGAAGCATCTTTCCACTGGTCATCGTCGCAATCAGTTCGGCGCTCTGTCGTCGAGTAAGCCGATTCAACGTCAGCAACGTGACGTGACTATATTCCGCCCACACCGGCCTGAACTCTGGCCGAAAGGTGATCAACACCAACGCGCGCATCTGCCTGATCCGATCGATGACTCGCGTCATAAGATCCAGCGTGGTTGGATCGATCCAATGGGCATCCTCCACGATAAGCATCACAGGGGAATGATCCGCGAGCCTTTGCAGATACTGCACGAGCGATTCCAAGGTCATGTCCTTGCTTTTGTCAGGCGACAGATTCAATAGCTGGTTCTGCTCATCTCCTCGGATCGAAAGCAGATCTGCGAGCAAGGCAACCGTGACACGATCGTCAAGTCCCTTGTCAGCCATCAGAGCCTCAAGCTTATGCAGCTGCGTCGGGGGGCTATCTTCATCCAGCAGCCCCGCCGACTGCCGTAGATAGGTCGTCACCGGATAGAGCGCCGCATTGGTGTGATACGGCGAACATTGAAATTGAATCGTCTGGTAACGCTCCTCGCCAAGTCGATCACGCAGGTTGCGGGCAATTCGGGACTTGCCGATGCCGGCCTCACCACAGAGAAGGACAACCTGCCCTTCACCCTCCACCGCTTCCCGCCAGCGACCTAAAAGCAGCGCCGTTTCATGTTCTCGGCCTATGAACTGAGTTAATCGTCCGGCTCGATACGACTCGAACCGGCTGGTCGAGAGCTTGCTGCCCAGAACTTGCCAGACCTGGACCGGCGTCTCGAAGCCCTTGAGAGAAACCGTTCTCTGATCGGCCAACTCGAACTCATCCCCGATCAGGCGCTTCGTCGCCGAATCAACGATCAATTGATTCGGCGCGGCCAATGCCTGAAGGCGGGCAGCCAGATTCGGAGTTTCACCGAACACGGACCGTTCCTTGGCGGTATCTTGCCCCATAAGTTCGCCCACGATGACGGGACCCGTCGCAATCCCGATTCGCGCCGCGATATCACTGTCCTGGTGCAGCTCAGAATCACGTGGCAAGGCCCTGACCAACTCCAGCACGGCCAGTCCGGCATGGACCGCCCGTTCTGCATCGTGCTCATGGGCATGGGGGTACCCGAAATACACCAAGAGTCCGTCACCCATGTATTTTGCGATATAGCCGTTGAATCGGCTGATCGCCTCACTACAAGTCTCTAGAAAACGCCGGATGGATGCTTGAAGGTCTTCAGGGTCCAACCGACGAGCCAGCGTCGTCGATCCCACAAGGTCACAAAACATGACGGTCAATTGGCGACGCTCTGCTTGATCTCGACCGGAAGAGGGCGGCGTGGTGTCTTTTGCGGTGGTACTAGCCAGAGTGGCTGCAGTCTCGCCTTCACCGCTGTGTGACAGTTGTGCGATGGCGCGCAGAAGTTGCTTCCGATGGCCAAGCACAATGCCCATCGACGCCAAATCGTCGTCATTCAGCTCAGGCAAGACGTCCCAGGTGATGGCGTTCTGCTCAAACAGCTCTCGATAGCGATCAAGGCCAAGACTCTTCAGCCATGCAGCGACGCGATCATTCATGATGAGTCTTCACGCGCAAGACACGAGTTCAGGCTTCTTGCAGTTGAAGAAGGATTGACCGATAATGATCGTCATGACCGACGGTTCTACGACAAAAATCGTTCATTGGTCCATTGTCCGGCAGATCGAGTACCGACTCGTTTGTATCGGCATGTCGGTGATTGCCTACCTGCTGGAAAGAGCCGTCCTGCGTTCGATCAAACGCGGCGTGGACCTCACGCCGCGCGCTTAACGCCCCCGCACCAGATCAAGGACCAATCCGGTTATCAGCAGTCCGGCTGCGATCCCAAAGGTGACTGGGATCCAACCAGCGGTCGCTGAAGCGGCGGTAAGCCCGGAGGCAAGAATACTTGCCGCAGCCGTCAGCCCCAGCGCCAGACGACGCCCTGTACGTCGGACCATCTCCTCCAGCGAATCAGCCCGGAAATTCACAACCAGCTTCTGGCCGGGTCGGGCACCAATCATGCGTTCAATGGCTTCGATCGTTTGTTCGGCCCGCACCTTGAGTTTCTGAGACTGATACGCGAGCGTCTTGAAATCGAGCGAAGCCCCCATACGCTTGATCATGACGCGCATCAAAAACTTGCCCGCGACATCATAGGGGTCAAGTTTCGGATCGAGCGCCGCCGTCGCTAGTTGGACTTGCGCCAGAGCCTTGGCGGCCAGAGTGAGGGAGGCCGGCAGCGGCACGCCGTGTCGAAACGCAGTCGCGCTCATTTCTTGGAGGAGCGGTCCGATCTGCATCTCCGCGAGAGACGCCTTGCGGTACTTCGACATGACTTCGCCGATTTCCCCCTGAAAACGAGGAACGTCCAGATCGCTGCGGTCGGTTGAACCAGTCATCATCAATGTAACATCGCTGAGAAAGGCCACGTCTTCTTTCCACAATGCCATCAGCATCAACAACAGATGCTCCCGCAAACCGGCATCCAGCGCTCCCACCATTCCGAAATCGAGCATGAAGATGCGGTCCTTCCACCACATAAGATTGCCCGGGTGAGGATCGGCATGGAAGAAGCCGTCGACGACGATCTGTTTGTAGAAACCTTCCAACAACTGACGGGCCGCTTCGATACGTGCCGGGCCTTCCGGCGCCTGGGCAATCCGGACCCCTTGAATTTCCTCCATCACCAATAAGCGGGCTGTCGAGATCTCTTGGTAGACGGAAGGAACCGCCAGTCGATCATAGTCTGTGAGCAGAGTCCCCATCCGTCCGATGTTTTCGATTTCTTGACGGAAGTCGAGTTCGCGCTGCAGCGAGGTGGAGAGGTGCTTGAACACCGCTTCCATATTGACCACCTGCGTGAGGGCCTGGCGCTGCCCCACTTTCTGAGCAAAGATTTCGAGCAGGGCCAGATCCTGTTCGATGTCCGCTCGCGCGGTGGGTCGTTGAACTTTGACGACGACTCGGTCACCGGTTTCAAGCATGGCTTTATGGACCTGGGCGATCGTACCGGCGGCGAGCGGCTTGGGATCGATCGACTCAAACACGTCCTCCCACGGCACCTTCAATTCTTGCTCGGCAACCCGAACCACTTCGCTCTCGGGCATGGGTGGGACGTGACTCTGCAACATCGCCAACTCTTCGATATATTCAGCAGGAAGGAGATCCGGTCGGGTCGACAAGACTTGCCCGAGCTTCGAAAAGGTCGGACCCAGTTCTTCCAACGCCGATCGTAGGCGCTGGGCCTGCTGACGACGAATCGAACCGTCCGATTGATCGGGCTGGCTGAAGAGCTCCTTGAGGCCATGCTTCGCCATCACCGTGGCGATGTGTACCGCTCTGGCTCCGAGCTGTGGTTCAGCAACATGGGATTCGACCTGCGGCTGAAAGACATGCAAGGGCTCTGAACCAGGCTCACCTGCCGCCGATTGAGTATTTACGATGATGACTGTGCAGCGGGAATTATGACTGATACGGTTCGGCACGTTACCGAGCAGGAATTCCTTCCGCCCCGCCATGCCCGCATTACCGACCACCAGGACATCGATGGCTTCGTGCTCTGTGGCACGGACGATCGCTAATGCTGGGTCCGAATCAATGACAGCGAGGGCATGCCCTCGCTCTCCGGCCAGCTCCCTGACGAGATGCGCAAGCTCATTATTGGCGGCAGCGGCCCTGGTCTGCTCAGCCGCGCCGAATTCTGTGGTGGTCGGGTGCTGAGGCAAAATGACCTGCACCACGAACAGCTCTGCCCCGTAGCGGTCTGCGAACTCGGCGGCCCACCGGACGGCATGGTCTGCCGTTTTGGATCGGTCCGTCCCGACCATCACGCGTCGTATCGCGCTGTTCGGATGATGATTGTCCATAATCCCTGCCACCCTCACCGACGGTGATCGCGAAAGAGTATGACTAGTGCTACGATTGCATGTCAATTATGTGGGGAGGTACCAGTGTAGTGCCCCAGAGATCCGTTCGTGGTGAGCCCTTCGACAAGCTCAGGGCAGGCCTGTCGAACCCTGCGGTGAGCTTGGTCGAACTGCATGAACGGAGCGACACGACATCTTGGACCCTGCGACAGCTCAGGGTGAACGGATTCTCACTGGAATTTGACGATCCTTCGATCAGCTTCGTATGATCGCCCCCTATGTCGAACCGTCACGAACAGGGGCAGATCAACCTCGCTCTGCTCGTCATTCTGATCGTCACTATTGTAACCGGCGTATGGGTCTGGAAACGGCTATCGCTCGACACTCAAGACTATGTTATCGATCAGGCCTTGCCGATGGCGGCGCTCGGCTTAACGATTGCCGCTTTGCTGTTCATTCCTATAAGAGCACTCCGTCGCCGCCGTACGAGAGGGCGTGAACGAGCCAAGCTCCTCACTCTGTTCGATCGAGAATCTGCCTGGGATAAACGGCTTGAACTTGCCTTTGCCTTGCTCGAACTCAACGAGTACCGAATCGATGGGCTCGAACCAGCCATCCCTGCCTTGAAGGAGCTGTTTGCCACGACCTTACAACGAGCGCTGGGCGACAAACAGCATCGCATCAGGGGGATGGCAGCAAGCCATTTGGGGGCGTTGCAAGATCTGTCGGTGGTGCCGCTGCTGATCAAGGCCCTAGAAGATGACCATGCCTACGTACGGTCCTGCGCCGCCTTGGGCTTGGGACGATTACGGGCAACCGAAACGCACGACCGACTGAAGGTCGTTATGGAACAGGATTGGGACCAAACCGTGAGAAGCAGGGCCAGAGAAGCGCTGGAACAGATGCGAGAGTGACGATCACGCAGCTTGCGGGTCTGCCTATTCCTGTACCCACTCGATCACGGCGATCTCAGGCCTGCAATTGAAGCGAAACGGCAGGAACGACCAGCCCAGGCCACGGTTGACGTACAGCCTATGTTGGCCGGATTCGTGCCAACCGGCCACGCGGCCATTGCATCCAGGGGGAAGCCAGAAGGTGGGTATTCCCGGCACTCTCCACTGGCCGCCGTGACTGTGTCCGCAAAGAATCAAATCAATGGCATGATGCGGCTCGACATAGTCGAGAATATTCGGCGCATGGGCCAGCAGCAATGTAAAGCGATGGTCGGCTCGGGGCGGGACACATCGCAGATCGGCACGATGAAGCGATGGATCATCGGCGCCGACGATTGCCAGTTCCCCCTTTCCCGTCGACACGACGGCACTTTGATTCACTAGCAGCGTGATCTTGTGTCGATCGGCAAGCTCGGAAAACTGTGACACAGGCACTCCGCTATAATGGTCGTGATTGCCCAACGTCATGTACAGGGGCGCGATGGCGCGGAGCCGTTCAAGGAAATGAAAGAGGTGAGGCAGACCTTCCGGTACGTTGAGCAGATCCCCGGTAATGAAAACCCAATCAGGGTGGAGTTCCCTCACGGTTTCGACAATACGATCATGCCTCGTATGATGTCGGTCCAGGTGCAGATCCGTGAGATGGACGGCGCGACGACCGGCGAGTGAAGAATATCTATGGGTCAGGATGGTCACGTCATGATCGGACAACCCCCATTCCCAATGAGGAACCAGGCTGAACGCCCGATAGAGCGGCTCGCTCAGGCAATAGCCGACGTATGATCGCGCGCGATCAGGCCATGACACAGTCCGTCGTCTGCTCATTCCACAACCTGTCGTTTGCCTGATCGTTCCCGCATGAACGAGACGAGTATAACATGTACTTCTCTCTCACCAGATTTGATAACACATTTCCTCGAACAGCCATCATGCAGACAAAGGAAACCCTGTGACGCTACCAATCGACCCTTTTCTTACCGACAAATGGCCTGGAATCGGCGGACAAATCCGCACCGTACCTGAAGACTTTCGAGTTGAAGAACGACCGCTCTATCTTCCTTGCGGGGAAGGCGAACATCTGTACGTGACCATCACTAAACGTGGGCTTTCCACGCCGGATCTGGTCCGTCGCCTCTCGTCTTCATTGGGGATCAAAGCACAGGCCGTCGGCGTGGCAGGGCTAAAAGATTCGCGAGCCGTGACGACTCAGATGGTCTCCTTGCAAGGCATCCAGCCGGAACAGCTCTCTCGCCTCAGCATCGATGACATGATCCTCAATGTGCAGATCCTCGGGCGCCATCGCAATCGGCTACGAACCGGCCATCATGCCGGCAATCGATTCCGTTTAATCATCCGCAACATCGCAGCTCACGCGGCTGAAACCGTGCCGGCCGTCCTTCAACAGCTGAGCACACGCGGCGTACCCAACTACTTCGGCCCTCAGCGGCAAGGGAAGGATGGTGAGAACTATCGTATCGGCGCTCTATTGCTGCACGATGCGCGGCGGCGTGAGAAGATGAATCGCGCCACCCGCATCTGGTATCTCAACTCCTATCAATCCTTCTTGTTCAATCGGATGCTTGCGCGAAGGATCAACCATCTCGACAAGATCTTCGTTGGTGATTGGGCTATGAAGCTAGAGAATGGCGCCTGCTTTCAAGTCGAGGATGCTGACAAGGAACAGCCACGAGCCGATCGTTTTGAAATCAGCCCGACGGGCATCCTCTTTGGTTCGCGGGCATCCTGGGCAAACGGAGAACCTGGCCGAACCGAGGAAGCCGTCATCGTCGAAGCAGGCGCAACGAAGGAAAGCCTCGTCGCCGCTGCGAAGGCTTGCGGATTCCGTGGCGAGCGCCGAGCGCTTCGCATTCCCCTCGCTGAATTGGAATGGTCTTTGGACGGGGATACCCTCACGCTCTTCTTCAGTTTACCTCCTGGTGCCTACGCCACAAGCGTGCTTAGGGAACTGATGAAGGCCGATGCGAATCTCTCGTAGCCCTGTGAAACGCAAGACTCAAGCTTCTGAGACGAGCACCGGTTTAACCGATGTCTCTCGATCTTAACTAAACCGATCCTTTATGGTGCCCTCAGGTACAGAGAATGTCATCGTGGTCGACAAGCATAAACTCCTCGAAGGAGTGTCGGTTACGTCTTCGATGATTCGAAGCTCTTGATCACGGCGGCCTATTCCTATACCTTTTTAAGGTGCCGGTGGAGGCAAGAGGAGAATGATTTCGTCGGCTTCGGTTGCAGCAGAAACATTGAATTGCTCCGCGCTAAGGAGGTCACCAATGAAGGGTGCTGTTCTATCAATAGTATTCGCCCACATACTGACACTCATCGGTTTCCCTGTATCGACTGAAGCACGTTGTCGAACGATCGGTGAAAGCGCCAGTCTCGGAACAGAAATCGGCACGTTCCCCCTCTACCCGGCGGAGCGACTGGTGCAGATCGGCGAGCAACGGGACAACGGCGCGCTAATGTGGGCCGGTTTCGTGATCGGCGGGCCGCTGTTTGTTCCAACCCTAGCGACCGGTATGATCGGAGCCGGCGTCGGCGCGCTTTCTCATCCTTGGACGAAATGCATTGAGACAGAGGAGCAACGGATGCCGGAGATCCAAGCAGTGCGGGCTTTGGCAAAGGCGGACCATGATCGGCTGGAGCACGTTCGGTAAGACATTCCATCACATTTGAATTACCGCTCACACAACTTCCGAGATCAGATATTAAGGCCACATCTCCCCGACGGCAAAGAGTCCGGAGCCCGATAAAGATATCCGACCTCTTAGCTCCAAGTGCGGAGCCCTTCGCATCCCCTTTCCTCAACCTCCCGCCCGAAGCCTAAGCTACGAGCGTAGGCAGGGAAGTAATGAAGGTATCTCCCACGAAGCATTAGTTCCTCTCATTTCCTTTCTCTCGCCATGGTGGGTGATACAATATGAGCACATTCAGTGAGTACCTCGATGAACCAATACCAAGAAAGCGTGTACCTTCAAGGGCACATCATCGACTCTCTCGTGTTGGCGAAGGTGTTGGATCTCATCCTGATGATGGGGGGGACATTCGACCTGGAAGATGTTCACATCGGGAAGACCAGGGAAGAACCGTCTCGCGCTCGTATCCGAATCCAGACAGGATCGAGGCCGCTCTTAGACGATATTCTGAAGGCGATTCAACCACACGGCGCCTCGATTGAACGTGAAGCAAACTGCCGCATCGACCAAGCGCCCGCCGATGGGGTGTTACCCGATGGCTTTTACGCCACGACGCATCTGCCTACCCAGATCCGACTCAATGGGCGATGGCTGGACGTGGATCGAATCGAGATGGACCTCGCCATCGTGGTCAGTGAGACTGGGTCCAGCGCCCATGCCATGCCGATGGGCGAAGTCCGTCGTGGTGATCAGATCGTGATTGGTCGAGAGGGAGTGCGTGTCATACCACTGCAGCGTCCGCAAGAGCGGGATGTATTCGGGTTCATGGAATCGCAGGTATCGGCAGAACGGCCCCACAGCCATATCATCGCCGATATCGCGACTCGGATGAGGCAGTTGCGAGAACGGCATCGGCATGGACAGACGGATTCCAAAGTCTTGTTGGCAGGAGGACCGGCGATCATTCATGCCGGCGGTCGAGAGCCCCTCACCTGGCTGATTGAACAGAGATTTATTCATATCGTGTTTTGTGGGAATGCGCTGGCTGCGCATGACATGGAAGCAGATCTGTTCGGCACGTCGCTGGGCTATGGGCTTAGCGCCGGACGAGCTGTCCCGCATGGTCATGAACTCCATTTGAGGACCATCAACCGGATTCGTTCAATCGGCAGCATTGAGGCGGCGGTCACATCGGGAATGATCAAGCAGGGAATCATGGCGGCTTGTGTCAAAAAAGGTGTGCCGGTGGTCATGTCCGGAACGATTCGCGATGACGGTCCCTTGCCCGGAGTGATCACGGATTCCGTTCGCGCACAAAGCGCGATGCGTGCCTTGATCCCCGGTGTCGGGCTGGCTCTCCTCGTCGCCTCGACGCTCCACTCCGTGGCGACCGGCAATCTGCTGCCCGCTACCATCCCCACAGTCTGTGTTGATGTCAACCCATCGGTCCCGACCAAGCTGGCCGATCGCGGGAGCTTTCAGGCCGTCGGCCTCGTCATGGATGCAGCATCGTTTCTGTCGGAACTCGCTCGGGTGTTGGGAAGGTCGACATGAGCCGCCTCCTCGTCTGTCCTCCTGATTATTTTGGGATTGAGTATGAGATCAATCCCTGGATGCGCCTTACGAATCGCGTGGATCACGGACGGGCGGTGCGGCAGTGGCATGAATTGGTACACGTGCTTGAAAAGAACCTGGGTGCCGTTCTCGAACGAATGACTCCCATTCCTGAGCTACCCGATCTCGTATTTACGGCGAATGCCGGCGTCGTAGTTGGACGAACCGCTGTCGTGAGTCGCTTCCGATATCCGGAACGGCAACGAGAAGAAGCTCACTTCGAGAATTGGTTTCGTGGGCATGGCTATGAGGTGATGACGGTAGAAGCAGACCTTTATTTTGAAGGCGCCGGGGATCTCCTGGGTTTCCCGGAATACTGGTTCGGCGGATATCGACAACGATCGGATATTCGCGTCTTCCCGGTCCTTAGCGAACATTTTCACCGAGAAATTATTCCGCTCGAACTCGTCGATAGCCGTTTCTACCATCTGGACACCTGTTTCTGTCCCTTGAGCGGGGGCGATCTCCTCTATTTCCCCGCCGCGTTTGATACCTATGGCCAGGCGGCGATTGCAGAACGTGTTCCGGACAAGCAGCGTCTCACCGTTCCTGAAGATGAAGCCTTGAAGTTCGCCTGCAATGCCGTCTGTGTCGGGAAACACGTCGTCCTCCCTGTCGGCTGTCCCTCCACTCAAGCGTGGCTCCGCAGAAGAGGGTATGAAACCCACCCGGTTCAGCTCGATGAATTCATGAGATCGGGCGGCTCGGCTAAATGTCTCACGTTAGCGCTGGACTGAAGCTCGACGTTAATCACCAGTCGCGTTTGAATCGGTGGGATATGGCGTCTCTCGGCGACCGGCGCACGACGGCTGACGATCCTATTTTTTCTTCCGAAAGAGAAACGCGCCGTACATGCCGGCAATGGCAATCGTGACGAGTTCAATCGTCAGAAGCATGCGGCTCACGACAGCTTCGGGCGCGGGAGGAGAAAGGATGAAATACAGGCCGAGAAACTCCGGTGTCTGCGTCGGCGGGGTCTCCCAGGGGGGGAATACTAGGGCGAGAACCAGAACGCCAACCATCCCATAGAGCACGGTGAGATTGAGTTGATCCGCCGCCGAGGTAGCAGGGTGTTGAGAATCTTGTGGGCTATCCGATCCACCGTCGAGCCGCCGGCCACATTGGATACAGAAACGATTGATCTCCGGTTGTGACAGGCTACAGGCAGGGCAGATTTGCATAATCGGACCAAGAAAAGATCACAGCTTAGAGAGATTACAGGAAAGAAACGTGTTTTCCCAGTGCCACTACCGTCCACATGGCTCAATCCACTTTCGTTGACAGGTACTTGCTCGCTTCCTATATAATCCGCCGTCCTGAATGGATGGGTGATGATTTCGCCATGAGGCTGAATCGCGTATGCCGACCACGATCAACAAGATCGGCGTTATTGGAGCCGGAGCCTGGGGCACTGCCCTGGCAAAACATCTGGCCGAGAAGGGTCTGGAGGTTCGTCTCTGGGCCTATGAGCGCGATGTCGTCGATGCCATCAACTCCTCGCACGAAAACTCGGCCTTCCTCAAGGGCATCCCTCTTCCTCCGGGTTTGACTGCCACCTCCTCGCTAGGAGAGGCCGTCAGGAACCGCGACGGGGTTCTGTTTGCCGTTCCTTCACACCTCACCCGATCCGTGTTGCATCAGTTGGCACCCTCCATCTCTGGTCCCCTGCCGTTCGTCTGTGCAACCAAGGGCATAGAGGAAGACACGGCCAAATTGATGACCCAGGTCATGGAGGACGAATTGCCTCCGTCCATGCACCGCTCCTTTATGGTTCTCTCCGGACCGAGTTTTGCGTCGGAACTGAGCGCTGGCCTACCCACTGCCGTGTGTTTGGCCGGCACCGATGAGCAATTGGTACGGTGGTTTCAAAGTGCGCTAATAACGCCTGCGTTTCGTGTATACGTTGATGCCGACATGATCGGCGTTCAGCTCGGCGGCGCCTTAAAGAACGTCATGGCGCTGGCTGCCGGTGTGATCGATGGTCTGAACCTTGGGCTCAATGCCCGCGCGGCCCTCATTACCCGAGGCCTGGCTGAAATTATCCGGCTGGGCGCGGCAATGGGAGCCGATCCTCGCACGTTCTATGGACTCTCGGGGGTCGGCGACCTGGTGCTGACCTGTACAGGCACACTGAGCCGAAACCATTCGGTCGGCGTTCGGCTCGGCAAGGGAGAAAAGTTGGAGGCGATATTGGCCGGAATGCAGGCTGTCGCAGAGGGCGTCCGGACGAGTCGCGCGGCATTCACGTTAGCCCGTCGCTATCAGGTCGATATGCCGATCATACAAGAAATCAACGCCGTACTGTATGACGGCAAACCTTGTAGCCAGGCCGTCCGTGATTTGATGGAGCGGGACGCCAAGTCAGAGAAAGGACGGACATGAATCCGGAAGGACTCGAACAGCTGTTACAACAGGTCCGTCAAGGGCATGTTACGGTGCAACAGGCGCTTCAGCGCTTACGGTCGCTGCCTTTTGAGGATTTGGGCTTTGCCTCGCTTGATCATCATCGGTCGTTACGACAGGGGTTCCCAGAGGTGGTCTTGTGCGAAGGGAAAACCCCGGCGCAGGTCGTCGCCATCGCGCGGGCACTCATCAAGAAAGAGGGGCCGTTTCTGGCGACTCGCGCCGATCCATCCGTCGCGCGCGCCATTCGTCGTCTGGATCGTCGGGCACAGTACTATCCCGATGCACGCATTGTGGCCATTCGCCCCTCCGGACAGAAGCCACATGGGCATATACTCGTGGTCACCGCTGGAACTGCGGATGTGCCTGTAGCGGAAGAAGCCCGTGTGACAGCAGAAGTGATGGGAAGCCACGTTGAGCGGCTGTACGATGTCGGTGTCGCCGGCATCCACCGGCTGCTCGGAAAAAAAGATCGGCTGTTTGAAGCCCAAGTCGTGATCGTCGCTGCCGGAATGGACGGAGTCCTGCCGAGTGTGGTGGGAGGCTTGGTCCACTGCCCCGTCATTGCCGTGCCGACCAGCCGAGGCTATGGTGCGAGTTTCGGCGGAGTCGCCGCGCTGTTGACCATGCTCAATTCCTGCGCGGCTGGTGTGGGAGTGATGAACATCGACAACGGATTCGGCGCAGCTTGTCTCGCGCACCGGATCAATATGTTGGGGGTGAAGAGGTAGGCGTGGAAGAGGCAAGGGGACACTATTTCACTTCCAGCATGCCCCGTTTCGGCCATGCGACCATCACGGTGCGTAACCCCTTCTCTCCGTTTGCCAACAACTTTGTCCTCACTTCATACGAATAGGTGCCCACCTCGGCAAGTTGCTTGCGGTGATCCTGCCCATCCCAAGCAAGTTCGACAGCCACTGTCGATCGTTCCAGCTCCCCATTGTCCGCTGCTGGGATGAGAACAGGCTGTCGGTGTGTGAGGAATCGGAGCGAGGTCTTCGAAGGAGAGCTAATGAGCGATGTCACCTCAAGAATTAGGTCTCCATAGACTTCTTTCGGAAGCTGCACCGTGACGGAAAACTGAAGAGGGCCGTCGCCCAGAGTATAGGGGGTCGGGGCAATGGAGAGGCCGACAATTTTGAGCCCAGGCTCGGGCCTGGGAACGCGAGAGGGTTTCACCTTTGAGAGACTCTCTGCTGGGAAGAATGCAGTCAGACAGCCACATAGGGCGAGAAACACGAGCAGGAGTTTCGGACGATGGAGCGTAATTGAAGGTTTCAACGAAACACCGAACCAGCTTTCATGGGCGAAGAGGACGTTCGCCACGATGTACGGCGAATGCAACTCAACACATTGTTAGGGGGATAACATAGCATCCTTAGGCTGTCAACGAAGCGTAGACAATGGACTAATGATTGCCGTTCCGCAATATGTTTGGGTAAGATGTGCGGTCATTTTACATGGAGCGACTGAGGAACTCGGTGGGTCGACACTTACACTTCGATTGTTTTTCCGGCGTCAGTGGAGACATGGTCCTGGGCGCCCTGGTGAGCGCCGGTCTCTCGTGGACAGACTTGATTAGCGGACTCAAACGCCTACAACTCAACGGTTACCACCTGCGAAGGCGCAAGGTGCATCGTGGCGCGCTCTCGACGATAAAGGTCGATGTGATCGTTCAACAGGGGTTTCAACGGCCGCTGACCCTCTCTCGCATTCGAAAGGTCCTTGCGGGAAGCTCGCTGCCTGGCCCGGTCAAGGAACGTAGTCGGTCGGTCTTCGATCGGTTGGCTGAAGCAGAAGGGGTGGCGCATGGCGTCAGCCCCAAGGATGTCCACTTTCACGAAGTGGGGGTTGTGGATTCGTTCATTGATGTTGTCGGAGGCGTACTGGGTTGCTATCTCTTGAACGTCACGCGAGTCACATCGTCTCCCATCAATGTAGGGGCTGGTTCCATTCAGACCTCACACGGCCTCTTGCCGGTTCCAGGACCAGCTGTAGCGGAGCTGACGAAGGGGATCCCGATCTATGTTGCTGGCCCGTGCTGCGAGCTCGCAACTCCTACCGGGGTTGCGTTGCTCCGGACATTGGCATCGGAATTCGGCCCTATGCCGGCCATGAAAAGTATGGCAGTAGGCTATGGGGCCGGCGACCACAATCCAGACGGGTGGCCTAATGCCTTGCGCGTGTTCATCGAAGAAGAGTCCAAAGCCGAGGGATGTCAGAGCGAGCGCGTGACGCAGATTGAAACGAATCTCGACGACCTCAGTCCACAGACCTACGAATACCTCATGGAACGGCTTTTTCAAGTCGGGGCTATTGATGTCGCGTTGGCTCCCGTCGTGATGAAGAAAAGTAGACCAGGCGTCGTGATGAGCTGCATGGCCAACGAAGACAGGGTGGATGCCGTCCTCGAAGTTCTCTTCCAGGAAACAACCACGCTTGGAGTACGTTTTCACGAAGTGCGCCGACGAGTCCTCCCCCGACGATTCATCGCTGTCAGGACCCGAGGCGGAGTCGTTCGCATGAAAGTCGCGGAAGTCGGCGCCGGATGGGAAAAAGCCGCGCCCGAATACGAGGACTGCAAGACCATCGCAAAACGCACCGGTCGCCCCCTCAAGACGGTTATGGAGGAAGCACTGCTGGCCTATCGACGAGCATTCCCAAAGAACAGAATGGTAAGCGTGCGAGGCGGGGCGTGACTGTTCTGTACTACGTTCTCCTCTTTGTCGTTTCCGTGGCGGTCACGCTGGGTGGTTGCGCGCTCTTTACCAATGCCATCGAATGGCTCGGCAAGCGGCTGGGTGTCTCGGAGGGTGCCGTGGGTAGCGTCTTCGCCGCAATCGGCACAACCCTGCCTGAAACCTCCATCCCGATCATTGCGATCTTCTTCGGCGAAAGCCGGGAAGAGGTGGAGGTCGGCTTGGGCGCCATCTTAGGCGCGCCGTTCATGCTCAGCACGCTTGTGTTGCCCATATTGGCCGTTCTTCTGCTGCTCTATGCAAGGGTCGGCAAGCGGACGGCGCGATTTCACCTCAACTATCGTGAAGTGCTGACGGACCTCACGTTTTTTATGATCGGATATTTTATCGCCTTGGGCTGCGCCTTCGTACCCTCCAGACTCATCCACCTCATCGCGGCAGTCATATTGATCTGTTTGTATATCTATTACATGAAGCTCAAATTCGCACCGTCCGATGAAGGGGAAGGCAACGAGTTGGATCCGCTTATCTTCGCCAAAGCGGCCGATACGCCTTCACATGCGATGATCACGTTCCAAGCTCTCTTAGGTTTAGGCGGGTTGATAGTGGGAGCCCACTTGTTTGTCATGGCCGCAGAATCGATGGCCGGCTTATTCGCCATGTCGCCGTTGATTTTGGCGCTGCTTATCGCACCGCTCGCCACGGAACTACCGGAGATGTCCAACAGCTTTCTCTGGCTCTATCGCAAGAAAGACCGGCTCGCCGTGGCCAATGTCACAGGAGCCATGGTGTTTCAAGGCACTTTCCCAGTCACTGTAGGGTTGATCGGAACCGAATGGTCGATTGCACCGTCGGCATTGACCACCATGATCTTGGCCGTGCAGGCGGTGGGACTCTGTCTCTTGCAGATTCTGATCGGAGGTCGGTGGCGGCCGTGGCTGCTCGCCGCCGGTGCCTTGTTCTACATCGGCTATACTGTGCATCTCTATGTCAACTGACTCGCGATCATCTCGCAACCGTTCCTCATCCCCCCGACTCCCCTTGTTAGGGATCACGATGGGAGATCCGGCCGGCATCGGCCCGGAAGTGATCGCTAAGGCTTTATCTGGAGCTCGTCTGCACAATGTTTGCCGACCGATCGTCATCGGATCGCTGCCTGTAATGGAGCGAACGATCAAGGCGCTGAAGCTCAAACAGAGGATCCTCCCTGTTGACGGCCATCAAACAATGATGCCGCAAAGAGGAACGGTGGCAGTGCTGGACCCGCTGGAGACACCACTGGGATCGTTCAAGCCTGGTATGGCAGCAGCAGAGACCGGTGCTGCTGCAGTCGTCTTTATCAAGAAAGCTGTCGAGCTGGCTCAGATCGGCTGTATCGAGGGGATGGTGACGGCGCCCATCAACAAAGAAGCCATCAATATGGCCGGCTGCCGGCACCCTGGCCATACCGAGCTCTTGGCCGATCTCACGAAAGCCGACGAGTCAGGCATGATGATCGTGGGCGGGCCGTTACGCATCATGTTCGTCACGACACATGTCCCAATCAAAGAACTCTCGTTGCTGCTGACCCAGGCAAAGATTGAAAAAGCGATTCGCTTGGCCCAATCGGCGCTGACGACGTTGTTCGGCATCAATCGTCCCAGGATTGGCGTGGCTGCCCTCAACCCTCATGCCGGTGAACATGGATTGTTCGGCGATGAGGAAGCCCGCGTGATTTTTCCAGCCGCCCGTGCTGCCCAGAAGAAAGGCATCCTGGCAAGTGATCCCCTGCCGGCTGACACCCTATTTGGGAAGGCCGCGAAAGGGTCATTTGACGGTGTCGTCGCCCTCTACCACGATCAGGGCCTCATTCCCCTGAAGCTAGTCGCCTTCGGCAGGTGCGTCAATCTTACCGTGGGCTTACCTATCATCCGCACCTCAGTGGATCATGGAACAGCTTTTGACATCGTCGGGAAGGGTGTCGCCGATTCCGGAAGCCTGATCGAGGCCGTCAAGCTGGCTGCCAAGATCGCTCAGAATAGAACAGTGGCCACTCCAACTATGAAGGGACGGACCGGACGTGTCGCCTGATATTTCGAAGGGTCTTACCGTTGTTCGGCAACAGATTGACGAATTAGAGACACTCGAGAAACAGACGCTTCAAGATCTGAACACGATCGCCGGGGCAGAACGAATAGCAAAATGGAAAGAGCACACGGTGTCGCTTATCACCAATACTGTGGGCCCTCTGGAAGGACAGGCGTTCGCTCGTATCCAACAGGGACCGTCCTTCACCAACGACCTGGTCGAAGAGTTCGTCGATCTCGTGGAATGTTATCGCTCGCCACTGATAATACTCGCCAAGCGATTAGCCAGCATTCCTCCAACCAAGAGCTGACGGGTGGACTCCTTCGTCCCTCCTCCAGCAATCAAACGTCTTGGACAGAATTTCCTCATCGATCCCAACATTGTCCACAAAATCGTCGCGCTGGCTGATCTAAGCCGGTCCAATACCGTATTGGAAATCGGGCCAGGGCGCGGCATCCTCACAGACGCGCTTTGTCGTGCCGCCGGCCATGTGACGGCAATCGAAGTCGATCCGCGGCTTCATGCTTACCTGAATGAACGACAGCCTCGCTTTTCGAACCTCACGCTCGTCCTCGACGATGCCATGACCTATCCGATCGAACGCCTTCCGATCGGGACCATCGTCGTTGCGAACCTTCCCTATTATTTATCCACGCCTCTCCTCTTCCGGCTTCTCGATCAGCGCCATCGTTTTCCCCGCATGCTACTCATGCTGCAAAATGAGGTCGCAGATCGTTTGACGGCAAAACCAGGCAGCTCCGACTACGGCGTGCTGTCAGTCATGGCACAGTATGCGGCAGAGGTCAGGAAAGCAATCCGAGTCTCTGCACAGTGTTTCAGGCCAAGGCCGGAAGTCGGCTCTGCCGTGGTTCGGCTAAAGACCAGACATCAGAGAGCATTGAACCAGGAGGAAGAGCTGAGATTTGCAGCACTGGTGAAAGCAGCCTTTGCGCACCGTCGCAAAACACTGCCCAATTCGCTGAAAGATGAAGGGTACGAGCAGCAGCCGGTGACAGCAGCATTGAAATGCCTCGACCTCTCTCCTTCCATCCGTGCGGAAGTCCTCTCCATCGAGCAGTTTATCGAACTGAGTCGCCACATATATTGGACGGGCTTCTCAAGTCTCCACCAATAACAATTGCCGGCATGGGACAAGCCGACGCAGGCGGGATCCGAATCGATCTGAGATAGCGCACGAACGAACCATCGCCGGTTAAAAAAGTATCTTGTCCCTGCTCGGCAGGCTACAGGGGTCGCATGTGGATTTTGAACATGACACGACGGCTCTTATCGCGGTCCAGCCATCCGGCATCATTGTGTAGAAGGTCCTGTTTTCCCCGCCCGTTCGCGGTGGCTTTCTGTAAGAAGCATTCATAAGCCCAAGGAAGCTTTTTGCGAATGACTTCCAAGCTTTTCGCCAACACCGCAAAGGAGCGGTCCTGACTGAGTCTCAGATTACGTATATCGTCCCCCAGATCGTCTGTGTACCCCTCAATGACAAAGGCCTCCACCTCTTGCCCTCCAGGTCCGCAGACGACTGAGGCGTAGTGAGGCATGGCCTCGGACAAGAAGGTTTCGGTGGTGGGAAGCAATGTGCTCTTCCCAAACTCAAAATTGATCGCGGTATCCGGCACCGTGATCGTTCGGACGTTCGGCCTTTTAGCCTCCAGCGGTGGATGAAGTGGGTCAAGACTCGGTGTCATGTCCGTCGGTACGGTACGGCTCCTGGCTGCATTGGTATTTCCGTCCTGGACCCGAGTCACATAGGCCACGAGCAATAGAATGAAGATGACGGCGAGAGAAGTCATAAGATCTGCAATCCCGCCCGTCACCACGGCTGAGTTGTCACGAGTATCTTGTGCAAAGCTCGACTTCATCCCGGTCGTTCTCTCCGTACCTTGTCATGTGAGACGAGATGACTTTCCTGAATCGCAGACTTTATTCGCCGGGCGCACAGGTTCTGCCGTCGCAGTTGTATTGCTCCTGAGTTTCTGGAACATCGTCTCGATCTCTGATTGAGACAGCTTCACCGGCGAGCGTTGTTCCTTAATAGAGCGGTGGAGATCCTGAATGGCTTCCAGCAAGGGATTCACCATGGGTCTTAACGCCCGCTGGACCTCGTGACCGATCTCCCCGGGCAAGTCATCAAGCTTCATCGCTGAATGTTTTGAATTCAGCGCCGTAAGCGCTTGTGCGGTGGAGTTCAGAGCTGTGACGGTTGATCCAAGGCGTTGCTGCACGGCTTCTACAAGCTGATGGGTGGCATCGTTTCGGGCAGGAGCGACTATGGTAGCTGGAATTCCGTTCGACGATGGGGAAGTCTGGACAGATTGATCGGTGGTTTTTTGAGGAAACATTTCGTCCAGGAGGGCAATACATTCCCGGTGCTGGTTGTCCAGTCGGTGACAGAATGAATGTTCAAGGAGAGTGAACGCATTGGCGCAGGCCAAGCCGACGATGGATGTGACGAATTTTCCTGAGAGCCCGTTGATGAGCCCTTGGATTCCATCGATCTCCGATCCATTCGCGTGGAGCTTGCTGAGCCCGATCAAAATGGCAAGGAAGGTGAACATCAAACCCATACCCGTCATGAAGGCGGGAAGCTGCCTGTAAAAACGAACATTGAGCTGGGCGGCGCAGAGAGATTCGAAGGAGAAAAACTCACCTGCGGAGCGCTGACTGTGGACTGTCGGCTCAAGAAACCAGGCAGATTGCTCGACCGCAAGAGTTTTGCGGTATGAAAGCCAGTCTCGGGCAAAAGCCTGCTCCGACCGTACCGCGCGATCGAGCGCTTGAAGGTCATCAAGATCACGTCGCGTTTCGGACGACCCATCAGGAGGCACCCGTCTTTTCGCCAACGACGGAATGACAAGCCAGTCCTTGGACACCTGTTGGCGTGCTGATACCAGCGGAGCGACGGTTGCGTGGAACCGTGAAAGGGTCCGCCGAATTCGCACCAAACCTCGAATGAGCACCGCACTATGCCAAAGACAGAGGGTGAGGATACCAGCGGCACCCATCCAGCTGAGCAGAGGACTTTGAAGCCCGCCGACAACCCTCACGTCGCGACTGAGCAGTTCCCAAAGAGCGGTGAACGGATCTAATTCATACATCGGACGGACCTCGCTGGGGACTCAGGCACCAGTCTCAACAAAAGCCGCATTCGATCGTGCCCGTCAACTTCTATGCCAGAGGGAATAGTGTCGATAATGGGCCGAGTACGGTCATGTTCTTGAGATGCCGTAACAGCTAAAAGGATGTTCTTGCCGAGAAGGAGGTAATTTCTGCAGGGATCCGCCCTCCCTCTAAGGTCGAGAAAAAGTTGTCCTCAGGTCGATTGAAAGTGGATTTTCGTGTTATGGTTTAACGTGTCTTTTGTCCTGGGATTACCAATAGGTATCCAAAAAGAGACGGTTCCATGTCTTTGAGAACAAGATTGAGGCGACTTGCCGGAATTATTTGTATAGTGTGTTCGGTAATGGGATGCGCAAGCGAGTTCTCCGTTTTCAGCCCCTCCGGAGAGCCGCTTCTGATTTCACGTCGTGGATATACATCAGACGAATGTACGGAAAAGGTTAAGGATGACGCTGCTCGCCTGGGCGTCACGCTACGATATGTTCACATCCGTGGCAGCGTCGTTGGCCGTTCGTTAATGTGGCCCTTTGAACCGGGGTACGCCTGCGAAGCGGCGATCGGCCCACCGCAGGGCCCGATCGGTCCCTACCCTGGTGGCCCCCATATCATTTCTCACGGTTCATGACTCACTTGTTCCTCTCCCACTTTATTCGTTTGAATTGATACAACCCAAGGCTAATGCTGTAGTCTCCGAGCCTCACCAAATCGTCGGATAACCAGCTAGCGGTCTTGCCTGCTGCTGCAGTATCTCATCTGCACGGGGTGTGCCTCCCTCCCATGAAGCATCGGTAAAGCGAAAAACGGAAGCTGCTGCTTCGACGATTCGCTTGTTGATTCAGGAGCTTTGGCTATACTGACCATGTGTGTGAAGCAGTGGTCAGGTGGGGTAGGGAGAAAGCATTGGCTCGGGACGCGATGATCAAGGTCCTATTGGTTGAAGACAACGATGTCGACGCTCGGCTGACTCAAGACATGTTGCTGGAATGGGACATGGAGGAATTCGAGATCACCCACGTGACCCGCTTGAGCGATGCCTTTGCGCGTCTGGCCCGGGCACGTTTTGACGCGGTCCTTCTCGACCTGTCGCTCCCCGACGGTTACGGAATCTCAACGGTGCGTCAAATGCAAGCCGCGAATCCTACAATTGCCATCATCGTGCTGAGCGGACTCAATGATCAGACCCTCGCATTACAAGCCGTCCAGAACGGGGCGCAGGACTATCTCGTCAAAGGAGCGGGTCAAACAGAGTTATTGGCCCGCTCAATCCGCTATGCCATAGAACGGAAACGGGCTGAGGAGCGCCTAACCTACCTTGCCCAATATGATCAGCTGACGGGTCTTGTAAACCGCACTTTGTTTCGTGATCGCCTTATCCAAGCGATGGCGCGCAGCAAACGGCTCCAACAGGTCCTCGGTCTCATGCTGCTTGACCTTGATCGATTCAAACCGGTGAACGACACCATGGGGCACGATGTCGGTGATCAGGTTTTGCAGGCTGTTGCGGAACGACTTCAACAGTGTGTGCGTGAAGTGGACACGGTCGCCCGCATGGGAGGAGATGAGTTCACGATTATCCTTGAAGGCCTGACGTGCGAAGAGGATATCACGCTTGTCGCACAGCGTATCACCAAGTTATTGGCGGATCCATTCCACCTTGGCCAGCACAGGGCAGTGATCGGCGTCAGTATCGGTATTACCGTCTACCCGACCGATGATCAGGATGTCGATGAGCTCTTGAAACATGCTGATGCCGCAATGTATCGGGCCAAACAGCAAGGGGGAAGTTCTTTTCAGTTTCACATCCCCGATGATTCACCTTCCTCCAGCCGCTTGAGTTAACGATCATCTACCCTTCGGGATTCTTAGGCGTTTCATCGTCCGATCTGAGCAAGTGGTTGATCGGAGACTGAATAGGGACCCATGAGATTCGGTTCGAGTCGATTCATGGTCGGCAGGGCCGATGGCTCCGGGTTGGGATGCGAATCGCGCGTCAGGAGGATCCCCCAATGCTGATTGTTCCGACAGACATTATCGAGAATCAACCCTTCGGCCTGCTGGAACAATAAAATGCCGCTCAGCATGTTTTCTTCACATAAATTCCTCACCAGTTCCGGACGACTGCCCGGATCCCTCACCGCGATGCCGAAATGGTGATTCTCAACACAACGATTGTCGGCCACTCGCGGTTGAGCGCCCGCAAAGACGAAAATGCCCGACTCACGATTGCGGCACACTTTGTTGTCGGCAAATGAAACCCGACAGTCGGGTCCGTACAACACCACTCCCGACAAGATTCCTTCCATCGCCCGGCATTGCGTGATGATGCATGTGGAGTTCAGTATATTGAGAGCCGGAGAGCCGAATGTTGATCACTGCCGACATAGCGGAATGTGATGCCTGTAATCCACCCTTCCGACACCTCTTGTAGATACAGCGGGCCGCCACGCCGGCAGAAGATTTGGACCCTATCTCGGCCGGCACCGACAAGTCGCACCGGTCGCTGAGTGACGACCAGCTTATCCTCATAGATCCCAGGACGGACATAGACCTGGTCCGATTCACCGACATCCTTCAGCGCTGCGCTTGGAGTCTGATAACAATACCGATCAACGCGATCGACAACCAATGTTCGTCCACCCAAGGGGTTGGCCGGAATGGCCTCTTCATTCACGATGTTCTCCTCAAGAGGTAGGTATCACTTTCCTTGCGGCGTTGGCACGGACCGAGCTCATGGAATACTGAATTCCTGGATGAGGGGATTCGAACCACTTTGTACAAATCTGTGTCTTCCTCTACACGCCCCTGAAGACGATCGAGACCGACGGCCTTTGGAATCGAGCAAAATTCTATTTTTTCAGCGGTTCTCGTTCATGAATGGTCATGGTTCTGGCATACCGATTGCGTATGTAAGCTGCTCGACCGCCATAAGAAAATCAGAAGATGGAGGCTCGGTATGCTCCGTGACTGTATCAGAATTCTCATCGTCCTATGTACTTTCTTTCCGGTTGGCCAGTCCTTGGCCGCTCCTACTCTACGGCAAGACACGACCCGCCGACTATACGATCGCGTCATGGATGAGTTTAAGCACCGCGACTATGAGGCAGCGATGGCAGGGTTCCGACTCTTCATCGAGCTGCATAGTCAATCCGCCTTGGCAGCCAATGCGCAATATTGGATCGGTGAATGCCAATATCGGACGAGGCGATATCGAGACGCGCTCAAGTCGTTCTATGAAGTTGTGTCCAATTATCCGCTCAGCCCTAAATTGGCGGCTTCGACGCTGAAGCTCGGCCAGACGTACACGAAACTGGGAGATCACGAGAAGGCGCGGCTCATGTTTGACCGAGTGGTGGAAGAATACCCGGATAGCCCAGAAGCAGAAGTCGCTCGCAAAGCCATCGAGGCTGCCCCAAGTCCCGAAGACTCGACGAATCAATCGCCATAAGAACCCACCTGTTCGATCGTACGGACTCGGCCCTTGTCACTCCTCAGCAGTGATCCCTAATTGAGCGGCGAGATCTGGTAGCGAATAGCTCTTCTCCGACGATAACTTCGTCAGCTTGATCCCAGCCGCGTCGAGCACCGACTCGATGACCTGCTGCCGTTCAATCTGATGAGGTTGCGAAGATTCATGCTCGATCTGCACGACTTGTTCGACGTGGCACGACCCGGGATGGACCAAGACGAAATCGACTCGTTTGAGTGCAATCTGTCGCAACACATCGGAACGCACCTTTGCTCCCGCTTCGACCTCGACAAAGGACCATAGCGGCACCTGACTCAACACGAGATAGCGCTCTTGGACGGCCATCTGCAGGAGGCTATACAACGCAACCTCCTCTTGAGCGAGCAATCGAACGGAACTGATGGTAGTGCCGTGAGGAATGGTAAACGGCGATGCCTGGTTCATTCTTCGACGTTCCTTCCTCAGATAGCGCCAAAGACCGATGCTCGCTGCGATGACCGCACCGGCCAAAAGAATTTTCATCTTGTCTTACTTCCGCCTTTGCGCGATCGAAGATGCTCATACCAGTGCGGACCGCTTGGAACGATGCATCCCAACAGCCTGGGGGACATTGCCCCTGTGACAGATGGGACGTTCCCGCATTGGCCCATCGCGGTCTGATACGCCAGGACGGCAAAAGCCACCGATTCCAGAGCCTTACTGTCCCAACCGTGCGCCTCAAACGGCGTCACCGGCGCTGGAGCAAAGATGTCGGATAAATGTCCCATGATCGCCCGATTCCGAACACCACCGCCACCCACAATCACCTCATCGATTTCTCCCTTGATCCACCGCCTTGCGGTCCCGACCGATTCGGCAGTCCAGCGGCTACAAGTGGCCAGAAGATCTTCAACCGATAGCCGACGCGCTTGTTGCCAATTGAGTAATTCATCCAGCATCTTCGCGCCGAACGCCTCACGGCCGGTCGATTTTGGTGGTGTCTGAGAAAGATATGGATGGGCGAGAAGTTTGGCTAGTAACCTTGAATCGACCTGGCCTTTGGCCGCCAAACGTCCCTCGCGGTCCATCGAGACCCGCCCGTTCGTGGTGCGGGACATGAGCCCATCGAGCACCATATTTGCCGGTCCTGTATCGAATGCGATGAGTTCCTCAGAGCCTGATCCGGACGGAAGGTAGGTGACGTTGCTGATGCCGCCAAGATTCACGATGAGCCGGGCGCGGCGCGGATGCCGAAACAGCAGCGCGTGGACCCCTGGGGTAAGCGGCGCCCCTTGTCCACCGGCTGCGATGTCGCGTGGGCGGAAATCGGCCACTGTGGTAATTCCAGTGCGTTCAGCGATCACGGCCGGTTCAGCGATTTGCAATGTGGAGCGTATTGCGCCGACACCTGTATCTTTGATGCCATGCGGCAGGTGGTGCACTGTTTGGCCGTGAGATCCGATCAGGTCTACATTTTCCGGAGATAGTTGAGCCGACCGAATGACGCCTAAGGCAGCGTCGGCAAACCATTCCCCTAAGAGCGCGTTCAGGTGGCAAATATCCGCTACCGTTCCCGAAACCGATGCAGAGAGAATTCGTCGCTGCAGCGAGCGAGGGTAGGGAAGCGAATGAAAGGCAAGCATCCCGACGTGGAGACCGCCTTTCCGGCGGACGATGGTGATTAACGCCGCATCAACCCCGTCCGCTGAGGTTCCTGACATCAACCCGACAACGTTCATCTCCTGTATCCTTTCACTACCCGTATGAAGGTCTGGAGGCGCACGGGTGTGCTACGCTAATCGAACTTTGGCGTATGGTCAAGGAGTCGAATGGACAGGGCCTATGAGCGTTAGCGCTCCCATGATCTCGTTGACAGCATCATACGCGGATGGTACCGTCCCCGCCGATGTTTCTGGTCAACCACGTGCGGAAGTGGTCCATCCTCTCGCTCTTCGCCGTGCTGGCTGGCTTCCTTCCCCCCTTCGGCACTCTTGCGGAGGCTCGCGACCCGATTCCTGTCGTGGTCACGATCCCCGTCCTGAAGGATTTGGCGGAGCAGATCGGTGGCCAGTATGTACGAGTCACTTCTTTGTTGAGCGGCTACGAAAACGAGCATACCTATTCACCCAAGCCCACTGATCTGGTCGCGGTCCGGAAGGCCAGGCTGTTGTTGGAAATCGGTATGGGACTGGAGGTCTGGGTTTCATCCCTGGTGAAGAACGCGGGAGACCAATCGTTACGTGTAATCACGACATCCCAAGGAGTAGAGCTGATTCGAGACGACGCTGACGCTCATGGAGGGACGCATCATGAAGGGGAAGCGGGGAATCCCCATGTTTGGCTGGACCCTGAAAATGTCGCCATCATGCTGCGCCATATCACCCAAGCCTTCATCGAAGTGGACCCAGGTCATACGGCTGAATATCAGGCCAATCAAGCGGCCTACCTCCGACAGCTTGGCCAGGTGCAAAAGGAGCTGCTCGAGCGTACACAGCGGTTATCCGACCGGCGTTTCATCGCCCATCATCCAGCTTGGCCTTATTTGGCAAAGCGATTCAGCTTTGAGATTGTCGGCACGATTCAAATGCAGTCCGGCACAGAACCATCCGCCCTCCATCTGCAGTCTCTCATTGAGAAGGTGAGAAGAGAGAATATCAAGGTTGTCGTCTCCGAGGTTCAACTCAGCCGGCGACTCCCAGAGTTACTGGCGAGGGAGACCAAGGCCCACATCGTCGTCTTGACGGCGATGCCGGGCGGTTTGGCGGGAACCGGGACCTACCTCGACATGCTTCGCTATGATGTGCTCCAATTAGCCGATGCGTTGGAAACGATCTCGTAACCGTTCTCATCTTAGCGCGGGAAGGAGCTTCGGATTCTGTGTCTGACCTCCGTGAGCCGATCATCCGCTTCGACCATGCCTCCTTCGGATTTCCCGGGCTCATCGCGCTCAAGGACATTTCGTTGACTATCTATGAGGGCGAGTTCGTGGGAGTCATCGGCCCAAACGGATCAGGCAAGACGACGCTCTGCCGCGCCGTACTAGGGCTTCTCGCTCCAGTCGAAGGCCATCTTCATATCTTCGACTGTGCCTGTGATGAGCTCCGCTGCTACCATCGCGCGAAAATCGGCTACCTCCCGCAGAAAGGGGTCGTCGATCGGAATTTTCCGGTGACGGTCCTTGAAACGGTGATGATGGGTCGTTACGGAGCGCTAGGCCTGTTCAAACGTCCAGGGAGGAAGGATCGTAACATCGCGCTGGAGGCCCTGACTCAGGTCGGAATGGAATCTCACAAAGATAATGCTCTCGGGCATCTGTCCGGCGGGCAGCAACAGCGCGTCTTCATCGCCAGGGCCCTGGCCCAGCAACCCAAGGTCCTGATATTGGATGAACCGACGACCGGTCTGGATATCACCACCCAACACAATGTCATTGAGCTAGTACAACACCTTCACGACGAGCTCAAGCTGACGGTCCTTCTAATTACGCACGATATTAATATGATTCGCTCAAGAGTGGACCGAATGGTTCTTCTCAAAACCAGACTCTTCGCCGCCGCTCCCCCTGCGGAAGTTCTCAAGCCGGAGATTCTTCATCAGGTGTACGGTAAAGACCTCGTTATTACGGAGAAAGATCTTGTCATCGTCGAAGATTACCATCATCACCACTGAAAGTTAGCAGATTCGGAAAAGTAAGCTTTCCCGCCAACGATCACGTCGAAAGGACAATCTCTGGTCTTGGGAGGTTGGTCCCGTTCAGAGCAGACAACCGCTTAATCGATTCACTTCTTTCGTCGAGGTCCGCCGAAGCCGCCTCTACTCTCGTTGTCGTATCGGAGGGAGGCGTATCACATTTCTCATCATAAATCTGTTCCTACATGCCGCACTATTTTGGCCATCTATTCGAAAAGACGGACAACTTGCCATCCTTATTCCGTCTGCTACATTTGCACGTGGCCAGTTACGAAAAGTGTTTCGTACTGAAACTAAATTAAGACATTTCGTTCATGTGCCAGCTTCCATCTGTCAGCACAGCCTAATCATCGTCATCTCAATGATTCTGACCCTGTCCTGATTGGAGGAAAGGAGTCGTCATGCACCGTCTACTCGTTGGGGCTCTGTGGTTTTCGGTCAGCGGTCTACTGATTGCTGTCAACACTGGAGTTGCCAAAGAAACCGATGGAGACATTCCGCTCGCGGGAATCAGCGCGTCGCTGCAACCGGACCTCTTCACCGGGACCTTGACCGGCAGCATTCCCATTGAAGTTCCGCCGGGACGAAATGGGATACAGCCAAATTTAGCTCTTGTGTATGAAAGCGCGGGTGGCAATGGCTGGGTCGGCATGGGCTGGAAATTGGAGATGGGGGCGATTGAGCGGCAGACGCGGTGGGGTGCGCCCTATCAGCCTACTGCACAAGAAGAGCTCGATGGGAAGGTCTACACCATCCATTTTATGGAGTATTGACTGATCTAGTGCGGGATGCCACCGATCCGTTGCTCTATCACGAGAAGATCAAGGGGAGTTTTCTCCGCATTAGAAAGCTCTCGGCTGATGGCACAGCCGGTTGGGAGATCACAGATACCAAGGGAACGAAGTATAAATTCGGCACCGGGGCGAGCACGCGGATTCAAGGAACAGTCGGCAGTTTAGGCACACAAATCTTCAAGTGGTGTCTAGAGCGCGTGGAAGATCGCGATGGCAACTACATGACGATGACCTATACACCTGATCAGGGGCAGGGGTATCTGAGTCAGATCGATTACGCGGGGAACGGCGCGACCTCCCCAACGAATCAGGTGAAGTTCTATTTGGAAAGCCGCACCGATGCTCCTGTGATGTACACGAGCAATTTTGCCATTACCACCGCCAAACGTTTGAAGACCATTGAAGTGCGAGCGAATGGGAATCCGGTTCGCGCGTATCAATTGACGTACAGTGCGGGCCCAACCACCGCGCGCTCACTGTTGGCCAATATGAAGCTGCATGGGAAGGATGCAATAGTGAGTGTTGATGGAAGTATTACGCCGGGAACCTCACTGCCTGCAACGACCTTTGCCTATTCGGCTGATAGCTCAATTCTTTCAGACGGCAGTGCCTGGGCGACTGCATGGTGCAATGGAGGCACGATCTATTCAGGAAGTGACTTGAACGGAGATGGCAAACAAGATGTGTGGTGCAGGAACTCCTCCAGTTATCCTCAGGCGTTAATTTCTAATGGAACCGGAGGATTCTCCACTTGGGCTGCCTACCAGGACACTCCGCCATGGGTGGCCAGAGATTTCACCGGAGATGGCAAAGCAGACGTTATCTACCAGAAAATTGGTGGTACATGCTGCCCTCAGCCGCTTTCATTACGAACTTTGATTGTCGCTCCATCAACACAATCCGGTGCGCCATCAGGTTCTGCCTGGCTTCCTCAGCAGCAAATACCTGTGTTTCCCCCTCCTGCGGGTTGGATTTACAATGCAACAGGAGACTTTAATGGAGACGGAAAAACAGACCTTGCCAGCTTAAACGGCAGCGTGAACGGGACTCTTCTATCCACGGGCACAAGTTTCTCAGGTGCTTGGGCGTTTAACTCATGGTGCAGTGGGGGGACCATGGGAATAACGGATTCAAACGGCGACGGTAGGAGTGATCTTTATTGCAAAGATTCGAGCGGCACGATCTCAATTGCGACATCAACAGGATCAGGATTCACAGGAGGTGGCTCTTGGATCTCTGGGTGGTGTCCTGCTGGTACAGTCAGCGCAGCGGATTTCAATGGAGATGGTAAGGAAGATATTTATTGCCATCCCACCGACGGCACGACAAAGATTGCGCTGTCAACCGGCTCAGCATTCATGAATGGAGGCAACTGGATCACCGGCTGGTGCGCAAGCGGTGCATTTGGTACAGGTGACTTCAATGGCGACGGCAAAGAAGATGTGTATTGCCATCCCTCTGACGGCACCACCCAAGTTGCGCTCTCAACCGGCGCGGCCTTCATAGCACCGAGCACGTGGCGCAGCAGTTGGTGTACGACTGGTTCCTATGGCGTCGGGGATTTTACGGGTGATGGGAAAACCGATGTGTATTGTTTCAACGCAGGAACGGTGTCGATTGCGCAGTCTGGCACCGGACAGCTCGCCCCAGATTTATTGGCCTCCGTCTCCAACGGGATCGGTAGCACCACCACGGTGGCTTACACCCCTTCGCCGCGTCACAGTACGACATCGGCTCCCGCTCATCCGCAGCTGCCCTATCCTGTCCAGACCGCCACAAGCATGACGACGAGTGATGGCAACGGGAACTCCTCCACAACCACCTATTCCTACACTGGCGGCTATCATCATATCGGCGAGCGGGACTTCCGGGGTTTCCAGAAGGTAGAAGTGACGAGCCCGGGAGCGAGCGATGCCGACAAGACCCTGTTGACAACGGAGTTTCTGCAGGGACGCGGGGTAGTGAGCAGCGGCGTGACGACAATTGCGGCGGATGATCCGAGTGTGACGGGAGAGGCTTCGTTGAAGGGCCGGCCGTATCGGGTGACTGTGGCCAAGAAGACCGATCCCGCCTACATCTATACCAAAACGGAGACCTCCTACCACGACGATCGGATTGGGACCAACACCACCGCTCCATATTTTTCTCCACTCGCGCAAGGCGATACGGTGGTGTGCGATGGGGCTCCTTGTAAAACCTCACGGGTGGTTGTTGCTGCGACTGACTACGATGCCTATGGCAATGTCCTGCGAGAGAGCCATCATGGGGATCTCAGCGTGGTTGGGGATGAGAAGACCGTGCAACGCACCTTCCTCGCCAACACCACCGATTATGTGGTGAGCGCGCCCGCCCGTGAGACGATGTACAAAGGCTTGAGTGTGGCGGTTGCCGATCGACTCGCCGAAACCCTCTTCTACTATGACGGGACCGGCACGGGCGCCTGCACCGCCGCGCCGACGGGCAGCAACACCGCTGTGACCAAAGGCAAGCTCACGAAGGCGGAGCGGTGGCTGAACGGCGGGACGAATCCGATCAGCGGCATGGAATACGATCCGACGACCGGTGTCCTGCTCTGTACCCGCGACCCCCTTGGCAATAAGACCACGCTGACCTACGATCCGACCAAGACGTTTGTACTCACCAGTACGAACCAGTTGGGCCATGTGACCACCACCGTCTATTCAGGCGTGAACGGCGTGGCGATCGATCCGGCCACGGGTTTCTACGGCACGGTCAAGAGCGTAACCGATCCGAACGGCAAGGTCGTGAGCCATGGGTATGACGCGTTGGGCCGCAAACTCACAACCACAACTCCTGCCAGTCCTACCAACCTGACTACCACTGTAGCCTATCCGACTTTAGCCGAGTTTGGTCAGGTCGGTATCCAGAAGATCACTACAACCACCAGTGGGAGCAATCTCCCGGCGAGTTTGATAAGCAGTGTTTTCTTCGATGGACTGGGCCGGACGTTCAAAAAGGAGAGCAGCGGGCCGAATGGGGCCACCCTCGTTACCGAGACTCAATATGATGTTAAAGGCCAGGTGTTCCGCACGAGCCTCCCATACTTTAAAACCACTGAATCAGTCACGGGCCGCTGGCGCACCATGAGCTACGATGCGCTGGGCCGTGTGGTTCAAGTAACGCATCCGGATACACTGAGCGGAACTCCCCTCACAAGTAAAAGTTGCTATGCGCCATTCATCACGGTCACCCTCGATCCCAGTGGGGCCCGCAAGCGCGAGACCAAAGATGCTTACGGACGAGTTGTGAAGATTGAGGAATACAACACCACCACGAGTACCTGTGACACCGCCGTGGGGACGCCCTACGCCACTACGAACTACACCTATGATCTGCTCGGGAATCTGACCAAAGTCATCGATGCCCTGGGCAATCGCACCACCATGCGGTACGACAGCTTAAGCCGCAAGCTCGCCCTGTCCGACCCTGACATGAGTACCAATGGGACCAGTACGTGCGGCGATCTGACTGCCTTGAGTCCAGCTGGCACCTATCCCTGGTACGCCGCTCCTTGCTGGAACTACCAATACGATGCGGGGGGGAATCTCACTCGGCAAACTGATGCCAAAAGTCAGCATCTCTGGTTTCGGTACGACGGACTGAACCGCCGCACGCAAAAGGACTACACGACTCAGAAAGCCGCCGGCAGCGGCGACGTGCGCTACATCTATGACGATACCGTCAACACCTTCAACAGGAAGGGCCGGTTGAAACAAGTGATTGATGCCGCCACGAACGTCACCTTTGAATATGATGCTATGGGCCGGGTCAGCAAGAGTACCAAAGTGCTCGATGGCACCACCTATGTCACGACCAGTGTCTTTGACGGCTTAGGCCGGCTGAAAGAAGTGACCTATCCGACCTCTCCCGCCAAGACGGTTGAGTATCTCTATACTGGGCCGGTCTTGGAGCGGGTCCGAGATAAGTCAGGCAGTGGCACGACCACCTATGCCATCTATAGCAACTACACCTCACAGGGCCAAGCCCAAACCATTACCTATGGCAATGGCGTGGTTACCACCAGTACCTTTGCCGATCCGGCGCATTCGACCTGTATTCCGGCCAATAGCTTTAAGCTTTGTACGCTCAAGACCCAGAAAGGAGCGAATCCGCTGTATCAAGATTTCACCTATACTTTTACGGCCGATGGGAATGTGGATCTCATCACGGATCCCATTAATGGGAACCAGGACTTCGGCTACGATGCCTTGGACCGCCTGACCAGTGCCACCGGGCCCTATGGGACCGGGGGCGCGATGGACACGATCACCTATAGCTATAACCAGATCGGTAATATCCTGTCGAACAGTCAACTCACTGGAGGGACCTTTACCTATCCCACCAGTGGCGCGGGAGTCGTGCGGCCCCATGCCGTCCAGATCGCTGGCCCTTATCAGTACAGCTACGACAATAATGGTAACCAGACGGGCATCACGAGTACGCTCGGCGATTACAGCTCCAGTACGACGTTTAACGTCGACAATCGCTTGGCGAGCGCCGTGACCACGTTTGGCACTACAACGATCAACTCCACCTTCGTCTATGACGGCGATGGCGGGCGGGTGAAGAAGATCGTGGGCACCACGACCACTCGGTATATCAGCAAACTCTATGAATGCGATACGACCGGAGCCAATACCAGCTGCAGCCGGTTCATCTGGGCTGGCGACACCCGTATTGCGACGGTCGCCACGAACGGGACCCTGCACTACTGGCATGGGGATCATCTGGGCAGCTCCAGTGTGATCACCGACAGCACCGGGGCCAAGGTCCAGGCGCTCACCTATTCTCCCTATGGTGGCGTCCGCACGAATCAGAGTTTCACGACTCCGGCCGTCGATGTGCCCTATAAGTACACGGGCAAGGAGTTCGACTACAGCACCGACTTCTACTTCTATGGGTCGCGGTATTATGACCCGTGGTTCGGTCGGTTTATCTCGCCGGATACGATCGTGCCGAATGCTCGAGATCCGCAAGATCTGAACCGCTATGCGTATGCTAAAAACAATCCGATGCTCTATACTGATCCCTCAGGCCATTTTGCTTTTATCCCCATCCTCATAGGGATTGTCGTCACCGCAGCCGTCTCAACCGTGACAAGCGTGGCAATTGCGGCTGCCACTGAGGGTGATCTCATTGACGCTGCCAAGTATGGGGCCGTATCGGGAGCCATTACTGGAGGGCTCTGCCCTGTGGGATGTGGGTTTGTCGGTAGTGCTCTAGCGCATTCGGCAGCGGGAGCAGCATCTTCTGCAGCCCTTGGGCAAGATCCCGGCAGGGGCGCGATGTATGGAGCCGCGATGGGTGCGGCTTTGTCAGTGGTCCCGAATCCAGGATTTCAGCCGTTTGGAAACAGCTCTACGAATTGGGCAGCCAAGTATGCCAATCAAGTAGTGAATGATTCGCTCAGAGGAGCAGCCTTCGGTGCAACCGCAGCGGGTATTCAGGGCCGAGACATTGGCCAGGGTGCCTGGGCCGGGGCGCTCGTGTCAGCAGGGGGACGTCAGTTTAATAATCTCTTAGGTCACGGTGTTGGATTGGCAGCGTCGGGTTTTCGAACTCCAACGTATAGTGATGGGGCGTTTGCTTATCCATGCAGTTGGTGTGGTGGAGCGATAACGTTTGGAAACGTCATCACGATGAACACGAATATCCATGGAGCACTCTTTGACGCCAATGTGACACCGAATAGTAAATATATGGAGTTCGCGACCGAGACCTTCCTACATGAGTTAGGACATGTTTCTCAGTATGCCGACCAGGGCATCGCTTTTCTGGGTGGTTATGGAGTACAGGTCCCCTTTGTTGCCTTAACTGGCCAGAACCCTTTCATGTACAATCTCAATGAAATCTATGGCCTCGGCAATGCGATGACGTCACCTCATTATCATAAGAGTTATGAAGGGTGTACGCTACGCGGGCCATATGAACTTAGTTGTTAAGGAGATCCGTAGGTGCCACGTCAGGCAAGCATGGCCGCGATGCTGGGGAAGATTTTTGTTTGGTTCATTGTGATATCCAGTACGAGCGGATGCGATCTTTTCTGGTCGTTTGCACAGCCACTCAAAATCAGCAAAGGACTTGGTCAAGACACCAATTATTCCCAAGAAGAATTTCATGCAGTGATTGGCGACGTACGGGTTTCGATAAATGGAGTCTATGGGACAGAGTCACACGGCTGGTGGTTTGGTATATGGGTAAAACGGTGGGTTGATTTTAGGATTCGTGTAATGAATATTGGGATCAACGAATTAAGCATACAGCCACCGACGTGCACCTTAACAGCTGGGACTACAATGTATCCGATGGCCGGCATTTCCGAGAATAATGACTTCACAGAACGAGATGAGGTGGGAAAACAAATCATTCAACCGAAAGAATCAAGTATGTCCAGTGTCAATTTCAGCAGTATCCCCAATTCCTATGACCGTAAACCGCTGCTGTTGAGATGTACCTTCCGCAACCTCACACATGGCAAGGTGGTGCCTGTCGAGAGTCATTGGATCATGGGGGCAAACGAGTAGGCTCAGGATAGCGACATCACAGGATTAAAAGGTACCGCCGCTCTCGAGGACTCTCATCAAGGGCAAGAAGACCATCCTCTGGATAAGCCAGTATTTGAATCCTCAGACAGTGTCGGCAAAGATCGAAGCAGCCTCATCATGATTTCTGTGCGGAAGGCAGATGGGGAGTCCCCGTACAATTGGCGGAAAAAGTCGCACTTTCAAATGGGATGGAACAACCGTATTGCAGGACCTTCGACGGGGGGCTCAGTGCTGTCGCAGGCGGAACGAACATTGGACGGGGATTGGCCTTTGGTGCATTGGGAGGCGCCATTCGGCTCCAGTTTGACAGCAGCGGCGTCTCATCCCCCCTTCCCACCCCTGGCCCGCCTCTTCCCATGCGGTGGAACGGAAGCGCGTCTTCAGGAGGGCCTGCACCTGCTTCGTGACGCGCCGCGTGGTGCGAGACGGCTGATCGCGCTCCTCGGCCTCGCGGAGCACCGATTCGTTGCCCAAGGCCACGTCCCCGCGCAACACGGCGGGGCGCGCAGCCTTCGGTCCGGCATCCAGCCACACACCAGCCTCGGGGGGGAGGCCGTCATGGCGAATCGCCGTGCTAGGCGCGTCGAGGTGGTGGCCGGCGAGGATCGACAGCCGCACGGTGGCGAGCACGGTGCGTGTATCCGACGCGTGGTGGCTGTGGTAGGCCAGCGGGCAGTCCCCCACCCTCGAACAGGCCACTCACCTTGAGAAACTCGATGAAGAACGGCAGCTGTCCACGTGAGGTCACGGCGGCAGCAGGGTCCCACTCCACGTGGATTCGCCCCCCAAAGGGATCGAGCGCCATCGCCCCCTTCTGTCCTGCCACGGCCTTGCGTAGTACCTCACCCATTGGATGACTCCCTTCGTACGAAGAAATGTGCCGCCAATCCGCTTCCAGCCAGGCGATCCCGGAGTAGGCCGCTGCTTCAACTGCCGTTTTTAGGATTATCTGATCTTCAATCCACCAGATACCAACCCACCTGCTATTGCTCTCTAGTTGGGAGCACAGGCAACCCAGCTTTCTTCCAAAAGAGAATGTCCACGTCACGGTGGCCCCCCTTAAGGGCAGCCTAACTGGACAAGATTTTGTACTTCAAAAAACGGCCATAATAATGTGCCAGTTACACTCCGCGATAATTCTTCTTGCCATCCGAACTGTCTTCCTGTATCCCCATTATGCTCTTGGCCTATGATTCTTCTACGCTGCTGGTCTTGCGCACATAGAAAGTAGCGGCGGGTTCAATAACCGCACCTTTTCGGCTCGAGGCATTATCCGATGGGGTCGAGAAGCCGTTCACTACGAGAATGGCCGGATAACATCGGTCGAGTCAGCATTCGTTCATAGTTTTACCACTCATGCTCGATCTTCTCGCCTATGATTTCATGCAACGCTCGCTGCTTGCCGCGGCGATGGTGGGAGGGCTCTGCTCCGTCATCGGGGTGTTTGTGGTGTTGCGAGGATTGGCATTCGTCGGCGCCGGGACATCGCATGCCGCATTTGCGGGCGTGACACTCGGCTACTTGATGGGGTGGCCGCCATTGCTGCTCGCCATCGTGTTCGGCCTTGCGACGGTCTGGATTACCGGATGGGTCGAAGAACGTGGCCGAATGAAACTGGATGTCTCAATCGGTATTCTCTATACCACGACAATGGCACTGGCCATCCTCTTTATCGGACTGATGAAAACCTACAATGCCGAGGTGTACGGATTCTTGTTCGGCAGCGTTCTATCGGTCACTCCCGAAGAACTCCGCATCATTGGAGCATTGAGCGTTCTTGTGCTGGGCCTCCTTCTCCTGTTTTCCAAAGAACTCTATTTCATCGCCTTCGACCAAGAGATGGCTGAAGCGTCCGGCGTACCAGCCCGACAGATGTTTTTTCTCCTCTTGACGCTAGTGGCCTTGACGGTGGTGGTCTCACTAAAGACCGTCGGAGCCATTTTGGTCTTTGCCATGATCCTGATTCCGGCCTCGACCGCCTACCAACTCACCCATAGTCTCGCGGCACTGACCTTCTATTCCTCGGCAATCGGCATTCTGACGGCCGTGTCCGGTGTCCTGATCTCTGCTCTGTGGGATGTGCCTTCCGGGCCGGCCATTGTCCTACTAGCCACCACTCTGTTTTTCATTTCGGTTTTCTTCTCGCCAAAACGTGCGCGGCGGATGCGGGCCGCTCATTCTCATTAAGTACCTTGCCCCGCTTTCGCTATAATGCTATGTCTATGCTAGCCCTCTCCCCCGATGGGAATCGGCGGTGAGTTCTCGTTTCTCCAAGTGTAACGAGATACCGAACCTGTCAGTATCAGCATGCGAGCGAATCGGCCACATTCGAGAGGAGGAGTCTCATGCGGAGACGAGGTCTGCGGGCTGGGTTGGTTGGATTGTTGGTCGTCATTGCTGCAACGGTGATCCTCACTTCAACCGATGCCTTGGCTGAAGGATTCGGGGGGATTGAAGCAGGCAAGTGGATAGTGGGTTATCGAGCAGGCTTTGCCCCGCTTACCCAGCAGCTCACGGAGAATACTTCGACGTCAATAGGACCACTGGTCAATTTTCAAGGTATGTACAGTCTCAATACCTGGTTTTTGATCGGAATGATGCTTGAGTGGGAACGGCACGGAGTCAGCGTAGAGCGAACTGACACGGACCTGGGACATCAAGATACGGTATCAGTGCTTCCCACAATAGAACTACGTCCGGTGAAAGTAGGTCGGTTCACCCCCTATGTGAACATGAGCTTCGGCGTGAACGTCAACAGTTTCGGCGAGGATACGACTACTAGCATCAGTCCGAGCAATAACTTCGCTTGGCGCTTAGGCTGGGGAGGCGATTACCGGTTCACTGAACGGTTCGCCTTCAACGTCGAATGGGCCTACAAACAAAACAACGGTCATGCGACCGTCAACGGAATAAGGAATGATGATTGGAATGCCTCCTCGTTCGGCTTTCTCTTTGGCGGGAAGATGTATTTCTAGCTTGTTACCGCTGGACCGTGGCCAGCCTTTCGTGTGACTGCGGAGGGGGCGGCTACACCGGAAAAAAGTTTCTATCTTAGACGACGATTTTTGACCCGACTCCACACCATGCCGGTCTGCTCCTTTGAGCTGAAGCCCAATTTTTCATAAAAACCCGGACGCCTGGTACAGAGCCAAAAGAGCTCCACTCGCTTAAGGCGGGGGTGATTGAGGATGCGCTGGACGATCTCAGTCCCAACTCCCTGCCCCTGATAGGCCTTGTCGACGATCACATCCCAGATGGTTGCACGATAGATGAAGTCTGTGAGTACGCGGCCGAACCCGATCAGTTGATCACCATCCCAGGCACAGACGGTCAGGTCGGTATGGCGCAACATGTCCTTCGCCTTATCGAGCGATCGGCTCTTGGCCCAAGGCGCCTGGTGAAACAGCCTGAGGAGCTGACTTGCTTCAGGGAGTTCTTTTGTCGAGTAGGTGACGGCGGACTTGAGGGTTGGAGGCATCTTATACTAGAGTATCCCCCGAATTGTTTGGAGTGTACGGGGAAACCGATGTCAACGCAAGTCCGAACCTGCCCAAAGTGCTCTCAACTCATGTGGCTGAAGACTGATGAGTACGAGGTGCTCGACGATGAAACTGTTCGAGCGAAATGTCCTCACTGCGGGAATATCACTCGTTTCAAACTCGTCACCGTTGGCGCGAATGCGTTGGGACCCAAGATGGGCCACTAGCCGCCTGGCTGAGTTTTCAGCATTCACAACGCAATACTGCGCATCACATGCCTTGACCCGCGCCGTCCAATTCCGGCTTATTGCCTGGAAGGACTTTGTGTAGGGCGGTGCGGTACTCCTTGAGTCGCTTTTCGTCCGTTCGTCCCATCTCAATTTCTTTATCACGCTGCATTCGTTCCAAGTGATCCAATGCCGAGAGAAGCGGCTGAACGGCCCCGAGGAGGTTCCCAATTTCAAATGCCTCCAGAGATGACACCAACGATTCATTCAGCGACTTGTAGGGTGTTCCAGCACTCTGGCTCCGCGCGCGTGATACGATGGTTTCGTAGCCATCCACCGCCTCGAAGGAAGGCTTCACTCCTGAGGGTAGCGAGCTCAGATGGACAACCGGCGGAAGTTTAGCGGCAAAGGACTTGAGATGAGACGTTAATCCTCCCACGGTATCAAGCACCTCGGTGGTCAGCATACGTCCCCAGCAACGTGCATGCCGACAACTGGTCCACGGGGCACCTTCTCCCCAGGAGTGATGAGCCGGTCAATCTCATGCATCACCCGCTCCATATCGCCTGGCATCACCCTTGTGAAGTCTTCCGCCTTGCCTGTCGTCGGATGGGTGAAGCCGAGTGTCCTGGCATGGAGCATCACCCGAGGAATCACCACTTCCTCGACCGTACAGACCTTCCGTCCGCCGTACGTGTGATCCCCCAGAATGGGATGTCCCAAGGAAGCGAGGTGAACCCGAAGTTGATGAGTCCGGCCTGTTCGGGGATACAACAGCACATGAGCAGCCGCTTTCCCATACCGCCGCTCCACCACATATTCCGTAACGGATTCCTTGGGGCTGGTCGTTCTCGGGGAAAATTTCTTCCGATCCTTGACGTCCCGACCGATAGCCAGATCGATCAGTCCACGGCCTTTCTTGGGAACGCCCCAGACCAAGGCTTCGTACACCCTGGTGATGGTATGGTGTTTGAATTGTGCCGCGAGCGCGCGGTGCACCTGGTCGGTCTTGGTGATGACCATAACGCCGGAGGTTTCCTTGTCTAGTCGATGCACGAGACCGGGCCTCTCCTTTCCACCAATCGTCGAGATCGTGCCGCCCGATGTTTGGAAATGATGAAGCAGCGCGTTCACCAGGGTTCCCGTCCAGTTCCCCGGAGCAGGATGGACGACGATGCCAGGCGGTTTATTCAAGACCAGCAGAGACTCATCTTCGAACAGAACTTCTAGAGGGATGGCCTCTCCCTTCATCGAAAGAGGTTCCGGCTTCGGCACATCCATGGTGATTCTATCGCCGGGTTTGATCTTGTGACTCGCCTTCACCGCCTGATCGTTGATTCGAATGCGCCCCAGCTCGATCAGCCGCTGCAAAGCAGACCGCGAGATCTCTCGTTCTCGATTGACGAGAAAGAGGTCCAGCCGTTTGGGCTGTTCTCCGGAAGTGATGACGAATTCTGTAATCATGAGTAGAACACGCTACTAAAGAGCTCTGGTCAAATGCAATCGGCTATTGTCGGCTGTATGCTTTCTTCCTAACGGAAGATCATAGTGGCAAAGTAAACTGGTCCACTCAGCTGTGAGCTTCCCGCTCAGCGGAGCGGTTGAAGCCAGCGAGGGGTTTTTGGTAGGGTGGCTCCCCAGGAGCGACTCCCATGGGCATACGATTTTCGCATTACGACCCAGAGGGGTTCTACGACGAGCTCTACGAGGAGAAGGGGCAACCACGGCCCGGAAGTGCGCTGTTGCTGCGGAAGTTTGCGTCACTGCCGGAGGGGGAACTCCAGAAACGTCAGCAGGCGGCGGAGCGCGTTATTCTCAACATGGGCATGACGTTCGGCGTCTACGGAAGTGCCGACGGGCATGAACAGATTTTCCCCTTCGACATCGTGCCACGCATCGTTTCGGCAACGGATTGGGAACACATCGAGTCCGGGCTTCGTCAGCGCATGCGCGCGTTGAACCTGTTTATCGACGATGTGTATCACGATCAAAAGATCCTCAAGAACGGAGTCATTCCCAACGACCTGATTTATTCCAGCAAAGGTTTCTTACAGCCCTGCATGGGTCTCCACCCGCCGCACGGGATCTGGTGCCACATCGCAGGGATCGACCTGGTCCGTATCAGCGACGGCCGCTACTATGTCCTTGAGGATAACATGCGCTGCCCGTCCGGCGTGGCCTATGTGCTTGAGGCCAGGCAGGTCATGAAGCGGACGTTCCCTGAGCTGTTTGATGCCTATCGGGTGCGGCCGGTGGACGGCTATCCAAGCCAGCTCCTGGACACGCTCCGCCATCTCTCGGATCTTCCCGATCCCACCGTCGTGATTCTGACACCCGGCATCTACAACTCCGCCTACTACGAGCACTCCCTGCTCGCGCAAAAAATGGGAATGGAACTGGTCGAAGCCAACGATCTGGTGGTGGTGGACGGGTCCGTGCACATGCGCACCACCAAGAGGTTGCAGCGCGTAGATGTGATCTACCGCCGGATCAATGACGACTATCTGGACCCCCTGGCGTTTCGACGAGATTCCGTGCTTGGAGTACCCGGTCTGATGGAATCTTACAAGAGAGGCAGGGTAGCGCTCGCCAATGCACCCGGTACTGGTGTGTCGGACGACAAGGCCATTTATGCCTACATCCCAAAGATCATCAATTACTATTTGGCGGAGGAACCGATACTTCCGAATGTGCCCACCTATATCTGTTCGGATACAGGGGATCGAACCTATGTCTTGGAGCATTTGGATCAACTGGTCGTGAAGGCCACCAATGAAGCCGGCGGGTACGGCATGATGATCGGCCCTCACGCTTCGAAACAGGAGCGAGCGGACTGTGCTCGTCGCATAGAGGCAGATCCGCGCAACTATATTGCCCAACCGACCCTGGCACTTTCACGGGTGCCCACCTTGGTGGAGGATCATTTGGAGGGGCGTCATGTCGATCTACGTCCGTATGTCTTGTATGGACGTGAAGTGTACGTCTTGCCGGGAGGGATGACGCGCGTGGCGTTGCGGAAAGGGTCGCTCGTGGTGAATTCGTCTCAAGGTGGAGGCAACAAGGATACCTGGGTCCTTTCATGAACGACGTCTTTACCGCGGAAGTTCAGACCAGCAACCGTCTCGCGCTCGACCGACGATGCTGAGCCGAGTCGCCAGTTCCATCTATTGGCTGAACCGTTACATCGAACGGGCGGAGAATTATGCGCGGTTCATGGAGGTGAACTTGAACCTCTCTCTCGACCTTCCCAGAGGCACCACGGAGCAGTGGGAGCCGTTGGTGGCCACAACGGGAGATCATGAACGTTTTACCGGCCGTTATGGAAAGGCGACAAGGGAAACCGTGATCCAGTTTCTCTTGGCCGATGCCACAAATTCCAATTCGATTCTGTCTTGCCTCCTGGCTGCCCGGGAGAATGCTCGGACGGTCCGGGAAGTCATCTCCACCGAAATGTGGGAGCAAGTCAACCGCTTTTATCTCATGGTCAGAGACGGTGTCTCGAAGGGCCTGTCCAGTAAAACTCTCCACACGTTCTTGACAGACGTGAAAGCAAACAGCCATCTCTTTCTTGGCATTACCGATGCTACCATGTCGCACGGAGAAGGCTGGCACTTTGCCAGACTCGGGCGTCTGCTGGAACGAGCGGACAAGACCTCCCGCATTCTCGACGTGAAATATTTCATGCTGCTCCCGACCGTGGCCGAAGTCGGCACACCATTTGATATCATCCAGTGGTCCGCGTTGTTGAAGTCCGCCAGCGCCCTGGAGATGTATTGCAAACAGCATGGTCGCATCTCGCCCAACACGGTGGCGGAGTTCCTGATTCTCAATCCGAACTTTCCACGGGCCATCCGCTATTGCCTCATCAAGGCCGAAGATTCACTCCATGCGATTGTTGGCTCAGAGAGCGACAGGCATAGCAATCTGGCGGAAAAGCGGTTGGGTCGGTTACGGTCGGAAATGGACTATGCCGATATGGCGGACATCCTGTCGGCCGGGTTGCACGAGTTTTTCGATGACTTTCAACTCAAGCTCAATCGGACCGACGACGCCATTTACGAAACGTTCTTCGCCCTGCGCCCAGTCGAAGGGAACATGCAAAAAGAGAAAGTGCAGTGAATCGTCGATTCTGCTCAAACCATCCTAACAACATCACCACGAACGCCGCATGATGTGACGCCGAAGCGACCACGACAGCGTATTGCGCCAATCTGATCGCCGCACAACCGCCGGTTCTTCGACACTCGTCCTCTGAAAGTGGTGCAGAGGTGGAGCCTAATGGATTGACGATAAGCCGCGACGTCCTGTGGCATCGGCCTCCATCGCCTTGTTAGGCATGGAGTTCCCTCAGAGTCGCTCTCATCATGACGCGTTACCCGAACGGAGCAGGTTCACCACAGCATCGACGACCTGCTTTAACGATTCCGATTTCAGTGTGGCAACTTCCGAAATGACGAGATCCCGATTGGCGGTAAAGAGTTTGCCGGGACGGGCATAGCTCAGGACTCGCAGCGACCCAGTGGAGAAATCCGTATCTTCCAGCTTGATCGCTTTGGTGTCGCCGTAAGGCTTGCTGGTCACCTGACAGAGAATCCAGTCACCTCGACCGGCGTTAGCGAGCACCACAGCCGGACGCCGTTTGGTCTGTGACAAGTCAGAGAACGGAAAGCGAACGAGGACTACCGCACCTGCTGTAGGTGTGACCATGCCTTGTCCTCGTCCGGTCGGTTCCAGTCCTCCGCCAGTGCCGCCTCACTCAGCAGGGCGCTCTCGGGCATCCCGGCAACCGGATGTTCCTCCATGATCATGACCAGTGCTCGCCGGGCTGCAGGAAGATGGACAGGCTCTAGCAGGCGCACATTCCCGTGCTCATCAATCACGGCTTCGACGGTTCGGATCATCGTTCCTCCCTCCCTCTGAGAGTATACATAAAGCCAGCATGCATGGCTAACGGCATACGGTTCCCTTGCGGTGGCCAGGAGAGAAGCAAAATGGTCGGGGGGCGGGAGTCCTTTCCTGCCATCCTCGAGGGCGGAGCGGGGTTCCGCTCCAGTAACAAAGTGGGGACGACGGGTATGCGGCCTTGTCGCTCAACCACGCTGAACTGCCACGAAACGACTCCCGAGCTCTTTTCTCCGCCGAAGGACATCCGTTGCCTCGGCCAAGATGTGCGGCCCAATAAAAGGTGAGAGCGACTCAGTGGTGACCACTTCGACCCGGTGCTCCAACGTGTCTTCCAACAGATCCGCCAGCGCCATGAAACGATCGAACGTCTTCGCTATCGGAGTGAACTCGACAAGCACATCCACATCACTGTCGGGGCGAGCCTCGTTGCGAAGCACAGATCCGAAGAGCGCCAGCCGACGAACCCCGAGTCGCGGAATCTCGTACTCAACAGCTTGTAGTCGCCGGATCGCCTCCTCACGGGTGAGGAACGTTTTGCTCATGTCGAGAAGATACACGAAACCTCCAACCGATGCGAGGCGGAGGGCCTAATGGCGCGGCGGGTGAGCTGGCGAGCCCAACACACGTTGTGTGCGCGGAGGAAACGGTCGGCTCCATCCGCACGATAGGCCGCGCGATGTGGGCGCCGGAGTGATCACGCCATCGCATGGCGCCAATCTGATCGCCGCACAGTCTCGTGTTCTTCGGCACTCGTCAGCTGAAGGTGTCGCAGAGGTGCGGCGTACTGCTTGGCTTCACCGGTGGGGCAGCGCTGTCCGCTGCATGCTGTCGTTAGGCCGATCAGGAAAGACTCCAGCTGAACGCGCTTAGTGGTTTGATGGTGACACCATTGACGCTGCTGCCCCAAGACCGGCCACGATGAAGAGGTAGGTAATTATCAAGTAGATGATTTCAGTCTTCGTAGCTGTATCGACCAGGTTATTGAAGATACGTGCATCAAACTTCGCCAGAATCCCGGCGATCGCTGCGAGGGCGCTCAATAGGGTTACCGTCACCTTGCTGACCAGTGGAGCATCGATTTCTAGGAGCCAAGTGGATAGCATCACAAAAAACGTAACAGCAACGGCAACAAGTAGCATTTCAACGGCTGGTTGCGCGTTCCTCAAACCGAAGTTTAGGTATGTGAAGCTGTATGCGGCCAACGGAATCCACATCACGAGCAATGAGCTCGCAGCCAGAATCGACCTGTATCGTGCTGGCGCGTCGTGAAGTGACGCATCCTTCGTCCTGGCTCTGACGTGCATTGTTACCTCCCACACAAGAAAGGCGATACACACAATCGCAACTGCGGTTAGAAATGCACTCCACATTGATCAGATAATGTACTTCTTGCATTCGTCTTTGTCTTCGATTTCCGCGAACTGCTTGTATCGCTTCTCCAGCTCATTGAGTTGGTCCGCCCAGTTTTTAATCTCGCGCTCCTCTTTTCTCAAGTTAAATAACTTTCTGCGTTGAGCCGGATCTGGACAGTCTGCTGCACTGCGCAATAAACGCTGATCCGGTGCACTTGAAGTAAATTGGCTATGAGCTGACTGCGCTAGCGCGAACCCAACTGCTAGCAGAACTAAAGCAATGATGGAAGCTTCAGTGACAGCTCCTCTGATCAGACGAGAGCCAGGAACCCCCCGTAGGTACACGAACATGGCTAAAGGGAGTAAGAACACATGGAAGATCGTCTTGGCGGGATCGTTTAGCGCCTCAAGAGCGCCTAAGCCCAGCTTATTCCAGAACGAGCCGCCTGCACCGGACGTCTCAGCGGCCGCTATTACAAGCCCTACATCAATGACGCCGAGGATAGAGAGCAGGACACTCACCAGGAGGGGTGTGATGGAGAGGCGAACGTGAAAGCGGTTGGAATTGTCTGACCTGTCTCCCTCCCTCCTTGCTGGATAGGCTTCTCCAACGCCTAACCATTAGGTGAACCGCTCAGCCCCTGGGATAATCGCGCGGTATGTCTCACCCTGAATCGTCTCTGTGAGCTGAGAGAAACATCCGCAATCTCTGTCCCTTGCGTGCCGTTGTCAAGATACTATCAGCCGAGATGGACGGCGAGGCCGAGCGGTGTATCCAGCCATCATCCCACCACAGATGAGCCGGTCGGGAACTGGCGACCGGTGCAGTGTCCGGAGGACTGTGGGAAGCCGGTCAAGAGGTGGAGGGTAGAAAAAACGGTTTGAGTTCATGCAGCGTCAGGCCCTCCACCAGGCTACCAATGTGCACAGGATGGGAAGGGGCTTCAGTCCTGACCGCTGTTAGGCGGCAATTTGCTCGAAGGAAAAATGAGGAATATCCGCTCGATCTCGGGCATGCTCGATCGTCATGGCGCAAATATTTCCATCCTTATCGAGATCAAGTTGGGTATCCTCATCGAGATCCCTAGTCTCTGCCACTTCTGCCACTTTGAACTCAATATGGAGCGTATCCGTGTCCTGAAAATACTTGATCGTCATGACTTGAATCTCCTGTCAAAGAAGGCGTTGTGTACCGTCTCGCGATCCGACAGCAACACAACCCGCAAGTGCCGGAGCGGCAAGGCTGAGTGGTGTATCCAGCTTCCGTGGCTCGTCGTTCATGAGGCGTGTGAAGTTGCGAGTTTCTGGTTGCGACCGGTCTGACTCGCAACGCGTAGCTCGAAACCCGAAACATCCGAAGCCGAGGTGCGAACGAAGATCGCCTCGCTGAGTCGGCGACGCGGGCTGAGTCGAAGCGGGCCTCACGAGATTCGTGGGTCGGGCTCACCCGGGCCGCCGTCGCAGATCGAGGGTAAAGGGAAAGTCTCGATTCCGCTCTTCTGGTTGGATGCTCATCGGACCGGGCGTGTGACCGTGGTCCCAGAATCGAGTGAGGCGACGGGCTTCGGCTTCGTTCGCATTGACGGGAAAGACGCTGTAGCTCCGTCCTCCCGGATGCACCACGTGGTAGGTACAGCCGCCGATCGAACGGCCGGTCCACGTATCGACGAGATCAAACCGCAGCGGGGACTGCACCGGGATGGTCGGATGCAGCGCGGAAGGCGGTTGCCAGGCCCGGTAGCGCACTCCCGCGATGAATTCGCCGCGCGTTCCGGTCGGATGAAGCGGGACCGAACGGCCGTTGCACGTCACGACGTGGCGCGGATCGATCATGCCGTTGACCTTAACTTGAATGCGTTCCACCGACGAATCCACATGACGTGCAACGGCGCCAACAACCGTTTCTTCCCCCAACACGTGCCACGGTTCAATCGCCTGGCGTAGTTCAAGCTCAACGCCCTCGAAGGTCACGCTCCCGTACCGAGGAAACCGGAACTCATGAAACGGCGCGAACCATTCATCGCGGAATGCATATCCGCCGGCTTGTAAGTCACTCAGCACGTCTCTCACGTCCTGTGAGACGAAATGAGGCAGCATGAACCGGTCGTGCAACTCGGTTCCCCAGCGCACCACCTGTGCCTGATAGGGTTGGCTCCAGAATTTTGCGACGAGGGCGCGCAACAGCAACATTTGCGACAGACTCATCCGGGGATGAGGCGGCATTTCAAAGGCCCGGAATTCCACCAATCCCAGGCGTCCCGTCGCGGAATCCGGCGAATAGAGCTTGTCGATGGAGAATTCCGCGCGGTGCGTATTGCCGGTCAGGTCCACGAGCAGATGCCGCAGCAAGCGATCCACCAGCCACGGGGTCACGGTGTCCTGCCCGGCTATCTGCTTGGCCGCCATCTGCTGAAACGCAATCTCGAGTTCGTACAGGTGGTCATGACGGGCTTCATCCACCCTGGGCGCCTGGCTGGTCGGCCCCACAAACATGCCGGAAAAGAGGTAAGACAACCCAGGATGATTCAACCAGTAGGCGGTGAGGCTCCGGAGCAGGTCCGGGCGGCGCAACATCGGACTGTCCGCCGGTGTGGGGCCGCCCAGCGTGACATGGTTTCCGCCTCCCGTGCCGGTGTGGCGTCCGTCGAGCATGAACTTTTCCGTCCCCAACCGTGACTGGCGCGCTTCTTCGTAGAGGATCTGCGTGTTGCTGACCAGCTCATCCCAGGTTCTGGCCGGATGAACGTTGACCTCAATCACGCCTGGATCGGGGGTTACTTTGAAGGACTGCAATCGAGGATCATAGGCAGGCGGATAACCTTCCAGCCACAGAGGGCTCTGTAATTCAGCAGCAGTCTCCTCAACTGCGTTGACCAGATCGAGGTAATCTTCCAAATAGGACTGAGGCGGCATGAAGATGTGCAGTCGTCCCTGTCGGACTTCGACACAGAGGGCGGTCCGAAGCACCGCTTGAGCCGATTCACCGACCGCCCATGCTGTGTTGAGCACGGGTTGGCGCTGATCAGACGCTCCTGATCCGCGCGGTCGAGACCCAGCTGGTCCTAAGGGTTCGCGCGCCTCCAGAGGGTCTTGTTCCTGCTCGATCTCAACATCATCAGGGGCTATCCAGGGAAGCGAGGTCAAAGGAAGCCGATAGCCCATCGGTGAATCTCCCGGTAGCAGATACAGCCGCCCTCGCTTGAGCGGCCATGGGCCGGAGACCCATCGGGCTTTGCGCGGACCAGAATGACGAAGGGGCGACGCTACCGCTCTGAGAGGCAAGACATAGCCCGCCACTTTGCCCAACCCCCGATCCAGCAGGCGCGCCAAGGTGCGGCGCTGCTCCGGATCCTTGAGGTCCTTTTCGAGCGGGTCCACATTGACCGGCAGCTTCTGTTCCTCCATCAGGTAATGCCACACATCTTCGTAGGCAGGGATGGCAAAGGCGGAGTCGAGATTCAGCCGTTCGGCCAAACGGGCCGCAAACTTCTGCGTGTGATCAGCCGAATAGCCGTAAGAAACTGATTCATCGGCAATCAATGTAGGATCATTCCAAACCGGTTGGCCATCAAGACGCCAGTAGCACCCCAAGGCCCACCGGGGCAGCACTTCACCCGGATACCACTTGCCCTGGCCATAGTGCAGCAGCCCACCCGGTGCAAAACGGCTCTTCAGGCGTTTGAGCACATCGCCGGCGAGCTTCCGCTTGGTGGGACCGAGCGCTTCGGTATTCCACTCGGCCCCCTCCATATCATCGATCGAAACGAACGTCGGCTCGCCTCCCATCGTGAGCCGTACATCGCCGGCCCGCAGATCGGCATCGACCCGGCGGCCCATCATCTCGATGGCTTGCCACTGTTCATCGCTGTAGGGCTTCGTGACACGTGGATCTTCGTGAATCCGTGTCACGGTCATGCGGAAGTCCAGCTCGGACTCGCAGACACCAGTACTCCCGATCACGGGCGCGGCGCTGGGCGGAGAGGCAGTGCAGGCCAAGGGGATATGTCCTTCTCCTGCCAGTAAGCCGGACGTTGGGTCGAGTCCGATCCAGCCGGCTCCCGGAACATAGACCTCCGCCCAGGCATGGAGGTCGGTGAAATCCTGCTTGGGCCCGGCCGGCCCATCGAGAGGCTTCACATCTGCTACCAGTTGAATCAGGTACCCCGACGCAAACCGCGCCGCCAGACCACAATTCCGCAGAATCTGCACCAGCAACCAGCTACTGTCACGGCACGAGCCTCGCCGGAGGCGCAATGTCTCCTCGCAACTCTGTACGCCTGGTTCGAACCGAACTATATAGTCGATATCTCTTTGAAGCCGCTGATTGAGTCGGACCAGAAAGTCGGTAGTCGCGTGTGATTCGTCGCGATCAGCCAGTCTGAATTGTGCAAGCCATGCGCCGAGCAGCGGACCGCAGGGGTCCACTTCCAGAAAAGGGGCCAGCTCCTTGGCCAACTGCGGCTGATACGCAAAGGGAACCTGTTCGGCGGAAGGCTCGATGAAGAAGTCGAACGGGTTGATCACCGTCATGTCCGCAACCACATCCACCACCACATCGAGTTCGATGGTCTGCTCCGGAAAAACGACGCGCGCCAGATAGTTGCCGTAGGGGTCCTGCTGCCAGTTGATGAAATGATTGGTGGGACGAATATTCAGCGAATAGCTCTGAATGCGGGTCCTGCAATGGGGGGCGGGGCGCAGCCGGATCTCATGCGGGGATAGGCTCACCGGCCGGTCGAAACGATAATGGGTCTTATGGTTCAGGGCGACCCTGATGCTCATAGGATCAATTGTTCCAATGCGGATCAGGCAGTTCACTGAACAGCCGCTTCAACCCAGCTCCCCATTGCTCGCGCATGTTGTCGAAATAGGAGTCATGGTCTCCGAGTCGTCGTTGGAGGGCGACCTTGAGGCTATCTCGTTCATAACACAGTAAGTCGATCGGCGGACCGACGGAGATGTTGCTGCGCATCGTGGAGTCAAAGGAGATCAGGACGCATTTCGCCGCCTCCATCAGGCCGGTCGAATAGGTGACCACTCGGTCGATGATCGGCTTCCCATACTTGACCTCCCCGTTCTGGCAGTAGAGCGTATCCGGCGTTGCTTCAATGAAATTGCCTTCCGTATAGAGATTGAACAACCGGTGCCGCTCGCCGTAGATCTGCCCTCCCAGGATAAACGCGGCACTGGCATCGATATTGTGTTGCAACAGATAGGGTCCGTCTCGGTTCTGCACCCCGCGCATGGTCTCGCCCACGAGGCAGGCGACATCATACATGGAGCCGCAGCTCCAGATGTTGTGCTGGTACATCTGCCCCCCCTGTTCCAGCAGGGCCACCACCCCCTGGGTCACCGCCAGATTGCCGGAACTGAGCATCACGATCACCCGATCACCGGGGCGCTCAAACACCGTCATTTTCCGAAAGTTGCCGATTTGATCTACACCGGCATTAGTCCGTGAATCGGACGCGAGCACCAAGCCCGACTCGACCATGACTCCCACACAATACGTCATCCGCACCCCTCACAGTTCTGATATGACTGGAACAGGCTCGGTCGTCCCTCGCGAGTCCAGAAAGACCAGCGCCTAGGGGAGGAAGCCTAGACTACGCCCCCATGGGGCGTCAAGACAACTCGTCTAGACAGGCTACGCCGTGATGCAAGCTTGCACCGACTGCCACAATCCTCATCCCTGTAGCCCGGAGAGCGATTACAAGGCAAACGATGTCACGTGATCAAAATTCTGTGACGGCAACGGTGTGAACTTTCTCATCACCCAACGGTCGGCTTGACGGCGTGGCAGCGCAGGCGGACATAATCAACCCTCCAGCGGCCATCTGGATTTGCCAACACCGGTCGCAGTACCTCACGCACTCGTGCAATGAATTCTGCTTGACTCGCGCTGGAAATAAGATCGAAAAAGGGCTGGGCGAACATTTCCAACCACTTCGTGAGATCGCCCGGTAAGTCGGTCGGGCGAGGAAACAGGTCGATTGCGACGACCTGAAACCCTTGCTGCTCCAGCCTCGCACGATACTCCTCTGCGGTCGGAAAGTACCAGGGCTGAACGGTCGTAGGATCGCAGCCGTAAGCCTTGAGAACCTTGTGAAGCCCGGTCAGGACGTTGGTGAGGTTGCCTTTCCCCCCGAACTCTGCCACGAGCCGGCCACCTGGGCGTAATGCTTGCCGGATACCGCACAGCGCTTCGTCCGGTTTCACCATCCAATGCAGGGCCGCGTTGCTGAAGACTGCATCGAACTCCTGGTGGAAGGGAAGCCGGTGCCCATCGATCACCTGAGCATGGACGCCGAGAGCCTTCGCCGCCTCGACCATCGCCTGGCTCGAATCTATTCCGACGACATCGCAGCCAAGGTCTAGGAGCTGCTTCGTCAACACCCCGTCGCCGCAACCAAGATCCAGGACACGTTCACCCTGTTTGGGAGCCAGCATGTCAATCAGCGGCGCGCCGAGGTCCGTCACAAACCGCGCATGCTCTGCGTACTGTTGGGGATTCCAGATTGGTTGGGTTGACATGGAAGACGCACCCTAGATCAACGAGCGGAACATAATGAGCGCGTCTTGGTACTGACCGTCGTTCATGCGAACCGCGCCGGGAATCACGCCGAGCACACGGAAACCGAGCTTCTCCCATAGGTATCGGGCAACTTGATTTTCGGAAAAGACCAGGTTGAATATCACGCTGCGATACCCAAGTTCTTTGGCATAGTCGAGCATCACGGTGGCAAGCAGCCAAGCTACCCCACGATTTCGCCACTCCGGTGCGACAATGAATCCTGCATTCGCCACATGCTGCGCGCGACCGGGCCAATTCGGTTTGAGATAAAAGGCTCCGAGCAGATCGGCCTTGTCCTTCCGCGGCCGTTCGTAGGCTACCACCGTGCTCTTACCCCGTACCCAATAGTCCTGAAATTCATCCTCTGTAAGTGGACGCTCGTGGGGATACGACGTGCCATCGGCGACGATTCGTTCGTAGAGCTTGGCGAGCGGCGGCAAATCCCAGTTTTCCGCCAGCACCAGTTCAATTGGGCTGCCGTCCTTCAGTTTGGTTTCAAGCGGGAACCGCATGACATGACCTCAGCATAGGTGTTGCCTCGACCGACCGGTCAATCGACTGATGATGGTCTTCAGTTGCGTCTTGTCCTTCTACCCGAGACTCCCGCAGTCAGCGATTGAACAGTACCTAGATTGGAGAGTATGCTTCAGTGTCGTGTGACTGTGTAGACATCTCACCTCATGCGAGCCAGGGAATGGAACCATGTCATTGGTACCTTCCCACGATTCCTTGTACCACAGAGAACCAGCCGGTGGAACAGGCGTACCTGCTGACTGGCACGGGGCCATCAGACCCTTCCGATCCGATCATGTGATTGCCCGCACTGATCCTGCACAGGGATTGGTCCGTCCGCCGGCACAACGATTTTTCGTGCTTCATATCCATGCAATTCATCTGCTCGCGGAGTGTCACCGGTCAGACGATCCGTCCGCGCGCACAACCAGGAGGTACCTATGATGTCCTCCCAAAAATTGTGGTGGAGAGCCGCTCTGCTGGGATTCGCAGTAGGATGCGCGACGGTCCTATGGCCCGGTCGCACCATGCCTGAGACCACAAACATCAGTCTCCCGATGGACACGGTAGCCGACTATATTCACGCCATCATCGAGGCTGACCGAGATGTGTACACCAAGCATGTCGTGGAACGCATGCAAACGAAAGGGATCGTGGTTGCCTCGGAGAACTGGGCGGACCAGAGTACGTTGCCGCTCCCGGCCCAGTTCCTGATTGAATCCGGACAGAATGTCGGCAAGCAAGGCTTAGGTGTGCAGTATCGGTTGATCAGTTTGTGGCCGATCAATAAACGTAATATCGCAACGACTCCTCTCCAAAGTATCGGGCTCGGCACCATCCTGACTCAATCCAACCGCCCCTACACCGGAGTCACGAAGGTGGCTGACAAGCGGTACTATGAGGCAGTCTATCCAGATCGCGCCGTAACTCAAGCATGTATCGGTTGCCACAATGCCCATCCTGACAGCCCAAAGCGTGACTTCAAGCTTAACGATGTGATGGGCGCGATCGTGATCAGTATTGAGTTGAGGCAACAACCGGCGAGCGGCGTCCGACCCGAGGGCTACTGAGCATCTCCAGTGTAGCGTGTCTTAAATAGGGTGATTCATGGATCGCGTTGTGGGAGGGCCTTAGGTACGGAGGTGCTCGCCATGCGAGTGGTTGTCCCCATTTAGCTCACTGACGAGGAACGTCAGACCTTGACCCGCTTGGCGCGGGAGCGTCGCACAACCGCGCGCCTGGTGTTGCGTGCTCGATCGTGCTTCACGCCACCGAAGGCCTCATGAACAACGACATTGCCGTCACGCTGCAGACGGCTCGCGAATGCGTTGGGCGCTAACGTCGCCGGTTCACCGAGCGGCGGCTGGCTGGCATTGAGCCGGACGCTCCGTGCGACGGTCGCCCGCATCGCATCCCGCTGGCCACCATGCAGCGGATCGTGACCCTCACCGCAACCACCTGGAGAGAGAATCGATGCTCTAACGGTGGCCTGCTTTTCTTGTCCGCTCTGCAATCTTTTTGCGCAGGCGAGCCTGTTCAAGGCTGATTTAGGCTTCTTTGACTTGGGACGGCAAGCCTTCGGCTTTCAACCGTTGATCCACTTATGGATTGGAGAGTATGCTGCGGCGTCGTATGACTGCGTGCGCGCCTCGTGTCCTGAGAGTGAGGGGATGGGGCTATGCCTTTGTTGGTACCTTCCCGCGATTGCTTGCATTTCAGGGAACTTGCCGGTAACGCAGACATACCTATCGGCCCGCACAGGTTCATCGGACTCTTCCGGTCGGTTCTGGTTCTTTCTCAGACTGATCCGACAGCGTGGTTGGCTCGTCTCCTGACACAACGATTCCTCATTTTTATCATCAGCGCAATTCACCTGCTCGGGGGCTGTGACTAGACAGCCGATCGATCCGCGCGCACAACAAGGAGGTATCTATGACGTTCTCCCAAAAAATGCTCTGCGGAGCTGTTCTGTTGGGATGTGCAATAGGAAGCGCGATTGTCCTGTACCCTGCTCGCACCTTGCCTGGGGCCATATCGATCTGTATGTCGATGGACCAGGTAGCCGACTATATCCATGCCGTCATCGAGGCTGACCGAGATTCGTATACCCGGCATGTTGTGGAACGCATGCAAGCGAAAGGGATCGTCGTCGCCTCGGAAAATTGGGAAGCCAGGCACACCTTGCCCCTGCCGGCCCAATTTCTATTGGAATCCGGTCGGCACCTCGAGAAGAAGGGCATCGGCATACGGTACCGGCTGATCAGCTTGTGGCCGATCAACAAGCGAAATATCGCGACAACTTCTCTCCAAAGTATTGCGCTCGGTACTATTGCGACTCAACCCAACCGTCCGTTCACCGGAGTCACGAAGGTCGGGGACACCCGGTATTATGAAGCGGTGTATCCCGATCTGGCCGTCACTCAAGCCTGTATCGGCTGCCATAATGCCCATCCCGACAGCCCAAAGCGAGACTTCAAGGTTAATGATGTCATGGGTGCGATTGTGATCAGTATTCAGTTGGCGCCCGGTTTCCCTGGATAGGGGATCAGATCACCATCCAATCATGGGTGGGATCGTGATCAGTATCCAGTTGGGACAGTAGCCGCCCGGCAGCGATCACTGAAACCTATGGGCCCTTGAGAAATTCGAACAACACAGTAACCAGTATTCTGGACCGACGGAGTGCTCTCAGCTCTGTCGGTCGGGCGCAACGGGATGGCGGATAGTCTGTGCGCTAGGAAGTTGCCCAACTTGGGAATGCAAGTACTGCAGTGAGAGTATTGGTAGTTTAGGCGTGACCGGTTTTTCGAGAACGTTCGGCAATCTTCTTACGAAGACGAGCCTTTTCGAGACTGATCTCGGCTTCTTTGACTTCGGACGGCAAGCCACCCACTTGAAGACGTCGCTCCACCTCAGCGACTTTGGCCGTAGCACGGTCCACATCAATGTCTTCCGCTTTCTCCGCAATTTCCGCCATGACGGTGACTTTGGTCGGGGTGACTTCGGCGAAGCCCCACAGAACGGCCATTGAATGGGTGTGCCCATTGACACGATAACGAAGCTCGCCGATGCGAAGGGTTGACAGGAAATGACAGTGTCCCGGGAGGACGCCGAATTCTCCCTCAGACCCAGGGGCAATGACTTCATCCACCTGCTGGCTCAGCAGTTGCTTCTCCGGCGTTACCACTTCTAAGAGAATCTTCCCTGCCATCTTCTTTCTTTTCTCTCCCCTCTACACCTTCACTCCCATTTTTTCGGCTTTGGCTACCGCTTCTTCGATCGGCCCGACCATATAAAACGCCTGCTCCGGCAGGTGATCGTACTTGCCGTCGAGAATCTCTTTGAAGCTGCGGACCGTATCTTTGAGTTTGACGTACTTGCCGGGGGCGCCGGTAAACGCTTCGGCCACGTGGAAAGGCTGCGAGAGGAAGCGCTGGATCTTCCGGGCGCGAGCCACGACCATTTTGTCGTCTTCCGACAATTCGTCCATACCAAGAATCGCGATAATGTCTTGGAGGTCTTTGTAGCGCTGGAGGACGGACTGTACGCCGCGCGCGACCTTATAATGCTCATCCCCGATGATCTGCGGGTCCAGAATACGCGAGGTCGAATCCAACGGGTCGACCGCCGGATAAATGCCCAACTCGGCGAGAGACCGGGACAACACAGTGGTCGCGTCCAAGTGTGCAAACGCCGTCGCCGGGGCAGGATCGGTCAGGTCGTCGGCCGGCACGTAGATGGCCTGGACGGAGGTGATCGAACCTCGTTTGGTCGATGTAATGCGTTCCTGCAAGGTACCCATTTCGGTGGAGAGGGTCGGCTGATATCCCACTGCGGAGGGCATGCGGCCCAGCAACGCGGAGACTTCCGAACCGGCCTGGGTAAATCGGAAGATATTGTCAACGAACAGCAACACGTCTTGGTTCTCCTCGTCGCGGAAGAATTCGGCGACGGCCAGACCGGTCAACGCGACGCGGAGACGGGCTCCAGGAGGTTCGTTCATCTGTCCATATACTAAAGCGGCCTTCGACTTCGTGTAATCGTCCGGGTCGATGACCTTCGACTCCTGCATTTCGTGCCAGAGATCGTTGCCTTCACGGGTTCGCTCACCGACACCGGCGAACACGGAAAATCCGCCGTGGTGCAACGCGATGTTATTGATCAGCTCCATGATGATGACGGTCTTACCCACCCCGGCGCCGCCGAACAGTCCGACCTTGCCGCCCTTGCTGTAGGGTTCGAGCAGGTCTACGACCTTAATACCGGTTTCCAGTACCTCTGTCTTGGTTTCCTGATCTTCGAGCCTGGGAGCGGGGCGATGAATCGGGTAGTTTTTTTTCGACTTGATCGGCCCCTTTTCATCGACCGGTTCACCAAGCACGTTGATGAGGCGTCCAAGGGTTTCGCGTCCAACCGGCACCGAAATCGGAGCTCCGGTATCCTGTACATCCATTCCTCGCGTCAACCCGTCGGTCGAAGACATGGCGACCCCGCGCACGCGGTTTTCGCCGAGATGCTGGGCGACTTCAAGCGTGATATTCACAACAGGCTTGCCCGCGGCCTTATCCTCTTCCTGCGTCACCTTGATTGCATTGTAGATGTTGGGTAGCCGGCCGGGAGGGAATTCCACGTCCACGACTGGTCCGATGACTTGAATAACTTTTCCAGTGCTCACGGTAGGACTCCTTTGCTCACGTGCTGAGTACTGAGGACTACGGTGGTCAACCCGGCTCGCTGCCGTCCATCTCACTCCTGAGTCCTCGATACTCAGTCCTGCGCTTACGCTTTCGCCTTGTATCCCATCTTCTGCTTGAAAGTCGTGATGATCTCTTTCAAGCGACCGCCGACCTTATCGTCGATCTTGCCGATGGTGGTGACTTCCTTTTTAAGGTCCGAATGGTTCTGCTGAATGTAGTGGAGCAGGTCGCCCTCGAACTGCTGAACCCTGTCCACCGGCACATCGTCGAGGAATCCGTTGACACCCGCATAGATCGAGAGGACCTGATCTGCCACCGGCATCGGCTTGTACTGACCCTGTTTGAGCAATTCCACCATACGCACGCCGCGCGCCAGCTGCATCTGGGTTGCCTTATCCAGTTCGCTTCCGAATTGGGCGAACGCCGCCATTTCGCGATACTGCGCAAGGTCCAACCGGAGCGTTCCGGCCACCTGCCTCATGGTCTTGATCTGTGCGGATCCTCCGACTCGAGAGACCGACAGTCCGACGTTGATCGCCGGACGGATGCCGGAGTAGAAGAGATCGCTGCCGAGATAGATCTGGCCATCGGTGATCGAGATGACATTCGTTGGAATGTAAGCCGACACGTCGCCGGCCTGGGTCTCGATGATGGGAAGCGCTGTGAGGCTACCTCCACCCAGTTTGTCGCTCAGTTTGGCTGCGCGTTCGAGCAACCGAGAGTGCAGATAAAACACATCACCCGGATAGGCTTCACGTCCCGGTGGCCGCCGGAGCAATAACGAAAGCTGACGGTAGGCGACCGCGTGTTTCGACAAATCGTCATACACGATCAGTGCGTGTTTGCCGTGGTCGCGGAAGTATTCCCCGATCGCGGCGCCCGCGAAGGGCGCCAGGAATTGCATGGGCGCCGGGTCGCTGGCGCTGGCGGAAACCACCATGCTGTATTCCATCGCGTGATTTTCTTCGAGCGTTTTTACCACTCGCGCGACGGTCGAGCGCTTTTGGCCGACGGCGACATAGATACAGAAGACATTCAGGCCTTTTTGATTGATGATGGTATCGACCGCTATTGCGGTTTTTCCAGTCTGGCGGTCGCCGATGATCAATTCGCGCTGGCCCCGGCCGATGGGAATCATGGCATCGATGGCCTTGATGCCGGTCTGCAGCGGTTCGCGAACGGATTGACGGGTGTTCACGCCGGGCGCGACCACCTCAATACGGGAGGAGTGGGGCGACTTGATCGGACCCTTGCCGTCAATCGGCTGACCGATGGCGTTCACGACGCGACCGACGAGCGCTTCACCGACCGGAATTTCTGCGATGCGGCCCGTGCGCTTGACCGGATCGCCTTCTTTGATGCCGACATCGTCACCCATCAAGACGGCTCCGACATTGTCTTCCTCGAGGTTCAGCGCGATACCGTAGAGGCCCCCGGGGAATTCGAGCATCTCGCCGGCCATGGCTCCATCGAGGCCATAGACCTTGGCGATGCCATCGCCCACCTGAATGACGGACCCCGTCTCCTTGACATCGACTTGTTTATCGAAGCCTTTGATCTTCTCTTTGATGATCGCACTGATTTCTTCGGCCCTGATCTGCATGGCTACTCCTTATTCTCGCGTCAACAGAACTTGCAAATCGCGCAAGCGACCTCGGACAGTGCTGTCGACCACCGTGCTGCCGATGTGGATCTGCAAGCCGGCGAGATGACCAGCGTCGGTCTGAAACGTCACATCAACGGCGCGCTTCAGCGATTGGCGTAGGTGCGTCTTGATTCGATCTTGTTCCTCCGGTGGAAGAGCCGTCGCGGAGGAAACCGTCACAGGCTGCGTCCCTTTTAATTGATCGACCAACTTGCCGAATGCGTCGGCGATTTCCGGCAAGAAGCCCACCCGGTTTTTCTTCACCAACTGGCCCAAAAATGCTTTGCCGGCAGGAGGGCACCCCAGCCTGTCGCCGAGTGCGGTCAGGACAGCAATCTTCTCCTCCATCCCGAACACAGGTGAGGCCACGACGTGGCGAAGCTGGGCTGATTCCTTCATAGCCTGACCGAGGCCGGCCAGTGCCCCCCGTGTGGCTTCGATGTTTGATTGATCGAGAAGCCCGAAGAGGGCTTGAGCGTAACGTCGCGCAACTGTTGTCTTAATCACCGTTCCAGATCCACATGCGATATTTGGACAAACCTAAAGGGTTCGTGCGAGCCACGAAGCAGAGCGGCGAAACCTAGCATTGGGAGCCAGGAGGTGTCAATACGATACCATTGGGGTCGAGGATGTTGCTCCGCAGCGCCGCCGAGCGCGGGATACAATGCTAACGCGCATTGTGGACTTTCGGTCCGGTGTCGGGGTTCGAATCGTCCCGCACCAGGGTCTCCTATTGTGAAGGGGCGGTGGCCGGGGTCAAATAGGGCCGGCCCGTGAAAGGCCAAGGCTAGGTCGAGCTGACAGGCTACCTCGAACGCCTCGAGCTGTAGTGAATAAGGATGACGTGGGCTTGTTTCGGCTATAGGCGGGACTGCGTGACTCGATCGTCGCTGCTTGGAGCCACAAGCTGTCGGACGAACGGCGAAGACCGGCCGCCGTCAGTCGATGATTTCCACTTTCTTTCCCATGGCCTTTGCGCGCTTAAGGCATTCTGCATCGGTCACCGAACAACGGAGCGTATCGAGTTCGGCTTCCTCGACGATCTCGATCTTCTTACCTTGCGCCTTGGCCTGTTTGAGACAGACTGTATCCGTGACGACGCACTTGGCCGTATCCGACAGGGCAGGCTGGTTGACGATCGACACCTGCTTGCCTTGATCCTTGGCCCGCTTCAGGCACGCCTGATCGGTGGCGACGCACTGTACAGTTTCCTCTGTTTTGTTGATCGCCTTGTCGATGGATTGGTCGATGCGCTGGTTCATGCGGTCTTGAGCCTTGCGTTCAGCGCTATCTACCGCGCGGTCAAACATCTTATCAAAGAGACCATCGGCCTGAGCTGTTCCGGCAGTGAAGGCTATGATAACCGAGAGACCCATCACCCAACGTATCTTCATGGCAACGCCTCCTCAAGGACAAGGAAAACTGTCCTATTGCATGCGGGCATGACTTTAGCACAGCGCCGCGGTCAGACAAAGAAACGCGCCAATTTGAGCATGCTTGTACTGATCCATTGTTGGGTCGTAGGGAGGAAGAGGGAGACCACCGGGTCAGAAGCGTGCCAACCGGAAACCTCTTGCTGTCAAGACTTAGGCTGCCTCGGCGTGAAGTTTGATGCCCAGAACTCGTGCAACCTTCAGAATGGTCGCGAAGCTGGGATTCCCATCGGTGCTCAAAGCTTTGTAGGGACTTTCGCGACTTAACCCGGCTTCTCGTGCCACGTTGGCCATTCCTTTCGCCCGAGCGATGTCCCCAGCGCCCGGGCAATCCCCGTCGCATCGTCAGGAGCTTCAAGCCAAGCATCCAAGTAAGCGGCCATTTCTTCGGGCGTCCGCAATTGCGCCGGGAGATCGTAGGGAATTGTTTTTGTCCTCGTCTTTGGCTGGGCGGGCTTCTTACTTCTGACTTTGGGCATGGCGCGCTCGTTCTACAAGTGTTTCGCCAGTTGGATGGCTCTTCTGATGTCCCTTTGCTGGGAGGCTTCGAGAGATAACGTCAGCTTCCTCAAGAATTGCGAGACGTCCCATCTCCGAAATGGAGCGAATGCCGACCTTCCAGACCAATTGCTTCAATAACCAATCGCGGTCGATCACCGCGCAGTGCATTGCAAATGTGGTCGTGAAGTTCGTCGAACGTCATGCTCGCATGTTGCTTCCCGTCAAGTGTCAGGAGTGGGTTCGAGTACTCTTGCGGATGTCGCGCGGTTCCCTTCTTCGTCTCCTCAGTGATGATCACGACCGCTCGCATGAATTCGGCATGACCGTCCTCATCCGTGACAAGGGCCGGCGGGAGGAAATCGGCATACGGGTCTCCGTTCTCATAACCGAGCCTTGGTGTAGAAGAGCCAACATGCGGTGGCACTGCTTGCGCCGTCACCTCAATCCATTCGCATCCAGTGTGGACGTCCCCATACCTGGGGAACTTAAGACTCCAGAGTGTCGCGTAAATGCTCATGTGTGATCTAGGAGTGCTTAACGCTCCGGTTTAACGGCGGCGCGGAGTGCCGTCCGCTGCATTCCGTTGTTAGGCATCTGTGTCGTCTTGCCGTAATGCGACCACCACCTTCATGTCTACCATCGCGGGTGACTGGGGTGGGTTGTGCAGGGTTCTCGATACCTCAACGCGCCCGAGATGCTGGCCGATCAGACGGTGCAACACGCGTCGGCGACCAAAGGTTGTCCACGCCTTCATATAGGTCTGAATGTCAGAGTTGCTCGCGTCTGGGAAATTCGTTCGGATGAACGTGAGGCGCTTTTCATCCAGTTCTTGGTCAGATGCAAGCGCTTTGCGATACCAGGTGGCGGCCGCGCCCAGGGCGACCACCCAAGTCATCAAGGGGTCGAACTGCGCCAGGAATTCGAAGATTCCGGAGCCGCGGTCGACGCGGTGGAGAAAGATAGGCGCAGCGCGATCGTATGCTCCTGGCGTCAGGCACTGCGCCTTGACGTCATGGAACGTACCCTTGACAGTCTTGAACAAGACCTCGAAGTCAAATAGAGATAGCCCCTCGAGATGGTCGTCGAATGTCAGACGGAGCAAGTGCAGGCGGCTGGAGGCAACCTTCTAGATATACCCAGACCCGTTGTCGAAGTCCTGCCATTGGCCATCGAGATCGAGGTTCTTCCCAATCCAGTAGTGCTCGACGCTCATCGCATCCTCGTCTCCGTACGCCTAACTATTAAGTGAACCGCTTGGAGGTGTTTAGGGGGCCAGACCCCTAGACGCCTTCCTTGGCTACGTAAATCGAACCGCTCGTGCGACCTATGCAGGAAGACCCACGCCGCTCATGCCGCGACTTCGACCAGGACCTCAGGACGGCGCCGGCAATCTTCAAGAGCTGCTTCACGGTGCCAGACGGCTTGCGGCGGCCTAGCTCCATTACTCCAGGGTACGTTTCGAGACACCCAGTGCTGCGGCAAACTCCAACTGCGAGAGGCCGCTCTTGAGCCGCACGCGAGTGACGTACGACTTGGCGTCAGCTCTCGTCCTCTTGCCCCCACCGGCTTTGATCTCCCGTACGCCGTCAAGAACTTCCTGCCACAGATCGCGTTTAGCTTCGAGGTTGGCAAGTGCCTTACCGGTCAGCCTCTTATTCATGTCGAAATGCCTCGCCATCTCTGTCTCGCGTAACAAGCGTTATGCGGCGGGTTAAGCGGTCGGTTGGATGGCTTTGTTCGGCCAATTCTCTTCAACCGTGAACGATTGCCCAAGTGTTCTGAAGTGGCTGAATTCGTGCTGACGGAGTTTGCCTCGAATTTCTTCAAATGATTTGACGACATCTTCGGCATAGAGCCGTTCGCCACAACGGAGGCAGACCTCGGCGGCAACTTTTATGGAAACGGTATTGCCTCCGCCTCTTAGGAGTTTTTCTACCTGTTTGTGTTCTAGCTCACCACCGCACACAGGACACTTTTCAAAAGGCTTCATGTCTTCACCCTTATCTTCCAGTCAATCCATCGATCAGGATCTGGCCGATAGACTGTGATTAATACTGCCCATTGGTTTTCCGGATTGTACGCCCACACGCTATGGATTGGTTCACCTGAGAAATTCCTGCCAAAAATCAAACAGCTTGGGTATGGTTTATCATTCGGATAATCCTCGATGACTTCACCTTGAATCACTGACGAATATATTTCCTCGTACGTTAGTCCGTCATCAAATGCTTCCTCGTCGGTATGGTCGGTTATTCTCACGCGGCTATGCCGAATGGCGTTGATGATGTTTTCTAGGTCCACGTGAGTATCTGTTCCGACCTCACCAGGGAGCACATTGAACAGTCTAATCCCCATGGATCAGCCCCCGGGTTACGAGAAATCGTATAAGGTTTTCCGACACTTAGCAAAGCAATGTGCAGCCGTTTGTAGTATAGCCGCCATGGCTTCCACGCCATAGGTCGAACTGAACCACTGAGCGATTATGGGAGAGAGCTGCGCATCAATCCAGATCTTCACGCCGCGAGAATGGGATGATTGAGCCGACTGCTGGCAAACTTCAGGCAGGCTGAAATATCTTCTGCCTCGAGGTCTGGCAATTCTTCAAGGACTTGTTGTTGAGAGAGACCTGCGGCCAATAACTCGAGCACATCGACGACTCGAATTCGCATCCCACGGATGCAGGGCCGCCCACCACACTGTGCCGGATTGACTGTGATGCGTTCGAAGAGTTCGGCCATAATGGATGCCTTCTGGGCGGATAAGCCGCTTGAATACAGTGCTGAACTGCTGGATCTCGTGATCTTGGAGGCGAGTCTACTGAAACCCTTGATTATTATCAACGAAAGCGTGAAGCACGGCGTCATAGCGCAAGATTGAGGCAGAGCGTTGGCGTTCTACCCCTACTGCTTGACTCATCTTCGATCCCTGTGATTAGGTCCACCACCACGATGCGACTTCACACTGTCTTTACATGGACTCTGTTCGCGATCCTGCTTCCCTCTTTCGGCTGTCAAAAAGAAAGCGAGTCCATCGTGTCGATCGCGCTCCATCCGACCAACGCGAAGATCCTCTACGTGGCTACGAATGACGCCGTCTACAAGTCCCGTGACGGCGGCGGGACCTGGGAACGGTTCCCGAGTTTCAGCGCGAGACGGGTGACGACGCTGGCGATCGATCCACTGCTTCCCGCAACGATCTATGCCGGCACGATGGGGGACGCGGTCTACAAGAGTCCGGACGGGGGGCAACATTGGCTGCCGCATAATGTCGGATTGAAGGAACATGTCTCGTTCGTGAATCAGTTTGTGTTCCATCCTGCCCTGAGCGAAAAGATTTATATTGCGACGACCGTCGGTGCCTTTCTTACAAAGGACGGCGGCCGTGAATGGGAAGAACGGATGAATGGGATGAAGGAAGTCCACATCGTGACATCAATTGCCATCAATCCCAAAGACCCCACAATCCTCTTTGGTGGCACGACAGGCGGGATGTATCGTACTGAGGATGGGGCGATGTTGTGGAAGAAGATCAACAGCGGGTTGATTCCGGAGAGCGAGTTGATGGCTTCCATGGCATTGGGTGTCAACGCCATTGAAATTGATCGGACGAATCCCGACATCGTGTACGCCGGGACGACGAAGGGGCTGTTTCGTACGGTGAACAGAGGAGAGGAGTGGGAGCGAATCGGAGAATCCCTCATTGATCCCTTTATCAGCAGTATTCTCCTCCATCCCACTGAGCCTTCACAGCTCTATGTCGGTGGTCCGAAAGGGGTCTGGAAAAGTTCGGATGGCGGGAAGACCTGGCGGGCCATGAACCAAGGTATTGCGACGCTCAACATTCGCGCTCTGGCCATGAATCTCAAAAATCCGCAGGTGCTCTATGCCGGCACGAATGGCAGCGGTCTCTATCGTTCGACCGATGCCGGGACGATTTGGACCTCTGTGCCGCTCAAAGCAGCGCCGCAGCCGTCAGTAGGCTCAGGTTGAGGTCAAGGTTGAACGCACAAGCATGTCCCCTTCACCTCAGCCTGACTCTCGCAGATCTCAATATCCCGCCTTCGCCCCCTCGCTTCCGTGCTGGTACCGGCTGCTATAGGACAGCATGCGGTCAGAGAGCGCCTTCCACTCGTCGGCGGTCATCAGGTCTTTCATTTTGAACCGCAGATCCAGAACTTTCGCCGACGTCTTCACCCGTTGACTGCTGGCCTCGTCAAGGATCTTCGTGAAGTCTTCCGGCGGCGCCGTGTAACTAGCGTTCAGCGTATAGATTTGCCTGTGATAGGCGCGCTCTTGCTCACGACCCGCTTTCAGTTCGTTGAGGATCTCGCCGACGATGCTCTTGACCTGCTGCGCCTTATCCGGATCTTTCACGGTCTTGTCGATCAAGGACGCCATATCTTGCTGGCCCTTTTGCCAATAGGCGTCACTTTTCCCACCTCCCATCATGCCGTGATGCCGATAGGAGGAGCAGCCGACCAATAGGACCATTGCGAGCAGAACACACATGCCGTCCAAGAGTCGATTCATATATTCCTCCCTTGAATAGTTGTTATCCCCTTTCTTCATACCGTATCATCGGGCGGAATGCCATGCCTGAAGCAGTACCGACTCCGTCTGATCACCTCCGAGCCCTCAGAAACGAATTCCGTCAGCACCTCGAAACATTTTATGCCGGATTGAAATTGGCTCCTCCGTACGAAAGCGTGGAGAAAGCCATTCGTGTATTAACAAGCACAATCCATGCTCTGTCCAAGGAAGAACAGATCCGAATCATGTCCGACGCCGCCTTGCAGTGGCAGCAATTCCGGCTGGCCTTTGATGCATCAGGCCTCGCAAAAAAGCATCGCGGCATCATTGCCGGGCTGGCTCGTAACCGATCGGCCTTGAACTTGCCGGCGGAATACGATCACTTCTTGAACTTGTTTCTTGCCTAACGGAGCACATGACGGATCAGGCAGGCTAGGAAGAGGAGGAGATGGGGAGACCGATGGCATCTCGCAACTCGTCATAGACTTTCATGAGGCGGCTGTCCTCGAGCCGATACGCGAAGGCCACCGTGACCAGTCCGAAGGCCAGCACAAGAGCGGCAAGGGCGATGACCGCCACGCCCGTGAGGGTTCCCCCAAGAGAAGCAAATCCTCCATCCATGGCGTACTGCACTATAAATGTTAGGGACCCGATCAAGACGAGCGCAAACCACAGGAGCGTCATGAGCGTCGATGACCAGGGCATACGCTTCACGTACAGCGTGTTCAGCGATTGGTCATTCGGCGAAAGATGAATCAGTCCCTTCACCGGCCACGCGGTTCGGAACCGCCTGGAGAATAATCGATACTGCGGGCGGATCGCGATCTGGGAGAGTTGTGGATAAAACCAAGCCACTCCATGCGGAAGCATCAGCACGCCCTCTGGACTGAACCGATCACCCAGGGTGGTCAGCGAGGTTCCAGCCCACTGATCCGGGTTTTTCGCGACAGGGCAACCGTATCGGATGGCTTCCGGGGTCAGCCGAATAAAATACAGCCAATCACCGATGACCAGTCCGATAAACAAGATTCCTGCGAAGAAGCCGGCCAGCATTATGAACAGCTATCACATAGGAACAAGGCATGAATCAAGAAGGGAAGACACGAAATCACCGTCTGCCCCTGCGGCTGTAGGCAGGCTGCGGAAAGCTCGATGTGTGTGCTTCGACACGCTCAGCACGAACGGGAAATCTCAGTAAATTCAACAAGCGCTCCGTTGGTCCTGAGGCTCTCGAAGGATGACGGAGAGTTTTCCCGCAGCCTGTTAGACAGGTATTTCCGTCCTGGCCCCTTCAAGAATCTGTTGACTCATGAAGATGAGATTAGCTAGAGTACGCCGGTCTACGTTCTGGGCGGGCCTTGCACCACGTGAATTTCCCGCCTCAATTTTTCCCCCGCGCTGCCATCGCGATCTGCCGCCTCTTAGGAGGTAGGTAGAGGCCGGTTCGTGTGAGATTTGGAGGAGAGCATGGATCCAAACAAGATTGAGCGTGTGTACACTACTTATGCGGGGTTCTACGACAAGGTTTTTGGGAAGGTCTTCCACGAAGGGCGTGAATCGGCTATCAGGAATATGAATGTGCAGCCGAACGAACAGATTCTTGAGGTGGGGGTGGGGACCGGCCTCGCCCTGCCGATGTACCCACGGCATTGCCGGATTGTGGGGATCGATCTGTCCGAAGGTATGCTGGCAAAAGCTAAGGAAAAGGCCGAAGCCCATGGTCTTGATCACGTCCAGCTTCATCGCATGGACGCAGGAGCCATGGAGTTCGAGGATGACAGCTTCGATACGGTGGTTGCGGCCTATGTCGTGACGGCGGTTCCCGACTATCGTAAAGTCGTCAATGAGATGATTCGAGTCTGCCGTCCAGGCGGCCGCATCATCATGTTGAACCACTTCAGCAACGGCAACAAGGTCATTGCCGCAGTGGAAAAAGTGATTTCTCCGTTGACCAAACACCTGGGTTGGCGAACGGACTTGTCGCTGAATACCGTTTTGGAGGGAACATCTCTGGAGATTGCCAGAAAACAGCGGGTAAACCCTTTACGGTTTTGGGCGTTGGTGGAATGTGTCAACGGAAAGGGCAGACAGCCCAACGGAACCCTCGCGGTTCACACTGTTGCGGGGTACGCGAACGGCAACGGTACAGCCGGTTTTTCAAATGGAAACGGCAACGGGCACTATTCTGCCGAGCATGCGCACTGATCAGCTTCCCCCTTTGTTTCTCTCCATTCGGTCTTGTCGTGCATGGTGCTCTCGAATCAACCAACCTTCCCATTCACGGCCTGGGATAATTGTCGTGCCGACGAGGCAGGCACCAGCAAAATGTTGGGTGATCTGATTGGCCAGGACTTCGAGGATTCGGCTCATCTGCCGATCTTGAATCCCTAGTACCCGCAGCATCAAACCGAAACCCTGACCCTCTAGTTGGCCATAGGCCATGATATGAACCATGTTGTCTCCATTGACCGTGGGATCGCCTGCCGGGATCAGATCGCCTTCCCACCGCACCGCCGGATGAAGTCCGACAGCCCTCTTCGCTTCACGCCAAGCACAGGGCAGCCCGGCATAATCCAATTCGTCTAATAGCCACTGAACCGTAGGACCTTCGGCAGTCCGGCCTTGGAATGTCCATCGAGCGAGTTCTGCGGCCTGCTGGACCGTCACGAATGGGGTGGCGATCTCCTCAAGATGGGCCTCATCGCACACTACGTAGAGCTCTCCCTGAGGATCAAACCAGAAACGCAATTTCCCGGCGGTGAGTTCGGTCTGGATGACGCCGAGCGATGAACAATCGGCACCGTCTTGTTCGAAGACCGAGAAATCCGTCACGCCGGTCATGGTGAGTTTGGCCACTCGAACCATCTTGCGAATCTCATACCGGATGGTCACCGAGACGGTAGTACCGGCCGGCACCTCACGTCCGGATCCTTCGTCGAACAGGCGGCGCTTGGATATCTGCACGTCGGTGACATAACCTGAGCGGAAACCGCCCGTATGGCCGATCAGCCATCGCAGATCTTCAGCGTTCTTGATGGAGAGGGTCACGATACGATTGTAGCGCAGGCTCGAAGACACTGCCAGCCTTGCGAGAGCATCCAATACGATGCCACAGCGGGAAGTTGCGAACGCAACTTGGACTCGATGTCGCACGAATCCTGCCGCGCCTCGAGGCATTGCCACCAGCGAGATGTTCTTCTTTTGAAACCGGGATGAGCATGATGCTTACTTTTCGGCAGATCGCGCCAAGAGCTGAAGGCCGAGAAAACTAAGAAGGAATAGAGCTTAACTAAGAAAGGCTATGGTCTGAATTTGCTCTCGTAGTGGGAGCCTGGCTGAATCCAATGGTTAAGCCGTCCATTCGGTCTGGAGCGAGGGTGAGTCTCGAGCCAACTGTTGGAACCAGCGATCGCTTTTCAATGAGCTTCTGAGCGGTCGATTCGAGATCGGCACATGAAAACTCGATGCCGAGCAACCGGTTTCCCACACCGGGATGAAATCGAAGCTGCGGCCCCATGCTGAAAGAATGTGTCGAACTTGTATTCAAGTCCGGCCGATCCAGGAGTCTCCCCCAGGAGGCAGTGTTGGTAGCCAACTCAATATCGACTGCTGCAATCCCGGTGAGTCCGTAAGGTCCGCTCTGTCGCGCTCTCCGCCAGTTGGCCTTCAATTCCGTGAACCGTTCTTGGTGACGATCGATTTGATTGTCGCACATAAAGACCACAGAGCTGCCCAAGAGCTTGGAAAACATCATGGAGCCGGCCTCTGTGCCGACCATCCAGGTACTAAGAGCTGCCAGAGCTCGGCAGATTCGAGTATCCCCGCCCCATGGTCGACCGAGCCAAAACGGTGTGTTCGGCTGGCCATCGAGGAGGTTGCCCAAAAAGGTGAGTGTGGACCTGGTTGCCACCGGCTCTTCGTAGCGCAATGTCACAGGGGGCGTGTGCAACACTTTTCGAGACCGTAATCCGTTCGTGGTCTCCCATGTGGGTTGCGACGGCGCAAGGCCGAGCCCATAGAACCAGGTACCAGGAACTCCAAATCCTGTAAGCCGACCGATTTCAATATTCATGTTGCCCGCGTGCAGGCCACCCGACAGGAGCAGGCCACAGTCGGTTATCGGCCATGCGATCGGTAGGCCGAACTCATAACGAAATCGACCGAAGACACGCTCTACGTCCTGTGTATGGATCAGGATCCGATCGATCCCGAGAATCAACGACTCTGTCGGAGTAGGTGTTAACATATCGGCTACATACTGTAAGGGAAACAGAATAGAAAAGTGAAGCCACGACAAGTTGCACAAACTTTCTGAGGACTGGTGTAGCCGGCGGGTCCAGGTGTCACTTTCAGGAGTGCCAACCACTTTCTCACCGCACCTTTCGCATAGTTATGAAAAGCTGTGGATAGCTGGGATCGCTTTGGGTCTGTGCAAGAGGTGAGGTAATTGTTACATGCTGGTGCAGTTGTTACTGTGCCGTCCAGATCCGCCCCATAGTTCGACGGGATCGTGAGCATCGTTTCCTGAAGCCGAACGGTATTGTGCAGGTTCAAACTGTCTCCATGGAGCTCTTCCAGGTAGTCACCATCGACCGGAAACCAAAACGGTACAATCTGGTCGCTGTCGCTGGTGTTCACGGCCACGAGTGTGTATTGAACAAGGAGCAGTACCCTCGCACTAGATATCGGTCGCAATGGTTGAACTCATGAGCGAAGGTATCCATTCAGATACACCCCTCGCCGAGGAGGAGAGATGTCGCTGAGGCATTGAGCGACTGGATGTCTGAGAATGGAGTGAGCTGGGAGCCGACGGGGAAGCATCTCAACTGTCCCGCAGAGAGATTCTTATCTTGCTCCATCGGTAAAGACGGTGTATGTATCGACCCAGCGAGAGTCTAGGTCGTGACTTTCGCTCATCTCTTCCAGGTCGAACGAATATGCCCAAAGCCGTCTGCCTCCAACACGTTTCCTTCGAAGGTCCAGGGGCTTTTGCAAAGGCCCTCGCCAAGCGGGGTGTGGATTTCCAATATTCCCTTGTCCCGAAGGAGGGCCTACCTCACGACGTCGGGGACTTATTGATCGTGATGGGCGGACCAATGTCAGTGAACGATTCTGATAAGTGGATTGCCGAGGAAGCGGCCTTCATCAGATCCGCACTGCTCGCCGGTACGCCGGTGATCGGAGTTTGTTTGGGGAGTCAGTTCATGGCGAAGGCTCTTGGGGCTACAGTGCGATCAGGCAAGGCATTGGAAATCGGGATGACTCCTGTTCGCCTTACTGATGAGGGGAAGCAGGACCCTGTGTTTGGGGTCGGCCCTGAGTCCTTCACTGTCTTTGAATGGCACGGGGAGGTCTTTGACCTACCAAAAGATTGCGTGTCGTTGGCCGGCTCTGATATTGCGCCTCTGCAGGCGTTTCGCTATGGCGATCGTGCCTATGGCCTTCTCTTTCATCTGGAAATGGAGGAAGAGGGGATCGACTCGCTATGTCATGAATGTGCGCTGGATTTGATGAAGACTCGATTTACCAAACATCAAGTAAGATCGGCCGCTTTGCCACAACTCCCGCAGCTCCATCAAACGGCTGACCGGCTGATCGGCCATCTTCTTACTTCTGCACGTTGATTGCTGGCGCTGCGCTGAAGTACTCTATCGCTTCCAGTGTGAAAGCGGAAAACCTGGAAAGTCTCTCTGCGCTTTTTAACCTTGTAACTTTCTGACATGTGAACTATCTCGAAAGGAGCCGAAGGAATGGCCGGTTTCCCGATTGAAGTGGCAACTCGTATCAAGACATTACCGCCCTACCTCTTTGCCGCTATCGATAAGATGAAGCAGGAGGCCATCGCGCGTGGAGTGGACATCATCAATCTCGGCATCGGCGACCCCGATCTGCCGACACCGATGCCGATCATTGAACGTTTGGCGAACGCGGCGAAGGACGCGAAGCATCACCAATATCCCTCGTATGAAGGTATGTTGTCCTTTAGGAAAGCCGTGGCTGGTTGGTACAAACGCCGATTCAATGTGACGCTTGATCCAGCAAACGAGGTTCTCACGCTGATCGGTTCAAAAGAGGGCATTGGGCATATTCATCTGGCCTTTGTTAATCCCGGCGACGTCGTCCTGGTTCCGAGTCCTGGCTACCCGGTGTATCCGGTCGCTACCGGCTTTTCCGGTGGCCAGTCGCACGTCATGCCGTTGACGAAAACCAACGGGTTTTTGCCTGATCTCAATGCAATTCCGAAAGAGGTGGCCAAGAAGGCCAAGCTGATGTGGCTCAATTCGCCGAACAATCCCACCTCGGTGATTATGACGAAGGACTATTTCAAACGAGTGGTGGAATTTGCACGGGAGAATCAGGTTATCGTGTGTCACGACGCCGCCTATTCAGAGGTCTACTATGACGGGCGCCGCCCGGCGAGTTTCATGGAAGTCGACGGCGCAAAGGATGTCGGGGTTGAGTTCCATTCTCTCTCCAAGACCTACAACATGACCGGGTGGCGCATCGGTTTTGCCGTTGGTCACAAGGAGGTCTTGGCCGGCCTCGGCAAGGTGAAAAGCAACCTGGACTCCGGTTGTTTTGAGGCGGTTCAGGAGGCCGGTATTACCGCCCTGACCCTGGACGACTCAGTGACAGACAGTTTGAGAAAGACTTACCAGGATCGTCGAGATACCCTTATTCCCGGTCTCAAGAATCTCGGCTTAGAGGTTGATCCTCCTCCGGCCGCATTCTACGTGTGGGTGACGGTACCGAAGGGCTATACCTCAACATCCTTCAGTGCTCATCTCCTAGAAAAGGCCGGTATCGTGACGACTCCTGGGAATGGGTTCGGCGCGCCGGGTGAGGGCTACATCCGCATGACTCTGTGCACGTCCAAGGAGCGGTTGGGGGAAGCGGTCGAACGGATCAAGAGGACAGGATTCTAAAACAGTAGGAGGCCGGTATAAGTAGCAGGAGCTTACCCCCTCACGTTTAACTCTCTATGGAGACCGTCTTCATCGGATTCGGGTCGAATACGGGCGATCGAATCGATTTTTGCGATCGAGCAGTAACGTTGCTGAGTCTCCTGCCGCATTCACGACTTAAGGGCGTCTCACTGCTGTATGAAACGGAGCCGATTCATGACGGAACCAATCCTGGTGAGGAGTGGTTTCTCAACGGGGTGGTGCAGCTTGAAACGAATATCACGCCACGCAGTCTCCTAACGACTCTCCAAGAAATCGAACGCTCTCTTGGGCGGGATGAGGACAACCGGTCCGGTCCTCGCACGATCGACCTGGACATCCTCTTTTATGGCGAGCATGTGATCAAAGAACCAGGGTTGACCGTTCCGCATCCTCGTCTCCATCAGCGACGATTCGTCTTGATGCCTATGAATGAGCTGGATCCGCTCTGGGTCCATCCGACGCTCAAACAATCAGTAGCACAGTTATTGACGGAAGTCCGGGACCAGTCTCAAGTACGCCTCCTCTTCCCCCAGCCTTCGACGAGATACGGTTCACGTCCAGCCTGCAGCTCACAACCTAGCTCATGAAGATCATTCGTTCACCTCGTGCCATGACGGCCTGGAGTGAGCAACTCAGGCGCGAAGGCGTGAAGATTGGGCTGGTTCCGACAATGGGGGCGCTCCATGAGGGGCATCGGGCGCTGATACGGGCGGCGCGGTTGCGATGCGATGCGCTGGTCGCCAGCATTTTCGTGAACCCCAAGCAGTTCGGGCCTCAGGAAGATCTAGCCAAGTACCCACGCACTATCTCGCAGGATCGAGCCTTGTGCAAAAAGGAGGGTGTCGACATCTGTTTTGAGCCGACCGTAGAGGCGATGTACCCGAGCGGATTTCAAACCATGGTGACACTTCCGGCAATTGCACGCAGGTGGGAAGGGGAGGTGCGGCCACATCATTTTTCTGGTGTCGCAACCGTCGTGACGAAGCTCTTCGGAATTGTCCGTCCTCAGCTCGCGCTCTTTGGACAGAAGGACTTCCAGCAGTCGGTACTGGTCCGGCAGTTGGTGAAGGACTTGAACCTAGGCGTGGAGATTGTTGTGCATCCCACGGTGCGTGAAGCGGACGGACTAGCCATGAGCTCACGGAATATCTACCTGTCGTCTGATGACCGAATTCGTGCCGTCACGCTGTATAGGGGCCTGCAAGCAGGAGCCGAGGCAATTAGGAGAGGGGTGTCGGATGGGGCGTCGATTCAAAAGACGATGATTCAAACCATCCGAGGCGAACCGGCTCTTACGATCGACTATCTGTCAGTCTGCGGTCCCGATACCTTGGAGCCGCTTTCCGCCGTGACATCACGAGTTGTGCTGCTTGGCGCGGTGCGGATAGAATCCGTTCGGCTTATCGATAATCTTCTGGCCGCTCCACCACGGCGGTCTTCTTAATGCGGTGAGGTGACCTCAGGAGAGGAGGTTCGAGTGGAGGCTTTGGCCTACCAGCAAGCTGAGGATAACCTGACTGAGGCGGTTCTTGTCATCCGCCACCATTTCGAGGAACCGGATGCCCATCGATTCTGGTCGTGAAGAACAGACCATGGCGGTCCCGATCTTAATGGGTTCTTCGTCTGAAGCCGGTTTGATGACCAGCCCGATACAGGTTCCTTGAGGCAAAGTCGCCGTCGTCTCGAGCGTGCAACCCCCCATGGAGATGTCCGTGACACGGTGATCATTCCGTGCGGCACTCTCTGCGAGAAGGTTGGCCCGGAACGACACCGGCAATCGTTTGTATTGCCGGCGATCCGCGACCGAAGTTCGGCCTGGGACCTGATTCCGATGGGCACGGAAGCGTGTGGTGCAGAGTTGGCACCGGAATGAAAATATCCTGAAGCGATTCAGGAGCCGCTCCATGGTTCCCTCGTCATAGACGACTCGGACGAAGGGTGTTCCGCAACTTGGGCAGTATGGCTCTCTCATGAACTCTGAGGCATACCGACGGGGGCATCATGCCTAGGTAGCCGCTCCGCAAACAGTTGCTCCCGCTGTACCTCCATAATCGATTCGATATCGGCCGGCGAGTACGTCGGCGGCTTCACCCATTTCCCATCGGCCCGCTTATAGCCACCGACTTTGCTCAGATTCGACCGATGCACTTCCCGAAACACCGGTTCCATATCGATCCCGTAGGACACTGCGGTTCCATAAGTCACATACAGGAGATCCGCCATTTCTTTGGCCACCGCGGCGAGATTTCCCGCGGCCATGGCCTCTTTCAATTCATCAAACTCCTCCTGAATGAGCCGAACGCGGAGTTGTTTCGTTTCTTCGTTCAAATCCGTCGGCGCTGTCTGTGCCAAAATCTCGAACTTGCTGTGAAATGCTTCGACCATGGCTTGTTCGTCTGTCATGCCTGCTCCTTCATTCGATATCAAACGGCAAGGTCCTGCGTGGAACCACTTCCGCCGGACCCAACACCGGGATGTTGCGATCGGATGATACCCCTAGTTCTTTGAAGCGCCTTGCTGCTGGCAGAATGCGTGTCTCAAGAGAACCAACGGCCCGGTTGTAAGCAGACACGCTTTTGCCGAGGGCCTCGCCGACATCGTTCATATGTTCGGCCAGTATCGCCATGCGTTCATACAGTTCCTTGCCCAATCGACCTGCTTCTTCCGCATGGGCGGTCATGCGCTCTTGGCGCCATCCATAGGCAACCGCGCGGAGCAGCGCAATGAGCGTGGCAGGGGTCGCCAACACGATCCCGTTTGCAAACCCCTCTTCAATCAGACGGGGGTTTTGATCCAGCGCCGCTCCGAGGAACTGCTCCCCTGGGAGAAACAACACGACAAACTCCGGTGCACGGTCGAATTGAGTCCAGTAGGCTTTCAGAGACAGTTCGTCCATGCGACATTTGACCTGAGCAGCATGGCGACGCAACGCCTCCGCTTGTTGGGTCTCGTTTTGGGCTTCATGGGCATCGAGGTAGGCCGAGAGCGCAGTCTTCGCGTCAACGATAATTTGGCGCCCTCCTGGCAACTGGACGACCATATCTGGGCGGAAACGACCATCGTCGCCGGTCACAGAGGGCTGTTCGACGAAATCGCAATGGTCCACCATACCAGCGAGTTCAGCCACTCGCTTCAAGGTCAATTCGCCCCACTGGCCTCTCACGGTCGGAGCCCGCAAGGCTTTCACGAGGTTGCCTGTCTCCTGCTGCAGTCGGTGTTGCGATTCCGCTAACGATCGTAGATGTTGATCCAATCCACCGTAGGCCGACTGGCGAGATTGTTCCAACAAACCTACTTGCTCAGCATAGCGTTGCAACGATTCCTGGAGCGGGCGTACCAAGGCATCGATCGCCTGTTGCCGCTGCAGCAAGTCACCGTCCGCTTTGACATGCAAGGTTTCAAACGACACAGCGGCGAGCTTCAAGAATGCTTCGTTATTCTGCTTCAATGCCTCGCCGGAAAGAGCTTGGAACGATCCGATGAGTTCCTTACGCGTGTGATCGATGAGGGCCTTCTGCTCCAGAAGTTGTCGAGCTGTATCTTCCATCCGAGTTTCCGCCGTCACTCGGGCCTGTTGAGCCACGGCCCAGGCTTGGCGTAACGACACGAGGGTCTCTCGTTCCCGTTCGAGTTCCTTTCGCAGTTCGTCCACGGTTGCCTCGGCTCGTTGAGCCTGAGTCCGCAGGCGACCGGTAATCCACAGACCAGTCAGCAGACCGCCTAGGACTAGTCCTCCCACGAAGCTTATGGCAAGAATAACTGTGTCGGGCATGCTTGACCTCTATCGCAAGTATCGAAGCACAAACTCCTATATGTAGCGTTAAAGCGCGATAATTTTCTGGAGAGTACGCAATGGATTGAGAAAGGTCAAGGAAGCAGAAGGCCCCGATCGATCAGCTCTATCTGCCTTCCTGTTGGGGAGACGGCTCGATACAAATGGTCCCTGACGTGGCGCCAATCGTGATGCGCTGCGACTGGCGTACCTGACAAGATATCTCTGCCTTCAGCTTTACAGGAGGGTTGGTAGGTTTCTACGCGTCTGATGCGATTTCTGCAGTCGCCCAGCGCTGACGCCCGGTCGTCTGCAGAGAGTGTGCAGGCCTTATTCCCCTCCTCTTCATCAATAAGCCCTGGCGCAAGCGGACACTGTAGGTACGTCTCGGTCGTGATGCAGAGCCCTTGGGGAACAGAGAAGCCGGCCGCCATGAGCTGTGCGAGCCCGACGGCCTTTCCTCCTGTGAGATCGATATCGCTGCACTGAGACAGTGGAAGGATAAGGGGACGGATCGTAAGTCGGCATAGTAGCTAGAGCAAGAGGACGAGGTAAAGGTCGTTGACATTTGTTCCAGTAGGACCGGTATGGATATGACATCCGAGAGTTTTCAAGGCAGGATAGGTATTGTGTCGATTCAAGGATGAGCGGAGATCAATGCCGAGCTTCTTCGCTCGCGCGACGGTGCTTCCACTGACAATTGCTCCGGCTGCGTCGGTGGGTCCGTCGGTTCCGTCGGTGCCCAGTGCCACAACCCATGTGCTAGGAAGGCCGGCGATTTCGAATGCGGCTGAAGCCGCGAATTCCTGGGCACGTCCACCCTTTCCATGACCCGTGACGGTCACCGTGGTCTCGCCTCCCGCTACCACGCAACAGGGGCGCTTTAAGCTACCAGACCCTTCTGTAATCTTCTTGGCAAGATCCGTCAGCTGCTTCGCTGCCGCGCGCGCTTCTCCCACGACAGGGTGAGAGACAATCTTGGTGTGGAGGCCTGCCTGTTGTGCGGCGTGCGCGACAGCTTCCAGCATCATCCGGTTGTTGCCGATGATGTGATGCAGCACGGAGCGCAGCCGTCGTGAACCAGGCTTCAAGGTCTCCGGCGCATCTCCTTCTTGCCCGCGGCGCAGGTAGCGGCGTACGGCAGCAGGCACGGCATACCAGCATCTATACCGTTGCAGCACTTCCACTGCGTCTGCAAATGTCGAGGCATCGCCTGCTGTCGGTCCTGAGCCGATAGAACCGAGATCATCGCCGATGACGTCTGAGAGCAAGAGCGTGACAACCTTCGCCCGGGTGGACAGGGCCAACCCGCCACCTTTGACCAGTGACAGATGTTTTCTCACGACGTTGATCTCATTGATTGTTGCACCGCTGCGGAGCAGCAGGCGCGTCGTGCGTTGCTTGTCGGTGAGCGTTACACCGTGGACTGGAGCCGGGAGCAGGCTCGATGCACCTCCTGACAAGAGAACGAACAACAGATCGCGAGGGGCAAGGCCTTGGATGAGTGCCAGAAGCTGTTGAGTGGCCTCAAGGCCCGCGCGATCTGGAATTGGATGACCAGCTTCGACCACGGTGATCCGTTTGGTGGCGAGTGTGTGGCCTGTCTTGACGATGACGAGTCCATCTTCCAATCTTGTCCCTAAAACTGCCTCTAGTGCCTGCGCCATCCTTGCCGAGGCCTTGCCGGCTCCGACTGCGATAATACGGCCGACATGCGAGAGATCATAGGCGTGACGTCCCACAAGCAGGGAGTGGCGATCCAGCGTGACATGCCTGAGTAGGGCGTGATAGGGATCGGCCGTACTCAGCCCTGCGGTTATCAGCTTTTGGAGGAGCGGCCGCGCAGGAGAAGGGGGAAGGCGAAGCCGCATGACGCTATGGCATCTTTTCCTGCTTGAAACAGCGGCTAGGACAGGTCTGCCGGGGCACGCGGATTTGATAGGTGCCATGAGGGAGCACATCTTTCTTAAACTCAGGATTCAGCATCTTGAGCTCGAGGAGGTACGTGCCGAATTCTTCCGCGATCGAGGTCATCGCGCGATGCGATTCCTTAATATTCACTGTGATGGTTTCAATCTCAAGCGGCATGTAGAGATCCTTCTTGGTCAACCCGAGATACTTCTCCGGTTGGGAGTAGATTTCCTTAGCGGCGATGATACGAGGAACATAGCGTAGAGTTTCGCGTGGGCCATGCATCTTCCAATAGTCGGAAATTTTTTGCTCCTTGAGCAGCTTGCGGATTCGCTCCTCACCGGCGTTGTAGGAGGCCATGGCTAAGAACCAATCGTTGTCCTGAAAATCCTTGAGGTACTTGAGGTACTTCACGGCCGCTTCGGTGGACATTTCGAGATTTCGACGTTCATCTCGGACGGCGTCGCTCTTCAGTCGATACCGGCGTCCGGTGGAAGGGATGAATTGCCATGGACCGGACGCCTTGGCTCTCGAGTAGGCGGCTGAAATGCACTTGCTCTCGACCAGCAACATATATTTGAGATCATCCGGTAAACCGGCATCGGCCAACTGCTTTTCGGCAGGAGGGAAACAACGTCCGGTCCGCTTGGCGAGGATGATGCTTTCACCTGCATCTTCCAAAAATTGATAGAACTCGTATTCGACCCGTTCTCTCACCTGCCAATTATCCAGAGGAACCGGTACCCCAGCAAATGTGATCTTGTCGGGCAGCTTGAATGAACTCAGAAAGAACCGCTCTCCCTCGCGTTTGATCTCCGGCAAAATGACGAGACGGTCTTCCGGTTCGGGCTGCGAGTCCAGGAGGTCCGGTACGAGTAAATCCTTCTCCGCATCTGATTTTTGGCCCTCATTGTCCGTTGTTTCCGACGTGGCCAGGGCTGAAGAGCACAACGACAGGATAAAGAGACCGATTCCGGCCAAAGAAAACAAGGACTGCATAGCACGGATGATCATTCTCGAACTCCTCTATTGTGTCCAAATGCGAGCCGTCACCAGAGGCGAAATCATGCTAACAGCTCACTCAATCACCGGCAAGCAGAATGGGGTTCCTGCTCGTGTTACACTGTCGCTTCTATGAGAGCCCTGACGGTTCTGAACAAGACTATCACCGAATGCACGGCCTGTCCCCGGTTGGTCGTCTATCGTCAGACGATCGCACAACAAAAGCGGAAGCAATATCGCGATTGGACCTACTGGGGGCGGCCCGTTCCCGGATTCGGAGATCCCAGAGCGCGGCTTTATATTCTTGGGCTCGCCCCTGCGGCACACGGTGGGAATCGGACGGGCCGCATTTTCACCGGTGATCGAAGCGGCGATTGGCTGTATGACGCATTGTATCGGTATGGTTTCGCCAACCAGGCTGCCTCGCAACACAGGGACGATGGCTTATCGTTGACGGATTGTTACATCGGAGCTCCCGTGCGATGCGCACCGCCGGATAACAAACCTACTCCGGATGAATTTGAACGCTGCGGTCGATTCTTGCAGGAGGAGGTGTGTCTGCTGAAGAGTCACCGCGTGGTGATTGCTCTGGGAAAGATTGCCTTCGATCATTACCTCAAGGTCTGTCGGACTCAGGGGCGTGCTATGCCTGCGCCTGCCCCCAAATTTGGCCATGGTGTCGTCTGTCGCTTATCCTGGGGTGTGACACTGCTTGGTTCCTATCACCCCAGCCAACAGAACACATTTACCGGAAGGTTGACTCGTTCGATGTTTCACGCGGTGTTCCGGAGGGCTAGAAAAGAAATTGGGTCATCGCGTAATGGAATGGCCTCTTCGTCGGAATCGCACATGTCTTCCACATGACTAAGAAAGGGATCAGTCGCATGGGAAGATCGTTTTCACTTTTTCATGACCAGTCCACTAGATGTGGGGTAGTCTGTTCTGGTACGTACCATTACGTTTGCGTATTGGCCCCTGTCACGTCCCTGACCCATTGAACCGATTTCCGCCACCGCTTGGACGTTGGGCTGAAAGAGACGCGAACAAAAATCCACAGTTGCAAAGTCTCGCCAGACGGCGTATAGGACACAGTAGGACATTCTAGTACCACTCAAATTTCAAGAAGGCACAGCAGTTATAGCTCCAGGGGCTTGGGGGGGCGTCTTCCTCTCTTTCGTTGGGGCCGTGTTGTAATGCCAGGTTGAGGGGTGTTTCCCAAGCACTGGACTTTCAAAATTCGAATCTTTTGAACCTATTGTAGAGTTTCCACCACTTATCATCCTTACGTGAGGTGAGACATGATTACAAAGCTAATCGCCTTCGCCTTTCTCTTCACCGTCACGGCGAATGGACAGGAATTGAGTCTGGCTGCTGCCACTCAGTCTCTTGCCGAGAACCAGCCGACGGCCATGCGATCGGACAATGGTCAAAGTTCCCCCTTGGCCATGCTCGTCGGGTTCGCGAGACCGACAGATGTTCGGTATGCCCAACAGGACAACGAGGGCGGCTCGTACGTCCATAAGGTTGACAGTGACGATGCCGGTCCTGTTACTTCAATCGCCCCTATCACTCCTACTACTTCTATTACTGTAGACGGTCCGCAGGGCCAACGTTCAGAGGCAGACAAAGTAGAGGCAGACAAAGAGGCAATGCGGTTGGAGCAGCTCTTGGATCAGCTCACTATCAAAGAGAAGGAGTTGGCCCTACTGCGAGAAAGAACGGCAGCGGCGGCGAATCAGTTGAATGTCGAGAAGACCCGCGCGGAAACGTTGGAAGCGCAGCTGAACCAAAAGGAGCAGGAACTGGCGGGGCTCTGCACCCAACGAGACACCCACCAGGAAATGTCGCAGGAGCTGAACCGGACAAAGAGCAGACTAGAGCTGGCCAGGCAGCAAGTCAACGACATCGAGCGACAATTTGCGACCAGTAACGATCAGCTCGACGAAGCGATGCAACGCATTGCGGACCTTGACCTGCAACTGGTGGCGAAAGAGCAAGAATATCAGTTGGCCAAGTCCAACCTGGATAGGGAAATTGCTGCTCGAGACGCTCAGCTGTCACAGGCAAAACGCTTGCTCGCGAGCCTGGGTAAGAGCTTACCGAAGCTGGCCAAGCAGGATCCCTCCAACAAGAATGCAGTTCCTCGACAAGCCGTCACGACGGCACGAGCCACAATCGACCTCACCAAGGTCAACGAGAAGTTGATGACGGCGCTCCAGGATGAGCTCAAACGGGGGAGCGTGGTGTTGGAGCAGCGCGGAGACAAGTTAACCCTTGCGTTGTCGTCAGGTGAACTGTTCCCGAAAGGTCGAGCCACCATGACACCGGCGGGAACCTCTTTAGTCAAGCGAATCGGCGGGGCCTTGCGCAAGTTTCGTCCTCAAAGCGTCGAAGTCGCCGGACATACCGACAGCACACCGGTCAAGTACGATACTCGGCGACCATATAAAGATAACACTGAGCTCTCTCGGGCGCGGGCCGAACATGCCGGTAAGGCTCTGATCAAGGGTGGGGTGAGCGCCGATCGAGTTAGGACGGTCGGGTACGCGGACTCGCAGCCTATTGCGACTAACGACACGGAAGAAGGCCGGAGTAAAAACCGGCGAGTCGAGATTGTCGTGACCCAGCCGCCCGTGCCGATCGCCTCTGCGGTCGGTGAAAAGGACGAGCAAGGCGCAAGCAATAGTCGAAGCACCACTCCATATGGAGGAATGGTTAAAAAGGTCGCGAATCGCTGATTCTGCACTCATGACCATGTCGGCCAACCACTCTGGCCGACATGGTCCGGTCGATCTCCCGCAACCTTGCCTCAGTACGTGGCTTGCGGACCGCCTCGCATCTGAGGTTCTCTACTCTCTCGTCGGAGTCGCGAGACACATCATTTCAGCCTCTGCGAATCCTCAAATCATGTTGCCACGGTGTAAGCACCACCAAATTACGTGTCTAACAAACCGCTCAACGCGGATGCACCGTAAGCAGGTGCATCGCTGAGCGCTGCGTTGGGCAAACATGAGGGACGGATATGACACGCGAAGAGGCGCTGGCATTTGCGGCAGAGTGGACTGCGGCATGGAACGAGCTCGCCGTCGAACGTGTGCTGGCTCATTTTGACGAGCACGTCTCGTTCATCAGCCCGACAGCACGAATCGTCGCAGGCATCAGCATCGTGCTTGGCAAGCAGGCGCTGCGCGAGTACTGGCGCAAGGCGGTCGCGCAGATTGGCTCACTGCACTTCGTAGTCGATCGGGTCTTATGGGATCCCACCACGAAAGAGATGGCGATTGTCTACATCTCCGAGATCGATGGGCGAAGGAAGCGGGTGTCAGAGCAACTCACCTTTGGCCCGGATGGTCTGGTGGTGAGTGCCGAGGTCTTCCACGGGGTGGACCTGTAGTCGCGCACACTGGTCATTCACGAATCCAGGCGAACGCGCACCGCTCAACAACGAGATTCCGCTGAGATTTCCTCAAGGGTGAGAACATGAGCGCTACACGAGTCCCGCTCACAGATAGCGGTGCGACAACACCTTGCCGCTGTCGCCAAATTCGTAGAGCAGCGGCACGCCGGTAGGAATGTTGAGCTCCAAGACCTCTTCCTTCGACAACTGGTCCAGCTCCATCACCAGCGCTCGAAGACTGTTGCCGTGTGCCGCAATAATGATGGTTTCTCCCTTCAGCAGATGCGGTTTGATCATGTTCTGATAATAGGGCAAAGTGCGATCGGCCGTATCTTTGAGGCTTTCCCCTCCCGGTGGTTTCACATCATAGCTTCGCCGCCAAATCTTCACCTGCGCATCACCGTACTTCTTGGCGGTTTCGGCCTTATTCAGCCCTTGGAGTTCTCCATACATCCGTTCGTTCAGCGCCTTGTCCTTTTCAATGGGAATATTCGTCTGACCGAGGACTTCCAGCACAATTCTCAACGTTTCATTGGCGCGGGTGAGGACTGACGAGAAGGCCCGGTCAAAGGTCAATCCACGGAGCTTCTCACCGGCCTGCTTGGCCTCTTCAATCCCCTTTGGCGAGAGCGGCACGTCTACCCAGCCGGTAAAACGGTTCTCCAAGTTCCATTGCGATTCCCCGTGACGAAGCAAGACTAATCGAGCCATCGCCTATCCTTTGTCGTCAACGTAAACATCCGATCAGGGGCCAAAGCATACTGAATTGCCGCGCCAAGTCAAGCCCGTGACAACATGACTGCTTGTTTGGCCGGTCGGCCTGGTGATTTATCCAGATCGGGTGGGCCTTCTTGAACCATCTTCACCAATGTCGCCAGGAAGATGATATAGAAAAACACTCCGACCCAGATGACGTAGGGCTGTACTCCGCCCGATTCTTTCAGCGCGGTTTCTTGCGCGGCAGGATCCATCCGGTCGGCTTTCTTGATTTCACCGACGTGCTCTCGGCAATGCCAATAATACAGGTAGTTCGCGGTCGCTCCCGCCATGATGCTCCAGACAATGCCGGCGGAAAAATCTCCCGTGAGATAGGTCGAAATCATCGGGCCCACCGCATAGACGAATGCGTGCAGATACATCTTACGGTACAGAAACCACAGGAAGGAGATGTAGAGAAACGCCGGCCAGTTCCATGAGAGGGCGAACTTTGGCTGGCCGTTCGGCGAAAATTTCTTAAACACCGTCAGGTAGTGGTCCGCGTTAGCGCCGATGAATTGGCGCCACAACGTCTCGTCGTCCTGAATCGGCCGAGCGGTGGACATCTCAGGGGCGGCCTCGGCGACAGGCTTGGCTTCAGCCAGTTTGGTCCCGCACTGATGACAGAATTGAGCCTCATCGGGGTTCTGTTGCTTGCACTGTCTACACATCATCATGGCGACGCAGCTTACCACACTCGGAACGGAAGGAGACGACCTATCGCTGATGGCGGATTGCGGAACCGTGAGCAAGTCACGTCTGAGAGCAGTTCCCTCGATGTTCCGCTTGTTGCTCTTCCCACTGCCTCTGTGCTAGCTTTCCTTTATTTCTAAAGGGATACGCGGTCATGCCGAGCCAAAACCTGAGAGACGATGCCGACAAATATCTCATGCAAACCTATAGTCGCCAGCCGATTACGATTGTACGGGGGCGTGGTGCAAAGATCTACGATCTGGAGGGGCGAGAGTACATCGATTTTGTCGGTGGGATCGCCGTCAATGTGTTGGGGCACGGTCATCCTGACCTGGTTCAGGCCATCCAACGTCAAGCCGTGCAACTGATTCACACCTCAAATCTCTACTACACCGAACCTCAAGTGAAGCTGGCGAAACTGTTGATAGACCATTCGTTTGCCGACCGTGTGTTCTTCTGCAACAGTGGAGCGGAGGCCAACGAGGCGGCTCTGAAGCTGGCGAGGCGGTATGGGCATGAGCGGCATGGGCCAGACCGCTTTGAAGTCATCACGATGAAGAATTCATTCCATGGCCGTACGCTGGCCACGCTCACAGCCACGGGACAAGAGAAGGTCCAGAAGGGTTTCGAACCACTGATGCCAGGATTTGCTCATGCACCGTTCAATGATTTCGCCGCGATCGAGTCCATGGTGAGTGCGAAGACTGCGGCGATCATGCTGGAACCGATTCAGGCGGAAGGCGGCGTGTATGTGGCCGACCGAGATTACCTAAGAAAGCTGCGTGACCTCTGCACACAACAGGATATCTTGCTCATCTTCGATGAAATTCAAACGGGGATGGGGAGAACCGGCACCTTTTTCGCTCATGAACAACTCGGCGTGATACCCGATATCATGACCCTTGCAAAAGGTCTCGCCGGCGGAGTGCCGATCGGAGCTTGCCTGGCAAGAGAATCGGTGGCCGCAGCATTCACTCCCGGCTCTCATGCGTCGACGTTCGGTGGGAATCCTTTGGCCTGTACCGCGGCGCTGGCCGTGTGCCGGGTGCTGCTTGAAGGAAAGGTGTTGGACCAAGCGCGACGCATGGGCGAGTATCTGGCAAAAAGGTTGGCCGACTGCAAAGACCGTCATCGAATCGTGAAGGATGTGCGAGGCCTTGGTCTCTTGCAAGGCATGGAGTTGGAGACGGACGCCCGAGCAGTAGTGGCCGATGCGCTTGCCCGCGGCCTGCTGATCAATGCCGCAACCGAGCGGGTGCTGCGCTTTGTGCCGCCCTTGGTGATCACACAGCCCGAGGTGGATAAGCTCGTCGAGCTCCTCGACATACTATTCAACCAGCGAACGACGGCGGGAAAAGAGTCGCATCACTGATGGCTGTGCCAGCCCGACAAACAATCAACGGCGGGGGCTATGCCAAGGACCTGCTCGATGTCGCGACGATGCCGCGACAACAGGTCCTCGATTTACTGCGTTTGGCGACGTCTCTGAAGAAGAAGCAGCGCCAGGGCACTCCACATCGACTACTGCACGGTAAAACATTAGGACTACTGTTCCAAAAGCCTTCGACAAGGACCCGCGTGTCGTTCGAGGCTGGGATGAACCAACTCGGCGGCCATGCACTGGTCCTTCCCATGAGCGATATCCAACTCTCGCGCGGTGAAACGGTCTCGGACACGGCGCGTGTCCTGTCCCGTTACCTGGATGGGATCGTGATCCGAACCTATGACCATTCGATCGTCGAAGAATGGGCGGCAGAAGCCACGATGCCGGTGATTAACGGGCTGACCGACCATAGCCATCCCTGTCAGGCATTGTCCGATTTGATGACGATTCAGGAGATCAAGGGTCGGCTCAAAGGACTTAGCCTTGCGTACATCGGCGATGGGAACAACGTGGCCAACTCCCTCATCGAAGCGGGAGCGAAGGTGGGACTGCACGTCGTAATCGGTTGTCCGACCGGCTATCAACCGGATCAACGGGTGATCGACCGTGCGAGAATGGAAGGACAAACCACCGGCACATCCATCGAGGTGTTTGAGAATCCCCTGGTGGCCGTGAAAGAGGCGGATGTGGTGTATACCGACGTGTGGATCAGTATGGGACGCGAGCGGGAGCAGGCGCGACGATTACGAACGCTCGCTCCCTACCAGCTGAACAAACGGCTGCTGCAACGGGCGAAACCCGACGCCATCGTCATGCATTGTTTGCCGGCTCACCGAGGAGAAGAGATTACGGCGGAAGTGCTGGATGGCACACAGTCCGTCGTCATCGATCAGGCGGAAAATCGCCTCCACATGCAAAAGGCGATTCTGACCCAGTTGCTCAGCCGGAAGAATCATACCGGATAGGATCACCCGTGAAACCACAATCGATCAAGAAAATCGTCCTGGCCTATTCCGGCGGATTGGATACATCCGTGATCCTCAAATGGCTGCAGGAAACCTATCAGGCTGAGATCATCGCGTTTTGCGCCGACCTTGGCCAGGGGGAAGATCTGAAGGCCGTCAAAACCAAGGCTCAAACGCTCGGCGTCAAGAAGGTCTATGTCGAGGACCTTCGGGAAATCTTTGTGAAGGACTATGTGTTCCCGATGTTGCGCGGGAATGCGATGTATGAAGGCTGCTATCTCCTTGGGACGTCGATCGCCCGTCCTCTGATCGCTCGGCGACAGGCTGAAATCGCGATCAAAGAGGGTGCCGAAGCGGTGTCGCACGGAGCCACGGGGAAGGGCAACGATCAGGTGCGTTTCGAGCTGACCTACATGGCGCTCGCACCTCACTTGAAGATCATTGCGCCTTGGCGAGAATGGACCATGCGTTCTCGGCGTGAACTGATCGAGTATGCCGATCACCACGGCATTCCGGTGACCGCGACGAAAGCCAAGCCCTACAGCACGGACCCGAATCTGTTTCACATCAGTTACGAAGGCGGCATTCTTGAAGATCCTTGGGAATCGCCGCCGGATGAAATATTCCAGATGACCGTTTCACCGGAAAAGGCGCCAGATAAGCCGCAGGAAGTTGAGATCGAATACCATGCGGGGAATCCCGTCGCGGTCGACGGCAAGAAGATGAGTCCCGCGGCCCTACTAGCTCAGCTCAACAAATTGGGCGGAGCGCACGGGATCGGCCGGGTCGACCTGGTGGAAAACCGCTACGTCGGGATGAAGTCGCGTGGGGTGTACGAAACACCGGGGGGAACGATTCTGCACGTGGCCCATCGCGGACTCGAATCCTTGACGATGGACCGCGAAGTCCTCCATTTTCGCGACAGCTTGGTCCCACGATTTGCAGGCCTGATCTACAACGGGTATTGGTTCAGCCCTGAGCGCGAGATGATGCAGACTGCGATCGATGAAGCCCAGAAAGACGTCAGCGGCGTCGCACGGGTCAAACTTTACAAGGGAAGCTGTACTCTGGCGGGACGCAAATCGAAACAGTCACTCTATCGTCATGACATCGCCACGTTCGAGGAGGATGACGTGTACAACCAGAAGGACGCGGAGGGCTTCATCCGTTTGAACGCATTACGACTGAAAATACGCGCGCAGAGAAAGAAAGCCGCGTCCTGATGGTGAAGCGTAAGAATCATTCGAAGTCAGCCCATGGCGGAGGGAAGGCCTGGGCCGGCCGGTTCCGAGAGCAGACCGATCCCTTCGTCGAAGCGTTTACCAAGTCGGTGACGATCGACAGTCGGCTTTATGGCGAGGATATCGTCGGGAGCATCGGCCATTGTAAAACACTCGAAAAGGCTCGAATCCTCACGCGAGCAGAAACACGCACCATCGTCCGTGGATTGGAGTCAGTCAAACGCGAGTTCGATCGCGGACAATTCGTCTTCTCACCTCAAGACGAAGATATACACATGGCAATTGAGAGGCGATTGACCGAACTGATCGGCCCGTTGGGGGGCAAATTGCATACAGGCCGTAGCCGGAACGATCAAGTGGCCTTGGATATTCGGATGTATTTGCGTACTCAGCTGGATGAGCTGCATGAGCAATTGGCTGGATTTCAACGCGTGCTGGTCGCAAAGGCCGGTGCAAATCGCTCACTGATCATGCCCGGGTATACTCACCTGCAACGGGCTCAGCCGGTCCTGTTCGCGCATCACGTGCTGGCGTATGTGGAGATGTTCGAACGAGACAAAGGCCGACTGCGTGACGCAAGAGGTCGACTCAATGTCATGCCGCTCGGATCCGGTGCCTTGGCCGGTACGAACTATCCGGTGAACCGCCGATACACGGCTGAACTGCTGGAGTTTCCCGCCGTCACCCAGAACAGCATGGATGCGGTTTCCGACCGCGATTTCATGATTGAAGTGGCATCGGCCCTCTCAATTGTGATGATGCATTTGTCGCGGCTTAGTGAAGAATTGATCGTGTGGGCATCGCAAGAATTTCAGTTCATCGATCTACCGGACGCATTCTGTACCGGAAGCAGCATGATGCCGCAGAAGAAGAACCCAGACGTCCCCGAACTGGTCCGAGGAAAGACCGGACGCGTATACGGCCACCTCGTCAATCTGCTGACCCTGCTTAAGGCTCTGCCGTTGAGTTATAATCGGGATTTGCAAGAAGACAAGGCGGCCCTCTTCGATGCCCTTGATACGGTGAGGGCATCTCTCCAAGTGATGACGGAATTAATGCGGCGACTGAAAGTCAGCGGAGAGGCCATGATGCGAGCGTTGCAAGGAGGAGGGTTGCTTGCCACGGAACTGGCCGACTACCTGGTTATGAGAGGCGTGCCTTTTCGCGAGGCTCATGGGATCACTGGGCGAATCGTCCGAGCCGCGCTCGATCAAGGGCGTGACGTCACGGAGTTGTCGCTTGAGGAACTTCGGGTATTTTGTGAACAGATCGACAAGAGCGTGTTTTCTTGGTTGACTCCCATAGCGGCAATCGATCACAAGGGACAAATCGGGGCGACAGCAAGGGAAAGAGTTGAGCGGCGAATTAAAGACCTCGAAAGGCTACTGTCATGAAAGCTGTTGTTGTTCTTGTATCGGCAGGGCTCCTGATTTCTTGTGGCGTGGCTGGTGCACCGGTCCCTCCGGAATTAGTCGGAGTGGGGCCCACGATCGAGAAGCAGAAAAGGCAACATGCCCTTGAGGCAGAGCGGCAAGCGACAGAATCGGCTGAACAGGATCCTGCCCTGGGAAACCAGGACATCGACCTGTCTCCACCGCAGCCGGTGGGAATACGGTAACAGGTCTTGGACCTGATGTATTCGGTTTAATACAAGGAACCACGCAATGCATAGCTTCGAGTATCACCACGGTGAAATGTACTGTGAACAGGTACCGGTCAGCCGCGTGGCGAAGGAGCTCGGCACTCCCTGTTATATCTATAGCCATGCGACACTGGTCCGGCATTTCCACGCCTACGACAGCGCATTCAAGAATATCCCCCATGTCATCGCGTTTGCGATGAAAGCCAATTCCAATCTAGCCATTCTTCGCATGATGGCAAAGGAAGGCAGCGGCGCGGACATCGTGTCGGGCGGCGAGCTGTTCCGAGCGCTCAAGGCCGGCGTGCCGGCTTCCAAAATCGTTTTTGCCGGCGTGGGTAAATCGCCGGAGGAAATCCGCGACGCGTTGAAGGCCGACATCCTTATGTTTAATGTCGAGTCGTCGGCCGAGATCCATGCGATCAACGAGGTGGCGGCTTCGGTCGGTAAAAGAGCGCGGATCGCGTTGCGGATCAATCCGGACGTGGATCCGAAAACACATCCGTACATCTCTACAGGGATGAAGAAAAGCAAGTTCGGCATCGCCTCGGATCGCGCGCTGGAAGAATACAAAATGGCGTCTTCACTGAGCCATACTGACGTTGTGGGCGTCCATGCCCACATTGGCTCGCAGTTGACGGATGTGACACCGTTCGTCGATTCGCTGAAGAAGGTCGTGGCGCTCATCGATACGCTGAAGAGACAGGGAATCAACATCCGCTACCTCAACATCGGAGGTGGACTCGGCATCACTTATTCCGAGGAGAAACCGCCATTGCCTCAGGAGCTGGCGGATGCCGTTTCGCCGCTCGTCAAGGATCTGGGGCTGACGCTGGTGATGGAGCCTGGCCGTGTCATCGTCGGCAACGCCGGCATATTGGTAATAAAGGCGCTGTATGAGAAGGCCGGAGAAACGAAACACTTCGTCATCGTCGATGCCGCCATGAACGATTTGATTCGGCCGAGCTTGTACGGCGCCTACCACGAGATTCGTCCTGTGAATGAGGAAGCGATCCGTAGGACTAAGCAGACGGTGGATATCGTCGGGCCTGTCTGTGAATCAGGGGATTTTCTGGCCAAGGATAGGTCGTTGCCGAGCGTCAAGCCCGGGGATCTGCTGGCGGTCATGAGCGCCGGGGCATACGGCTTTGTGATGGCATCGAATTACAACTCTCGACCTCGGGTACCGGAAGTACTCGTCAAGGGCGGAGAGTTTCACGTCATTCGCGATCGAGAGACTTACGACGACCTCGTACGTGGCGAGAGAATTCCATCGTTCCTCAACGAGACGGAGTGAGAGGGAGTATGTTCGCCGGATCGATTGTTGCTATTGTCACACCGTTCCGACAGGGCAAAATTGACGAGCCTGCTTTGGCAGAATTGATCGAATGGCAAATTGCCAATGGTACCAACGGCATCGTCCCCTGTGGAACCACCGGTGAATCGGCCACGCTTTCTCATGGCGAGCATAATCGAGTGATTGAGTTGACGGTCGAGGTGGTCCGTCGTCGGGTACCGGTTATTGCGGGAACCGGTTCGAACAGCACAGAAGAAGCCATCATGCTCACGAAACACGCGAAGCAGGCTGGGGCCGACGCCGCCTTGCTCATTACTCCCTACTACAACAAACCGACACAGGAAGGACTCTATCGACACTATAAGGCGGTTGCAGAGACCGTCGACCTGCCCTTAGTTCTGTACAACATCCCCGGTCGAACCGGAGTCAACATGCTGCCTTCAACAATCGCCCGGCTCTCAGCCGTTAACACGATCGTTGGAGTCAAGGAAGGGAGTGGCTCTGTCCAACAGGCCTCAGATATCGTGCAGATGTGCGGTGACCGCCTCACCGTGCTGGCCGGCGACGACTCCCTCACGTTACCGATGATGGCTGTCGGCGGGAAGGGTGTGATTACCGTAACGGCTAACATCATGCCGTCGGAAATGGCCAGTCTTGTGAAAGGCTTTGCCGAGGGGAGAATTGACGAAGCGCGACGGATTCATTTTAAACTCTCCCCCCTCTTTGCGGCATTGTTCTATGAAACCAACCCCATTCCGGTCAAAGAAGCGTTAGGCCTCATGCGGAAGATTGACCCTGAATTGCGCTTGCCTCTCTGCCCGATGGCACAGGACACACGCGAGAAATTGATTTGCGTGCTCAAAGACGCGGCGCTGATCTGACTCTGTCAATATCTAGGTCCATGACAAGATGATCAAGGTCATAGTAGCAGGTGCAGCCGGGAGAATGGGTTGTCGACTGGTGTCACTGATCCGAGATTCTACTGCGTTGACCCTGGCTGGCGCTTTGGAGGGGAAAGATCACCCTGCGTTGGGCGTGGATGCGGGGGAAATTGCTGGATCGGGTCGTGCGGGCCTTCTCATCACGGAAGATCTCTCCATTCTGATGGGGCGAGGGGAAGTCGTGATCGATTTTTCCGCTCCCGCGGCGACGCTAGAGCATATGCGGACGGTTGCTCACCATCGAGGGGCCATGGTGATCGGGACTACCGGCTTTTCGGCTGTTCAACTCGACGAGTTGAGGGCACTCGCCCAGCGGATTCCCTGCGTCTTCTCTCCGAACATGAGTGTCGGAATCAACCTGATCTGCAAAGTCATTGGTGAGATGGCCAAGACACTTGGAGACGATTACGACATTGAGGTCATTGAAGCTCATCACAGACTAAAGAAGGACGCTCCAAGCGGCACGGCCCTCAAAATTGCCGAGGTTCTCGCCCGTTCAGTGAGCCGAGACTTGAACCAAGTCGGAGTCTATGCCCGCAAGGGATTGATCGGTGAGCGAACCAAGGGAGAGATCGGAATACAAACCGTTCGCGCCGGCGATATCGTCGGCGATCACACGATTTTGTTCGGCGGCATGGGAGAACGAATCGAGGTTACCCACCGAGCCAGTAGCCGCGATACGTTCGCCCTTGGGGCCCTCCGAGCCGCGCGATGGGTCGTGCAGCAGCCGGCCGGCTTATACGATATGATGGATGTGTTAAACCTTCGTTGATTCCTCTCTCATCGCTTGACAAGCTCCATGAGCAGCAGGTTTTGTTTTTCTGGTCGCCGAATACCCGAGTAAGTAGTTGCGGTGCGTTCCCTTCACTGGCTCGCGCGCAAAGTGCAGCTAAGTGAAAAGGCGAATCCGCAGTCCTGTCGAACTCGACGCTGGTGACGGGTATGCGGAAAATAGATTTGTCTGTAAGTAGTCATGGCCTTCTGAGACTTCTGTCAGCGGCGTTGCAATCCGTACGGCAGTCACTGGTGGTCTGTGAGTAGGAAGGATCTGAAAAGATGCGCCCCGCGATACCACATTGGCCTGCAAGGGGCCGAATAAGTACCGGACAGTCCTTCCATGTCATCTAGAAGGTAGTGACGTGAGGCTCAACGTCGGGGCTGAGGATTAATGTCGAGCTGTGATCGGCCGAGGTTCCTGATCGGCTGCTTTCCGACGACCACAATTCAAACAGGCAAAGACGGTGATCGCCAGTCCAGCGTCCAAATCCACCGCTCGTTCTGGTAGCATCGCCCCATGACATTTATCGCAGGTCTTCATAGGGGGGCAGTTTAGCACTAGAGCATAGGGTAAGCCAATCCTCCTGAAGTACTGGACGGCCCTGACAAGAGTCCCAATAGGACCTATGACTATGGGCCGTTTGTCCATGTCTCCCCCAGTAGTATTTCAGGATTAGCTGCTGGTGGTTATCTTGACAGCCTCTCACGGCTTTCATAGGATTGTGTCGCCTTTGCGATAGACCACCATGTATAGATTGATCCTAGTCGTCTTACTTCTCACGATTCTCTACTTCTTACTCCGACAAATGTTTCGCGGATTCACAACACCTATTCGAGGTGGTCGGGAGAAGTCTGGTTCGCAACTCCAAGAGGAAGAACAAGACCAGATGATCGAGGATCCGGTGTGTCACATATTTGTCCCGAAACGAATTGCCTTAATCGAGGTGATCGGTGGACGGGAATACTGTTTCTGCAGCCAGGAGTGTTCGGTCAAGTTCCGAGCGGAGCACCCTGTCTAATAGGGCTTACAGGAACGAGACGAAATCATTACCCTGGAGGAAATCCAAAAGCCTGTTGTAACCAGCCGCTTAGCAGCCCGAATAGGTATAGTCGGATAGTTTCTCGTCTTTCTCAAACTTGAGGGTGATCTGACATTGATTGGGAGAGAAATTGAAGAATGGAGACCGGGATTGTCCTCCGGCGATACGATAGTAGGTCCAGGCCTCTCCACCGAAAAAACGGGAAGCTTTGGCGTCCGGAGGACCCCAGTTTTTTTCAAACCACCCCTTCTCCTTTCCCTGGAGCTCGGCCGGTTTTAGTGAAGCCTCCAGGTATGGATTTTCCCCTGAGCAAGCCGGAACAATGCAGAAGCAGAGCAGGAACCAGACAAGTCGTTGCATCGTGATTTCTCGTCCAAGATCTATAGTTATCGTCAACCGCAAAATTCTATCCTCGGCTGGAAGGCCTGTCAAACTTGCGGATCGACTCCTTGCACTGACATTGAGTTCTCCATAAAATGACCGATAACAATCGTATTGCATCACGATTTCTTCGCTAGGAAAGGGACACCCATGAAAATCTATCTCGATACAGCCAACGTCAAGGAAATCCACGAAGCATCAAGCCTCGGCTTGCTCGACGGCGTGACCACAAATCCCTCGCTGGTGGTCAAGGAAGGCCGAAGTTTCAGGGAAATGTTGGAGGAGGTGTGTAAGATCGTGGACGGGCCGATCAGTGCCGAGGTCGTGAGCGTGGAAGCGGACGCCATGGTGAAGGAAGGGAAAGAGCTCGCCAAGATTCACAAGAACATCGTCGTCAAATGTCCGCTGATTCCGGAAGGACTGAAAGCTACGAAGCGGCTGGCTGCTGAGGGCATTAGAGTGAACGTGACTCTGTGTTTCTCACCCACACAGGCGCTGTTGGCAGCCAAATCCGGCGCCTGGTGCGTCTCGCCCTTTATCGGACGGCTCGATGATATCAGCTCTAGCGGTATGGAGCTCATCCGACAAATTCTGACGATCTATAAGAACTATGACTACAAGACCTTGGTGTTAGTGGCGAGCGTCCGCCATCCGCAGCACGTCGTCGAGGCGGCGTTAGCCGGCGGCCATATCTGCACAATGCCTTACAGCGTATTCCAGGCGCTCTTCAAACACCCGTTGACCGATGCTGGGCTGAAGAAGTTCTTGGACGACTGGAAGGCGAAAGGACAGCAGTAGCAGTCGATGAATGGAGGTGACCTCCCTGTGCTGAGGACGTTCACCCTGCCCGGGCCGACTAGATCTCCACGACCACGCCGATCTCGACGACCTGCTCAGCGGGAATATGGAAGAAGGAACTCGCGCGTTGGGAGTTGCGGCTGAGGAAGATGAAGAGTCGTTCCCGCCAGAGCGCCATACCGGGCTTCGGTGTTGCGAGTGAATTAACGCGACTCAGGAAGAACGTCGCATTGTGAAAGTCCAGATCCAACCCTTGTGTCCGGCACGCTGTGAGTAAGCGGGTAATGTTTGGTGTCTCCATGAACCCGTATTGCACCACGACCCGGCGGACACCCTTGGCGAGAGGTTCGACGTGGACGTGATGGCTGCCGGTGACTGTTGGAACGCGGGCGGTCGTCGTCGTCAGGAAGACCAGTTCTTCATGGAGCACCCTATTGTGTCGCACGTTCTGTACGAAGGATGGCGGTGTGAGGTCGGGAAACTGGGTCAAGTAGACAGCCGTACTCGGGACGCGGGAGAGTGGCTGTGCCAGCACCTCTTTCAGATAGGCCGTCAGTTGCGGCATTTTGCTCCAGAGGTGCTTCGCGATCAGCCGACGACCGCCATTCCAGGTGGTCATTAAGAGAAACAGACCGGCGCCGAGGGCCAGTGGTACCCACCCGCCGTTAGGAATCTTCAGCACATTCGCGCTGAAAAACGAGAGATCCATAACCAGGAAGAGACTGGTGATGAGCACTACGGCCGGCCAGCCCCATTTCCATTGGCGTCGTGCAACGATGAAGATCAACAGTGTCGTAGTGACCATCGTGCCGGCCACCGCGATCCCGTATGCAGCGGCCAAATTGCTGGAGGTGCCGAAGAGGACGACCAGGCCGACGGTGCCGATCAGCATGAACAGATTCATGGCCGGCACATAGATTTGCCCGATTTGGGAAGCGGATGTGTACCGAATGTCCATCCGCGGCAGATAACCCAACTGAATCGCTTGATGGGTAAGGGAAAACGCTCCGCTCAGCATTGCTTGAGAGGCGATGATGGTCGCCATCGTCGCCAGTATGACCAACGGCAGGAGCAACCATCCCGGTGCAAGAAAGTAGAACGGATTCGTGATCGCCTCCGGTTGCCGGACCAGCAAAGCGCCTTGCCCTAAGTATTGCAGGACAAGCGACGGCAACACCACGCTGTACCAGCCAAGGCGAATGGGGGCCTTCCCAAAGTGCCCCATGTCGGCATACAAAGCTTCGGCTCCTGTTAAGACGAGAAACACACTCCCTAATACCGCGAAGCCTTGCGCAGGATGTTCCAGCAGGAACTGGACGGCATGGTAGGGGCTGACCGCGACAAACACTTCTGGTGTCTGGACCGCACTCTTGATCCCCAAGGCGGCGAGCGTGAGAAACCAGAACAGCATGATTGGGCCGAACCATTCGCCGAGTCGTCCAGCTCCGCGCGACTGGATCGCAAAGAGGGCGAGCAATATTACGATGGCAATCGGCAGCGTATAGGGGCGATAGGCCGTCGTCTCGACCTCGATCCCCTCCACGGCGCTCAAGACCGAGATGGCCGGCGTGATGATCCCATCGCCGTAGACCAACGAAGCCCCGAGCAAGCCGATGGCGATCACTGGGCCGATCCGCAAGGGGAAGGCGGACTCTTCTCGATGACGTTGCCCCAGGGCCATCAACGCCAAAATGCCTCCTTCGCCTTGATTGTCGGCTCGCATGACGAACAGCAAGTACTTCACCGTCACGACCAGCAGCAGGGCCCAGATGATGAGCGAGAGAAGGCCGGTAATCGTTGGGAGGGTGACGGACAAACCGTGCGAGAAGTGAAAGCATTCGCGCAGCGCATACAGAGGACTGGTTCCGATATCGCCGTACACGACACCAAGCGCAGCCAGCGCCAGTCCCGCAGACGTAGGGCGCTCGGGTGGGCTAGTCATCGGTGCGACGGAACGGCCAGGTGTGAAGCTTTAGTGAGGGTAGAATGTGGATGCTGAGCATACGGCGTGGATCCTAGCGGTTTCGCAAAGGCAGCACAAGGCGGTTGGTTGTCTACTCCATTCCCGCTCCAGGTGGCAAGATTCGCGCGGATGGTGAGGCGAGCACCACTAACAGGCGCACCAGAAGATTCTCGGGTACTGCAAGGATGAAAGCGCTGCACTCTATGTTCTGCATGGTTCGAGGTCCGACCTCAAGTTTGTCCTCCCTTTGATCCCTTCACTTCACGCCCAGCATCTGTGTCTTTGATCGCGCAGGCAACGACCCAGCACACCTCCACTGAATCCATTCAGATCCTCGTGTATCGAAAGAGATACGCCTCGTTGTATTACTACGTACAGAAACAACAGGGCAATTCTTCGGAATTCGCACACCTCCTCGCCGATTCTTCGCGGCATGGTCTTTGCCTATAAACACGCAGTGTCGAGCCGCTTTCATAGAGACAATATGTTCCAGTGGAGAGCAAACTAAGGAGGACCTTATCATCACAGTCAAGAGCCAGTTCGTTCAGCAGACGTTGGCGGCGATAACGCTCGCCTTAGTTCTTGGTACCCTATCAATGATCTGGCCGGTTATCCTTAGCATCTTTCTCGGTGTCCTTCTGCTGCTCCAATCGTTCAGCGCAGAACCGGAAATTGCGGTGCTGTCGTGGGTCGAGGTCGGCCATGTGCCGATCGTCCTCGCCTCACCTCGGCGTCCCGGGCTTCTGACGATGCTCTCGTGACGAGTTTGAGCGGCGCGTTCGTCAGTCGAGCGCATTCCGTCAGGAGGGGATGGGCTTTGGGGGGCATGAGTGCCGACACGGAGGCTCGACTTTACCAGAGTGTCGAGATGAGCGAGGCGAGCGTGCCTACCAGCCGCCGGGTTTGGTAGTCACGTGAGCCTCGCTCTTCGCGATTGTAGCGCGGCGTGAACCGATTCGTCACGAACCGTGACCTCTCCTCACACACGCTTCTTCAAGTCGATAGTCATGACTGTCAAAAAATTCAAGTATCCGATGCCTTTCTATTGCGTTTCTCATCACCGAATCCATTTAGATTCACTGAATCGAAAGAGATTCACCTCGTGGGGCTGCGTCGTTAGGAACAGCAGCGCAAGCCTTCGGAATTCAGGCCAGTCTTACGAAATCACCTTAGGCCCGTACTTTGCTTCATGCTTCACCGAACAAGCTTTCTACCGAGTGGAAAGAAGTAGGTATGACTTTATCGAGCGTTAGGGTCATGCCGATACATATGTCAGGTACGATTATCCCTGTTCTGACGGGGCATTGGTCGTTCTAAATCGAACCGCTACAGTCCACAGCGAGTCTGAGCTGGACTGTCTATGGTCCTTGCGTCAGATCGGAGGGTGAAATGGTTCATCATCATTTCCTCTCGCACCACCCAAGAAACCGATTGCACTCACCAACCTCTGAGCGAATTAACAAACGGCCCTGTGCATTCACGGCCAACGCGCAAAACAAAGACCCCCGACCTCTTGTTCGATCCCTTCTTGTTGTGAGGCGCAAGGTACCTAATTTTGGAAGGTACAACGTCAAAGATGTGGAATTGTGCTGGACAATAAATCCTTACAGATCGCGTCAAAGAAAATATATCGCGGATATAGAGAGGTCTAAATGACCAAGGATAATTTTCGGAACTGGATTACGGCGCATCTGACCGGGTTGATCCTGGCCCTGCCGATCAACCTGACTGGCATCCCTCACGGCGGTGTGGAAACATCCTCGGCTCAGGCGGCTGAGAATACCGGATCAAGCCAAGCGGTGTTCAAGGGCGAGCATACCTATCAGGGGCGTGGGGGCGATATTCATTTCACCGTCTCCGGCGATCTCAAATCGCAACCTGAGATGCGTGGGCGTCTATGCTGGAAGCCGACCATACCATCGGGCAATAAGGTGTCGTGCACAGCAGATCTTCAGCTGAGACGGCTCAAGGAAATTCAGGATCCCCCTGGCGTGGACTACGCCGTTACCATTCCGCGCAACTTTCCAGAACCAGAACATCCCAAGGACACTGAGCAAGGCCTGTTCGGGATCGTGCGCGTCCCTATTGCCCAATTGACTATCACTCCTACTGATGGGTCGCCCGCCAATTGGCAAGCGGTCCGCGATATCGGAATCACCTCACGCACCGTCGCCGCCATACTAACGCTTATCGCAGTCTTGACTGCTGGCATCATACTCTACCGCTTCGCGATTTATCTCGGGGTTCCGGCGCCTAGAATGCCGGCCGCCACCGGCATCACAGGCTTCCTCATTCCACTCCTGCGCGGCTATTCCGTCCTCCTGCGGCTCATTTCTACCGGCAATGGCTGGGCCAGCCTGTCGCAATTCCAGATCATTTTGTGGACATTCGTTGTCGGCGGTGGCGCAGTCTATGTGATGTCGCTCACCGGGTCACTTATTGCAATCAGTCTTGGAACCCTGAGCCTGCTCGGCATTGCCGGTCTCACCACCGTCGCCGCGGAACTCAAAAGCAGCCAGGGATCCCAGGCACCGCCCACGCTGGCATTGCCTGGCCAGGTCACACACCTCGCGTTGGTGGGCCAGCCACACGAAACAGAAATCGTTGTCTCCTGGTATCCGCCCATTGGCAGCGCGGCACCGATAACCTATCTCGTCCAGTATCTCGATCCCGCCACGCCGGGAATCTGGCGTACAGCCTGCCGTGCACTGCGGGCCACCAGTCTGCGCATCGTCGGCCTGACGCAAGGTACGGCTTATCAGCTGCGAGTCGTGGCCGCCAATTCAGCTGGTACTGGCCCCGACCTCACGATCACCGCGCCGACGGCAGCGGCCACCCAGGCAACCCCGCCGCCCTCGATCACCAGTCTTCAGATGCAAGACGGCAGAACCGGCACGTCTATTCCGCTGGCATGGAATAAGGTGGACGGAGCAACCTACGTGCTTGAGAAGCGCCCTCACGACAACGATGCAGACTGGAGTCCGATCACCCTTGCGAAGCCCAATGAACCCCAAGCCACGGTGGATAACCTGATTCCGAACACCGTCTATGATTTCCGCGTACGCACCGTTGCCACGCCAGGAGCCTGGTCCCCGGTCGAAACCTTCAGCACCGGTATCCGTACGCCCAAATGGTCTGATATCGTGACCGACACCGACCGACCAGCAGAAATCGATGTGACCCGCGTCCAGATGCTGTTCTTCACCGTCATCTCCGCCTTCTTCGTAGGGTTGCATATCGCCGATACTGGAACCATACCGGAGATCGATCCGACTTACGTAACCCTGATGGGGATCAGCAACGGCGTCTATGTCACGGCCAAGTTTGTTCGTACGTAGGGGGAGCGGTGGGCAAAAGAGGTTCGAAGGCAATGGGGCCTGACCTCATGGACTCTCTCTGACGCGGTGGATGCTCCGGGAGTTGGGGGCTTGACTGCGGACCACGAACGAGTCGGCGGAGGATTCACTCGTGGAAGCCTTCGAGGAGTTGTTGACCCTGCATCGGCTGAAGGTACCGGTGTTGCTCCGTCAGACGCTCATGTCCACCAACCCAATCGAGAGCATGTTCTCACTGGTTCGACACAGCGAGCGGAATATCAAGCGGACGCGGGGGAGCCTCATGCTGCAACGATGGCTGGGGACGGTGTTGATCGCGATGTCTCACCATTTTTGCAAAAAGATCAATTTTTATCATATGAGATGAGGACATCATGCGATTGAAGTCAATTTCAGCCGTATCATCCCTGATAATAGCATTGCTCCTATCACTATTTCTGCACGGTTGTACGCTAATGAACCCGTATGTAGCACCAAGGCCAATGGCCTGGGAGACAGAGAGCGCTATCAGAGTAGAGGTGGCTAAGCCAGCGTCTGATTTGGCGCGAGATATCAAGCCAGATACCATCATTGTCGGAAGGCTAAAAGATTACGCATGGAAAATTGGAGTAGATGTTCAGCGACTGAGATTTGACGCTGCTGGGGTGTCGGAGTCTAGCGGCCTAACAAACATCGAGATCCCGTTGAAAGACCAGATCAAGACAGATATCAGTCAGGATCCAGGCAAGAGAATATATCAAAAATGGGTTGGCACTGGACTTTCGGTTGACACCTCACTTGTCAATATAGATCCACCTGCTGCTTCAGCGATCACAATCAAGGTCAATAACAGAATCAGTGCGATTGTGGAGAATCTCATCGCTGGAGATCCCAGTGGAATCATTCGGAGAGTTTTGATCGAGTCTGGTCAGACAGATCAGTGGCGGAAAGAAATCAGTGGTTCGTTGTCGTTGGAAGGATTGTCAGTAACCGAGATAGCTGACCCTAACACCAACTTGCAGAAAACCGTGATTCATGTCCCACTTCTCACCCGTGGATCTCAGCTGGCAAAAGCGGATATGGCTGCGACTAAGAGTTGGATCATCGCGACATTTCCAAATGCACAACTTGGTATTGCTCTGACCACGGAAGGATTCACTCTGCGGCGCGGCCTGAATTATGCTCGTGGAGCAATTGGCGATTATCAGGATGGATTAAGACAGCACGCGTATCTTAGGACTGGCATGAACCTGCTGTTGATTCCGTTGGCGGCAGCCGCGGTGGGTATGGGTGTCGCGGGCTCTAACGCAACATCGATTGCCGCCCTCAGCCTATCTGGCGGAGCGGTGTACGGGATTGGGAACGTTCTCAGTAGCAGACCTCGTGAAAAGCTGTATGCCCAAGGCATTAAGGCTATAAACTGCGCTGTTAAGGTGATGCTCCCGCTTAACCTGCCAGACAGCATTTATGAACGGCTGGTTATTGGATTGGCAGTTGTGAAAAGGAATGAGTCAAGCCTGGTCGAGCTACTCACAGAAGTCAGTAATCTTGAAAGCAAAGTCGAAACAGCGAATCAGAATTCAAACGCTTTGAGTGGAACAAAAGACTCCCTCACACGCGCGAGAAGCGCACTTGCGGTTAGCCAAAAGGTGCGAGCCGACGGGTCTACACTTCAGGGACAGATTGAGGGGGCAAGCGATCGACTCATTCAGTCAGTGACAGAGATCCAGGGGTTGGTTGAAGTTACCCCCGTTTTTTGGACAGGTCGTGAAGCCAAGATTGTGGTAGAACGACCATCGCAAAAATCGGGAGACACTGATGGCGCAGAAACGAAAGACGCATGGGGAGGAGTTCAAAGCACGAGTGGCCATGGAGGCAATCAAGGGAGTGCGGACGCTGAGTGAATTGAGTGCGGCTCATGGCATCCACCCCACGGTCATTGCCCATTGGAAGCGGCAGCTGGTGGAGGGAGCCCCGGAGGTGTTCCGGCGCGGTTCAGTGGGCGGGGTCCGTAGCGAGGAGACGGTGACGGCGCCGCTGTACCAGGAGATTGGCCGGCTCAAGATGGAGCTGGAGTGGCTCAAAAAAAAGCTCTGAGCGTGTCGCCGGAGGAGCGACGAGGATGGCTGCAAGCGGAGTGCAAGACATTGTCGATGGTGCAGCGGTGTGCCTTGGCGGGCGTGGCCCGCTCGACGTACTATTACGAGCCGCTGCCCGAGAGCGCCGAGAACCTGGCGTTGATGCGCCTGATCGACGAGCTGGACCTCAAGCGGCCGTTTTACGGAGTGCCACGGATGACCGACTGGTTACAGACCTTGGGCCATGCGGTCAACCACAAGCGGGTGGAGCGCCTGATGCGCGTGATGGGCTTGCAGGCGATCGTGCCGGGGCCCCACACCAGTCGGCCGCATCCGAAACACCTGGTGTACCCGTATTTGTTGAGGGATCTTACGGGTGCACGGCCCAACCAGGTCTGGTGTGCCGATATCACGTATGTGCCGCTGCGGCGCGGATTCCTGTACCTGGTCGCGGTGCTGGACTGGTACAGCCGCTACGTGCTGGCGTGGGTGCTGTCGAACACCCTGGAGGCGCTGTTCTGTGTGGAGGCCTTAGACCAGGCGCTAGAGAAGGGCCAGCCCGAGATCTTCAACACGGACCAAGGGGCGCAGTTTACGAGCGACGAGTTCACGAAGCGACTGGAGGGGGTGGGGATCCGCATCAGTATGGATGGCCGGGGGCGCGCGCTCGACAACATCTTCGTGGAACGGTTGTGGCGGAGTGTCAAATACGAAGAGATCTACCTGCGAGACTACGTCGATGGGGTGGATGCCTGGCGGGGGTTGCAGCGGTATTTTGCGTTCTACAACACCGAACGACGGCACCAGAGCCTGGGACGACGGACCCCGGCCGAGGTGCATTTCGGGTGAAAAGAGACGGCTACTCCGGTATGGACTGGCGGGAGATCGCCCCGTATAACCGATTCTGGCGCGAAGTTGTGAGCGGCCCCCCAGCCCAAAACCACAGAAGGAGCCCGGCGAGCCCTGAACGAAAGGAGAAGGCACGACACAGATCTATTAGCTTATTTTCGGAGAAAACCTGTCCAAACAATGGGGGGAAGGTTAGGTTTGCGGAGCAGACCGTAGACACATTGCCGGATATATCCTCCGTCTCGTTTATTGTCACAGGGCTCGCACAGCAAACTCAACCGCTTACTGGGCCAGCCCAGCCCGCCTCCAAGCAGTCTAAGGATACCCGCGAACTTGAGGCAGCGCCAGCACAAACAGACGATGAGATGCAACTCATCGCAAACCGAAGGGAGCTAGATGCAATGGTCGATAATGTGCTGGTCGCCAACGAGGATATAGGGTCCGTTATCAATTTAGTAGGTTCCGCAGGGCGACCTGAATCGCTTGAGAATTGCCAGGTGGGCCAGGTGGTGACTGGACTGACAGTAGTGCCCTCTGGACCTATTGTGATCGGGGAGAACCAGAGCAAAGGGATCATGCTTACCGGAGGGAAATCTCCATATGTCGCTACCCTCCTTGATTCAATTACAGGAGATTCTGGAGACCTGTTAGTAGTCAAGCAGCCGGATATTTTCGGCCCGAAGGTAATGATCGAAGGGAAAAAAGGTGTGTCGCCAGGAAACTACAACCTTTACGCGGCGGATGCTGCAGGGCACCATCAATTGATCACTATCGTTGTGGCAAAGCAAGAGCCAGTCAAGGGGGCAGGATCAGGGGACGTGGCGACGCAGCAAGAAGAGATAGCAAAGGCCGTGAGCGAGAAACTCAAAAGGGCGCTTCCAGGTTTTCCTTCTATCAAATCAAAAGTTAATCCCGGCAAAGTAACCGTCGGTCCCAAGGATGGAGACAGTCAGTCCGCCGTGATCAAGATTGCACCTGTAGCCGATCCAAAAAAACCGAAACTGACGGAGCCGGATCGAACCAAGGTAGAAGAGTGGGTTAAGGCAATCTTCAAGGCTACGGTCACGATTACCAGGACAACAATTGATGCAAGCACTGGAGTTGCTAAGATCGAAATTAAGTTGCCCTTGAAAGAGTTGAAGGAGAATCTTACAAGCAAATAAGCAACACTCGCATGCGAAGCAAATTTGTCAAAGCCCGCAACAGCTATTCGAAGGTAGCAGGGCTATTGGACCTTTCCCGCACGAGACTTGCGCCATCTTCGAACAACACTAGCACTAATGTATGGATACCGCTCAAACCGGGGACAAGTTTGTCGAGAGCCAAGCAGAGCGCGGGACACTTCCAGCGTTGGATGACGGCGAAGTTGGGGGGGCTCCCCTCAGATAGTGTCAAAATCGAAATTTCCCCCCCCTGCTCGTGAAGATGACAATCGGGTATTCCGCTTCCTGGCTTGTTCAACACCTCTCGCCGCAGCAGCCATCTTCCGACCGGCGTGACGCAACCAACGAGCACAATACTGTTCTTCGGGCGATTAAAGGAAGCCGACGAGTCTTGGTGCGTCGCGCACTGCCGACTCTTGGACGCCAATTTTCACGTTATCCCGCCTTGCGGCAAGCATTCCAGTCCGTTTGTAGGCGCTATGCCAATATCCAAGGGCTCTGCGGTGTTGGGATTGGCCGTAAGTACTGCGAGAAAATCCGCAGCTATGTAAAACCAACGCGTCGAGATCGCGATGTCATGGGAAGTATGTCTATCAAGCTGTACGTGCGCAAGAAGCTACCTCAAAGTCGTGTGTCTCCTTCGGAGAAGATCCCACGTTGGATCATGGTTCGCGACCCTCTTGCGGGGAGAACGGTGCGTGTGTCCTTAGACGTCATGAGCGTGGGCGTACCTCGGCTTTCACAGGATCGTACTGTTGAAACTGCATCATCCTCTGCAACAGGAGCTGGGTTCATTGCACCGGGAAATCAATTCCGTTGTGGCATAGATGGAGCCCAGGCTCCCTCTGGCCCGGTCGATCCCCAGAGGTTCATTTCTGGTACTTGTGGGGCTCTTATTCGCAAGCTAGATGGGATAACCTGTGCCACAAGCGCTGCGCATGTCTTCCTTGTTACCTGCTCGCAAGAGTTCGAGATCCCGGACAAATCCAGACGAGTGGTTGGATATGGTGGATCAAACTGGGTAGCTTTACCAGATACGTCATTTTTACCGCAGGATATACGATTGACGACTGATTCTATCTGTGACGCCCTCTTGTTTGTAGTCCCCAGTGTATTAGTACCGGGAAGCAACGCTTGGCCGCCGAATTTCCTCAAACGACTCAGCACGGCAGCGGAGATCGAAGCAGCCCGTCAACGTGAGGATAAAACCGGTTTTATTTGGGTACAGCGTGGCACAATCCGGGACAGAATCCAGATTGACTTACACAGTGCCATTCAGTCTTTTACAACATCAGTTCGGTGTGAGGACAGAGAGGTTAAGTTTAACTTCGGATTCGTTTGGCACCTAATACTCAAAAGCGGTGCCACTCAGAAAGGTGACAGCGGAGCACCAGTGTTCCTAGAGCTAAGCTCGACAGGCGGCTGCAGCTTGCTTGGATTTCATTTTCTCCACAAGAAAGGAGAACAAACGGCCTATGCGGTAGATGCTAGATCATTTCTCCAAGGGTTAGTAGGTTCAATGGGTGTGCACTACTCGTTTGCTGAATGAGGTCAATCCTTTTGCTATTAACCCCGTTTAGGACAGGTCGAGTGCGCAGGTTCATGGAAACAATAGGGTCACCTATGAAAACGACTGTCAAGGGGCGAGCCCGACCGTCAGCGATCCGCGTCCCCGCGCGTCTCAATGGACGACGAGTCAGTCACCTCTGCGGGCTCACGGCCTAGGATGAAATGGGACACCGGTCGCGCAATCAAGACTCAAACAGAAGTTGGGGTCAAGTCTTGTTCTGTGCATTAAAGGCAGTAATTGGGGTCGTGAATGACTATTGACTTATTAGCGAATGCTATCGCCCATTCCCATCGAGGCTGCGGATCAGCACGGTGTGCCCCTGGCGGTGCACAGCCGGCCAGAATCAGGAGGATACCACGTCAAAATCGAGAGAGACGCTAAGCTCAAGAGAGGAGTTGCGGAACTTCTACTCGCTGATCCAGTCGACACTTATAGAATTGATTCTACAAAAGGAGGATAATATGAAAGGTTATGCAAGAGCAGCATCGGTCAGCCTAGCACTGTGCGGCATATTCTCGCTGCAAGTGGAAGCAGCTTCTGCCAATGAAAACGTCGTGGGTAAGCCTCGGCTGGCAGTGAGCATTACCAAGCGAGACGTAGCGAGCGCTCAAGTCCAGACGAACAGAACCTTTACCGATCCAAAAATGCTTAGCGAAACTATTCGGGGAGCTTTGCATATTCAAGACCAAGGGAGCGATGAAGACCGAGCGAGTAAAACTTTACCCGTGGTGTCACATGAAGGAAATACCCACCCGTTTACAACAAAGAACGCCAGCGCGAAAGGAGTAATTGATCCAGTTGACAAGTATCCGTGGCGCGCTGCCGGTAAGATGTTTATGAAGTTTGGCTCGTCCACTTTTGTATGCACAGCCTCTGTCATCAGGAAGAACTTGCTGGTTACAGCAGCGCATTGCGTTCATAATTTCGGAGAAAAAGAGCAGGGTTTTGCTGATTCCGTGACATTTGAGCCTGCTCGTCATGGAAATGAAAAGCCTTTTGGGACTTGGGTCGCGAAGGAGTGGTGGATTCCCAAGGTTTACTTTGAAGGCACGGATATATGTTCACCCAATGCGCCCGGCGTGGTTTGTACGAATGATATCGCAGTCGTGGTTCTGAAGAAGAATGCTAATCAATCCATAGCAAATCTAACAGGGAAGTTCGGGTTCAAGTCCGACGGTTATGGTTATGGAAATCTTTGGGGAAAGAGTGTGACGCAAATTACCCAACTCGGCTATCCAGCTCAGAACTACGATGGCTTGAAGATGATTCGGACGGATTCGCTGGGATATCAGGACGAGCCGAATAACGTGATTATCGGATCAGCGCAAACGGGAGGCTCAAGCGGCGGTCCTTGGCTGCAGAATTTTGGAGTAAAGCCCTCTTATACTGGCACGCCGGCGGTGCAAGACGATGATAACCAGGTTGTTGCAACAACGAGTTGGGGATTCACTTCTGATAAGATCATGATACAAGGGGCATCGCGCTTTGCAAAGAATGCCATTTACACGAACAAATCTAACATTCAGTCTCTTGTTGACTCGGCCTGCGGGGCAAATCCAGGGTCTTGCTAGGACCACGTGCTTGAGATGATATGGTTTAGTAACGCCAGTGGCTACGAATCAAAAACTTCGAGCGGATTATGCGCCGAGGGAGGAGCAAGAAGGGTTGACGCGGGTTGAGAAAGAGGGGAACGTCAGGTGGAGTAGACAACGGTGGGCAAGCGCGATGCTTGCGAGGGCACGGCATCACGATTCTGGGTTCAGGGAGCTGAAATTGGCTATTAGGGCCATTGAAGAGTGTGCCGACCCTAGGGCGATGAATTGCTATGTTAGTCACTAGTGCGTCCACTAGTTGGATGCCGGAGAAAAAGCCTACTGTCTCTGCACGGAAAGGTTTTCGCGCGTGCGACTAGTCCTTCAGGGTGCAAGGTATTTACCAGCCTTCGTTCTATGCTTCGGGCTGCTGATGAAGGCCGTCGCAATGGATTTGGCCGAACTGAAAGGCCGATGGGTGTTGGAGACTATTGACGGAAAGAAGGTAGCTTCTGGTGGGAAAGAGATCTACTTCCAGATCACTGAGCAAAGCATTAGTGGTTTTGATGGTTGCAATCGGTTTGGAGGAAGCATCAGCGATCCATCTGGAATAAGAAAGACACAGAGAGCATGTCCTCCGGAAACAACACTATTGCCCCTCGACCTTTCAAACCCAGCGCCGCAACTAAGTCAGGCGAGGGTTAGGGAGGATAAACTGTTCTTGCCGCTGGTGGATGGAACAGGCGAGGCCCAATTTAGACGCAGTCAGGGAAAGTGATAAAGATGAAGACATTGACGCTTGCTGGGCTGCCCTTACTCACATCTTCACTGACCACATAGAAGACGGTGTCGCGGTCTTGCAATCCAACATCGACGAGGCCAGGCCATGTTTGGGTGTGTTCGTTGCTGTTTCAGCGAGCCGGAGCGATCTGATTGTGCCAGCTGGGGTAGATGGACTATCTGTCCAGCTTGGACGATGTGGCCGACTTGCTGGGCACGGAGCAATAAAACGTTCAAGAGACGTCTCTCGAAACAGGATTCGTTGAATGGTAAAAGAAGCTTTTACGCGGCTCGTGAGGCGGCTTTCTCTAGTAATTCATGGATCAAGGTTTGGTAAGGCTTACCTTGCTTGGTCGCCATCCTGCGCAACGCCGCCAGGAGATCCGGCGACAGCCGAATGGCAATCAATTGCTTAGCCATTCCGGTAACAGGCCGTCCGACCCGACGCATCCGCTTCAGTTGCTCATCAGACAACTCAGGAATATCCGAGAAGTCAATCTGTGAATCGGGCATAGGCTTGACGTTCCTTGCGGCTCGCTTGCCTGGCGCTGATGAGACGGATGATTTCTTTTTCATGGTCCCTTCTCCTGGTCGTGTAGATCACCAACAGAATACGATCGGTGACTGATTGTGCGAGCCGTTGCCGACGACCCTCGTGTTGCGAATGGGCAATATCTTCACCATCTAGGCCATTGGGATCACTAAACGCCGTCGTTGCCTCTTCAAAAGAAATACCGTGCTTCTCATAGTTGGTAATAGCCTTCTGGATATCCCATTCGAACACACGAGTGTATATACACTAATTGGACGATGAATCTCAAGGACATCTGCCGACAAGTACGGCGTTTTCGCCCACCTGCGCCGACTAGATTTCTACCGCCACGTCGACTTCCGCAACCTGTTCCGGGGGAAATATGGAAGAATGAACTTGCACGCTGGGAGTTACGGCTGACGAAGATGAAGAGCCATTCCCGATTTCGGTGTTTTACGCGGCTCTCGCAGGGCGCCAGCGAAGGCCGACGTTTAGAAGTTCTTGTAGGAGTTCTTTGTAGGCGTACCCGGTTTTCTTTGCCGAATCGGCGAAATCTTCGTCTTCCGCGATCTGAGGGTTGGGATTGGCCTCCAGGATGTAGAGCTGTCCATCGGCCGCCATGCGCATATCGATACGCGCATAGCCGCTGAGTCCGAGCGCCCGATACACCCGTTTGGCCAGATCCTGAATTTCTTCGGGCTTGCTCTCCGGCAAGTTGTTGGCTTCACGTGAGCTGATGCCGTACTTCTGCTGATACTTCCTGCTCCATTTCACCCGCTCGGTTGCGATGCGTTTGGCGTCCTCCGGCAGCTTGTCCATGATCAGTTCCCACACCGGTAATACTTGAAGTTGCCCGTTCCCGATGATTCCCACATAGAATTCGCGCCCTTCGATATACCGTTCGATCAGTGCCCCACTTCCCACGCTATTGTGGACAAATGCGACCCGCTCGCTCAATTTTTCGTCGTCCTCGACGATCGAGGCTTGCGAAATGCCCAACGAGGCTTCTTCGTTGACCGATTTGACGATCAACGGGAAAGATAACCATTTGGGCCGCTTCACCGTGCGTCCTTGAGGGACTTCGATGAATTCAGGGTAGGGAATTCGGTGAAAGGACAGCACTTTCTTGGTCAACGCTTTGTCGCGCGCCAACATCAGTCCGCGCGGATTACAGCCGGTGTAGGGCAGGTGCAAGAGTTCGAGGTACGACACCACATGCTGGTCATAGACGGCCACGTCATCGAACTCTTCCAAGAGATTAAAGGCGATATCCGGCTTCCAATTCTCTATGGCGGAGTGGATGACGCCGAGATCGCTCCTGACGCCGAGGGGATACACCTCGTGTCCCAGTTTCTTCAATGTCGAGAGGACGTCATATTCCGTCCGCCACTCTGCGGTTGTCACGTCGCAGCCCGTCACGTCTTCGGGAGGCACCAGGTCTTCGTGCATGAGGACAATCACACATAGCCGCTTCATAGGGCCACTCGATGCCGTCCACTTCGCAAAAAGTTCATGGTGTGAACGGTCAGAAGGATGGTGAAATCGAGCTTGGCCTGCTCTTCCTCGGCGGGAACTCGTAGATTCAGTTCGCGGCACCGCTGGATCATATCCTCCAGTACTTGGTCGATCGTGTATTGGTACTCACCGGTCCAACTCGCCACCTTTCGTCGCACTTCTCGGCGAAAACGGTTCAGAAAGGTGGCGGCGCTCAGTTTGCTCGCATGGCTCGGCATGGTCGAAAACAGTCGCTTCAGATCCGGGTCATACTGCAAGTGGCGATCGATTCCATAATGTCTCCGTTTACGCTCGTAATGCTCCCGTAGGGTCTTTTTCAAACTGGGAAGCGCATCGACCTCTTCTTGTGTTGTCACGAACGGTGGGGTTCCGCTGAGTTCTTTCATCAGTCCGTCGACATACCGGAGCTTCTTGAGCACCGGCCACCCTCGGTACCGTTCCTCCCATAAAGAGTCCGGCGTCAGCCACACGGCAAAGGTCTCGGCGAAGTCTTCGTCCGGATGGCTTTGCGCGTACCACAAGTCCAAGTGGCGCACGAAACTCCGGCTATAGGGGCGGGGGGAGTAGTACAGGGGGTACCGTTGAGAAGACTTGCCGAAAATGTGCCGGCGAGTATTTCGCCGGCGGAGTTGGTAGGCATTTTCAATCGCATGGCCCGCTTCGTGGCGAAGAATGCGCAAACACCATTCCGTGGTCCCGCCTTCCACTTCCAGCATTTGGGCAAGTTCAAGTTTTGCCAGGCGAGGATGGGCCAGGTAGAAAGGGACGGCGATGCCGGGCACCCCATCGGGAGTAAACCATTCATTGGAAAGCCAGAAGTGCGGGCGAAATAACAGGCCGCGCAGCTCCAGTTCCTGAGTCAACTCGGCGATGGGCTGTTCGAGGAATCCGCCCTTGAATCCGACATCCAGTCCGCACATCGGGAGATCCAACAGCGCATCGTCCGGCCAGGAGGCCCATTTGGGCTCCTCCTGGGCGATGACAGGTGTCCTCAGAACGTCGGAGACTGTACGGTCCATGAAAAATAGGCCTCTGAAATGCGCTTATTTTGCCACTCATGAAAATATAGCACGCGGTGCTTATCTCGTCTGACGAGGAGGCTTCACTGAGATGGTAGAGAGGTAGGTGAACAGGAGATTGCGCAAACGGTTTCGATTTGCACCGACGCTATCGCTTCATTGAGTGCCGACTTCGCTGAAACTTTGGGAGTCGCGCTATCAGCGCCGGTATTGATTCCCAAATGTGGTCGATGACCGACTCCACATAGGCTCGCGCTTCATCGAGATCACGCTCCCAATCTGGGAGGGCCTCGTGCAGATCGAGGATCGGCCTGTCCTCACCCAGCGAAACTTCATTGAAGAGAGGAACGCTCAACCCGAACTGTTTCTGGATGAATTCGCGGTGGTCCCGCCCCATGGCAATCACGAGATCAGCTCGGTCGATCAGCTCTCTCGTCAACATTCGAGGGATATGTGGAGATGGATCGGTGCCCTTTTCGATCAACCGATTCGAGATGATTGGGTGGATGGATTGAGGCTTGGCTTTGATCCCAGCCGATCCCACTCGATAGGAGGATTGCGAGCAGATCTGTGACCGTAACGAATACTCGGCCGCCATACTGCGAAAGACGTTGCCGGTACAGACAAAGAGAATTGATTGCGTCATAGACGATTGGTACACCTTTTCCTGAGGTCCGTCCTGTCGACAGGATCACAATGGAGCCGCTACAATCTTGCCATGATCGTTCCGTCTGCTCCAACCTCAACGCCGAAATTAGACGACGCCACGGAGAAGATACAGACGCGTCTTTGCCGGTCGGTGGGTCAGGCCATCGCCGACTACCGGCTCATTGAAGACGGTGACAAGGTGATGGTGTGCCTGTCGGGCGGTAAGGACAGTTATGGTTTACTGGATATCCTGCTTGTATTGCAACGCCGAGCACCCATTCGCTTTGATCTAATCGCGGTCAACCTCGATCAACGGCAACCGGGCTTTCCCGAACATGTGCTCCCTCAATATCTAGCCACTCGTGGCATTCCGTTTCACATTGAAGCCCGCGATACCTACTCGATCGTGAAGCGACTCATTCCGGAGGGGCAGACGACCTGTTCGTTGTGTTCACGGTTACGACGAGGACACCTCTATCGCATTGCGACTGAGCTTGGCGCCACGAAGATCGCGCTCGGCCACCACCGCGACGACATCATTGAAACCTTGTTCTTGAATCTCTTCTATACAGGCAAGCTGAAGGCCATCCCTCCCAAGCTTCGTTCCAAGGACGGACGACACATTGTCATCCGACCGTTGGCATTAGTCAAAGAAGCCGACCTTGCACGATATGCGGAACTGCGAGGATTTCCGATCATTCCCTGCGACCTCTGCGGCTCTCAAGAGGATTTGAAGCGAAAGCAGGTAAAGAGGTTTCTCCAGCAGTGGGAACAGGCGTCGCCTGGTTGTTCCGACAGCATTGCGGCCGCGTTGACCAATGTCGCACCGGCACTCTTGATGGACTCCCGACTGTTTGATTTCAAGTCACTGGCGGCGGAAACGGGGAATCAGGCGGAGGGTGATGTCTGGTTGGATGAAGACCCGTCGAACCGAACTGATGATCGCCCTTCTTGATTGAACGACTCTGAAGGAGGATAATTCGGTTGAGTGAGGTCTGCTCATGTCCGTATCGCGATCTAAAACCGGAGTTTTTGCCGGCAGTGTCGCCGTATTGCTGGTCGGATTACTGATTCTTCATCTTCCCGCAGACGTTGCGAAATCTTTCCTGTCGCTGTTCCCTCAACAAATATCCACGCCGTTCGAGATGGAAAACCTTATATCTGTGGCAAGGGAAGATGTCACCGCCCTCTCACCTCAGGCCTATGATGAATCTTCCTGGAAGCCTTTAGTTATTCGTGTTGTGAGCATGGCTCTGATCGGGCTGCCCATTTGGTACCTTCTACAACGCCGTGAACGTGAAGAGGAGATCCAGCGGCTCGATGAGGGGTGGGCCGCGCGCTTACATGCACGCAGCGAAGAACTGCTGGCCGTCAATAACGCACTCGTCAGCGAGGTGTCAAAACGAATCGATACGGAGCAGTCGCTGGAAGCCAACCGCCGGGACCTCCGCTTGCTTGCCTCGCAGCTTCTTCGTCTCCAGGAGGAAGAGAGACGACGGATTTCGCGCGATCTGCACGATGACATCAATCAACGCCTAGCCCTCTTATCGATCGATATCGAAATGTTGGAGCAACAGCTTTCCGACGCCCCCATCCGTACGGTCAGCACGGTGCACGCTATTCAGAACCGTATTGTCGAGCTTTCCGAGGATGTTCGTCGCTTGGCCCATCAGTTTCACCCATCCATCCTTGACGACCTGGGTTTATCTATTGCGCTCAGACGCCTGGTCGATGACTTTCAAGCCCGCACCGGTATCGGTGTCCGGTTCATAGGCAAAGACATACCCGAACACGTGGCGCAAGACGTCGCCACCTGCTTGTACCGCGTGGCACAAGAAGGTCTCGCGAACATTTCCCGCCATGCCAGGGCAAAGAATATTCGCATCGAACTTCGGCGATCGCGAGACGGCCTCCAACTTACGATAAACGATGATGGAGTGGGATTTGATGTGAATCAGTACGACGGTCGGCGGGGAAGCCTCGGTTTGTTGAGCATGAAAGAACGAGTTTTCCTGGTTGCCGGAAACCTGGATATACAATCGACAGCGGGCGAAGGGACACGTATTTGTGCTTGGGTGCCGTTCAAACAGGAGCGTGCATGAACAAGCCTCGCGTACTCTTGGCGGATGACCATACGCTGGTGCTGGAAGGCTTCAAAAGGCTCTTGGAAGAACATTGTCAGGTGGTGGGTTCCGCAGAGGATGGACGATCTTTGCTGGATGCCGCGAAACGATTGCGGCCGGACATCGTGGTCTTGGATATTTCGATGCCGCAACTGAACGGCCTCGATGCGGCGCGTCGTTTACGAAAGATCGTCCCCCATGCACGATTGATTTTTGTCACGGTGCATGCAGATCCAGACTATGTCAATCAAGCCTTCAAGGCCGGCGCATCGGCCTACCTGTTGAAACGGTCGGCTGGATCCGAACTGTCATTGGCCATTGAGGCGGTGAGGAACGGCAATTATTACGTCACTTCTCTGATTGCAAAGGATCTTGTTCAATCCGCGATTGGTGAAACGGAGCCGAACATCGGTCGCCAGGATCGCTTGCCGGTGCGACAGCGAGAGATCCTCCAATTGGTGGCCGAAGGGCTGACGCTTAAAGAAATCGCTTCAACGCTGGGTCTTTCTCCAAAGACGGTCGAGTATCATAAGTCAAAGCTGATGGAACAGCTGGGCCTCCATACGACGGCTGAACTGACAAAGTACGCACTAGCCCACGGCCTCACCCCCTCATCTGAATAGCTTCGAATTCTTTTCATTCCCTCGGATCTTCCCCGTGGAATTTCCTCTTGCACTCTAGGGAAGTGCCTTATGGCACAGGAAATAGTGTTTTGCTAAGTAGTAGGCTATTGGATGGACCAGCCGCTCTTTTAATGGAATGACCACAGCTCCTGGCTGGTTATCTGGAGGACGCTCGCGGCAGTGGTTGGTATGTGCCTCTTATAAAGTACAGGCTCGCACATTCGTTTTAACAACAAGGAGGTCTTACTATGGCGGCATCAAGTGGCAAAGGGTATGACATTTCGCAGTGGTACGACTCGAAGCCGTGGAAGATCGGGTGGGCGGCGATGTTGATGATGGGCATCTTTTGGGTTCTGTATCAGCGGGCTTTTGGGTACTCCCACGGGTTGGATTCGATGACCCCGGAATTCGATTCCGTGTGGATGGGGCTGTGGCGGTTTAACATCGTGGCGAATGCCTTGTTCTTTGCAGCGTCGGTGGGATGGATCTGGACCACTCGGGACCGCAATCTGGCCAATCTCGATCCCAAGCTGGAGTTGAAGCGGTACTTCTATTGGATGGGCTGGCTGGCGTGCTACATCTGGGGCGTGTACTACGCGGGCAGCTACACGTTAGAGCAGGATGCGGCGTGGCACCAGGTGATCATCCGGGACACGAGCTTCACGGCGAGCCACATTGTGGCGTTCTACGGGACGTTCCCGTTGTACATCACGTGCGGCGTGTCGAGCTATCTGTATGCGCAGACGCGGCTGCCGCTGTATAACCAGGCGACGTCGTTTGCATTAGTGGCGGCGGTGGTGGGGCCGATGTTCATTCTGCCGAACGTGGGGTTGAACGAGTGGGGCCATGCGTTCTGGTTCGTGGATGAGCTGTTCTCGGCGCCGTTACACTGGGGCTTTGTGACGTTGGGCTGGTGCGGGTTGTTCGGGGCCGCGGGCGGGGTGGCGGCGCAGATCGTGAGCCGGATGTCGAATCTGGCGGACGTGATCTGGAACAACGCGCCGAAGAGCATCCTGGATCCGTTCCCCAGCCAGGTGGATCCCAACGCCAAGGGGGCGGGGTACTAAGCAGCAATGGCGAGCAGACCACATAACTAGCGGTCGGCGGTGAGGGGTGGAGCCGATGCTCCGATGCATGGAGCGCCGGCTCAGCCTCAGCCGGCTGAACTGACGGAGGATGTCACTTATGTTTAGAACCGACGAGATTATTAAGGCCTCGAAGTTGCCGCCTGAGGGTGTTGCGATGTCCCGACACATCGACTACATCTATTTCATTCCGATCTTGTTTGTCACCATCGTCGGCACGTTCCACATGCACTTCGACCTGCTGGCGGGGGACTGGGACTTCTGGTTGGACTGGAAGGACCGGCAGTGGTGGCCGATCGTGACACCGATCACGGCCATTACCTTCTGCGCCGCCCTGCAGTACTACAATTGGGTGAACTATCGCCAGCCGTTTGGAGCCACGATCACGATCCTCGCGCTCCTCGCGGGGAAGTGGGTCACGATCGTCGCCGCGTGGTGGTGGTGGTCGAACTACCCCTACAACTTCGTCATGCCGTCCACGCTGTTGCCGAGCGCCATCGTTTTGGACATCGTGCTGTTGTTGACCAGAAACTGGACGTTGACGGCGGTGATCGGGGCCTGGATGTTTGCGGCTTTGTTCTATCCGACCAACTGGGCCATCTTTGCCTATAGCCATACGCCGCTCGTCGTCGATGGCACCTTGCTCTCCTGGGCAGACTACATGGGCTTCGCGTATGTTCGGACCGGGACCCCGGAGTATATTCGGATGATCGAGGTAGGCTCGCTGCGGACCTTCGGTGGGCACAGCACGATGATCTCCTCCTTCTTCGCAGCCTTCGCCTCGTCCTTGATGTACATTCTGTGGTGGCAGTTCGGGAAGTTCTTCTGTACCTCGTACTTCTATCTGACCGATGACCGGCAGAAGACCACGAAAGTGTACGATGTGTTTGCATACGCCACGTTGGCCCACGGCGACAAGGCAAAGATCGGGGGGAAAGCATGAACGCGAAACACGTATTCAAGCTCTGGGAATGCCTTTTATAGAGATAAGTCATCTGAGGCTACGGATCATCGCGAGAGGCTGCCATTGAAAAGCAAAATTCACACAGTACTGTTTTGGACGGTGTCAGGCTTGGCCATGATATTGCTCCTCAACCTGTGGAATATGCCCACACGCGCGTCAGAGGAACAGGTTATATTCAGCGATTTCATGGCGAAGCTCGACATGGGCGACATCGAGAAAGTCATTATCCAGGGACATCATATCAGCGGCGTGCTGAAGGATAATTCTCGGCTTCGAACGTACTCGCCGGACTATCCCGATCTCATCCAGCTGCTGAGGAAAAAAGATGTTCGGATCGAAGTCAAATCATCCGGCGAAGGCCCCTGGTACATCCAATTTCTCATGAGCTGGGGGCCGTTCCTTCTCTTGCTCGGCTTGTGGGTGTTCATCCTTCGTCGGATGCAGGTCGGGAACGAAGCCCTATCTCTCGTGAAGAGTAAAGCTCACATGCCGACGGATGAGCGGAAAAGGGTGACGTTTTCCGATGTGGCAGGAATTGATGAAGCAAAAGCTGAAGTGCAGGAAACTGTTGAATTTTTGAAGGATCCACGAAAGTTTCAGAAGCTAGGTGGTCGCATTCCCAAGGGTGTATTGGTCGTAGGGCCGCCTGGGACTGGGAAGACACTATTGGCTAAAGCGATTGCGGGCGAGGCGGGGGTCCCCTTCTTCAGCATCAGCGGTTCGGATTTTGTGGAAATGTTCGTGGGAGTCGGGGCTTCTCGCGTTCGTAATCTGTTCGAACAGGCGAAAAAACACGCTCCCTGCATCATTTTCATCGATGAGATCGACGCCGTCGGGCGGTCAAGGGGAGGTGGGCTTGGCGGCGGGCATGATGAACGTGAGCAAACGCTCAATCAGTTGTTGGTCGAAATGGACGGATTTGATACGACGGAGGGCGTCATTCTGGTTGCAGCGACCAATCGGCCGGACGTGCTCGACCAAGCCTTGCTCAGGCCCGGCCGATTCGACCGACAAGTGATGGTGAATCATCCGGACCTTCGAGGCCGTTCAGAGATCTTGAGGGTGCATACGAAGAAAGTGCCGGTTGCAGCCGACGTGGAACTGGAGAAGATTGCTCGAGGGACTCCCGGTTTCTCCGGCGCCGACTTGGAAAACCTGGTCAATGAAGCTGCGCTCCGGGCTGCTCGTCAGAACAAAGCCGAAGTCGGAACCGTAGACTTTGAAATGGCAAAGGACAAGATTTTGATGGGCGCCGAGCGCAAGAGCTTGATTCTCACGGACGAGGAAAAGCGGGTCACCGCCTACCACGAGGCGGGCCATGCTTTGATGGCCAAACTTCTGCCGGGCACCGATCCTGTTCACAAGGTGTCGATTATCCCGAGAGGCCGTGCATTAGGTGTGACCATGCAGTTGCCGACCGATGAACGCCACAATTTCTCCAGAGAGTTTCTGTACAATACGTTGGCGATTCTCATGGGCGGAAGAGTGGCGGAAGAATTGGTGTTCAATCACGTCACGACCGGTGCAGGCAACGATTTGGAGCGTGCAACCGCTCTTGCGCGAAAAATGGTCTGCGAATGGGGCATGAGCGAAAAGCTCGGGCCGCTCAGGTTCGGGCAGAAAGAGGAATCGATGTTTTTGGGGCGCTCCTTTGCGACCAAGCGTGATTTCAGTGATGAAATGGCCCTGGAGGTCGATCTGGAAATCAAGCGTCTCGTCATAGAAAACTACGAGCGGACCAAACGACTCCTGACCGAACGGATGATGACTTTGAAGGCGCTGGCGGAAGCACTCTTGGAAAAAGAGGTGTTGGATGCTCTGGAGATCGACCAGATTATTCTACAGTCTTCTCCGATGGTTTCTGCCTGACAGTCGAGGCACATGTCGATTCTTATTGCCGCGATGCGACCTGCAAGTTTTCTCATGTTAGGTTCGCGTTCAGACAAGTCGAATTATGAAGAATTCTTCATGAATTTCTAATGTGGGCTTCATATTGCGAGGAGTATCCTACCCAACGGAAAGCGATGCTTATGGCGACGTTATTTGATGCAATGGTCCTGCTGAGCGTCATCGTTGTGATGATGGACCGGGTGGCCGTGAGCTTCAGTACGCTGAGGGTCAAACAAGAGGCTCTTTTCCATCGAGCCATTGGCGCCCTCGTCGTGTTTCTTACAATCCTCTTACCCAGCTTAGCAAGTGCTCATGGCAATGTGACGATTGAGGAGGATAGCTGTGTTCGACGGGTTGGAGGAAGTCTCGTTCATTTCAACGCGTATCAGCCTCAGCATGAGGCGAGAGCGCAGTACTGCACAGACATTCCTGGCGAGGGAGACACCTTCCTTGTAGTCGATCTCGTCGATTCTGGCCTGCGCAACATGCCCGTGGGAGTGCGGATCGTGAGAGGACTTAGCGAGACCGCAGAGGATGAGACGGTGGCCTACTGGCCGCCGGTGACTCACCCGGATGGGGTGGTCAGAGGCGAAGCTCAGCTGGTCAAGGGTCTCTATAAGGTCATTATCACGCCGGAAGGAGCCAGTCCTTCGTCCTATCTACTGCGCGTTCAGCAAATCGATTACGGGATCGTTGCCCGAAAAGCGCTCGGGCCGCTGACCGTCATCCTTCTCCTCGCATTGATTGGCTATGAACTCTCGAAATCAAAGCGATGGAGGAACCGGCGAGCCTCCGGCCATTCGTGAAGATCCAGTCTCGATAGTAGAGTTCCTATAACAAACCAAGGAGGGTGAACTATGGCGGCATCAAGTGGCAAAGGGTATGACATCTCGCAGTGGTACGATTCGAAGCCGTGGAAGATCGGCTGGGCGGCGATGTTGATGATGGGCATCTTTTGGGTTCTGTATCAGCGGGCTTTTGGGTACTCCCACGGGTTGGATTCGATGACCCCGGAATTCGATTCCGTGTGGATGGGGCTGTGGCGGTTTAACATCGTGGCGAATGCCTTGTTCTTTGCAGCGTCGGTGGGATGGATCTGGACCACTCGGGACCGCAATCTGGCCAATCTCGATCCCAAGCTGGAGTTGAAGCGGTACTTCTATTGGATGGGCTGGCTGGCGTGCTACATCTGGGGCGTGTACTACGCGGGCAGCTACACGTTAGAGCAGGATGCGGCGTGGCACCAGGTGATCATCCGGGACACGAGCTTCACGGCGAGCCACATTGTGGCGTTCTACGGGACGTTCCCGTTGTACATCACGTGCGGCGTGTCGAGCTATCTGTATGCGCAGACGCGGCTGCCGCTGTATAACCAGGCGACGTCGTTTGCATTAGTGGCGGCGGTGGTGGGGCCGATGTTCATTCTGCCGAACGTGGGGTTGAACGAGTGGGGCCATGCGTTCTGGTTCGTGGATGAGCTGTTCTCGGCGCCGTTACACTGGGGCTTTGTGACGTTGGGCTGGTGCGGGTTGTTCGGGGCCGCGGGCGGGGTGGCGGCGCAGATCGTGAGCCGGATGTCGAATCTGGCGGACGTGATCTGGAACAACGCGCCGAAGAGCATCCTGGATCCGTTCCCCAGCCAGGTGGATCCCAACGCCAAGGGGGCGGGGTACTAAGCTAGTAGGTGCCAGATTGTGAGTGACCGGCCCGGGATTCCTGACAAGGGAATTCCGGGCTATCCTGTGTTCGCCTAATAGTGTCCTCTCAGAGGTTCTGGATTCAGCTCTTGCGCGGCTCCTCTCTTTCTTTTAAGAATAAATTGTTACAAATTTAACCGGGTGATTCTAGGATCGATTTCCTAGACGGGCGAGATCATCACCTTGAATCATACGCGTCGCGATTTCGGACAGGTGTTGAACGATAATGACTTGCCGAAGTGGATCTTGGATTCATTTTGCCCATACAGCCAGAACACGGACTTCGAATAGCCAACTTTGAGTAACGTAGGCTTGGCCTGGATAATTCACGACTTTCATAATAGAAAAGCCACCGAGGTTACAAACTGTGCTAGAGGAGCGGTGCTCGCGCGCTTCCACGTTCAATTGGGAGGGAACTCGATGTCTACAACGTGTAGACCGCAACTGACGTTCGAATTCCATCCCACGATGAAGACCGTGGCGCGATTCGACCAGGCCCATGCCAGTACCGACGGCGGGGCCGTGTTGCTGACAGCCCTAGTCAGACCGCGTACGCATACGTGACATATCCCTGGTTCAGATCGCCCAGTCCTCGTAAGGGGTTGATGAGGTTCTTGCCAACCCAAACTGAGCCGGATGATGGCGGATAGGCCAACAGGTGAGTTGATAAGCCTGAATTTGTTCTATCGTTGTTGATGCAGGCAGTTCTCGATAATCCGTAACGTTGTCACTACTGAGGCCTCATTGGATGTGGTGGTTAAGCGCACTCATTCTTCTAGGAAAAGCGGGACGCTTCTGCTTGTCTCTCTTTTCATCATTGGATTGTCTCTTGGGGGCATGGCGCTGGCGATGTTCCTGAAGGGCGAACAGTCTGTTGCGAAATTCCTCTTCCAACCATCAGGTATGGCATTCAGCGGGGCTCTCTGCGCTTTTGTCATCAGCGGCGCGGTCATTGTTTCCCGCTACGTGGCCAGCCGGCGATCATCGTCACGCAACTTCCGCCTGATTGTGGCGATAAACCTCGCCACCATGGTGCTTCTTCTGGTAACTGGCGAGCTCGCGGTGAGGGCAAGTGTCCGCATTTCCAGCGGGTACGAATTGATCGGTACTCTGCCGCTGAAGCCAAAGGATTGGGAGGCGATCAGGTGCTACTATCTCGAGTATGCCGATCGAGCGGAGCGCCCGTCCAACTTCCACATGCATGACTCCGATTTGGGATGGACAATACGACCAAACAGTCATAGTGCCGACGGGCCATATTGGTCCAGTTCAGAGGGATTACGCCCTCCGGGTGAGAACGTTTCCTTTGCCGAACACACGGCGAAGACGGAGATTGCTCTCGTAGGCGATTCCCATACCTTGCCTCTCCCGACGCCCAACGACATATTTCACGATCATCGATTTCTAAGCTTCCAACGGTTCTATCATGTCTCCTACCTCGTTCGGCTGGTTGAGACCTAGACTTCCCACCTGCACGACATCAGTGCAACCGACTCTGAAGAGAGTATAAAGATCAACGCAGAGATCTTGAAGGCGCTTGTGCGGTCAGTGAAGCAGCAAGGTTCGACCCCGTTCGTGGTGTACTTCCTCGTAGGAAACGAGCTTAAGCATCCGCATTCCACGAACTCTCTCGGCAAACAGGCGCTGGAACGGGCCGGCATTGACTACATTGATCCCCACCACCTGTCTCCTGAAAGTGGACCCCGTCGATCGGTTCCGTCCGCTCCTCCACTATACCGCGAAGGGCAATGCAGCGGTCGCGAAATGTGTCTACGAAGCGGTGAAAGACTCTCTCGCTCAACCACCCCCTGCCGTTTCCAGCTCACGGCGCGAGGCAGACGATGGGACCATCCACCCTCACCGCTGACTCCGGTTTTGGCGACGAACCAACGCGGAGAGCGGACCGCAGTCAAGCAGTTATGCCATGGAGGAGTTAGGAAGGGACCTGCGAGTTCTCATAGAGGCACGGAAGAAGTCCTGGTTATTGCTGTGTTCTCGGGAAAGCTGACAAGGTTTCTGCCGGGTGCGTCCATGTGGGTCACGGCGCGCAATGCCTGGCGCCAATCTGAATCTACTACGGAATCTTAGATCTCATGGTGGCTGCAAGGAAAGCTGCTTGCATTCTCCGCCTCCGATGATGCTAGTAGTACAAATTGAGGATAGGCCGGGGACACTGTGACGCTGTATGTTACCGTGGGTATCCTGACGTCCCTTCAGCAGAAAGAAGGAGTCTGGCTTCATGGCACCACCTCAAGCCGCAAGGCCTCAGGCGTATGAGAAAAAAGGGGTTGGCTGAGCGCCTCGTGTTGTGGCAATGGTGAGGCCTACCGTCACGGTCATTACAAGGAGGATCCGTCATGTGTGAAGATAGCGAAAATGCGCCTGCAGGAGGCGGTCACGCAATTCAAGTAGGGATTTAGCGACCGACCCACGCGGGCGCTGGATGAAGTACTGTCTCACGATGCGATGGAGGCAATGGTGGAGGAGGAAGTCGGGGCCTTTCGTGAGCGCGTCTATCTTCCGCTCACCACGCTGGGGCTCTTCATCGGCCAAGCCTTGTCCGCCGATGGAGGATGTCAAGATGCGGTGGCCCGACCTCGTTCCGAGCGTACGGCGTGGGCGACATTCCGTACAACGTAAGCAGTGGCCCCTCCTGCAAAGCCTGACAGCGGTTGCCACGGTCGCTGATTGAGCGCCTGGCCGTCTCGGTGGGCGAACGAATGGAGCAGATGACTGACAAGAACTGGAAGTGGCGTGGGCGCTCAGTCAAACTGCTCGATGGCACTACCGTGTCCATGACCGATACCCAGTCTAATCAAGCCGCGCATCCGCAAAGCGGTGAACAACAGCCTGGGGCTCGGCTTCCCGGTTGCGATGCTGGTGGCACTCATCTCGCTCTCCATCAGGGCGGTGCTGCGCTGGGCAATGGGGCCGTGTTGGGGAAAAGGCAGTGGAGAGCAGGCGCTGTTCCGCTCCCTGATGTCTCATTTACGTATGGGCGACATCTTTCCGCCACGGTGAGTGCCCGGGATATCGAGATCGGCTCGTGACGTGGACACGACCCCAACGACCGCCATGGATGGATCAGGCGACGTATACACGCATGCCGCAGCAACTGACCGTGCGTCAAATCGAGGTGGCGGGCCCTGTCCTGGTCACCACACTGGCCGACAAAATAACCCTGATGCTGTACGCTCAAACGTGTGGTGGCGCGGGCCATCACTGGTCCTTTCTCAATCGGCCTGAGGCGAGCCTGTGAGCTGCAATTGACGCAGGTGTTGAAATACTTGTGAATTGGAGTAATGCAATGGCCACTGAGAGAATTCGTACAGGGGCGAGAAGTCTCATGCACATATGTGGCAATACGGCTCTTGTGGCCACCAGCATGATTATTGCCATTCTGTTTTGCGAGCTAGGCTTGCGCATGGTCGGCTATACGAACCCTGCCGATTTTAAACCTCCACGCACAGGTATGGCACCTAGGCACTACTATGTATCAGACCCAATCAACGGCTATGACATTGCTAAAAATTTTTCTGACGGTGGTTTCTTGGCTCCCGATTACATCCATGCGTATGGAGCTCCGATTCCGGTTTCCTCCAATAGTTTGGGTTGCCGCGATCGATCATTCGATCCACAAGACGGCTATGTATTGCTGCTCGGGGATAGCCTTACCTGGGGATATGTTGCGCTTGAGCAAACCTGGGGAGCAATACTTGAACAGCATCTCGGTAGGAGAGTGCTGAAATGCGGGGTCGGAGGCTATGGTTCGCGCGCCGAGCTGCATAAGCTGGAAGACGTCGTTGCTCGCGCAGGACGACCGCGGTTGGTGATTGTCGGGCATTTCACGAATGATCTCCTTGATGACTATCTGTATCCTAGTATAACGGTAATCGACGGATATGCGGTCAACAAGGCGGTACTGGCCGATCCTACGAGAGGTGGCCGCAAAGTCCGCTCCGATGAGCACCTGCAGGCACTGTTGAAAAAATCCCTAGAACCGCAACCTAAATCTATAGGTTTCATCGGCCGTGCGAAAGATATGATGGCCGCGCATTCAATCCTGTACAACTGGTTGCAGAATTCTGAAGCTCGACGGCGCGTCGCATCCTGGTTCGGCGTTGCAAAACCGCCACCTCCCCTTCCTGGGGTAGAAGCCTTTCGGGACGTAGCCGAATTCCCTTGGCTGGAACAAGCCTGGGAAGGGCATCTCGAGAATCTACGACAGTTGAATTCAGCGGTGGAAGCGTTAGGTGCCACCATGCTCGTCGTGATGCTCCCAGCGGCTCCTCAAGTCTATGACTCATTGCGACCACAGGAAGACAATCTCCAGTGGGAGTATCCTAATCAACGACTGACGGAGTTCTTTCAACGAGAACACATTGCGTTTGTTGACTTATTGCCGGCATTCCGGCGGTATGCGTACTGCCGTGGAAGTTCGACGGCCCATGCTGAGGGGGGCTTGTATTGGGCTCACGATCGTCATCCGAATGTCAGGGGTAATCGTTTAGCCGGGTTTCTCATTAGCCGCCATGTGCTGGAAGGGTCCTTCGTGAAAATTGACGACAGGAGCGCGCGATTGTCGGGGATTGATCAACTCTTGAATGCAGAGGGCCGATGTCGCTTTAGTGGAGACTCCCAATGACAGAAAACTAGGCAGCTCATGATTATCCGGTTGTTTCAGCAGACCACTACTGTTCGTGTAACGGGGTGGCCTGCTCGTCCTTTCCGATGAGTCTACGTCAGTTTCAGCTTGACTTCGCGAGTGAAGAAGCCTGCCAACAGTATTTGGCCGCATGTCGGTGGCCTGCTGGCTTCACGTGTCCTCGGTGCCGCCACCGGCGGGCTTACCCACTGGCGAGACTAAGGCGCTGGCAATGTGCGGCATGCCGACATCAAGTCTAGTTGACAGCCGGGACAGTCCTTCATAACACGAAGAGGCCGCTGACGCTCTGGTTATGGACGGCGTACCTGATGACGACGGATACGCGTGGCATCTCGGCTCTCCTTCTCCAGCGTCAACTGCGACTGGCACGCTACGCAACTGCCTGGATGATGCTCCACAAGCTTCAACGGGCCATGATCAATGGGACGCGTGAACCGGTGCGAGGCGACGTAGAGATCAATGAGACTTGGGTCGGGGGCACTCAGGCTGGTTTGCGGGGAGCCGTCAACTCAAGTGGCGGAAGGCGGTCCTTGTCATCGTCGCGGTCGAGAAGCGTGGCCACGCGTCCGGGCGTCTTCGGATGACGGTGATCCCTGACTTCAAGAGCCCCACCCTGAACGACCTCATGACACAGCCCATCGCTCCCAGCTCGACGCTCTACACAGACGGCCTCAAGACGTTCACCGGCTTGGAGAAAACGGGCTCTACCGACATCCCCAGCACGCAGTCACAGAGAATCGAGCTGTGGAAGCGCGCGACATCGGTTGTCCCGTTGGCCGACCGCGCCATGGGAAATCTGCAGCCATGGCTGATCGGCACGCACCACGGCGTCAGCCGCGCTCAGCTTCATGTCTACCTGGACGAATTCGTCTTTCGGCACAATCGCCGGAAGACACCGATGGCTGCCTTTCAAACCCTTCTCGGTCTCGGACTGGGTACACGCCGACGTCGTATGGTCGTATACGGGGCGCGGAGGATATTGCAACGTCGTTTCATGAAGGAGTCTGCCCACAACATCTTGTAGGGTGTTGAAACAACCGGATAAGCATGAGGCAACTTATCCGGTATTCATCGAACCCTATGGTTGTAGCGAACATTCGGAGTCTTATTGGAGGAGCTTTGGGAGGTGTGAGAGCGAGCCGTCAATGACCCGTCAACCTAGGATCGAAAAGTTGATCGGCTTGAACTGACCGTTGTTTGACCCTTCAGCAGAGCAGGCTGTCAGTCCACAGATCATATCGATTTCCGCTCGCAGGTCGATGTGGTCCCCAGCCTTTGACATAGGCACGCCCACAGTCAATTTCCCATGTCGATCGATCTTAACGTTCATGAATATATTGAACGTCGTAGAGATATCGGCTCCTGAGATGCCGTATTCCCTCAGACAAAGACGGAGATTCTCAAAACAGCTCGGATGATGGCCCTTGTGCTTGTACAAAATCTCGAACATCTCCTGGCTGCACGGCGTCAGCAAGAAATCGTGTAGCCCGACCGTGTCCTCTACAATAGTGAACATGGGTTTACTGTTATTCGCATAGAGAATGTCGTCCGTCGTCAGATAGATCCGGCCGGCATAATCCAGCGAACGACCTGAAGAAAGTCGGCAATCATGATCGTGCTCGCCGAACGCAAAGAGGTCGGCGACTTGCTCGCCAAAAGGATCGACAACTCGTAGTATTTTCCCCTGCTTGATCTTGAAAGACCGACCACTCTGCGGCGGAATGTGGATGGTGTTAGAAGTCACGCTGGGTCATTTTTATTAGTATGGAAAGGGCAAGACCAATCAGATGGAACGGCCCGACCCGAATATTGACGTGCCTCAGAGCTTTCACCAAAGCTGGTCAGCATAGGGTTGATCGAACCCTGGAATGCCGTCTCGCGAGACCGAATTGTCTGCTTCATGGTTTCAAACTTTCCGAGGGCGCGTAACCGTTCAAATTGCTGGTGCAGATTGAACACCATGGTCGGGTACGGACGGGTTCGCGCGAGACGCGAGGCCTGAGAGTGCATCCCAATGACGTACATAGATCGACCTCCGATGCTGTACGAAAACTGGTGGCTGGCTGGGTCGTCAGCCACACTGTTATCCCAAGCAAAAAATTCGGAGTCCACGGAGTGCATGGCTTGAAGCTGAGTCCACAGCAAATCCTCAAAGTGTTGTTCCGATTCGATCAATGGGCCACGAAACATTGAAATGAAAGTAATAAAATGGTTATCGACGAACGGGAATTCGCGCAAGAAGCAATACAGATCATGGCAGACGGCACGCACCGCGCTATCACTGGCAAGCTCCGGGTATAATCCGAAGCGATAGCTCTTTTGGTTAAAGGCGGAAATTGCACCGGTGCATGGGTAGAACTGGCCCAAGATCTGCTGCCTGAGCAGGTCATGGGCATCGACGAGCTCGGCATCGACCGGTACCTCAGGTGCCAGCAGTCTAGTAACCGTTGTCCCGTTGAAGGCCGCGTAGCTCGAGAACCGGCTTGCCGCTGGATCGGCTGACAAGGGATTCCACAAGCTTGCATCGCTGTTGACGATGTCCTTGCCCACACTAAGTGGCATGTGATGGGGATCCAGTTGCATGATAAGTCCTCTAGATATTTAAAAGCGAGAACAAACCTTCACTCTCTTGACAGTATCAATACTCCCCCGTTGGTTTGAAGAGCTTCAGCTCTATCGTTAGAGCTCTTGTCCACTTCCTGCGAAAGGGAGGCTTCTAGCCGTCATGTCAAGTTCTAGTTTTCACATCTAATGACAGATCCCATTTATCACCATGTTTCAAATCCCAACTTTCAGGGGTATATTTTAGGATTCCTCCTGCTGGAGTAAAGGTGAGCTCTCCAAAATAGACATGTCCTCTGACATTGTACAAATCCACGCGGACGAACCCGAACCCGGTCGACAGCTTCGCGGCAAGTGCAAGCATCTCATCGAGATTGACCGGTTTTGGCACCAACGGCCTCACTGTACAGTTTGAAACAACAAGATCGAGTAGATTCCATGAGGTATCGAAGATGGGGTGAATGTCGTGGGTATGATTGCGTACGATAATCTGGTCGGGCATGCCGTTGAAACAGTAGAACTTATAGTCGAGCGGTGGATTGCCATCCTGATCTTTCAGGCATTCCTCAATTACAATACGGGGTTTAATGCCGTAGTACTGATACTCTCGCCCGTGCCAATAATAATTGCTAGCCAACCAGCCCGAGACTGTCCTGACGATCTCATCTCGGTCCGCATGTCCCTTGACAATGATCACTTGTTCGGCGGCATGGCTCGGCTTGATCACGTACTCGGCCGGCAGCAGATCAAACGGGATCGCACGGGGGTCATTCCCATGCCATAAGAGCTTGGTTAGATACTTCTCGCCAACCGTGCTTGCTATATGAGCTCGTACCGCATACTTATCCGCCAGCCGAGTAAACCGAGGGGGCATGTCACCTCGATTCCAGGTAATCATGCGCCAAAACAGCTTCTCCGTGAAAGTTCGGGGATTCGTCAAGTTGAGAGGTTTGCCATGGATCTGAAAATATCTCCGCAGCAGGAGAACCTCACCTTCCGACCGACGCATGACCTGGCGCTTCACGCTTCGGCATTGATCGGCAATCCAGGTATCCCATAGGTTGTCTCGAAGGGCAGTGATCCCTCTTCGCTGGGCAACGTGTTCCATTGTGCTACTTCTTGGCTCTACCAAAATCTTTCAATACGCTCAAGAGACACACTCGAGACAGTCTTGGTGTATGTAACTAGCATCAGATTTCTATCAGCAGCGCAAGCGTTATGTCCATCCCCAGAAAGAAGGGCATACACATCGATCGCACGCTCGACTTGCTCGAGAAACACATACCCGAGGAGGCTCCAGTGAACGTTATTTAGGGGAAGAAGTTAACTTTGTATGGCAGAGTTCAAAAATGGTTGCGGGGAGAGGATTTGAACCTCTGACCTTTGGGTTATGAGCCCAACGAGCTACCAGGCTGCTCCACCCCGCGAGGGAATGCTAACAAACGGCTGAATGGCAAGTCAAGTTAAGGCCTTACACGATTGCATTCTCGTCGTTGCGATGTTAAAGCGGTGACATGCGCATCGTCTACATGGGTACACCGGAGTTTGCCGTGCCGCCGCTCGAAGCACTCCTTCGATCTGACGATCAGGTGGTCGGGGTCGTGACGCAACCGGATCGACCGAAGGGGCGCGGACAACAGCTTGTCTCACCACCGGTGAAACTTCTCGCTGAGCGAGCCGAGATTCCTGTGCTGCAACCGCTCAAGATTCGGACATCGGAATTTTTGCAAGCTTTGTCATCCTGGCAGCCTGATCTGATCGCTGTCGCAGCCTACGGACGCATCCTGCATACACCGATTCTTCGCCTTCCTCCGATGGGTTGCGTGAATGTGCATGGCTCACTGTTGCCGAAATATCGAGGCGCAGCCCCGGTCCAGTGGGCTGTCATCAATGGCGAGACCGAAACCGGTATTACCACGATGCTCATGGATGAAGGAATGGATACGGGGCCGATGCTGCTCCAGGAGAAGTTGGAGATCTCGCCTGACGACACGGCAGGGACGTTGGCGCCTCGTCTGGCAGAGCTGGGCGGGCGACTGCTTGTCGACACGATTACACAACTGAAAGCCGGGACATTGATACCGAGGAAGCAAGACGATGGGCTGGCAACTTTGGCGCCGCTCTTGAAGAAAGAAGACGGCCTGATCGATTGGACGATGACTGCAACTGCGCTTGCCAATCGAGTGCGAGGGCTGTCTCCATGGCCGGGGGCCTATACGTTTTTCGGTGCAGAGCGATGGAGCATCTGGAAGGCGGTTTCGAATGTGAGTGCGACGAGCGAAAAACCAGGAACCATCGTCGCTGTGAATAAGCAGGCAATCGAGGTGGCGACAGGCGATGGTCTTCTCGACATCCGTGAAATTCAGACTGCCAATTCGAAACGCATGTCGGTCAGCCAATTCTTGGCTGGACACCGAGTCACGGTCGGTGGGCAATTGGTTTCATCGGTTGCATAATCCTTTTCCTCACAACTGTTTCACTTCTTAGGGCAAATGGAAGCCCACGAACGAATTATGGAGAGTGACGCACCAGGACCGTCGTCGCGAGCGATCGCCCTCTCCGTTCTTCTTTCGAGTCGGCGGTCTGACCACTCACTTGATGAGTTGATCGAACAACAAGCCGCATCGGTGTCGCAGCCACGTGACCGTTCGTTGGTGATGGAACTGGTGTATGGGGTGTTGCGACGGCAAGAGACGATCGATTGGAGACTTGACGCGGTACTCTCCAAGCCCCTCCACAGATTGCCTACCGTCGTTCAAATATTGCTGCGGCTTGGCGCCTATCAGCTGTTGTTTTTGGATCGCATCCCTGCTTCAGCAGCGGTGGATGAATCCGTCCGGCTGGCCAAATTCTACGCCAAACAACTGGGACGCGATTGGAGTGGCTTGATGAACGGAGTCCTGCGCAACCTCATTCGTGTACCGGCGCCGCCTTTCCCAGATCCTGCCGTAGACCCGGTTCGATCTCTGTCCATCCGTTATGGAATCCCTGAGCGGCTGACGGAACGGTGGCTTGATCGTGTGGGGCTTAACGAAGCAGAATCGGCTTGTCGAGCAAGCCACAGGGTTCCGAGCGTCACGCTTCGGGTGAACGCTAATCGGCTAACCAGGGAAGAGTTCCTGGAGCGTTTGGGACAAGGAGGAGTGACTGCCCGCCCTACCATTTTCAGCCCGGTTGGAGTTGTGCTGGAGGAAGGCCGAGATGTCACATCGTTGCCAGGGTTCGAGGCGGGCGATTTCTATGTGGAAGATGAGGCGGCGCAACTCATTCCTCCGATCCTTGATCCGCAACCGGGCGAAACCGTGCTTGATGCCTGCGCCGCTCCTGGCGGCAAGACGACGCACCTTGCCGAACTCATGGGCGATCGCGGAACGATCTACGCGGTTGATCGAAAAACTTCCCGGATAGACCTGCTGCGACAAAATTGTGGAAGATTGCGCGTTCAGAGCGTCGTGCCGATCGTCGGCGATGTGAGAAACCCGTCCGAATGGTCTGGAATGATCGAACTTGGATCGAATCTGCGAGGTGGAGCGTTGTTCGATCGCATCCTCGTGGATGCCCCTTGCAGCGGCATGGGCGTGTTGCGTCGACATCCTGAGGCGAAATGGCGGAAGGACAGTTTGGCGTTCGCCAGGCACCAGAAACTTCAAGCCGAAATCCTTGCCTCGGTGGCTACTTGCTTGCGACCCGGGGGAGTGCTGGTCTATAGTACCTGCTCGACAGAAACGGAAGAGACCGAAGAGGTCGTGAGTCGTTTTTGTCAGGCCTATCCTGGATGGACGCGTGAATCTGTGGCGCCGTGGCTCCCCACGGCTGCTCTCTCCTTTGTGAACATCTGCGGCGCGCTCTCCACCATGGGCAACGAATGCGGGATGGATGGCTTTTATGCCGCCCGCCTACGGAAGAAGGAGGGGTAATGGGTCACCCGATTTATATTGCGCCCTCGATTCTTTCAGCCGACTTCGCGCGCTTGGCCGACGAGGTTTCCGCAGTGGAGCGAGCTGGTGCCGACCTGCTGCATGTTGATGTGATGGACGGCCATTTCGTGCCGAACCTGACGGTTGGGCCACCCATCGTCGAAAGCCTGAAAAAAGTTACCAAGCTACCGCTCGACGTTCATTTAATGATCACCAACGCTGATGCCTTCATCCCTGAGTTCGCTGAAGCTGGCGCTGATTATCTGACCGTTCACGTTGAAGCCTGTCCGCATCTTCACCGAACGATTCAATCGATTAAGGAACGGGGAGTCAAGGCTGGGGTGACGCTAAATCCTGCCACTCCCCTCTCGTTGCTTCAGGAGATCTTAGGAGATGTCGATCTGATGCTGATCATGTCGGTGAATCCAGGATTTGGTGGCCAAACGTTCATTCCCTCCGTGCTTCGGAAGATCACCGAGGCTCGGACAAGATTGGATCAGATAAAAAGCCACGCGTTGCTTGAAGTCGATGGCGGTGTGAAGGTGGACAATGCGCGGGAAATCGTGGCTGCCGGCGCCACGGCTCTTGTGGCAGGCTCAGCTATCTTTTCTCAACACGACTATACAGCGACGATCGCAGCCATGCGAGCAGTCGCAGAGACCGTCGTTCAATCGGCGCCCCGTGCAGCGATCAATCGATAGGCCATTGAGGGTGGACATCTTCACAGTCATCGACAGCCTTCATCCCCTCGAAATCAAAGTCCTCACGACGTTGGGCGCAGCGCCGCCTGGCACCGCTTTGAGCAGTGAGCAGTTGGCTGCAGCCGCTGAATTAGAGCCTTCCCAACTGAGTATGGCCGTGGAATGGCTGCTTGCCAAATCGTTGATCGCAATCCAGACAGAGACTGTGACTCCCATAGTGTCGCTGACGAAGATCGGGGAGGAGTATTACCTGACCGCTTCGCCTCTTGAGCGAGTCCTGGCTGCAGCGCGTGAAGCAACCGGCACAGGGACGCGACTGACCATTCCCGATCTTCAGGCCCAAGGAGGACTAGATCCTTCCGATGTCAGCAAAGCCGTCGGACGACTCAAGAAGGAAGGAGCGCTCCTGATCATCCAAGGGGGTTGTATCGAAACAACCGGACGTCAGAGTCCGACGGCCGAGGCGATCCGAACGCTCCTGGCAGAAATGCATGACTCGCCGAAGGAGCTGAAGAGTTTCACGGGTGTTCATCGACAGGTCATTGAAGACTTTGCCGTGAAACGAGGCAACGCCAAAGAGCCGTTTCGGGTAGACGAACGGGTGGCCCGCTCATTCATATTATCCACCGATGGGGCAAGCGCGGCGAAACAACTGCTGAAGCAAGGGGTGGCTGAGGAGGTATCGCAGGTGACTCCCGACTTGTTGAAGGATGGGAGTTGGCGCCAGAAGCGATTTAGAAAGTACACGATCAGTCTGCGCCCGCCTCGCATCGGAACTGGGAAGAAACACCCCTATCGCGAATTTCTCGATACCGTTAAGACTAAACTCGTGAGCATGGGGTTTCTGGAGATGCGAGGAGCGCTGGTCGAAACGGAGTTCTGGGACATGGATGCTCTCTTCATGCCGCAATTCCATCCGGCTCGGGACATTCATGACGTCTATTTCGTAAAGGAGCCCAGCCATACCACCGCCGCGGACGAGCCGTTCTTGTCGCGTGTTGCCAAGGTGCATGAGAACGGCGCTGAAACTGGTTCCACGGGGTGGGGCTATTCGTTCGATGTTCATCGGGCCAAACGGTTGGTATTGCGCAGTCAGGGCACGGCGGTTTCGGCTCGAACGCTTGCGGCCTCTCCTAACATTCCTGGGAAGTATTTCTCGATTGCCCGGTGTTTTCGCTATGACCAAGTCGATGCCACCCACGCAACGGATTTTTTCCAGGTGGAGGGGATTGTGCTGGGAGAAGACATCAACTTCAGGACACTGTTGGGGCTCTTGAATTTGTTTGCCCACGAAGTGGCTCAGGCCAAGGAAGTGAAGTTCGTGCCGGCGTATTTTCCCTTCACCGAACCGTCGGTCGAGTTGCATGTGCGACATCCACACTTGGGATGGATCGAACTCGGCGGCGCCGGTCTCTTTCGTTCAGAGGTGACCCTGCCGCTCGGGGTCACAGTACCGGTCATTGCTTGGGGGTTGGGGCTCGATCGCATGGCGATGGTGGCGTTGGGCGTCCACGACATACGCGAGCTCTTCACCGACAACCTGGAATTGATCCGTACGACCAGAGGTCTGTTCTAACTGCGCTTATGCCCACGATCACCATTTTCAAAGACGATTTGGAATCGCTTCTCACGAGTGATCGCGGCGCCGGCCGTGGCATCACGATGGCTCAGTTGGAGGAGTGGCTCATGCTCGTGAAAGGCGAACTGAAGGGGCACAACCCTGAAACCGGAGAGCTGCGCATCGAACTACAAGATAGCAATCGGCCTGACCTCTGGAGTTGCGAAGGGATTGCCAGACAGATTCGCATCAAGCAAGAAGGCAGGCTGAAACCCTATTCCTTCTTCGAGAACAAACCGAAGGCGCCGCATCATTTGACCGTGAAGCCCGGTATGGAGCAGGTGCGTCCGTATGTGGCAGCCTGTACGGCGAGGGGATTTCGGGTGACGGAGAAGGGTTTGGCTCAGCTGATTCAAACGCAGGAGAAGTTGGCCGACATCTTTGGACGCAAGCGTAAGACCGTCTCCATAGGGATCTATCAGTTGCCCAGGATCGCGTTTCCCATCACCTATGAGCTTGTGAAACCGGATGAGGTGCGGTTCACCCCCCTAGGCATGGAAACAGTGATGACGCTGTCGGAGATCCTCATGGTGCACCCCAAGGGATTGGAGTATGGCCACATCCTGGCCGTCAAGAGTCTGCTCCCTATCCTCCGCGATGCGAAGAATCAGCCGTTATCGTTTCCGCCGATCATCAATAGCCGGGAAATCGGAGAAGTACGGGCGGGTGATGATGAACTCTTTGTCGAGGTGACCGGAACAGACCTTCCCATGGTGATACTTTCGCTAAACATCTTTGCGGCGAATTTGGCCGACCGTGGCGCAACCATTGAGCCGGTGGAAATACAATATCCGACAAGCACGACACTGGGTAAACGGGTGAAAACGCCGCATGATCTCGGGAAGCCCAAAACAATTCGAATCAAAGCGATTGAACAGGCGCTGGGCCAGGAACTCGGTGAGACGGTCGTGAAGCAAGCTCTTGAGGCGTATGGGTACGGCGTATCGGCAGAAAAGGGATCGGTGAAGGCAACAGTCCCGCCGTACCGGCACGATTTGATGCATATCATGGATGTGGTCGAAGACGTTGCGATGAGTCGTGGCTATGCCGAGTTTACCCCTGTCATGCCGGTGCAATTTACTGTGGGCGGATTGTCCGCCATTGAGCGGCTGTCCGATCGATCCCGAGAATTGATGGTGGGGCTCGGGTTTCAGGAAATCATTTCGAACATTCTCGGTTCACCGGACCAATACTCAAAATTCATGCGCCTCGATGGCACTGAATGGGGGCGGACGGTCGAGGTCGACAATGTCATGTCCCTGAGCTTCTCCTGCCTCCGACAATGGGTGCTGCCTTCCTTGCTGCGCATCGAAGCCGCATCGAGCCGGGCGTTCTATCCCCATCGTCTCTTCGAAGCCGGCGATGTAGCGATTCCTGATGGTACTCACGAGTTGGGGTCTCGAACGGAAACCGTCTTAGGCGCTTTGATCGCTCACGCCACCACCCATTTCTCAGAAATCCATTCCAGTCTCGATGTCCTGTTTTACTACCTCGGTAAGGAGTACAGTCTGGAGCCAATGCAGCACCCGTCTTTCTTAGAAGGCCGAGCCGGCCGCATTCTCGTGTCGGGCAAGCCCGTCGGCGTCATCGGCGAAGTCCATCCTGAAGTCCTCGAACGGTGGCAGATCGCCATGCCGGTCGTGGCGTTCGACGTGAACCTGTCGCAGCTGGCGACGCTTGGGTAAGGGTTCTTACCGGAAACGACGGAAGGGTAACGACAATTGTCGCCTTCCCCTCCGTCGAACATTTTATCGAACACGTGAAGTTACGCTGTGGCGGGAGTCAAGTGTTGCTTGGCAAGACCGATGAGTTGTTCAAACCCTGCTGCGTCTTTGATCGCCATGTCCGAGAGGACTTTTCGATCGAGCGCGACATTGGCCTTCTTGAGTGCGTTGATGAATCGACCGTACGTCATTCCTTGCGCACGCACTGCCGCGCTGATGCGAGCGATCCACAGTTGCCGGAAATCGCGCTTTCGGTTCTTGCGACCCGTATATGCGTAGGTCAAGCCCTTATCAACACTTTCCGTCGCCGAACGGAAGAGCCGGCTTTTCCCTCCGTACTGACCCGATGCTAACTTGATCCGTTTCTTTCTCCGCTGCCGAGTTTTTGGTCCACCTTTTACGCGAGGCATGATTCATTACTCCTTTTGGGGCCTGAAAGTCACAACACTACACGATCGTCGTCTATGCATACGGCAGGAGTCGATTCAAAGTAGAAACAACTGTGGAATCCACCACTGCTGTTCCGCTCAGGCGGCGCTTCCGGTCATGCCGCTTGCTGGTCAGTATGTGCCGCTTGCCCGCCTTGCGGCGGACAAGCTTGCCGCTTCCCGTCTTGGTAAATCGTTTGCTCGTCCCTGAATGCGTCTTCATTTTCATGTTGGAGGTTCCTTTGGTTGAGCAATCACTGCACTGTACGTTAGTGTTTTGGAGCGACGATCATGATCAAACTGCGTCCTTCCATACGAGGGGCATATTCAATGGTACCGGCTTGGGCCAACTGTTCAATGACGGAATTCATCACTGCGCGACCCATCTCTTGGTTCGCCATTTCTCGTCCACGATAAGTGAGGGTGACCTTGGTTTTGTTGCCCTCTTCGAGAAAGCTCTTCATCTGACGGACCTTAATCTCAAGGTCATGCTTATCGGTCCGTGGGCGCAATTTGATTTCCTTCACTTGGGTGGACTTTTGATGACGCCGGCTTTGATGATCTTTTTTGCTCAGCTCATACTTATACTTCCCAAAGTCCATAATCCTACAGACCGGGGGAACCGAGTTGGGAGCGACCTCCACCAAATCATAGCCGCCTTCTTGAGCCTGACGAAAGGCATCCGGAGTCGGAAGAATGCCGAGTTGTTCTCCCTCCGGACCAATGACACGAACTTCTCGGACTCGGATCTCACGATTCACGCGTAGTTTGGGAACGATAGGCCACCTCTTTTTTAATGTGTGGGTTGAAATTCACGCTGGGTATGTTTGACTTCGGTTCCTAGAAGACCTAACACCTCAGCTACCGTCATTGATCCTAAATTTGATCCGCTTCTGCCTCGTACCGAGAGAGTCCCATCTTGCATTTCGCGATTTCCCGCTACCAGCATGAACGGGACTTTTGCCTTCTCCGCTTCACGAATTTTGAATCCGATCTTTTCATTCCGAAGGTCCGCTTCGGCACGGAAACCGGCCGCCCTCAATTGCGCGACGACGGCCACAATGTAGTCTCGCTGATGATCGGTGATGTTCATGACCACCGCCTGTACCGGAGCCAGCCAGGTGGGGAACGCGCCACCGTAGTGCTCGATCAGAATGCCGAAAAAACGTTCGATGGATCCCATCAAGGCGCGATGGATCATGATGGGGCGATGGGCTTTGCCGTCCTCTCCAATGTAACTTAACTCAAACCGCTCCGGATTGTTGAAATCCACTTGGACTGTGGAACATTGCCAGGAGCGACCCAACGCATCCTTGATCTTAATGTCGATCTTCGGGCCGTAAAATGCCCCTCCTCCCGGATCAAGGTGAAAGGAGATATTACGGCTTTTCAGCGCCGCTTCCAACGCGCTGGTGGCCAAGGTCCAATGTTCGTCACCGCCCACGGACTCTTTGGGTCGCGTGGATAAAAACACTTCAAATTGATGGAATCCGAACGTCCGTAACACGAAAAATGTAAAGTCCAGCACCCGGCTGACTTCCTGCTCCATCTGATCCGGGCGGCAGAAGAGATGGGCGTCGTCCTGCGTGAATCCGCGCACCCGCATGAGCCCATGCAGCACGCCGGTCCGTTCATAGCGATAGACTGTTCCCAATTCCCCATAACGAATGGGGAGGTCTCGATAGCTGCGAAGATGACTCTGATAGATCATGATATGGTACGGACAATTCATCGGTTTCAGCTGGTATTCACTGCCTTCCAGCTTCATCGATGGGAACATGTTTTCGCGGTAGTAATCGAGGTGCCCGCTGGTTTTCCAGAGATCAAGACGTGCGGTATGAGGCGAATACACCAGCTGGTACCCATCCCGAATATGCTGTTCACGCCAGAAGTTTTCGATCAACAGTCGGACTGCCGCGCCTTTTGGATGCCAGAGGACCAGCCCTGGTCCGATTTCATCTTGAATACTGATCAAATCCAGCTCTTTTCCGACTTTTCTGTGGTCGCGCCGCTTAATTTCCTCCAGCCGGGCCAGATAGGCATCCACTTCCGCCCTCGTCGGAAAGGATGTCCCGTAGATCCGCTGTAACATCGGATTGCGTTCGTCGCCTCGCCAATAGGCGCCGGCCGTGTTGAGCAATTTTATGGCCCCAACGGAGCCGGTAGTCGGGAGATGGGGGCCTCGACAGAGATCAACGAAGTCGCCTTGTGTATAGACGGTGATCGGCTCCCCATCAGGGAAACCTTGAATCAGCTCGACTTTGTAATGTTCGCCACGGGCCTTGAAAAAATCTATCGCGTCCTGTTTCGAAAACTCCTGCCTTGTGATGGTGAGATTACGCTTGATGATTTCGGCAGCGCGTTCTTCGATTCTCTCTAGGTCTTCGGGAGTAAAGGGACGTTCGAAGGCAAAGTCATAATAAAAACTGTCTTCAAGGGCTGGACCGATAGTCAATTGTGCAGCCGGGAAGAGCTCCTTGACTGCCTGAGCCATGATGTGAGTACTGCTGTGGCGGTAGACCTCACGGCCCTCTGAACTGTCGAACCTCAGTGGTTCGACTGTCGAACTCGCAGACAGAGGACGTGACAGATCAACAACCGCTCCTTCGACTTTGGCTGCCAGAATATCCTGGCTTGCAATTCCTAATTCAGATAGAGCGTCACCGACCGTTTCCCCGGTCTGAATGTCACCGCTCGGACCGTCTTTAACTGATATCTTCATGACTTATGGATTTGATCCACAATGCAAACACAACGGAAACCGAGCCTTCTTAATGAGGCAAACCAGCAACTCGAGCTGAATGGTAGGCGCGGACGGTCTTGAACCGTCGACCTCTACCGTGTCAAGGTAGCGCTCTCCCCCTGAGCTACGCGCCTATCGAAGAGAAGGCATGCTAATATAGCCTTGTTGACACTGTCAAGAAAACGAAAGGGAAGGCTGCATCCCTTCAGCCGTCTGAAAGAAGTGGGACCTTCTCTTTCATGTTTTTGGTCAGACACCCTTCGGCCTGCGTATCGTCACCTCACGGCTGAGCGAAGTTCTTTTCCGGCTGAAAACTTCGGGACCTTTGCCGCGGGGATTCGAAGTGATTCACCTGTCCGTGGATTCCTTCCCATTCGTGCTTTTCGCTTTGAAATCGTAAAGGTGCCGAAATTGACGAGGGAGACGCGTTGCCCCTTTTTCAGCGAGGAAGTTACCGCCCCGGTGAATGCCTCAAGGGCGGTTCCGGCTGCAACCTTGGTAATTCCTGCTGACGCGGCCATCTTTGCGATCAACTCTTCCTTTGTCATGATGTCCCTCCTGCATGAGTTTTGAGAGTTGGTATGGGAAGTACGCCCGCGGCACATCTGTGGAAGTCCGGTTCAGGCATTCTGCCTCGCTCTGGTTTTCGTTTGTTTCAAAGGAATGTGAAGACTCACGATCTTTTTTCGCAACGTGTTACGGTTGAGTCCGAGCAGTTCAGCCGCTTGTATTTGATTGCCTCCCGTCTCGCGCAAGGCTGAAGTGATGAGAGGGCGTTCCACGGCAGAAATCAGGATCGGATGGAGGTTTTTAGCCGATCCATTTCTCATCCCCTTCACGAATTCACCCATTTTCGCCTCCAGGTAACTTTCTAGAGAGGCGTCGCGCCCTTTATTCTGCGGAGGGCTGTCCGGCTGATTCATCAGCTGGATCGTTTTCAGCGTCTTTTTCAGGGCAGCCTTAGACCCCCCGATGCAAAGAGTGCGGGCCGGGTCAAGATGATCATTCAGGGCGCCTACCTGTTCCTGTCCGTCTTGCGACTCCATCACGACGGCATCAAACCGATGTTTTCGCAACTCCCTCTGAAAGGTCGAACTGTCCCGAGCGATCGTAACGGAGGCATCCCTGAATATCTGTCTCACCAGGGTTTGCACGGCCGTATCATTCGTGAATAACAGAATGGTAAATGCGGATGACGGCACAGACATGAAGGCACCACGGGAAGAAGAGGGCGGATTATTGCCGAGGGCGTAAGCGATGTCAATTGGATTCTATGGGCGCGACGTCTCTTCGACTGGCTTTCCGCATGGCTTGGCACGTATGAAATCAGTAAGGAGATTGGTTTGTGGTTCAATCACCATTTTCAACTTCACCACGAAAAATATCTATAGGCCAAATAGCGGCAATCATCTTAACCTGCCAAGCTCCTGGCGCCTTGACAGGGAGTGGGAGAAGAATGTATATATCCAATTCCCTACCGGAATAGTAAAGAATGAAAGTGTCGAAACGTGCTACATACGGAATTATGGTAGCTGTTGACCTTGCCATACATGCGAGCGAAGCCCCGATTCAAGCACGAGCCATCGCGAGGCGCCACGGGATTCCCGTCCGTTTTCTCGAACAGGTTCTTCATGCGATGAAGAAGGCCGGTTTAGTGGAAAGCCAAAGGGGCGCCCAAGGAGGGTATCTTCTCACGCATGAACCGGCCACGATGTCGATCGCCGATATATTCGAGGCGTTGGAAGGGCCGGTCTTTCATCGCTCATCTGTCGGTCAACGGCCACGTGATCGCCATGCGAGCAAGCCGGAGGTGCTGTTAGATGACGTCTGGGAGCAAGTTCAGCAGGCGGAACGAAAAGTCCTCGAAAACATTACAGTCGAACACTTGGCAATGCGTCTACGGACGATCGACACTCAGCGCAATCCAATGTATCACATCTGACTTAGAAGGCTCCTCTCCCGAGGAAGCAAGGAGATCGGTATATGAACCCCGTTGAATCTCTCACTATCCCCAAGATTGTCACGAATCCGATTCCGCCGGCCATTCTGGAAGAAATAGAAACCTTCGAGACCGAAGCCTTGCGAACATTGGGCGGAGACCTCTCTGCCGATATTTTCAAGCCTTTTCGCCTGCAATACGGCATTTACGGCCAGCGTCAGCCTGGCGTGCAAATGGTCCGTATCAAGATCCCGTTCGGCGGCATCAACGCGAATCAGCTGCGACGTGTGGCGGAGCTTGCAGACCGATATGCGACCGGAGTCGGCCACGTCACGACGAGACAAGATATTCAGATGCACTTCGTCGAGCTGAAGGATGTGCCGAGTATCATGCGAGGGCTGGCCGAAGTCGGCTTGACCACCAGGGAAGCCTGTGCCAACACGGTGCGGAATGTGACGGCCTGTCACCTCGCCGGTGTGTGCCAAGGAGAAGTCTTCGATGTGACTCCCTATGCAAAGACCGTCGCCTATCATTTGCTACGGAACCCGTTGAATCAAAGTCTGCCTCGAAAGTTCAAGATTGCATTCTCCGGCTGCAAGCATGACTGTGCCCTGACTCCGATCCATGACATCGGTCTGCTGGCCATCAGGCGAGCGGACGGAATGATTGGATTCCGCATGGTGGTGGGCGGAGGCTTAGGTTCGACGCCGCGAATCGCGCAACTCCTTCGTGAGTTCACTCCGATGGAGGAACTCATTCCCAGCATTGAGGCCGTCATCAAAGTCTTCGATACCCTCGGCAATCGAAAAAACCGCAACAAGGCCCGCATGAAATTCGTGATCGACAAGCTGGGCTTTGAGGAGTTCAAACGACGCTGGGAAGCAGCCTACGTCGCCATGGGACACACACTTCCCAAGAATGGACCTCTGACCCTGCTGCAGCACCAGGATGAACCTCCGAGGCTCATCATGCCGACAAGAAACGGCGTGGCAAATGGGAATGGCAGTGGTAACGGGAACGGAACTCACTCGATTGACGACGAGACGCCCTTCGAGATGTGGAAACGGACCAACGTTGTGAAACAGAAGCAGGATGGGTATGTCACAGCCGCCATCAAGCTGTTTATGGGAGATATTACGGCCGAACAAATGCTGTTCGTCGCTGACCTGGCTGAGCGTTGCTCGAACGGCAATCTTCGCACCACGATCAATCAAAACCTGGTCATCCGATGGGTTCCTATCGATCAGATCCCGCAGTTTTACGAGGACCTAGCAGCCCACGGATTGGCAGATCCAGGAGCCGAGCTGGTCGAAGACATTATTGCCTGCCCCGGCACAGATACATGCGGTCTTGGGATCACATCGTCCAAAGGCCTTGCCAGAGCCCTGGCCGAGGTGTTTCCAGCAGGCCGTGTGCCGGAAGATCTCCAGGATGTGAGTGTGAAGATCAGCGGCTGTCATAATTCTTGCGCACAGCATCACATTTCAACAATTGGGTTGCATGGAGTCGGAAAACGCCTCGGTGACCACGTCGCGCCGCATTATGAATTGCATCTCGGTGGTTCAGTAAACGGCACGGCCAAAATCGGGCAGATGACCGTGAAGTTGCCCGCCAAGGCCGTACCGGCGGCGATCTCCCATTTGATCGACGTGTACAGGCGTGATCGCCAAGCGAATGAGAATTTGTCGAAATTCATCGCACGTGTCGGGAAGAGCAAACTGAAAGACGAGTTGATTCCGTACACCATCGTGCCGCCGTATGAAGAGGATCCGACGTTCTATTATGATTGGGAGGGAGAAGAAGAATTTATGCTGGAGGATCTCGGTCCCGGCGAATGTGCGGGCGGTGCGCTGGACATGATCGAAAACGGCATTCTGGAGGCAGATCAAGAGCTCTACCAAGCGAAGCTGCTCATTGAGAAGCATCAATATTCCCTATCGGTGAACAAATCCTATCGAGCTGTATTGGCTGCCGCCAAGGCAATGCTGGTAACTGAAGGGCTGGAGCCTTCGACGGATTCCGAAACGTTCATCGAGTTCGACGGCAGAATCGCGCAGAAAGGTATAGTGCCGCCTCTCTATCGAGACCTGAGCAAGAAGGTAGGTGATCTGGGGCCGAAAGAGACGTCGGCTGAGTCGGCCCGGGAGAAGATGGCATTTGCCAAGGGTTTTGTTGATTCCTGCCGTGCAGCGACGGAACAGATGGGGAAGGATCTGAAACTGTCGCCGATGAAAGAAGAAAAACCTCCGGTCGCGTCTGCACCGGTTGAAACCAAACCAGCTATTCCGATTGCAACGGGTGCGCCTGTTTACGATTTGCGTGGAGTCGCATGCCCGATGAACTATGTGAAGACGAAGTTGAAACTGGAAATGATGGACGCTGGTGAACAGTTGGAAGTGTGGCTCGACGCGGGTGAACCGATCAAGAATGTGCCGATGAGCCTGAAGAACGACGGACATAAAGTATTGATCCAAGAGGCCTTGGAGTCGGAAGCATCGCATTATCGAATCTTGGTCGAAAAGGTCGAAGGATAAGGGGATCGGAGTTGCGATGACCGTGAACGACCGTGCTGAACTGGTTGCAGAGCTCAGAGCCTGGAGCGATTCGTTCGAGACGAGGCAGCCCCAAGATGTATTGGCGGCTGCTATCGAACGATACGGCGGCAAGATTGTTGTGGCTTGTAGCTTCGGAGCGGAAGACGTGGTCCTCATCGACATGGCGCATCGGATCAATCTCTCGGTGCCGTTGTTCTATCTCGATACCGATTTCTTATTTCCTGAAACCTATGCCACGCGGGATCGAGTGATTGAGCAGTACGGTCTTCAGTCGCCGCAAGTCATTCAGGTAAAGTCCTTGCTAACACCGCAGGTACAAGCGGAATCCTACGGAGAGGCCTTGTGGGAGCGAGATCCGGACCAGTGCTGCCGGCTGCGGAAAGTCGAACCGCTGACCCGTGTTCTGCGGGGATATGACGCATGGATTACCGGAATCAGGCGGGATCAAGCTCCATCCCGTGCGAATGCCGGATTGATCGAGTGGGACCAGAGATTTGGATTGGTCAAGGTCAACCCCCTGGCCCGATGGACCTTGGCCGATGTATGGACCTACATCAAGGTCTACGAAGTTCCCTACAACCCGCTGCATGATCAGAATTATCCCAGCATCGGCTGCACCTACTGCACCACCCAAGTGGCGCCCGGCGATGATCCGCGGGCCGGGCGTTGGAAGAATTTTGTCAAGACCGAATGCGGACTGCATAAGTCGTAACATGCCGATCCAAGATCTCCTTGCCAAGATTGCAAAGGGTCCAAAAGCCTCCAAGGACCTCACCTGGGATGAGTGCAAACGGGCGATGAGGGCTTTGATTGAGGGTGAGGCCTCGCCGGCCCAAGTGGGTGCCTTTCTCATTGCCATGCGATTCAAGGCTGAGTCGGTTGCCGAATTGGCGGCACTGACGGCTGCTGCTCGACAGTACGTGCCGCCTCTCACTGTCTCACGAGACTTGGCCTTGGTGGATGTCCCGACCTATGCCGGAAAGCAGGACACGTTTCACGCGATTATTGCCGCGTCCATTGTAGCAGTTGCGGCTGGCGCTGCGGTCTTGATGCACGGTTATGACGGCATTCCAAGCCGGCCGGGCAGTGCCGGAGTACTGAAAGCCTTGGGCATTCCAGTCGATGCCGATCCCAAGCTGGTTTCGGAAGACGTGAACAGGAAAGGCTTTGCCTACCTGGATATCGGACTCTATCATCCACCCCTCTATCGATTTTTGGAGATGCGTCAAGAGCTCGGGGTCAGGAATGTGTTCCATCCGATCGCCAGGCTTCTGAACCCGGCGCGGGCGACGGTGCAGGTCGTGGGATTGACGCATCCGCCGCATTTTGAGAAGACAGCCGAAGCCTTGCGAATCCTCGGGTGTCCACGCGCCCTGGTGATCCGCGGCGTCGAGGGCGATCCGGAGTTGTCGGCATCGATGGCGACGAGGGTGCTGGAATTACGCGATGAGCGTATCACTCCGCTGGGAGTGGCACCGAAAGACTTCGGCCTGGCGTTTGTCCCGTCAAGGGAGATGGCAGGATTTCCACCTAATCAACGCGAGAAGGAGGCCGATCTGCTCCGGCGGATTCTTCAGAATCAGGTGCAGGGTGGGCCGCGAGATTGGGTGCTCATGAACGCGGCCATGCTGCTCTATGCGGCTGGGAAAGGGGCGTCTCTGTCGACCTGCTTCCCGGTTGTACGTGCCGCACTTGATGGAGGAGCCGCAGGACGCAAGCTCGATGAATTGGTAAGACAACCGGTTGCGGTGTAGGGCCTAAAGCACAAGCCTATGAAACACCTTCGGCAACTTGAAGATCAAAGCGTTTACATTCTTCGAGAAGCCTACAAACATTTCGACAACCTTGCCATGCTCTGGTCGATGGGCAAGGATTCGACCGTGTTGCTCTGGCTCGCCCGTAAGGCGTTCTTCGGGCATGTGCCGTTTCCACTCCTCCATGTCGATACAAGCTACAAGATCCCGGCGATGATCGAGTACCGCGACCGTCTGGCCCGAGAGTGGGGGTTGAATTTGGTCGTCGGCCAAAACAAGGAAGCCTTGGCGGCGGGGATGAACCATACGATGGGACGCGTGGTCTGCTGCACAGCGCTGAAGACAAACGGCCTCAAACAACTGCTGGAGAATAAGGGCTATACCGGCGTGATCCTCGGCGTCCGCGCGGATGAAGAGGGAACGAGAGCGAAGGAGCGCTATTTCTCTCCACGGGATAAACATGGAGATTGGGATTTCCGCGATCAACCACCGGAGCTGTGGGATCAATACAAGACAACATTCCCGCCGGGCACTCACATCCGCATCCATCCGCTGCTGGATTGGACAGAGATCAATATCTGGGAATACATCAAGCTGGAACAGATTCCCTTCATCGACCTGTATCTCGACAAGGGCGACGGCACGCGCTATCGCAGTCTCGGTTGCGCTCCCTGCACCTCGCCGATCAAATCTACCGCCAAGAGCGTTGACGACATTATCGAAGAACTCCGCCATACCACCGTGGCCGAGCGGTCAGGGCGGGCACAGGACGAAGGACGAGGAATGGAGTTATTGCGGAAAGATGGTTACATGTAACCATGAGCGAGCTGACTAAACCATCTGAGAACCTCAACATCGTGATCGTCGGCCATGTGGATCACGGCAAGTCCACCTTACTGGGCAGGCTCTACGCCGACACCGGCTCACTCCCCGACGGCAAGTTGGAAAAAGTACAGGCCATCTGCAAGCAACAGGGGAAGGAATTCGAATATGCCTTCCTCTTCGACGCCTTTCTCGAAGAGCAGGAACAGGGAATTACCATTGATACGGCCCGCACCTTTTTCATGTGGAAGGGCCGGCAATACATCATCATCGATGCGCCGGGCCATAAAGAGTTCCTCAAGAACATGATATCCGGCGCCGCGCGGGCCGAGGCGGCGCTGCTGCTCATCGACGCCTTGGAAGGTGTCAGGGAGCAGTCGAAGAAACACGGCTACTTACTGTCGCTGCTGGGAGTCCGGCAGTTTGCGGTGGTGGTCAACAAGATGGATCTGGTTGCCTACCGACAGGACCTGTTCGATGGGATTGAGAAAGAGTACCGAGAATTTCTCGGACAGTTCAAAGCCGTGCCGTCGCAGTTCATTCCAGTGAGTGCCAAGCTCGGCGACAACATCGCCAACCGCAGTGAACAGATGTCCTGGTACAGTGGCCCCACCGTCCTTGAAACACTCGGCGCGTTCAAGAAGGAAGCGGCTCGCTCGGAACAGCCCCTCCGATTGCCTGTGCAGGACGTCTATAAATTCGACGCGCGCCGCATCATCACCGGACGCATTACAGCCGGACGTCTCAAAGTCGGCGATCACCTTGTCTTCTCGCCCTCCAACAAGCGAGCCAATATCAGGACGGTGGAGGCATTCAATATTGAGCCGCAACCGACTGAAGGCCAGGCCGGCCAATCGATCGGCGTGACGCTCGATGAGCAGATCTTTGTCGAACGCGGCGAAGTCGCCTCGCATCAGGAACATCTGCCCCTCGTCTCCACGGCCTTTCGTGCCAATCTGTTCTGGCTCGGCAAGCGACCGTTGGAAAAAGGGCGCAAATATCTCCTGCGAGTGGCGACCAAAGAAGTGGACTGCGAAGTCGCTTCGATCCATCGAATCATCGACACGATGGATCTCGCTCAGCAACAGGGCAGCAACAGCATCAGTAAGAACCAAGTGGCCGAATTGACCTTGCGCACCAAAGCGCCGGTCGCGTTTGATCTGTCTGCGTCACTCGAAGCTACCGGACGTTTTGTCCTGGTCGACGAATACGACATCGCAGGCGGCGGCATCATCACGGAGCTGGTTCACGACGATCAGGAATTTCTCCGTGAAGAAGCCAGACGGCGCGACTTTGCTTGGGTGAAGGGCGAAGTCACGGTTGAGGATCGCGCGCAGCAATACGGCCATCGAGCGGCGGTCGTTCTGATTACCGGTGGGCGGCACACCGGCAAGTCGTTCTTGGCCAGAAAGCTTGAAGGTCGCCTCGTAGCGGATGGACGTCATGCTTATTTATTGGATGGAGAAAATCTGCGCCGCGGTTTGGATGCCGATCTCAGCGAAGAAGAGCGAGGGCAGACGACTGAAATGGCGCGGCGCTACGGTGAAGTAGCGCGTTTGCTTACCGACACGGGTCTGATTGTTGTCTCGACCACAAATCCATTCGGCCTCGCTTATCAAGAGGCCTCCCAGGCGATCAGGACCCTCGTGCATCCTGCACCGGTCATCGCCGTCCATATGAGCAAGTCCCAAGAAGAACCCCCGCCGAATACCGATGTCGTCCTCACCGGCCCCACGGATTTCGACGCAGCTACCGCTCGAATCCTCGATGAATTGAAACGCCGAGGCGTCCTCGCCCAGGCCATCGGGGCGAAGCCGATCTTTCAGTATTCGATCTAACGAGCCATCAGACCGAACACCATCTAACAGGCTGAGGAAAACTCGATTTGTGTGCTTCGACCGGCCTGTCCTGAGTGAGTCGAAGGGCTCAGCACGAACGGAAAACCTCTGTAAATTCAACGAGCGCTCCGTTCGTTCTGAGGCACTCGCAGGAGGAACGGAGGGTTTTTTCGCAGCCTGCTAGGCCGTGGAGGGGATCATAACTTGTCGGACATAACGAAATTGTGGTAATTCCTCGCAAAGCTAAGTCCTCCCACTCTTAGTTGGGGGGGTGACGTTGCAACTGATCACGAAATTCCTTCTCACGGCCTTCCTCTTTGTTCGGATCCTTGATAACTCACTCAGCCACACCCAGCCGGGGAGTCCTGATCGATGCTTCCACAAATGGTCGATCTCCAGTGGTTCATCGGCGACGAATCCCGACGGCCGCTCTGACCGGGAAACATCTCGGAGGTACTTCTCATTGTGACGTGGTTACAGAAAGCAGCGGGGATCTGGCTGTTTTTCTGTGCTCTTCTTTGCATCCCACTCCTGGCTCAGAGTCAGGATACCGGACCTGTCAGTTCCGGCTGGCACTATGGGGGCTTCCTCGATCTCGGCTATGCCGTGGACTTCAATTTTCCAGAAAATCACCAATGGCGCAGCAAGACCACCACGTCGCGGGTCAATGAGTTTGCTCCCAATATGGCCTTAGCCTACGTCAAGAAGAACATCTCTCTGTCGTCCCCATGGGGCATGGAGTTGGCGGTCCAAGCAGGATATGACACGGATGGGCTGGTCCCTCAACCGGTCCCTGAACGGGACAAACCGATCTCCGGCGCGGATACCCTGCGGCACTTCTCTCGTGCCAATGTGTCGTATTTGATCCCCATGGGAAAAGGTCTGGTGGTCACAGCGGGATTATTCAACAGTTACATCGGGTACGAATCCATCTATGCGAAATACAACTTGAATTATACGCGCCCCTACATAGCGGACAACGCTCCCTATTTTATGTTTGGACTCCGGGTTCGGTATCCTGTGAGTGACACAGTGAACGTTGGCTTCTATGCGATCAATGGGTATAACTACCTCTCCCATATCAATGATCAATTGAGCTACGGGACCCAGGTCGCCTGGAAATTGCGCCCCGATCTCACGTTCACCCAAAACCTGTACTATGGTCCAGATCAAGCCAACACTGCGCTCGAGTTCTGGCGCTTCTTCTCCGACAGCATCCTGGAATGGCAACGAAAACCAGTCGTCCTGGCGATCAGCTATGACATCGGCACCGAGAATGCCGCCGAGCAAGTCGGCCACCCTCGAACATTCTGGACAGGTGCAGCCTTTAATGCTCGGTGGAACGTGCAGGGACCTTGGAGTGTGGCGCTCCGGCCTGAAGTCTATTGGGATCCCGACGGCCGGATCACCGGGTCGCAACAACTGCTCAGGGCGATCACGACGACGTTGGAATACCAGTTTGTGCGGGAATGGACCAGCGCGCTCCTCCGTTTGGAATACCGTTACGACGAATCGACGGGACCAGGTGGAGGTTTCTTCAAGGGAGGGGAAGTCGCCCCTGGGGTCATCGGACTCGCACGTGGCCAACAGCTCGTGCTTCTGTCACTGATCTGTTCATTCGATAAGTAGCCCGCGTTATTCCACCTCGGGCGGACTCTTGCTCTCTGATCGGTCGAATGGGCCGGTACACTTAGGAGCGCTCCAGAATAATATGTGCTTATGGAGCCTCGTCCGAGGCGATCACCGGCAACTGAAAATGGGCAATCGCAGGCCGTTGGGTTGCACTCTGCACCATGGCCGTGAAGGTTCTCTTGCCGGCGGAATCGAATTCGACCATGGCACTGAAGATATCGAACTTCCCCGGGACAGGCCGCATTCGGACTGTGGCCTTCGTCCCTTCTGCTGATTGATAGGTGAGCAGGACATCGCTCTTGACCGTGGCCTTCCTTGTCGGTGCGTTGACTTCCAAAAAAATCTGATTCGTGCCCACACGTGCCGGCGAGGGTTCGCTCCACAGCTTCAGAGTCAGCCCTTCGACTATCTGCACTTGTGGCGGCTGCGCCGAGGTCGGCCGGTCGGTCGTCGTGCATCCCACAAGCTGGCAAGCAAGAAGCACGGCGCAATACCAACTAGCCTGAGCGTGCAAGACGAGGAAACCAGGGGTTTCCATGAACAAATAGTGGGGATCAGGCCTTCATGTGAACTCACGCCATCGGTCGGACAGAATGTACCAATCAACCCGCCTATGCCGTCAAGGCCTCTCGTAGGGTTTTGTGTCGGAACAAGCAATCCCAGCGCATGAGGCGACGTGAGACGTTCAGCCGTCCGCGCTGCTGTTCACGGGAACTGGAGGCCGACGGCAAACGTTGCCTGATAGCCATCGGCCGTTGCTGCCGGAGCCAGCATGAGTTGATCGCCGCCACGCCGGAAGATCCGATCATGCTGGTTTCGCGCGGTACGCATTCCTCTCGCGGCATAGGGCGGGTCAGCATGGACGCGATCCGTCAGTCCGTCGTCGAAATACATTTGCGACGTGAACTCAAAGGCTCGTGGGGCCGCTGGGGCGGTCCGTATCTTGAAATGGATATGCACCGTCCGGCCTTCATACCAACCGGGGTATATGGTGACGAATCGGACCTCGCCGCGCTCGTCGGTGATTTGGTAGCCGCGGAAAAACTTCCGGCCGATTGTATTGAACCCCGGATCACGCACGTCGGAGTAGAGGCCCATCGCATCGCAGTGCCAAATATCGACTTGAGCCCCCGGGAGGGGCTGACAGCCTCCGGTATTGATGCGAGAGACGACAAGCGTGAGAGTCAATGGAGTACCGGGCCTGACCAGTCCATCAACGGGATCCGAACGGATGTCGGACCGATGCAAGCGCTCGTCGACGAAGTACGGCCCTTCGGTTTGCTCGGGTCGAACGACGCAAGACAATCCGCGGGTATCGGCAAGCGCTCGCCGGAGGTGCGGCCCGCCCGTGAGCCACAGCAGGCCCGTGACGCCCAATAGCGCCACAGCCTCGCGGCGGGAAAGGAGACGCCCTACCGGGAGGTCTTCATGCGTCATGGATCATCTCCTTCTCGATGTGTGCATCCAGGTCGTTGTCGGCAGCCTTAGATAATGGTCAGAATTTGAAATCTTACCCTCCGATCCTCGACAAAGTGAAGTGCCGGCGAGTCCTGGCTCAGGCTATCGGAGCCAAGTCGATCTTCCAGTACTCGACTAGCGAAGCCATCGAATCGAACGTCTGCCACTTCTGAGGGTCCAGCTCGAGCGGGGTAATGTGAAAGAACTGCTGGCCTATCGGCGTGGTCCGATCCGTTCCTTGATCTTTCGGCACCCCTGGAGTACGCTGCCTTCCATGTCTTACCAAGAACGTATCACCCTTGATCCGTCAAAGCGGGGTGGCAAGCCTTGTATCCGTGGATTGCGCATCACAGTATATGATGTCCTGGAATACCTGGCTTCCGGCATGACCGAGGCCGAAATCCTCGTCGATTTTCCAGACCTTACCCGGGAAGACATTCGCGCATGTCTTGAATTCGCTGCCGATCGCGAACGCAAACTCGTGTCGCTCCCGTCACGGTGAAACTGCTCTTCGATCAAAACCTATCTCATCGGCTCCTGCATGCGCTTCAAAAGGAATACCCGGAATCGCAACACGTCAGAAACGTCGGTTTGTCTGAGGCCAGTGACGAGATTATCTGGCAGTATGCCGCCCACCATGGCTTCACGCTCCTCACCAAAGACGCAGACTTCCATCAACGCAGCTTCGTTTTCGGCCATCCACCCAAAGTGATCTGGATCCGCTGCGGGAATTGCTCGACAGCCACCATTGAACAACTTCTGCGACTCCGCCACAGCGGCCTTCTTCAATTTGCCGCCGACCGAGAAGGGGCGTTTCTGGTCATCGAGTAGCCTGGTCCACCCATCTGGTCATCGCCGTCCATATGAGCAAGACCGAAGAAGAACCACCGCCGAATACCGACGTCGTCCCGGCAGGTCCCACGGATTTCGATGCAGCCACGATGGCCTCCCTGAGATCAAGCGCGCCGGACGCCTGCGCTACTCGACGATCAGCGGCCTCATGAACGTTCCCAAACCCTATTGATGCACGTATCAAGCTCTGACCCCCGTTAGGGAAGCCGTGATCCGGCGTCACAGGGGAAGGGTGGACAGGGTAGCGAGCCGGAGTGGTTTCTCCTGTATGCGTAGCAGTGCTATACTGCACCAATAGTATGACATGATCGGAGGTGCCGATATGGGAACTACACGAAAGACGATCACGGTGACAGAACAACAGGATAAATGGATCAAGGCGCTGATCAAGCGCGGCCACTTCACGAACGACAGCGAGTACATCCGCGATCTCATCCGGCGCGATCAGGGCCGCGCAAAATTCCAGGCATTGAAGCACGCGATTCAGGAAGGGCTGGACAGCGGCGTCAGTGACCGCAGCGTGCCGCAAATCATGAAGGACGTCGAAGCGCGGTTGAGAGCGAATGGCCGTCTATAGTCTCACACCGAAAGCCGCGTCGGATCTTGATGCCATCTACGAATACACGATCCTCCGATTCGGACTGGGCCAAGCGCGGATCTATCTCTTGGGCCTGCAGGAGCAGTTTCAAATCTTAGCGGAGCAGCCGGCGCAGGGACGTCAGGCCGATGCACTCGCGCGAGGGCTACGGCGGTGGGAATATCACTCCCACATCATCTTTTACATGCCTACGGAACACGGTATTCGGATCGTTCGAGTGCTGCACCAGCGCATGGATGTCCGGAGACATGTGTAACCGCGGCGCGAGGGACTATCGAGAGATACACGCATGCACGATTCAAGATCCGACCCCCAATTCATCTCCCGCTTCAGCCCGACGGATTTCGATGCAGCCACGATAGTCCGCCTGAGATCAAGCGCACCGGACGCCTGCACTATTCGACGATCAGTCGCATCGTGAGCCTCTGGAATTCTGGTGATGTACGTCTCAAGAGCTGGCTTCACTTGCAGTGACACCACGAGCCTGAAGCCAGCTTCTCCATTTGAGAATAACCAACTGTTTCCCGCCCTGATTCCCTCCCTCGGCAATCTGTTCATCAACTGTGCCCTTGCATCCCGTGCCGACAGGAAATCTACGACGATCATTTTCTACGTGTCTCCACTGTCGGGAAAGAAAGTGATCAAACAACCAGGGGTCTTTCTACTTCGGGATCGGTAATTGCTCATTCGGAGATATGTTATCCTTCTCAAACGCAAGACCATGTCCATCGAAGAAGCCACCATCGCCAACGTGTGGGAGATCGCGGTCATGGTGGAAGTGTTGGCGGGACAGGGTTTCGGTCGGAGATTCTGAAGCTAAACGATAGGGAGTTAAGCAGTGGCGCATTATCTCAGAGATGAGCAGATCTCCAATATTTCGATAAACGCAGATAGTCTTGCACAACTGAGCGCGGTATTTACTGATCGAGCGTATGTTCTCAATGCAAGCGTACCAGAGACCGACGATGGAAATAGTAAGGCGTTTCTGACGTACATCATACGGTATACGGTTCGATAATAAGGGTTATAGGGTTTTCAGCCTTGAGGACCTATTGAGATATTTCCGATTGGCCAAAGAAGTCGAGCGCGTGTTGCTTACTGTAGAAACTGGACATAGTTTACGGTCAAACCGGGCGATTGGAACGTACCTTGAATTGCGACTTGATGAAAAAGATCCCAATACTTGCATCCTAACGGTCACATCCGACGATAAAGATTGGGTTGATGCATCGTTTTCAGCTGTTCACGACGTGTTGACAAAATGTAAGAATAAGAACGGCTGGGCTCGAACTGCCTGGACACAATTTAGTGCCCAGATCATTGGCGTTACCCTTGGGTTCGTTTTCAGCTTATGGGCTGCCGCAAGAATTGCTCCGACACTAGCAATAGAGAATTCTTTTGTTATTGCGTTTCTTTTCGTCCTTCTTATGTTCTCGAATGTCTGGACCTATCTGAATCAACGAATACTTTGGTTGCTAAATGCCGTATTTCCAAACTTGAAATTCTATCGCCCAGACAAAGAACGTCTGCATCGGCTAATGCAGACAATAGTCGGTAGTATTGTCGTCGCCATTGTCATGTACGTGCTGAGCCACGTGTTCTCATTTCTCGTGGATATCCTTAGTGGTTTTGTGCGCAAAGGCACGTAGCACGTCTCTCAAGTAAACCCTATGGCTCGCAAAGACAAGCCCCGGGCGTTACACATGACCAAAGCTGAAGCGTTGGAACTGATCAAAAACCTACCGGATGACGTGAGCACCGGCACAATCATGGAAGAGTTGTTCTTCAAACAGCAGGTGGAGCGAGGCCTGACGGATGTCGCCGAGGGCCGGGTCCTCACCCACAACGAGCTGAAAGAAAGAATCGGTCGATGGCGCAAGTTCGCTGGTCGCTGATCTCGCCTCCCCACCCTCCGCCGGTTTGACTCACCGAAAATCCTTGTGATAGCGTAGATTGATTGCAATTTTAGACAATCTTAAACGGTCGGGATATGGCGTCTGAAAAGGATCTGAAAGCAATCCTTGGGAAGCTGAAATATTCGGACGATGCAAAGGTCATTCAACAGATGACCGAGCAGACCGAGCAGGTCCGTGCACGCATGGCCGGGATCAAGCACAAGCTCGTGGTCATGAGTGGGAAGGGCGGTGTCGGGAAAAGCATGACCACCGTGAATCTCGCGCTGGCCTTCGCCCGTCAAGGTGCCACAGTGGGCTTGCTCGATGTGGATCTGAACGGTCCCTGTGTGCCGCGCATGCTGGGACTGCATGGCCGATCATTGACCATGAGGCCGGAAGGAGCCATTCCTCCCGTGGGACCTCTGGGGGTAAAGGTTGCTTCAATGGATTTCTTCCTGGACGATGCTTCCCCCGTCCGGTGGAAAGGGCCGATGGATGTCAGCCCCGTCTGGCTTGGTCTTATGGAAATGAACGTCATTCGTGAGTTCTTGGCCGATGTGGCCTGGGGCGAGCTGGATTATCTGCTCGCTGATTTGCCCCCCGGTGCCGCGGCCGACAAGCCACCGGTGATCGCTGGCTTCATTCCCGACTTGGCCGGCGCCATCGTCGTCACCACGCCGTCGGAAGTCGCCTCGGATGTCGTGCAGAAGTCCGTCACCTATGCCCGCGATATGGGTGTCAAAGTGCTCGGTATCGTCGAAAATATGAGTGAGTATCGATGTCCGTCTTGCGGCGAGTTGAATGAATTATTTGAAGGCAATACGGAAGCTATGTGCGAGGTGCTCGATCTCCCACTCCTGGGGCGGATTCCGTTTGATCGCAAACTTGCCCGCACGTTCGATAAGGGAGCCCCTTTGCTCGACGAGACCTATCCCACGATTCAACGGTACCAGGAAATTGCCGGTCGGATCAGGACCTTGCTTGACTACAAGAAAGTGCTGGCAGAGAAACTGTGATGGCTGTACGGCTGTGAGAGAGGAGTCACCATGAAATTTGTTTGCCTCAACTGCGAAACCTACATGAACTTTGAGAAGGTTGAGAAGCCCGGCGAAGGATCGCTCGGTGTGTTTTTTGGCTGTCCATCCTGCGGCGCCAAATTCTCCATGATCACCAATCCAGGAGAAACGCAGATGGTCAGTTCGCTCGGTGTGAACCTCGGCGGGCGGACTGCTGCAGCTGAGCCCTTCGAAATGACCCGCGGGAGGCTCAAAGATGAGGCATTGGCCGATTCGAGCCAGATGGGGGCTTACCTCAACGAGAAGATTCAGGGCGGACAACCTGTCGCCGCAGCAGCATCTCCGGCCAAAGCCGGAGAAAAAACGAGCGGCTGTCCGTTCTCGGCGATGGTAGCTGAAATGGGACTGACGTCCGGCGGTAAGCCGGGGAACGGCACGAACGCAGGCCCCTCCGAGTTCACCTGGACGGCCGACGCCAAGGAGAAGCTTGACCGGCTTCCCGCCTTCGTGAAGCCGATGGTCCAGGGCAGTGTGGAAGCTTATGCGCGCAAGAATGGATTTCAGACCATCACGCTGCAAGTCATGGATGATTCGAAGAACGATTCGCCCAATGGGATGACCTGGTCACGGGAGGCTGAACAACGGCTCGACAATATCCCAGACTTCATCCGTCCCATGGCGCGAAAAGAAATCGAGCGGCTGGCAAAGGAACGAGGGTTGTCGTCCATCACTGCTGAAGTGATGGACGAAGCGAAGGACAAGTTCATGAAGTTCATGTAGTCGAGAGCTGCATGAATCAGGTATCGTGAAGGCCCATTCGGCCTCCCGGATGGGCCTTTGGATTGTTTATGTGCATTCGTTCGACAGTTCTCGCATGAAGCAGTGGGCTTGTTTACTGTTTGTTCTGGTGCTCATGGTCGCGCAGTCCCCCTGGGGGGCGGATGTGCGTGCCCAATCATCGCCGGGGCACCATAAAGTCTCCATCGCCCCTGGTACAACGAACAATCAGCACGGCGAACATGCCGATGGAGGATGGGAAGGGTCTGCTCAAGGCGTCGCCTATTCTGAGTTCAACCATCGCTTTGCCGGGCTATTCGTATTGTTGTTTGGTCTGGCTGAGTTAGGGCATGCGCTGCGGTACTCGTTGCCGTTCTGGACTCGTCTCATTCTGCCAAGTGCGCTCGGGGTCATCGGAGCCTATCTGCTGGTCTGGAGTGACCATGAAGCCTGGCCGATCGGGTCACTGAGTTTTGTTCAGACGTTTTCCGGGCAAGACCCTGAAATTCTCCAGCATAAATTCTACGGAGTGTTTGCCTCTACTGCTGCGGCGAGTGAGACGCTTCGCCGAATCGGTTGGGCTCGACACCCAGCCTGGGCGGCTCCCTTGCTGTTCTTTGGCCTGACCGGAGCGCTGATGCTCTTTGCCCACTCACATGGGAATCACCCGGGGAATCACACGATCGAGCTGCACCACGCACTTCTCGGAAGCCTCGGCATTGGTGCCTCCATATCGAATGCGATGGTCTCGTGGGCTTCCGATGCCTCGAATCATCAAGTGAAGAGGTGGGAAATAGCCTGGGGAGGATTCGTGATCGCAATAGGCATTCAGCTTCTCTTGTATTTCGAGTAGATGGATCGGATCAGCTTCCGACATAATTGACACCTTTCCGAAGCCTGTGCTACGTCTACGCATCACGTCATTGCAGCATTACCAGACATCTCTAACCAGCTCGTAGGGTTCGAGCGGGGATAGAGGAGGATCACATGGGTGGACATAGTCACTGGGCTACAATCAAACGGCACAAGGGGGCCCAGGACGCGAAGCGCGGAAAGATCTTCACGCGAATCATCCGGGAGCTGACCATTGCCGCTCGGTCCGGTGGTGACCCAGACGGGAATCCCCGGCTGCGCCTGGCGATTGCCAAGGCCAAGGAAGCCAATATGCCCGGCGACACGATGAAGAAAGCCGTCCAGCGGGGGACCGGCGAACTACCTGGTGTGACCTATGAGGAATTTTCTTTGGAGGGATATGGACCCGGCGGGACGGCACTCCTGCTGGAAATCACCAGCGACAACCGGAACCGGACGGTGGCGGAGGTTCGCAGCCTCCTGACGAAGAATCACGGGAATATGGCGGAAGCGGGCGCCGTCGCCTGGCAGTTCCATAAGAAGGGGCTCGTCGCGATTGAGAAGGGGAGAGTTGATGAGGATAGGCTTCTTTCGTTGGCTCTCGACGCGGGTGCAGAAGACGTGAAGGTCGGTGAGAAGAGTTATGAGGTGCTCACCAGTCCTCAAGATTTTGAAGCGGTAAAGAAAGCGTTGGTCGATGCCAAGATCGAAACGACGCTTGCGGAAATTACGTATCTTCCTCAGAATACCATCAGGCTGGAAGAGAAGTCTGCCGAGCAAATGCTGAAGTTGATGGAAGTCTTGGACGAGCACGATGACGTCCAAAAGGTCCACGCAAACTTCGATATTCCGGATGAGGTGATGGAGAAAGTTGCCGCGACGGCAGCGGGCTGACCATTATTCACCCATCATGGTTGTTCCCCTCGGATAACGAGACGAGATGATCGCCTTTCTCACGGGGCGGTTGGCATTCAAGGCACCTACCCACCTCACGCTCGATGTGCAGGGGGTCGGGTACGAAGTTCATATTCCACTCAGCACCTATTACTCCCTTCCGAATCTTGACGAAGTCACCGCGCTGAATATTCATACACATCTCCGCGAAGACGCGATTCAGCTCTTCGGCTTTCTCTCGCAAAGCGAGAAGGAATCGTTCCTGCTGTTGACGAGCGTGTCGGGCATCGGACCCAAACTCGCCCTCAGTGTGCTGTCGAGCCTGTCGATCACGGATCTTGTTCGTGCGATCCAGTCTGAGGATGTCGAAAAGCTTGCGACCGTTCCCGGGATCGGGAAAAAATCGGCGGGGCGTATCACGCTTGAACTGAAAGATAAGGTGGGCAAGATACAGGGTGTTCGTCCCCAAGCCAGTACCCCTGATGCACCTGAGTTGGATGGCCTGTACGAGGATGCACTCTCCGCTCTGATAAACTTGGGTTATCGTTCCCAGGATGCCAAGGAAGCCTTGACGCGTGTGACAAAGGCGGCGACAGGATCGTTGGCGCTGAAAGATCTCATCCGCAAAGGGCTTACGGAGCTAGCAAGGGGGTAAGTCTATGCTGCTCGACCTCAGGAACATCGGTAAGATGCTCGTGTACGGCATCTCGATCGGGGCCGTGCTCTCGGTCACGTTCCCATCTTGGAGTCTCGCGCAGCAGACTACTGAGACGAAAAGTATCAGAATGACCTGCGGAGCCTGCCCGGATGGGTATGCGACGACCGGCGTCACCCAGTCTGTGGAAATCTGCAAGGACGACGACCCGACTCTCGTGCAATGTGTGCCGCTGGGGGCAAACATGCTGGGCGTGTGCGGATCCTGTCCAGAGGGCTATGCCGAAATCGGCAGTTCCTCAGTTCCTGCTCGGTGTGGGAGCAAAGACGGTGGCCGGCTGACACAATGTCAGTTGAAAACAATGGAGCAGAATTTTCCCGACTCGACCCAGGGATATAAGAGATGTCCTCCTGATTGCGGCAGTACAGCCCAACCTGGTCAAGGAACTCTACCACCACCCCCGAAGTATCAACAGATGCCGGGGAGCAAGTAGACAGAGGATCGCACCATGACGGAACGTTTCGTGACCAATCGCGCCACGGACGAAGAGCGGGGTCAGGAGAATGTGCTTCGACCTCAGTCGCTCGATGAGTACGTCGGCCAAGACAAGATGAAGGAATCACTTCGAATTTGTATCGAAGCGGCCAAGCGGCGGGAAGAGGCACTCGACCATGCCATCTTCTACGGACCGCCCGGCCTTGGAAAGACGACGATTGCCCACATTATTGCCAAGGAGATGGGCGCATCATTGCGGTCGACGTCAGGGTTGGTCTTAGCCCATGCCGGCGATGTGGCGGCGATTCTGACCAATCTTCAGGAGCATGATGTGCTCTTTATCGATGAGATTCACCGGCTGCCCGCGGCCGTTGAGGAGGCCCTGTATCCGGCTATGGAGGATTTTCAGCTGGATCTGATGATTGGACAGGGGCCTGCTGCGAGAACGGTCAAGCTTGATTTGCCTCCTTTCACGCTTGTGGGAGCGACGACCAGGGCCGGTTCTCTGACGTCCCCGCTGCGGGATCGATTCGGCTTAGTCTATCGGCTGGAGTTTTATGGGGCGTCCGACCTGGAGACGATTGTGAGGCGCTCGGCCGGAGTCTTAGGTATTGGGATTGATCGGGCTGGTGCCGAGGAAATCTCACGTCGAGCGCGTGGAACACCGCGAATCGTGAACCGGCTGATTAAGAGGATCAGGGATTATGCCCAAGTCAAGGCTGATGGGTATATCACCGAACAGGTGGCCAAGGAAGGATTAGCCTGGGTTGGGATTGACGAGGCAGGTTTTGACGACATGGACCGCAAAATCCTGATCACAATCATCGAGAAGTTCAATGGAGGACCCGTCGGTGTAGAGTCCTTGGCTGCCGCAGTCCAGGAAGACAAGGGAACCATCGAGGACGTGTATGAGCCCTACCTAATCCAAGCCGGGTTCCTGGATCGTACCGGTCGCGGCCGACAAGTGACTCGTTTGGCGTACGATCACTTCAAACGACCATCTCCCTTGCTGATGTAAGCCCTGTATGGTTGAATGCATCGAAACTCCTGATATCCAAGCGCTATCCTTGCAATAGATTCCATCGTTCCTGTAGAATTCTCCACTTGCCGATGTGATCCCCCTCCCGTCGCAGGGATGAGGTAGTCCTCCCGGGTCTGACGTCAGAGGTTCGGCTCACCATGCCAAGAGATATGTTTGAACATCGCAGAGAAATCGACAGGATCGATGATGAAATCGTTCGGCTGCTCAATGAGCGGTCGAAGAGTGTCATCGAAATCGGCAAACTTAAGAAGGAAAAGGATCCAGCAGCCAACTTCCATACTGCGGGTCGAGAAGCTGAAATTACCGAACGATTAACGAAGCTCAACAGGGGCCCTTTCCCCAGCGACGCTATCCGATCGGTGTATCGTGAAATCATGTCGGCTTCCTTGTCGTTGGAGGCGCCGCAGAAGGTCGCGTATCTGGGACCGAGGGCGACCTTTACCCACATGGCTTGCATGCAGAAGTTCGGTTCGTCGGTGCAATATATGGCCGTTCATAGCATCAAGGAAGTGTTCAGCGAAGTTGAGCGAGGCCGGGCCAATTTCGGCGTGGTGCCGATCGAAAACACCACTGAGGGCGTGGTGAATCACACTCTCGACATGTTTATCGATTCCAATTTGACGATCTACGGAGAGGTCCTTCAGGAGGTCTCACATCACCTCCTCTCGCAATCAGGACTCATCGCGGATGTGAAGAAAATCTATTCTCACCCCCATGCCCTTGCGCAATGTCGGAACTGGTTAGAGACCAATCTTCCGCATGTGCCGGCGGTTGAAGTCGCAAGTACCGCCCGGGCAGCCGAACTGTGCATCGATGAACCAGCATCGGCTGCCATTGCGTCGGAATTAGCCGGTCAGCTGTATGGGCTCAAAGTAATTAAGGCCCGCATCGAAGATAACCTCAACAACTTTACCCGCTTCCTGATTCTGTCGCAGAAGCCGTCAGAGCGAACGGGGAAAGATAAAACGTCGTTAATGCTGTCGGTCAAGGATAAAGTCGGTGCCCTGTATGACCTCCTCCGCCCATTTGCTTCTCACGGAATCAACATGACCAAGATCGAATCTCGTCCCTCCCAGCGAAAGGCTTGGGAGTATATTTTTTTCGTGGATGTCGAAGGCCATATCAATGAGGAGCGCGTCAATCGAGCGGTGGAAGAAGTAAAGGGACGCTGTCTCTTCATGAAGATTTTGGGTTCTTACCCAATCCATAACTGACCATGGCGCTCCAGGTTCATCCAGATATCCTCTCGCTCAGTCCGTACGTCCCAGGTAAACCGATCGATGAACTACAGCGAGAGCTTGGCCTTACCCGGGTCATCAAGCTTGCCTCCAACGAAAATCCACTCGGGCCTTCACCGAAAGCAGTGGAAGCGCTGAGCGGGGCGCAGGATATGCTGCATCGATATCCTGACGGGGGCGCCTATCGACTTCGACAGGCGATCGCCGATCGTTGGAAGGTGGCAAGAGAGCAAGTCATTCTAGGTAACGGGTCCGATGAGATCCTTGGCTTGTTGGCTAAGACGTTCTTGACTCCGGGTGATGAAGCCATCATGGCCGATCAGACGTTTGTCATCTATAAAATGGAGGTCACTGCAGTCCATGGCAAGCCGGTGGTCGTACCACTGGTCAACTGGACGCACGACCTTGAGTCCATGCTACGTGCCGTGACATCTCGAACCAGATTGCTCTTTCTCTGCAATCCAAATAATCCGACGGGGACCATCGTATCCGAGGAAGCAGTCCATCGGCTCATGGCAAAATTGCCTGAAGATGTCATCGTCGTGTTTGACGAAGCGTACTTTGAGTATGTCCGCAGTCCTCGATTTCCCGATGCGATGGCCTACGTGAAACAGGGACGGAACGCGATCGTGTTAAGAACATTCTCTAAAATCTATGGGTTAGCGGGATTGCGCGTCGGGTATGGCATCAGCACGTTGGAGATCATCGACCTGCTCAATAGAGTTCGCCCTCCGTTCAATGCCAACAGTCTCGCCCAGAGAGCCGCGCTGGCAGCGTTGGAAGATGACGAACATGTGGCCAAGAGCCGGACGGTTAACGTGGCAGGGATGGAACAGCTGGAACGGGGGTTGGGTGCGCTGGGTATTACTTCGGTCCCGAGCGAGACGAATTTTCTCTATTTTGACGCAAAGCAGAATGGGCGACTGGTGTTCGAAGCATTGCTGCGAGAGGGTATTATTGTGCGCCATATCGATGGAGCCATGCTCCGTGTCACCATTGGTCAGCCTGACGAAAATGCCGCCTTTCTCCAAGCCCTCGAGAAAGTCTTGCATGGAGAAAGAGAAGCAATAGCGAGGAAATTATGATTATCGTGTTGAAACCAGAAGCGTCGGAAAGCGAAGTCGACCATATCATCGACCGATTGAGAGATCTAGGCTTGAAATCGCAGATATCCACCGGTCAGGAGCGTACAATTATCGGCGTCATCGGAGACGACCGCATCCTGCACAATCAGCCTTTGACGGCGCTTCCTGGCGTAGAAAGTGTCTTGCCGATCCTTGCTCCCTGGAAACTGGTCAGTCGTGAGTTTAAAAAGGAAGCCACCATCATCGATGTCAGCGGTGTTAACATCGGGGCCAAAAAACTGGCCATCATGGCGGGGCCCTGCGCGGTCGAGCGACTTGAGCTTACGGTGGGGATTGCACATGAAGTGAAGGCTTCCGGGGCCACGATTCTTCGTGGAGGGGCCTACAAGCCTAGAACGTCGCCTTATTCCTTTCAAGGGTTGGGTCGTGAAGGGTTGGATTACTTGGTCGAAGCAAGAAAACAAACCGGGTTGCCGGTCGTCAGTGAGATCTTGGACACGAGGGACATCGAACTCTTTCTCGAAAAGGCGGACATCATTCAGATCGGCGCTCGGAACATGCAGAACTTCGAGCTCCTCAAGGAGGTCGGCGCGTACGACAAGCCGGTACTCCTGAAACGGGGCCTGTCGGCGACGATTAAAGAGTTTCTCCTGTCGGCCGAGTACATCATGTCACGCGGCAACCAGAACGTCATGCTGTGCGAGCGGGGCATTCGCACGTTCGAAACTCAATATCGAAATACCCTGGATCTCGCGGCTATTCCCACATTGAAGGAGCTCTCTCATCTCCCGGTTATCGTCGATCCCAGCCATGCCACTGGGAAGTGGGATCTTGTCGCTCCAATGTCTAAGGCCGCAGTTGCAGCCGGGGCCGACGGCCTGCTCATCGAAGTTCATTCGAACCCAGAATGCGCGCTGTGTGACGGTGAAGAGTCCATCAAGCCCTCAAAGTTCAAGGCGTTGATGACTGATCTTAAAAATATCGCGAAGGCCGTAGGCAGAGAGCTGTAAAGTCAGTATGGCCGTTCATTTCAAGCAGGTTGCCATCATTGGAGTGGGGCTGATCGGCGGATCACTCGGTATGATCCTTCGGCGAAAAGCCTTGGCAGACCTGGTTGTCGGTGTCGGCCGGCGCATCGAGAATCTCAAGACCGCCGTCGCTTTGGGTGCAATCGATCGATATGTAGCCGACCCTCAAGAGGGTGTGCGTGGCGCTGACTTGGTGGTCCTCGCGACACCTGTCGATACCTATGAGCGACACCTCCATGAATGGGCCCACTGTCTGGCTCCAGGCGCGATCGTCAGTGATGTGGGCAGTGTGAAAGGAACCTTGGTCGAACGGTCGGAATCGGCTTTGCCGACAAGCGTGCACTTTGTGGGGGCCCATCCGATCGCAGGAAAGGAAAAGACGGGGGTCGCTGCCGGGTCGGATCAGCTGTTCAAGGGCGCACGCTGCATTCTCACCCCGACAAACCGAACGGATCCAACGGCACTGGAGCGAGTCAGGCAACTGTGGGAGGAGGCCGGGTCGATTGTCTTAACGATGGATCCGTATCTGCATGACCAAATCCTCGGCGCAGTCAGTCATCTGCCCCATGTAGTCGCCTTCGCCCTTATGAATGCCTTGGCCGAGCTTCGTGACCAGCAAGTGCCTTCCTTGGACCTTGTCGGCCATTCTGGGGGAGGATTACGGGATACCACCAGGATCGCTGCGAGTTCTCCCGAAATGTGGCGAGACATTTTCTTGTGGAATCGGGATAATGTGGTGTCCTATATCGACCGGTATGCACAGGCTTTGGAAGAATTGAAGCAAGTGATTAAGAGTGGGGATGCGGCCGCAATTGAAAAGTTGCTTGAACGTGCCAAAGATGAGCGTGAAAAATTGAATAGTTCTTCTCCGAGTAACTCATGACATCATTGACGATCACCCCGGGCCGGCCACTCAGAGGAATGACGGCAGTTCCTGGCGACAAGTCTCTTACCCATCGGGCAATCATCCTTACCGCACTAGCAGAAGGAACGAGCACGATAACGGGCTATTGCCAGGGAGAGGACTGTCTGAACACGATGAGGGCCTTTCAGGGACTGGGGATTCCCATCACGCGGACTCCAAGTGAATTAACCGTCTGCGGGAAGGGGTTTTGGGGGTTATCCGAACCAAGCGCTCCGATCGACTGCGGCAATTCCGGAACCGGGCTGCGTCTGCTTACAGGCCTCTTGGCCGGGCAAGATTTTTTCTCAGTTCTCACCGGCGACGAATCGATCAGACGGCGTCCTATGGGACGGGTCGTCAAGCCACTGCGTGAGATGGGCGCAGTTATTGGTGGCCGTAAAGGCGGAGAGCTGGCTCCCCTGGCGATTACAGGAGCCGGCCTTCACGGTATCGAGTACACCTCGACCGTGGCCAGCGCGCAGATTAAGTCGTCCCTCTTGCTCGCCGGCCTCTTTGCGCAAGGGAAGACCCGGTATAAGGAACCAAGTCTGTCACGAGATCATACCGAACGGATGTTCCAGTTCTTTGGGATCCCTCTCGCAAAAGAAGCAGGCACCCTGGTCTTACAAGGACGACCTTCGAGCGGCTGGGGAGGCGTGCATGTGACCATTCCCGGCGATTTCTCGGCGGCCGCGTTCTTCATCGTTGGAGCAACGATCGTCCAGGGATCCGACATCACCATTCGCAATGTCGGGATGAATCCGACGAGAACCGGCCTGATCGACGTCATGAGGAAGATGGGAGCCGACATTCAAGTTCTGGGTCTGCGAGAAGCTGCCGGGGAACCGGTCGGGGATCTTCGTGTGAAGTCATCCGCACTGAAGGGCGTGACGATCGGTCACGACCTCATTCCGAAAACGATCGATGAATTTCCCGTATTGTGTGTGGCTGCCGCAGTGGCGGAGGGGGACACCGTGATTTCCGGAGCAGAGGAACTTCGGGTCAAAGAGAGCGATCGGATTGCGACCATGAGCCGCGAGTTGACGGCCATGGGAACTCTCATCGAAGAACGGCCGGACGGGATGACTATCCGCGGATTAGGCCGAGGGGGAGAGAACGGCAAGTTGAGAGCTACGGACAAGGCCCAGAGCCATGGAGACCATCGTGTGGCCATGTCGCTCGCCATCGGTGGCCTAACGGCGGAACAAAGCATGACGATTGCCGATACGAGCTGCGTGGATACGTCATTTCCAAACTTTGAGAAGGCGCTCGTCGATTTGTTGACGCCGCTTGCATGAGAACGGTGAGACAGCGAGTACGGTTCGAGAAGTGTGGGGGCTGAGTGATTATTGCGATTGATGGACCGGCCGGAGTGGGCAAGAGTACAGTTGCAAGACTATTGGCCGCTCGTCTTGGCTACCTTTATCTTGATACAGGAGCACTGTACCGAGCTGTCGCATGGAAAACCTTGCAATCAGGCATACGTCCGACGGATCATGAGTCGGTGACAGCATTGTTGACAACCACCTTGATTCACATGCAGTTTCGCAATGGCGCGATGCAGGTCCTGGTCGATGGCAGCGACGTCACCGGGGAGCTTCGGACACCCGAAGTCACTGCAACGTCCTCCATTGTGTCGGCCATTCCAGCCGTCCGTGAATGGCTGCTGCCGATCCAGCGTCAGATCGGCCAGAGTGGTTCGGTGGTTGCAGAAGGACGCGACGTCGGCACAAAGGTCTTTCCGACCGCTCCCTATAAATTCTTCTTGGAGGCAGATGCAGAAGTGCGAGTTGCGCGACGGCACCGTGAACTGGTCACCGCGGGTCGTGGCGGGACGGTTGAGACAACGTCCTCCGATCTATCGGACCGAGATAGACGGGATCGGACCCGTTCGGTTGCTCCATTGATTCCAGCAGATGACGCACGATTCATCGACACCTCTACCCTCAGTCCTGACCAAGTGGTAGAGCAGATGATTGCGGCAGTGTCGACCGGGTCGTGAGCGGGATTCTCTATGGATTCTTGTGGGCCCTGGTACGAGTCGTTGCGTGGATTTGCTTTCGATATCGTGTCGAAGGGGAGATTCCTCGGACCGGAGGTCTGCTGATTGCCGCAAACCATGCCAGCTACTTCGACATTCCGCTCCTCGGCTGCGGGATGCGTCGAAGGGCCTGGTACCTGGGACGGAATGACTTATTTCCGATTCCGGTATTGAACGGTATTTTGCAGGCGTTGGGCTGGATCCCGGTACGGTTGGGACGTCTCGACCGGGAGGCGTTTGGGAAGGCGATCAACCTGATTCAAGCAGGTAACGTGGTGGTCATTTTCCCAGAAGGTGGACGCAGCCACGATGGCCACCTGCGGCCTCCGAAGGCAGGTATTGGAGTGATTGTGTCGCAGACGGGATGTCCAGTCGTTCCGGCATATCTGAAGGGTACCTTCGACGTGCTCCCCATGAAGGCACGCTGGCCTCGGTTACATCAGGTCACGGTACGATTCGGAGCTCCTATTCAGTTCGCAACGGAGAAACGCAACGAAAAGGCGGAAACGAAACAGTTCTATCAACAGGTCAGCCGTACGGTGATCGAGCACATCGCCGCCTTAGGTCAAGTTCCCATTCCAAGGAGGAGCGATGGCCTGACCTCCGACACACCGAACAGGCCGAACGCCGGCGCTCACAATGCTGAGTGAGCCCGATGACTTCACCATCAGCACCCGACGAGAGTCGGAAGAGTAGGACGTTCATATGGGTACGGTATCCAACAGCAGCGATGCTCAGTTAGACCGCGATGCCTTGGCGGCATTGTACGAAGAAACCTTCCGTAACCTGGAAGAAGGTACGATTACGGAAGGCCGTGTGGTGGCCTTGACCAAGGACAAGGTCATCGTTGATATCGGTTACAAATCAGAGGGCATGATCCCGAGCGATCAGTTTGCTTCCGAGGACCTCCACAACCTCAAGATCGGCGACCGGCTCCAAGTCTATATCGAAGAATGTGAAGATGCGGACGGCAATCTCGTTCTTTCCAAGGAAAAAGCAGACAAGATGAAGATTTGGGAAGAACTCGAAAAGCTCTACAAAGAAGAGAAGAGTATCGAAGGCAAGATTGTCTCACGGATCAAAGGAGGCATGATGGTCGATATCGGCGTCAAAGCCTTCTTACCCGGCTCGCAGATTGATCTCCACCCGGTTCGTGATCTGGATGGCCTCATTGGAAAGACCTTCCCTCTCAAGATCATCAAGATCAACCACAGGCGCGGCAATGTGGTGGTGTCGCGTCGCGTGCTGTTGGAGGAAACCAGGGATAAGAAGCGGCAGACGACGCTGGCCAATCTCAAGGAAGGCCAGCTCATCCAGGGCACGGTCAAGAACATCACCGATTACGGATCGTTTATCGATCTTGGCGGTATCGACGGGTTGCTGCACATTACCGACATGTCGTGGGGTCGAGTCGGACACCCCTCGGAACTGTTTACCGTGGGGGACAAGGTTGAAGTCGCGGTGTTGAAATATGATCGTGAAACGGGTCGGATTTCTCTGGGGCTCAAGCAGAAGAGTGCGGATCCCTGGACCAATGTCGCCGGCAAGTACCCCATCGGTACCAGGGTCCGTGGTCGCGTGGTTAGCCTGACCGATTACGGAGCGTTCGTGGAACTTGAGCCGGGAGTTGAGGGATTGGTACATGTGTCGGAGATGTCGTGGACGCACGAAGTCCGCCATCCATCGAGGGTCGTGGCCGTTGGTGATCAAGTGGAAGCCGCGGTGCTCAACGTCGATCCCGCGAGCCGCAAAATCTCGCTGGGCATGAAACAGACGGCGCCAAATCCCTGGGACATGATTGAGGGCAAATATCCGATCGGAACCCGTATCGAAGGGAAGGTGAAGAGCCTGACCGATTTCGGTGCTTTTGTCGGACTTGAAGAGGGGATCGACGGACTCATCCATATTTCTGACATGTCATGGACGAGGCATATCAAGCATCCCTCAGAGCTGTTCAAAAAAGGGCAAAAGGTCGAAGCTGTCGTGTTGCGCATCGATAAAGAGAAAGAGCGGCTCTCGTTGGGATACAAACAGCTGGCTCGTGATCCCTGGGATGAGGCGATCCCCGCACGGTATCACGTCGGTGATTCGGTGGCCGGCAAGGTGTCGAAAGTCGCCGATTTTGGGATCTTCATCGAACTGGACGGTGAAGTGGAGGGCTTGATTCATGTCAGCGAATCCGGTGTTGAACCTCCCGCGAAACTGGAAGAAAAGTTTAAGTTGCAGGATGATGTCACGGCGAAGATAATCAAGGTCGATCGAGAGGAACGCAAAATCGCCCTTAGCCTTCGTGACCATCAGCTGGATTGGGAGCGCAAGCAGGTTGATGATTATCACTCGACACAGGGTGTGTTGGACCAGAGTCTAGGGCGGGCCGCTAAACAGAGCCGGAAACGGTCGCAATCGGAAGATCAAAGCTAAGCCGGCCTGATTGAGGGAGGGTGCGGGATAGGGACGATGGCGGATGAAGTAACACAGATGGAACGCCCCCGAAAGCGCCATCTGTTGCGGAAGACCATATGGTTTTTCGTAATGGGGCTGGGGGTCTTGATCCTGATCAATCTCTTTGTGCCCGATCTTGATCTGTCAACCGGCGACCGAATCGCTCTGATTCGAGTCGAAGGAGTCATTTTGGATTCTCTGACGACCATCGAGGACTTGAAGCGATTCAGTGAGAACCCTTCAGTCAAAGCCATCGTGATAAGAATTGATAGTCCCGGGGGCGGCGTCGTACCATCGCAGGAGATTTACGACGCCGTCAAGCGGGTCAGAAGCAAGAACAATAAGGCCGTGATTGCGTCGATGGGGAGCGTTGCCGCATCGGGAGGGTATTACATCGCTGCAGCAACGGATCGGATTGTGGCCAATCCCGGGACTCTGACTGGAAGCATCGGAGTCATTATGGAAACGGCCAACGTGGAGGGATTACTCCGAAAGATCGGTGTGGAAGGGGTCGTCATTAAGAGCGGGAAATATAAGGATGTGGGCTCTCCACTTCGCAAAATGAGTGCGGACGAAAGAGGTCTGTTGCAAGCCGTGATGGATGACGTCCATAAGCAGTTTATTGAGGCGGTGGCCGAGGGCCGCTCTCTCGAGATTCGAGTTGCCCAAGCGTTGGCCGACGGTCGAATCTTTACTGGGCGCCAGGCCAAGGAAGCGAAGCTGGTCGATGAACTGGGCGACTTGGAAGACGCTATTCAGTTGGCTGCGGAAGTGGTAGGAATCGAGGGGGAACCAAAGGTTGTCGAGCCAAGGCGCAGGTTTTCCTTCCGTGAAATTCTGGACTCAAAACTCGGCATGATGTTTCCGAAGTTTGAAATGAAACCGGGTGTGAGCTTGAAATACCTTATGGCCTTCTAGCTGTGTCAATCGTGGCGCGGTGGTGCCCGCGACGAAGGGAGAGTGGATATGACCAAGGCGCAGATCATCGAAAAAGTTACCGAGCAAGTCACCACCTTGACGAAGCGACAGGCTGAAGTGGTCGTCAACACCATTTTCGATTGTGTCAGGGATTCTTTGAAAAACGGCGATAAAACGGAGATCCGAGGCTTCGGCAGCTTTCGGCTGCGGGCTCGTCGGATGAAGGAAGGGCGGAATCCAAAAACCGGAGAGACGGTTGCGGTACCAGCCAAGCGGGTTCCGTTTTTCAAAGCCGGCAAAGAACTGAAGGAATTGCTCAATCAATAACGATCGACTGATTGAACAGGAACCAATGTCGTCATCAGATTCTCCACAGCTGAATACAACCAAAATCCGTTGGGCTGACGGGGCGCTCAAACGAATGGAGCGCGCACCGATATTTCTGCGAGGCATGGTCCGGCGTTTGGCTGAAAAGAAAGCGCAGGAATTGGGGTACGAGGAAATCACCGAGGAGATTCTCGATCGGTTTAAGGGCCAGATGATGGGGCGCATGGGCGGTGAAGCCGGCATGGAATCTGCTGTCGAAGAGATGATCAATGGCCGTCTTCCATGGACCGCTGCCGCCAAAGAACGGTTGGATACCGTTCCTGAGTTTATGCGCGCAATGACCAAGCAGATTGCGGAGGAAATCGCAAAGGAACGGGGGCATCTCGAAGTGAACGTCGAGTTGTTTGAAAAAGTAGAAGCGCTTGGTGATCTTCACGAGGAGAGCGGGCCCTCGATGGAATGGACCGAGGAGGCATTGGCCCTGCTTCAAGACAAGTTAAAGCAATCGCCGCCCATTGCGCTGGAATTCGTGACCGATATGTTGAAGCAAGACACGGAAGAGCTCGCCAGGACCAAGAAACTGACTCTTATCGATGGATCGGTTTTGCGTGACCTATGGGAAACACCTCAGGAACGAATTGCCTGGACCGACGAGGCATGGAAGCGGCTTCAGACGTCTCCGGATTTCGTGCGTAGTGGAATCAGAAAAGCAGCCGAACGGCGAGCCCGCAAGCTGGGCTTGAAAGAAATCAATGACGACCATTTGACGACGTTTCGGAACCAGGCGATGATGAAAGCCGTCAAGCGTATCCGCTCATTCGGTTACCATGAATTGACATTCGATGCCTTTGATACCGCTCTCCAGAAAACCAAGCGACTGCAAGGGAATGATCAGGCAGAGAAACGCCTTCGGGAAATCCGGGGTCACTTTGCCGATCCGTTGACCAAGAAGCCTGAGGGCGGGACCCTGGGGGCCGAGCTCATGGATCGTTTTCGCAGGTACCTCAAAGGCGAAGGAACTCTCTGACAGTATCAAGCTGCTAGTCAGGCAGTTACTGCCGTATATTCCAAGGATGTCCGACCGCCAGATCGACGTTTTGCTTCAGTGGGCTCCCGCCTGATGAGGCCAAAACTTGTGCCGGATTTGGGGGAGCGGTTCGTTGTCAAAATTGGGAATGTCGTAGAGACAACGATCGATCGTCGAAACTTCGTCCTCGGTTAGCGGCAACGTTACTTTTTTCTTCCAGAACTGATCGAGCGTGAAATAGTCCCCCGACTGAGGCTTCTGCGCCAACAACTCCTGCATTTTTTTGAAGCCCGGCGTATCAACGCCAGGAACACGACCTTTGTTTCGATCATGACACCAAGTTAGAACTTCGGCAATTCCGTACATCGTAATATCAACATTGACAATTGTGCTCATGGCCTTCCTCCTAAAAGTGGGATGCATCATAACGTAAGCGGAGGGCGAAATTCAAAGGTTCATCAGCTACCGCCGCGGATTGCGAGGGCAAAGACCGCCTCTGTATACTGGATCTTCTGATTCCACCATACATAGGCCCATTGGTTCAGCAGGCTAGGGTGTGGGAGGCTGAGTGAACATTTTTGCCGAGCGGAAATCGCACGCGATTGGACGGCTTTTCTGTCTGCTATGGCTGCCTTTTCTTATCGGTCACGGTCTGTGGGCTTGTTCCAGGAGCGAGCCGTATACCCCACCTGATCCTTTTTATTATTTTGCCAGCTACAAGGTCGGCAAGAATCCTACCACTGTTATCACCGAAGACCTTAATCATGACTCATTTACCGATCTCATCACCACCAATATTGCGAGTAATACACTCTCGATTCTGCTGGGGAATGGTGACGGTACATTTAGAGATCAGGTTCAGCTACATGTCTGCCAGGAACCGCGCTCTCTCGTGACGAGCAACTTCAATCAAGATCGACATCCCGATGTTGCGCTGGCATGCTCCGGTGGCGACGAGGTTATGGTCTTACTCGGACATGGAGATGGAAAGTTTGAAGAGGGACCGCGTTATCCGGTGCATCGTGCGCCGATCGCACTGGCCGCAGCCGATATCAATGGAGATCAACATACGGATCTTGTCGTCGCTTTACGGAACGACAAGGTCAAAGTCTTTCTCGGTAATGGGACCGGCGAATTTCGACACGTCGTTCAATACGAACATGGCGACACTCCCACATCCGTTGCGTTGGCTGATCTCAACGGCGATGGGAAATTGGATTTGGTGGTGACGAATGGAGGACCTATGTCGAATGCGGTCTCCATTTGGCTTGGGAACGGTGACGGTACCTTTCGTGATCCCAAAGACTATTCCACGGGCCGCCGCCCCCTTGGCGTGAGTTTTGCCGACTTCAATAATGATCATCACAAGGATCTACTGGTCATCAACGGAGAGCAGGATAGCTTCACGACGTTCCTTGGCAACGGCAATGCGACATTCCAACCCGGCAGAGATTCCGGAGCTGATGCCGGTCCCAACTTTGGGTTGGCACGGGATTTCAATGGCGACCGGTTCGAGGATGTGGCGATCGTGAATATCCAGTCAAGTGATCTATCGATCTTGTTCGGAAGAGGCGATGGTACCTTTCATTACCCCCCAAGAAATTACCGCACGAAGTTCGGCCCGTTTGCGCTTTCATCCTTTCGTGTCACGACCTTTAGCCTGGAGGAACCTGGACTGGTCATCGCCGAGAACGGAAGCGGCAGCGTCTCGATCTTCCTTCATCGTGGACTCAAACCAGTTGTGAAATCGGAGATACGTGAGTAGGAAGCGAGCGATCGCGGTCTATTCTTGACAGCCTGGAAGGGCTTCGCTAGAGTGGCCAACGGGTAAAAAGCCTTAAATTTTCGAACACTGGTATGGCGCTTCGATCATTTGCATGGTGGTTCATGATTGGGGCTCTGATGACCCTCTCGGTTCTGATGGTTCAGGGTGGGATTCGAGACCTGTGGGAAGGGACACAACCCTCTGGTGGTACGAACGTATTTGTGTATTTTGGTACGACTCTCATCGGCGGCGGTTTGCTCGCTGGGTGTGTCGCCTTAGTCATGAATCGCCTTCGGTAATTGGAGCGAACGGGAAATGTATGCAATGTCTCAAGTGCAAAGGGTTCATGCTTGTAGAGCGCCACTATACGTTCGTCAACAGGAGAATATTCGCCCGTTGCCTTAATTGTGGGTTCTGGATAGATTTGGCCGACCTCCTGCGATTTTTTCATAAAGTTCTCGACAGTGGGCGGAAAGGTGATAGGGTACGGGAATCGTTCTTATTCTAAAAGAGGCGGTCGTTTGTGGCACAGGGCGACCATATCCCCTTCGATGATCACAAGCTGAGCCGAGGCGGTACCATCTCCCACCTTGCTCTGGTTTCAGCCGCCTCTCTTTCGTTGCTCGTTTTCGCAATATGCCCAGCCTTTGGAATGGAGCAGCAATCTCGTACCCACACCACCCATCCCGTCGATTATGTTCCACAACCCCTCCCATGGAAGCGCATTCCGGCACACAGTATTCTCCTGAAAGAATTGCGATCAGGCCGTATCCTGTTCAAGCATGAGGCTGAGAAACGCCTGTCGCCGGCGAGTCTAACCAAGATTATGTCGGCATTGATCATCCTTGAGAAAGGACACCTTGATGATCTGGCTACAGTGAGCAGAAATGCCGCGAAAGCTCCCAAGACCCACCTACGGCTAAAGGTCGGGCAGGTGTTCCGTCTCAGCGATTTGCTCAAGGCGATGATGATGGTGTCGGCCAATGATGCCTGCCTGACAGCTGTCGAGCATGTCGGAGGCGATGAAGTACAGTTTGTGACGTGGATGAATGACAAAGCAGCTTCACTCGGATTATCCGGGACGCATTTCAGCAATGGATGTGGTTTCGACGGCCCAGACCATTACTCGACGGCAGAGGATATCGCGAAGCTGAGCGAAGTGGCTATGAAGAATGCCGTGTTCCGGGAGCTTGTGAGAGAAGAACGAGGAATTATCACCCCCGTCAGCGGGTATCGTGCCTACGTCCTCCATAATACGAACCGTTTGCTGGGCCGTATCCCAGGTGTGGAAGGGGTGAAGACGGGGTTCACTTCAAAAGCTGGCCGATGTCTGGTCGCTAAGGTTTCTCAAAATGGCAGCGATCTGCTCCTCGTAATCCTGAACTCCAATCGTCGGTGGAATACCGCCAAGAGCCTGATCGATTATGGGTTTCGTCTCACCAGTACCATCCAATAGCCGCTGCATCTCATGTTAACCTGAATCCTGCGTGAAATCCGTTGCATGGCGGCCGGACCGGCAATCGGAGGCGCGTCGAGGCACAATCATGAAATCGTGCTTCGCAATATTCTCAGGCCGCTCTGCATGTTGCTCAACACTGGTCCTAGGAGAGACAACGATCGAAGGGGTATTACGAGTGGCGATGTAGTCCCCGAGTTCGCCCATAGAATTGGTGGAACAATATGGGAATTAACGCGGCTGGGCAAACTCGATGTTGATGTCTTTGCCGAGGTAATTCACTTGGAAGCCCTGCTTGTCGTAAGACAACACTGCACCCATGACGTTTTCGTCGCCATAGTCTTCCTGGCCTAACAACTTTCGGATGTCTTCAGGGCTCTCGCTGTTGAGTACGTTTCGAAAGATGCCTCTGGTCTTATACGCGAACCGATTATTGATGAAAAGGAGGTCGACCTTACCGTCCTGAATACGCACCCCGGCCATTGGACCGGTGGGCTTTCGTTGATCGAGCAGAAAGATGAACGTCGCTTCTTGCTCAGCCTTCACTCCTGAAATCTTTTCATTCACCAACGTTTCGATAGCTTGGGATTCCGAATCGCCGAGTTTGACGCCGAAGAGCGAAATCTCAGGGCTCGAAATGGCTTTTGGCTCCATGACATCGTTCTTGCTCAATTCATACGGCTCGGCATGAGCGGAGACAAACGTTGCGAGAACGCTCGCCAGCAGGATGATTGCCGTTCGCACCACCTTCGTGTTCGTCATCATGGTATTTAACGGTTCTTTCGTATGGGTTAGCAGCTCTGTCAGGATAGGTGAATTCGCAGAATCCAACTAGGCATGCAACGCATTGTATGTCAAGAGCTGCAAGACCTGCAAGGAACGTGACGCGCAAGCGCCAGCTGGATAGGGACTTGTCCGATGGGCCAGGTATCCTTGCATCATGACGGAGGCTCATTGCTCAGTAACATCGCCCCGAGTTCTCGGAGCCGGCAAAAGTAAGCTTGGGGCTCGGTGTCCAATGCTTCCGTCAGCTCATCGAGATCGCCCAAACAGTCTTTCACGATGGCGACCCGTTGGTCGTCGAGACCCTCGGAAGTATGGAGGTAGTAGACCACACAGCCGCTGATGACCGTGTCGATTGTCATTAATTGCCCTTGATGTGGGCTCGAAAACTGAGGCCAACCATCAGAGCAATGCCGTTCCCACGCTGTTGCGATCATGCTTCGATCCATGAGGTGCTCCTCTCTCTCCGCTATGTGAGAATCCGGCACTCTAGTGGATACGGTACTAGAGAGCCAGGAGATCCCAACACAAGGACGTGGCGGAATCGCAGGATCAAGGATACAGGCCACGTTGAAGATGTGCTTGAGCAACTAGATCAATCCCGCCCATGAGTGCCGCCATGCGCATCGACACTCGGCGTTCCGTCGAAAAGTGAAGTGTCCGTTGAAACGCTGACGTGATGATTTCTTGCAGCCGATTCTGGATGTCGGTGGAGCTCCAGAAAAATCGCTGAAGGTCCTGCACCCATTCGAAGTACGAGACGATGACGCCGCCAGAATTGGCGAGAATATCGGGGATTACAAAGATACCTTTGTCTGCAAGGATGCGATCGGCTTCCAGCGTCGTCGGACCGTTCGCCCCTTCCGACAGAATCCGGCACCTCAAGGAATTTGCATTCCTACTCGTGATCTGTTCCGAGAGGGCAGCGGGTACAAGAACGGTACACTCTAGTTGCAGGAGGTCCGCATTTGTAATCGCATCCCCTAGCTTGGTGTCACGCAGCGGTTGGGTAGGATCGCGCCGAAGCAACGCCGCAATATCCAACCCCTGCGGGTTGTATATTCCCCCATGTACATCGCTGACGGCAATGATGCGGGCACCATGTTGCTGCATGATACGGGCAGTGTGTGAACCGACATTTCCAAATCCTTGAATCGCCACGGTGGCATTTTCAATTGACAACTTAAGATGACGAAGCCCCTCTTGCGTCACATAGACGACTCCGCGCCCCGTCGCTTCTTCACGGCCCAAGCTCCCTCCGATCGAGAGCGGTTTGCCGGTCACCGATCCAGGAACGGCGAAGCCGACTTGCTGGCTGTACGTGTCCATCATCCATGCCATGACCTGTGCATCGGTCCCGACGTCTGGGGCCGGGACATCCTTGTCCGGGCCAATCAATGGGAAAATTTCCGCGGCGTACCGTCGTGTCAGTCGTTGCAACTCAGCGGGGGACAGTAGTTTCGGCGCTACCGTGATACCACCTTTTGCTCCTCCGTACGGCAGGCCGGCCAGCGCGCATTTCCACGTCATCCACATGGCAAGTGCGGCCACCTCACCGAGGTTCACACTGGGATGGTACCGCACGCCTCCCTTGGACGGTCCTCGTGATGAATCATGCTGAATCCGGTAGCCGGTAAAAACCTCCACGTGCCCATCGTCCATCCGAACAGGAAGGCTGACGATGAGAGACCGCTGTGGAAGCTTCAGGCGTTCACGGAGGTTTGGGTCAAGTTCCATCGCTTCCGCTGCCTGATCGAACTGCGCGACGGCCAGACGAAAAGTCGGTGTATCAAGTTCCAGCATAGGACTCCTCTACGCAAACCCTCGCACATTGGTGGGTCATGCAGTGGACCAACTGAGGCCAAACACCGTCCCGAAGGTCCGTGCCAGTTCCTGCTTGACGGCGTCGACTGATACTGTCGTTTGACGCACAGCTGCCATGGATGTCACTTGGCAATCGGCCAAACCGCATGGGCGAATCCGGCGGAAAGGCGACAAGTCCAGATCCACGTTGAGGGCAACCCCATGTAAGGTGATCCCGCGCTCGATTCGTACGCCGAGGAAAGCGATTTTCTGCGGTTCGGGTGCTATGATCCATACACCTGGTTTGCCGACGATACGAGATCCGGAAATGTTCCAACGGTTGAGCAATCGAATGATCACTTCTTCCAGTAACCAGACCAATTGTCTAGGCCCAGAAGCATACCGATTGAGCTCGAGAATGGGGTAGAGGACAATCTGTCCTGGGCCGTGAAAAGTCACGGATCCTCCACGGTTGACCTGGTGCATTTCGGCGCCATCCACGCATAATGCGGATTCACTGCCTCCCCAATGCGACAGCCTCGTCCTGCGTCCGAGCGTATAGACGGGTGGGTGTTCAAGAATCAGAACAGTATCCGGTTGGAGATCGAGGAGGCGCTCCTCGTGCAAGCGACACTGCATTTCCCACGCAAGGAGATAAGGAACCGGTTCTGGGAACACCCGAACGGCTCCGGCATGAATGTGGACAGGATTCGCACGCGGAGGCATCAAGGTATTCGCGTCGATCATGGGATGACATGCCTAAAAGGACAAACCCATTCGTGAGGATGGCAGAACGCCCCCCTGTGGTCAGTTCTGGTACTTATGGCAATGGAGGGAAGGCTCCACATGGCAAGAATATTGTTGCACAACCCACCAGGCAGAGGAAAGTTGGATTGCGAAGATAGCAAGGCTACCTTCGCAACCCGTGAAGCAAGAAGTCACTTGATGGCTGCGAAGAGCTCCTTGATCTGAGGAGTCTTCAGCTTCTTGAGTGCCTTTGCCTCAATCTGACGGATACGCTCGCGCGTGACGGACAGGCTTTGGCCGACTTGCTCCAAGGTGCTGGCTTCATCGTAGCCGATCCCGAAGCGAAGTCTGATGACGGTTTGCTCGCGAGGCGTGAGGGTGCTTAAGATGCGATCCAGTTGCGCGGTCAGTTCGCTTCGATGGACATGAGCGTCGGGTGGAACTGCCTGCTGGTCTGGAATCATGTCTCCGTACTGCGTATCTCCATCACCGATCGGAGTTTCCAAGGCCACCGGTTCCTGAAAGGCCAGGACAGTCTCGCGGAGCCGCTCCGGTCTCATGCGCAGCACATGAGCAATCTCTTCCAAGCGAGCGGGTCGCCCAAACTGTTGCCCAAGCCTCCGCATCACGCGGAGAATTCGATGCGAGGCTTCGGTTTGGTGAACCGGAATGCGAATCGTTCGCGACTGGTCCGCAAGTGCCCGCGTGATGCCTTGCCTGATCCACCACGTGGCGTAGGTGCTGAATTTAAACCCCTTTCGATACTGATATCGTTCGGCCGCTTTCATCAGGCCGATGTTGCCTTCTTGTACGAGATCCAGCAGGGTCAATCCTCGTCCCGTGTAATGTTTAGCAACGTCTACCACCAAACGAAGATTGCACCGCACGAGCTCATCTTTGCCTTGCTCCAAGATCGTTCTCGCGGCGTGGATCTCATCGAGCACCGTTTTCAGTGTCTTTGCTGTGGTTGCCGAGGGTTTGAGGTCCGAGTCCGGCGGATTAAGAACGGTGCGTAAGGCCTTTTCGGCATTGTCCAACGCAGTAGCGGACAGTCCGCTCAATCGTCTGACCGTTTGGAGCACGTTCATGCTGGCTGCAGGAACTGACCCCCTGTCGGATTTGAACAAAGCTCGCAGGGCTTGACGCAGAGCAGTCCGAATGCGCCTGGTCCCATGGTCCACCCGCTTGGCAATCGCGGTCTCTTCTTCTCGAGTCAGTAGACCCCGTTCGCCAAACGACCGGAAATATAAAGCCTCCAAAAGAAACGGGCTGGCACCGCGGCTTGTACGCATGACCGGCTGGGTCTTCTCATCCGAGCCGGATTCCTCAGCCTCAACACGGCCGATCATTCCCAGGATGCCGCTGGCCTTGGCGTCATCGGCATCGACATCCGGGATGAAAGTTTTCTGTATCTCCATCTCCTCAGAGACTCGCAGTTCTTGCTTCATCGTGTCACCTGTTGCTCTGGTTGAAGGTTCTCCTATCCCTTACCTTGTTAGAGTCGCATTTAGCGGAAAAGATTCGGCCAAGTCGTGACTTCTATCGCCGGTACGAAGCAAAAGGGATGCTGGCTTGAAGATGAGAAAAAATGGGTGTGATCAGCTGGAAAAAGTACAAAGATTAGAGTGAGCTAATGAGAAAGCAGAGGGCGAACTGTCACACTTATGCGGCATCTATGTAGAAACGGCATCATCGATCGGACGTAAATGCCACACTATTTGGGTAGTAATCCCTTAATGAAGGGGGCAATGGTATCGACCGGAATCGGGAAGATGGTCGTTGAATTCTTTTCAGCCGCGATTTCTACGAGTGTCTGGAGATATCGGAGCTGAAGGGCTGCTGGGTTTCGACTGATGACATCGGCGGCTTCAGCGAGTTTCTGCGCCGCTTGGAATTCTCCCTCAGCATGAATGATTTTTGCCCGCCGTTCCCGCTCAGCTTCAGCTTGTCGGGCGATCGCGCGTTGCATGTCTTGAGGGATATCCACGTTCTTCACTTCCACGGCGGCGACTTTGACTCCCCATGGCTCGGTCTGCTGATCGATAATGCGCTGGAGTTCGGCGTTGATGTCATCGCGCTTCGATAACAGGTCGTCGAGCTGACTCTGGCCAAGCACGCTGCGCAGGGTGGTTTGGGCGACTTGCGACGTGGAATACAGATAGTCTTGGACTGCCAGCACCGCCCGTTGAGGGTCAACCACCCTGAGGAAGATGACGGCGTTCACTTTCACGGAAATATTGTCCAGCGTAATGACATCTTGGGAGGGGACTTCCATGGTCACGATTTGGAGATTGACGCGCACCATCTGCTGGAGGACCGGGACTACCAACCGAATGCCGGGTCCTTTCACGGTTTGAAACTTGCCGAGCACAAACACCACGAGCCGTTCGTATTCCATGACGCGCTTAAAACTGGCATAGAGCACGAGGCCCAGGAGGACTAACGGCATGAGCAATGACATAATGGCTCCTTGTTTTCAGCCGGATTATCTATGAGTGGGGGCCACCTTCACGGTCAGTCCCTCGACCGACATTACCTCCGCAGCCTCCCCTTGCCTGATCGGAGTTTGGCTAACCGCTTCCCAGATTTCCCCCTGGACTGTAATCTGACCGCGTGGGTTGAGATCCGTCCTGGCGATTCCGATCGAACCAATCATCCCTTCAGCCCCAGTGACTGACCTGCCACGAGTGCTCTTAACGGCCGTCCACGCAATGATTCCAATCAGGCCGCCCATCGTCATGACCGTCGGCAATAGAAACGATAGGGAAACTTGTAGAAAAGGCGCGTCGCTCTTGATGAGAAACAGACCGCCCAACGTCATGGCAGCCAATCCACCGAGGGCGAGTAATCCATAGCTGGTGACTGAAATTTCGAGCAGGAGAAAAACCGCGCCGAGTATCACAAGGAGTGCGCCTGCATAGTTCACGGGGAGCGACTGAAGGGAATAGAAAGCCAAGATCAAGCTGATGGCGCCGATGATACCGGGCAGGATGGCGCCGGGGCTGTAGAGTTCGGCCATAATTCCGATGGTTCCGATGGACATCAACAGGTAGGCGATGTTGGGGTCGCTTAGGATTTTGAGCAATTCCAGCCGAGTTCCCATTGGGAATTCATGGAGAGTTGCGGCCTCATTCGAGAACGTGATCGATCCATTAGGAAGGGCAATCTTTCTCCCATGCAGGCGTTTCAACAGTGTGGGTATATCTTCGGCGATCATATCGATGACTTTGAGCTTCAAGGCTTCTTGCTCTGTCGCGGAAAGGCTCTTACGAACCGCATCCTCGGCCCATGATACATTCCGCCCATGCCGTTCCGCGATGCTCTTGATGTAGGCAACCGCATCGTTTTCTACCTTCTCCTTCATCGTGTTGTCCATCTCGCCGCCCATGGCGACTGGATGTGCCGCACCGATATTGGTACCTGGTGCCATGGCGGCAACATGGGCCGCCATGGTGATGAAAACTCCCGCTGAGGCAGCTCGGCCTCCTGAGGGAGAAACGAAAACAATCACTGGAATGGCCGATCCGGTAATATCTTTGATCATCAGACGCATGGAGGTGTCCAATCCTCCGGGCGTATCGAGTTTTAAGATGAGAGCCTGTGCGCTCGATGTCTGAGCATAGGCAAGGGCGTCGTGAAGATATTCAGCCGCAACAGGGTTGATGACCCCCTCATAGGTTGCGACGACGATGTCTTCGGCGAGCGCAGGATCGGTTGAGAGAATCAAGCAGAAGGCCAACCCCGGTCCTGCAATCGCCGCTGAAAGGACACGGCCAAGCATCGTTCTCCTCTCCTGATCGTCACAAGGTATCATGAAAATTATCAATGATGAGAAGATCTTACGGTCCCTCTACTACCCTGTCAAGGAAGGGCGTTTGGTTGCAAACAATGAACGGAACCTCCTAGAATGCGCGGCATGTCTCGCTTTTTCAATGGCGAACGCATCCACCTTGTCGATCAAAAACGACGACAGTATGCTCTCACGTTGAAAGCGGGGGAGACCTATCAGTTCAGTGGGCAGAGAATCGCGCACGATACGCTGATCGGCCGTCCCGACGGATCCATCGTCACACTGTCCGGGGGCAAGAAGATGTTGGCGCTCCGACCGACCTTCGGGGACTATGTGCTCAAGATGCCCCGAGGGGCTCAAGTTCTGTATCCTAAGGATCTTGCGATCATACCCATGTGGGCTGATATCTACCCGGGGGCTCGAGTCTTCGAGGCCGGGACCGGCTCAGGAGCCTTGACCATGGCCCTATTGCGCGCAGTGGGGCCGGGCGGCTTGGTGGTGACCTATGAGATCCGGGAAGATTTTGCACAGACGGCAAAGCAGAACATTGTCCGTTCTCTGGATCCGACGAATCTGCTCTGTTTCAGGAAAAATGCCTATGAAGGCATCGACATATTGGACGATCAGGTGCCGTTCGATCGTGTCGTGCTTGACTTGCCGGAACCATGGCAGGTCGTACCGCATGCTATGAAAGCCCTTCGATCCGGTGGGATCTATCTGAGCTTTGTTCCCACCGTGCCGCAAGTCATGCAAACGGTGGAGGCGCTCGAACGCACAACTGTGTTTGGAATGATTGAAACGTTTGAGACGTTGCTGAGAACCTGGTCCGTGCAGGGTAGGAGCGTGCGGCCCGATCATCGCATGGTGGCTCATAGTGGGTTCATCACGGTGGCTCGTAAGGTCGAACCAGGGCTCCTTGGACCAATACCTGAGGGAGGAGCTCCTGCTGATAGGGATCAGGAAGACACACAGGATGAAACACAAGAGGGACCGAACCTATGAATAGGGTAGAAGGCAAGGTAGCTGTGGTGACGGGAGGCAATGCCGGGATCGGTGAAGCGATCGCGAAACGTCTTGTCGAGGAAGGAGCATCGGTTGTCATCACGGGGCGTCGGCAACAGGAATTGGATCGTGTAGCCAGCGTGATCCGACTCAACAAAGGAAAGGTGCTCGGGATCGCTGGTTCAGTGACGGATGAAACCCACGTGCAGGATATCGTCGGTCGAACCCTCGATAGTTTTGGGCGGATCGACGTTCTGGTCAACAATGCGGGAATCGGGGAATTTGGAAAGCGGCTTCACGAAACCGATGATGCGATCTGGGCGAAAATGTTCGACATCAACGTTACCGGGGTATTCCGCATCACACGAGCCGTCATCCCCCACATGCTGAGGCAAGGGCGAGGTTCGATCATCAATATCTCGTCAATTGCCAGTTTAGTAGGTCTTTCCGGCTCAGCGGCGTATACGGCATCAAAAGGTGCGCTTGACGCTTTGACGCGTGTCCTGGCGGTCGAATATGCGAAGGAAGGAATTCGTTGCAATGTGGTGAATCCAGGCCTGATTGATACGCCTATGGCGGCTCCCCTGATGGCCAATCCAGCCATGCTTCAGCCCATTCTTGCGCAATATGCGATTCCTCGTCCTGGGGCGCCGGAAGAAGTGGCGAATATGGTTCTATATCTGGCCTCCGATGAAGCCACCTGGGTTACTGGCGCGACCTTCACTATTGATGGGGGCATGACCGTTTATAAAGGGTAATGGTAGCTGCCAACGAATAGTAAAAACATCCACTCTGGGTAAAGAATGGACATTGATGCTCAGACACAGTTTTGCGGGGTGATCGGCAATCCGGTTGGTCATTCACTCTCGCCCGCCATCCACAACGCCGCGTTCCGCAAATTAGGGCTCAACTTTGTCTATCTCGCCTGGCAAGTGGAAACGATCGGTGATGCCGTCAAAGGCCTCCGCGCACTGGGAAACTTTCGCGGGGCGAGCGTGACGATTCCCCACAAGGTAGCCGTCATACCCTTTCTTGATCATGTGGAGATGACGGCTCAACGGATCGGTGCGATCAACACCATCGTTGCTGAAAAGGGCAAGCTCACCGGATACAACACGGATGCAACAGGCGCTCTGAGAGCGTTGAGAGAGGGTGGAGCCGAGCTCAAGGGCCGACGCATCGTCGTCCTTGGTTCTGGAGGTGCCGCTCGAGCGATCGCCTTCGCATTGGCGGTCGAATCCAATGCGGACAAGTTGACGTTGTTGGGAGTTGACGATTCCGAACGGACCAGTTTAGCTCAGGATATTCGTACCCAGGCGACATTGACGGTTGAAGACTTTCATCTTGATGAAACCACTCTTCGCCGGGTTATCCCCGACGCACAGCTGCTGATTCATTGCACCCCGGTCGGCATGTCTCCGAACGCCGATACGACCTGCATTCCTGCTTCGCTCCTTCACGCCGACCTTTCCGTCATGGATATCGTCTACAATCCACGCGAAACCAGATTGCTCAAAGATGCGAAGCGTGCGGGATGTAAGGCGATTTCAGGGTTGGAGATGTTTCTCAATCAGGCCGTCACTCAATTTGAGTTCTGGGCGAATCAGCCTGCGCCTATTGATGTGATGCGTGCGGTATTGGAGTCTCATTTCCGATGAATGTGGTGCTGATCGGCTATCGTGGAACCGGAAAGAGCACCATCGGCAACTTTCTGGCGGCTCGCCTTGGTCGCATCCTGGTGTCGACAGACACGGAGATTGTGAAGTTGGCCGGTCAAAGCATTCCGGAAATCGTTGAAAAGAATGGATGGGAGCACTTCCGCGATCTCGAGGCCAAGGTCTGCCAGGAACTGGCCGGTCGGACCGGGTTAGTCGTCGATACGGGCGGGGGAGCAATTCTACGGCCACGAAATGTCGAGGTGTTAAAAGAAGCAGGAAGGCTGTTCTGGCTGACTGCCTCCCTGAGCACGATTACCGAGCGTATCGGTGAGGATTCACAACGCCCTTCCCTTACGGGAGCCAAGTCTTTCTTGGATGAGATTCAAGATGTCCTTCGTGAACGTACACCGAAGTATCTAGCGGCTGCCGATTATGTCATTGAGACCGATGGAAAGACTGTCACGCAAGTTGCCGATGAGATTCAGGCACGATTGTAGCTGGCCGCTGCCTCTCTCAATCTTGACAAGCTTCGCATGACCATGGTTCATGTATCCCGCTGTGCCCGCAGGTCACTTTTTGTACCTGTGTCAATGCCGTTTCTGATTTACGGATAGACTGGTTACGCCATAAACAGTAGTGGTAATTGATGCAATTACGGGACTGTGCTACGCTGTCCTCATGCGATTGACAAGAGAGAATCTGGGTTGGTCTCGCGTGGCAGTCCTTACTTGGACGGCCTTATGGATGCTTGCCGCACCATTGGTGCATATCCATCCCGAGGCCGACCATCGCCATGGCGAAGCCGGTCATGTCCATGGAGGCACGGTCCATACGGTTTTTTCACCGGACCTGAGCTGCGAGTTCGCGAACTACGATCATGCCTCTGTGGCAGCCAAGGAATCCAGCTGCCCCCTTCATCTGGTTACGCAACCGTTCCATGGAGCGGAGCACCTCGAAATCGATTTGATTCTTGCCTCTTCTGCCGAACCGCAAGTCGGCAAAGGCACCGTCTTGGATCTGGCCGCACGGTCTTTCTATGCGAATGAATCTGCGAGGCCTCCTGTTGCATGGAGGTTGCAACCTGGCCCATCATTGACAGACCGTTTCCTCGCGACCAGCGTTACGTCCCGGGCACCCCCCTCCGTTTGATCGTCTCACATCTACTGGCGTTTCGATTCATGTGAGCGACGCCTGGTGCTCGTCTCCTTATGGAGTCGAGTCGTTTTGGCGCCGACAGAGGGGGACACATGAGACCTGCAATCGGTTGCGGGATCATCGCCGCGTTCGCATGCGCGGCGATATCCTGCTCTTATCTAACGGGCCATGCCGCAGAGCTGAGTTCAAGCGGATACACACTGGGTCAAGTCATACAACTGGCGATTCAACACAACCCCAAAATGAAGGGCGCGGAGGCAGTCCTGGAACAGAGCCAGAGTCAACGTGTCACGGCCGGCGCCTTTCTCAATCCCACCATCATGGGTTCCGCCGGCCCAGGGTGGATTCGCGACCCCAGCACAGGGGTCTCCATCATCGAACGAACAGTTACCGTGCAGCAGCCGCTGGAGTGGCTGGACAAACGCGCAGCCAGGCAACGCGCCGCTGACGCAGGCATAGGGGGTGCGCTTGCCGGCCTCGATCAAACAAGAGTGTCTATCATGGCCGACACAAAAGGGGCGTTCTTCCAATTGCTCTTTGCGCAACAAGACGCATGGCTTGCGAGAGAGAATCTGAAGACGGTGGAAGACCT
>JARFXQ010000037.1 GCA_029194725.1 Nitrospira sp. | reverse complement strand
CGGACGGCCTCCAGCTTGAACTCTTTCGTGTATTGCTGTCGCTTCCCCATCGGACACCTCCCGGAACCTATTGTCCCCTTTTTGAGGTGTCCACGAAAGTGGGGCTAGCTCAGCCTGTCCCCTTTTCTTGGCCCCTTTGTTCGACTCCGACCCCTTTGTTTCGACACTGAGGTGAGGTCCGACGGATGCCACAGAAACCCCTCCATCATGGACGCTGTGGCAGTTGAATTATCGCGCCAATCTTTCCCATGGATCCGCATTCTCTGAGTATACACCTGATTCGTAGGCTCCTCCTGCTCCGAACTCAAACTGGGTAGTGTCTGGATTATGCGCGAAGTAGAATCCATTAACGAATAATGTTCCACCCCAAGGACTACTAAGGTTGTCTTCATTCCGAAAAACTTCAAAACTGATCCACAAAACCAGATCATCCCCATTACTCAAATCAGCGGGTGACCGACCACGGTTGTCCACGAATAGTGACCGGAAATCTCTTGTACTCGGATTCTTTTCTGCTGCCCATTCAGGGAGGTCGTTTTTTGTTATTGCAAATCTCAGGTTCTGTTGCGGGATAGCCTCATCTATCAGTGCCCCACCCACGGATCGGCTCCATCCACTCCCCTTGAATTGGGGCTGTCCGAAGGCGGGCGCCAGGGAGGATTTTTTATCTGGGTCACCTGCCACGGCACCCCATCGCCAATGGCAATGGAAGGCATGGAAGGCTCCAGGCGTAGAAATAGACCCACGCAATCCTCCCTTTTTCGCGGGCCAGATGTGCACATTATCCCATGTCTGTTGCTTTGAAATACGCGATGGCGGATGTGTTGCGACTAGTCCCCAAGAAACGATTTCACGTGGCAATGGTTTCTCGAGAGCATCAAACAATGAGCTGATTCCCATTGATACAGCCTCCATGCGACCGGGCGGGTTTTCCCTATCTCGGAAAATCGCTGCCTTATTTGTCGTCTTGTCACCGCTTCTCGATCCCTTCGTCAACTCGCTCTCATCGATATTGTCGAGATTAATGTCGAGCCTGTAGTCAGCTCTGAAATATTTGGGATACGGCTGCGACTTATCTTCGACCGGGGGGAACTTAAAACTCAGCAACGGGAATAATCTTGTGGCCTTCAGTGACGCCGTAGGTTCGTGAGCCGGATTCGTACCATAATTTCCAAACTGGTATCTTTGTTTCACGTCGAGAATGCAGTGGTTCGGAGTATCTTTCAAATATGCCTCGTTCGATCTGTAGGATGCCGTCAACTCAAACTTATTCGTGTAATGCGAGAAAGCTGAACTCGGATTTACCGGCTTCTCTGTTGTGGAATCGCGGACCTTGATGTCATCAGTTGCCAGCAAGCCAAATTGATTCCAGCCATCATTCAATTTCAAATCAAGTTCATGTTTTCTGTCTGATTTGACGGGATACTCGGTATCGATCCACACTCGCGTGACCCGTATGTCTTTGGCAAGGTTGAAGCCGTCATGGCGTACATCCCGAATGACCAAGCCGCTGTCCATAACCCCATATCTTAGAAACCAACGGTCGCGGAAAAGAGTCTTGAGTTCCGGATCGGATTTAGTCTTGTCTGCCATCGAAAAAGACCACCTTCTCGGTTTGGACTACAGCTTCCGTCAGCTTGTCTTTGACCTGCAGGATGATGTTGTGGACTCCGGGGTCTAAGGAAACTGTCGGCGAAGTCTCTAGTGTCTTGACTCCTTCCGAAAAGATGGAGTCAGTCGACCAGGATCCCCATTGATACTCGTAGTTCCCAGAACCACCTGTCACAACAGCCAGAACTTCGACCTGTGTCCCCGTAGTCCGTTCCCAGATTTCAGCGCACAATGAATGACGGCTTGCTGCCGTTACCTCACCTTCATGTCCATCATGCCGTAACAGGATGGGAGCAAGGAACTTTTGAGGCGCTGCTTCGTCGGCTAGCCAAAACAAAAACTCGGGAGGAGTTGTCTCTTCAGGGTCTTCAAGCGGAGAGAAAGGTACTTTGGGCTTGTCGATCACGGGGACCGTAGGCACTCTTGGCGCACGAATGGCCCCTTCTGCATCGGCGTATATCGGATCCAGCTCACTGGGGTCAGCTGGCTCGGTTGAGAGCCTATCACCACTCATGGGACGCCAAGTTGAGCTTAGGCCGATGATCTTTCCGTCGCCTCCAAGTCGAACATCAATCGCAGCACCTTCCACCCGAGCTGTTCGATTACTATCAGCAGCTAAATAGACCCCGAACTGACACAGCCAGTGATCCCCTGTGGAGGAGGAGTTCGACGCCACTTCTCCAATCCATACGACACGAAGATCCGAAGGAAATAACTGAGGGATCCCTTCTTGTCTTAAAGCTCGAGACCCTGAAATTTTCTTGTTTGCGTCTTCTATAAACCCTCGTGCGGCCTTCTCAACTGTCCTTCTATCAGAAGGCAGCTTACCTCCCTTTTTGTTTGCCCACAGCTCGTTGTAATCAGCATAGAAAAGGTATCCACTACCAGGATGAATACTGAATACACGATTACCTTCGTTAAGGTCACGTAAATCAAAAAGTTCTCGCGCAATCGGGATCGCATTGTCAGCGAGGACCTTGGGGTCGACGAGGGTATAAACCCGTACAGAACCGAAATGGGAATTGATAAATATGCCGGGCATCGGCCTCTGGAGACCCAAATGTCGACGCTAGACGCTCTCCATGTGTTCGTTTCAGGTCGGCGTTCTTACTTGTAAGGTTTTTGGATCATACTCCACTTCGAGTGCTGCAACTTGATCCGTTGGCAAGATCTCTATCCATTGCGAGAAGATGGCCTGCTCGGTGCCATCTTGATCGAAGTGAACCCCGCCTTTCAAAGGGTAGAACCCATTTTCAAACACGGCTTCAGTTGGTAAACTTCCTGCAAACTGCTCGGTCGGCCCATGAGGGTCGGCAGGATCCGTGACGATGCGAGTCCTCGCTCTCTGATTAAACTCTCCGATCTTCTCGATCAGAAAATCTAGCGCTGTACGAATAGTCACTACATGACCAGGAGTTGATTTGAGTTCTGGGGGGTCATCTGGTGCAGCATCATATTGCGCATCGAGACCATCACTCCCCTCAACATGGGCTTGCTCCAGCCAATTAATCGCTGCTTCTTCCTTGCCTAGTCGAATAGGAATAACCGCTTTTACCCAAGGCGAATTGAGCATGGCATTCCGGAGGTCGTCACCGTCAAGCTGTAGCAGCCATCCCAGTGAACTTCCCAGTTTCGCGGGAGCAGACTCGTCCGTAATGTAATAGTTATCTCGGCCAATCTCTTTGCCGCCTCCCCAATTCACGATATTCTCGAAGGCGATTGGAGTACCTCGAGGACTAGCTGCCTGTGATGTGGACGTTTCTGTTGGCATTAGAGGCTTGAGAGGAATTCCAAATCTAGGGTCAAAAGCAGGCTTAGCCTTTGTTAGTGTCGCGTGATCTGAAACTGGCTGCTCTTCCCCCAGATACTGCACACTTCGATGAAGACGGGGCATCCACCACTCAGGAGCCACGAAGTACAGCATCTTATCGACATCAAATATCGATCGGACTAATTCGGATGTGACGTGTTTGGAGCTATTTGTCCCAACCTTCATCAATTGGCTGATCAGGTTCCGATACACGACTGTGCGCTCTTCCTCACGAAGATCCTCTGCTGGACGAGGTAAAATTTTACTCGCGATCTTTATCCGATCACGGGCGGCACTATAGAAAGCTTCCTTCATCCGGCGCGCTTTTTCTGTATTATAGTTTGCCAGGCGTGTCTGATTGGTTTGATTCACGCTGTCAATCAGTCCTTGACTGGGTTTCCATAGCAGGGTTGCCTTGATGCTTACAGTATGTTGATCGTGAAAATGTACGTAATCGAGGTGAATCGTGAAACTGGCAGTGCTTGAACCTTCCTGAGAGACAAAGTTCTGTACGGACGGCTTGACGTCATTTCCTTGTGGGTCGAGCACAATGGTGCTATCTAAAGTGTATTGCGGCTTGCTGAAAACTACGCTTTGCGGGAAATCGGGCTCGATATATGCGGGTTGGTCAAGCCCTCCAAAGTCAGTCTCTTCACCATTCGTATAGGAAATGCTCTCATCTTCTGTACTTTTTCCTACAAATGGGATGTTGATATTCACATCCTGTGACACTGGCTGTGGCACTTCGAGTTGTTCGGGCTGTGGTAAATCACCCAATTCCGCAGCTTGTGCAATATGCACTAGATTGGCGAGGCCAAGCTCACGGCCAGCATCATCTACAAATGTCTGCCAACACATCTGCGTGCCAATATCCTGTACTTGTACGCCAACTTTGCGCATCTTTCGTCGCAACTCATAGTTCACAAGCTTACTGGTCTTGTTCTCGAGTACGTATCGCTTGCTACTGGTGTCTGTCACTTCGGTCGATGTTTTGAATGTCGTCTTAAAGCTCTTTTTTATTTCGCTCGACAGTTTTTCACTCTGTTGGCGCATATGCTTATGAGTTGTTTCCCGGGAGTTCGCCTTTGCATTGTCCAGTGATAGATTTGTTGTTGCGGTATCTTGAAAAAATGGAACCGAGACCGAAGCAACGTTGGAGAACCCAAATTTTGTGGTGTTGCGATTCTCCTCCTTGACAGCGTCAGCCAACTCATCTTGAGTGGTCACCGTGGTCTCGGATTTCGTCGTGGTCTCGGTCGCCATTTCCAGAGTTCGTTCCGTGAAGACTTTTCGGGTATTGGTTTCGATCAGCTCTACTGTTCCGCCAGGACTTAACCACACGTGACCGACAGGAGGTCCCAAGAAGGAATCGAATTCAAAGAAATATTCGCGATAGAGATGGACGATGCCAATTGGAGAAAGGACGGCAGCATAATTATTCGAGCCAAAATTTAGCAGCGGATCATGGATTACGACCGTATCTGCAACATCTATTTTTGGAGACTTAAAGAAAAGAGGCTTCAGGGCTGACGGATTCTGCTTAGCAAGGAAGACCAAATATCCCGCGATTGTGCACTCACGCTCGAATAGGGACTGCAACAACGCTTGGCGATCCTCCTGATTTGGAGCATTGGCGAGAAATTGCTTAATATATTCTGAGACCTCGGGATGTTCCTGTATGAGCTTGACGTCAGCGATGATTTTCTGAAACTCTACGAGCAGGATCGCCATTCGTTCATAATCGATAAGTACTTTCCAGTGTTCAGGGACCTCCGTCCCGATCTGCTTTAGCAACAACCTCGCGATCCCACTATCAATTGTTGGTGAGACATGCGGTTGCGAGTCTCGTGGGAATTTAAGTGGTTTCAGATTCGTTACCTTAAGGGATTGATGGGCAAACAAGACAGATCGAGAGAGTTGCTCGCCTTCTAGACGTACTGTAACTGGCGGGCGAACACCGGATACTGCGCGCTCGATTATGGTCCGGTATGTCTCATTGCGATGTGTTTCAAAACGGTCTGTGATGCGACGAGATCTCCAACCTAGCAGGGGTTGATAGATTCCGAAGAGTTCACTTGCATATGGAAGAGTCCGCTTAAATACGTCCAGATTGTTCATGGTTGTACTCCTTCCAGCAGAGCCTTCGAACCTCCCTCCTAATGACCATCTATTGGTTGGATAATAAGCATTCGACAATTTCTCATCGGAACAATTGCTTTTTGTACTGAAAGCATTAGGACTAGCTCACATATTCTTTAGAGGAAAAAATGAAGCTGAGAAGGAGAACACGGTGAAAGGCATGCGCCCCTCATGCGGAAAGGTATTCGTGGAGAGGCATTCTAGGAGCGAAAGTGGATAGGCACAAGGGGCGAACGTAAAAAACATAATAGGTGGTATTGTTTTTGTCACAGTAGCCGCATTGGATCCGGTGACATACTAGAACCTATCTCAAAATCGACAACCGTCGTTCCATCGGATATCTACCAAGGGAAAGCCAAGACGTTGAGCGCGGTATTTCCAATGATTTTGCGGCTTGCTCATGTCTGATGGACACGAGTAGACGCCGTTGAGTCTTCGTACAACGATTTTGAGATAGGTTCTAATCAAGCTGTCCGACAGGTCATTTTGCTCTGTGGATTGATCCAACCAAGGGGGATGGAAAGTCTGTCAGTGTGTCACGTCTTAGCTGTGTACGGGTCGAATCTTTGCCCTTAATGATTAAGAGTCACCTGCTCATCACACAAAGAGCTTTCTGGCCTTCACCAGCACGTTCCTTTGTTGTAACCCGGCAGAGGTCCAAACATCTCACCCGCCCAGCCCCGAGCCTGCCGAGACAGGCTCTTTACCCGTGGGCTTGCTCGTACCGGAGGACTAAACCAAACTTCGTTCGTGCCGCTGACTCATTATTGTAGTTGCGTGTTGGTGTCAGCGGATGAACACCACTCTCTCCGTTGCCGGATAAAACCCTTCGTCTTTCTTCGTGGAAAGTAGTTCTCACTGCCTTGGTTACAAAAAATAAAGCCTGCTGGATTTCTCCAGCAGGCTTTTTTGTAACCCGGCAGCGTCCTACTTTCCCACTGCCTCACGGCAGCAGTAGCATCGGCCTTGGAGGGCTTAACTTCCGTGTTCGGGATGGGAACGGGTGTGGCCCCTCCGGTATGGCCACCGGGAACATCGAACTGAATCAGTCCTGAGTGCTGGGTCCTGAGTCCTGAGTTTGAAATACTCAGCACGCAGCACTTTTCACTCAGCACTCCGCGACGTGTGCGCGTCGCGGCAAGACCATGTCTATCAGGAGCAAAGGATGTTAAACCGCACGACCGATTAGTACTGGTTAGCTACGGCCCTTACGGACCTTCCACACCCAGCCTATCAAACTCGTGGTCTACGAGTGGTCTTTAGGGGGCTTACGCCCCGGGAGAGCTTATCTTGAGGCACGCTTCTCGCTTAGATGCTTTCAGCGATTATCGACACCGGACATAGCTACCCGGCACTGCCGTTGGCACGACAACCGGCACACTAGCGGTCCGTCCTTCACAGTCCTCTCGTACTAGTGAAAGCCCCTCTCAACTCTCCTCCGCCCACAACAGATAGGGACCGAACTGTCTCACGACGTTCTGAACCCAACTCTCGTACCGCTTTAATAGGCGAACAGCCTAACCCTTGGGACCAGCTTCAGCCCCAGGATGCGATGAGTCGACATCGAGGTGCCAAACCTCCCCGTCGATGTGAACTCTTGGGGGAGATCAGCCTGTTATCCCCGGCGTACCTTTTATCCGTTGAGCGATGGCCCTTCCACACAGAACCACCGGATCACTAAGTCCGACTTTCGTCTCTGCTCGAGCTGTCGCTCTCGCAGTCAAGCTCCCTTCTGCCTTTGCACTCGACGGCTGATTACCGACCAGCCTGAGGGAACCTTTGAACGCCTCCGTTACCTTTTGGGAGGCGACCGCCCCAGTCAAACTACCCACCAGACACTGTCTTCGCCCTGGATGACAGGGCCGAGTTAGAATATCAGAACGGTCAGGGTGGTATTTCAAGGACGCCTCCACGCGACCTAGCGGCCACGCTTCGCAGGCTCCCACCTATCCTACACAGCCCCTTCCAACATCCAATGTCAAGTTGTAGTAAAGGTGCACAGGGTCTTTCCGTCTAGTTGCGGGCACCCGGCTTCTTCACCGGAACAACAAATTCGCTGAGTCACTTCCCGAGACAGCGCTCCAGTCGTTACGCCATTCATGCAGGTCGGAACTTACCCGACAAGGAATTTCGCTACCTTAGGACCGTTCATTCTTGTTACTGACCGTCAGCCTTCTAAGCTGAGAGTCGGTCCGCCATTTCTGACGGACTCTGCAAATCGCTTGGCAGATCGGACTATCTCATCCCGCTTCAATTTCAACGGGTCCGGCATATAGTCTCTGAGGATTCTCAAATTGCTTCAGAATCTCCGCATCGCTGTAGCGTCGCTTGCCTCCATCGTTCATCGTCTCTCGAATTTTCAGAATTTCTTCAATTCCGTTTCGCGTCAGGTGTTGTCCCCTTCGCATTAATTCGACTAGTTGCTTGAACTTGGAGAAGTCTCGTTTCTTCTTTGCGGAGAGAAACCCGAAGCGCTCAAAGAACGGAAGCACGTGTTCCACGATGGCGGTAAAGTTATTCACTTCGAAATACCAGACTCCATCATGTCTCTGTCGCATCGTCCCACACTTGAGGTGACGCTTGAACAAGGCCAAGATCACTTCGTCACGTTGGGAGATGTTGAAACAGAGCGACACTTTCCAGGGCATCTTGTAATCGCTCCGAGGTCGGAACGATACGTTGAAACTACCCTCTCCATCAGTGAAGCCAGCCATGTAATGGCCAACATCGGATGGGATATTGTTCAAATTGAGCATCTGAGCCTTTCCTGCTGATTGCCCGCACCTCGTGGATTGTCACTGCCACCGAATTCGTGGCGAGTACCCGAGGATACACCGGGTGTTCCAGCATTTAGCCAGATTTGTTACGGAACTACAGTGGTCCATTCTATAGTTACGGCCGCCGTTTACTGGGGCTTCCCTTCAAAGCGTCGCCTTGCGGCTAACTCCTCCGGTTAACCTTCCAGCACCGGGCAGGCGTCAGACCCTATACGTCCACTTGCGTGTTCGCAGAGT
>JARFXQ010000001.1 GCA_029194725.1 Nitrospira sp. | reverse complement strand
GTTCCCCGGAGCAGGAAACGAACCAATGGTCGGTTGGAGGCCGACAGGGTGTGTAATGTGGACATGTCCTCTGTAACCGCTCGTATCAAAAAAGATTGACGACCATTCCAAGATGAACGCCATGATCTTGCAGGGTAGTTCCAGTGTCCCGCACGGGGCGGAGTTTCTGACCCCAATAGACCTCAAAAACGGCACGACCTTGGGCGAGGATATTCCAGCGGAGTCCCACCCCCACGCTGGCGAGCGTGTTGGGAAAGTCGGTGACCGGCGCGATGGGAGCGGGACGGTTTTCCCCGAGACTCCATCCGTGCGCCACGTCTACGAATGGAGCAAGCTGCACCATCGGTTCGCCGCTCCTCCGGCGGAGCAGCGGAAATCGAGATTCAAGGGATGCGATGAACGCATTGTCACGCAAGATCGTCACCTCACGGTAGCCGCGCACGGTATAACGGCCGCCAAGCGCGACCTGCTCGAGAGGAAAGAGAGGAGAAGTCGTGACTTGAAGATCCATGTGTCCCAGGAGTTGCATGTTCAATAACCGTTCACCGTATTGTTTAATGGTCTGGACCTGTCCTAACCAAGAAAAAAACTGTCCGTCGGGCGTGTCGGGATTACTGTTGATCGTTGCACCGAGGACATTGAGACCCACACTGAACCGTGAACGTACCGCGAGGACTGTGTCGAGCGTGCGATGGGTCCAATCCTGAGCGAACCGGAGCGCTGAGACGGTCGCCGCACCGTTCTGGAAACCAGGAAAAGTATTATAGGGTTTGTCTCCAATGAAGCTTTGTGTAAAGAGATGTTCGCCGATGATCGAGAGTGCGACTTCGTCCGTCACAGTCCGGTAGATCGGGTGGCGAAGACTTAGTCCGATGATTTCGGTGTCGGTATTGAGGTCGAGCGGTTTGAAAGGTTCTTCGATCAGTTTGAAGTCGTAGCGCCGATAGTACGGCATGAAGGTCGTCCCGTAGCGGTTGAAGGGGAGGGCATACGAAGCATCAATAATCGGATGGGCTCCGGCTGAACCCCCGTAACTGAAGCTGAGCGGATCACCTCGACCGGTGAGGTTATCGTGGATGACTGTGCCGATTCCGCGGACCGGTCCAACCAGAGGTGTCTGGTAGTTGTTCACATCGAACAATGCATGAAACGGATTTCTGTCCGCCACCCGCACATTCAACTGGCTCTCGCCACGTTCATCGCCGGGCCGGAGCTCCGCGTTGATGCGTTCGATCCGGCGATCCTGCTGCAAGAGTTGCAACTGTTCCTGCATGGGGGCGAGTGACAGGGGTGTGCGGCTGCCGAGCGACAGGCGATCGCGCAGGTATGAGGAGCTGAACCAACGGTTGCCTTCGACATCAATGCGCGCCAGTTTTCCTTCTATGAGTTGCACCTCTATTACTCCGTTGACGACATCCTGATCAGGAATAATAGCCCCGGAGGTTAAGTAACCCTTATTCACGTAGAGCAGCGTGAGCGCCAGCCGAAGCCGCTCAAGATCTTCAGTCATCAAGATCCGGTTCTTGAACGGGGCCGTCGTTTCTGCAATCTCGGCCTCGGAGAAGACCGTATTGCCTGTCACCCGCACATCGCGTACAAAGACCCGCACCGTGCCGGGTTGTTTCGGAGCTTCTTCTTCAGGAGGAGTTGGAGGGAGGATCGGCAGAACCGGACGCGGGGGTGGTAGAGGACGCTGAAACTCTTCCTTCAATGGCCCAGGCGGTTGACCGGATCGACCCGTCGGGTCAATCGTAGATTGTGCAAAGGTGGATGGGGCTACCAATGTGCTCGTCACGGCAAGACCAATGGTCAACGAGATAAACCTCTCACGGGCGAACAGGAAACCAGCAGGCGCCGCTCCGCGAGCGTCTGCATTCACGATTCTCGGCATGTGGGTCCTGCAATGAAAAGCACCTAAATAATAGGCCCACGAAACGCCAGTCTGTCAACGCCTACCATCCGGACAGCGGAAGCTGTTGCCACGAGGTGGCGATGGCGGAAGATGCGCTCAGTTATGATCGACATCCTGCAAGCCTGTCTATCGCAAAGGCGTTGGTCAAGAACCTCGGAGGCGCAATCTGCCGTAAAGACAAGGAGGGGAACTCTTCCGTCGGCTCATGACTTGCCTGGAAACCCTTGCCGGTCATCGTATCACCATGGGGCGTAGCGCCATGAGAGATAGAGATCGATAGTGCCAATGGGCTTGAGAGCCATCCACCTGGTTCAGTCGGCAAATTGTTCCGTCCCGCCACCGTGAAAGTGCTGAACTGACCGCCGGCCACTGCTGCGCAGCGCTGATGGAAGAGCGACGTGGCTTGCAGAGGCCGGTTGCCCAGCGGCTGGATCTTGCCGCCGGCTGGGGCATATGGAGCCTGAATCCTCACGGCGCCGTTTAATCCGAAGGGCGTAGAGGCATCAATGCGGCTGACTGAATCGGGCATGAGCAGCTGCGTCGTAATCGTGATATCCCCGCCTTTTCCGCGTACCGCCTGTGCGAGGATTTGGCTGTTCTGAAGGACCACAATCTTTGGATCGATCGTGATATTGCCGCCGCTGCCGTGGCCACCGCGAACCGATGTGCTGATCTCGCCGTTCGCCAGGTGGATACGATCGATGGCTACGAGCTTGATGTCGCCACCCTTTTTTGCCTGAAGAGCTTCTGTGGTGATCTTGCTGTCTTGCACAATGAGCTGCTGACCGGCATCGATTTTGATGTTGCCTGCGTCGGCGATACCAGAGTTCGGAATCTGTGGATCGACGATGCTGCCGGCTGTAATCGAGGCGCCGTTGGTCATTGTAACGTGATCCGTCGCGTTGACATCGATCGAGCCACCTACAGCTCGGGAATCGATTCCGGCTGTCTCGGCCGAAATGGTTCCGCCATTCTGAATGGTAAGGGAGCGGGCAGAGAGGTCGATCGTACCCCCAGCGCCCTTGTTTACCGTGTTGCTAAAGATTCCGCTGCCGGAGCCGTCGATTAACACGGAGGTTGAGGGACCTTTAAGAGATTGAATCGTGATATTTCCACCTGGACCAGTGGGGACGATGTTGTGGGGAAGCATCAAAACTTCGGGAGCTAAGGTACTTCCACTTTTGATTTGGCTTCCGTCCCTTAATTCGAGTGTGTCAGTGAAGATCTTGAGCTGTCCACCAGGCCCTGCCGAATAGGTTTCACTGCTGATGAGACTTTTTTGAGTCGCAATAATATCTTTCGTTGTGAACGTGATGTCTCCAGCTGGAGCACCAGTAGGACTGAAGGCACCAGTGACAATTAAGGAGTTTTTAGGCAGACGAGCCGGCACTGTCAAATCTGCTTCCATCGTCAACGTGCCTGAAAGTGTCACTGTGATACCGCCTGGTTTGACCGAGCTGTTACTTTGGTTTACCTGTAATCCGGTTTCGGTAGCGAGAAGTCCAGCCTTCATATGCAGGTTCCTAGCAGTAATGTTAACTGGACCTACTACTCCCATGCCTTCCGAATGAGTAAAAAGATTTGCCCCATCCAGATCAATATTGCCCTCTCGGGCTGCTACGATAACCCTGCCAGTGTTCCCTCTACTGTAAGTTGCAGAGGTCACCTCGGTTGCTCTACCACCTTTTGCCATCAGGATGTTCCCATGCAAGCTTGTCAGTTCCACGTTTCCTGCATTTCCTTTTGCCAGTGTTGATGGAGAAAGCGTTCCGTCCGCGTTATATGGCGTTCCGTCCGCATTATTTCCTGTGGTGGAAGCAAGACTCGCTACGTACGTTGTTTCAATATTGCTCATTGCCTGTAGAGTGATATTGCCCGCATTGCCGGCTCCCTCGGTGTTGGTGTTGAGTCTGGTGAATACTAGATTACGATAGTTTGCTGCCGAGCCAGGAATGCCCAGGAATAGTATTCGGTCAGCCGTCACCTGCACGCCCCCATATGTGACACCGGGACTTGCATCGTTGGCCACGTTTATCCCAACAACGGCACCGTTCTGGATCGTTGCATCCCGGCTGACGGCGATGTCGATGCCGCCACCAATCAATTCCACTCCATTCGACACCGAACCAGGACCTGTAACATTGGCGAAGATCTTGGAGTTATCCAAGATAAACTGACCTCCTCGAATCAACACAGTGCCCCCCCCATTGCCACTGGCATCAATGGAGGACTTTTCCAAAACCTGAATGGTACCGAGTGCTCCGAAAGACTGACCATGGATGTTCGGTGCGTAGCCCAAGGTTTCCACCAGGATTTCTCCTGGGGAGGCCACGCTTGCGAGATTTATCCGACCCGGTGATGTGTTGGGCTGCGCTGGTTGACCTTTGTTGTTGGCAAGTGTGCCGGCTTCGACTGTGATATTCCCACCAACGAGCGAAAGCGACTGTCCGGGTTGCGTAGTCAACGCACTTCCTTGAACAACGATGGCTGTCGGATTGGGACCCAGGAACCCAAACGCTGCAACAGGCGAGCTGGTGAGTAAGCTTGGCAAGGCAGAATCGGCATGAAAAATCCCTGCCTTGCCATCAATTTCGGCGAGGCGCAAATAGTTTGCCGTTGTAAAGGCGACTGATCCTCCGACATTCAATGATGCATTGGGCCCAAAGACAATGCCTGTTGGATTCATCAGAAACAGATTGGCATTTTCAAACCCGGTAGTTTGAATTGTGCCCAATATATGTGAGACGTTTCCGCCAGTGACACGGCCGAGAATGTTTGTGGTAGCCAAGCCTGTGTCGTTCAGAAAGTTCGCGATATTGTGATCGGGAACATTAAAATTCCCGAAGCTATGAAATAGGTTTGTCCCTGATCTGGTTCCACCTGTGATGTCGTACTGCGTTTCTCCGATAGGCGGAGCGGCAGAAAGGTTAATCTGCGTATTGAGCCCAGATGATGTAATGGGAGATCCCGCTTGGACCAATCCCACAGGCAGGTGAAACATTGCCACGCAGAAAGCTACAAAGATCAACCTACTTTTTAATGACATGTTGGCTACCGACACGTTCAAAGCACACACCATGGGACATTCTAGGTCAATGAGATAGTTTCAGGCGTCATCGGAGAAGCAGTTAGTCCTAAGTAGAGACTACTTCATAAGCACATCTAACTCGGCCCGGCTGCCGTGGGAGCTGAGGTGTTCGTTCTCGAATACCCTGTACGCCTCTTTGGCGATTTTGATGATCCTTGGGATTGGTGATATTCAGCCCACTCATCCCAGATCTCTCGTTTTCGCCCGAGTTCGTCTTTATTAAGAAAGTTTTTGAACAGAGTATTGAACTGCCATAGTGCAATTTCAGCTGACATGCGAACGCTAGGGTTATTAGGGTCAAGGAAAGAGAAGAACGCAATCACTTCTAACTTTGATAGGTCGACTAACTTATCAATATCCTTATCTTCTTTTGGCAAGTTACCATCATTCATTAAGTCTTTCTGATCCTTCTCTTTAATCGTGCTGGCGCACGACACAACCGCGAGCCCATAGTCCTCTTTTTCTATTTCTAAAGTGTTCGCTATCTTCAGAACTAGACCTTTAGAAGCATGAGGTTCACCCGTCGTCAAAAAGACCTTGTCGGGAGACCTTTTCCTTATACGGCCAAGCACGAGCGCAGGACTTTCTAGGCCGCATATCCAATAAGGGCACGGCATTGCAGCACCTCCTTGTTAAAATTGTAAAACTTGTGAGCATTTTTGCTCATTTCGCGCTTGCCTACTCACAGCCCGAACTCGCGCACTTAAAAAATATGTTGCTTCCGTCGGAACTTCCCCCTACACCTTTGCGCGCTAAGTAGTCTTTATTGTCTATTTTGCGCAATACCTCTTTGCGGTGATTCCGATCTCCTTCATCGCCTCGCAGAAGAGTTGTAAGTAATAATCTTCCACTGTATCTTGTGTCTCTAGTGTTACTACATCTAAGTAGCTGGATATTGGCCCGGTCGAATAGATCTTCGACCGAAGTCAAGAGTGAATATCCTCGCCATGGTTGTTGTTCTCTAGCCTCAATAGGTTTTGAAGATGTGGCATCTCAGCCGGCATGTAGGCTTTCCGATTTGTTTGCGTTTTTTCGATAGGATCTATGGCGAACGTGGTGCATTTCAGCAATCGAGGCCTTAGGGAAGCACATCGAACAGGGGGTGATTCGATGCTACCAGCGCTGTGTTCCATCAGGGGCTCCTTATCAGAACTGATAGGCCCTATGCTCTGCGGTCACAAGCAATTGTCAAGCCACCCGTGCGGTATGAAGCTGATGACGTCATCACATGATCGAAATACGTAGGCTGTGGGCGCTGTTACCTCTTCTACTAGTCGGATGAGGGCTTCTAGGCCAGGGGGTGGGAGAAGCGGTGTGATGAATCGAAACAGATTCACCACTGTATCTAAACCGATTCACCTCAGAATGCCGCCGTAGGTTTCTTCAACTCCCTCACCGTACCGATCGAAAGCGCTGAGCCATCAGTTTCGTTCGCACTGACGACCACCCTCCGGTGCAGGCCATCAGGCCAATCGACGCACATGCTATGCACATTCGTCGGCGAACCTAAACCCGGGAATGGCGCCACTCAGTATCCTGTTGGAACTGGATACGCTGCTCCATCTATGTGATTCCCGCGATGGCACAGAGAATGCAGATCGTAGACAGCCAATTCTGAACGATCGTTCGGTAGAAATACGGATGTTGGAGGCTGGTGTAGTGCGTCCAACGCTTCACCATGTTTAGTCGGGAACTCGATGTGGGGATGACGTGCAGATGGAAGCGTGGATGCTTGTGGGGTCCATGGTTGTCCACGATGAGATGTGGACCAAAATAAGGCGACCTGTCGGCTACCACGCCCCTCGTGTCCAGGACCTCTCCAACCGTCGGTATCTCTACGGCGAGGACAACCGTGCTCAAAAGACACGTTGGAGAAAGGAGTAACGCCCATGGCACCCAAAAAGATTCTTATTTGTTTGGATGGAACGGGAAACGACCCAGCGGATGCGGAGCAGAAACCAGAAAAGACCGGTCAACTGGAAGATGACAGTATCTCTAATGTGCTAAAACTCCATCTGCTCGCGGGGGGACAATTAAACAGCAATACTCAGCCGAAGCTTGGCCAGATGTCATTCTACTATTCCGGCGTCGGCACTCGCGGAACCATATTCCAGCGCGCTCTCGGGTCGGCTTTCGCAAATTTCGAACCTCGCTGGATTAGGACAGAAGCCTACAACGATTTGTGTCGTACTTATGAGATCGGCGATAAAATCTACATTTTTGGGTTTAGTCGCGGTGCGGCGATTGCCCGTATGCTTGCGTCACACATTGCGAAGGAAGGGCTTGTGCTTCAACAGGGTCGTCAGCAAGTCAATATCGCCATGGTCGGTGTCTGGGACACAGTGGCGTCCTTCGGCAAGCCTAATCTGCATGACAGCGAGCAACCCATCTCCGATGTCGTCTTTGAAAATGGGACCATCGCACAGAATATTGAGAAGGCCTACCACTTGGTGGCGGTGGATGAAACGCGGCTTGCCTTTAGACCCACGTTGATGAACGCTTCGGAGCGAGTCACCGAAATCTGGTTTTCCGGGGTTCACAGTGATGTGGGTGGTGGCTACCGGCGCGACGGACTGTCTGATGTGGCGCTCTCATTTATGATCGATCGGGCGCGAGCCCATGGCATCCAATTCACTGAGGCTTCGGCCATTGATTTTGCCAGGATTAGCTCGGACACGAAAGCGACAATTGAATTGGATGATGTCGAAAGCCGTCCTGATCCGCTTGGGCACCTGCATGAACACCGACGCGACGAAAAGATTGCCTCGATCACGCTTAAGCCGCGTCGGATCTGCGTGAACGTGAATGACCAACCAAGCGAGCATCTTCCACTTCTGCACCATTCGGTCGTCGAGCGAATCAAAGGAGACACAGGCTATCGTCCCAGCAACTTAAAGGGAGTCAAGCATCGCGTGTTACAGCCAGATGGGACTGTCACAGAGCACGGCGGCTTAGAAGGGCACATGTGAAACGGGTAGATCACCAGCAAATCGTGAATGTTTACATTGGTCGCGAGCGGGCGAGGCTTTAGTTTAGGCGACAGGCTTCCTTAGCAGGCTGTTGAAACACTATTTCGATGCTCGATCAGTCGCGACGGGTTGGAGGCCATAGACTGAATCCGCATAACCCGGCGGATGTTCAAGAAGGCCGTCGATCTCGCCTGCCTAACTTCTGCGCCCCGAGACGCGCCTGGGCTTTTCCGTCAATAACCAGCGTTTCAAGGCATAAACGGTCATCCAGCCTTTGACCACGCAGCCAAGCTGACCAGTAACTCCAGGTCGTTGAGACCGAATGAGATACCGTTGCGCCATGCACCGGACTTATCCTTGAACGGTTGACAAAAGGTCGTCCCGAGGAACAGTCCTTTCTCGCCCACATTCTGACTGATCGTGGACTTGATGTTCCTACATCACAGCGTGGTCGCCGGTCGTTTGGATGGATAGGTGGTCGCCAGCTGGTTCCTCCTTTGCGGGAATAGAAGATGATTCTCTTACAGTGACACCCTCTTATCCAACACACCCTTCCTGAATCTCTTTCGATTCACTGAACCCAAAAAGATACGTATCCTTTTTGGACTACGTAGAGAAGCAGTAGAGAAATCCTTCGAAATCCACACACCTCTCGTGGATTCTTCTCGGCATGGTCTTTGCGTGTGAACGCGGAGTATTGAGTCGCTTTCCTAAGAGACAATGTTACGAAGAGGTGCGACCAGCTCTAGCAGGATGGTGACAAACTTCGTCGGCTTCACGGAGATCAAGGGGCCCGATTGGTTTAGGTGTATGACGTCGAACTGTATCATCGTGAAACACTGGTGGCATGACTCATTCATATCGGTAGTGTTCCCGGTTGTGATTGTTGTGCATTTTATCAATAGAGGACAACACAATTAAATAATAACACTTACATTGGTCAGTAGAGAGCTGACGAAGGAGGACCTTATGATCACAGTCCAGAGCCCGCTCGTCCAGCAGACGTTGGCAGCCATCACGCTCGTTCTGGCTCTCGGTGCTCTATCGATGATCTGGCCCGCCATCATTGCCCTTTTTCTAGGCGTACTCCAGCTGCTCCAACCCCTCAGCGCCGAACCGGAGATTGCGGTGCTGTCGTGGACCGAGGCCAGTAGTTTGCCGATCGTCTTCGCCTCTCTATGGCGACCCGGCCTTTCGACGATTCTCTCGTGATGAGTTCGAGCGGCGCGTTCGTCAGTCGAGAGCATGACATCCGATGGGATGGGCTCCAGGATGCTCATGAGCGCCGACACGGAGGCTTGCCTCGTTGGAGACGGTCGAGATGGATGAGACCGGCGTGCCTGTCGCCTTCAGCTCGCAAGCTGGTAGGTTTCGAGAGCTGGCAGCCTGCAGGTAGGTGTTGTAGAAGGTACATCTAAAAAATGGGAGAGCCAGGATGAATGTCAAGGGGTTCATTCTCGAAGACGACCAGGGGAGGGAATTCATGATGGAGTGTGAGCGGCCCTATGCCCAGATTGGGCAGGCATTTTTGCTCCGCGGGTGGCAGAGGCGGCGACTTGTTCCGCTGCGATATTCGGAACGAGAACTTCATCACATCATGGGGGAAGCACTGATTGCACTCGACGACTTGTTCAGTAATCTTCTAAGAGACCGCTGAACACAGAGAAGAAGTCGTCAGCGAAAAGAGGCAGTCATGGCTCTGCGTTGGTTCAATTGCATTGAATTTGCGATGCTGTTTGAGGGGCAAAACCCCACAGTGAGTGCGTCGTGCGATTCCGATCCGATTTGTGAGCAGAGGATCATGGTAGCAGCTGCCGGGAGCAACGTGGAAGCCACCAATGAAAGGAGATAACCGATGGGCATGAGTTTCATCAATTGGATGGGATTTCTGATGCTGCTGTTCGCGTTCCTTTTAAAAGAGATACTCTTAGGAGTCAACGCATGGGATGATCTCAGCCTTGGAGTAATTGTTGGGGTTGTCGCGTACTTGGCCGTGGGCGCCTCAATGTCACTCTGGCCAAGTGCAAAAGCCCAAAGCGCCTGATCGAGACCTCCTCAGCTTGTCGAGATATTAAGCGCAGAGGTCTTGGTGTGGCCTCTGCGCTCCACCTAGCAGTGAGACCAGCAGAACCATTCCCAGAGCGATTAGCAGGCTGCGGAAAAACTCCGGAGGAGTGAGTCAGATGGTCCCGGCGGATGCATACAGGTACCGCAGCCCTTTTTGACGGAGTGGCCGCCTTCGGTGGCGGTGTGCAGAGCGCTGCGGTCTGTTCCACCAGGCGTGGGTGGCTCATGCGATAGCCTCCTGAAGCTTGCGCATCCGCACCAGGCTGTACGCCGCCACGGCGAAGGTAAAAAGCCAGCCGACTCGATGCACGCCACGGAGCTTGACCTTGTGCACGAAGCCCGCCGTCTTCAGCCCGCCGAAGACCTCTTCGACCCGCTTCCGCTTCTGTTGACTGACAACGTAGCCAAGGCGCCGCGTTGTCCGACCGTCAATGGCACTGGTCCGTCCCGTAATGTGCTGGGCCACATCTGCTCCTACAAGGGTAAACCGATTCAACGTATCAGCAGGCCTTTCAAAATGACGTTGAGAAATGCCGGCATCACAGATTTGCGATTTCACGACCTACGCCACTGTGCCCCAACGAATTTTCGAAGGGCCGGGGTGGATACCGAGACCGCGATGAAGATCGTCGGGCACAAATCAGAGGAGATGTGGAAGCGGCACAACTCGATAGAAGAGAAAGACTTGACGCAAGCAGCTCAAAAGGTTCACAAATACCTCCACGAGCACAAGCCGGGAACAGTCGGGGAGGAGTTTGGAAACTACAAGAACGTAAGTCATCAAGAAAGTAAGTCGTGCCCGTAGCTCAGTTGGATTGCGCACCAGCCTTCTAAGCGGTTCCGAGACCTCCCTCTATCTCCTTATTCAATCTGCGAAACAACGCTCCAGGAGAGACGTTTACTAATTTGTTGAGTTCAGTTTTGCTCAGTTCCGTTTAGGGGAATTTAGGCCAATTGTGCTCTCAAGAGAACACGCCGGGAACACGTAGGGTCTGTATCTAGAAACGCCGGATTGTCGCGACGATTCCTTCTCCGTCTGGGGAAGCGCTCGGTTCGCCGTTATCTGTCCCGGTTGTTCTTGGTGAGCGCGAGGTCCGCCTTACGCCAGAACCACTTCCTGGAGCGGTTCGTTTTTCCGGCGCCGTGAGACTTGTACCGTCACTTTGCGGTCCAGCTTGTTGAGGAAGGCCATCAACCGGGCTTCGGAAAACCGGTGATACCGCGCATTCATCAGGTGGGAGACTTCCGTCTGTCCAATATCCAGCACATCCTGCACGTCTTTTTGTTTCTTGAGTCCTCGGCTTTTGAGGATTCTGAGGATTTGATGGCCCAGCTCAGCCCGCATGAGCAGGCTCTCGGAGTCCTTCAAGCCTAAATCCGCAAAGACATTCCCCGAACTGACTTCATAGTCGATGGTGTTCTTTTTCTTCATGACGGCCGCTCCTTTTCCAAGACGACTGCTTCCTTATACCGCCGCGCAATTAACTCCACATCCCTCGGGGGTGTCGCGATGCCCTTTTTGCTTTTCTTCTGAAATGCATGCAGTACATACAGCCGTTTACCGATCTGGACGGCATACACCAGCCAATACGTGTTACTATCAAAATCGTCCCTGATTTCAAACACGCCGCTGCCTAGTCCCGTTAGCATCTTGCTGTGCGGCGGATCTTCGCCCCGTTGGGCCAGATACAACTCGCCGCCCATCTGTTTTTGCACCTCCTCCGGCATCTTCTTCAATTGCTTTTTGCTATCGCCCATCCAGACCACAGGTCGGAGTACACTATCTTTCGACACGTCTTGTTCCTCTTACCGGTACCTATCAATGATATGACAAGATTGTAATAATGACAAGAATCATCGTCGGATGAGGTGGGATCACGCTGTTGGTGTAAAAGGAGACCACCAAACGCTCGGTAGGCGAAGGCAGACTGCAACTGAGATGTGTATCCTGTGCTATTAGACTCACAACCCGCTCCCTTCCTCTTCGAGTCCCAACGGCACGGGATGTCCGGCGAAAAGCTCTGCTCTCCATTCATATCCATTCAAGATCTAGGAATTGTACTGCAGGCTTACGTTGGACGAGGGGCTCAGGCAGCCACATCTCTGAGGCACCGCGTCTGGAGACGCCGTGCCACCTGGGATCAGGCACCGTCGTGTCGCGCCACGCGCGACTCGACCGTGCAGAGACAAGAGCCGTTGCCCATCAAGGGGGTGTGGCACGCCCGAGGCAACCGCGCCATCGCGGACGATGTCACGCTTGCAGCCGTGCGTGACCACAGATTGGGAGATTCTGTTGCGCCCCCGCGGGGGTGAGGGGTGCAACACGATGGTGAGAAGAAGAAGTCGGTGTGCGTATCCAGTGTCTGAGCCCGTTCACGATCGGTTCGGCTCTTCCGATGAAGATCGAGGAGGAGAACGGAGGCTCTCTCAGAGGCCTCTTGTGCTCGTCACATTGTTACACGTGACGTGGTCCGATCCGGTGGTTGATGGCCACATTTGCGTGGTATCGACAACGCCAACGGCATTGACTGATTATGTTCATGCCTGATAATATTATGTACATTCTAAGCGAGCCAGGGAGAGACCATGAGACACAGTGCCGCGATCCGACACAAACATCTCCAACTCGATCAAGCGAAGCTCACGCGCGCGAAGACCGTGCTCGGCGCCAAAACGGAGACTGAAGCCATCGAACGCGCCCTCGCGCTCGTGGTAGAGGAGCACACGCTCGACCAACCGTTGAAGCGGGCGAAGGGCCGCATGCAGCTGCGAAAAGTATTTCGCTGAGATGCGACGTCTCATTCTTGACACCAACCTCTACATCGACTGGTTTAACACGGGTGCCCATGAGCCGCTCCTGTTTCAATCTGACGCGGTCAAAATGATGAGTACCGTGGTCATGATGGAGCTGCTGGCTGGTGCCCATGCCGTACGAGATCGGACCCGTCTGCACGACCTGTTCAGAACCTTTCGAAAACTGGGTCGGCTGCTCGTCCCATCTGCGGAGGTTTATGAAGACGCCGGTGGAGTCTTACGGCAACTTCAAGCCGTCCATGGATACCGTTTCCGACAGGCTCCTTCACTCACCAACGATGTTCTCATTGCGCTGTCGGCCCGTGCCGTTGGAGGGACCGTTGTTACGCAGAATCAACGGGACTTTCTCGCCATCCAGTCCATCCGTCCCTTCAAACTCAGTCTAGTCTGAGCGATGCCGGGATTGCCCGGTTGTTTCGTACGCTGCTCATCTTTGCTTCTGACCCCTTCTTTCACCACCATGGTGGTGCTTCCCCGGCAGCCTCGCGACAGCCGTTCAGCATACCACTACGTTCAGCGACTCCCATGACATGCTCTCAGTCGCCTGCTGGCCGACAAACGCTTCAAGCTCAAGACTGTCTCGGAACCGATCCGTTGATCAGCCTTCACCTCGACAAGCGGGCGAACTCTGTCGACATGTGAGAACAGAACCTTCTCGCCTCGTCCGTTGAATCTGCTCTGCCATGTCGTGCTGGTGATGAGCGGGGCTCAGCTTGAGGTTTCAGGTCTGGTGCCTGTGCGCATCCGGCCGTTGCCCTGGCTTTCCACCGGCAGGCTTCCTCGATCATGCTCGCGCGCGGGCCCTCCTCCGCATCGCGCCCGCCGGCCCGCCAAGGTGCGGCGGCCTCTCTGTCTCCTTTGTCGTCGCTGTGTGGCCTCCACGTCTGGTGAGAGGCCAACACATCAACTCTAAGCAAAGGAGACACAACATGGCACCTCAAGACAAGAAACCCAAGCCGGTCACCACGCTTCGATGCAGCAGCATCAAGGCGAGCATCTGGAAGAACGAGGGCATGAAAGGCCCGTCCTACAACGTGACCGTGGCCCGCTCGTACAAGCCGTCCGATGAGTCGTTGAAGGATACGGAGTCCTTCGGCCTGGCAGACCTTGATGCGCTCGTAGCTGTCGCCCAACAGGCGAAACTCTGGGGCACTGAGTGGTCGGGTTGCTGACCGCAGTAAGGAAGCCTCCGGCCCTCGCGCCGAGGGCTTCCTGCATCTAAAGAAAGGAACAAGATGATGGAGTCATATCTGGAATTTGCGACGCATCTCGATCAACTACTTGGCGGCGTCCATGCCGTCCGCATCACTGTGCCCGGCTACATGCCGCTAGCGGTCGAGGAGATTGGATCCAGTGCGGACGGACACCGGTTGGTCTCGCTCTGTCAATACGGTGAACAGCATGGCGATCTGATGCGTGATCCCGACATGGTCTTTCTGTTTCACGATTTACCTGACGGGGCGGCAGCTGAATCGGTGTCATATAGGAACGACTACCTGGGGATCTCGCAAGAAGTCTATCGGTATGATGAGGCGGGCAGGCGCACTCACGTGTTCCCCACGCTGAAACAGGACTTGAAGGAGTTTACCCAAAGCTGGTTTGCCACTCTCCGAGAGCAGGGATTCTTTGCCCCCACCGCGGTCCGAGAGATCCTGTCCTCGTAAACTCGTCGATCCACTCAGGGGGCGAGGATGTGATCACATCCTCGCCCCCTTTCCCAGTCAGTCCCAGCTGGAGTTTGAAGCCCTCCGGTTATGTGGATACCGGAGCCGTCTTCTTGTCGGCCATGACTGTCCCGGCATGCGTCCCCCCGCTGTCCCAGGTATCCCGTTCCTAAGGGAAGACGAGCCGGTGACTGAATGCCTGAGAAGTGGGGGTCGGAGAAGGGGGCCTGTTTCCACTTCTTCAAGGAATGTCCACTTCAGACTAACCAGGGTGTAAGGAGGGAACCCGTTCGAAAATGGCGTGTTTGCTGGTCCTCTAGACAGCTCCAGCAATGATGTCATCCGGGTCGATGAGCGGTGTGGCTGGAGGGGGATAAGTCCGGTTTTGGTGATGACCGTAAGGGATGGTGTAAGACCGATTTTAAGAGGTTGCAGGACCGCGCTGAGAGATGCCGGAATAAATGACTTTCGATTCCATGATCTCCGTCATTGTGCCTCGACAAACCTGCGACGGGCAGGAGTGGATACCGCAACGGCCATGAAGATTGTTGGGCACAAGTCTGAGAAGATGTGGAAGCGATACAATTCAATCGAAGAGAAAGACTTGACGGATGCTGCTGTGAAGGTGCAAAAGTACCTCGACGTTAACACCCTAATAACACCAGGCGACATGGCCGTGGAGGGTCATTCTTCCAAGTAGTTGAAATATCTGAGTGCGCCCGTAGCTCAGTCGGATAGAGCATCAGCCTTCTAAGCTGAGGGTCGCTGGTTCGATTCCAGCCGGGCGCACCACACCGCACTTCGTGCTACCGGGTGCGATTCATGGTTGTTTCGTGCTTATCGCACGCGGGTGAGGCGACGGGATAAATTCTTCCAGTAATGGGCCGCTGGTCTTTCTCCTGTCGCGCGTTCGCTTTCGGTTATTGCTCTATGAGCGTGAGAAAAACCGCAAGTGCCTGTAGTCGCATTCTGTTCTTCGACCTGAAGCATCGATCATGGTACCTGCTTGGCTGTTGCTATCAGGGGGCCATATTACCTAGTAAATTGCATGGTCTTGGTAGGATCTCCCAGTAGACATTCTGCGCTCGCGTCCCCTATAGTCTGATCACGATTGGATCTTCCTTCTGTCTTTGAAGGGGTGATATTTCATGCGGCGAATCCTCCGACTCCGAGTCCTGGTAGGGACGTTGATGGGACTGATTGCTCTGTACTCGCTTGTCGGGTTCGTTCTGCTTCCCTATCTGATTAAATCCTACGTCATCCCCAAGGTTTCGGATCAAATCAAGCATCCGATCGTCCTTCGCGAGGCAGCCTTCAATCCCTTTGCGCTTTCTCTTCGTCTCGCCGGTTTGGAAGTGCGGGAGCAGAACCAGAAGGCGATGCTGGGTTTTGAGGAGCTGTTCGTGAATCTGCGCGCGACGACGCTTTTCTTCCAAAAAGTAGCGTTCGACGAGATCCGTCTCGTCATGCCGTTCATGGCTGCCAGGGTGAGCCCCGAGGGAAAGATGAATCTGGCATCGTTGGCTCCACCGACGACCGAAACTACGCAACCACCGGTTCCACCATCGGGGGAAGTTAAGAAGATGATGCCGGTTGAGATCGAGCTGCTGGAGGTCACTCAAGGCATCCTCGAGTATCGCGATGACTCCAAACCGAGGCCGGTCATGATCGATGTCGTGCCGTTTGGGATCGTGGTACGAAACTTCAGCACGGTTCAAGTCGAGGGCAGCGAAAATGTCGATGCCTTCAAGGCGGAGATCGGAAAGAGTGGAAAGATTTCTTGGGAGGGGAGGGTGTTTCTGGAGCCGGTGGAATCCGACGGCCGGCTGAATGTATCCGGAATCAGGCTCAAGACGCTGTATCAAGCTGTGCAGGACCAGTTTCAGTTCGATGTCCCGGAGGGCACCCTCGGCCTATCCGCTTCGTATCATTTTGATCTTCGTGGTCAGACTCCTCAGGCAACGGTCAAGAACGGCAAGGTGTCCATTCAGGATCTCGCTATCGTGGAACGTGGTGGGATTGATCCAGTTGTGACTGTGCCGACGTTTGATGTGGAGGGGATTCAGCTGGATTTGCAAAAGCAGACCATCGATGTTGCGAAGGTGCATTCAGCCGATGCCAGGTTCGAGGCCTGGATGGATCCAGGTGGGATCATCAATTTCCAACCTCTGTTCACGCCTGTCGGCGAAGGAGATGACATCACGGAAAAGCCCGCACCTGCGAAGAGCGAGCGGGTCAAGCCTGGCAAGCCCTGGTCGATCACGGTGGAGGAAGTTGCGCTGCGAAACTATGGAGCCGCGTTTGAGGACCGAACTCTCGAACGTCCAGGACATGTGGATGTGGATGCGATGAACGTCACCGTAAAGGGTATTCAGATCCCGTTCAAAAAATCGTTTCCCATCGACCTGTCGTTGAAGCTAAATGAAACCGGATCTATCGATTTGAAGGGGAAGGTTGGACTCGCACCTCCGGCTGCCGATACGGAGCTAAATCTGAAACATGTCGAAATCCGTCCCTTCCAACCCTATCTGGATCGGTTCCTGAATGCCGATGTGCCGAAGGGGGCGATCGATCTCGCTGGATCGATGCATTTCTCCAAGGAACATGCGAACGAACCGTTGATGCGATTTCAAGGAAACCTGGCGGTGAATCAACTGGCGGTCGCGGATCGTACAGACCTCGACAATGTTCTCACCTGGAAAGGGTTGAACGTGAGCCGTATCGCGCTGGATGTGGAGCCGACGGCGGTGAAGATCGGAGAAATTGTCTGGCAAGAGCCATCCGTCCACATGGTGGTGGACTCCGAAGGCCGACTAAATCTCTCGCGTCTCGTCGCCAGGCCTCCGCCTGGCGATCAGACGGTGGGTCAAAAAGAATCTGAGGGGCAGAAAGCGCAGGCTAAGAAAGGAGATCCTGTACCGGTCACCATCGACCAGGTCAAGATAGGCAAATTGGCCGCGACGTTTCAGGATATGTCTGTTGAACCACACGTGAGAACCAGCCTCACGGAGTTCGGCGGGACCATCAAAGGATTGTCGTCGAAGCAGCTGCAGAAAGCCGACGTCAACCTGAGAGGCAAAGTTGGAAGAGCGGCTCCCCTAAAAATAGTCGGAAAGATCAACCCCCTGAGCGAAGATGCCTTCACCGATCTGATAGTGTCCCTTGATGGGGTGGATTTAACGCAGGCCGGTCCGTACATCGGTAAATATGTGGGCTATGGATTGTCGAGGGGAAAACTGTCGCTCGATCTGAAATACAAGGTATCGCAAAAAGTATTGGAAGCGGAAAATCTTGTGCAGGTCGATCAGCTGACGTTCGGACAGACGACGAACAGCACGGACGCCACGTCGCTACCCGTTCCGTTGATCGTGGCGCTCCTCAAAGATCGGAAGGGCCTCATCGAAATCGATATGCCGATTCGCGGCGATCTCAACGATCCGGATTTCAAGTATGGGAAAGCGGTCATTTCGACGTTGGTCAATCTGCTTGGCAAGGTCGTCGCTTCGCCGCTTGCGTTAATGGGTAAGCTCGTGCCCGGCGGCAGCGAGGAAGATCTTCAAGTGATCGAATTTCCACCGGGGAGCGCCGCACTGGTGGACAGTGAACTGACAAAGCTCGACGCACTTGCGAAGGCGTTGGATGAGCGACCGGGGCTCCGGCTTGATATCAAGGGAACGACCGATTCGGAGCTTGATGTGGCAGTGCTTCAAACGATGAAACTTCAAGATCAGCTTTTTGTAATGAACGGCGGGAAGAAATCCGATCAAGAAGCACTGTCGCCGAAAGAGGAGCAACGGGTGGTGGAAAAACTGTATGCGAAACTCCCCATGCCTGATCCATCAGCCGCATCCGCCCAGCCGACGGTGGCGGAAATGAAGCGACAACTCGCGTCGGCCCTCCAAATTTCCACGAGTGAATTGGAGGCGCTGGCCAACCAACGCGCCGAGGCAATCCGGCACCAGCTTCTGAAGGGAGGAAAGCTCACAGAGGAACGAGTCGCCCTTGTCGATCCTGGAGTTGCTGAGTCCGGTCATGAGAAGGTACGGACTCAGTTGTCGCTATCTGCCGGGTCGCAGGATCGATCCGCGTCAATCCCTGAGATGCCTTGAAGTTCAATCGTGGTTCTAAACCCGGTTACTTCGCGCTGTACCGCATCCGTGTTCCGTGGAGAAGAGACAGCTCAATCTCAGAGGCGCTCAGTTCCTTTGGGAAGAGAGCGCCGGAAATTTTGCACGCATTGATACTGGCTCCCTCCAATCTAGCCTTGCTCAAGTCGATGCCTCGGAGATCGGACTGTCGGAAATAGCAGTCGCTGAAATCCAGCCCATCGGCATCTAAGCCTCGAAGGTCAAGACCTCGCAGATCGCAGCCCCGAAGATCGCATTGTTCTCCGGAGGCCTTCTTGGCGTTGAACTCCTTGACGTAGCCTTCACGCAGCATGAGGTACATCGGGTCCTTTGAGATATGTAATTTTGTATGCGATGTGTCTGCGCCGGCCATGTTCGGCTCCGTTGAGAAGGGTTTCTGAACCCCCTATCGGAAGGAAAGGCGAGAAGCTTGAGCTAGGATAAACCGAATCCGTCATCAGGCAGAGATGAAGGTTAAGAGAAGATCAATGGTTCCATCGCAACCTTGGCCTCAGCCATGACCTCGTTGATGCCCCCTTGAACTCACCTGTTGAGGCACAGTATTGTACCGGCGACAGTAGAATCTTGTTCTAGGTGATCGCGATACAAGGAGGTATCCCATGGCAATACGATTGGGCGACGATGCCCCGAACTTTACGGCAGAAACGACCGAGGGGACGATCAATTTTCACGAGTGGCTGGGTAACAGTTGGGGCGTTCTCTTTTCACATCCCAAGGATTATACCCCGGTTTGTACGACTGAGCTGGGGGCGATGGCGAAGATTTCACCCGAGTTCAAGAAGCGGGGGGTGAAGATCATGGCGGTCAGCGTTGATCCCATGGATTCCCATAAAGGGTGGATCAACGACATCAACGAGACTCAAAGAACGACGGTGAACTATCCCATCATCGCCGATCCGGACAAGAAGGTCGCCACGCTGTACGATATGATCCATCCCAACGCCATCGACAATATGACGGTGCGCTCGGTCTTTATTATCGGTCCGGACAAGAAGGTCAAACTCACCTTGACGTATCCCGCCTCCTGCGGCCGGAACTTCGATGAGCTGTTGAGGGTGATCGATTCACTCCAACTGACATCGAAGTACAAGGTCGCTACCCCGGTGAATTGGAAGGACGGCGAAGATTGCATCATCACTCCGGCGGTGAGTGATGCCGAGGCGAAGGATCTCTTCCCCAAGGGATTCAAGACCGTGAAGCCCTATTTGCGCTATACCCCTCAGCCGAATCGGTAAACATCGAGTTACTTCCAGGCGAATGGGCAGAAGGTGCGGCAAGCACCTTCTGCCCCGGTTGCCTAGCAACTCCTCAGGAACATACCTCCTCCCGGTGTTGCTCGTTTGTCTGGGGGCGATATGGTTCGCTCAAAGGCATGGGGCTGGGAAAAATCATCGCTGCTTCTCAATAGCACAGGCCTCCTGACTATACGGACAGAATGGAGTCTGTATTTGGCTGTCAACAGGCTGGTAGTAGGATCCGAGCGTTACACGAGCAGGAGGCCCGCGTCGCGGATCTTTTTCCACGAAGGGGTGCGCAGAAAGATGTTGAAGTCCGATAGTATCCCAGGAAATGAGCCACCAGCCTCCCGCATATGTGGATAGGTCTGAAATGCCTGTCGAGGGATGGCGTCTCTAATCAATTGCTCCAACCACCGAGCCTCTGGTTCCCGCAGAGAGATGATGTGGTTCTGCCCGGAACCGGTAATAGTGAGAATTGCTTTCTTCCCGATCGACTTACAGGTCACCGGTCCACCCACCCAGACCATACGCCGTTCTAAGTCTGAATGGTCATCGATCGGCCGTTTTTTGAGCACTCGCCGAAGCCATGTGGGAGCTACATGGGGGCGCGGGACCTCGTCCTCGAACCACTGACGAACATCGAGATCGAGTCCACGTCGTTCAAGGTAATTCAGGAGGGATCGTCGTAGCCCTTCGCCGAGCCAGTTCGGCGCTTCCCCTCTATCATCGTGATGCAGAAGGTCATTCTCTGCAAAGCCTCGAAATGCCGGTCCGAGAATGCGCACACTATGAGCAGTGGGATCCAGCCCCACCGGGCTGTGAGCGGTGACGGTAAAACGATGCCAAAAGGCCGATTGAAGGAGATCTGCCGAGACAAGTTGACGGACTCGTTCAAGTGAGTCGATGGTTTCCTGAATCGTCTCCGATGGACAACCATACATGAGGTAGGCGTGGATCAGGATACCGGCCTCCTTGAACCCGGCTGCGACCAGCGCGGTCTGATCGACGGTAATGCCTTTCTTCATACCATCCAGGAGCCGGTCTGAGGCGGCCTCAAGACCCGCCGTCACCGCGATACAACCGGAGGCGGAGAGAAGGCGGCAAAGGTCCGGCGAAAAAGCAGTCTCAAAGCGGATGTTCCCCCACCAGGTGATATCGATCCGTCGCTCCAAAAGGGCAAGGGCCAGTGACTTTAATGCTGATGGTGGTGCTGCCTCATCGACGAAGTGAAACCCCCTCCGGCCAGTCTCTGCGACGAGTTGTTCGATTTGCTGGACGAGCCGCTCGGTCGGTGTCATCTCGTACCGATTAATGTAGGTGAGCCCTGTATCGCAGAACGTACATTGTTTCCAATAGCAGCCGTGGGCCACGGTCAGTTTATTCCAATGCCCCTCAGACCAGAGGCGATGCATTGGATTGGTACTGTCGAGAATGGTCAGGTAACGATCCAGCGCCAGGCCTCGATAGGTCGGACAACCGATGTCGTTCATCGTGAAGTCACGTGACAAGGGGTCATCGGCATAGGCCACGCGATCATTGTGTCGATACATCGTGCGGCATAGTGAGTGGCGGGGGCGCGAGCCGGAAATATGTTCAATTAAGGAGAGGAGGGGCCGTTCACCGTCGTCGAAGGTGATAAAGTCGATATAATCGAACACACGAGGGTCGGTAATTCGACGTAATTCCGTGTTCACATAGCCGCCGCCGATTGCCACAGGCAGATCAGGACGGCGCTGCTTGAGCGCCTTAGCAATGAGGAACGCTCCATAGAGATTACCTGGAAACGGTATGGAGAGACCGACCAGCGATGGATTGACGCGGTTAAAGTGTTTCCAGAATGCTTCCAGGAGCCATTCATCAGTCAGATTCGGTGACTCAGCCAAGGCGGTCGCGATCTGATCAAATGATGAGGCGCTACGCCCGATATGTTCTGCATATCGGCTCAGAGCGAAGTACGGTGTAATGGTAGCTTGCACCAAATCGGCGAGATCCTCGAGGAAGAAGGTCGCCCATTGTTTGGCCCTGTCAGTCACCGATACGGAGCGCGCAAATTTCTTACGACCTCGGAATCGTGCGCCCTGGGGCAAGATTCCGGGTTGAGCCAAACGAGTGGCAATCTCAGGAGTCTTGCCCTGTAAGAAGGCGACGACTGGTCCGATCATTTTCACGTAGGTCTGTTCATCCCTCATCATGCGGAGAGCTTCCTTGGGGAGGGAACCCTCCTGGCCGTGAAGTTGTCGAAAGATAGTTCGGATCCCCTCGGGGCTGAATAGGCGCAACACCAGCTCGATGCCCAAGTCGGCTTGCTCCACCTCGATTCCACGGGACTGAAGAAACCCGGTTAAATAGGCGGTTGATGGGTAGGGGGTGTTCAGCTGAGTCAAGGGAGGAATTACCAACAAGACTGGAGAACAGACCATGGCCTCGACATAGCATAAGGATCGGCGGGAAAGCTACGTCTCAGAAAGGTGAACAGTCGACCGATCGGCAGAGGTGGTATATGCCATGAGACATCGGCCAATTCGATAGGTAGCCAGTGTTTCCGGGGATGCTACTGCATGGCCTGTGACGAATGGCGGTGGTCAGCTATTTCTTTGTATCCAGGATGCTACCGAGTATGGCATCTTCGGCTCGCAAGGTTTGGAGATTCGCTTGAAAGCTGCGTTGAGCCACGATTTGCTGCACCGCTTCCTCTCCCAGATCCACGTTCGAGAGCTCGACCATGGTTTGGTTGCCACCTGAGTCGCGAAGAACGGTTGGACCGGATGAATCGTCTTTCTCAACAACAGGAAGGACTCCGCCGCTTGGGATTTCGACGAACTCTGTTCTGGATTTCTTAAACCCGTCGGTGTTGACATTGGCGACATTGTGCGCCACGACCTCGACCTGTTTGCTGAAGGCAGTCAGGCCCGAGAGTGCTGTATGGATAGCGGAAATCATGCGGCACCTCCGTTCAGTTGAGGCTGAAATCCAGAGGAAGGCGCCAAGGGAGTGGGAGAGCCTGACCGATCAGATCATCGATTGTGTGGCAGCTAGGCTGACCCTGGAACATGTTCCGTCCCTGTTAAGGTCCCTCGGCTTTGCGTCCCATCCTCTCGGATGGTTTGCCCTTTTTCACCCTGTCAAAACTCGATCGGCAGTTTGAGCTAGGACTTGAGCATGTGATTGGCTGAAGCGTAGCAGCGACCGATCTGTGGCAACCGAGAACGACCGCCACGAATCAGTAGAATTGAGCACATACGGTATAGTTGGATTGCTCGCACGCGACCGCGGATGGTGGCCACTTTTCGTTGCCCGCGGCATGATCTTCCCAAGCCCATGCACTTCAAAAAACACACCTAGGTACCGATAAGGTATGGCTGATAGACCGGGTTCTTTGTGTCGGTGGGACAATAGTGATGCAGGTCAACGGATGACGGTTCCTGCCGCACCCATTCCCGAGTATCCTTCCAATGGTTCGCTGGCTTGGCTCTCGACCCGAGAGGATGTCTCACTCATTCTCGAGACTACGACAGAAGCGATCTTCATTACGAACCAAGAAGATCGCATCCTATTTCTCAATCCTGTCGCGAAACAACTTGTCGGCCGAATGCGAGATGTGATCGGACTGGGGTTTCACGACCTTATTGGATGCCTTACGCCGGACGAGAGTGAAGTAGCTCAGTGCCCATTCACTCGGATGGTGAACACTGGCAAGCATGTCGTAATCCCTTCCCAGTTTTGGAACCGAGAGGATGGGACTCAGTTCGAGTTGTCCCTCTCGTTCTGGCCGAGAATGCAGCAAGGCGTACACGTGGGTGGGCTGGTGGTTGTACGCGACGTGACTGACGCGATGGAGATTCAGCGGGATGTCGATCGCGCCGCACGGTTGGCCGAGGATGCGCCGAATCCTATAGTGGAATTTGACTCGATGGGTGCCATGCTCTATGCCAACACCGGTATGCTTAATTTGATGGGAGAATGTGGACTTCTTGAGGCCGGCATTGAGGTGATGTTCCCGCCAACTCTATCGGCAATGCTGCATGAGTGCCTCGTGACCAATTCCACGTTGTTACGGGTGGAACATGCCGTGGTGGATCGAGTTATCGCCTGGTCGTTCTTTCCTTTGAAAGAGTTAGCGTTGGTCCGTGCCTATGGACTTGATATCACCTCGGATGTGGTGTTGCGCCGTGCGAAAGAAGCAGCTGAGGAGTCTGCCCGAGCGAAGGGAATCTTTCTCGCCACGATGAGCCATGAACTTCGGACCCCGATGAACGGGGTACTGGGATGCACGCAGCTCCTCAAGGACTCATCGCTAACCGATCAACAGCGGGAGCTAATCGAGACGATGCACCGCTCCGCAGAGACATTGCTGGCGCTGGTGAACGACATCCTCGATTTTTCAAAGATCGAAGCCGGCAAGATGACCCTTGAGGTGGCTGATGTCAATCTGCGGGCACTGATCCGCGACGTCACGACATTGGCGGAGGGGTTGGCTGCCCCAAAAGGTCTTACGATTTCGGTGAAGATTGATGCCGATGTTCCGGAGGAACTTCGAGGCGATCCGATCAGGCTGAGACAGATCCTCTTCAATCTCGTCGGGAATGCGATCAAGTTCACGAAGCGTGGAGGGGTCACCATTGCCGTGTCGCTGAGGTCGAACCGCCAGGAGAGCTCGGAGACCGTGTTTCTACGGTGGAGCGTACAAGATACAGGCATCGGGTTAACCACAGAGCAACAAGCCCAGTTGTTTAAAGCATATGCACAAGCTGATCTATCGACTGCGAGACGATTTGGGGGAACAGGCCTTGGTCTCATGATCTGTCGTCAGCTCGTTGAGTTAATGGGAGGGACCATCACTGTCAACAGCCGGTTCGGTCAGGGCAGTACGTTCGTCTATACCACCAACCTCCTTCCGGCCATTCATCGAGACCCCACGGCATCTTCGCTAAGTACGGGTCATGGCGGTGCGGGCGAACCGCTGGGGCCGCTGCGAGTCCTGGTCGCGGATGATAATGAAATCAATCAGGTTGTCGCCTGTAAGTTCTTACAAAAGCTTGGCTGTCAGGTCGAAGTTGCCCGTACGGGCTGCGAAGCGGTGGAGGCTATCACTCGAACGGCGTATGACGTCGTGTTGATGGACTGTGAGATGCCCGAGATGGATGGCTATGAAGCCACCAGAGAAGTTCGTCGTCGCGAGGAAGGGACGTTGGACCATCTGCCCATCATGGCCCTTACCGGTCATGCATCCGACGAAGATGCCCAGAAGTGTAGCCAGGCCGGGATGGATAAAGTTGTGACCAAGCCGTTGACGTTGTCGGCGCTCCGCGCAAATCTCCAAGAGCTATTACGGCACGCCGATTCCTGATTCCAGAGAACACTTCAGGACCTTTCCTGTCCGATATCGGTGGACTCTGCCGATCGACTTCGGTAGAGTGGGCGCATGACTACTGGTTCCACTTCTGATCGATTTCTTCTCTATGGCGACTTCAACTGTCCCTTCTGTTATGCGCTGCACCAGCGGTTGCACAATTTGAATTTGATCGACCGGTGTGAGTGGCGTGGAGTGCAGCACGCGCCGCAGTTGCCTCGTCCCATGAAGTCGTGGAGCGGCTCGTTGGAGGCCGAATTGCGACACGAAGTCGCGATGGTGCAGCGGTTGGCACCGGGGTTGCCGATCGCGTTGCCGCCTGGGAAACCGAATACTCTGCCGGCAATCGAACAAGCGGTTGCGATCCTACGAGAGGATGTGCGAAAGGGGATGGACTTTGTTCAGCAAACCTACCGTGCTTTCTGGCGCGACGGTCGAGACATTTCTGATCCGTTGATTTTGAAGCAGTTGGCGGGAGAGGATTTTACTGAAGACATTGATGGGCAGAACCAAGTCATCGCACAGAAATGGGAAACTGCCTGGCATGCGACAGGTCAAAATGGAGTTCCCCTCCTTGTGTCTCCAGACGGCGATCTGCTAGTCGGTTGTGTATCCGAGGAGCAGGTTCGACAGTTCTTCACGTAACAGATTTACGGCAGGAGTCGAGAGGGAGTTCTCTCAGGAAACGTCAATTCGGCAACCGACGATTTATCCAGATCACCTTTACCCAATTCAATGAGTCGTTGGTATTGGCTCAACGTCGCCTGGGCGAGTGGTAGGGAGAGGCCGACCAGTTTGGCCAAGTCGAGCGCGATGGCCGAGTCTTTCGCGGCGTGGGCTGCCGAAAAATAACAATCGTGTGCGCGTAGCTGCATATCTTCTCCGTCCGTTTCCAATACTCGCGAAGCCGCTCCGGTTTGACTAAATACCTCACGCAGCAGAGTCAGATCGATTGCCAGCGCCGCCCCCAGTCCTAACCCTTCGGCCAACGCGGCGGTATTGCTGTTCATCACCATATTGACGAGCGCTTTGACTTTTGCCGCTTCTCCGGCTGCGCCGATATATCGGACCTTCGTGCCGAGGGTCTCCAGCAGGGGGAGGGCCCGGTTGAACACGTCCTGCTTGCCTCCGCACATCAGATACAGGGTGCCCTCGCGCGCTTGGGTGATGCTGCTCGCCATACAGACTTCAAGGGTTGAGCCACCATGCCGTTCAACTGCCTGTTCGATGTCAATATGGAGCGTCGGCGTGAGCGTCGCACAGTTGATGAACAGCCGGTTGTTCGCATAAGCCAAAAGCCCGGCCGGGTCCTGTTCCGCGTAAATCTCCCGCATTGCGGCGTCATCCGATACGACGGTGATGACGATATCCGATATCTCAGCAACACGCGCCGGTGAGACGACCGCTTCCGAGCCCAGTTCCTGTGACAAGGAGTTCGAGGCGTCGGTCTGTTGGTCCTGAACCGCCGTGATGCGGTGTCCCCGTTCTTTCAATCGTCGGGCCATATTGGCGCCCATTCGACCTACTCCGACGAAGCCAATGCGAGCTTGTGTGTCTGCCATGAGACAAGATCCTTTCCGGATCAATGCGACCGAGGATGTGGGCTAGAGCCGGCGGTCTTCTATCTGCTCCGAATCAAACTGAGTCCATCGAAGGTTGGTCTTCCCGTCGCTCGTGGTAAATCCACGGTCATGGAAAGCGATGATGCTGACACGTTGTTTCTTCTTTTGAATAGGTTGGAGCTGGGGAATGCCGTCCTTGGTTTTCACGGTCCCGCGAAGCGTATCGACAATCAGCAAGTCGGTCGCAGCGGTTGGTTTGATCACCCACACGAAGGCGGCGGAACCTCCGGCATAGGTGCCTGATCCTTCCCATTGTCCGACGAGGTCAGGATCGACCGTTTTGAGTTGGAAGACCGGTACGCTGGTTGCTTCGCGTCGGAAATTCCACAATTCGACTGGAATGAGCGTGGGGGTGGCATCGATTGAGAGCCTCTTCCAGATCGCCTGAACACTGCCGGTGCTGTCGAACGAATTGGGGGTCGTCTTGCGGTACGTCCCTTTCCATCCAAGGCCCTTGAATGTGTTTGCTCGCTCGAGTGACCACAAACCTGTTTCAGCGTTCAAGATGCCATCAAATTGCATCATCGATGAGAGAGACCATTTCAAATTAGGCTGAATGATGAGGAGCATATCATGCTGAGTCATTCCCTGCGTGACATGTGCGTGCCAGGTTCCTACCAGACTTGCCGGATCGAACGATCCGGCTTTTTTGGGCCCGGCTTGGATATCGGAAGGGGTGGGGAGCCCATGTGCGAGCGTCACCGTGGCCTGCGAAGCGACGGTCTCGGTGTGGATTTCACGACCTGGCCGAGTGGGTGGAGCGGAACTGGTGGGAGGGAGAGTTGCCGTCAACGACGCTCCGTACCGCGCCGCAGCGGTCCTTCCCAATTGAGTCACGGACTCGCCGAGCTGTTTCTGTTGGGTCGAGGAAAGGATCACGGTCACAAACGCGTCTTTATGCATGAAGGTTAGTCTGGACAAAGTCGGCGAAGAGTCAATTCTCACTGCCCCGTCTCCCAATCCGGGAATGAGCTGACTGTCACGGCGCAGGCGCTCTTTATTGAACCATGTCCGTCGATCTTTCCCGAGGGCTTCATCAAGCTGGACCGTGACGGCATTTCCTTCGTTACGGCGAGCTTTGAAGATACAGGTTGTCGAATCGGCAAGCGTCCCGTCCTGAACCGGTTCACCGAGCGCCCCTTCTGCGTCCGCAACGGTCATTAAGGAACAAGGGGATGTCTTCGAGCCGAACAGGCTGGATGACTCACTGCACGAAAGAAGCAAGGGAGCCAGTCCGAGGAATGTGTAGGGTAGTACGCGGGAGAACATCGCAACGTCGCTCCGGTGGTCAATGGTTGCGGATTGTACCGTGAACAAGCTGATGAGTGCCAGATGTGCTCGAGCGCGGCAGTCTATGTGTGTTGGTGCGCAGGAGTCCTCTGGTCGCGAGGAGAAGGTGACGGCACACAACGATCAGCCGGCCACGAATCTCAACGCCACACCGTTGATGCAGTAGCGGAGACCGGTGGGTTTCGGCCCATCCTTGAACACGTGGCCCTGGTGGCCTTCACATCGTGCACAATGGACTTCCGTTCTGGGCATGAAAAGTTTGAAATCGGTTCGAGTCTCGATCACGCGCGGATCGATCGGTTGCCAGAAGCTGGGCCAGCCGGTACGACTGTCGAACTTGTGTTCGGATGAGAAAAGCGGCAGGTCGCAACCGGCGCAATAATAGATCCCTGATTGGTGGTTCTCATGCAGTGGATTGACAAACGCTCTCTCTGTATCTTCATGCCGCAAGACACGATAGGCGGCAGCCGGAAGCTGTTTTTTCCATTCTTCATCTGTCTTCGTGACCTTAACGATGGAATCGATCTGAATAGTAGGCGGCATTGGATTTCTCCTTCCTCGGTGGTGTGATGCCTCTCAGTCGGAAGGACCGGCGAAGTCTTACAGGGTCCCTCAAGAGGCGCGGTCGCCTTTTGATAACAAAATGGTACGGTTCAGGAACCAAGAATGCAAGGGCTCAAGGTGAGGTCTCATTCGCATGAGTTCTGCGAAGTAGTCTCCGCATGTCTCTAAAGGATGGATGGGGCTCTGTCAGTTCCGGGTGAGCAAGGTCGATCTGAATATCATAGAGCGAAGTGTTGACGTTCTTGACCTGGGCGACTGGGTACCAACACTCATACCGTTGTTCCCAGCGGTCGCGATAGGCTAATCGCAGATAACCTCGGCTCAACAATTTTGTGCGGATCGGCTGATCTTGACTCAGGACGATGGGAACCAAACGGCGTTGATCGCGATGGCCTTTGGGATGAATGAGTTGGATCGAAAAACGCCCCTCCCATCCTGCCAATTGGACGATGCAATCATGGGCTGCTCCATGGCCCATGTTTTCCACCTCGGGTGTCAACGTGACCATCTCACCCGCACTCATCGTCGACATGTTGGTGATGCGAAGAGCCGGTTGATAGGCTTGAAACTCGCGCTTGATCTTACCGGCAAATCTACGCCACGCGAAAGCGCCCCCGCCACCGATGACGAGTACTACGAGTAAGGCGATGATCAAGGCCCAGCCCACGGCGAAGTTGTCCCTAGGAAGTCTGTGTCTCTCGATTGGAGTTGGAGAAACCCTACGTGGAGGAACGGCGACTGTCAACCAACGGCCTGCGTAGCTGAAGCCGTCACCGACCGACCTCTGCCGGTGCATCTATTCCTTCTGTCTATCACGTTTTGACCTAGGCGGGGTACTACATGAACGGGGTTACAAGATAGGCTTGAGCGATGGCAACATCCAGAAATGCTTAAGCGGCTTTGGGACTGTCGGCCAGAGCAAAAAGTTTGTCGGTGACTGCGATATTCGCTTTGATCTTTCGAGCGAGGGCCGTGCCTTTTGCGGTGAGCTGCAGCTTGACGATCTTCCTATTTGAGTTGACCTGTGGCTTGCGTATCCATCCCTGTCTCTGAATAAGCTGGACGCTCTTGACCGCTGAGAGGTTCTGAAGACAGAGCGCCGAAGCGATCTCCATCACCTCGCACTGAGGATGCCGGTCAAGATATAGCAACACACTTGCCTGGAGAGGAGAGACGCCAAGCGGGTGCAAGCGATGACGGAAAAGGCCCTGAAGACGGAGCACGGCTTCGAGGGTGGAAGGCTTGTGGTGGTTACGTTGAAACGAATTCACAGAAGAAGTATAGCGGAAGATCGTAGAACCGGAAAGTGGTGGTGGCTCGCATCAAATGCGCCAACAACGTGGGCCTCTATGTTTAAGCCCGTCGCCTATCTGCGTGAGCGTGCTGGGTATCCGGACGGGTAGCGGCGTTCACGTGTTTTCGGTAGCGCGAGGCGGCTCGCACATGTGCGTTATCCGACCGAGGAACCGGGAACCTGTCCATCCACGATCTGCTGGCCATAGGCAATGCACTGGGCCGTGGCCTCCTCGGAGGTCGCATACCGGCCGGTCTTCACGAAGTGACGACTGCCCTCCTCGTCGTCAACAGCCCATGAAATGAAGACATTCAATTCCCATTGGCCGGTATCCACGAGCTGCCGGGGCGCAGGTTGAATGGTGAACCCCTTATAAGTCACCGTCTGGGTCATTTGCTGTTAGGCCTTATTGAACTACTTCCCCTTCGGCAGCCGGCCCTTCTTTTCAAGCGGTGCAGTAGAGGGTCTGGTGCGCGAAAGTCTTACAGATTCTGAATCACTCCATTTCAGCCACAATATTATATTCCATCAAAGTTAATAAGTATGCTCGATATGGAGGCGGAATGACGATCTGGATTGATAACGGAAAAAGTCCCGATGAACCATATGATGCCAAGCTTGAATTTTGGCTTCCACCCAAATTCCCCGTATGGGAACTTCTCCGTCGAATTGATGGAACTCTGCGAGCGCATAGATGAGGCAAATCGCAGGCTTGCTGAAAGCCGTGCTTTTGGGGAATAGGCCAGACAAAATGGCATCCTTCCGCCCAATGCGCTTCAACGACATAGCTATGCAACGAGGAAGCCATCTATCTTTTAAGGAGAGCTGCCGATGAAATGTTTTCGCTGATATGGTGGTTGTCCGGCGACATCCTTCTTTTGTCTAATTTCTGCTACCTCTACGGTATTCTCAGAGCCGGCTCCTCAGTCTATTCTGCCTCCGTGCAATCCACCAAACGACATGCCATGCGAAATACAAGGATGCACGTCAGCAGCTTGTAACTACTTGGAGGTCCACCCATGCAGAAGCAACTCGGCAGAGTCGGAAGAGCCAGCGGTCGATCCACGAAAAATGGTGCTCGGAAAAAGAGTGCTGAGAAAAAGCAGGTCACGAATAAGCGTGCAGCGAGAGAGCGTGCCCATGGTTCGGCGAGAAAGAGAGCCAACCGACCCTTCAGCTCTCTTTCGCCGCGGGAGAATCTGGCTTCTATGCTCAGTGCAGGCGGTAGCGCCATCCCCGTAGCATCACCGACAACTGCGGAAGGAACAAAGAGCATCGTAGCCTTCAGCCCTCTTTTGCCGGGGGAGAAGCAGGCTTGTGCGCTCAGTGCAGTCGGTACTTCCCTCCCTCAAGCATCGACGGCAACGATGGAAGAGTGGTGGGAATCTGCAATGAGGGAAACAACGAACATCTCTCCCACTATTATGTCGTTGTTTGGCTGGCGTACTTATCGATTACGCATGCAGCAGAAGCGGCTGGCGCTACAGTTGCTTGTCGTCAACGGTTCCGTGCGTCCAGGCAATGTCGATATTCGCTACTCGGCTGACCCCAATGAAGCAGGGACTGTATGCAGATCTATCGCCGTCCCACCTCGCTCCGATAACCACTCCGTTACCTCTCTTCAAGTATTTTACGCGCGGTTGCGGACGCGCGGAGTTCAACTGGTTCGGTGGTTGCGCATTCAAGAAGCTTGCACCCGACTGCAATCGTGCAGAATTCAACTGCTTGAATGGGTCCGGAGGTCGGTCAGGTTTGCCGATCCCTTTAGACTTGCGTGCGATGCACACGATGATATATCCCACGCATTCCGACATTCTCAATGGGTTACATGGTGCTCTGACATTCAACTAGCCTTCCGTCAATACTCAGGGGATAGCTCATCAGCTATTCGCGGAGACGCGATACAGAAGTACCATGGCGAAGACACCGCACTGACTTTCTACACCCCTTGCAATGTAAGAAAAAAATGAGCTGACAGACAATTGAACCAGTGATGCTTACAGCTTCGTGCCGATAAAGATATAGCTGTTGGTCCTGGCACTGTTGAGGGCCGCACTGTACAGCCGGTTTGTCGCTGCATCATAAAAGGCAACCCCATTGACCGTCTCAGTTCCATTGCGACAGGCGCCACCGCCGAATGTTACAGAGTGATGAAACACATTTCCCTTGGCACGAGGAGAAAATGTACCAGCAAAGGTGCACCCATCTGTTGAATGACCTGAAAGAGTACCGACTGAATCCACTGTCATAGTGACGGTTTGATTGTCGGCACGGAGCCCAGAATAGTTCCCAGCCAGAAGATTCATGTTCGGGGCCGACTCATAGTCAGCATCGTACGTACTCGTAAAGCTCCCTGTGCCTCCGTTGAAGTAAACGATCGTCCCGTGAAAGCTCTTTTTCTGCGCATAGGTGCCACTCATCGTGGCCGCGCGAATGCCAGCCCCTTCCAAACTGAAATCTCTGGTGTTAGAGGAACCGAAGGAGCCGGAGTGCGACGTGCCGGTCCCCTGAACCAGTCCAGCCAGGACGTTGGAATTGCCTCTTGCCGTATAGAACACCCAATACGAGCCGTCATCGAGGACAAGTCCACCGACTGTGCGATGTGTGGGAGTCGCGCCCATCCAGAGACCTTCAGCCGATGTTGCCGGCACAGAAGAAACGTTGCTCTCGCCATACCCGCCGCCACAGGCGACGGCAACGAAACCACTATTAAAGCAGCTTGCCAGACTGCCACAGGCAACGAGCCCACTCATACAGCAGATGGCCAGAAGGCATCTTATAGTGTTCGTCCATGTCATGCGCATGGTTGTCTCTTCATGGTTTCGGCTCGAAGAATGGTATAGATTAGTGCTCAACAGGAGTTGTAAAGCCATGACTGCAAACAATCAAGTAACGTATAATGAGGCCGAAAAACGCTATGAAATGCCGTTCGGCAACCTGGTGGTTTACGCCAATGTCCGCAAGGATAAGAACACGCTTTATATAGATTACGTTTTCGCGCCGCAGGAATTACGCGGCAAGGGAGCTGCCGGGGAATTCATGAGTCAATTAATGGATATTGTGCGTGCTGAAAAACTGAAGGCGGTGCCCATATGCGGTTATGCCTCCAGTTGGCTCCGGCGGCATAGCGAGTATCAGGATCTGGTTTCTGATTGAAAAATGGCGGAGGGGGCGAGATTTGAACTCGCGGATGAGTTACCCCATCTCCGGTTTTCAAGACCGGCACGTTCGGCCGCTCCGTCACCCCTCCAAACCGACCTTTGGTTGACCCGGCGACTATTCATCGTTTTTTCGTGATGGAGTCGCCGGATAAAACCCTTTTAGTTCTTTATATGATTATCAAGCTCGCTCGACCCGGAGCCAATCACATTAGTTCTTGGCGATGGGATAGAACGCCACTCTTATTACATTCTATGGTTGACTCGACCCCGGAGCATACTGTTCTTTTCACGCAGTTATGAGATTGGCAGTATACGGGGTTCCATTAGGCTTGGTAAACACCCATTCGCTTTTCTTCGAGAGCCGTCGTAACGAGAAACAACGAAAGCTCGCACACTCGTTTCTCGCTGAAGCGAAGGATCTGCCTTACCGGATGCAGTTCTTCACGATGATTTCAGACCGCCTGACTGATATTTCGAAAATTCTCTTGTGAAGCTCGGTGTTGGGGATGGCTCAAGTCGAAAAAAACTTTCTATCGCGGCCTGGAACAGCCGTCGAATCGAGGGACGCATCGGATGGCGCTCACCCTGTTGAGGTCGGGGTAGGGTGTGGTTTGGAGGTGATACTTGCTGATTTTTTCGACGCCGTCGATGAGGCACCGACGATCGGCGCTATCGAAGAGGGCTTGGACGTCGGTCGGACTGAACCTGAGGTAGGCGACGATGCCGGCCTTACTGACCCAGACCGGAAGCCGCTAAAACCGCGTCGAGGGGCGTATGGATTGACGATAACGGGAAACGAGAGTAGCCACAGATAGACGTCCAACGCTAAAAATTACATCCGTGCGGATCTAATAAATTAGTGTTGTAGTCTTCTGTGACTGAGGGCGGTCTCTCTGACCGACAACTCCCTCGGATCGAAGCGTCTGCCGGTGCAAGGCTCGGCTTGATCCACACGAAGGAGGCAAGTGCCTATCGGGCGCGTGTGCTCCCATGACCGATGGGGGGAACTCTACTCCAGTAGATTGACGAATTCTGCTAGGGAACGTCTGATTAATTCATGTTTGTATGAAGCACTCTGTTTCTGAGTGATTGCATACGAGCAATCAGGTGGGAATCTGCTAGTTCGAGAGCGCTTTTCTTGGGGGTCGCCCGCCGTCGGGCCGCTCGTAACCCCGTTCGCCCCCCTCGCTAGGCTCTCGCCAGTAGGCGCCGCCGCACCACATACAGATTCGCCAAGCCGCAGCTGATATGGAGCCAGTGGGTGTTCTTCGCCAGCCCCCGGTACCGGACTTTGGCCCACCCAAAGATCCGCTTGATCACCAAGAACGCATGTTCGACTTTCGCCCGCACTTTCGACTTTGTGCGGTTGCGAGCCCGCTCCTCCTCACTCAGCGGCCGATGGCGATGCGCTTTCGCCTGGATGAAACTCTTGGCCTTGGGCGCGTGCTGCCGGAGCACCTCGCGTTGCCCACTGTAGGCCGAGTCCCCCCACACCCGGGTCTCCTGGCCATGCAGCAACTCCGGTAACACCTGGCTGTCATGCACATTGGCGGCGGTCGCCGCGACCGAATGAATCAGTTTTGTCTGGCTGTCCACGCCAATATGGGCCTTCATGCCGAAGTACCACTGGTTGCCTTTCTTCGTCTGATGCATCTCCGGATCCCGCTTCTTCTGGCGATTCTTCGTCGAACTGGGAGCACTGATGATGGTGGCATCCACGATGGTCCCTCGGCTCACCTGCAGCCCCTGCTTCGTCAGATACTCCCCGATCCGGGCAAACAGCTGCTTCCCCAACTCGTGCGTCTCCAGCAGATGCCGAAACTTGCAGATCGTCGTCTCATCGGGCACGGGCTCGCGGCCGAGATCAATCCCCACAAACTGCCGCATGGCGCGCGAGTCGTACAGCGCCTCTTCCACGGCCGGATCCGACAGGGTGAACCACTGTTGCAAACAATGGAGACGCAGCATGGGTTCGATCCCGACCGGCGGACGTCCGGGGCCTTCGGCCTTGGGGTAGACCGGCTCGATCACAGCCATCAGTTCCCCCCACGGCACCACGCGGTTCATTTCGTCGAGGAACCGCTCGCGGCGGGTGGATTTACGATACTGCTCGAAGGTGACTTCCGCAAAGGTCTGTTGGTGCATGGGTGCGCCTCCCGTTCAGTGCTGCGCTACCCGTAGCACATTCCGAGGGAAGAATAAATCAGACCTTCCCTAGCTATTGTGCCTACGGTTTAGTTTATGTTGTCCGCTTGCTCACAAGACTGTACAATTAGCCGGGAATACACAAAGAGCTCTACATATGTTGTGTCTACAGGGTCACGATCATTCCTCGATCAAAGTGAAAGTGGCGAAATTTAATGGAACCGAACCGCACGGTATTCGCCCATTTCACTGTCCCGACTGTTGGCAGACCAACCGTGTGGACACAGTACAATCCAACTGGCGGTTGATGACCACCGGCGAGGCTATCAGCCAAGGTCGCCAATTCTGTAAGAATTGCTTTCCTGCTCTTCCCAATCAATAGCACCCTCCTCAGCTGCCTAATGGAGCACGTATTCTCTCAGAGCGAGTTGGAAGCTATCGCTGCAGCGCTCGCTGACACGTCTGAGGGATTAACAGGCTCAGAGATCGGACACATTTTGTCTTCCTTGAAAATGGCTGACCCAACTCCAACGATGACCAAGTGGAAGCGTCTTCATAATGCTTTTGTGGAACGTCAGAATAAGAGTAGCAACCGTAGGGCGATACTAGAATTTATTCGACAAGCAATGAAACCGGAGCGTTACGCTAAACAGCCTGTTCGGTTTGAGCCACTAAGGGCCAATGTGAATCGTGCCTTGGCGTTCTCTGGCCTGGCCATTGAGGCTACGGGAAAGCTACACAGTGTCACTCAGGCTGAGACACTGACTGAGGCCGTCCAGCGAGCTGAAGAATTGCGGGCTGATCTGACAACACGCGGCGTTCATCCCGACGTGTTGCGCTTCTGCCGCGCTGAATTAGTCGCAGACAATTATTTTCACGCCGTTCTTGAAGCCACAAAGAGCATCGCTGACAAAATTCGATCAAGAACTGGGCTAGCGGACGACACGGCAACCCTGGTAGACAAGGCGTTAACGGGTGATCCACCCATATTGGCCATCAATCCCCTTTCAACCGAGAGCCAGAAGAGTGAGCAGCGCGGCTTTGTGAACTTGGTGAAGGGAACATTCGGAATGTTCAGGAACACGACCGCCCACGAAGCCCGCATCCTTTGGGCAATGGACAAAGCCGACGCCGAAGACCTTCTATCATTGGCATCCCTGATCCATCGCCGTCTTGATTCCGCTATCACACGCAAATCATTCGCGTAGCTTTGAGTGTCGCGCCATCCGCGTCTGAACCCGTCCGTGCCTACCTTTCAGATGGAGTGATGCTGCTATTGACAAAGTTATTTTGGGCGGGAATTAAGGAGTCGGATACCTTTTCAACCAAGCGTGCTGACCCTGAACGTTCTTTGGTAGAGCGCAACGAGATAATACCACCTTCTATTCCTTTTTTATCCGCTCCATTCCACCCATATAAGGTCTCAACACTGTAGGGACTTCAACCGAACCATCAGGCTGCTGGAAATTTTCCAAGATGGCGACCAAAGTTCGCCCGACGGCCAGGCCGGAACCGTTGAGCGTGTGCACAAAGTCGGACTTTGCCTCTTTCTTTCCCCCGGTTGACCGATACTTGATGCTCGCTCGCCTGGCCTGAAAGGATTCGAAATTACTGCAGGACGAAATCTCACGATATTGTTGCTGCGATGGCAGCCACACCTCAAGATCATAGGTCTTTGCCGCAGAAAAGCCCAGATCACCAGTGCAAAGTGAGATGACACGATAGGGCAGCTTCAAATGCTGCAAGACCGACTCGGCATGGCCCGTGAGCCGCTCAAGCTCTTCGTACGAGCGATCCGCTGTTGTAAAGGCCACGAGCTCAACTTTGTTGAACTGGTGAAGTCGGATCAGGCCTCTCGTGTCCTTTCCATAGGATCCTGCCTCTCGTCTGAAGCAAGGAGTGTAGGCCGTATAGCGGAGCGGTAAGTGGTCTGCACTCAAGATCTCCTCACGATGCAGATTCGTCACCGGCACTTCCGCGGTCGGGATCAAGAAGTACTCTTCATCTCGCAGACGAAAGAGATCCTCTTCAAACTTGGGGAGCTGACCGGTTCCAGTCATCGATGACCGGTTTACCATGAGTGGAGGAATCACCTCTCGATATCCATGGTGAGTCGTGTGCAGATCAAGCATGTAGTTAATCAGCGCCCGTTCCAGCCTAGCTCCTGCCCCAGTCATGACGGAAAACCTGGCTCCGGCAATCTTGGCGGCTCGATCGAAATCGAGAATTCCAAGGTTTTCTCCGATCTCCCAATGAGGTTTGGGAGGGCTCGAAAAAGAGGGCATGGTACCCCATCGACGGACCTCGACGTTTCCTGACGCATCAGCCCCCACCGCGACCGAAACATGTGGGATGTTGGGGATTCGAAGCGCGACCTCAGTGAGCGCTTCCTCGACGTTTCGAAGGACTTCCTCGGCGTCCTTAATACGATCCCTCAACTGTTTCATTGCCGCCATAGCCTCTTCGGCCGGTGCTTTAGCCCGGCGCAGCCGAGCAACCTCTTCCGAGCCCTTATTGAGCTCGTACCGGAACTGCTCGACCTGCGTCGTAACGGCTCGCCGTTCTTCGCTCAATTTTTGGATATCAGTCCACGGGACATCGTTCCCGCGCCGATCGAGAGAGGTGCGGATCTGGTCGAGGTGTTCGCGGAGATATTTCAGATCGTACAAGGGTCACACTTCACGAATGCGGTTGGAATCTAGCACCTGGGGAGAGGAGAGTCAATAAAACGACCGGTGACAACTCGATGGAGCAGGACGGGGACGAAGCATCTCGATCCGTTTCTGTGTTCTGGTGGATGAGTGACTCTAGTAATGGTGGATCACAAGAGCCGGCTCTCAGACTCAGACGAGCAAAGCCCAAGCCATCCATTTTTTCTCGTTGGTCGCGTCTAGCGCATTTCCCACTGATTACCCATCAAGCCCACGCGAACGTGACGCCGGATGGGATCGTCGTGTGGTTTGCCGTCGATGATCGCGGAGCTGCTCATCCGCGCGGTGCAGGCCCACTGAGTTCCTTCAAGAGAAAATCTCGAACCTTTTCGCGCGCGTCTCGCGAAGGCTGTCCTGCCTCGCCCTGCTCTCTCCACGAACCGATCAAGGTACTGTGAGCCTTGACCGGCTTTCCTTCAACTTGGTATGAGCTCGCCGGGATTTCACCATTCTTATAGCGATCGCCGAATTCGTCACGCAACGTGTCTTGTTTCGCCGGATCCGACATGCAATCTGTTTCGAATCTCAGTCCGTAGATCTTGGCAGCGTTCTTTTTCGCGTATCGTAGATCGTCGGCCGAAAGGCCAAGAGACTTGTGGTCGGCATCGCTGTACCACCAGAAGCGCAACGGCAGAGCAGGTTGCGCCACCACCACGGCAGAGACCTGTGGGTGATCAAGCAGCGCGACAAGGATCGGGCCGGTCAGACAGTTGCCGATGATGCCGATGGACTGCTGGGTATGCCGTTTTCCGAGCTTCTGCACCACCGCTCGCAGCCAGTTCACAATGGGAGCGCTTCCCTGAGAGGGGAGGCCCCATTCACCTCCGGGGAAAAACTCCAATGATCCTCGGAACCAATAGGCCGACAATCCCTTCATAAGGGAAAACTTGCCTTTCTCGCCGAATAGCAACGGCACATACACGGTGAAGTCCTTCGAGAGTTCCTCGGCATAAGCCAGTGTCCCAGGAGACAGGCCGGTCAACTCGTGGAGTAGGAGCACCGGAGGCTTGTCGGTTCCGTCATGCAGGCAGAACACCGAATGGGTGATCCCTTCATGCGAGAAGGGTTGGTCAAAACACTCGATCCAATTCTGAGCAGGCGCACCTTCTTCTTTTGTGTGCGGCGCGCACATTCCCAGCTCTGTTGCTCCACAGCCTGCCTGAAACAGAAGTAGCGCGGCGATGATGGGTTGCCGGAGAGCATAGCGCGGTTTGTCCATACCGAGTTTCCGGCGCAATGTATTACAGTTCCTGGTGTGTATACCGTGAAGTAAATCAGCGGAAGATTGCCAGCGTCCGATGACCGGCGCAAGCCCCCCTTGTCCGTTTAGGCAGTACATCCTGTGATAGGTCCATTTTGAAATGGATGTCTCTGTGTGTTAGTCTCCGCCTCATGCAGGAAGATGATCTCTCAATTCCGTCGACGCCGGAGTCTATCACCACGGTTTGGCTCACGACGATGCTGCGGCGTGCCGGCGTGCTCGACCGGGCCGCAGTGGTGGGGATCACTGTGACGCCGGTTGCCGGAGGCAATGGGTTTGTCGGGCAAACAGCCCGCCTTCAGGTTGCGTATGATGCACCAGAAAGCAGCGCTCCCGCCACCGTCTTTGTCAAACTGTCCTCAGCGGATCCCGCCGTCAGGCAGCAACTGCGCAGAGTGGGAATCTACGAGACCGAGGCGGGTTTTTATCGAGACGTGGCTCTGCAGCCGGCCTTCCCTATACGCGTGCCCCGTCCGTACCTGAGTCGGTATGACGAAGGCACGAGTGCAAGTGTGCTGTTGCTGGAAGATCTCAATGCGGTGGAGTTCGGCGACAATCTCACTGGTTGTTCAGCAACGGACGCTCAGATTGCTGTGAGGCAGCTCGGGCTCTTGCACGCGCACTATTGGGGCGCTCCTCTCCTTAACTCCCTCTCATGGTTGCGGGCACTGACCGATGAGGCTCAGGCAAGAGCCGCTATTTACCAGGCGATGTTGCCCCGCTTCGAACAACGGTGCGCTGAGTTTCTGACGCCAGGTTTGCGTGAAGTCGCACGAAGATTCGCGTTGGTTTTCTCGGAATATTCTCAACAGTGCTCAACTGGTCCTCAGACACTTACGCACGGCGACTTCCGAGCCGACAATTTGGCATTTGCCCACGCTGGCGAGGGACGAGGCGTGACCGTGTTTGATTGGCAGGTGGTACGGCGCTCTCGTGGTCCGCGCGACCTTGCCTATTTTCTATCAAGCTCGCTGTCGGTGGAGCAGCGTCGGACTCTGGAGGAGCCGTTGCTGGGGTTGTATCATGAGACAGTGAAAGCGAACGGCGTGGAAGGGTATTCGACCAAAGACCTCCGTCGTGACGTTCAAGCCGGGCTCGGCGCCCCGCTGACGACATGGGTGATTGCCGGGGGCATGCTCGACTTCTCTAGCGAACGAGGAACCGACTTGTTGAAGCGAGTGAGCGAGCGGCTTGGCGCAGCGCTGGACGATCATCAGTTTATGAGCTATCTCGACGAACTTGCCTGACGTTGCACTGATTCAATCGGCAACATGTCCTTGACGCAGCACGAAACCTATTCAGCGGGCTACGATCCGTTGGTGTTGCGAGGACTGGCCCTGCGAAGTGCGACTCGCGAAGCCGCGTTTTTTGTGCCCCATCTCACACCCGCCATGCATGTGTTGGATTGTGGATGCGGGCCGGGCGGAATCACGGTGACACTTGCGGCATTGGTCCCGCAGGGACGAGTTGTAGGAGTTGATATTGAAGACCGCCAGCTCGACATGGGCCGCCGAGAGGCACGGCAACGTGGGATCGACAACGTCGAGTTCCACCATGCCAGTCTGTATGCCCTTCCATTCGCGGACGGGACGTTCGACGCGGTCCTGGCTCACGCCGTTCTGTATCATCTCGCTGAGCCGATGAAGGCCTTGCGGGAACTGTGGCGCGTTCTCAAGCCGGGAGGGGTCATCGGCCTACGCGATGCGGATTTCGATGGCGATGTGTATTATCCATTCCATGAGGATGTCGAGCGATTGTGGAAGTTGACGATGCGGGTGATCGAATACAACGGCGGCGATGTACGGTTCGGCCGAAAACAGCGCAGGCTATTGCGCGAAGGTGGATTTCAGAACATTGTGGCTTCGGCGTCGTCCGATGTCTTTGGCACACCGGAGATGACCTCGGGCTTCAGTCGCTACTTCGGCGGTGTTTTTCTCGAACAGCATCGTAGACTGATTCTGGAGGAACGTTGGGCGACCGAGTCGGAGCTCACCACCATGCAGAACGCTCTGCTGACGTGGGGTGGAGACCCCGATGCGTTCCATGCCCGCTGCCGCTGCGAGGCGGTGGGGTGGAAGTGAGCCTGCCTCCCAGATGACCCCCTTAGTTGGACTTCAGAGCAGATGAGGCCTCGGTCAATACGTCCTTGGCATCGTAGAGGTTCGCAACCCCGACGGGCTTTTGACCTTTATACAGCGTCACCGTCATAGCCGTCCGACGCGAAAAACCCAGTACGTCGACGCGCTGAGCTAGGTGAAAAAAGTCGTAGCCCTCACGGAGGGCTAGCTCCGCGCAGCGTCGACGTAGATAGAAGTCCAGCTGTTCTTGGGAAGTGAAGGCACTCACCCGGTATTCCACCCGATAGACGTTCTCTTTGAGCTGCTCAACCTCTGCCCTTTCCACTTCGCCCAGAGGTGTATAGCGTCCGGTCGCACAGCCGGCGAGAGATGCCGCCAGCATTAGCACCGTCACTCCTGTCTGCCAAATCTTGGACCACATGGAAAGGTGGCCATCGTATCGGGACGGGCCAACGAGGTCAATCGCAAACCCAGCTCCTATCTCTTGGTTTCAATCGGAGCCACACGAATCAGGTCATCGAGAGCTAGGGGGTTGAGGTGATTATTCTCAGATAACGGCGGAAAGTATCGTCACCGTCATGATGAGCGAACGTGTCTAAAAAAAATCAGGATGGTTAGCCCCCAGGGCTATGTTTCAATCCCCGCTAGGCAACCAACGGGGGATCGATTATAATGGGCGCAGGTTCGGAGAAAGACTCGACTTGTGTGAGGGAATGGGTCATGGCAACAAGAAGCTACACCGCGATCATCGAGAAGGAGAACTCAGGCTATGTTCCGCTCTGCCCGGAACTTGACGTAGCCAGCCAAGGAGAAACAATCGAATCGGCCACGGCCAATCTCAAAGAAGCGGTCGAGCTCTTTCTCGAATGCGCTGACCCTACCGAAATCGAACGTCGCCTTCACACAGAAGTGTTTGTCACCCGCTTCGAAGCAGCCTGTGGGTAAACTTCGCGTCCTTTCCGGACGAGAGGCATGCCGCATCCTTGAACAACACGGATTCTATATCGTCCGCCAACGCGGAAACCACATTGTCATGTAACGGCGAACCGGTCTTGGCACAGTGACGGTTCCTATCCCGGATCACCCCGAACTGAGGATCGGTACGCTGCAATCGATTATTCGGCAAAGTGAGATCCATCGCACCGTCTTCGAAGTCTAACCGGCCGTACGGCAGCGATCGCCCGAGCACATGAGTCAATGGAAACTATGGCTTGTCCCATTGCATGCACGAAACAAGACTTGGGCCACATCTGTTGACGGCGTTGTGCCAACAAGACAGGAGAGAGTGAGCTTTTCTTCTGCATGATGACCCTCCTTGATGAATGATTCCTGTTTGCCCACCATCATGGTCAGTTCTTGATGAAGGTTTCGACAAGGGTTAAGAGAGCATAGAAGCCGGTCGGGAATGTCACGGCGCGGAAGACCGGCAATTCGATGATCGGCATGAAGGCCCCTTTGGATAGGGCCTTGACCTCTTCTATTGTATGTTGAATTCCCTCGGCGGAATCCGACGGATATTTGGTATGGTATTGAGCAGAAAGATCAGCAAGGACCTGTTGTCGGGCGCATTCTGAGGCTCGTCTCAACTGAAGTGCGCTCGCGATGACGTAGGATGCACTGAGACCGATGACGACTATGAGCCCGGTCGGGAAATCCCAGTTATCAAAAAACTCTGAACGGGCCATCACCATCAACACCAGCAGCGTGGCAGGGAAATAAATGAATTCGTCAATGCGATCGGTTAGTTGTTCGATGAGCCGCAGATGGGTCAAAGGCGGTGAGGAACTTTGTTCTCCTCTGTTCTTCGGGACGAGCTTTTTGATGAAAACGCTCGTAAGTTGAGTGATGTCGAGCACAAGAAAGATGGCTCCGATCATTCCCAATACAGCCAGTGGCAATAGGAACCGATTAACCTGCTCCGCCACATGACCGCGAAACGGAGTGAAAGGAAGCCCAGTAACCCCTAGTACCAACTTGCCGGCGATCCAGAACATCACGCTCACAGGCACAACTCTCATCAAGATCCAGGTCCAATGTAGACGCTTGCGGTATTCCTGCCAGAGCTTGTCTGAAGTATTTGCTTCCTTAGCGAAAGCCCAGATGCCTATGAACATCTGGGCTTTCGCCTCCCACCACTGTTGTATAGGGTCAATTATTGAAGATGGTGGATTGGAAAGCTGTGACTGCGGTGTCAGTAGATCACGAGATTGTTTTTCCATGTCATCGGCTAATACCTGGTGCTTGTTTTCAGTAGTGGAGGGAGGTTTCAGTAGATCACAAAATTGTGCTTCCATGTCATCGCACACGCGTGGGCAGTACCGATAGAGCAGCCACCACCCAAACAGCAGCGCCAACCCAACCACAGTACCCCTAAGGATTTGGCTTGGCCAAATACTGACCCCATCGAGAAAGGAGAAGGGCTCGCCTTCGTATGAATCTGAGGGCAGATAGAGGATGCCACCAAATAACAGATCTAACAGTAAGAGACACAGAACAAGACCAGTTGCGATAGCATTCCTGTTCACAGAAGTTGAGTGTAGGAGCGGCTGGAATACCCATCCGGAGAGGGACGCACTAGCTGAGATGAGGAGGACCACAACAACCAAGAGGCAAGCGGTCGCATACAAAACATTCATGACGGCATCGACCAGATTAGCTGGGGCTGCACGTTTCGTACTGATCTGCTGAAGGGTCTGTGTTTGATTGGCTATATCTGAGTTGACGCTAATGTCCACCGGTCCATTGCGACCGATCTCGTGGATTTTTACTCGAGGAACCACTTCAAAGTTGCATGCTTCTGGCGGAACGCAGGGTGGTTGAAGCTTGAGCAGTGCTTTTCCGTCGGCAGACGATCCCTCTTGTTTCGAGTCAGGTTTTTTAAGGACACCCAATGCTCTCAGTACGGTGAAGAAGGTTGCCGTTTGGTAGGTATCGCGGAACGGCGGGATGGTCCCCTGGAGTTTCTCATTGAGGGTCAGATCAAAGTGAGAGGCGACCACCAGGTTGCGAGTCCACGCTAATTCGCCGGGGTGGAACAAGCGAGCATCGAGATCTGTCGTGAAGAACACGACGTAGGGGAAACTCTTTTTCAGTGCTTGCAGGATGAGCAATTTGTCGTAGACATCGCTGCCAAGCACACCGATGGCTTTGAACCCATGACACTTCGATCTCCACAGCCCGCACTTCCCTCGCAGATTATTATCCGTAGCAAGAAGGAGTTCAGCCAAACGACGGACGTAGTCTAATTGGCTCCGTCCCTCTGGACGCTCCATGCGCTCGATGTCCTGACGTAGCTCCTTGAGCAAAGGGGAAGATGATGCTTTGTCGTCTGATGATGATCCGGAAGCACTAGGTGGTTTGCTTTGTGGCAGCTCTCCATCCAATCCGCGTAAGTAACTATATCGATGTATCAATGGGATTGTGGCCTGCGCGTCATATGATCCGTCTTGAGGTTGCTTGCATTGAGCCCCTACGCCGTGGCGGTGGGCTTCCTCGGTGAAGGTCGCTGGTAAGGTACGTCCATACAATGTGTCCCATTCAGCGATCACTGCAATGTGGTCGCAGGTACCATTTTCCGGGCTTTCGTCGCTCACGGAGACACCCCGGCGCATCAGTTCATCAATAAGCGCACTTATGAGCTGGTCATCCGTTGGAATCGTAGGGGTGAACGTTACGCGTTTCTTCTGGAAATGGTCTCTAATCGACGTCTTCCCCTCTGCCAAAAATGGCTCTGGAGTGGTTGCCCAGGGCGAATACATCGTGAGCGAATTCTCCTCCGTCACCTTGTCATCCTCAGCAAGCATCGCTTTAAGCGTGCCTGAAAAACGCGGGCCGATGACTTTGAACTGGACAGTTGCGTGCAGTGGGGGAAAGGCATTGAACGTCATGCATTGAATTGTTCTCAAGCTTTCAAGTGGTTTCACTCCGAGACCTTGATCCTTGATCCAGAAGACCAGCACATGAGAACTACTGCCGTCAATTGACTGATACCATTCAACCGGCACAGGATTCTGGTGCCAATGCCCATTGGGCGTAGGCTTACAATCGTCATTCCTGCTGGACAGTGTTTGACCGCCGATCTCCACCGTCGATTGAGATCGCTGAGCCAACATTGAAAATGTGTGATGGCGTCCTGCTGAATTAGTCTGACAGACTTTGTTCTCACCCCAACAAAAGTATCGGATATGTTCGCCATCCGTTGGCACATAACCAGCTCGCTCCAGGCCGGCCAGCACGGCATATCGCTGCCGCAGGCGGGATTCTCGATTCTCGGCATAGGGACTTCCATCTGTAAGTACGATCAGAATCTGAATATCTCTGGGGGTAGAAGTGGATGTCGCTACTTCTATTGCCACGAGAGAGAGCGAATGGGAATGAGCTGTTTCGTCCCGTGCCGAGCCTCCACTGCTCGTCGATTCTTCGGACTTTATGTGCGTCTCGACCGCTTCGAAGGGGTCTTGCCACAACCTCGCTTGGACCCGATCTGCCCCACTAGTCACAAGGCTTTTGTTCCCAATGTCCTGTGCGACTGGTCTTGAGCTCTTGAGGGGACTTTCGTAGAGCCAAATGCCCCCCGTCATGGCAGCGATGAGGAACAGTATCTGGTGGATCTGGACCCTGGGCTCGTCGCTATCTTTAGCAGCCATTCTTGCCCTAAGAGGCAATAAGGTTTGGTGAATGTCGGCCCCAGCAGGTTGTTTGTAATACTATGTCTGCTCCAATAGTTGGAAATGGTTGAGCTCAGAGTTGGTCCTGGTAGGGCTGGGACTCAAATCTCTGCCGCTGTCGTGAACTATGGCAACATCGGATACGGTCTAAAACATCAGTCTGAACCATGGCGCGTTACAGGCACCTGCTTCTCACGTGATACATTGGTTGATATTCCAGCTGATCCCAAAGCTGATCAGCTTTGGATGTTACCCACACGATCATCGAATTCTGTCGCCCAGCGCTTACACATTCAGCAAGGGACGGACCACAATGAGTTTGTGAGAATCACGTGAATTCCCGAGCATTGTGCTGTTGCTTTGAAAATGGAGGCCTGACTAAGTGAATCTCTTTCGATTCAGGGAGTATCTGAATGGATACATGGTGCCTCCTCGGAACAATCGGCCGACCGAACCACCATTTTCCCGCACCGTATCTGGAAACACATTGACGAAAACCTTGAGTTCTAACTCCAAGTGCAACAGGGCAAGCTCGGATGGGCTTCGGCGTTGCGGGAAAGGAAGATGCAGAGAAGCGATGTCGGAGGATTCTGTGAGAGGGGCTACTCGGAGCCTGCGCATTTGTTGGTGAGGGGGCTAATGATGCCGGCGAATCTACGTGGGTTTCTCCAGGTCACTCTGGTATACTCGCTGTCAGGAGACGGTTGCCATGAAAGAACAATTGACAGCGGTGTTTCAGCAAGTACCGGAAGGCTATATCGGGTTTGTTGAGGAATTGCCGGGAGCCAATACCCAAGGGGAGACGCTTGAGCAAGTAAGAGCCAATCTTTACGAAGCTGTTCAGCTCACTTTGGAGTCCAACCGCGCGCTCGCCGAGGAGACGCTTCGTAATAAGATCGTGATCCGTGAACCGCTGGCCTCCATCTCGTGAAGCGGATCGATCTGATTCGCCATCTTGAACGTCATGGTGTTCAGTTCCTTCGTGAGGGTGGTAACCACAGTGTCTACGTGAACCGGGCTGCTGCTAAGACCTCGACAGTTCCACGCCACCGAGAGATCAACGACTTTCTTGCCCAGAAAATCTGTAAAGACCTTGAAGTTCCAAAACCGTAGTCTTATCTGAGCAGGAGAGAGCTTTCTTGCGGCGGCAGCGCTGTGTCGAGCTGAGCACGGTGTTTCCGCAGAACGGTCTGGGCTTGAGCGATAGTGCATGGTGCGAAGGTGACGGTGTCGCCAGGGGCCAGTTGCGCGGCGAGGAAGAGATCCGCTGAGATCACCACTGCGATCTTGGGATAGCCACCGGTGGTCTGTCGGTCGGCCATCAGGAGAATCGGCTGCCCGTCCGGTGGTACTTGTAGTGCGCCCATTGTGGTGCAGTCGGAGATGAATCTCATGGATTCCTTGCGGACGATTGTCGGCCCAATTAACCGGTACCCCATGCGATCCGACTGGGGAGAGACAGTGTAAGTAGCCCTTGCCAGCGTCGCGAGGGACGTGTCTGAGAAGAAGTGTTGTTGCGGACCTGGAATGATCCTGAGTATTGGTGTCCGGTTGTAGCGAGGAACCAGGTGATCGGGCAGCCGTTTTCCTGGTAACCGCTTGATGGATTGTACTGGTTTGCCAGTACACAAACTGTCCGCCTGTTTCAGTGGCCTTCCTCGGAACCCGCCCATCTCGCTGGCGCAATGTGTCGAACGGCTGCCCAGAACCAGTGGGACATCGATCCCGCCGGCGATCGCCAGGTATGAACGAACCCCGACTCGTGGACTACCGAAGCTCAACCGACTGCCATGTGGCACCAGGATGCTTTGCCAAAGCGGGAGGCTGCTGCCATTGATGGTCGGGGAGAGGTCTGCGCCGGTGATGGCGATCACTGATTCTTGTTCAAACTGAAGTTCAGGTCCCTTCAGGGTAAGTTCGAGCAGCGCTGCTTGGTCTGGATTCTCCACAAGGCGATTGGCGACTATTGCAGAAAAAGAGTCCATCGCGCCGGCGACAGGAACTCCATATTGCTGATAGCCATATCGTCCCAGGTCTTGTACCGTGGTCAGCCACCCACCTTTGACCACGATGATGTGGGGTGGTTCACGATTCATCACGTAGTCTGAGTCCTGGCGATGCGGATGCCGGCCGATTCGATTTCATTTCGCACAAGTCGAACGAAGTCGACTGCCTGTGGTGTGTCGGCGTGAATGCATAGACTCTCGGCATGCAGGGCGACGCGTTGACCCTCAATGCTCGTGACATAGCCTGACAGGATCTGGCGCAGTTGCCGGCAAACTTGCTGCTCGTTCTTGAGGAGAGCCCCTGGTTGAGAGCGCGGCACTAGGGAACCGTCCGATCTGTATGTTCGATCGACAAAGGCTTCCTGAACTACGGTCAAACCGGCTTTCTTTCCACACTCAACCAAGACTGATCCAGCAAGGGCATAGAGTAGAAGGTGTCGGTTGAACGATGTGACGGCTCGTGCGACGGCATCTGCGATTGTCTGATCTCTTGCCGCCAGGTTATAGAGTGCGCCATGAAGTTTCACATGGATGAGTGCCAGATGATCCAATACCAGCACGTCGGTAAGAGTCTTCAGTTGTCTGGTGACCAGTGATTCGACTTCCAGCGGAAAGGCCTGGCGGTCATGTCGTCCGAAACCCTCGGCGTCATGAAAACCTGGATGTGCGCCGATGGCGGTGCCAAAGTGCGATGCCAGGCTGGCTGTCCGGCGCATGAGCGTGGGATTGCCGGCATGTGCGCCACAAGCGATATTCACCGAGGTGATCAGCGGCATAAGTTGGGCCTCGAGTGCCAGGAACTCTTCGCTCTCGTACTCACCCATGTCGCCGTTCAGATCAATAGTCGTCATGCTGTGTCTCGCTGCTTAGACGGTCGAACTCTTTCCGATCGATGGGCTTGAATCGGACCAGGTCGCCCGGCTTCAGTAGGAAGGGAGTCGCTCCGGTCTTGCGATAGATGACGATCGGTGTTCGGCCGATCAGTTGCCATCCGCCAGGAGTGGCGCTGGGATAGATGCCGGTTTGGCGGTCGGCAAGGCCGACGGATCCGGCTGGGACTTTCGTACGCGGAGTCGAGCGGCGAGGCATGGCCAAACGTTCGGGAATTGGACCCAAATAGGGAAAACCTGGACTGAACCCGAGCATATAGACGCGATAGGGCATCGATATGTGCAATTCGATCGCATCTGCCGGTCGCAGGCCGGCGAATGCTGCGACCTCCTCCAAGTCAGGTCCCCATTCGCTTCCATACAGGACGGGAATCTCATGTACGGTGCCGTTCGATTCGCTTTCCTTTGGCCCAGGTCGAGGCAGGCCGCGTAGTTTCTTGGCCAATACAGACAAATTCCACTGAAACGGATCGAAAAAAACAGTGACTGATCGATAAGTAGGCACAATGCCCAGGATACCGGACCACCCTTGATCGACGACCATCTTCGCAAATGAGATGGTTCGTGCATTGATCAACGGATCGATCTCGTTGCCGAATTCGATCGTGATTGCTGAGTCGCCAAGCGGTACGATGCGGAACATCCCTTTGGAGGTTCGACCGCGACCTCTTGCCTGATTGGATGGAGACATGAGTCAGGACCAACCGCGCGGAATTACGGAACCTACTCAACGAGTTTTGATTGTGGTTAGAATGGATTGGGCAGCCGCAATACCAGAAAGAGCCGCGCCTTCCATGAACCCCTGCCATTCATAGAACGAGTTCGTGTGCTCCCCGGCGAAGAGGAGATTGCCGACCGCCAATCCCTCTAATCCGGCCATGGTCGTGAACTGACCGGGACGGTAGCAGGTATAGCTGCCTTTCGTCAGTGGATTCGAAGGCCAATGTTCGAGGTGTGCAAGGTACTGTCCCTGGATGATTGTGGCAGCGCCGGCCGTGTTTGGGTATACGATGTTCAAACCGTTCAAAAATCGCTGAGCTTCCGTCTGGACCATATTCTTGTTCAACCCTGCACCTCGCGCGCCGCTGGAATAGTCAGTCAACACGCCTCTGGTCTCTGTACCCCGTGACGGATTGGTTTCCCATGTCGTCTGTACATTCGCAAGATCTGCATAGACGGTTCCGTTCCCTCCCAAGGCACGCCACGGGCGACTCGAAAAGCCGATCATCAGCTTGGCATTGGTGCCGTAGCCAAGTCCTTGAATGGTCGTCAGCTGATTTGGGGGGATCGCGAGACTGGGATCGAGCTCCACTTCACGCAGCAGGGTAAAGGGGATCGCCAACAGGGCGACATCGTGCGTCTTGACAATGGTGCGACTGCCCATGTGAAACGTTAGTTCGATTCGCCCGTCGCTCAGGCGACGGACTCGTACAAGCTCGCGGTCATAGGTGACTTGCCCGGAGAGTTCACTGATTAATCCTTCAACGATCCCGCCGTTACCGTCTACCAGATGGTATCGTTCGTCGCTGGAACCGAACGGCTTGAACGTCGAACGGCTGTCGGTAGGAATGAATAGGAGAAAATTTAGACAGCTCTGTTCTGTGGCGGCAAGTCCATATTCTGCCTCGTAGGCGGTCACAATGGCGGCCTTGGCCACTGGACCGGCCGGCACGCCGGCCCCGTTCTGCCCTTCCAGATAAGCCAGCAGATCCGTACGGTCCAGCGCCACATCATTGGCTGTGTGTGAACGGGCTGTGACTTCTCGGGACAGGCGATTGAGGTCCTCCGCATCACCGACAGGAAATCACGAAACTCTGCCACAATCGCGGCTTCTGAATACCGTTGGCCGAAGAAATAGTAAAAGACATCGCCCGGCTGTCTATTCACATCCTCCAGAGTCAGGCCGAACCGTTTGGCGTAGCCCAACATTGTCTTGTGCGAATTGTCGATGAGCTCGCCGCCTCGTTCCGCCACCTGACCAGGGAAGAAGCCTCGTAACGACCAACAGCGGCCGCCGGTCCGCGTGGCTGCGTCATAGATGGAAGTCCGGATGCCGCGGGTCTTGAGTGTATCGGCGCAAGCCAATCCGGCGAGCCCTGCACCGACGATACCGACGGAGAGGGAGGAGGGGAGTGGCTTGGCATCGGTGATGCGGAGCGGAAAACCCGTGATCGTTCCGAGAGCGAACGTTGCGCATGTCGCCCCAGCGCTGAGCAACAATTGACGTCGGGAAATCATGGGAGAAGTTTTGGCCTGAGTTGATTCTTGGAGCGTTTCGACGATATCGGTGTCGGAACATTTGCGACGGTCGGCCAGCAAGGCCGCCGTCATCAATCGTGCGAATGAACGGAATGCAGCGCTCCGAGCCATCAAACCCTCTTCTGGTTGGTGGCCAATCGAGGGTGGGTATCTTACAGAACGGTGGAGGAGGTGAAAAGAGGAGAGGTGGAGGTTGCTGTTACCGATGGCTGAGGCTGGGCTACCGTCGCTGAGCCATAGATCGATCGTCTAATCCGAAGATTCGAATCACACCCTTGTTCGCCATAGCGAAACGCGTGACGTATTCCCATCGGCATGAGGAACTAACTTGATGATAAGAGCCACGAGGTCGAGGAGGTCCTCGGAATCATCGGCAGGACGAAATTATGATCCGGCAAGATGGCTTCGAGGGAGCGTCAACTCCCTCATTCACTTTCAATCAGCACGGGCCGCGATGAACTGAGCCGGTGTGAAAAATCTGGTAGGACCATGGTCGATTGTTGCAGTTCATCGACCACCGGATGGGAACCCATGTCGATCGAACCCTTGAAGAACGCGCCTTCTTCCATTGAAAACGAAGGGGAGGAGACATCCCCGAGTAGGACAGCGGACTTGAGCAACTGAATCTTGCTGGTGGCACTCACGTTGCCATGGATCTTTCCTCTGCTCACAACCGTCTCGGCGATAATCGAACCTCGGACGACCGCATTTTCGCCGATAACCAACATTCCTTTGGCGTGGATTTCTCCTTCGATGGAACTATCGAGTTGAACGGTACTGTGAAAGTGGACGATGCCTTTGAATGTGACATCCTTCCCTAAAACAGTAAAGTTTCCGTTATCCGATTCCATCTCGCCCCGCTTTTTGTCCCACATGATGATCCTCTTTCGGAGTGGTTTCAAGAGCAATAAAAGCCCACCATACAGGAGTCAGAAGCAAGAATCAAAGGCTGATTTTGAATGGGCCATGGCGGAGCGGAAAGGTTTTTCCTGGTAGAGATGGCAGAGAGTAGATCATGAGTTCGTGTATCGTCCGAACGATGTCCTGTGATGGAGTATTCAGCTGGGATCACGTATGATCCGACCGTTCGCAACGGTTGTTCAAGGAGCTAGACAAGATGGATGGCGATGCATCATCTCGGTGGGTACTGTGTATCGGCTGTGTCAGCGCCGGACTTGGAGTGGCAGCCGGCGCATTCGGAGCCCATATGCTGAAAGGCACGTTGGATCAGCCGATGTTGGCTGTCTATGATACGGCTACCCGGTACCAGATGTATCACGCCTTCGGCATGGTCCTGAGTGGCTTTGCTGCTCGCATCTGGCGCGATGCCGGAGCAGTCAAGGCCGGGTGGATGTTTCTGGCTGGGACGCTCTTGTTCTCCGGGAGTCTCTATGGAGTGTCGTTGTTGGGGCTGCGCTGGCTCGGAGCTGTGACACCGGTCGGCGGCGCATTATTCATCATCGGCTGGTGCTTTCTGGCTTGGCGCGTATGGCGTGGGGCAGCAAGCTGACTACCGCTGACAGGGAGCCATACGCTTCCCGCTGATTGCTCCCCATCCTCCCATGTTGTTCACAAATGACCCTTCGATCTTTGTATTGTCCTTGATGAACAGTAAACTGTCTTCTTGGATGTGCCCGTTCTGCTCCCATCGCAAGTAAACGCCGTCGCCGAGAAAGATCATTTCCGACAGTCCCGGAATAGTGGCCGACACCGGTCCATCAGGAGGAAAGACCAGTGCGTGTTTCTGTTCTTCGTGGTGCTGGTGATTATGGATGGTCCACTGCCAAGTCCCGCATAGCCGAGCCCGGCCTTTCGCCTGCCTGATCCGGTCCTTCCAGCCATAGATTTCCCACCAAGCGGCGATGGCCTGCTGGCTGGATTCAAATACCGTGTGCCCAGCTGCCAGCAGAAGTTCTGTGTTCTGTGGATTGGAGGGTGATTGAGAGGTCGGAAGGGTCTGGTCTTCCTGGGTCAGGCGGAGCAAATCTGAAAGTGATGGGCTTCGGCTGTGATTACGCAACCACTCTTGTTTGACAGAGGAAAGGGGAACGGCTGTCGAGGACTGGATCGCATCATGGCGGATTGAATCGGCCAACTGCCATGCAGCCAGCGCCGCCATCAATTCATAGACCGCCTGGGACAATTCGGCCAACTTCAGCTCGTTGACCATTTTACTTGGGAGACGTTTAGACCCGAGCGTTCCTGCTGCATCTTTCAAGCCGAGAGCAGGGCCGACGGTCGTAGTGAAGACGGCCATGGCTTTTTCGTCCGAATCGATCGGAGCGAACTGGTCGGCACGCTGACTGACTTGTTGGGCCAGGGACGTCGGTGACGCTCGTTCCTCAGCGAAGGTGGGCGACAGCGTGAGAATTGTTAGTCCCATAACCAAGTAGAAACCGGTCATGGTAGGACGGCGCGGACTGTGACCCCGTTCATAGCCGCTGGTTTGAGCGCCATCGACATCTGTGCGAGTCTGGGAACGAAGAGGCGGTCTACGTCGGATCATGTTCCTTGAAGGCAAGATTTCAAGAAGCTCGCAGTTCGCTCCCAGGCGAGGGCCGAACTGTCGGGATCATAGGCCTGTGGCTTCATGTCATTACAGAAGGAGTGGGACGCATCGGGGTAGAGATGAATCTCAACTCGCTTGGCATACTCGGCGGCCGCGCTGCGCAATTGCTCGACGTCGTCCTGGGTGGCCCAGGTGTCCTTTCCTGCTTGGTGATAGAGCACCGGTGAAAAAAGATCTTTCATCAATGTGTTGGGAGTAACCGCCTTGCCGTAGTACGAGACGGCAGCGCGCAGCCGTTTTCGATGGCAGGCGAAGCGGAGCGCATAGGATCCCCCCATCCCATAGCCCACGACTCCATGGATATTGGTCTTCGTGAAGAGGCGTGTATTGAGATATTCGCAGCAGGAATTGATATCCGTCATAATCTTCGCGTCGTCCTGACGTTCCAGCAGAGCGGCCGCCACGTCATCGCTGGCGGTTACCATTCCCCCCAACCGCCCATAAAGATTCGGAATGATCACCGCATACCCTTCACAGGCCAGACGGGCGCCGACATCCTTCATCTGTCCGGTCAATCCCCAGCGATCATGCAGCAGGATGAGCCCTGGATAGGTCCCCGGTTGTTGCGGCCAGAACAGGAGACTATCGATCTGGTGTTCCTTCGGCACCTTGCTCTTGAAGTAGGGATCGACCATTTGATCGGTGCGCGTAGGGATCGGCACGCCGCTCGCAAAACGCGCGGTTCCTGTTCCGATTTGTTCTAACGTAAAAGGGGCGCGGTGTGTCGTGGGCATGGCGGGATGTCTTATCGGAGCGGAATTGCACTCAACATGCGTTACTATATGAAGCCGCTTGCGGGAATGTCAAATGAGCGGCGTTGACTGATCGATGCTTCCGTCTTACTCTGAATCAGTTGTGAGGGACTCGTGAATCAGGGTCGCATTGGTGTCGGGTTGATCGGGGTGGGCAGGCATGGGCTTCGTTATGCGCAACACATCGTGCGCGATCTTCCAACCGCTTCTCTGAGCGCAGTCTGCAGGCGACATCCTGAACAGGGGTTCGAGATTCCCGGAGCCCCATCGGTCAAGGTCTATGGAGAGGCCGCGTCGCTTATCACCGACCCCATGGTCGACGTGGTCATCGCTGTCACTCCTCCCATATTTTCCCTGGAGATCTGTCGATTGGCGGCCCAGGCCCGGAAACCCATGCTGATTGAAAAACCGTTGGGGGCCACGTTGGCTGATGCTTGTGCGTCGGTCGCCGTGGCTCGCGAAGCTGCTGTGCCGTTGATGACGGCGCAGACCCTCCGATTCGACAAAACGATCCAGCATATGAAGCTGCTCCAATCTTATATCGGGCGCTCGCAACAACTGAACGTCATGTTCCACATCGAGGTACGAAACACAGCTTCAGACCATGCCGACGGCTATGGGAAGCGAGGAGCCTTGCTGGAAATCGGCATTCACGTGCTCGACCTGGTTCGGTTCATGACCGGTGAAGAGGTACGGGACGTGCGTTGCACGATGGACCGGCATCCACCGAGTGCCCCGGAAATGACGGCATCGGTTCATCTCACCACGATCGGGGGGACGACCTGCCGGATAGAGGTCGCACGAGTCTTGGGATCACGTGCCGGTCGAGCGGTATGGATCGGTTCACAGGGGCGGGTGGAAGCCGACTGGATGCAGCGGCGAATTCGCTGTGTGGATGATACCGGTGTTGAGACGATGAATGCCGAGCCTCCCCCGTCCCAGACCGTTCTTGCCACCCTCACAGCCTTTTTGCAGGCGGTGACAAACAATTCCTCAATGCCCATCACGGGGGAGGATGGGTGTCGTGCCGTGGAAATCGCTGAAGCCTGTTACCGGTCGGCGCAGGCGGGAGGCAAGCCGGTCACCCTTCCCCTTCCACCGTAAGGTTCCGGGCACACTAAGGTTCCGCGACGATGTGGGTATCCGTTTCTTCCACGCCGTCGATCGAATGGATCTTCGTGATGACGATATCGGAAAGCGCCCGTTCATCCTGTACGCTGATGAAGACAAAAATATCCGGGCGGCCGAAGCAGGAATGAGCCTGTTCCACGCCGGGTATTTGTTTCAGTGCCCCGACCACGTCCTTGGTCCTTCCCGCTTTCACTTTGATGAGAATGTAGGCTCTTGTTGCCACGGGTCCCTCCTTGTAGGTTGCTGCGTTCGGGATGCGTCTGATGTAGCCTATTCATCGTTTTGTCGTTGGTGCGGGACAGGCGTCGCGAGATACGTGATTCACCGTCCAGCAGCTCCCGGCATCGCCTTTCGATGGTGATCAAAGACCTCTTCGAAACTTTGCCCTCGCGCTGCCAGCGCCGACCGACCCTCTCGGACGAGCTGCATGAATCGTTTGAAATCGTCGAGGGACAGGTTGAACTCTCTGAGCCCCCCCGTTAATTCCTGCAGTTCCTCGCCCGTCGAACGAACGTCGGCGTCCGCGAGTGCTTCCAGTATTTCAGCGGTCCATCCGTTTGTGCGAAATCGTTCGAGAAGGGGAGTGACTTCCTCGCCGTATTTGCCGGCGACGGCATCGCGCAGAAAACGCTGTATCGACGCATCGGTGCTCTTGCTAAACGCGGATTGGAACTGGATTACAGACCTGATGACGCGATCGGCTTCTTTGGTGCCCTCCGGTGGGAGCACGTTCGCCTGTTCAAGAGTGGCGAGGACGGCCATGGCCGAACCGACAAAGGGAGACGCGCTTCGTGACTGTTGAACCGGAGTTCCGTGGATTCGGCTCACCGCGAATGATGGAGAAATGCTGGCCACTATTGAAAAAATCAGTATAGATAGCGGAATGGTGGCGAAGAGTGGGCAAGGCGACCGGTTCGGTCGTGTCCGATTTGAAGGGATCGTTCCCTCTGGGGGATACCAGAGGCGCATGGGCGGATTATACAGAGTCGATGGGAGCGGTGCTAGAGAAATTCCGGGAGCCGATCGCTCTATTGAAACCCCCTTAGAGACTTCCTATAATCGCCCGGTTTGGCCGCGGACCAGACAGAAAGGCGAATTGTCATGCTTGCCAAGGTTACGAGCGCGGCCCTCGTCGGGCTCGACGCCCATCTCGTCGATGTCGAAGTCGATATCGCCGGCGGCCTCCCGCAGTTCTCGGTGGTGGGGTTGCCCGACGCGACGGTCAAGGAAAGTCGCGACCGTGTGCGCTCCGCGCTGAAAAACACCGGGTTTCACTTTCCCGCCAAACGAATTACCGTCAATCTGGCTCCGGCCGGGGTGAAAAAGGAAGGTTCGGGGCTGGATCTCGCCATCGCCGTCGGGATTCTCGTCGCTGAAGATATCATCCCTCAGGCCATGCTGGAAAAGCGTGTTTTGATCGGAGAACTGTCTTTGGATGGCCGGGTGAAATCGATCACCGGAGCCTTATCGTTTGCGCTCGCTTGCCGGTCCGGATACGAGTTGCTACTGCCCGCCGACAACGGCCCCGAAGCAGCGCTGGTGGAAGGGGTGAGCGCCTACCAGATCCGCAGTCTTCCGGAAGCCGTAGAGTTTCTCAAGGGAAGTCAACTCATTGTTCCAACTTGCTCAAATCAAGACTTGCTGGAATCAGCCAGGACGACGGAGGACGAAGACTATTCGGACGTTCGAGGACAGGACCATGCGAAGCGGGCGCTCGAAGTCGCCGCTGCCGGTGGACACAACGTGCTGATGGTCGGTCCTCCTGGTTCCGGTAAGACGATGTTGGCACGGCGGCTTCCCTCGATCCTTCCGTTGCTGGAATTGCAAGAGGCCATTGAAACGACGCGCGTGCATAGCGTGGCCGGACAACTGACTCCAGATCGGCCGTTACTGGCGGTCCGCCCGTTCCGAGCTCCTCATCACAGTATCTCGGATGCAGGTCTGGTGGGAGGAGGCACGGTTCCAAAGCCGGGGGAGGTCTCGCTTGCGCATAACGGCGTGCTGTTTCTGGATGAGTCGCCTGAGTTCAAACGGGGCGTGCTTGAGGGATTGCGGCAACCGTTGGAGGACGGACATGTGATCCTGACCAGAGCGAGTGGAACCCTGAAATATCCTGCCCGGTTCATGTTGATTGCCGCGATGAATCCTTGTCCTTGCGGATATTATGGGGATCGCGTACGACCCTGTATTTGTACCGGTACCCAGATTCGCCGGTATCGCGCGAAACTCTCCGGGCCGCTGCTCGATCGGCTGGATATTCACCTGGATGTGCCGCCTGTTCCGGTTCGCGAGCTTCGCACCGAACTGCCCGCTCCCGAAGGATCCTCCTCGATCAGATCGCGTGTCAAGGCGGCGCGTGAGCGCCAACGAGTGCGGTACCGAAGCGACGGCATCTACACGAATGCCCAGTTGAAGCCGCGGATGGTAAAGCGGTATTGTGGCCTGGGTCAACCAGCTCAAGACTTGCTCGAACAAGCGATGGCGAGGCTCCGACTGTCGGCGCGGGCGCATGGTCGCATCCTGCGCGTCGCTCGCACCATTGCCGACTTAGCTGACGCTGACAAAATTGAGGCCATCCACATCGCGGAGGCCATCCAATACCGTTCATTCGACCGCCATCCTGACGTATGAGGTTTCAGTGGCATCGGTAAAAGTGTTTCTCTGGTGGTTTGTCGTGGGAGCGACGATGGCCTTGGCCGTCATCATGGTGCAAGGCGGCATCAGAGAAGTCATGCAGGCCCAAGGGTCCGTCTGGGAGCTGAAACTCGTCGAGGTGTTGACGACTATCATGGGCGGAGGATTGCTCGGGGGCTGTGTCGCGTTGATTCTGAATCGGATTAAGAAGTCGTAAGGATCCCTGTCCTTTCACCTCCGTACAGATTCTCCACAATCCGGTTCCGACCCTGCGCTCGCAAATCCACAAACACCTTCATGCCTACTGCCTTCTCGTGATACCAAGGAAGGGGCAATCTCCTCCGAGTGCTGCGTCTTTCTGGGTTGGCAGAGTCACCGATGCCGCGTAATGACCAGGCTGTTCGGCAGCTCATCGTCCTCAAGAAACTTGAATCCTCCAGGCATGGACTGACGTTGGAACAACTTGCCGACGGGTTCGGTCCTTCGGCAACTCGCCACCCGCGAACAGTACGCCGAGATCTGGACGCCATCGAATCGGCCGGGTATCCACTCCTGACTGAACGTGTGGACGGCCGTACTCGCTGGAAGCTTCTGGAGGGAGCACGCCATGCGCCCGCCCTTCGGTTTTCACCGACCGAACTGATGGCTCTGGCCCTCAGCCGCCGTCTCATCGCCCCGCTCGAAGGCACCGCGCTGCATGCCTCGCTGGTATCGGCCCTGGGCAAAGCCTCGGCGGCGCTGCCGCCGGAAGGACTCGCGCTGGTCCAACAACTGGAAGGCACGTTTTCAATCGGACTCGGCCCGCACAAACGCTACAAGCACCACCGTGAGATCGTCGAGCGGGCCACGCAGGCGATCGCCGAGAAGCGCCGTATTCAAATACGGTACGATTCGGCCTCTCGCGGGCGCGTCACCCGCCGAGAAGTCGATCCCTATCGCCTCTGGTACGCCTCCGGCGGTCTGTATCTCATCGGCTATTGCCACCTGCGAAAAGAACCGCGCATGTTCGCGGTCGAGCGGATCAAATCTGTGACGCCGACGGAATTGCCCTATCAGATTCCGCTGCACTTTGATTTCGAGGCGTTCGTTGAGGACTCACTGACCGTCATGCGCGGCCCTCGCATCCATGTCGAGTTGGAGTTCGACAAAGCGACGACGGCCTGGGTGAAAGATCGTGTGTGGCATCCCAGTCAACAGCTCACACGATTGCCGCGTGGAAGGATGCGCATGACCCTGACCATCGCCGACAGCCGCGAACTCGTCGGCTGGATATTGAGCTTCGGCAGAGGCGTCAGAGTTGAGAAGCCCGACCATTTGCGGGCGGCAGTGCTTGAAGAAGCGCACAGGATTTCGATGAGCCGTTGACCTCAGGTGTCACGCTGTCGTAGCCAAGACGAACGTTCTTCGAGCCAGCCTTCAAGCAAGTCGCGGAGTCCGGCAATCGGCTGAGCCGCATAAGGAAAGGACCTCGGATGTCACAGCCCTGTGAGACTATGGCGGCAAACGATTCGTCCGTACAGGGAGGTAGCCATGCGATATGCGGCAGGGTTCACAGCGGCGATGACGATGCTCTTGTGGGCGGCTGTCGGCCACGGCGAACCGGGCTTCGATCCACGCTACGAGCGGGACTATAACATCTTCAACCTCATCAATCGGTATCAGCCCGACAATCCCCTGAATCCCGCCCAAGCCTACAGTCCGGACAATCCGTTCAATCCGGTGAACCAGTACGATCCAGGTAACCCTGTGAATCCGGTCAACAAGTACAACCCCAACAATCCGTTCAACCCGGTGAACCGCTACAATCCGGACAACCCATTGAACCCGGTGAACAAGTTCAACCCCGACGTGCCGTTCGCGCCGCTGGAGGGGAACGGGAGCCAGCGAAATCGATGAGCGTTTACGAGGACCGTTAGGCCGAGGCCTCTTAAGTCTTTATCGAAGGAAAGGCACGGCACATGATCGAGCATCGTGGTGACCACGACAAACGTGACGGCGTCGCAAAAGGAGAGGCGATGGTCGCGCCCGTAGGTCAGAAAGATGTGCTGCGCCTCATCTCGAACACCGTCGCCATAAGACATGATGCGGAGCGTCGGTTTGATCTCCAGGAGAAACGCGCGCGCAGCTTGGAAATATCGTCAACACGAAGGCAGGCTTAACGCACCGGTTGGACCGTTGGATGGAGCATTTGTCGAGAAAGCTTGAAGATGAACCGTGTACGGAAGAAGATCGCCGCGAGGGGAGTGTGAGCGCTTTTGATCCGGCAACATCGCTGAAGGCGCGTTTGGCCCATGTGCGACGGAACGAAGGCGGGTCGTTTGCGATTCACGATCTGGAGGTGCATTTGCGCACGGTGGGGGATGTTGCCGAGGCGACCCGAAGCTGCGTCGGTCGTCATGCTGCCGAGTCAGAAAGCCGCGGATTCCACAGGGCAAAAAGAGATTGCCGGTTCGCAAATGAGTACAGTAACATAACGGTTACCTTGTACGATGTCTGAAATCCGAATCCTTGAATACCTCGATTCGCTGGGTCGTTCGCCCTTTGCCGGATGGGTTGAAAGGCTCAATGCATCGGCGGCAGCCAAGGTGACCGCGCCGCGCGAGAACGATTGGCTGACGATCGGCGACGAAACGATTCCTCGCATTGAACGGATGCACCATGGCACTCACACGAGAATTTAAAGAAACTGTGGCCGCGCGAGCTCAACAGGACCCAAGGTTCCGCGAAGCGCTGTTTACCGAGGCGATCAATGCCTATCTGGCCGGCGAGACGGCGGCAGGCAAGGCGATTCTGCGCGATCTCGTCAACGCCACGGTCGGATTCGAGGCACTCGCGACGATGCTCAAGAAACCGAGCAAAAGCCTGCACCGCATGCTGGCCCCGCGTGGCAATCCGAGTACGGAGAATTTCTTCAGCATCGTGAACGCGCTGCAGAAGAAGGCGCATGTCAAATTGCGCGTGACTGCGAAAGCCGGCTAAGCAGCACACAGCACCTTGGATCGGATTCGAGATGAAGTCCCCCACAACCGGCAAACCGAAGGGGCAGCGGAGATGAACTGTTTGCTCCGATTGAACCGAGAACCCCGCCGGGTCATTTAGTCTGATGAAGGGGAAGGCGGGAGCAGAGCGATGACCGGATCAAGGAAGAGGAAGCTGCGATGAGCAATGAAGACGCATTTGCACGCTGGTTCACGCAAGCGACCGGCAATGAACCATACCCATTTCAGATTCGATTTGCCGATGGGGACTGGCTCCCCGAGCAACGCCGAGGGGTGCCTGTCCCCGATCTCACGATGTGCCGACAGGGATGGGCGACCTCACCGGCTGAGCGCATAATCGGACTGTTGGGCTGATTGGAAAGAAGCCCGATCGTGAAATTGGACAGCTTTGAAGCCATTGTCCGTGCGCTCAACGAGGCCGGCGTACGTTATCTGATCGCCGGCGGGCTTGCGGTGAACGCTCATGGGTATCTGCGCTTCACCAAGGACGCCGACTTCGTTATCCAGCTCGTACCGGACAATATCGCTCGAACCTTTGCTGCCCTGAAGGCCCTAGGCTATAAACCCCTGGCGCCGGTCACCGCCGAGCAATTCGCCGATTGGGCCACGCGCGAAAGCTGGATACGCGACAAGAACATGCAGGTACTTCAACTTTGGAGCGACAGCCACCGTGAGACATCCATCGATATTTTCGTGCAAGAGCCCTTCCCGTTTGATGAGGAATATCGCAAGGCACTGATCAAACCCCTGTATGGGACCATCGAAGTTCGGTTTGTCAGTATCCCCACGCTGATCAAGATGAAAGAAGCGGCGGGCAGAGAACAAGACAGGATCGATATCGAACACCTGCGCATGAGGCTGGAAGACGATGCAACAACATGACGCACAACCAACAGAGTTCGACTGGCGCCTGACCAGCTTCCAAGGCGCGCGCCGTGAGCAACTGCGCCGCTGGGCGCAATTGCCGTTGGAACATATCATACTGGCCATCGAGGAAATGCAGGATATCGCTCGGCTGTTGGGCACGGCGCCTGCCAGTGAGTACGGGGAATCCATGCGCAGTTCCAGTGTCACAGAGCCGTCGGAAGGGCCTGGGAAGAGCGGCGCCGATCAAGACGGGTGAGCGGCAGTTGAAGGCTTGATTCATGGCAGCAACGTGATCCTGCTCCAATCCGTTCCAGGCTCGCTTCGCCTACGAGCCGAGGTTATTTCAACCTTCTCTCCCTGGGAAAGGGAAGGGTGAGGGGAACGGGAGTGGTGAGGGGCTCTTGGTGCATGTGCCGACGGGGATGGGAAAAACCTCGATGGCCATGTTGGGTGACTCTGGCGAAGAAGAAGCCGTATGGAAATTGGTAGCGAGAGCCGCGACGTTGGGTAAGCCGAATGAGAACGTGCGCTAAGAGAAGACCGCGAGTGAAGCAAGCGAGTCGCTTTCTTGCCCATGTGCGACGGAGCGACGACGGGTCGTTCGTGATTCACCAACTTGAAGAGCATTTGGAAGCGGTGGGAGATCTTGCGGAATACGTGATGTGGACTTCATCGGTGGGGCAGTGTACCTTTGCCACGCTGGTCCCTGAGGTGGAGAAATAAGAGTGTCCTCTAGTCCAGCTATTAAAGAAGGCCAGATCCTCATCGGACCGCTGTTCAGCGAACCAATGCGGGTCGAGACAGTTCGTTTAGGCGGAACAGACACTTGGATTATCGGTCTTGTCGGCACGCAAACCGAGCGGTTCAGAAGCGTCACCCTCACGCCTGCCGATATCAAGACGCTTCGGATCCAAGACCCTGCACACACCTACACCGGCGACGGCAATCTCCTCCGTCTTGGATTGCAAGCCTATGCTCTCGGCATTGCCTACGAGTTCGATCCGTATTTCGGTCTCTCCATCTCCCGTGTTGACCCTCTGCCGCATCAGTTGGAAGCCGTCTACGATCACCTGCTAAAGCTTGCAAGGGTCCGATTTCTGCTTGCCGATGATGCCGGTGCCGGCAAAACTATCATGGCTGGCCTGCTGATCCGCGAGCTCAAGTTGCGCGGACTCGCCGAACGCATCCTAATCGTGTGTCCTGCGAACCTGACATTCCAGTGGCAGCGCGAGTTGAAGGAGAAGTTCGACGAGAAGTTCCTGGTGCTCAAGGGAGCCGACATCAGAGACCAGTTCGGCGTCAATCAGTGGATGGAACAGAAGACCGTCCTAACCTCACTTGATCTTGCCAAGCGGACGAACATTCTGCCCGGTCTCCGTCAAGTTCGATGGGATCTCGTCATTGTCGATGAGGCCCATCGCATGTCCGCGTCCGATTCGGAACACAAGAGCCAACGCTACCGCTTGGGCGAGCTATTGCGCGATATCAGCGATCACATTCTCTTGTTGACGGCCACACCGCATAAGGGCATCCCGGAAAACTTTAGTTTGTTCCTTCAGCTCTTAGACCAGGACGCCTATGCAGATGTGCGTTCCATCAGGCAAGCGATGGAACGTCGCCATGCACCGTTCTATCTGCGGCGAACGAAAGAGGCGATGGTGTATTTCCCCGAGCGGCAACCGGACGGCAAATGGATTGCCAGAAAGATTTTCACAAAACGCATCCCGCACACGGTGGACTTCAAAATCGACGGCCAAGAGGACCGACTGTATCGAGATGTTACGGCCTATGTGAAAGCCCAGTCCCATAAGGCAGCTGCCCAAGGAGATGATCCGCGCTCCCGTGCGGTGGGGTTCCTCATGGCGCTCTACCAGCGCCGACTTGCCTCCAGCACCTATGCGCTACGCCATTCACTACAGAATCGTGCGCGGCGTCTAGAAGAAGGACTGAAACGGGCACAAGAACTCGCCCGGCTTGCGCCGCCCGAACTCCCCGATCCCGACGAGCTGGAGGAGATGGAGGAATCGCAGCGGGAGCGACTGGAAGAAATCCTGGAAGCCATCACACTGGCGCAGAACCCCGAGCAGGCGCGCGAAGAGATCCAAGATCTCAAAGCGTTAGCAATTCAAGCGGAGCAGGTCGAAGAGGCCGGTGTCGAAGCCAAGCTCTCTCGGCTCAAAGATGTCCTCCAAGAACAAGGCTTTTTCGATCATCCCGATCAGCGGCTCCTCCTCTTTACCGAATTCAAAGACACGCTCGATTATCTGGTAAAGCGGCTGAAGACCTGGGGATTCCGCGTGGGATTTATCCACGGTGGGATGAAGCCGGGATCGAGAGATGAACCAGGAAGCCGCCTCTACGCCGAGCAGCAGTTCAGGGACGGCGCCATACAGGTTCTGGTTGCCACGGAAGCAGCAGGCGAAGGCATCAATCTCCAATGCTGCCACATCCTCTTCAACTACGACATCCCATGGAATCCCAATCGCCTTGAACAGCGGATGGGGCGCATCCATCGCTACGGGCAGGTCAAAGACTGTCTGATCTTCAACTTTGTTGCTACGAATACCGTCGAAGGGCGTGTCTTACAGAAATTGCTCGAAAAGCTCCAGGAAATCAGGGATGCCCTCGATGACGACGCGGTCTTCAACGTGGTCGGAGAAATTCTTCCGGCGTCGAGACTGGAAAGTGTTCTGCGCGACTACTATTCAGGCCGCCTCGGGGATGCAGACCTGGAAGAGCGGCTGCTGCGCGATGTGAAAGAGAAACGCTTCCGCGAAATCTGTCAGCACGCCTTGGAGGGGCTCGCCTCAAAGAAGCTCAACCTCGAAATGTTGCTCGAACGCCGAGCCCGGGCGCAAGAACGGCGCGTTGTGCCGGAAACCATCGCTCGGTTTCTCCGAGAAGTCGCTCCGCTGGTTCCGTTCACACTCAAACCGGTTGCCTCGCTCCCCCATACATTTGAGCCCGGAAGCACTCCGCACATCCTTCGGCAGTTCGAGACCAACGCAGATTGGAAATGCCAACCCTTGGCCAACCGATACCCCAGACTCTCGACCGACCGGGAGACAGCGGAATCACACAATCTGGAATGGGTGACGCCAGGGCATCCATTGTTCGAGGCGCTGCGACGTCATGGATTACATCAGGCTCAAGAGAGTCTCGCGGTCGGAGCCTGCTTCTATTCGCTTGAGCATCCAGCGCCAAGCCGGATCGATTTCTACCGAGCCCGCATCGTCGATGGATTGGGCAATGTCGTCCACGAACGAATCTTCGCCGTGCAGGTATCGGAGGATGGGGCATGCCGCCTCCATGAACCCAGCGTGCTCGGGAATCTTCAAGCTGCCCCGGCTCCCAAAGACCTGCCGACTATAGCGACCTCGCATGAGACCCAGACATGGTTACATCAGCAGGCACTTGATCCGTTCCTGGGAGAAGTCCGCGCCGAGCGATTGGAAGAAGTGGACCGGGTCAAAGCCCACGTCGAACTCTCGTTACAAGAACTGTTGGAGAAAGAAGATCGGCTCATCGGTCGGTTTGCGGAGGAAGCGGAACGAGGCGTGGAAGGAGCGGCAGGTAGCCTGAAGCTCGCAGAAGACCGCCACGCAGTCCTGCTCGCTCGCCGAGAAAAGCGCCGCCAAGAGCTGGAACGGCAGCGATCCCTCACGCTGCAATCCGTGGAGCGAATGACGAGCCTCCTCGTCTTCCCACATCCCGAACGCAACAAGCCAGAGGTCAAGAATCTGCGGCCTGACCCGGAGACCGAGGCTATTGCTATGCGGGTGGTGATTGAGCATGAGCAGGCGCAAGGCCGCACCGTAACTGACGTGCATGAAAAGGACCTGGGGTACGACATTACGAGCCTCGATACGCAATCCGGCGAGCTACGGCTCATCGAGATCAAGGGCATCGGCCACGAGAGCGGCACTGTCTGTCTCACGCCAAACGAAAAGCGGGTTGCCGAAGATCGCCGGGATTGCTATTGGCTCTATGTGGTCACCCACTGCAAAACCCAGCCACGATTGCAGGAGCCCATCAAAGACCCGGCGCGTCTCGATTGGCACGAGGTCAGAAAGGTGGATCATTACTATCTGTCTGTGGACGCGATACGAGGACCGATGACGGTCAGCGAGGGCGAACCTCCGGTGTATGGGCAATAGCTCTCGTGCTGTATTTTGCATACGGCTCAAATATGGACTGGGATCAGATGCGCGAACGGTGCCCCTCTGCACGGTTCAAGTGCACAGCAAGTCTCAAAGATCACACACTCGCATTCACAAGATATTCGATAGGACGACAATGCGGCGTCGCCGACGCGCTGTCGCATTCAGAGCACGATGTCTGGGGAGTGGTATACGAAATTGACGAGTTCGATATTGGCAGCCTAGATCAAAGCGAAGGGTTCGAGCCAGATCGCCCATCAGAACAGAACGCCTATGTCCGTGAAGAGCACCATGTATTCACCGGCAGCAAGAATGATGAGCCATTGCTGGTTTCTCTCTACTTTGCAAATGCGCAGATGAACCCGCCGCTCCCGAGTGCACAATACAAGAAGCTTATTATAGAAGGAGCGAAGCATTGGCACCTGCCCGCAAAGTACATAGCTGAACTCGAACGGATTGAAGTGAAGAAGTAATATGGCGATCAAAGCGAAAAGCACCGCAAATCAGCCGACCGGTAATCCTAATGATGCAAAACGAGATCATATTCTGCGCTTCCTTTATGAACGGCATCAGAACACGAAGGGCATCCAGAAAATACCAACAGGAATCCGTGATCTTCAATCCGAAATGAAGAGACACCATGGAATGACTCAGGCGGATGTGTCGTCGAACTTGGACTATTTGATACAGGTGGGATGGGCTAAAGAAGTAGTAAAAGATCGGTCCTTCAAGACACCTGGAGGAATGGAACTGAGTCGGGAGCAGGTGAAGTACAAAATATCTGATGTCGGAATAAACCACCTTGAAGCTGGGTCAGTGTTCAAGAAGCCGCAAGCGGTAAGCCATATCAACGTGACGAATGTGCAAGGCGTCACAATCCTTGGTGACGGCAACATCGTCAACGCGAAGCTTACGGATTTGGCCCGCGCTCTTGATGCTCTTGACCAGGCCATCGCTAGCACAAAGGAATTAACCGACGAGCAAAAACTCGATTCTGCCGGTGATCTCTCAACGATTCGCACACAAATCGCAAAGAAGCATCCAGATATGAACATCATCAAGACCGCATGGGAGTCTCTGAAAGCGGTAGCGACGGTCGGAGGGGCAGCAGATGCCGCAATGAAAGTTGGTCAGCTCATAAGTGGCCTGTTCTAATGATATGGCTCAACACCGCAGCGGATTCGGGTTCTTGAGGAATTGACCCCGTATGGCAACCCTACATTTCATGCCCTGGTGTCGAATAGACAAGGCGTACGCAATTGGAGAGATCACAATTCTTCCAATCCAGAGGGGAGATTTACGATCAGGAGTGGGCCAATCAACGGTGGCCACCATCGATAAGATATTGAGCGGGTACAAGGATCTTGAAGGAAGACCGGTTAAGAACTTTGCAATCGTCAGGTACGACGATCTGGATGTCCTCGCCGATATTACGGACGAACAGTTTCAGATAATGCAGGACTGCATTCAGCTCGCTTGCTTTGCGGGCTTGGCTAAGCGTGCATACTTTGATTCGCTAGGCCCGTATTGCAATACGGATTGCTTTATCTCATACGGCCAGAGGTACAGCGGATCGCAATTTACCGCCCTTTCGTCTCGACGTCGCGATGGGCAAGCTTCGGATATGCGCCAGCTTGCGAAGGTGACGTTATCCATGCCAGTGCACATAAGCAATGCCGGTTCAGTGACTCTTGATGACGCTCTGCTCTCGGCGCTCGCGGAGTTCCGCAAAGCAGCCGATTCAGACGAATGGGCTCGTTGGCAGAATGCAATCGCATGCTTCAACCAGGCGAATACCGACAATGAAACCGTGCGTCACCAAGTTGAATGGGTGCTCATGTGTAGTGCCTTGGAACACATCCTTGACGCAAAATCAGAGGCCAAGGACGTGGCAAGGAGATTTGCCGATGTCATTCTTCCACGCGAACCAGTGCAGATTAAGAACTCAAAACGTCGCTCAACTAGCTGGACCAACCCTGAGGAGCACCTTCGCTTCGAATGGATGAGGGAGTTCTATCGGATTAGAGGCGACTTCGCGCACGGCAAGCTTGTGACCAGACAACCAAGTTCATGGAATGTGCTCGAGCATCTCGTGTTGGCGGCCATCGCCTTCCCTCTGGTGGTGCGGCGCTTACTTGAAGATGCCGGCCACTACTCGTTGACCGAAAGAGATATGGCCGAGATTAATTGCTTCGAGCGCCTTGCAGATGAGCAATTCTTGGCGGACCCATCAGATCAGCGACATAGCGGTGATTCTATCTGGTCTCGTCTAATTTCTGAAGAAACGATGAGCTTGATTATGGGAAAAGCTGTGGCGGATCTTGAATCCCAAGGTTTTTTCCACGAGCTAGATGAGGATAACGGCACTGGCAAAAGCGCGACTCCTATTGAGGATGTGACTGAGTGATCCCCAAAGAATGTAAGCGCCTTGCAGAGGTGGATTTTCCGATTGCTGTGGTGTCGAAGCACGCGGCGCGGGAGAAATCCATTCGTCATGGGCATCCGTCCACGTTGCATCTCTGGTGGGCGAGGCGGCCACTTGCGGCCTGTCGAGCAATGCTGTTGGCGCTGCTTCTGCCCGACCCATGCGATGAACACTGTCCGGATGAGTTCAAGAAGCGGGCGCGAGATCTGTTGCCGCAAGTTGTTGGGAAGATCAAGCCGAAGAGTGAGGATCTCCGCCACGCGCTCTTAAAGTTCATCGGCGATTTTGCCAACTGGGATCTCTCGGCGGATCGGACGTACTTGGAAATTTCCCGTGGACTCGTCAAAGCGGCTCATGGAGCGGAACCGCCGCTGGTCGTGGACCCCTTTGCCGGCGGAGGCTCGATTCCGCTGGAGGCGTTGCGGCTTGGTTGTGAGGCGTTCGCCAGTGATCTCAATCCGGTCGCCTGCCTGATTCTAAAAGTGCTGCTCGAAGACATTCCGCGCCATGGACCGGAGTTGGCGGAAGAACTGCGACGGGTGGGCGCAGAGATTAAAGCGGCCGCCGAGAAGGAACTCGCCGAATTCTATCCGCCGGATCCCGATGGCGTGCGACCGATTGCCTATCTCTGGGCGAGGACGGTGCGGTGTGAGTCTTCTGGATGCGGCGCCGAGATTCCACTGGTGCGGTCGTTCTGGCTGTCCAAGAAGGCGAATCGCAAGCGGGCGTTGCGTTACAAGATCGTCCGGCCTCGCCCCTCATCCACACCTTCTCCCCAGCGGGGAGAAGGCAGGGTTGAGGGGGAAAGCCCAAGAGTCGAGTTCGAAATCTTCGAGCCGAAGAAAGATTCTGAAGTTCCGAGCGGCACGGTCACACGCGCCAAGGTTGCCTGTCCCTGTTGCAACGTGGTACTCCCGCCGGAGCGCGTGCGTGCGCAGTTGAGCGAGCAACGAGGCGGAGCAGATGCGAAGTTCGACCGGAGCGGGAAGCGCATCGGAGGCGCTCGGATGCTGGCTGTGGTGACACTCCAACCAGGCGAACAAGGCCGCTTCTATCGCCTCCCGAAAGACCGCGATTACGAGGCGGTGTGGAAAGCGCAAAAAACTCTCACCAAGGTTGTCGCTACTAAGCTGCCGAATGGGTTGAGTCCTGTGCCAGATGAACCGTTGCCGCCGATAGGGACATTGGGCTTCCGTGTTCAACGGTACGGGATGCTGCAATGGGGCGACCTCTTCACGGCCAGGCAGAAGCTGGCGCTGGTGACGCTGCCAAAGAAGGTGGACGAAAGTCATACAGACCCAGGGGTAAAGGATTTACTCGGTCTTGTGGTCGATCGTGTAGCAAGCCGCAACTCTTCACTATGTCTCTGGCGGTATCATGCTGACCAAGAGAAGGTTGAGCATGTCTTCGGTAGACAGAGCCTCCCTATTGTATGGGACTTCGCAGAAGCGGTTTCTGTCTCTGAATCTACTGGCAGTTTCGAGGATGGAATTGGAGTTGTTGCAGATTGCGTAAGGTCTTTTGGGTGGCTGAACACTACGGGACAGGCTGCAATCGAAGATGCCTGTGCCTCACCACTACCCGATGATGCCGCGAATGCCTGGTTCACTGATCCACCTTACTACGATGCAGTGCCATATTCCGATCTCTCGGATTTCTTCTTCGTATGGCTTAAGCGGTCTTTGCCCGGTCGCGCCTTCCTCCGAGATCGTTTCGAACCGCAAAACCCACTCACCCCTAAGGCACAAGAAATTGTCCAGGATGAAGTTAAGGAGGTAAACGGACATCCAAAGGACCGCGTCTATTTCGAAGAGATGATGGCGAAAGCCTTCGCCGCAGGCCGCCAGGTTTTGAAGGACGAGGGCGTTGGCTGTGTCGTTTTTGCACACAAAACCACGGAAGGATGGGAGGCGCTACTGTCAGGAATGATCCGGGCGAGATGGGTCATCACAGGTTCCTGGCCCATTACAACGGAAATGGCGAACCGTCTACGCGCTCGTGAGTCGGCTGCGCTTTCGGCGAGCGTTCACCTTGTCTGCCGTCCTCGTTCCGATGATGCTCCGTGTGGCGATTGGGGTGAGGTTTACCGTGAATTACCCATTCGTGTTGGCGATTGGATTGAACGGTTACAGTCTGAAGGCGTGCGCGGCGCGGATCTCGTGTTTGCCTGTATCGGTCCAGCGATGGAAATCTATAGCCGTTACTCCAAGGTCGAGGATGCCGAAGGACGGGAGATTCCGCTCGGTGGCGATCCGACCGCGAGCGAACCGTACAAGCGGGGGTTTCTTGCCTATGTCTGGGAAACGGTCGGTCGCTTGGCACTCCAACAAGTTTTGGGCACGGCAGAGGCTAAGGCGCGCAATGGTGCGGCTGGTGCGCTTGAGGAAGATGCCCGTTTGACGGCGCTGTTTCTCTGGACGCTGCAAAGCACGAATGGGGATTCCACCCTCACCCCAGCCCTCTCCCAGGGGGAGAGGGAGGAGGAGGGAGAGGACGAGGCTGAAGATGATCAGGAAGAGACTGGCAAACCGGCCAAGACAAAGGGCTTCACGCTGATCTTCGATGTCGTTCGCCGTTTCGCTCAACCGCTGGGAATCCACCTTGACCAGTGGGAAGGCCGGATCATCGAAACGGAGAAAGGAATTGTCCGTCTCTTACCGGTGGCTGAGCGAGCCGAGCAGCTCTTTGGTGAAGACGGAGCTTCTGCTGTCGCCACACGCATCGAGCAGGAAGCGCGACGCAATCCACAGATGGCTTTTGATTTTGCTCTGCCGGAGGGAGAGGCGGGTATTCCGGCTGTTCGGGGTCGAGGCAAGAAAAAGAAAGCCAAGGGTGGTTCGACGAAGGAAGTGGCTGATGACGCGCTGACAACTCAACGCCAGGCGACCACCTTGGATCGCGTCCATGCTGCGATGTTGCTTCAGTCCGGCGGCCGGTCGAACGCTTTGCGCGCCTTACTCAAAGCTGAACAGGAACGAGGTCCTGATTTCTTGCGCCTGGCCAACGCCCTCTCGGCGCTCTATCCAAAAGACAGCGAAGAGAAGCGCCTGCTCGACGCGATGTTGTTGGCTGTGCCAAGATAGGCGCGGTTTATCAGGGAGGAGCTCGATGGCTCACAGTGTCACCAAGGCTGCCAACGTGCAAGAGCGGATCGAGGAGATGGTCCGGCGCATTGTGTCCCAGTTCAACCCGGACAAGATCATTCTCTTTGGCTCCCATGCCCGTGGAACAGCTGGTGCGGATAGCGATGTGGATCTCTTAGTGGTTATGCCTCCCCATGGATCTAAACGCGAACGAGCGATTGAAATGTATGGGCTGCTCGCTGGGATGGGTGTTCCGAAGGATGTGATCGTCGTGACGCCGGAGGAATTCGAGGCGTACCGCGACGCGCCCGGGACCGTGATTCGGACGGCCCGTCAGGAAGGAAAGGTCCTCTATGAGCGAGCGGCCTAGGCTCGAGGACCTTGTCCGGTCGTGGGTGGACAAAGCCGAGCACGATTTGCTGAACATCGAGAATAATCTGGCTGCGAAAGAGATTCCTTGGGATACCGTCGGCTTTCACGCCCAGCAATGTGGTGAGAAATATCTCAAAGCGCTGCTGGTCTTTCACCGGATCGACTTCCCGAAGATTCATGATCTGACGGAGCTGTACGCCCTCCTGCCGAAGGATCTTCGTCTGCCCGTCGATCCGCGCCGCTTGGACCGATTGAACCCTTATGCAATCGAGGGGCGATATCCCGGCGTCTGGGAACCAGTCGAACGAGATGAAGCGCTTCGTGCTGTCGAGGCTGCACGAGCCGTTCGTGACGCCATTCGCCGCGCTCTTCCAACCAGCTGTTTGGGTTAAAGCATGGCCTTGGACCCTTGGTACAAAGTCGCGATGCCACGTCCCGAAGTGCGGGAGGGACGGTCTTTTAATCCTGATGAATTCGCCATTGCGCTTGAACAGGTCGTGGCCGGCACGGCTCCCAAAGACTATAAAGACCCGCTGCAATTCTTCAATCGAACCTGTTTCACCCGCGCCCTCAAAGAACATGCCGGGATGGTGCTTCGCCGGTTGTCGGGAAAGACGGAGAACGCCGCTCCGGTTCTCACCCTCGTCACTCAATTTGGTGGTGGGAAAACGCACACGCTTGCCTCGCTGTATCACCTTGTGGAACACGGCAAGAAAGTCGCGGCCCATGATGGCGTGAAAGACCTGGTGAACAAGGCGGGGCTGACCGAAATTCCGAACGCGAAGGTCGCGGTCTTTGTCGGGAATGCGTGGGACCCGCAAGCGGGGCGTGAGACCCCATGGATCGATCTGGCCCGCCAGCTTGCCGGCGATGCCGGTGTGGCTGCACTTGGACCCGCCGCCAAGACGACACCTCCTGGAACAGAAACGATCAACCGTGTGATTCAGGCCGCAGGAGGGAGTGCCCTCATTCTTTTCGATGAGGTCCTGAACTTCCTGAATCGCCATCGCCCCATGGCGGAGGCCTTCCATGCCTTCATCCAAAACCTGACGGTGGCGATGACCGGCACCACACGCGGTGCCGCGATGATTAGCTTGCCTCGTAGCCAGGTCGAAATGACGGATTGGGACAAAGACTGGCAGGACAAAATTACAAAGGTTGTCAAACGAGTGGCGAAGGATCTCATCGCGAATGATGAGACTGAGATCAGTGAGGTCGTGAGGCGTCGGCTGTTTGAGGATCTCGGCTCTGAGAAGGTTCGAAAGGCCGTCGCCAAAGCTTACGCCGACTGGTGCTTTGAGCGGCGAGCGCAGTTACCGTCTGAGTGGACCGCCGTCGATACCGCGACCACGGATGCGAAATCACGAGACTTCCTCCGCAGCCGGTTTGAAGCCTGCTATCCGTTCCATCCGGCTACGCTTTCCGTTTTCCAGCGCAAATGGCAGGCATTGCCCCAGTATCAACAAACCCGTGGCACCCTTGCCATGCTGGCACAATGGATCTCATGGGCCTACCGAGATGCCTATCAGCGAGCGAGGCGTGAACCGCTCATTACCCTGGGTTCGGCTCCTTTGGAAGTGTCGGACTTTCGTGGTGTGATTCTTGGGCAATTGGGCGAGTCACGGTTGCTTAGCGCCATCCAAGCTGATCTGACGGACGAGCATAGTCACGCGCGCGCGCTCGATGTGGACACCAAAGGCGCTCTTCGTGATCTCCATCGTCGAGTAGGGACGACGATTCTCTTTGAATCTTCCGGAGGGCAAGGAGATAAAGCAGCGCACCTGCCCGAGCTTCGCTTTGTGCTAGGCGAACCGGAGATCGAGACCACCTCGATCGATAATGCGGCCGTGGCCTTCGAGGCGAAGGGGTATTTCGTCCGCAAGGTCGGGCACGACGGATTCCGCTTCGGCTTCAAACCCACACTCAAGAAGGTGGTCAGCGATAAACGCGCCTCCCTGGATGACGATGAGGTGCGGAAAGCCGGCTTGATGGTGGTCAGGAAAGAATTCGAGCGTGGCGCAACCTTGCCACTTGTGCCGTTCCCAGAAGATGGAAGCGCTATTCAAGATACACCGCGCCTTACTCTGGTGGTTCTCGATCCCGAATCTGAATGGCATGGCGACGGTACCCTCCGAAGCACTGTCGCTGAATGGACCAAGCAGCGCGGGAAATCACCCAGGCTGTATCCGGGGTCCCTGATTTGGTGCGTCCGAAAGCCGGGCCGTGATCTCAAAGACAAGCTGGAGCTGTGGCTGGCCTGGAAGCGTGTGGAAAAGGATCTTGCCGACGGCACCCTTGCGGGCGAGTTCGAGCGGGCGGACCGATCAGAAGTCGGAAGCAAGGTTCACGATGCAGAAGAGATAACCAAAGACGAGGTGTGGGCCAGTTATCGCTATGTGGTCTTGGCGGATCACAAGGAACCGGACGGTTTGAAAGTCATTGATCTAGGCGCCGGGCATGCGAGTAATTCCGAAACGCTCTGTGGGAGAGTCCTGACAGCCCTTAAGTCTCAAGCCTTGCTCAACGAATCGCCTGGTGTCAGCTATCTCGAAAGGAAATGGCCAGCAGCCTTTAAGGACTCCGGGGCGTGGCCTCTCGTCAGCCTCCGTCAGGCATTTCTCAATGGCTCCATGGAGCGGCTCCTTGACCCCGACTCCTATCTCCGACGCAGCATTCCAGAATTTGTCATGCGAGGAGATTTCGGTCTCGCTTCAGGTCAACAACCAGGCGGCACTTATACGCGGCTCTGGTTTGAAGAGATGCTGCCGGCAGATGAAGTCGCCTTCGACGCCGATGTCTACTTGGTCCTGAGGTCGAAAGGTAAGGCATTGAAGGCGAAAGCTCAGCCGACTGACGTGATTCAACCTCTTCCTGCGGAACCTGAGACAGAAACTCCCAAGCCAGAGACTCCACCTCCAATGCCGCCAGGAGCTAAGAGGACATTACATATTACCGGATCAATTCCTGCGGAAGTCTGGAACCGTCTGGGAACTAAACTCCTGCCTAAACTACGCAGTGGATCGGATCTGCGCCTTGGCTTGGATTTCACGGTTGACCTTGATGCCGATCAGGTGGCTCTGTTCCAGACAGAGCTTAGACAAGTATTGCAGGACTTGAATCTTGCGCAGGCGGTAAGAATTGAGATTCAGTAGCCTGGATTAGAATCGGCGGAGAGTTAGCGGGAGTTTATTTAATGCACCTCTTCCGAAATTCGTCGATGGTCCACCATGCCCCGAAAGGGCGGGCGAGGATTGAAACACCAGTACCTGAAACATCTTGAGCGCGCGTCGTCAGTCACGCCCAGTTGAGTTTGTGTCGCAACGGCCATGCCGACCGGAAACGACGATCTGGCAGAAGTCAGCGAGAAGCACGATCCCGAAGAAAATCAAAAAGATGTTCGGCGCATCACGTGAATCACCGTTGGTGGATTGACAACGTAAGCGGCTCCGGCGTATAAAAGCAACCAGTGTATCCAGAGCGGCGCAGAGGGTACTGGCCCGATGACGCGCCCGGCAACCTGGTGAAGCCGCCAAGGTGCCAATGCCAGCCCGGTGACGGGGACGATAGGGCTCACAGGGAGCAACCAAGGGCGAACGGCTCTTCATCTCCGGGCCGAGTCCTTTCCCCCCCCCCCACACGGTTCCTGGGCTGGTGTTAACCAGAGACCTGCTCTTGTTCAGGGAGGAGGGACGTGATGCGTCTTGACACCTGTTCGTCATTCAAGATTTGCGGGGTCTGCCACACCTTGCACGGAACGTGGCGGTATCAGCACCATCAGCTCGACCAGCATTGTCAGTGCATCTACAGGCGGGTGCGGGCGGGTCTGCAGTGTGCCCCCGCGCCGTGGCCTGTATACGATTTTAACGAGGTCGTGACCCTATGCCGCTGCTGCGGTGCTCAATTACTGGAGAGCGGGTCGCGGTGGAGTGTCTGGTTCTGCCCGGAGTGCAAAGCCCGCGTCGTCGGGCTGAACCAGCGGTATCAGCGGTGTCTGATCCCAATCGGCCGACATTCCATGATGAATGGATTCCGATTGAGCGGAAGTGAATGTCGGAACCCGTCAGCCGTTGAGCAGTTTGTCCTCAATGTCAGGGCCATGCAGGACAGTACTGGTCTGCTGGTCGATTGGGCCGCAGCGATCGTTTCGGAGACGGCCCGGGCGCGCGGGTTTCCGGACGGCATGGACGTGACGCTGCTCGATTACGCGCATGCGCTCGAGCAGCACCCCGTCGACAAAGTCAGCGCCTTTGAGCGGTTGTGTGCCTATTTTCAGAATCCAGTGACGATACACACATGAAAAGTAACAAGAGGGTCGGATACATTTGTATGGGAAGCAGCATTCGATGCAGTACTGCCATGCGAATCCAAATTCCCTTCTGGCCACGTTGAGCCTGCCTCTGTTCTGTCAATCCCCCCGCATCTCCGCTACAATGCCGACATTGCGAAACCGGCGGCCTTCGACTCGGTGGGTTGCATGAGGAAAGAAAGGGTACCTGATGCAGCGAGAGTATGAGCCGCTGATGCCGGAATTGCTCCGGTTGTTGCGAGAAGAATTCGGCGATCGGGTGCGGTCTCTGTTGGTGTTCGGTTCGGTGGCGAGGGGGACTGCGCGTCCGGACAGCGACGTGGATGTGTGCGTGGTCATCCGTGGGCTGCCGGTCAGTCGGTATCAGCGTCATCAGCTTTTAGGCCCGGTGTTGGAACGACTCCGACAGAGCGCCGGATACGAGGAATTGATTCGACGCGGCTATACGCCCGACGTGGCAGCCGTTCTCTACACCCCTGAAGAGTTTCAGGAGACCAAGCCGATCTTTCTGGATTTGGTGGAGGAGGGGATCTTGCTCCATGACGACGGAACCGCGCGGGCGAAGTTGGATCAGCTCCGCGCGCGGATGAAGACACTGGGCTCTCGAAAGATCGTTCTCGACGACGGCAGCTACTATTGGTTGTTGAAACCGGGGCTGCGGTTCGGTGAGGTGATCGAGTTATGACGAATCCAAGCATGGAACGAAAAGTTTCATGAGGACGATCGAGACACTCTCGGTACAGGAACGGACGGCGCTTGCCGATTTTCAGCGAGATGGGCGCGCGGCAATGCCCGGCGTGTCCGCGCGGTGGACGCTCTTCGGGTCGCGGGCGCGTGGTGATGCAGAACCCGATTCAGATATGGACGTGCTGCTCGAACTCGATCTGGAGCGGCTTGATCTGGCCACAAAATGCTGTCTCCGCCAGCTGGCCGGCGAGGTGTCGTTGAAACATGACATGGTGATCTCGCTCCTCCTCGTGGATCGCGAGCAGGCTCGAGAGCGAGGCGACTACGCGATCTTTGCCAACATTCGAGAGGAGGGCATCGCATTGTGAGTCGGTAGGAACTACGTGAGCTTGTCGACAAGGCGAAGCGTAGCGTTGCCGCTGCCGAACGGCTGCTGAGGGACGGCGATGATTGCTACGATCAGATTCCAAAAACCCGCGAACCTCTCGCATTGCTCTAAGGGAGCAAATCCGCGACGGCTATTGTGGCTGTGGATGCGGCGAGTGGAGCGATGCGATCGGAAGGAGTGAGCTTCTGAGATAAACGGTACACACTCGCTTGGCCTGGACTGGTTGTCGGATCCCGGTACACTTCCAGGCAACGTTCAGAGAGATTGACGATCCAGTATTCTCGGATGCCGGCGCGTGCGTAGATGGCGCGCTTGTGGTCCCGGTCCAATGAAATGGTGGTATCGGATACCTCGACGACAAGCAACGCCGACCGTGGATGTTCGTCACGGTAGTCATCGGGCGTTCCTGGAACGACTGCTAAGTCCGGTTCCGGCTCTGAATCAGGGTCGACGATCAGCGGCATTTGCACTCGCACCCAAACGTTCGACCCGAAGAGACGTTCGAGTGCTCGTTCTGTTTTTCCGATGGCCGATGCATGTGGACTGTTTTGGGGAGTCATCGTGAGGATATCACCCTCAATTAATTGGACGCGATCATCCTGACTGAAAATCCCTGCCTCGGCCATACGATCGTATTCCAGGCGGGTCCAGCGCTTCGTTTGTTTAGCGGGGGTAGCCATCATTGCCTCGCATCGGCTGAGCTGAGTGTAACAAACCGCCAGGCTGGTCACAAGCAATCGACTCTCTCTAGATAAGATAATTGCCGGCGAGGATTGAAAATGGACTGACTTCGAGGATAAAAAGAACGGACTGAAAGATACTACAGTGAGGCTCAAGGACTATGGATATCGAAATTGGCTCCAATCTTTATCGAAATTCGAACGGCACCATCGAAGTCGAAGGTGTCCCGCAAATTCACGTCGCCCGACATCCGACAACCGGCGATCTCCTGGTGAACTTCGCGCTGTTTGACGCGAACGGCCGAATGCTGGCGAAGATGGTGGACAGCACCATGATGTTCAACGAACGACGCGCCTATGAATTGACGAAGACGAACCGGAGCGTGGCGATGAAAGAGGCTGAGTCCGGCAAGATGCTCCTCCATGTCGAGGTGAAGGCCTCCGACGTCGTGTCATTGTCGCGAGGAGAGTTTCACACGATGAAAGGCCGCCTCTTCCAAGTATCACCGACGGAATGGAAGCTTGAGAAACAGCAGAAGAGCGGGCTGACTCAAGACGCCGACGGAGGTGCTGTGTCTATCGGTTAGACGAGGCTGTCTGCTCGGTTGTCGTCGGCACCAGAATCAGGCTTCCGTTCTTCAGATCAATCGAGACGGTCTCGCCATCCCGCAACTCTCCCTTCACCAGCATCCTCGCGATCGGTGTTTCTAGCTCCTGCTGAATGAGGCGCTTGAGGGGCCGTGCTCCATAGACCGGATCGTAGCCGCGTTCCCCCAGGTGCCTGAGCGAGGCAGGGCTGAGTGCCAGGCTGATCCGCCGTTCGGCCAATCGAGTGCGGAGACGCTCCAACTGAATGTCCACGATCTTGATCAAGTGTTCGCTGCCGAGTGGATGGAACACCACGAGTTCATCGACCCGGTTCAAGAACTCAGGGCGAAAATGTTGGCGTAGTTCGCCCATGACGACCGTTCTGACCTCCTCATACGACGCGCCCCGTTGTTGCGCTTCGAGAATGTGCGGACTGCCGATGTTGGACGTCATGATCAACACGGTATTCTTGAAGTCGACCGTGCGGCCTTGTGAATCGGTGAGTCGTCCATCGTCCAGCACTTGCAACAGAACATTGAAGACATCGTGGTGCGCCTTTTCGATCTCATCGAACAGGATCACCGAAAATGGGCGCCGTCGAACAGCTTCGGTGAGTTGACCACCCTCCTCGTAACCGATGTAGCCGGGAGGCGCGCCGATGAGGCGGGCGACCGTGTGCTTTTCCATATATTCTGACATGTCGATTCTGATCAGGTTTCCTTCGTCGTCGAACAGAATTGCAGCCAGTGCGCGGGCCAATTCTGTTTTCCCGACACCGGTCGGGCCGAGGAACAGAAAGGAACCGATCGGACGATTGGGGTCTTTGATACCCGATCGCGCTCGAAGCACGGCGTCCGCGACGGCTCGCACGCCTTCATCTTGGCCCACGACACGTTGATGCAGCAGTTCCTCGAGTTTCAACAGTTTGTCGGTTTCCCCTTCGAGTAAACGGGAGACCGGAATTCCGGTCCACCGGCTGACCACGGCGGCAATCTCGTCTTCATCCACCTCTTCCTTCAGTAGTTTTGCCTCACCCTGTTTTTTTCCTAACTGCTGTTGTTCCAGTTCCAACTCCCGCTCGAGTCGGGGCAGTTCTCCGTACCGCAACTCAGCCACCCGATTGAGGTCATAGGCCCGCTCGGCTTGATCGATCTTCAGTTTGACGTCTTCAATCGCCTCGCGGGTTTTGCGGAGGCGGGACACAGAGGTCTTTTCCGATTCCCACCTGGTCTTCAGGGTTTGCAGCTCGCGTTGCTTTTCATTCAGCTCGGTTTCGAGAACGGTCAGGCGGGCGGCGCTCGCCTGATCCGTCTCTTTTTTCAAGGCTTCCCGCTCTATTTCCAGCTGGAGCACTTTGCGTGAGACTTCATCGAGCTCAGCCGGAAGGCTGTCGATTTCGGTCCTGAGCCGCGCTGCAGCTTCATCGACCAAATCGATGGCTTTATCCGGAAGAAACCGATCGGAAATGTAGCGATGCGACAATTTCGCCGCCGCGACCAGTGCGCTGTCCTTGATCCGCACGCCGTGGTGGACTTCGTATCGCTCCTTGAGGCCGCGCAAAATGGAAATGGTGTTCTCCACGGACGGCTGGTCGACCAGGACCGTCTGGAAGCGACGTTCCAAAGCGGCATCTTTTTCGATATGTTTCCGGTATTCGTCGAGCGTCGTGGCGCCGATGAGGTGCAACTCGCCCCTCGCCAACATCGGCTTCAACAGATTGGCCGCGTCCATCGCGCCTTCAGCCGCCCCGGCACCGACGACCGTATGCAATTCGTCGATGAACAGCAGAATCTGACCTTGAGAGGATTGAATCTCCTTGAGCACAGCTTTGAGTCGCTCCTCGAACTCGCCGCGAAACTTGGCCCCGGCGACGAGCGAGCCCATGTCCAACGCGAAGAGCTTCTTCTGTTTGAGACTTTCGGGCACATCCCCTTTGACGATACGAATCGCCAGCCCTTCCACGATCGCGGTTTTCCCGACTCCCGGTTCACCGATGAGCACCGGGTTGTTTTTCGTACGGCGGGACAGGATCTGAATCACCCGTCTGATTTCATCGTCGCGACCGATAACGGGGTCAAGCTTGCCTTGTCCGGCTAATTGAGTCAGATCACGTCCGTATTTCACCAGCGACTGGTAGGTGCTTTCAGGATCCTGGCTGGTGACGCGCTGATTGCCACGCACCTGCTGCAATCCGGACAAGAGACGGTCCCTGGTGAGTCCGAGTTTCTTGAGCGCTCCTCCTTCTTGAACCATCGCCAACAACACATGCTCGACGCTGAGAAAATCGTCCTTGAGCGATTTCTGTTCGTCCTCCGCCCGATTGAGGACTTGGGTGAGGCGGGGAGTGATGTGCATTTGGCCGGGAGCTGCCCCGGAGCCCTGCACTTGCGGTAGCTTTGCCAAGGCCTGCTCGACCGCCTGCCGAACAGCAGGCATGGCAAGACCAGCCCCTTCGAGTAGTGCGGGAGTCGTTCCACCTTCTTGGTCGAGCAGCGCCAACAGCACGTGCTCAACATCGATGCCCTGATGGCTTCTTCGCTGCGCATGGGCAGAGGCGGACTGGAGTGCCTCTTGCAACTTGATCGTCATTCGGTTCATATCCATGGTGATTCACTCCTGAAAAGATACAGTGATTATGAATCATCTGATAATCATCAGGGCGAGGTAAGTCAACCAAGAATCTATGTTCTTGTTGGCCAGGCGACTAGTCCTTGACCTCTTGATCAATCCCGATTAGGGTACGCACCGGTATGGGTAACCTTGTTTCAGTCACGCTTCAGCTGTATCGGCATGTCCTGTATGCAACGGGGCGTTCGTTCGCTCGAAGCTGGATAACCGTGGTGGCTCTCATTGTATTCGCCATGCTGTTTTTAGGAACGTCACGGATCGCCGCTCCATTGGGGATAGGAGGCGGGTTCATACTCGGCATCGTCAACGCGTTGTTGGTGGGCGCGACTCTGCGGCTGATCGAACAGTCTCTCAGCGGGGCGAGGTCCATTCAACTCAGGGATGTGACCGAGAGCTTTGGGCATTATTTCTGGGACGTGATCGGCGTGGGATTCGTGCTGTGGCTGCCGACGATGCTGCTCGATATGGGGATGCAAGCGAACCCATACGGACAGTTTCTTTTGTCGGCGTTTCTGCTTCTGGTCTTCATCCTCTTGAATCCGGCGCCGGAGGTAATTTATCAAGTCCGCCATGACTCAACACTCAATGTGTTCAAGACTTCCTATGAGTTTGTGTTGGAGCATTGGGTCGAATGGTTCCTCCCGTTCGCGATTCTCATCTTGCCGGTGGTGCTCTCGCCGAGCGGGTTGCAGGAATTTTTTGTGCTTTCGGGCCGTGTCGGTCGGGGAGCGGGCCTCGACTTTTTCCAAATCCTCATGCTACCGCTCACTGCGATCGGGGGATGGTTATCGTACTTGGGCTTGGATTCCGAAGGGCAAGGGATTATTCTTCTCCTCCTGACTCCTCCGATGGCCATGGCAATTTTGCTGTTCCGCGGCCACCTTTTTGCGTCGCTCCATGGGTCTTCCAGACGGCAACGTCTATTTTCTCACCAGTTCGGCGCCAGGCAGTAGGGGTGAAGTCAAGATAGACTGTCACCGAGGCTGATTCCATTTCACGGACATGCGTACCAGTGCCACATCAAGGCACTTCTTGAGCTGGTGATGGTCCTTGGCTTATGATCGGACGTGAAATACTGTATGGGTTAGCCTACATGTCAGGTTATTCCTTCACGGTGTGGTGCGGAAAAGGCGTGGTCTAGTGGAACTCTCGATCTTTTGGCGATTAGTGATGACCTCCCTCGTCATTATTACAGTCATGGGAGGAGTCAATATTTACGCGCTCCTTCAGCTTCGCCAGTTGACAGCCATGAGCACCCAGATGGCGTCCTACCATTATCCAGCTGCTGAATCCGCCAAGAGACTGTTGGGTTCGCTCTTTGCCCAATTGAATAGCGAAAAGAAATACCTTGCGACCAGAGATCACACCTTTCTGACGAATCTGACTGAAGAGGTCGATGAGTTTAAGCGTAGTCTTCAACTGCTACGGGATCAGGAAAGCTCTCCACAGGGGCTGAAGCTGCTCCAAGAGACGGACGAAGTGCTTAAGGAGCAGCTGAAACTTTTTCAGAATGAATCGCAGATCGTCACAGGGAAGATCCCTCAACCTACTCCGGAGTATGAAAGCCGACGCGATGGCCTGATGGATCGGATGTCCTCTTCGATTCAGGGCTACATCGATCTGCATGAGGCTCGAGTGAGTGTCGGGGTGACGGAATCCCGAGCAAGCGCCGCCCAAGCAGAGGCCGTCACAGAGCAACTTGTCCTGGTGGCGCTGGTATTCGGCTTGGGGCTTGCCGCCATCGCCAGCTACACGATTTTGCGTCCGCTCCGGCAGCTGCAGGGGCACATCAAACAGATCGGACAAGGAAACCTCGGGGCGTCCCTCCAGATCAAAGCTCCTGCGGAGTTACGCGAGTTAGTCGATACCGTGAATTGGATGGGCAAAAAGCTGCAAGACATAGACGATATGAAAACGGAGTTCCTCGCGCACGTATCTCACGAATTGCGTACCCCGATGGCCTCTATTCAAGAAGGCACGCACCTCCTGCTCGATGAGATTCCTGGTCCACTGGTACCGGAGCAGCGAACTATTTTAAAGATTATGGCCGACAGCAGCAAGCGACTGATCCATCTGATCTCCACGATTCTTGATTTATCGAAAATGGAAGCCGGAATGATGGAGTACCGCATTGTTCCGATGGAACTCCATCGAATCGCCGAAATCTCCATGAATAAGGTCCGTCTGTTGGCGGACTCGAAACATGTCCAACTTATGTTGGACAGTATCGTGCAGCGGACGTGGGTCAAGGCGGACGCCTCTCGTCTGGAACAGGTGCTCGATAATTTACTGTCGAACGCTCTGAAATTCAGCCCTGAGGGAGGTGTGGTGAAGGTTCAGATGAAGCCGGACTCACAAGCCGGAGTCCTTGAGGTGGCTGTTTCCGATACCGGACCTGGGATTGCTGCGGAGGATCTCCCCCATGTGTTCGAGCGTTTTGTTCAAGGCCGCAGGAAGTCGAGGCATACAGAAGGGAGCGGATTGGGGTTGGCATTGGTCAAGAAGGTGGTCGAAGCTCACGGCGGAAGAATCTGGATCGAAAGTGAGAAGGGCAAGGGGACAACTGTACGGTTTATCCTACGGTTGGCAAGACCAGAAAAGGTAGGACAAGTGTGATGAGAAGAGCTCTGTCGCCGGCAAGAGGCTCCGCTATCATCTTCGGTTCCATCTATTTGTTGGCAGGCTGCGTGGCCTGGACAACGCCACCAGCCCGTTCTCATCCCTATTTTTCCGTGGAGCCTAGAGAGCTTGAATATTTTCAGGCACTTGCAAAGAAACAAGAAAAGTTGGCCTCAAAATGTGGAGATTCGAGCTCCTGCGACCATGTGTATTTTACGCGAGCATTACTCGGGCTCTATGAAAGCCGTGAAGTGGCTGAAAAGTATTTCGAAAAAGTCGTGGCTGTTGCTCCACATAACCAACTGACAGAGTCGAGTAAGGCCTGGCTTCAGTTATTGCAAGAACCCTCTACTCCCGGACCTAAATCCTGGTCCGAGGCGGTGCTTACAGCACCAGCCTTGGCGAAGGCTAGTTCATCCTCTGCGCTCGTTACAGATCGCCTGGTGCGGGATTTGCTTGGTAAAGAGGCGGCCATTCAACATATTCAACAAACGCGCTCGATGAAGGACGGCGATTCTCAGACCGTTGAAGCGTTGCAACGTGAACTCGCCCAACGAGATCAAAAGATTGGGACGTTATCGTCGAAGAAAGATTCGGCCACGAAAGACTCGGCTGCTACGGTTCAAAATCTGCAAAAACAGCTTGCCGAGCGGGACAAGAAAATTGTGGAGCTGTCCGCGCAACTTGAGGCATTGAAACGGATCGATCAGGAGATGCGGGAAAAGGTGCGCCCGATACGTCCACCATTGACTACCGTTCCGGTTCCCGGCCACGAAACGACACCGTAACGATCATTAAGAAGGGATGGTTCTCTATGGAGCAAGAAAACATTCTCGTAATCGACGATGATGAGGGGCTGTTGCATCTGTTGAAAATGCGTCTGTCCGCGATGGGTTTTGGTGTCACATCTTGTACCACGGGGAAGGATGCGGTCGGAGAGGCGAAGAAAACAATGTTTAACCTCGCGATCACCGACCTGCGTCTTCGCGGGGAAGATGGGTTGGACGTGACCGAAGAACTACTCAGAAGTCATCCGGGACTTCCGGTCATCATCCTGACGGCCCATGGGAGTATCCCTAATGCCGTGGAGGCGATGCAACGAGGAGCCTTTGGGTACTTGACGAAGCCGTTTGATGACAAAGAGCTGAAAGCCACGATCGAGAAAGCCCTCGCGCAACAGCGGATGGGCCGAGAGATTCTGCGGCTCAAGTCGCTGGTCAAAGAGCTGTACGGACTTGAAAATGTTGTGGCGCGGAGTCCGGCGATGCAACGACTCTTTCAGCAAATCGCGCAGGTGGCCGATTCGGATGCGACCATTTTGCTCTTTGGCGAAACCGGAACCGGCAAAGAGGTGATGGCGCGCGTCATCCATACCAATAGCCGGCGCGGGAAAGGTCCTTTCGTGGCGCTCAACTGCGCCGCCATCCCCGAAACGCTGTTCGAAAGCGAGCTGTTCGGACATGTGAAGGGCGCGTTCACGAATGCGCTTGGTGCGAGGCGCGGATTGTTTCAAATGGCCAACGGCGGCACGCTGTTCCTCGACGAGATCGGTGAGATGCCGCTGTCCATGCAGGTCAAATTGTTGCGCGCCGTGCAAGAGCGGGAGATTCGAGAGGTGGGATCGGAGACCTCTGTCAAAGTGGATGTTCGCATCATTGCGGCGACCAATAAGGACCTCGGTGAGGCAGTGAAGAACGGGACGTTCCGCAACGATCTGTACTATCGAATCTCAGTGGTTCCTCTGTTCATTCCACCCTTGCGTGAGCGCCGAGATGATATCCCGCTGTTGGCTCAACACTTCCTCAAGCTCAGCGTGAATCGGGCCAACAAGGAGGTGAAGGGATTCACGCCCTCCGCACTCCATCGACTCATGGTCAATCCTTGGCCGGGCAACGTGCGCGAGTTGGAAAACGTGGTTGAAAAGGCCGTGGTGATGTCGCGGCAAGATATGCTCACGCCGGATTTGCTGCCGGCGGTTGGTGTATCGCCCGATTCGCCTCTCAAGCCGCTGACGGAGGCCAAAGAAGATTTCGAGCGGACCTATTTGAAAAATGTCCTCCAATTGACGAGTGGAAATATCTCTCGCGCTGCACAGTTTGCCGGGCGGTACCGAGCCGACTTCTACAAGATGCTTAGAAAATATGGACTTCATCCGTCGACCACCAAAGGAAGGCCGGATTCGGAGATGGAGGAGCTCGAAAGCGAAGCGAATATGACTGAAGCGGACCGATAGATTCTCGATCCATTCGATCCGGGAAGAGGCATAGGTGAAATGAAAGGGCCGCGTCTCAGATGACGCGGCCCTTTGTGTTTTCATGCTGCTCTGCGCCCGACTCTGTCGCATCCTGTTCAAGCCTGTGGTCCAGGTTCCTCGCGTCTTTTCCGTTGCACTGCCAATCCTTGTGCGCTTAGGATGTCGAGCGCTGGTGTTCCGCCCGGATGAGGAAGGAGAGGTGCCTATGAGGCGAGAGGGATCATCCATGATTGTGCCGGCCGGAGTGTTGATCATGGCCGTAACCGCCGCACTATCACCCTCGTTGGTCTTTGGTGAGGGAGGGGCGCGCCGTGACGCGGTACGGCAGGCCGAATCGAAGGAGGCTGAACGGGCCGCGCCCTCGTCGTTGTCGAAACACGCAACGATCATGAGCCGAGATGGGCAAGTTGTTCGCCAAGGCAGCAACGGATGGACGTGCATGCCCGACAATCCTGGGACGCCTGGCACGGATTCGATATGCATGAATGAACCTTGGCTCGACTTCATGGAGGCGATGAAGAACAAGAAGAATCCTGTCATCGCCCAAGTCGGCATTGCCTATATGCTCCAGGGCGACCGTCCGGTGAGTAATACTGATCCGTATGCGACTGAACCGAAGCCGGGAGACGATTGGGTCGATAGGCTCGGTGCTCACATCATGGTCCTTGTTCCCGGTGTGGAAACGTTGAAAAGTTTGCCGACTAACTCGAAAACCGGCGGACCGTGGGTCATGTGGGCCGGAACGCCCTATGCCCATTTAATGATTCCGATCGATAGCTATCCGTCACAGTAGGGTTGGATGAGGTTCCCTCTTCGGTCTGTAGCACAGGAGCGGGATGCACCATCTTCACTCGGCTGGCGCACCGTCCGCTCCCTGGGTTGCCGGTATCGCTTTCAATATGGATTTGCGTTTTCCCAAGGCCACGACGTTGAGTACGACCAAGACGGTGAAAAACGGGTTCGAAAGAAAACCTTCCGTGTTGTCCACCAGGGAAACGACGATCTGATACAGGCTGAACAAGACCAGGATTATGTTCAGACGCCATGCGATCCGCACAACCTTCAACGTACTGGTTGAACCTAAACCACGCCAAGCGTAATACAGCGAAAGAATGTGTAGAGCAGACACAAGCAACGTGACGATGAGGAAAGCAATCAGCGGTACTGAGCCTCCCTTTGATAGTCTGGTGATTTCCGATGAAGCGCGGATCATGCTTCCTAGGACGTACAGAAACAGCATCGTGATATTGGCAATTCGGAGCAAGCGAATCATCGTGTCAGTTGTGAAAGTCACGGACATCCCTTCAATTCGACGAGTAGCTGATCGGCTGAGAACTCAAGGAGCCTGGCTCGCTCCTATTTGACTCGGAACAGACCCAGCCCGCTTCCCGGCTTGCGGCATAGAGCTGAATCCACACCCGTCGACGTCGCAGTTCTTCATGATCGCCATCCACGGAGCGAAATATACACGAGTTCATTGAAAGAATGTGAGTGAATTACGAGCCGAGGTGCGCACGAGAAGAAGTGACGGAGTTTATCCGGCAGTGCAATTACGATACTGTGATGAATAGCTACCGGCTGAACCGAAGGTTGGTGTGGAGCTGGCGAGAGGAATCGAACCTCCAACCTGCGGTTTACAAAACCGCTGCTCTGCCGATTGAGCTACGCCAGCCCGTTTGTGAGATCGCGTTCGAACTTCGTCTCGCACAGTACCAATAGGCCAAAGAACCTGTCAAGAAAGGTACCCTCCTCCAAGGGAGATCGATTGCGGGTTTATTGATTCGACTTGCATTGCTTGCTGCGGGTCATTATTCTGGGTTCGTTTTATTCTTTCGTATTCCAAATGGTATCGAACATGAGTCAAGTCCATGTCCTGGTTGTCGATGACGATCCTGCCGTGCGTGATGTTCTGCAGGAAGCCCTGACCCAGGAAGAGTATAGCGTCTCCACCGCCGAGGACGGTGCGACGGCGATTCAGACGGTCAAGGATTCGGTGGTTCACGTCGTGATCACGGATTTTCAGTTGCCTGATATCGATGGACTCGAGATCATCGATCGTCTTGCGAAACTCGATGCGAAGATCATTCCCATCATGATGACCGGATTCGGCACTATTGAAACAGCGGTCCGTGCCATGAAATCCGGCGCGTTCGACTTCATTACCAAGCCGTTTGATCTTGAAGCCGTAGCGGTGGTGGTTCGGAAGGCGACGGAGTTCCTTCGGCTTCGGCAGGAAAACCACCTCTTGCGGAAGGCCGTGCGTGATCAATATCGATTGGAACAGCTGGTGGGCGCCAGCGAGCCCATCCAACAAGTGATGGAGTTCGTCCGAAAAGTTGCCGACAGCGATAGCACGGTCATGATTCAAGGCGAGAGCGGCACCGGCAAGGAGTTGGTGGCTCGCATGCTCCACTTCAATAGTCTCCGAAAGGATCGTCCGCTCGTCCCGGTGAATTGCGGCGCCATTCCGGAAAACCTGCTGGAGTCGGAACTCTTCGGGCACGAAAAAGGAGCGTTCACGGGAGCCACTCATGCACGGATGGGCCGTTTTGAATTGGCAAATGGAGGCACCATCTTTCTCGATGAAATCGGTGAAATGAGCCTGCCGTTGCAGGTGAAGCTCCTGCGGGTGTTGCAAGAACGAGAATTCGAACGAGTAGGGGGAAATCGGACGATTCATGTGGACGTGCGTATCGTTGCCGCGACCAATCAGGATTTGGAAATGCTGGTCGAGGAAAGGCGATTTCGCAAGGACCTGTTCTATCGACTCAATGTGATTCCCATCGTTATCCCTCCGCTTCGAGAACGCCGGAGTGATATTCCGCTCCTGATCGACCACTTTCTGACTCGGTTCAACCAAAGCAAGCACACCGAGGTTTCCGGCCTTGCACCAGACGCCCTCCAGCTCTTGACCGAATACGACTGGCCCGGAAACATTCGGGAGTTAGAGAACATGGTCGAGCGGTTGGTCGTGCTCAAAAAACACGGAGTCCTTTCTTTCGGAGATCTTCCCGAGAAAATCGCTCGGAGGCCGTCAGGAACCGAACTCAAGGAGCAGTTCATCCGGTTCAGTGAGGACGGCATCAATCTTTCTCGAGAAGTTGAGCAGTACGAAAAACATCTCATCATGGAAGCCTTGCGTAAGGCCAACGGTGTCACCTCGCGAGCAGCGCAACTGCTCCATCTGAACCGGACGACATTGGTTGAAAAACTTAAGCGTAAAGGTGTGGATCCACGATCCAATCTGGACAGCCTCCCGTTATGGCCGCGGCCTTCTAGTCAAAAGATTGACGACCTATCGCCTTAGCCGACGCCAATCCTGACAGGGTCGATCCAGGCTCGCGATTTCTCTCGATAACTCTCCTGATTTATTGCAAGTTTCCTGGACCGGTACAGGGCATGAGCCTTGCTGATGCCCTATCGCCGTGTATCGACGCCGTTTACGATATCGTCCATTCCTATTCTCCATTGCCGCCTGGATGTCGTTCGCCTCCCCGACCGTCGGGGAGGCTCCCTCGTATCCTTCTCCCAATCCTTCGATCGCAGCAGCCAGCGAACGAACGACATCGATACGGAATCCACTATCTGGTGAGCGGCTTGCCCAACCCCTGCCTGATGACGGGCCTCGCTCGGAGGGCCAATCTTCAGGGATCGACGGCCTGGCTTGGCAGGAAGGCCAGTCCGCGTACAAGAAGCAGGCATGGCCGGAGGCGCAACGTTTCTTTGGGAAGATCGTAAAGGAACATCCTGAAAGCCCGCTTGTCCCATCGGCAAAAGCCTTCTTGGTCGAGCTCTTGTTGCGCGATGGTGCTTCGAGACAATCCAGGTCCGAAGCGATTGTGGAGTACAAGAAACTCCTTCGGGACCATCCACAATCGTCGAATGCCAGGAGAGCGGAATGGCGGATTGCGGATTTATATTTTGAGCAACGTGCGTTGTATGAGGCACAAGCGGTTTACGAGCAAGCTATGGCCCATTCCGTCACTGTGCCCTTCGATAGGAATCGGGCTTTGTTAGGTCTTGGTTACACGTTCATGGCCATGGGGAAATGGAGCGATGCCGAGCATGCGTTTGTCGACGTTCGAAAACGAAGCGAGGACGAGCAGTCGCTCCAAGCAGCGACGTTGGGGTTGGCTCATGCGCTGTTCAGAATGCAACGATTTTCTGAGGCGCAGCCGATCTTCGATATCGCCTATCGACGATGGCCACATTTTCTGAGGGGCGATCCGTTGTCTCTTCAGCGCTATGCTGTCACGCAGCTGAACCTGCGTCACGCGGCTTCCGCTCGAGAGCTCATGTTGCTCTTATACAATCTCTATCCTCGCCATGAATATGCGCCTGCGGCTCTGCTGCACGTGGCAGAGGGATTGAGCGCGAGTGCCAAACAGCCGCTCGCTGAGTTCGTCTATGCTCTGATTCCCTCGCTCTATCCGACCAGCGCGTTGGAGACGACGGCCAAACTCCGGCTCGCGGCGCTTCGCGCGGAGAACATGTTGCCGGCTGGAAGCAATTCGCTCGGGCTCACGGTCAGCGCCATGATTCATGATGTGCCGATTCCTGACCAAACCGACGATTCCTATCGATCGCTACTCGAAGAGATTGCGACTCGAGAAGTCGGTAATCCGATAGGAAGTGAGGCCCTGTATTACCTCGGGAAGGGATATGAACTTGCAAGCGACATGAATCGAGCACTTCAAACCTACAAGGACATCACGCTTCGAACCACCAATAAGAACGATCCATGGGCATTGAAAGCCTCGGAGCGCCTGTCCGCCCTTCTGACACCGTGGCTCGATGCGGCGATTGCATCGCGAGACGACCTGACCGTCGTCAGTCTGTTTCATAGACATGGAGCACTGGCCGAACAGCGCTATAAGCATTCTCCTCTGTTGCTGGACATAGCGGAATCTCATCGGCGCTTGGGATTTTCCCCGGAGGCCATACGGCTGTACCAGTTGGTCATTAAGTCGCACAGCGATTCGACATTGCTTGAATCTGCCTTGATCGGACTCGGAAAGATCTATCTGGGTCAGCGGGATCCTCAGGCCGCCAGAAAGGTGCTGGAGCGATACCGGTTTCAGTTCCCTACCGGAAAGCACGAAGGGGAAGTGGTGCATCTCCTGATCGATACCATGCGGCAACAGAACGATCTGCAAGGGCTTCTCCATCTGTGCCGTACCTGGCTCTTACGCCACCCCGTTCATCCCGAACGACCGGACATGTACATCCAGTTGGCCAAGACGCTGGGCGAACTGGAAAAACTCGATGAGTCCGCACTGGCCTACGAAGAGGCGTTCAAAGCCGGTGCAGCGCAATCGTCCGATACGCTCATGTCCTATGCGGATACCTTGTCGCGAGTGAATCGGCATGAACTGGCGATCGCCGCCTATCAATTAGTGTTGGAAAGGAAGCCGAGCGCGTCGCAAGCCGATTGGGCGCGCCTGCAAACTGCCCAACATTGGACGGCATTGAAACAATACGATCGCGCCACCGTCGCGCTTGCCGAGCTCGACGTCACGGACGATTCGATGCTGAACCGACTGTCGTCGTTCCTTAAAACGAGTTTGCGGATGGCCGGTCGTTCCGGGAGATCAGAGGGACTATGACGGATGCCGTGGCCGGACATCCGGAGGAACAGGAACTGCTGCGCGCTGCATTCAGAAGTTTTGATGAGGCCGCTCAAACGCTGCAGCAGTCCTACAGCGCGCTCACAGCGCGTGTGGAACAGATGGATCTGGAGTTGGCGCAGAGCAATGATGCCCTTCGTCGACAGCTTGGCGACAACGAGGCCATGCGCGCGCATCTGGATGAGGTGCTTGAGTCCTTGTCGACAGGGGTGTTGGTGGTGGACGATTGCCAAACCATCAGTCGCAGCAATCGCGCAGCCGAGCTGTTGCTGGGAGCCACGGATGTCGAGCTGCGGAACCGTCGCGCGACGGACGTATTGGCTGGTGCGGGCCTCGGCCTCTGTGATCGGCCGCAACGCATCGGACAGACAGTCGTCTCCATTAACCGGGTTCCGCTCCGCAACGATTACGGAGAGCGCTCCGGCCATCTCATTCTGTTTCAGGACATCACTCGCATCTTTCAGCTTGAGGAACAGCTCCAGCGCAAAGAACGACTTGCGGCCATGGGAGAGCTGATCGGCCGGATTGCCCACGAGATCAGGAATCCCTTGGGCAGCGTGGAGCTTTTTGCGTCCATGTTGCAGCGTGATCTGGCCGAGCATTCGTCCGCCAAGCGTTATGCCCAGCAGATCTCGGAGGCCGTCCAGTCGATGGATCGTTTGCTGGCCAATCTCTTGCTGTACACAAGGCCTGTTCGCATGGTTCGTGATTGGCACTTGGCTGAGCCATTGATCGGCGAATCGATCAAGTTGGCCGCCCATGCGCTCACCCGAGTGCCGGTTGACATCCGAGTGGAGATCAGTTCGAAGATCCGTTCGATCTGGTGTCATGACGGACAGCTGAAGCAAGTCCTCGTAAATCTGATCGTCAATGCGGTTCAGGCGATGCCGAAGGGCGGTATCTTGGCGATCAGTCTTTCCCAAGAACCGAGGCAGGGACTTGACATGCCCGCAGTTCGGTTGACCGTACAGGATTCCGGCATGGGCATCGATCCGGCCCATCGCTCGCGCATCTTCGACCCATTCTTTACGACGAAGGAAGAAGGAACCGGCCTTGGCCTGGCGATTGTGTATTCAATCGTCGAGGCGCACCAGGGACGGATCGATGTCGAGAGCACGGTCGGGCAGGGCACTGCATGCTCAATTATTCTCCCTCATCCTTCGATGCGTGGAAATCCAACTGAAGCGCAAGCTCGAGCGGGGAGCGAGCCTGAATCGAGTGACGCGTATCCCGTTGAACATGAGGCGGCGTGAGCGGAGGAATGGTCTCATGAATGACATCGAGAAGAGTAACCCGCTTTCTGAAAATGGTGATGAAAGCGAGCGCATTCTTGTCGTCGATGACGATCCATCGATGCGGACCGCACTGATGGAGACGGTCAAGCGACTCGGCTATTCCGTGCAAGGGGCGGTCGATGGGATGGACGCCATCGACAGGGTTTCCCGGTTTCGTCCATGGCTGGTGCTGACCGACCTCAGGATGCCGCGTCTCAACGGGCTCGAGTTGATCAGGGAAGTCAGGGCTCGTGCTCCTCAGGCCACGATCGTTCTGATGACTGCCTATGGGGCCATAGAAACAGCTGTCGAGGCCATGAAGCTGGGTGCCAGCGAGTATCTCTTAAAGCCGTTTTCAATGGACGTGCTGGAGCGAGTCCTCACGAATCTCAAATCGGGGCGAGAGGCAGGACCTACCTCTGATCACCAGCCCCATCCGACGGACAACCGAGCTCTCTTAACCCAAGACCCAGGAATGATCCGGCTCATCAGTACCATCGAAGGGGTGGCGTCCAGCCAAGCCACCGTACTGATTCAGGGGGAGAGCGGCACAGGAAAAGAGCTATTAGCCCGGTTTATCCATAATCGGAGCCCGCGAGCTCATCGGCCGTTCATCGCGGTCAATTGTGCGGCTTTGCCGGATGGGTTGCTTGAGAGCGAACTCTTCGGCCACGAGCGTGGCGCATTCACCGGTGCGTTGATCAGAAAAATCGGCAAGTTTGAAATGGCTCATACCGGCACATTGCTCCTGGATGAAATCAGTGAAATGAACCTGAGCCTCCAGGCAAAGTTGTTACGCGTGCTGCAGGAACGTGAGGTCGATCGGATCGGGGGACGCGATCCGGTTTCAATCAATATTCGCGTGGTCGCGACGACCAATCGGGCGCTCTATCGAGAGGTCGAGCAAGGACGTTTTCGGGAAGATCTGTACTATCGTCTCAACGTCTTTCCGGTCACGGTTCCTCCGCTACGTGAACGCACGATCGATATTCCATTGCTCGCGCGGCATTTTGTGAGCCAGTCGGCCATGAGGAACGGGCTGGCGCAACCGACGTTGTCGGAGAGCGCGGCTGCTCACTTGCAACGGCTGACATGGAAAGGAAACGTCCGTGAATTAGAAAACGTCATGGAACGGGCGGTGTTGCTGGCGGGGCATGGCCCGATCCTTCCCGAGCATTGTCCTCCTGAACAAAGCGGAGAGACGCAGGTCCAGCCTGTCCGTCCGCAACAGCCGGTCAACGGATCCCTGTGGGAAATGGAGAGGGAGTTGATTTTTAAGACGCTGGCACGAGTGAAGGACAATCGCACGCACGCGGCGAAGGAGCTGGGCATCAGCATTCGTACGTTACGAAATAAACTACGAGAGTATCGGGAGACTGAACGACCATTGTCTATCCCTGCGTCGTGAACGAGGCAAGAATTGCCGGTCGGCAAGTTCTTGCTAGAGTCGGTAATGAGCAATGGTGGGAGAGGTGAGTAGGACGAAACCCAATGGGGATGACACCTGGCAGCGATCAAGGTCGTCACCGTAGTGTTCCGACAGGCATCATGATTGCAAGATGTAGAGCGTCGTTGGTGGAAAGGAGCATAGGACCATGACGATCTTTGACAGAACCATGCAACTGTTGCAGCGATCTCTCGATCTTCGTGCTGCGAAACAACGGGTGATCGCTTCAAACTTGGCCAACGAAGAAACGCCGGGCTATCGCGCATCAGAATTAACTTTTCTGGATCAATTGCAATCGGCCCGCAAAGGACGCCTGCCGATCGTGTTGGCTGCGACGCAGTCTCGCCATTTCGGCGTTCACGGCACGCAGGAGCTGCAGGCGGTGACCGGGAAGCTCAGTGAAGTGCCGGCCGGAGATCTTCCTCTTGACGCAAACTCAGTGAATCTCGAGCTGGAGATGGCCAAATTGTCCGAGAATGCCATGCAGTACAACGCAGCTGCCACGATACTGGCCAAGAGGTTTAACGGGTTACTGAGTGCAATACGAGATGCGAGATAACAGGTAGCCGCTCAGCTTGCCGAGTCGGCAAGCCGGCTGACGGCTGATAGAGGAGGCCCATCATGGAAATGTCCGACAGTCTGGCCGTATCGGTTTCTGGGTTGGATGCTCAACGGCGACGACTCAATGTGATTGCCAGCAATCTCGCGAATGCCCAATCGACCAAAACGCCGACTGGTGGTCCCTATAAACGCCGGGACGTTGTCTTTCGTTCGACAGCGGTTCCCGGCGCATTCCAACAGGCGTTCCGCAAAGTCGCGCTCGGACCGACGGCACACGCCCTCGAAGGAGTCTCCGTCGCACGAGTGGTGGAAGATCCGAAACCAGGGCAGCAGATCTATGACCCGCATCATCCTGACGCCGATCCCAAAGGGTTCGTCCGTCTTCCCAACGTGAATGTCATGGAAGAGATGGTGAACATGATCGGCGCCACGCGCGCGTACGAAGCCAATGTCCAAGCGATCAATGCGACACGCGCCATGTGGAACAAGGCGCTCGAGATCGGGAGGTGATAATGAATCAGATATACGGTCCGACATCCGGTATCGCTCCCATCCCCGATTTGGCTCAGGGGGGCGGGTCAGACGGGGCAACAGGCACCTCAGGATTCTTGGATTCGCTCAAGTCCGCGATTGGAAAGGTCAACGACACGCAGCTGGAAGCCGGGCGAGCGGTGGATGCCCTCATGACCGGCGATACGCAGGACCTTCACCGGACGATGGTTGCGTTGCAGCAGGCGGACGTGTCTTTCCAGTTGATGATGCAAATCAGGAACAAACTGGTTGCGGCTTATGAAGAAATTCAACGGATGCAGGTGTAATCGGTCAGGTGTGATGAAGGGGAGTGGCTAGAATGTTCTCCAAGTTCTCCATCAATCAGCGACTGATCATCATCATCGCTCTGGCCGGGTCGGTGGCGGGCCTCATCGCTCTCGCGCTGTGGACGCAGCAACCAGACATGCAGGTGTTGTTCACGAATCTCAGCAGTGAAGATGCCGCCGCCATCATCGACAAGCTGAAAGAGGCGAAGGTTCCGTACGAAACAACCGGCGGTGGATCGACGGTATTGGTTCCGAGCACCCAAGTCCATGACCTCCGACTGCAACTGGCGACGCAAGGCCTTCCTCATGGGGGAGGGGTCGGGTTCGAGATTTTTGATCGCACGTCGATCGGCATGTCCGAGTTCGTCCAGAAGCTCAACTATCGTCGTGCCCTACAGGGCGAGTTGGCCAGAACCATTGCGCAACTGCCGGAAGTGGAACGAGCGCGGGTTCATCTGGCGATTCCGGAACGACGGCTCTTTGCCCACGAGCAGGAGAAAGCCCGAGCGTCAGTGATCGTGTCCCTTCGCAACGGACAACAGTTGACTCAGTCGCAAGTGCAAGGGGTCATCCATCTGGTGTCAAGCAGCGTGGAAGGCCTGCAAGCCCGCGATGTGACCGTGGTGGATGGACACGGTCGTATGTTGTCGACGACCATGACGGACGACACCTCCGGTTTGACCAATGCACAGCTCGATTATCAGCGCAGCGTCGAAAAGGACGTGGAAACGCGCATCCAAACGATGTTGGAGCGAATCGTCGGAGCCAACAAGGCCGTGGTGCGCGTGTCCAGCCGGGTGGATTTTCGAAAGGTCGAGACGACGGAGGAGCGGTACGATCCGAACAGCCAGGTGGTGAGGAGCGAGCAGCGAGGGCAGGAAAAGGCCAACGGCACCAACGGCGTCGGGGGCGGTGTACCTGGTGTGCAGTCGAATGTGCCTCCGGGAACGGATCAAGAGTCGGCGCAAACCAGCTCAAGCAACAGTCAGACAAAGAATGAAACGATCAACTACGAGATCAGCCGAACCGTTTCAAAAATCGTCGAGCCGGTGGGCGTCATAAAACAATTGTCCGTGGCCGTGCTGGTCGATGGGATATATGAAGCAGCCAAAATCGGTGACGGACAGTCGACGGATACGCCGGCTGCCGCGCGCAAATACAGCCCACGTTCGGAAGAAGATTTAAAAAGGATTGAGGAGATCGTCAAGAAGGCGATGGGCTTTTCGGCCGAGCGGCAAGATCAGGTTCAAGTCGTCAACGTTCAATTCGGTGCGGAACCGGACGAGCCGCAGAGTGCGACGACGGACGCCATGGCGGAAGGCTCCAGGTCATGGTTGCCGTATCTCCGTTATGGCGTTGGAATCTTTCTATTTGCAGTGATTTTCCTGTTCGTTGTCCGTCCGCTGCTGGCCATGCTGAGTTCGACGACGGCACAGACCCAGGCCGAAACGTCGATATCTTCGCTGCCTGGCGCGGTCGGAACCGCGGAAGCTTCACTGGCCAGCGGACCTGATCGGGCGCAGATCATCGACATGGCGAGAAAGAATCCCGACACGACTGCCGTGGTCGTGAAGCAGTGGCTCAAGAACCCCACATAGCACATCGCAATGCCGAAGAATCTGACGGGTGAGCAGAAGGCGGCCATTCTTCTTCGTGCCATCGGAGAAGAAGCAGCAGCCCAGGTCATGAAACAACTCGACCCCAAGGAAATTAAGCGGCTGGGAAGTTTCATGAGCGGCACGGCCCATATTTCACGAGATGAGGAGGATGCGGTCATCTCGGATTTTCGGACAGCCAGCGCCTCCGGCGAGGTGCAGTTTCAGGGAAAAGAGTTCATCAGGACCGTCCTCATCAAGGCCTTGGGACCGGAAAAGGCGGCGCGGCTCATCGAATCGATGACGAGAAAAAGTTATCCGGGGCTGGAGGCATTGAAATGGGCCGATGTGAAAACTCTTGTCCAAATGTTGAAGCTCGAGCATGCGCAAACAGTGGCGGTCATTCTCGCGCATCTTGAAAGTGATCAAGCAGGGAAGGTGCTTGCAGGACTTCCGGAATCGATGCGCGGAGACGTGGCGCTTCGGCTTGCCACCATGGAGGAGGTGCAGCCGGATGTCTTGGAAGAATTGAGCCAAAGCATGCAGGAGACGTTGCTGGCGAGCAAGGGGCTGGGTTCACAAAGCATCGGAGGGCCTGAGGTGATGGCCGACATTCTCACACGGATGGATAAGGCGAATGAGGGCGGCATTATGGTCAAAATTGCGGAGAAGAGCCAGCCGCTGGCGGACGCGATCCGGGCGCTCATGTTCGTGTTCGACGACCTGGTGAAGGTCGACGATCGCGGCGTACAGGAACTGATGAAAGAAATCAGCAAGGACGACCTTCCGTTGGCGCTTCGCGGCGCCAATCCGGAGGTGAAGGAGAAATTCTTCAAGAACATGTCGAGTCGTGCCGCGGACATGTTGAAAGAAGATATGGAGGCCAAGGGGCCGGTCAGGGTGTCCGATATCGAGAAAGCCCAACAGAATATCTTGAAAGTCTGCCGAAAACTCGAGGAAGAAGGCCGTATCGTCATCGCAGGCGCGGGAGAGGAGATGCTGTAGTGACGGGGACAACCATCCCGACGCCTGCTGTTCCCGATAGACGCGTTCCCCGACGTCAGAGAACGGTCTTGGTCGTCGATGATGACGAAGGGATTCGAAGTTTGTTCCTCGACCTGTTTCGACCGGAAGGCGTCCCCATTCGGGTCGTGGGTTCTGGGCAAGAGGCGCTCTCGATGGTGAAGCAGATGGTTCCTGCCCTGCTGATCATCGATGTCTTATTACCGGGCGAAGATGGAATTGCAGTTCTGGAGCAGGCGCAGCGCATCGACAGTCGTATGATGGCGGTCGTGATGACCGGAGCAGCCTCGGTCGAACTGGCCGTCCGCGCGATGCGGGCCGGTGCCGTCGATTTCTTGATGAAACCCTTTCACCATGACGCTGTGCTGGCAACCGTGCGCCGTGCGCTGGAACTTCATCGGCTACGCAACGAGAGTACGGTTTTGAAGCATGCCGCCGTTCGGTCCGGCGGGGTACGGCTGCAGAGCGTACCATTCCAGACATTCGGAGATGACGGCGTGCTCCGAGAGGATGACAGCCTGGTGGAATATGAGCGTGGTCTGGCAGAGGGCCGGCGACAGTCCGAAGCGCAGCGCCAACAAGATCTCGCGGTGCTGACCGAAGCCGCTAGAAAGTTCGATACCTCTCGGTCCGTGCTCCGGCAGACCGTCGACGACGAAATTATCGCGCTTGCGCTTCAGATCACGTCCAAGATACTTCATGAGTCGGCCGAGTCCTGTCGCGAACAGATCGTGATGCAGGTCAAGGCGGCACTAGGCGCTGTGCAAGAGTCGGATAGCGTGGTGATACAAGTGCATCCGGCAGACGTGCCTGTACTGGAAGAGGTTCGGGAGGAGCTTACCGGCAGGTTGCATGTCGCCTTGAAGCTCACCATCGAGCCGGTAGCGTCTCTTCAACGAGGAAGTTGCCTTTTGCACACCGCGACGCGGTTGGTCGATGCTTCCCTCGATACTCAGTTGTTCCGCTTGGGTGAGGTATTAAAGAAGAGGGCTTGTCATGAGTCTTAGTCATCTGATCGAACGCATTGAGCCAATCGAGGTTTCCGGAAGAGTGGCTCAAGCGGTTGGGATCGTCGTGGAAGGGTATGGGCCGATGACGACCGTGGGAGAGCTCTGCCAAATTACGAGGGAGGTGGCGGGAGGGCCGATTCCTGCAGAGGTTGTGGGATTTCGCGGGGACCGTGTCCTCCTCATGCCGCTGGGGGACATGCAGGGGATCGGGCCTGGAAGTCGAATCACCATGTCAGGACAAGTGGCCAATCTCGCCGTCGGACCAGGTTTGCTGGGAAGAGTTCTCGACGGCTGTGGAAATCCGATAGACGGCAAAGGGCCTTTGATGACCTCAGAACGCTATCCACTATATGCGGCTGCGCCGAACCCGTTGCAACGAGCCCGCCTACGAGCTCCGCTTGATCTTGGCGTTCGTGCAATCAACGGATTTTTAACTTGTGGCCGTGGCCAGAAGATGGGCATCTTTTCCGGTTCCGGCGTTGGGAAAAGTGTGTTGCTGGGGATGATCAGCCGGTACACAAAGGCGGATGTCAATGTCATCGCTCTCATCGGAGAGCGAGGCCGCGAAGTCAACGAATTTCTGGAGCGTGATCTGGGCGCGGAGGCGCTTGGACGTTCCGTGGTGGTGGTGGCGACCTCCGACCAAGCCCCGCTCATACGGCTGCGTGCGGCGTTGGTCGCGACGACCATTGCCGAGTATTTCCGCGATGCGGAGAAACAGGTCTTGTTGTTGATGGATTCCTTGACGCGATTGGCCTATAGCCAGAGAGAAGTGGGTTTGGCGATCGGAGAGCCTCCGACGACCAAAGGCTATACCCCCTCTGTATTTACCCTCTTGCCGAAACTCTTGGAACGTGTCGGGACCGGGCCAGGTCCGGGAACCATTACTGGCTTATATACGGTGCTCGTCGATGGCGATGACCTCACCGATCCAATCGCCGATGCTGCTCGCTCGATCTTGGACGGCCATATCGTCCTGTCACGCACATTGGCCGCGCGCAATCACTTCCCTGCGATCGATCTTCTCCAGAGTACCAGCCGCGTGATGCGGGATATCGTCGGACGGGCACAGTACGATGCAGCCAGGACAATCCTCGAATTGGTGGCGAGGTATCGCGAATCAGAAGACCTGGTGGTGTTGGGAGCCTACAAGCCGGGGATGAACGCCGCGCTCGACCGTGCCGTACAAGCACAGAACGCGATCAACGGTTATTTGAGGCAGGACATCGACCAACCGGCCGGCATGCCTTCATCGGTGCAGCAACTTGAGACACTGGCGAAAGAGGCGGCATGAGCCTCGAGTCCTTGCAGAAACTGCGTGCTCGGGCTGTCGAGAGCTTGATGTTGGAATTGGCGCAGGTCACCCGCAGCCTGGCCCAGAGCGAGGAACGGTGTCGCGACATCGAAGCCCAGATTCAGAAGGATGTCGTCATCTATGACCGACAATCAGCGGAAGGGCTGACGATCGAAGCGTGGCTGGAATGGCAGGGGCGCATGGATTCACAACAGGCAGTGCTACGGCTGGTGCGTTGCGAGATCGATCAAGCCGTTGAGAAGTGGCAGCGCACCAAGGCGCTCCTCGTCGAAGCCACCAAGGAGCGCAGGCTTCTTGAACTTGTCGCCGACAAACGTCGTGATGCGCAGCGAGCCGAGGCAGGGCGTCAGGAACAGCGGACCACGGATGAAGGGGCGAGCCGTCGGTATTCCGTTCTAAAAGCGAGTAACTCATGAGGGCAGGACCCCTCAAGGGCTGGACGCAGTATTTTCGTCTCGACGGCCTTGGGCTGGCGGCGAGAACGGTGCCGGGGATAAACCGGCATTCCCAGCTTTGGACGATGATTGCTGGGATCGTCGGTTCGACGATGCTTTTTTGGATCATGGTGCAACTGGGACAAGCCGCCTCCGAACCAAAATACAAGACACAGCCTGTGACGCCGAGTGAGCTGATGCAGGTGGTGTCGCCACAAGCGCAGGATGCAGAAGCCTCACGAGGCGAGTCCGACGATGATACCAAGTTGTTGGCTCCGCCTGTAGTCCAGGGACCGGCAATCGATTTTCCTCGCGAAGTGCTCGATATGCTGGACCAGCGAAAGCGCGATCTTGACCGGCGCGAGCAAGCGATTCGCCAGAACGAAGAGCGGCTCATGATTGTGAGAGGCCAAGTTGAGGAACTCTTGGACCAGAACGAAGCCTTGGAGAAGCGCATTCAGAGCGCGCAGGATAAAGAGGACGGACCACGAGCTAAGGAGAAAGAACGGTTGGTGCAGGAGCAACGGACGCGGCTCGCAAAAATGTACGAATCCATGCCGTCCGAGGACGCCGCCTCGCGCCTCGAACGGATGCCGGATCGAAAAGCGATCGAAATCCTCAGGCTAGTGAAAGCCAAGACCGCCGGAGCAATCCTCGCGCAGGTCAAAGCCGACCGGGCCGCGAAACTCACCGAACAACTGCTGGCGCAAACGCCGTAGTGACTAGCGATCAGGCGGATGCTGGAATATTGAGTAGCAAGCTCGAATCTGCTCTCCTGTGCTATGCATGATTCAAGTCCGACCCCAACTTTGTCTTGGTACCACAACTGAGTCATTGAGGCACAGCATGCTGCGTTCGCTGACTGGTTGGATTTCAAGAGGTATTTTCTACGCTGGTCTTCTCTGTACTGTCACTGGGTGCATGATTGTTAGTTACACTCCCGAAGCGGTTGAGCCAAGTCAGCCTTCCACGAAAGCGGGCATTGCCGGATTCTTTTTCTATACTGGTGCGGTAGGTGATCCAAATACCAAGGACAACTCCCTACCCATTGAATTTAGGCTTATACAAGAGGCTTTAGAGAATAAGGGCGGGTTTGCCGCAGCTACCGTTTCGAATCCCCCATCCGCCAAGGGCATTCATCTGAATGTTTATGAGACAGTGATTGAACAATCTACCGCGAGCAACATCTTCTGCTCATTGTCACTTCTAACGCTCAGCGCAGTCCCTTGCTATAGCTCCAGAGGGGGATACCTCGTACAGTACGATTTGCTCGTGGACGGAGAATTGAAAAAGACCTACAGGTACGAACTCCATGAAAAGAGAGCGCAATGGATTGTTCTCCTTCCGGTCATGTGGATGAACGGATTGACCGTCAGTTACCAGCAAGCTTTCCGAGGAACGATCTACCAATTTCTTCGTGATGGCCAGGCAGATGGATATCTTCCAGTACCCTCGGCGCCCACGTCACAGGTGCGATAATCGCCACTTGAGGAGCGATGAAACGCCAACTCTTTCCCCTCGCCAGCGCAGCTCTTATGACCGGACTTCTGCTCCCAGCATGTCAAATGCAAAACTGGGAAATTCCCAGTCCTGAGTCTGCCAGCCATGCGATGGTCGAAAGGCATCCGGAATCAGTCTCGATTCGTTTGTATATTCCTAGATATTTGTCTGAAGGTCCATCGTTTGCGAAGCATTTTCCGAACGCACCACCTCATAGGGTCATCGACGCATTGAAGAAGAAAATAGAGAGTCAGAACGAGTCTAATGTTTTTGAAGTGACAGAGGTTCCACCTGACACAGGCTTGTTCTGCTCACTGCGGCTGGAAGAATTGGAAAGGCCTGGAATAACAGGTGTATGGAGCGGGTTGACCATGTTCACTTACTGGCTCATTCCGTTCTATGACGATACATTGGGATACAATCTTACATATGAATTGTTTGTGGATGCCAGGCTCAAGAAACGATATCAGTATCTGGTGCGTGGCAAAGAGCTGCAATGGGTAGCTGCGTTCCTTGCCCTTCCTCTTATGTCTGATCGCTGGCATATTGAAGATCCAAAGTACGGTAGCGTGAGCGAACGACTTTTAGACGAGTTATTATCAACGTCGAGGTTGTTTTTGCAGGATGCCCGAAAGGACGGGCTTGTTCGTCTGAAGATGTGATTCGGATCTTGAATCATGCATGGTGTGAGAGAGCGATTCAGTCTTGCCACCCATTACTCCAGCAAACGCCATGTTCGTTAACCACTCTTCTCTTCATTGCGCCGCACCGTGGGTCGATTTTCGATGTAGCACTTCGGCCACTGCGCGAGCTGGAGCCGGTGAGGGTGGCTGGTTACGCGACTTCCAACTCCACATGAGCACAGGAGTTGGGGTCGGATCTTGGATCGTGCATGGCGTAGGAGCGCTGGGTCGATCGTGCCACTCAATGCTCCAGCAAACGTGGTATTCCCCAGCCACCTGTCTCTTCATTGCGCCGCACCGTGGGTCGATTTTCGATGTAGCACTTCGGCCACTGCGCGAGCTGGAGCCGGTGAGGGTGGCTGGTTACGCGACTTCCAACTCCACATGCACGCGCCGGCCAAGTGCCGTGGCGATATTCACCAGGGCATCCAGCGAAAACCGCGACACACGCCCGCGTAACAAGTCGTTCATGCGAGGCTGGGTGACGCCGCAATGTGTTGCGGCGTCGGCCTGCTTCCAGTCCTTGGCCTTGATGATAGCCGCGATCTGCCGCATCAGTTCGGCCCGCGCCTGGAGATTGGCCGCCTGCTCAGGGGTGTCGGTAATTGCATCCCACACGCTGCTGAAAGTGTTTGTTTTGGTCTTGGTCTTTGTCATTGGGCACCTCTCATCAGTTCGGTGAATCGCTTTTTGGCAAGCTCAATGTCACCCTTGGCCGTCGCCTGCGTTTTCTTCTGGAATGCGTGCAGCACATAGACCGCATCGGCTAGCCTGGCTGTGTAGACCACGCGGTATGTGCCGGTGTCGTCCCACATCCGGATTTCTTCGACGCCCTTGCCGATAGAAGGCATCGGCTTGAAATCGTCCGGCTGTTCACCGCGCTGCACCTTGTCCAGTTGATAGCCCGCGTCGTGCCTGGCAGCCTCGGGAAACTCCCGCAAACACGTGAGCGAGTCCCCAAGGAATCGTAGTCGCTTCATGGGTCAAATATACTGGATTGGATATACATCCGCAACCTGACGTTGCGCGAGTCAGTTTCGCACCTGCGGTGAGCGAGAAAGCGGCCAAGGCGATCAGACAGAGAATGCGTCGCTGGCAGCTGCATTAGCACAGAAGTTGGCGTCGGATCTTGAATCGTGCATGGCGCAGAAGAGCCGGTTCACTCTGGCCATTCAAGACTCCAGCCAACACCACGTTCGCCAACCACTCTTTTCTGGTCTAGACCTGCCTCTCGGGCGGTGCTCTAGCTCAACGTCAGAGCGACAAGTTAGAGGCGTCCGGGGACGAGGGTTTCCGTAACGTCCGATGTGTTTGCGTTGGAGTGCAACATTGCGATACCATACACGCATATCACAATACGATATACTGGATGGGCATAATGGGAGCGATCTCGCTGAAACTACCGGAAGATGTTTTGGAGGCCAGTCGCCGTTGCGCGGATACCCTCCATCTCTCCAGAGCTGCCTATATCCGCCGCGCGATCGAGCGCATGAATCGACAGACGCAAACCATGCTCAGGGCGCGGCGTTTGGCCGAAGCCTCGAAGAAAGTTCGAAAGGAAAGCCTGCGCGTCAATCTCGAGTTCGCCGCCGTCGAACAGACCCCCGATGCCTAATCGAGGAGAAGTGTGGCTGGCTGATCTCAATCCGAAACGAGGTACCGAGCCGGGCAAAACACGACCGGTGCTGCTCGTTCAGGCCCAGGCGTTGCTTGACGCACAACATCCCTCCACCCTCATCGTTCCGCTGACGACTGTGCTGATTGATGGTGCTGAGCCTTTGCGTATTCGTGTCCACGCAGCCGGGCGTCTTCGCCGCACCTCTGATCTGCTGATCGATCAACTACGCGCGATCGACAATCGCCGTTTGATCGAAGGCCCTTTGACCAAACTCTCAGCCACACTCATGAAGCAGATTCACGAGGCCCTTATCGAAGTCCTCGACCTCGATCAGGATCGCAACTGAATTTGACATGAACCGAGAAGAAGTTGGAGGCCAAAAAGAAGGTGGGCTCGGATCTTGACTCGTGCGAAGCACAGGAGAGCCGATGCGATCGTTCCACTCAATGCTTGTCACCGCCGATGCTAGAAGTCCTCAAATCACCGAACTGAGAAGTCGACTGAACACCGAGTCACAATGTCCCTTCACCGCTCATCACGACGGAGGAGGGACGGATGCTGCGAACGGAGGACGTGAATTGGGGGGCGTGTCTTGTTCTGTGCATGCCAGTTCAGTTTTGATTCTTGAGTTGCCACGTTGTGTTCTGATGCTACACTCAGAGGACCCACAATGGAGAGGTTGAGTGTATGTCATCAAAGAAGAACAAGAAGCCCACTCTCTCAGCACCACCTGAACCTGGAACCTTGGAGCCGTTTCTCTCAAAGAAGTACGCCAGGGAATTGAGAAAACTTGACATCAAGAAGTCCAAAGAATTCTCAAAGAGCTCAAAGGAAGCTTGGAGAAGGAAAAAGTTGGTTGAAGGTTTCATTTTGGAAAATGTCAAGGACTACTGTTACGATCTCCATGATGACGCAGAGCTTTATGCAGACCGGCTGTTGTGGGAAGAGCAGCAGCAGACGAAGAAAGTTGCTTGAGAGCGTCCCTCGTGAGTTCCCTCTCTAAAGTTCCCTCCTTTTTGTCGTTTATAGAACGCCACTGACTCACCCACAACAAAGGCGATCTTTGAAAAATGGAATCACCAATTAACGGAGGAACTGTTAAGGCACAGGTGGCGTTGGCCGCGGTCAGTGGCGACAAAACTCTGATTGTGCATGGCGCTTATTCACGTGTCCGCCAGATTAAATCCCACACAACTTTGACGAGTCCGAAAGCGATCGGCGCTAAGACGGCGACTGAAGCGCTGCCGCGTACCTTGGATTTGTTCATGGAGAAGACGGACATGATGAGACCGTTCATCGTCATGAGGTTTGGAATAATCTCGTCCGCGTTCCCGACTCATCACCTCTGTCCGCCGACTCATGACCACACGACCTCACAGTTTGTCGGCGCCTGGGTTAGTCACTTGACGGCACCATGACCGCCGGGCTGCGGGACACCAGATTGGCCTTCATGATGTCTTGCGCCAGGGATTCCGCGTCCGTCAACTCGTGGTCATAGACGTCGGTCTGATACTCGTCGGTGTCGGCTTTGGCCAGCGACGACCAGACGGAGTGCCCGCCCTCGGTGACACGGATTTTGGTGACCGTGGACAGGCCGGGCCTGATCGGATGCTCCCGCAGGTCGTCGGCTGGCAGCGCGATCCGGACCGGCACCCGTTCGATGATGTGGATAAAGTTTCCGGTGGAGTTGTCCGGGGGGAGCAGCGCGAACGGACTCCCTGTGCCGGGGACCAGGCCCTCCACCGTGCCGTGAAACGTGTGGGTGCCGCCGTGGAGATCCACGCGCACTTCAGCCGGTTGCCCCGGTCGGACCTCGGCCATGTCGGTTTCCCGCAAGTTGGCTTCCACCCAGAGATGGTCCAGCGGCACGATCGTCATGAGGTGCGTGCCGTGCTTGACCCGGTCGCCGACCTGCGCCTTACGTTTGGCCACGTAGCCGGACGCCGGGGCGCGGATCTGCTGCCGCGCATATTCGAGATGGGCGTGGATGAACTCATGCTTCGCCAGTTCGACCGTCGGATGGGCCAGCACGGTCGTGCCGCCGATCTGCGCGTCGAGCGCGTCGTATTCCGCCTGGGTTTCCCGCACCTCGGCGTCCAAGGCCCGCACATGATCCTCCGCATTCTCGAGCAGCTGCTTCGACACGGCTCCGCTGGGCACCGCGCGGCGGTACCGAGCCAGGTCGTGGCGGACCACGTCGAGCCGCGCCCGGCGCGCCGCCAATTTGTCGGCCAGTTGCCGTTGCGTAATGAAGAGCGCGTTGATGCGCCGGACGGCGTCGCCGAGGCGCCCGCGCGCCTGCCCCAGCACGGTCGTGGCTTCGTTGGCATCGAGCCGGACCAGCACCTCGCCGCGCGTCACGAACTGCGTTTCTTCGAAGAGCACCTGCGTGATGATGCCGCCGGCCTGCGCCGCGACCGGCACGAGGTTGCCGGTCACATAGGCATTGTCGGTTTGCACCCAATGCCGGGCCGTCGTCCACCAATGGCCGCCATAGGCGAGGCCCGCCAGACCCAGCCCGAGCGCCACGATCGCCAGCCGCCGGGTGCGCTGAGCGTGCAGCGATTCTTCGATCAGTTGCGGTGCCGGTGGGGGTATGGCATCGGTGTCGCTCATCCGGTCAACTCGCCGGCAGCGCCGGCCTCTTCTCGATATCAGGATTGTGGTAGCCGCCGCCTAAGGCTTCAATGAGATCCACCATCGCGACGAGTTGATCGCTCTCCAGCGCCCGCAGCGCATATTCCTGTTCCAATACCGGGTAGCGATGGCGGAGCCCTTCCCGGTCGTCGTCCAGTCCGGACACGACCCGGACGTTGGCGAGCCGCCAGTCCTCGCTGAGCGACGCCACGACGCGCTGATGCGATGCCAACATCTCACGCGTCGCCTGCCACGCGCTCAGACTGTCCGCGACTTCGCGCAAGGCGTCGAGCAGCGTGTCGTTATACAGGTCCACCGCCGTGTCGTACTCCGCCCGACGTGCGAGGCCATAGGAAAAGCTCTGGCCGGAGAACAGGAAATTCGCCAACTTGTCGGCCCCCTTGGTGAACGTCAACGCATTGAACCCGACGAAGGCGGTCAGATCGATCGTGGGGTAGAACTGCGTTTTCGCGACCTTCACCACCCGCGCGGCGGCGTACGCACGATACAGGGCCGCCGCCAAATCAGGCCGGTGGACCAGCAAGCCGATCGAGAGGTGCTCCGGGACGGGCATCTGCTCGGGAATGGTGGCGCCCGCCACCGTGACGAGGTGGCGCCCGTCGTCCGGCCCTGTGCCCATGAGGCGGGCAAGCAAATTCCGCTGCACGTCCAAGTGATCGTGCACCGCAGCTTGGCGCGTGACCGCCGCTTCGTAGTCGGCGATGGCTTGTTTCACCGCCAGGTCATTATCAATGCCCAGGGTGGACCGGGTCTCGGCGAGCATCCGTAGCCGGCGACGGAGCTCGACGATGGCGTGGACCAATTCCAGCTGCTGCTGCAGCGCCTGCCCGCGGAAGTAGGCTCGGGCGATGCCGGTGGTCAGCCGGAGTCGGACTTCGGCCCGTTCCGCTTCTTCGGCGGCCGCATGCCCGAGCGCCGCGTCGAGCGTCGCGCGATATTTGCCCCAGAAGTCGAACTCGTACCGCACTGTGAGCGGGTTGATCATGCCGAGGAGAATACGTTGTCCTGCCGTCTCCGCGTTCAAGGCGGCGAACACGCCGTGTTGCGAGATGCGCTCGTAGGTCAACGACGCATCGGCCTCCAGGAAGGGCAGCAGGCGGGCCCCTTCCACCCGGGCCAGCCCTTGCGCTTCGCGTAAGCGTGCGGAGGCCACCTTGAGCCCCGGGTTGTCGCGCAGCGCCGTCTCGATCAGTCGGGTGAGCTCGGCGTTGTGGAACTGGTCCCACCACCGGTCCTCGTCGGGCCATTGGTGCAACCGGTGGGTCACTTCCTCAAGGGTTTCTTGTAATTCGGGCGGCTCCAGATAGGTCGCCGGCGGCTCGCCCTTTGGAATCCACCACTCACAGCCGGTGACCGCGACCAGGACCAACAGGCCCAAGGCCGAGGCGGAGGAGCGGGAGAGGGTTGGGCGGCCGTGGCTCATGGTCCCTCCCTCAGCTGTTCCGCCTGCCCCTCGCGCAGGGCTTTCGCCGGCTGCAGCAACGGCACGCGGTTGGACCGCGCGAACCAGACCAGCCCCGCAATCCCCAGGCAGAGGTAGCTCGACAGGAGGAACGCGTCATTCAAGGCGAGAATGCCGGCCGCCTGCTTGATCGTCAGTTGCACCTTGCGTTCGATCATGGCGGGCTCGAAGCCGAGGGCCTCGAGCTTCGCCGTGAACTGGCTGAGCGCATCATACGACGCCGAGATTCGCCCGCCGAAATGGTCGCTGAGGTGCAATTGATGAAAGGGGAGACGGCGGAAGAGCACGATCCCTTGCCAGGTAATTCCCATCCCGCCGAATGCGAGGCGAAGAATATTGGCCATCTCTGCCGCCCGCAGCATTTGCTCCCCCGAAAGGCCGTGCAACGTCAACACGGTCAACGGCGTGAAAAACGAGCCGAGGAAGACCCCTTCGAGCACCATCGGCCAAAAGATCTGATCGAACGAGTGGGGATCGTCGAAGAGGCCGATCCAATAAAACGTGGCGGCGAAGCCCAAGCTGTTCACGCAGGCCAGCCAGCGGACGTCCAGCCGTTTGGCGACTTCATGCATCAGAGCGATCAGCGGCGCGCCCAGTAGAATCATGGGCAGGAACACCAGTCCCGCCAGCTCCGAGGAATAGCCCATCAACAGCTGCAGGTGCACGACAAAGAGGGCGAGCAAGCCTTGGATCGAAAAGAAGCCTAGACAGAGACAGAGGAGGCCGACCGCAACATTCCGATGCGCGAATAACCGCAGATCCATCGCCGGCCGGCGTTCGCCGAGTTCCCAGACGATCCAGATCGGGGTTACCACGAGAACGACGACCAACAGGCCCTGTAATAATGGATCGTCGAGCCAATCAAAATCGTTCCCTCCGTTCAACATCGACTGAAAGCTACCGAAGAGCACGAACAACAGGATATATCCAACGAGATCGACTGGCTCATGGCGCACCGTATGACGTTTTCCATGGAACAGGGCTGCGGCCAGGGCGGCGAGAGCAAGCGCCAGGGGGACGTTGAGAAAGAACAGGGTACGCCAGCCCCAATGCTCAGTCAGCCACCCGCCGGTGACCAGCCCCACCGTAAAGGGTAGCAAGGTGAACAGTCCCCAGATGGCCAGCCCCAAGGATTTCAGGTGATCGGGATACTCCTTGAGCAGCAGGGATTGGCTCAGCGGCAAGATGATGCCGCCGACAAGACCGAGCCAGCGGACGTCCAGCCGTTTGGCGGCTTCGTGCATCAGGGCGATCAGCGGCGCGCCCAGCAGAATCATGGGCAGGAACACCAGTCCGGCCAGCTCCGAGGAATAGCCCAGCAACAGCTGCAGCTGCACGACGAAGAGGGAGAGCAAGCCTTGAATCGAAAGGAAGCCTAAACAGAGACAGAGGAGGCCGACCGCAACATTCCGATGCGCGAACAACCGCAGATCCATCGCCGGCCGGCGTTCGCCGAGCTCCCAGACGATCCAGATCGGGGTTACCACGAGGACGACAACCACCAGGCCCTGTAATAATGGATCGTCGAACCAATCAAAATCGTTCCCTCCGTTCAACATCGACTGGAGGCTGCCGAAGATCACGAACAACAGGATATATCCAACGAGGTCAAATGGCTCATGACGAACCTCATGCCGTCGTCCATGGAACAAGGCAGCGGCCAGCGCGGCGATCAACAGCGCCAGGGGGATGTTGAGGACGAAGAGGGTACGCCAGCCCCAATGCTCACCAAGCCAACCGCCGGTGACCAGTCCAAACGTAAAGGGCAGCAAGGTGAATAGCCCCCAAATGGCCAGCCCCAACGATTTCAGGTGATCGGGATACTCCTTGAGCAGCAGGGATTGGCTCAGCGGTAAGGTGATGCCGCCGGCGAGACCGAGCAGAACGCGTGCCGACACGAAGCCGACAATGCCGTCGGATGTCGCGCAGAATATCGAGGCCACGGCGTAGGCGAGGAAGGCGCCGCAAAAAACACGAGGTTCTCCATAACGGTCGGAAAACCAACGGGCGAGGGGAAAGCCCAGGGCCAGGGCGATCATGAAATTCGTCTGTGCCCACCTCCCGAAACTGACCTGCACGCCGCCCAAGCCCCCTGCCACGTGCGGCTCCATCGCCACGTACGAGCCGGCGTTGAACAGCACCACGACGTGGGCGAGGCCCAACACGAGGTTGAGGAGGAGGAAGTGCCATCCGAGGTAGCGGGTCTCTGGATAATTCCCCGTCGTCATACGAAGACTCGGTCAACAGCACACAGTGGGTTCGGTTGCTCATCTGCTGAGGTCTCCCGCACAAAAATCATCCGTGGTGCGTATGTCAGCCTCAACATTTGTAGATGGGCGTAAGCAAGGACCGCGCCTCTTCAATCGCATAGCCTCAACCTAGTGAAATTTCAGGGCTGTGAGGGATAATATTCGTGAACTGAAAAAGAAAATTACTGAGAACCCACGATACGTCGCGATTCAACGAGTACTCTACTCACGACGGATCGAGGCCTCTGATGCTAAGGAGAGGGAGAGCGAACGTACGAGACAGGGGTGCGAGTGCTTCAGTTCGCGGTCGGTCGCTTTATCACAAGTTGCTTCATCCTGCTACGCAAGGTACTGGGTGGGATGCCGAGACGTGCTGCTGCTCCGTCAGAGCCTTCGATGCGCCAATCGGTCAATGACAGAGTTTGGAGAATGTGTCGACGTTCGAAATCCTTGAGGCCGGACGGAGGCAAACTGGTGAATGAGTGATCCTGCAATCCCAGCAGGTGGTCATCGATCCGCAAGATCGACTCGCGTGACAGGATCAAGGCTCGTTCGATCACATTGGCCAATTCACGAACATTGCCCGGCCAAGAGTAACGAACCAATCGTTCTAAAGAATCGGGATCGATATCCGTGCAGGAACGGAGGAGTTTTCCTGCGTAGAGTTCGAGGAAATGTCTGGCTAACAATGGAATATCTTCCGGACGCTCGCTCAGAGTGGGCAGTCGGATCGGAAACACGTTCAGGCGATACAGAAGATCCGCTCGAAACGTACCGAGCTTGACTGCGGCAGAAAGATCCCGGTTCGTGGCGGCGATGATCCGAACATCTACCCTAATCGGCTGTTTTCCACCCAAACGATCAACCATCCCATCCTGTAGGACTCGCAGCAATTTCGCCTGTGTCTCCAGAGGCATCTCACCGACTTCATCCAAGAACAACGTGCCTTCGTGGGCTAGTTCGAATCGTCCTTCCCGGCTGCGGTCCGCTCCGGTAAATGCCCCGCGTTCATGGCCGAATAATTCACTTTCAACCAGTCCAGCCGGAAACGAGGCACAATTCACGCGAACCATGGGTTTCCGATGGCGCTGACTCAAATCATGAATGGTTTGAGCGATCAATTCCTTGCCGGTTCCTGTCTCACCCGTCAAGAGAACGGTCGTCGACGTCTGGGCAACTTCTCGCGCGAGGGTTAATACATGTCGAAAGGCGGCGCTTTCCCCGACCAATCTGTCGATGTTTTTTGTGAGCCGCAGTTCCTCGTTCAAGTACACATTTTCTTTTGCCAGCTGGTTCCGTAACTGATCGATTTGTTCGTAGGCCTGGACGTGATCGATCGCGTAGGCGATTTGCATCGCCACTTGTGTGAGGAATTCGATATCTCCGGAGTCGGGATCGCCTGATTCTCGAGTGCCGATATTGAGAATACCGAGACATCGATCTTTCACGAGCAGGGGAAGATTAATCATCCGTCCGAGGCCTTCCTGGGCGTAGAACTTGTCTTCAGGAAAGACTTGCTCTTTCTTGAGATCAGGGCGTATGTGCAGGGTCTTGTGTTTATATACCCATCCCATCCCGCTTCCGTGGCGCGGGACGACGGCATCGAGGCCAAGCGCGACTTGCGAAACTGTGGTTGCGAGGACATAGAACCGGAATGCATCGGTCTGAGGATCGTATTGGGTGATCGATGCACGGGCCCATGGGATGGCTTTGGTGATCTCCACCGTGATCGCTTCCCACAAGCTGCGCATGTCGCGCTGCGAGTTCAGCACGAGAGCAACGGACAAGAGTGCACGATAGTTGCGTTCGATCTGATCCAATGATTCCAGCTCCGCAAATGCCAATTCAAGCACAGAAGAAAGCGTCATGTCCAGGTACTTGGCTGCGGGATTGTGAAGGAGATATACGCGGAAGTTGAGGTGCCGACAAGACTTTGTCCGGCGCCTTAACAAGTTGGGTTTTCGTCGTTACAGCACCGTCAAAAACGCGGCGAGGTCGGCTATTTCTTGATGGGTCAAACCCATGCCAAAGCGAATGTTGTAGAACTCCACCGCCTCTTTCAAGGTTGCAGCCGACCCGTTGTGAAAGTAGGGTGCTCGCGCGGCCAGGCCTCGGAGAATCGGGCCTTTGAATTTTCCAATGTCGGTCCATTTGCCAGAAATTAACGCTCGGCCTGGATCTGTTGTAGACAATTCCGTTCCATCTGTCTTGTTACGCAGAGTGATGACAGGGAGGTAATGTACCCCCAAGGGGTTCGTTACATCGGCAATCCCGATATTCAGCGGAGCGCCTGTGGAGTGGTTACCCACGTTGAAGGAATCGTGACAGGTGCCGCAAGTACCGTTGATGACCGGGAGGCCGGTCGCGTCGTTGAGCCCGCCCACTCCCGAGATATTGATCGTGCGAGAGTTGAAAAGAGCTTGTCCCCGGAGGATGCTCGCCCGACGATCCGGGTGATGCCCGTGCTCCTCGGGACCGGAAACATGGGCCCAGCGATTGTTGAAGAGGGTGAAGATCACCGGTGTGAAAGGTGTCTTGAAGGGATTGAGCCCCAGTGGATCATTGATGCCGACAAAAAACGGTTGTTCGGAGAGGATGATTGGACCACCGCTTGCGCTCTGAACATCGAGAGCTCCCGCGCCGAAATCGATCGCCTGAGCCGTGGAGAGCGCCATCTCAAAATCGACGATCTTTTTTTGCTGTTCTTGGGTGGGCGCCGTTGTGGCTTGTGCATGACCGAGTGCAGCACCCATCGCCTGATGAGCCAGGTCGGAGAGCAGATCGGCGGGATTCGTGGCGAACGTGATCGGTTTCGTGCCGGTCTGCGGTGAAGATTCGCGCCCATCCCACATCACAGTGGTGAGGAACCGGAGGTTGGTGGCCGGCAGAGGGCGTCGGTACATGGAGAGCGTGCTTGTCTCACTGCAGCCGTAGGGGTTCCTGACGCTCACCACATCGAACTCGGCTCCTGCCGGGACGGCAAGTGTAATACGGATCAATCCGCGGGTGCGCAGGAGGCTATAGGCTTTGCGACGGCCCTCCATTGTAGCGGTATCAATGTTGTGATCGCAATTGGAGCCATCATTGGTTCGAAAGATCGGATCGAGGCCGTGCGACCGCTCAAACCGATCCTCGACGTGCGCCGCCGAGACGGACCAGCCATCGGCGGGCTGATGACAGGTGGCGCAACTGCGACCGTTGGTTCCCAAACTCTGAAAGAAAGGGCCGGTCAGATCAAGCCTCCCTGTAGCGTTGAAAGTTTTCAAAATGCCTGTGGCATTGGGGAAGGGAAAGAGATTCGGAAGAACAGTCGGTGCCTCGGATTCCGCAGCCGCAACCGATGTAAGACCCAGCAGAAGTGCGCCCGACAACCAGAGACGGAATTTCATCATGGTCGCTCCTTGATATCTGCCTCACCCATGAGCTATCTCGCTGCTTCGTCGCACATCGGCGTAGGCACAGCATATTGAGTGCCAAACCGGGGTCTTCCCCTTAACTCGACACACCATGCGTACCAACCGTATCGGATACATAAAATCAAACATGTCTGTCGCCGATAATGCTAATTATTAGTACTTACTTATGATTGTTTGTTCTGTTGTCATTCTGCACCGAGCGAAATTTTCAAAGGCGCAGAGTGCGCAATCGCTCGTTCAAGAAACGGGCGCATGCAAGCTACGGAAACAGAGAAAGGTCTGTGGCAACCTTTCGGACGACTAGAGTCACCGGACCGAAGCCCGATCAAGCAGGGAGACAATGCCGATACAGCTCACATCGCCCTTCCTTTGCCTTGACGGATTTGGGTGTCTGATGAGGACCTGAGCCAGCCCTACCATTCAGCACCATGCGGGGTACGATGTTTCAACTCCTCGGCGCTGATCTTGCAGACTCCAGCAGGAATAACGTCATGGGTTTTCATGCAGCTGCTCATACGGATGAAAGAGGTCCCCGCCACCGCACAGGAGCTGGTCGAGACGAAAGGGCCGAGAGCGGATCGGGAACGGCCCTTCCTGGCAGGCGAACGACGGCTCCCGCGACGGTCTCAGCAGGTGGGCCAAGCCACGCGATGACCTGGCTCCTATCGAACGGGCTCTCACGTCGTACGTCCCAGACCATGTACATGTTCGCTGAGGACTCATGGTGAACGGCAAGCCGCGTGTGGTGATTCTGGGTGGGGGGTTCGGCGGGATGTATGCCGCGTTGGAATTCGAACGCGCACTGGCGCGCGGCGCCGACTTGGATGTCACCCTCGTCAACCAGGACAACTTTTTCCTCTTCACCCCGATGTTGCACGAAGTCGCGGCGAGCGACCTCGATATCACCAATATCGTCAGCCCGATCCGTAGGCTGTTGCGTCGAGTGACGTTCTTCCATGGCGAGATCGAAGCCATCGATCTCGCGCATCACCGTGTCGGCCTGTCGCATGGCCACGAGCAACATTGTCATTCCTTGCCGTACGATCACCTGGTGCTGGCCCTCGGGTCCACCACGAACTTCTTTAACATCCCCGGCTTGGCAGACCGGGCACTCACCATGAAATCGTTGGATGATGCGATTGTGCTGCGCAACCATCTCATCGCAAATTTGGAGGAAGCCGATTTTGAATGTGGGGCGTCACTCCGGGCGCCCCTCCTGAATTTCGTCGTGGCCGGCGGTGGGTTCGCCGGGGTCGAGACCATCGCGGCCATGAATGACTTTCTGCGGGAGGCGGTGCAGTTCTTTCCGCATCTGCGGGCCGACATGCTGCGGATCATCCTGGTCAGTGCGGGCAAGGTCATCTTGCCGGAACTGGGAGAAAAGCTCGGCACCTATGCGCAGCGCAAACTCGCAGAGCAGCAGGTGGAGATCCATGCGCACTGTAAAGTCACCGCCGTCAGGGATCTCGATGTCACCCTCAGCGACGGGACGACGATCACGACCAATACGCTGGTCTGGACCGCCGGCATTTCCCCCCACCCCCTCTTGGAGACCCTGCCCTGCCCGAAAACGAAGGGCCGGGTCCGCGTCAACGAGTACCTGGAAGTGCCCGGATGGTCGGGCCTCTGGGCTTTCGGCGACTGTGCGCTGGTTCCTGATCTCAGGACTGGGGAGTTCCATCCGCCGACCGCGCAACATGCCCTGCGTGAAGGGAGAGTCGCAGCGCAGAATATCCTGGCCACCGTGCGAGGGGAGCGCATGAAGCCCTTCGTCTACTCGACGCTCGGGCTTCTGGCTCCCATCGGGAAACGGACCGGCGTGGCCAACATTCTGGGCGTGAACTTCTCGGGGTTCATCGCCTGGTGGCTGTGGCGGACGATCTACCTGCTGAAACTGCCGCGCTTTGAAAAGAAAGTCCTAGTGGCCCTGGATTGGACCTTGGACGTGTTGTTTTCCAAGGATCTCGTCCACTTTCGAACGAAGCGTTCCCGTATCCCGCATGGGACCGCAAAGCGGCAGAACCCTGCCTGAATCCGTCACGCCTCGCATCAGCTCACGCCAGCCAGACTTCGGGCTACCGACAACTGGGGATGAAGCCTCGCCCTGGGCTCTACGATGTGGCTGGTGCGCTAAAGCGGACTCCGCTTGGAATCGTGCGTATCAGCTTCGCCTGCCTGTTGGGAGCGATTGGTTGCACCTCGGAAACCGAGAGACGAAACAAGACGTCCGAGATCAGTCCGGACATTAAGCCTGGCCCGTCCTTTTCCATAGGGTCCTAGCCGTGCGCCAGTCATTCAACGACATATTCGTAGCCTCCATAAGTCCTGGGTTCCTCTGATTGTATCGATGCCCGATTCTGCACCCCTCCTCACCCCTGCGCCGGTCAGGTAACCAAGGTCCGTTTGAAGGACTAGACTGCCGCGGTTGTTTGCTGGTGCCACACAAGCTTCTCACGATGACTTGATCCCAGCATTCGATGCCAAATATCACCATAGGTTCTGGAGACCAGTCATCTCCAATTCCTAACAGAGACATTCTACTTACAGCGGCGCATCTAGGTGTTGGTGGATCCTCAAGTCGAAGATGAAGAGATCTTCATTGCATATTCATAGTCCTTTCATTTGCTCCATATACACTTAGCATTGCTAAATATGCTTAACATAGAAAGGATGGAAGTTATAAATGGCCAACGTGTTAGCGGTTTCAATGGTGTACTTTCCCTATCTCCTGATTGGACTTGGACAAGCGATCATTGTGGGTACGCGTCGGATTGGAAGAGCAGGGGATGATTCAGTCAAGGCAGAAGGTTGCAGAATTCATCTCGTAACCAATCTTCAGAAGACAAATGCCGCAAGCACAAAAGAGAGGGACATTTCAGGTTATCCAGTCTTCTCACCATATTGAGGATTCTCAGCCCATTCGGTCACCGCCTGTGCCATCTCTTCTAAATGCCGAGCAGTGCGATGACGCTGTCTGATGGACAGGGGTCATCGCACCCTCGCTCGCCGGCTGCGATACCTTTCTGCTGTTCGGAGGCCTCTTCGATCACCCTTGCGGACACGGTGTGATGGGTGTATTGATTTTTTCCACAGTAAGGTTTAGCAAGTGGATGCCGATGCACCGGTTATCGAACGAGTGTGACTGAAAGTGCGGAAGACAATGGTGGATCGTCACTCTTCAGTGTCGGATTGAAACGCACGAGGTTTGACGGATGACGAGTCGGCTTTTCAGCCTGCTCCGATCGGGAGGAACATGACTTGGGACTTATTGCGGTATGCCAAGGTTAAGTAAACAAGCCCTACAGCTGTATCTACGGAGTCGTTTTGGCCCTCGTGTCGAACTGCGTTCCTATGGAGTCATCGGCAAGGAGAGTTCCAAAGGAAAGCAGAAACGTTATGGATACGGCACGCCGGTCAAATTGACCTTTCAGATCGGGCGCCGAGTTCAATCCGCCGTGCTAGCGACCATGAAGCCCGGCCCGTTTGGACACGAGCATATGGCGGATCGGGCCCAAGCCATATTGTGGGACTATGATTCGTACGGGCGTCTTCCCCGCCATGTGAAGGCGCTTGATGTAGGTGCGTTCGATACCAAACAGACGCTCTTTTCCCTCGCGGAAGCCCGCGAATTCTTCGTGTTGAATGAATGGACCGAGGGAGCGAGCTATCACAGGGATCTTGAGCGGCTGATGAAAGGCGGCACGTTGCAAAAGTTGGATCGACAACGCACGGTCGCGTTGGCTCGCTACCTGGCGCAGATCCATGCGAAAAAGCGGCGTGACCCGGATCTGTACAAACGTCGGCTGCGTGAGTTGATCGGTCATGGCGAATGTATCATGGGACTGACGGACAGCTATCCTAAACGCTGTGGTTTTATCACCGGCGATTTGTTGCGGACAGTGGAGGAAGCCTGCAATCGATGGCGTTGGCGGCTCCGAGACAGAGCCAATCGACTTTCCCAGGTGCACGGGGATTTCCATCCCTACAATGTGCTGTTCCGCACCGGGACGGATTTTGCGGTGTTGGACCGATCGCGAGGAGAATGGGGCGAGCCGGCCGACGATGTCACTGCAATGACCATCAACTACCTGCTCAATTCATTGATTCGATGGGGCAAGCTCAAGGGGTCGTTCGAGGTCTTGTTCCGATTGTTCTGGGACACATATGTGGAAGCCAGCGGCGATAAAGAAGTGACCGAAACGGCGGCGCCCTTCTTTGCCTTTCGCGGCCTGGTTGTGGCCAGCCCACTCTGGTATCCCAATTTGTCGATCGCCATCCGCCGGAGCCTGTTTCATTTCATCGAAAATGTCCTCGATGTGCCATGCTTCGAGCCGGAACGGGTGAATGAGTATTGCGGGTGATCAGTGACCGGTGACCGGTGATGGGTGAAGATAGGCAGGATCAAGACTCTTCTGCTCACACGTCACACATCACACATCACGGTTCGGCTTTTGCCATCTGGCTCACCGGCCTGCCTGCTTCGGGGAAGAGTACCATCGTTGCCGCTTTGAAACCGCAACTCGAAGGAATTGGCTGTGTGGTCGAGGTACTGGAGTCCGACGCCGTCCGTCAAGTCCTCACGCCAACCCCGACCTATTCACAGGCAGAGCGGGATCTTTTTTACCGAGCCCTGGCATTCATGGGGGCAAGATTAACCGCTCATGGCGTGACGGTCATCCTCGATGCCACAGCCAATAAACGAGCCTATCGAGACTTTGCACGAAGCGTCATTCCCAAGTTCATCGAAGCGGCGATTGAATGCCCGCTGGAACTGGCGATGCAGCGTGATTATAAGGGGACGTATCAGCGAGGACAACGAGGAGAATCTTCAACCGTACCGGGCTTGCAGGATCCCTACGAAGCGCCGCTGAATCCGGAAGTGAGGATCGATACAACGAAGCTTTCTGCAAAAGAAGCAGCGGCGAAAGTGCTGGAAGCAGTGAAGGAAATATTCAAAACCGACTCGGTTCAGAGACCATGATCGCCCACCGCCCCACGGATATGCGTTTCTCCTGCTTGATGAGGCTTTCCCCTCCCGCTATAGTGACTGGCCATGCGCAGGAAGCAGGCATCCAACCGCAGAGAGAGGGACGATTCGCTTTCTGAAGCGAAAACGAGTTCCCTCACTCCTACTCCAGACTCGTCAGCACTGCTTGCCGCGTTTCGTTCCCTCGCCGCTAATGATCTGTACACGATGGCGCCAAAAGAGTCGGTGATCCGAGGGTATAACTATTATCAGCAGCTGCGGCTTCAACACTATGCCTGGAGTCAGGACCGCGACAGGCTCACGGCGCAGGTGCAGGGAACAAGACTGTACGAGGTCGTCTTTTCTCTCGACGAGGGATTTCTCTCGGCTTCCTGCGATTGTCCGGCCTGGGATCCCGATTGGCTCTGCAAGCATGTCCTTTGCGCGGGTTTTGCCACCAAACATCTGCTGTCGCCTGAGACGTTCCAATTGTCGGATCGGCAAGAAGCTCACCTGGCCACGCTCCGAACCGAGCTGCTTGGCGAGGTCGCCGAGCCGGATTCGATCAAGGGGACGATCTCCTCGCGGAATGAGGAAGGTTCTCTTTCGTCTCTTCCTGCGTCGGACTATGAAATCGTGATCGATGCCGGTCAGTCGTGTCCGCAGCTCTTCGTCACCCGGAATGGCATGCGGCTTCCGGCAGGATGGGCTCCCGCGTTGCCGTCTGATCTGCGCCCACTGCTGAATCCGTCCTGGTTTTCGTCAGGGTTTGGAGATGAACCCTTACTGTGCTATCTCCGCGACTCTAAGCACCGATTCCCGATCCTGCTGAAAACCGGCCGGAAGTCTATCATTCTTCAATGGACCCCATCGGTCAAATACGTGAGCAAGACGGAGATTTCTGTCGCGGGCGATGACGTGACAATTCGTGCGATCTGTGTGGCCGACGGAACCACGCTCAACCAAATCGTCCGTTTTCGCAACTTCGTGGCCGATGTGAACGGCCGGCGTTTGCTTCTTATGGAGGACGAAACCGGATGGGCTTCGTTTCGCGCCCTGCGCGACGGCTTCCGAGGTCTCAACTCTTATCATTATGCCGACGGACTGGACGGGGCGCTGTGCGCGGTGACGTTGCCAGATGGCCGAGGCTATGGTGGACGGCAGGGCATCGATGGCGAGACGGAGTTCTCCGTCTCGCGAGACGAATTCCAGTCCGCGCAGATCGATCTGATTCACAAGCAGGCCGACAAGACCTTGCGCGATCTTCTCTTGCGCGTGGATGGCACAGAGGCGTCGGTTCATCCTGCTGCGACCATCTCAGCGAACGAGGAGGTGTCGTACGAGTTCATTCTGGCGCCTCCCGCCGACGAGGCTGCCGCGCCGACAGCTGCATGGACGTTACGGGCACAATGTCGTTGCGCGGATGTCTTGTTTGCTCCGAGCGCCGCGACCTTTTCCTTCATCTCAGCGTTGGAACAGGGCCGCGCCGTTTCCAACCCCCTGCGCGCGCAGAAACGCAAGGCCGTGCTCTACGATCTATTCTTCACCTTGCTCACGGTCAGTGAGGCTAAGGAACGAGACCGCCACATCAAAACGGTGCTGGATCAGACCGATTGGGCGCGGAGCATCCGTCTTGAGGCAGCTCAATGGTTGCGACACAATCTGTCGCTGTATGCCAGACCAGATGTACGGTTGCAGATCGAGAGAGGGCAGTGGACGTTACGCACGATCGACAAACCCCGTGAGGTGCTGCTGTACCGGACGCCATTCGAGGTCTTCGGGGCGAATGCGTTTCGCGGCATGCCTTCTTATGACGTGATGACGATCGACCCACGCTCGCTATTCGAACGATTGCCGGATCTTTTGGAAAAGCTGACTGCGGTCGGAATCACATTGCTCCACGAGGATCAGCCGCTCCGGCCTACGCGATGGGACTGCTCCGTCCAAGTCGACCGTCAGGACCGAGTGGGGACAGGGATCGACTGGTTCGAGATCCGGCCGGAGATCAGCTGCGACGGGGTGGCGGTCAATGAGGTGGAATGGCGGGCGGCCCTCCAGCAGGGCGGACTGATCCGTACAACGAGTGGCCTGCGGGCCTTGGATGGCCAGACCCTGGAGCGACTGCGCGCAATCATCGACCTTACGGGTGATGCGTCGGAGGACCGGAAAACAGCGCAAGTCGTGCGTGTGCCACGGTTACAGATTCTCGATTGGCTGGCGCTGCGCGAGCAGGGCATCCCCGTGTCGCTGCCCGCCGAGGACGAGACGGTGCTCGCGCGCTTGCTGAGATTTCAACAGATCGAGAAGCCGCCGTTGCCGAAGGGCTTGCACGCGATGTTGCGACCCTATCAGCGGGACGGCTACGACTGGCTGGCGTTTCTCTACGAGCACCGATTCGGCGCTTGCTTGGCGGATGACATGGGACTAGGCAAGACCATCCAAGCCATCTGCCTACTGATTGCTATCAAAGAGGGACGCATCAAAGCGGCCCGTGGAGTGAAAGGATCTCATCTGATCGTCGTGCCGACGAGTCTCCTCTTCAACTGGGAACAGGAACTGGCGCGTTTCGCACCCGGCTTGAAGGTCCATGTCTACAGTGGGAGCGAGCGGGCGCTCGATGCCAAAGACGGCGAGGTGGTGATCACGACCTATGGGCTCGTCCGCCGGGACATCCAGACCTTGGAGCGGATGACGTTCCACGTGATCGTGTTCGACGAAGCGCAGGCGGTGAAAAACATTCTGGCGGACACGACGGGCACGGTCCGCCGGCTTAAGGGGCGCTTCAAGATCGCGCTGACCGGTACGCCGATCGAAAACCATTTGGGCGAGTATTTCTCCGTGATCGACCTGTGCGTGCCCGGACTCCTCGGCGAGTACGATCGGTTTAAGGCGGACTTGAAACGTGTCGCTGGTCGTGCGCTCGATCAGTTGCTGCGCAGGACAAGGCCCTTTATTCTGCGGCGGACCAAAGCCGAGATCCTCCATGAGCTCCCGCCGAAAACCGAGCACGAGGTGTTCCTCGAGTTGACCGACCGCCAAAAAGCTCTCTACCAACAGACGGTCGCCCAGGTTCGCTCGACCATCGACAACGCCTATCGCACCAAGACATCCGGACAGGCGCAGTTCATCGCGCTCACGGCCATCCTCAAACTTCGACAAGTCTGTCTGTCGCCACGGCTGCTAACGAACCAAGGCGAGGAGACCTCACCCAAGCTCGGTTTCCTGGTGGAGCGCCTACAAGTCTTGCGCGATGAGGGGCACAGCGCCCTGGTGTTCTCGCAGTTCACAAGCTTTCTGGACCTCGTGCAGGAAGCCTGTACCAGACACGCCCTTCCCTACCACCGGCTGGATGGGTCCACGGCGCCGGCGGCGCGCAGGGCCCGCGTGACGGAGTTTCAGACCGGTAAACAGCCGAGCGTATTCCTCCTGAGCCTCAAAGCGGGAGGGCAAGGACTGAACCTCACCAAAGCGAGCTATGTCTTTCATCTGGACCCTTGGTGGAATCCGGCCGTAGAGCGCCAGGCATCGGACCGCGCGCACCGCATCGGGCAACAGCGAACGGTCTCGATCGTGCGGATTCTCATGCGCCACAGCATCGAGGAGAAGATGATGGCGCTCAAGCAGCGAAAGCTCGAGTTGTACGACGCGGTCATGACCGGGGTGGTGCGCGGTTCCGGGCAAGGTGTCTTGACGAAAGCCGACTTCGATTTCCTGCTCTCGCCGAGCGGATGATGACCTCGGGCGGTCGCCATTCCGGCTCAGGAAGCTGGAGGTTCATGCTTGATGGCATAGATGTGAAGTGGCGGCTAGGGAGTTGCCGAAACGGCCGCAGCGGCTAGCCGAAGGGTGGAGTGAACTGCATCGGCAGGAACTGATGGCGGACTGAAATCGTCTTCAGACAGGCCGGAAAACGGAAGGGATTAAGCTTCACATCACCGCTTCATGCCATGAGCGAGAAGTATTGGAGAAACCACATCCTCGCATCCTCCGCCACCTGTTCCAACGTGCCTGGTTCTTCGAAGAGGTGTGTCGCGCCGGGGACGATGATCAACTTCTTTTCGCAGGTCAGCAAATCGTACGCGGCCTGGTTCATCTTAATCACCGGTTCATCGTGACCTCCCACGATCAACAATGTCGGAGCAGTGACCGACGGTAGATAGCGTTCAGCCAGGTCCGGTCGTCCTCCTCGCGATACGACGGCCTTGATGTTCGACGGGCTTCGCCCGGCAGCTTGTAACGCTGCTCCGGCGCCGGTGCTGGCGCCGAAGTAACCGATTCCCAGATTCCTGGTCTGTAGCTCCGTTTCCAGCCAGGATTTGGCCAGCAACAGTCGATCTGCCAACAGGTTAATATCAAATACCTTGCGGCGATCATCCGCCTCATCCTCGGTTAAGAGATCCAGAAGCAACGTAGCAAGTCCATCTTGCTGTAAATGACCAGCGACGAAATTATTGCGAGGACTGAATCGTCCGCTCCCGCTTCCATGAGCAAAGACAACCACGCCACGCGGACCTTCTGGAAATCCGAAGATGCCTTCCAGAGCGAGTTTCCCTTTGGTGATCTTTACATTGTGTTCGGGTGGTGTGGTCATGGTTTAGCCCGTTTCTTTACGGGACTGCAGGGAGCCGGACGACTGAGCTCAGAAGGCAATGTGGTCTTGTCATCGACGCAGGCGGCGTTGAGCTGTGTCTGCGTGAGACCGATGACCGACGAGAGCATGGCGCCCTTGAGGTTCGTGCGATGCAAATTCGCTGAGTCCATCCGAGCACCGCTCAAATCGGCTCCGGCTAGGGAGGCATGCTGAAGATTGGTTTCTTGAAGATTGGCTTCCTGAAGGTTGGCCTGGGTCATGTCGGAATGGCTAAAGTTCGACCCGCGAAGGTCCGCGCTGACGAAATTCGACGATTCCAGATTGGCCCTGTTGAATTGTGCGTGGGTGAGGGAGGATTTCGGAGCGTAAATTTCATTTAGATCTGCGTTCATGAGGTTGACGCGCAATCCCTTGGCGCCGATAAGGACCGCGCGGTTGAGATTCGCGTCCAGGAAATCGGCTTCATCGAGGACGGCATGATAAAGAATCGCCATTCGGAGATTCGCCGAGTGCAAGTCAACCTTGACCAGAGCGGCCTCTTCCAGATTGGCCCCTTCAAGGTCGGCGTCATGTAGATCTGCGCTGGTTAGGTCGGCATACCGGAGATCAGCGCCGCGAAGAATCGCTTTCTTAAGATTTGCATTGCGCAAATTCGTTTCGTCCAGATAGGCGCTTTCCAAGTCGGCTTCAATCAGACGGGCTGCTTCCAGTTGCGCGCGGTCCAGCAGTGTGCCCTGAAGGTTGGCGCGATGGAAATTCGCGTTGGTCAGGATGGTGCGACGCAGGTCGGCGGTTGTTAGGTCAGCATTCACCAGGACCGCACCTTTCAGCGTGGCTCCGTAAAAGGACGCTTCGACGAAGTTGCCGTCGGTCAAATCGGCAGAGGTAAGGTCGGCCTCTTGCAACTGTGCCCGCTCGAACGAGGAGCCCTTCAACTTGGCATCGACCAGGACGGCGCCAAAGAGAGCTGCTTCATCACCGACCGCGCCCGAGAGATTCGCGCCGGTGAGCCGAGCATGACGCAGATCTGCTCCAGAGAGATTACTACCCGTAAGGACGGATTTGGTGAAGTCAGCTCGAGCAAGGCTGGCCTGAGCGAGGTTGACCTGAGACAGCTTCGCCTGACGTAGAACTGTTCCTTCAAGGTCGGCCCGTTCGAGATTCGCCCCCTCCAATGTTGCCCGGCTCAAATCCGCTTGGCAGAGCTCAGTGCGCTTGGCATCCTGGTTGTCCCGATACTCCACCCATCGTTCATGTGAGCGCACGAGAGCTTGCAATATCTTGGTCGGGACTGCCTTTTTCTTATAAGGGCTTTTGCACATAGAAGACTCGGGCGATGTCGTAGGGGAAGCTGATGTGCCGACCGGTCCGGCCCCTGAGGCGGGGAGTCCGACGAGGAGGATAATTCCGATAAAGGCGGTCGATACAGAGAAGTGCGTCATCTTGTCCCCTCTAGGAGTTAGAGTCTGCGGTCGACTGTCTGGGCTAGGCTTCGCAAAGCCGAGGAAATCCGAACGTCATAGGCCGGCGCCGTCTCCAGCGCCCGCAATGCTTCGGGAAGTTGTCTCAACTGGGCAGCCGCATGGCGCCGCAGTTCGGCCAAACCAGGTGAGGGAGCAAGGCGGCAGCCGTTCTTCATGACAAGCTGAAGCAACGGTTTCCCAGACAATTGATCGTTGTTCATCGTGACGATATCGTGGTCCAAACGCCCGTTGTCCGCAAGATATCGATAGACTTGTTTGCGACCAGGCCAAGTGGCTTTGCCCTCCGATCGCTTGCGGCAGGGCCTGCCGGCATATTCCTGGAGTTTATAGGCGCAGTCCAACGAAGGTGCGTCGGACGATGTCGTGATGGCCGTGCCGACGGCGAAACTGTCGATCGGGGCGCCGCTCTCGACCAGGGCTTTCACACGATATTCGTCAAGGTTGCCGCTCGCAAGAATTTGTGCGTGAGGCAAGCCTCCTTCATCAAGAATGTATCGAACCTTTCGAGCATGGTCGGCGAGATCTCCGCTGTCTAACCGTACTCCCTTGACAGTGATGCCCTTGGCTCTCAGTTTACCGGCCAACGATACGACTTTGGCTGCAGCCGCTTCCGTGTCGTGGGTGTCGATCAAAAGGACGACGTTCTCCGGTTGAGCTTCGGCGAAATGTTGGAAGGCGAGCATCTCGTTCTCGTGCGACTGCACAAAGGAATGGGCCATGGTGCCGTACAGAGGAATTCGATAAACCATGCCGGCCAGCACGGTTGCTGTTCCCGCGAACCCGGTCAGATAGCTCGCTCGCGCGGCGAGGAGACCGGCTTCGGCGCCGTGCGCCCGGCGAAGCCCAAAATCGATGAGGGGTTTTCCTCCCGCGACCAGCACAGAACGAGCTGCTTTGGAGGCCACCATGGTCTGAAAGTTTAAGAGGTTCATCACGCGGCTTTCGACGAGCTGGGCTTGAGGAAGCGGTGCAACGATTCGGATGATCGGCTCATAGGGAAAGAAAATCGTTCCTTCGGGCATGGCCTCCACATCTCCGGTGAACCGCATTGTTTCCAGGTAGTCAAGGAGCCGTGAGCTGAATTGTCCCGATTGATCCAGCCAGGCCAGTTCTTCCTGAGAAAACCGTAACTCCGAGAGATAGTCCAGCATCTGTTCGAGACCGGCTGCGACGAAGAAGTTCCGATGCGCAGGCACTTTACGCACAAAGAATTCAAACACGGCTGGCTCGTCCATCCCTTGTTTCAGGTAGGCCTGGACCATCGTGAGTTCATACAGATCCGTCAGTAGGGCGCTGGTCGAAGGATTCATGTTCCCAGCATCTCCCATCGAACAGGCGCGGCTCCCAGGTGGACCATTTCCTCTTCGGCGTGGCGACCATCGTCGGGCTGAAGATTGACCGCCTTGATGCCGTCCATCAGCAAACAGACGCCATAGCCGAACATCCGAGCGTCCTTGACCGAATTCAGCACGCAATAATCAGTTGCCAATCCCCCGATGAAGAGACGATGCACGGTCAGGGCTCGCAAATGTTGATCGAGAGTGGTGCCTTCGAAGGCCGAATAGGCGTCTTGGTCTTGATTGAAGGCCTTGTAAATGACGTGCGCCGATGGGGGTGTAACAAACGACGATGGCGGCAGAGCGCCTGGTGAACCAGCGACACAATGCACAGGCCAGCGTCCTCCCTGGGGCTTGAATGAACAATGGTTGGGCGGGTGCCAATCGCGCGTCAGAACGATGGGGAGGCCGTGACTATGGAACCGCTGAAGATAGTTCTGCAAGATGGGAAGAATGTGATCGCTACCGCTGACGCCGAGTGCCCCACCTGGTAGGAAATCGTTCTGAATATCGATAATGAGCAATGCATCATGGGATGTGAGCGCAATCATGAGGGGCATTACGCAGTTGGGCAATCCGGCGTTCTGTAGACTGTGGGCATGGCTCCGTCATTGTGCCCGTTGCGATAATAAACGAATGTACGCCACGACGTCTTGCATTTCTCCATCGGTGAGCTGGCCGCGCCAGGAATGCATCGGACTGAAAACGATACCGTGCTCGATGGTCCGCAGTAACTCCTCATCGGACTTCAGAAACGATTGAAATCGCTGAAAATTGGCCGGAGAGACCTTTAGCGAAGCGGCAGCAGGTCCATCGCCTCGACCGCTTAATCCGTGGCAGCTTTGACAATGCCGCTCGTACACAGCTTTTCCACGTGTGCGATCGGGAGGATAGTCTTGACCGTAGAGTGAAGAGCTCGACTGACCGCTTACAAGCACGACTCCGAAGAGCCATGCTGCAAAGAACCGAGGCTTTAGGAACCGCCACGGAGCTGCGAGCATGGTGCTAACTCTTTTTTGTGGTGTGGGCAATGAAAGGGCTAAAGAGTTGCTGCAGCTTCTTGCTGCCGCAGGCCGGGCATTTCACTTCGCCTCGCTCATGCTCTTTCAGAGTCACCACGATCAAGGATTCCTTCCCGCAATCGAGACACTTATAGTCGTACATCGGCATGGGGTACCTCTTACGACAATCAACCAAAGATCATGAGCGGATAGGTCGCCTGGTGCAACAGAGCATGCGAAACACTGCCGAGCACCATGCGGGTGATGCCGCGGCGCCCGCGAGATCCCACGAGAATGAGGTCCGGATTCAAAGCCTTGGCTTCCTGAAGAATTCCATCAACCGGAGTCCCCAGTGTGGTTGCCACACGGGTTTGGTAGCCGGACGGGCTCAGCTTGGCTGCCGTCTCCTCGAGAAATTCGTTCGCCTTGCGGAGAGAGTGGGTTTCCATGTGCTCGGCTGAGACTGCATCTACCGGCCAGGGAGGTCTGGTATGGGGAAGCACGGTGAACAGGGTAATGATCGGGGGATCACGAAAGAGTTTTTGTTGAAGGAAGGCGAGGGCATGATCTGCATCATAGGTTCCTTGTAAGGGAAGCAATATGTGATGAAGTTGCTTCAAAGGACCAGGAAGAATGAACTTTGTGCCCGGTCCAAAGGTCAGCACTCGGTGCGAGACACTTCCGATGAGCCGTTCCTTGATCGGTCCGAGCCCTCTGGTGCCCAAGAGAATCAGCCCTACCTTGAGCTGCTCCGCCAACGTGACGATCTGATCCGCTGGAGATCCGACGACCAGATGCTTTGTGACCGGTCCGACATCCAATGGAAGCAACGACACGATGCGATCTAACAAGCGAGTCCCATCGTCGTGCATGTTTCGCCCGACCGTCTCGTACAGTTCTTGCGCCACTTCCGGCATCATCATGGGATAGGCCGGGCTAGGGACGTCCACCACGTGCACGATGTGCAGTTCCTCGGCGCGAGATAGGTACTTAAGGGACTGGACCGCCTCATACGAATGATCAGAACCGTCGATAGTGAGCAAAATTTTCATGGTGTCACCTTCAAAACCGTGGGTCTGCTTCCTCGTTTCATAGGAGTCATTCAGCTACGGAAGTTGTCGATCATCCGCCATGGCAGGCGCACGTCATAGGATTTCCCCTTCCCAGAGAGGATGCTCAGCAAGTCCAATGCCGTCTCTTGGTGAGAGGTGAAACCTGAGATGGGAAAGAATTAGAAGCAGTTGTGAGACGAACTTGTGTCACACCTCACGGTCCACTTCATACTTCTCATCTGACATGACGCCTTCTGCTACAGAGAGTGAATGATTGCTGTAGCACAGCTCCCCTTATTTCAGAGGCGGAGCCAATAGTCGATGGCTGAGGGTAAGAGCGAAGGTGCCAAATTCGTACTGTCTTCAAGCCATCAGCTATAAGCCTTACGCTTTCGTCGATGGCATTGCTCTTGCTCAAGTTCCAGCTCGAGAGGATCGTTCATGCCACGGGATGCTAATCTCTTCAAGACCATCTTGGTTCCAGTGGATTTCTCCCCCTGCTCAGATGAGGCATTCCGGGTTGCCTGCCAGGTTGCGCGGTTGTGTGGAGCGACGCTGCTCGTTCTGCACGTGATCGACACCAACGCTCTTGCCGCGTTCAATCGATTGGGTTTGCTGGCCGTTCCCTCCGACGCCGCGCCGCAGCGCCGCCGGTTGCGTCATCATGCCCGTCTAAAAGTAAGACAGTTGCTGGAATCGAAAGTAGCTGCGGATGTGAAGCTCACACGTCAGATCGTGGAGGGAGCGCCCTTCGTCGAGATCGCCAAAGTTGCGCGCACGGGGAATATCGATCTGGTCGTGATGGGAAGCTACGGTGGACGGTCCGGCAGTGTGGACAAGATTTTCTTCGGCAGCACGGCGGAGAAAGTCGTTCGCACCGCTGGTTGCCCCGTACTGACGGTCCCACTTCCCACATCTACCCCACAACACAAATCGACTGGCTAACGAAGGGATGGAGGAGCCCATGACCATTGGAGGAACTCGGGTGCAGTGGGGGAGGTAGGGAATGGTTGTATCCATGACATGCTTGACGTGGATGTATGACGCAGTCCTTCGACGATGAGCGGAGGTACTCCTGTTGACTGTGGGGGCGGTGTGAGCGTGCCCATAGGGGGACTGAGAATTCTCCTTGCGACTGACGGATCGCATGGCTCTGCGAGAGCGGAGGCCTATGCTTGTGGGTTAGCCCAGTCATGGGGAGCCTCTTTGACTGCGATGAGCGTGTTGGAATTTCCTCCTGGTATGGACCCGGACTACGCGGTGAATCGACTGTACCTGGATGAATTGATGAGGGAGGTCACGACGAAATTAACGGATCTCAAGACGCAGGTGGCCGCGCGCGGGATTCCCGTACAATCATATGTTACAACAGGAATCCCGAGTGAGGAAGTGTCGGCTGCCGCGCGAACCAAAGAGGCCGACTTGATTGTGGTCGGAACGAGAGGGAAGACCGGTCTCGAACACATCTTGCTGGGGAGTACGGCCGAGCGAATCATTCGGATGGCGCCCTGCCCCGTTTTGACTGTTCCCATGATAAAACAACAGACAGAGGGAAGTTCGAGCTCCGAAAAGCCGAACAGCCCACCGAAGCGAATGCTCGTGCCGGTCGATTTTTCTGACTGTTCACTCGATGCCCTGGAGTATGGGGCATTGGTTGCGCAACGATCGCAGGCTTCCATCACACTTCTTCATGTACTGGAGCCGGTGTCGTACGGGTTAGATTTCACGCTTCCTCGGGTGGCGAATCGGGAACAGGTCCGAACAGAACTGACCAACCGGCTGTCCAAGCTTGTATCGGCGCTCATCTCCGCCGACGTCCCGTCGGATTTCGTCATTTCCGGCGGGCTGCCGGCCGATTCTATCCTCGATACGGCTCGATCTCGATCGGTTGATTTGATTATCATGGGGACTCATGGCCGTCGCGGCTTTTCTCATACATTATTCGGCAGCGTCGCGGAATCCGCCTTGCGCAGATCATCATGCCCTGTTCTGACGGTCCGCAATCCGAAGTTCCGCCCAGGCCATCATCGTGTGCTTTCAAGCCATCTCATTCGAGCAAGTCATTAACCGAGGAGCAAACCATGCGAAGGACCGTGAAGAAAACCAGCAACGTGAAAGCCATATCCTCCTCTGAACCCGGTAAAGGCGAGACGTCCATCGAAGCGTCGGATGGAATGTGGGAACGGATCTCGCGGAAGGCGTACGAGCTCTGGGAAGAGCGAGGTCGTCAAGAAAGCAGCGCGGTTCGAGATTGGCTCGAGGCGGAAGAAATCGTCCTGACAGAAATTCATGAAGCACGCGGGTGAACAAGCGACAGGATTTTGGACTCCGCGGCCTCTGTCCTTAGATGGAGTGCTCTCGCGGCTGGAAAGCCTTTCGCGTCAACCGGAATTCTGGTTGCAACGTGAACTGGCACAGGCACGGGCGCTCAAGCCCTATTTGGACGGAAATGCAGGACGACTTGTTGCGCCGCTTGAGCAGGAGATAGAACTGGCAAGTCTCTACCTGTTCTGCGACTACTACCCTGACGATGGACAGCTGACGCTCATCGAACAGCTGCGGGACGTTATCACCGAGCACATTCCCGAAGAGGAGCGGCAGTGGCTCGATCCCTTGAAGCGCTCCTATCTCGATGTCCTGAAACCGATCTCGCCGCCAAGACCTGGCCAAGATCTTGTAGTGCAATCACTTGCCGATGGGACGAGGCTGACCCTACCCGGTGGCGAATTCGTCAAGGATCTTGCGGCGGACCATCCGTTGCTCACGAGAGTCATCCATGATCCAAACACCCAGGAGTCGGACAGGGCCGTATGGGCCGGTTGCGGAATCGCCGTTTCACAAGTCGAGGCGGCGGCCTTGCTCGGCATCACGTCGGAATGGCGTCGAGAGATGGAGATGACCACCGGATCCTTTGCACTGGGAGAATGGAAGGAGTTTGCCAAACGATTCGGACATATGATTCTCTGGGCATTCGCGCAACGACGCATGGAAGCCTTGGTGGATGCCGTCGTCCATATCGGCTACCGCAATCCCGATGGCCAGCCCTATCTATATGCGATCGCTCTGTACGACCATCATGAACAGCGATTCTTCACCGACGTCCTGACTGAGATGAACGAATTTCACGTAGAAAAGCCGGCTTCGGAGGCAGCTCAGAGCGCTGCGGGAGATCGGCCGTCGGTCCGACAATGGGTACAACAGGAAGACGGTAGGTTCGTTGCCCGACTCACGCTCACCGCCTTTCAACTCATCGTAGAATGCGACAGCCCGCAACGACTGGACCACATCAAGCATAGGCTTGCGGCCTCGTTGGGGTTTTCATTGCATTTCCGAGGTGAGACGTTGGTACCGCCGGCTCGGCAACTGTCGGTGGACGAACTCACGTCCGATGAACCTCCGACGTTGGTCGTGACACGCGAAGAAGATCAGATGCTGCTCAACCAGTTCCTGGAGAAAGCGTACTTGGAGTGGCCGGATCAGCCGCATCTCGCGCTCAACGGCCAGACACCTCGGCATGCGGCGGTAGATGCGACGTTGCGGGGGAAGGTCAGTGATCTGATCGATGACATGGAGCGGCACGACCCCGGACGTCAGCGGTTTGGAAAGCCGGCCTTCAGGTATAACCGGCTTCGCGCCCATGTCGGCTTGGAAGAACTGCCGGAGTAATTCGAGCCGCACCGCTTGCCTCCCGACAAGATCCAGTATACAACCATGTCGCAAATGACGAAGAAGGTGGAGGGCCGATGGGGAATAGTCTAGGGAGAAACCGATGACGGAGCAACGAACGATGGTCGGCATTCTCGTCGGTGGCGGGCCGGCTCCTGGGATCAATAGCGTGATCAGCGCGGCCACGATCCGCAGTATTCTCGGCGGCTCGGACGTGCTGGGGCTCATCGATGGATTCAGATGGCTCATGGATGGAGGCACGGGACAAGTGCGTCCGCTCTCGATCGAGGAGGTGAGCCGAATTCATTTTCGAGGAGGGTCCTATCTGGGTACGTCACGTGCGAATCCGACCAGAAGCGCAGAATCTCTCGACAATGTGTTGTTTGCGCTGTCGAGCCTCGGGGTCACGCGCTTGATGACGATCGGCGGAGACGATACGGCGTTTTCCGCAATGGAGTTGGAGCAACGGGCCAGTGGTCGTCTTCAAGTGGTTCACGTTCCCAAGACCATCGACAACGATCTCGACCTTCCTCATGGTATCCCGACGTTCGGGTTTCAAACGGCTCGTCACGTCGGTGCTGAAATCGTGAAAAATCTTATGGTAGACGCCCGCACTACCACACACTGGTACCTGGTCGTGACCATGGGGCGCAAGGCCGGCCATCTCGCCTTGGGTATCGGAAAGGCAGCTGGTGCGACGCTGACGATTATTCCGGAAGAGTTTCGCGAACGGCCGGTCAAGCTGCAACGGATCGTCGATCTTTTAATCGGAGCCATGATCAAACGGTTGGATCATGGTCGGGCCGATGGAGTTGCGGTGCTGGCCGAAGGGCTGGTCGAAATTCTCGACCCGCGCGATCTTGGTGGGTTGGAGCATGTTGAGAGGGACGAACACGGTCATTTACGAATGAATGAGGTGGATGTCGGCGAGGTGTTGCGGCGCGAACTGACGAAACAGCTTCACCAGTTAGGACTTTCCTCCAGCCTGGTGGCGAAGAACGTGGGGTATGAGCTCCGCTGCGCCGATCCGATTCCCTACGACATCGAGTACACGCGAGACCTCGGCTATTGCGCCGCTCAATATCTGCTCGACGGCGGGACCTCGGCCATGGTCTCGATTCAAAATGGACGGTTCACTCCGATTCCGTTCAAGCAGATGGCGGATGTGTCAACTGGACGGACCAAGGTGAGGATGGTAGACATCGAGTCCGAGTCATTCAAAATTGCCCGACAATACATGATTCGGCTGACTGATGACGACATGAAGAATCCGGATGCGCTGGGCCGCTATGCCGCCTTGGCCAGTCTATCCGTAGAAGCGTTTCGAGAACGGTTCGGCAAAGTTCTCTGAGCGGCATGGATGCATCTCGGCGATCGAAGGGTATCCGACATGAAGATTCTTGCGGCAACTGATGGATCGAAATACGGCCAGTGGGCCATCGAATGGCTGGCGGAGATACCGTTCACTGTGCAGCCGGTTGTTCGCGTGCTGCACGTCGTCGACGTGGCGAGCGTTCGGGCTCCCTTCATGATCCAACCGGTGATCATCGGCACCGAACGGTACATTCAGTCCGAAGTGAAGCGCATGGAGACGACGGCCAAGTCCACAAAAAAAGCGTCAGAGGGCTTGTTGTCGAGACTTGGTTTGAGCGGAACCGTAACGACCGACCAAGGCGGTGTGGCAACCACGATCATGAAGCATGCGCGACGTGGCGTAGGACTCCTGTCGATAGGATCCCGAGGCTTGGATGCCTTGGATCGATTCATGCTGGGCAGCATCTCAAACCATGCGATCCACCATGCTCCTTGCTCTGTACTGGTCGTGAAGGAGAACCCTCGGCCGGTGAGGCATGTGGTCTTGGGAATCGATGGGTCGACGGCGTCGGATAAAGCGGTTAAGTTTCTGATGCGCTCTGTCAATCCGACCCCCCACGGACCGGACCAGGAACCAGTCATGGTGACGGTGACGCATGCGGTGCCCTATTTCAAGTATCCGCAGGTCAAGGAGACCGGGAGAACGTTGGTACAACGTTATGGTGATAAACTCGCGAAATCGGGCTTCCAGGTACGTGAAGCCTTGAGGCTGGGGAAGCCGGCTGACGAAATTCTGACGGTGGCCAAACAGGATAAGGCGGACTTGATCGTGACTGGAGCGAAGGGGTTGGGCGCGATCCGCCGTGTCCTACTCGGCAGCGTCTCCACCCGTGTGGTGCAACATGCCCACTGTGGAGTGCTCGTGGTCCGCTGATCATCTAAAGTAGGGGATGGCTCATAGCCCGCGGAACGGGCTTGACGGAAAGGAGGAAAGAGCAATAGACTGACGCGCGCTCAGATAATCAAGGGAGAGGACTTATGACAGCATTAATGAAGATCGACCAAGACTCGCTCCCTGATCGCTTAGTGACGGGGCTTTCAAAAATCGGTTTGGCGATGAAGAGCCGCGCATGGAGACGAAAGGGACGTCCAGGTATCGGTCCCTTGCAAATCCAAGTCCTGACGTTTCTCCGGTCTCGACCAAACCATTCGGCTACCGTCTCGACAATCGCCAGAGAACTTTCCGTTAAGCTGCCTACCGCTTCTGAAGTCATTCGGACGCTTGAGCACAAGCGTTTGGTTCGTCGCCGCCGTCGGGAAATCGACAATCGCGTCGTAACCGTTCATCTCACTTCGCTTGGAGCCAAGGCAGGTCACGTGGAAAACCGATGGCCTGAGATTCTCGCGTCTGCGACCGAAAATTTGTCGGTGCAAGAACAGGTCGCGCTGCTCACCGCGCTCGTGAAATTGATTCGCGCGCTTCAATTGCAAGGGGAAATCCCTGTGGCGCGTATGTGCGTCTCATGCGAGCATTTCCGCCCTCATGTCTACCCGGAATCAGACCAGCCGCACCACTGTGGTTTCTACAATGTCTCCTTCGGAGATCAGGGATTCCGTCTCGATTGCCCGGAGTACGCAGAGGCTTCCACGGAACAGCCACACAACAATGTCGAGGTTTACAAAGCTGTGAGTATAATCCAATCCGCCTAGAGATGATCGTCGGCGGGCCACAGGGCGCCTAGGGTGCCGGCTGTTCAGTTCAGTCGATGTAGAGTCGTTGATCCGCCTCAACTTGCCCCATTAAGTCTTCCAATGCCGCCTGTAACGCAGTTTCGATAGGAACGCTGTCGGAAGCAGTGACCCAGCGTACCGATGATCCCACTGCGGTCTGGTCGGCTCGATACGACTTGATAAGCCGGGCACCTTCGCTCATCTCTGCTTGCAACCCGATTCGGTAATGATAGAGGTCGCTGTGAGAGGTGAGAGTCAGTTTCGTGGCCACACGAAACGTCAAGTCGGCTGGGTCAGTCGAGACCGAAGCGAAGGCACCTCGTTGTTGCAGGTATCGCAAGATCGCCTGCTTCAAGTCGAGATGCGACCATTCCAGCAAGACAATGCCTGGCCGATGGTCCGGGCCTTCCATTGAAATCGGGCTGATAACGGCCTGAAGTGTTCGAGGGATGGTGACGGTCGACGGGCTCGTGGGGAGAGGCGTCACCTGAATTCGATGGACGCATCCCGCCCATATAACACAGAGGCCCAGCAGCAGCATTCTGAATGTAATCCAGCGGATCATAGGCGATCAAAGGATGGGCGGATCGAACCCTCCTTACAATATAATACCGAATACCGACTCTACGCGATTAACGAGTCGAGCTGGGAGAGGGATCTGACACAATCTCCAGGTCTTTCAACGCTCGAGCAGCCTGTTCTCGGTAGGTGCGTTCCGTCGGCTCTGTGTAGGTATCGATCACACGCTGATAGGTTGCACGGGCTCGCTCCGGCTGCTGCTTGATTGCGAGATATTGCCCCAGCGCAATCCAATTCTGGGCTGCCGTGCCTCGAGCCGTTTGCATCAGGGCGAATTCACGCCCGACCTGCGATGTTCCCTGCGACTGACCCTGCTTCCTGACCGTGTCCGCCATCTGGTCGGCCATGGCTTCGATCTGTTCGTTTTCGTGAACTGCGGCTCCCACTCTATTGGCTTTGAGGTGCGTGTAAAAGTTCTCTACGTGGTCCTTCATGATATCCGCTCGCCGCTGATATGGGTCTTGTGCACAACCAGACAGAAGCAGGACGCATAACGAGATAACACCTACTGTTCGGCAGAAAAAGTGGCGAATGGAAACCTTCACATGGGCCTCCTGGATATGAGTCCTCGTACGTCCATGCAGTGGGAGTCTAACACACAGCCAGCCGTGCCAACACTAGTTCGATCGGCTGGTATCCTCGATGACTCTCTCTCGAAAAGCGCCGACCGGAGTCACGAAGCCCCTTGAACCTCTGGCGACGGCTGAGCTATCTTAGATGGTGGTTTTTATGGGTGAAGACCTTCGCAAGGTGGGTTGCGAATTAGGAGGAGGTTAAGATGGGAAAAAGCTTAAAAGGAACCAAGAGTCACGACAATCTGAAACATGCGTTTGCGGGCGAATCACAGGCCAACCGTCGGTACCTGTACTTTGCCCGGCGGGCTGACATTGAGGGCTATCCGGACGTCGGTGGGCTTTTCCGGGACACCTCGGAAGCTGAAACGGGCCATGCCTTCGGTCACCTGGATTTTCTGAAAGAGGTGGGAGATCCCGTGACCGACGTGCCGATGGGAAACACTGACGCCAATCTCAAATCCGCCATCGAGGGTGAGACTTATGAATATACTCAGATGTATCCCGGGATGGCGAGGACCGCGCGGGATGAAGGGTTCTCCGAGCTGGCCGAATGGTTTGAGACCTTGGCGAAAGCCGAGCGGTCCCATGCCAATCGGTTCCAGAAGGGATTGGATAGTCTAAAGGGCTAACTGTTCTCGTATCAGCTCACGTGCAGCGGTCAGTTTTCGACGTGACGGGAATCCGTCGGCGAAGGCTGGCCGCTGGTCGTTTTCGGAGAGGCGAATGAAGGGGCTCAACCTCATCACACCGATCGATTCCAAGCAATTGGAGAAGGAAACGCTGCGGATCTACGAGGTCTGTGACGGCTGCCGGCGCTGTTTCAATCTCTGTCCGTCCTTCAACACGTTGCTGGGCAGGATCGATGCGTACGAGGGTGATGTGGCCGGACTGACTCCGGCCGATCATCATCAAATCGTCGATGAATGCTACTACTGTAAGCTCTGTTTCAACCATTGTCCCTATACCCCGCCCCATCACTACGAAATCGACTTCCCGCATTTGATGGTCGCCCGGAAGAAGCATCATGCAACGGAGCACGGCGTTCGATTGCGGGATCGCCTACTGATCATGACCGATATGATCGGAAGACTCGGCAGTGCAACCGCCGCCATCACCAACAGGTTGTTGGAGAACCGACTTGTGCGCGGCCTCCTAGAACGAGTCATGGGGATTCATCGAGATCGTCGTCTCCTGCATTTCTCTGGAGAGACGTTTCCCCGCTGGTTCGGCCGTCGAGCCAAGAGGGCCACAGCCGATCCACCTGTCCGCAAGGTCGCTCTGTTTGCCAGTTGCCTCGTTAATTTTCAGGCGACCGACGTCGGCAAGGCGACGGTACAGGTACTGGAGAAGAACGGGGTTCAGGTGGTGTTGCCGGACCAGCGTTGTTGCGGGATGCCGAGTTTCGATATTGGAGATACCCAGGCCATTCAGCAAGCTATTCGTAGCAACGTCTCGTCATTGTACCAATGGGTCCTCAAGGGGTACGATGTTGTGGTCCCGACCGCCAGTTGTAGCTTGATGCTGAAGCGTGAATATCCGGAGCTTCAGCGCGATGAGCAGACGAGACAGGTGGCGGAACGGACCTTCGATGTCTGCGAATATTTGATGGCGATGAAAAAAGCCGGCCAATTGACGAGCGACTTCACCAAGAAGCCGGGGCGCGTCGTTTATCAGATTCCTTGTCATCTCAGGGACCAGAATATCGGGTTTAAATCAAAGGAACTCATGGAGTGCGCCGGGGCACAGGTTGAGGTGATCGAGCAATGCTCAGGGCATGACGGAGCCTGGTCCGCCAAGACGGAGTTCTTTTCGCTGTCGATGAAAATCGCCGGCAAGGCGATACGGGCGATCGAGCAAACGCCGGCTGATCTCGTCGCGTCGGACTGCCCTTTGGCCGGATTACAGTTGGAACAAGCCGGCGCATCGGCCCATGCAAGCGGAAAGGCCGTCTTACATCCGATTCAGATCGTTCGTGACGCGTATGGGCTGTCTTCTTCGAAGGACTGAGTCACGAGGGCTGAGGGCTAAGATGAGCCGAACCCAGCCTCAATGCCGGGAGAGGAGAGCGCACCTTCATGAAGACGATCGGGCTTCAAGATGTTATCCCGTACGAAGAGTATGAACGACAGCGAGGTACCGTTCGCGCGAAGATCATCGCACTGAAGCAACGGCGACGGATTTCCATCGGCCCATTGATCACCGTCGTTTTTGAAAACCATGAGACGCTGCAGTTTCAGATTCAGGAAATGATCAGAGCCGAGCAGATCATCGATCCGCTCAAGGTCCAAGATGAGCTGGATGTATACAACGCTTTGCTGCCGCTGCCGAATGAGCTGAGCGCAACCCTGTTGATTGAAATCACTGATGAGGAGAAGCTAAAAGAAAATCTCCATCAGTTCATGGGGCTGGATCATGGGGAGAAAGTGGTGATCACCGCCGGAGGAGAAGAAGCCTTCGGTGAGTTCGAAGGTGGTCGAAGTCATGAGACGAAAATCAGTGCGGTCCATTTCGTCAGGTTTCGACCGACTGCCTCGATGAAAGCAGCCATTGCGGACCTCACTCGACCGGTCACGATTCGAGTGAACCATGGTGAATATCATCATGCGGTGCCTATCCCCGGCAGTATGAGGGAAGAGTGGCTCGCTGATCTAAGCGTTTGACTCAGCACTGGGAATCTATGCCCTCTGTTCTGTTGAACAAGCGTATCGAGTTCGCCGCCGCGCATCGCTATATCAGGACTGAATGGGATGAGGCGAAGAATCGCGCGGTGTTCGGGCGCTGCTACAATCCTCCCGCTCACGGACATAACTACCTGCTGGAAGTGACCGTCTCCGGCGAGATCGATCCAACGACCGGAATGGTCGTCAATCTGTTCGACCTCAAACGGCTGTTGCTCGCCGTGCTCGAAGAGTTTGACCACAAGAACCTGAACCTCGACATGCCCTACTTCAAAGACCGGATTCCCACATCGGAGAATTTTGCCCATGTGCTCTGGACGAAATTGGCCTCCCAGCGGGATATCGGCACACTGCATGCTCTTCGGCTCTGTGAGGATGAAGATCTGTATGCCGAGATCACCGCAGCCGACGGTCCAGATGTCGCTGCCGTCGCCAAGCGATATTCGTTCAATGCCATCCAAGACAGTCATCAGGGGCGGGACTGGGACGTTTACGTGACGGTTCATGGGACGATCGACTCGGTGACGGGCATGGTGACCGACATCGGTGCCTTGGACCGACTGGTACAGGACACCGTCATCAAGACTTTCGATCGACAGGACCTCCGTCAAGTGCTCGGATCCGAAACGGTGAGGGGAGAAGCGCTCGCCAAGACCATCTGGGATCGTCTCACGGGTCGCCTCTCCAGTGGAACCCTTCACAATATTCGCCTTATTCAAACCCGCGACCTCTCGTTCGACTACGCTGGCTGAGTGGGCAATCTGTGTGCGCCACGCGCACTTCTGCGACCTCTCCCTTTTCAAGCCTGTCGTTTGACGTTTCACCCCCTCTTCAATGGCGTGATTTCCAACAGGGAAACGGGTAAGCTTCGGCGAAAGCAACCAAATCGGACGAAATTTTCCTTGTGACGGACCTCATCAAGCAATCGTTGAGTGAACGCGACATTTGCACCAAGTTCATCACACCGGCGGTGAAGCGGGCGGGATGGGATGAGCTGTCGCAGATTCGCGAGGAGGTCGGTTTTACCAAAGGGCGTATCATCGTGCGGGGCAAGCTGGTTACTCGGGGCAAGGCCAAACGCGCCGACTATATCCTCTACTACAAGCCGAACCTTCCCATCGCCCTCATCGAGGCAAAAGACAACCGCCATCCCGTCGGCGGCGGCATGCAGCAGGCGTTGGAGTATGCCGAGACGCTCGATATTCCCTTCGTCTTTTCATCGAACGGTGACGGCTTCGCTTTTCACGATCGAACGGGCCGAAGCGAGCAACGAGAAGTCGAGCTCGGACTGAATGGGTTCCCCTCGCCTGAAACCCTCTGGCAGCAGTATCGTGCGTGGAAGGGCCTGGCGCCGGCACAGGAAGAGATCGTGCTCCAGAGCTACCACGACGATGCGAGCGGCAAGGAGCCGCGCTATTACCAGCGCATTGCGATCAACAAGACTATCGAGGCGATTGCCAAAGGCCAGAATCGTCTGCTCCTGGTCATGGCGACCGGCACCGGTAAGACCTACACGGCCTTTCAAATCATCTGGCGTCTCTGGAAAGCCGGGCGCAAGAAACGCATCCTGTATCTCGCCGACCGCAATGTCCTGATCGATCAAACGATGGTCAACGACTTCCGGCCATTTGGAAAGACAATGGCCAAACTCAGTACCGGTTCAAAAACCATCGAGCGAGCGGACGGCGGGGTCGTTGAGTTGCCTCTGGCCGTGGATAAGAAACATCGACGGATCGACACGTCCTACGAAATCTATCTCGGGCTCTACCAAGCCATTACCGGGCCGGAGGAGCGCGACAAGCTGTATCGGGAACTCTCGCCTGACTTCTTCGACCTCATCGTCATTGACGAATGCCACCGTGGCAGCGCTGCGGCGGATTCCGCCTGGCGGGAGATCCTCGACCATTTCTCCAGCGCGACCCAGATCGGCCTTACCGCCACGCCGAAAGAAACCGCCTACGTCTCCAACATCCACTACTTCGGCAAGCCCCTGTTCACCTACTCGCTGAAGGAAGGCATCCGCGACGGCTTCCTCGCTCCCTATAAAGTGGTGAAGGTTCATTTGGATGTGGACGTGGAGGGCTATCGCCCGGCGAAGGGAGAGGTCGATAAATACGGCCAGGAGATCGAAGACCGCATCTACAACCAGAAGGACTACGATCGGAATTTGGTGATCGATGAGCGGACCAAGCGGGTAGCACGCAAAGTGACCGAGTTCCTGAACGAGAGCGGCGACCGTTTTCAGAAGACCATCGTCTTCTGTGTGGATGTCGAACACGCAGCCCGGATGCGCCAGGCCTTGATCAACGAGAACGCCGACCTGGTGCAGAAGAACGAGCGCTACATCATGCGGATCACCGGCGATGACGCCGAAGGCACAGCCCAACTCGGCAACTTCATCGATCCGGAGGCCAAGTACCCGGTAATCGTCACAACCTCGCGGCTGCTCTCCACAGGGGTTGATGCCCAGACCTGCCGCGTGATCGTTCTTGACCGTGAAGTCGGCTCCATGACGGAATTCAAGCAGATTGTCGGCCGTGGGACACGCGTGCATGAGGACAGCAAGAAGTACTACTTCACGCTCATCGACTTTCGAAAGGCCACCAATCATTTCGCCGATCCCGACTTCGACGGTGAGCCGGTGCAGATCTACGAGCCTGGGGAACAAGATCCGGTCGCGCCGCCAGACGATCTGCTGCCGTCGGTTGATACGGAAGATCCGATTCCACCCAGACCTGGAGAAGATGAGCAGGTCGTCGTGGATCCCGTCACGCCGGACATCACCATCCAGCCCGGCGGCACGCAACCTCGCAAGTATCATATCCATGGTGAGGAAGTCAGCGTGATTGCGGAGCGGGTGGAGTATCTCGACGAATACGGCAAGTTGGTGACCGAGACTCTGCGCGACTACACCAAGAAGCGGCTCCGGAAACGGTACGCGAGCCTCACGGCGTTTCTCAAACAGTGGAACAGCGCCGAGCGTAAGCAGGCCATCATTGAGGAGTTGGAGCAGGAAGGGCTATTGCTCGAACCGTTGGCCGACGAAGTGGGAAAGGATCTCGATCCCTTCGACCTCATCTGCCATGTGGCCTTCGATCAGCCGCCGCTGACAAGGCGAGAACGGGCCGAGAATGTCCGCAAGCAGGATGTCTTCACGAAGTACGGCAAGCAAGCCCGCGCCGTGCTGGAAGCCTTGCTCCAGAAATATCAAGACGAAGGTGTCACCAGCCTGGACGATCCGCAGATCCTCAAGATCTCGCCGTTCGATGCCATGGGCACGCCGATCGAACTGCTCAAGACGTTTGGAGGACGGCATGGCTTCGAACAGGCCGTGCACGAACTGCAATCTGCCCTTTATCAAGGAGCCGCCTAACTCATGTCTGTCCGCAATACCGTCAAATCGATTCAAGACATCATGCGTCAGGACAGCGGCGTCGATGGCGACGCGCAGCGTATCTCCCAGCTCTGCTGGATGTTTTTCCTCAAGATCATCGACGATCAGGATTTGGAACTGGAGGCGATGCAGAAGGACTACCGGTCGCCCATCCCGAAGAAGTTCCAGTGGCGCACCTGGGCAGCTGACCCAGAAGGCATCACCGGCGAACCGCTCATGGCCTTTGTGAACGGTGACCTCTTCCCCTCGCTCAAAGAGTTGTCGGGCTCGACCAAGGACGGCCGCCGCCGCGTCGTGCGGGAGGTCTTTGAGGACGCCTACAACTACATGAAGTCCGGCCAGCTCATGCGGCAGGTGATCAACAAGATCAACAGCATCGACTTCAACAACCTGACCGAGCGCCAGCACTTCGGCGACATCTACGAGCAGATCCTGAACGACCTTCAGAGCGCCGGCAACGCGGGCGAGTACTACACGCCCCGCGCCGTCACGGCCTTCATGGCGGACCGGATCGACCCGCACCCCGGCGAGATGCTCTTTGACCCGGCCTGCGGCACCGGCGGTTTTCTCACCTGCGCCATCCGTCACATGCGCGAGCGCTATGTGAAGAAACCGGCGGATGAACGGAAGATGCAGCAGGGCTTGCGCGCCTGCGAGAAAAAGCAGCTCCCGCACATGCTCTGCGTCACGAACATGCTGCTGCATGGCATCGACGATCCCTCCTTCGTCCGCCACGACAACACCCTGGCCCGGCCCTACATCAGTTATGGCCAAGCTGATCGCGTGGACATTGTCCTCACCAATCCACCCTTCGGCGGTAAGGAAGAAGACGGGATTGAAAGTAACTTTCCGAAACATTTCCAGACCCGCGAGACGGCGGATCTCTTTCTCGCGCTGATCGTGCGATTGCTCAAAGCCGGTGGACGCGCCGCTGTCGTGCTGCCGGACGGCTCGCTGTTCGGCGAAGGGGTGAAAACCAGGCTCAAGGAACACCTGATGGAGGAATGCAATCTCCATACGATCGTCCGACTGCCCAACAGCGTGTTCAAACCCTACGCCAGCATCGGGACGAATCTGCTGTTCTTCGAAAAGGGCGAGCCGACGAAGGAGATCTGGTTCTACGAACATCGCATCCCTGACGGCCAGAAGGCCTACTCGATGACGAAGCCCATCCGCTTCGAGCATCTGAAGCCCTGCATCGACTGGTGGGGAGGAGCGAAACGGAAAGGCCGAAAGGAAACCGACGTCGCCTGGAAGGTGACCGCCGATGACGTGAAAGCTCGCGGCTATAACCTCGACATCAAGAATCCTCATACCGTCGCCGACGATCATGGCGATCCGGAAGAACTGCTTCAGAAACTTGAGGCATCCGAGAAGGAAACCGCCAACCTCCGTGATCAGCTCAAGGCTATTTTGGAGAAGGCCCTGTTGCGATGAATCCGACTCATGCCATCCGTCATTCCCGCGAAAGCGGGAATCCAGAGTCCGAACAGACTGAAGTCTTTCCATGACGCCAGAACGCCTGCTGCAACATTTCGAACAGATCAGCGACGCGCCCGACGCCATTGCTCGCCTGCGACGGTTTATTCTTGATCTTGCGGTGCGTGGAAAGCTAGTCGAACAAGATCCGAGAGACGAACCCGCGTCTAAATTGCTCGATCGGATTCGGGCAGAGAAAGCACGGTTGGTCTACGCGGGCGAAATCAAGAAGGGAAAACCGTTGCTTGATGTTGAAGAGGATGAAATTCCGTTCGGAATCCCGGCCAACTGGCAATGGGTCCGCTTGAACGACATAACGTCCTACATTCAACGAGGTAAGTCCCCTGAATATACAACCGGTGAGGGACTCCCAGTGATCTCACAAAAGTGCGTTCAGTGGGGCGGGCTTGATCTTGATTCCGCGAAGTCCATCACTCCTGAATCGATTGAAGAGTACGAGCCAATCCGCTTTTTGCGGAGAGACGATTTGCTTTGGAACTCCACCGGCACAGGAACCATTGGACGAGTTGTCAAAGTAAAAGAACCACCACGCAAGCTGGTCTGCGATAGTCATGTCACGGTTGTTCGATGCCTTGAGGTTGATGCTGAATACATTCGTTCGTGGCTTCGTTCAGATCACGTCTACGCAGTTATTGAGGACCGAGCAGCAGGATCAACCAATCAAGTCGAACTGACTTCGCAACTTGCAATGAATCAGGTTGTGCCCCTCCCGCCCCTCGTCGAACAACAGCGCATCGTCGCCAAGGTGGATGAATTGATGGCGCTCTGTGATCGCTTGGAGGCGGCGCAGGCGGAGCGCGAGAGCCAGCGAGATCGGCTGGTGGCTTCATCTCTGAATCGCTTGAACAATGGCGCAGACCTCGACGCCTTCCGCGACCACGCCCGCTTCTACTTCAACCACCTCCCGCCCCTCACCACGAGACCCGAGCATATCCAGCAACTCCGCCAAACCATCCTCAACCTCGCCGTCCGTGGGAAAATTGTTGCTCAAGACCCTAGTGACGAGCACGCACCTGAATTCGGGATTGAGAAGGAGACAGCTGAAGCAAACCGGATTCAGTTGAGACTCCCATCTAGCTGGACCTGGACGCGAGTCGAAAACGTCGCTGAATCTCGGCTGGGCAAGATGCTCGACAAGGCGAAGAATTCAGGTAAGCCTTATCGATATCTCCGAAACACAAATGTCCATTGGTTCAACATTAAATTGGAAGAACTAAAGGTTCTGCGAATCGAGGCCGACGAGGTTAAGAAATACGTTCTTAGAAACGGAGATGTACTGATTTGCGAAGGAGGCCACGGCATAGGAAGAACTGCCGTTTGGCGAGGGACGGAACCCAAGATCCTTTTCCAAAAGGCACTGCATCGTGTTCGACCAGGTCCAGCACTGAATAGCGATTTTTTTTCGTACTGTATCTGCGTCTACTTCCACTCCGGAGTGCTTCAAACCTATTTCACCGGAGTCGGAATCCCACACTTCACCGGGGTTGCTCTATCGAAGCTTGTTTTTCCACTCCCGCCCCTTGCCGAACAGCACCGCATCGTCGCCAAGGTCGATGAACTGCTGGCCCTCTGCGACCAGCTCGAAGCGCAGCTCACCACCACCCATGCCGATAGCCGTCGCCTCCTCGAAGCCGTCCTCCACGAGGCGCTGGCCCCGGCGGCCCGATCCAGGAAATTCAGGTAGTCTAAACCACATCTCTGGTTACTCGTGCGTAAGGCGTTGCAGGCTGGACATTAGGTGGGTGCGGGACTACCATGTGCCAAACACACCCTTGATGCAGGATCGCCATGAGTGAGTTGATCTTTGTCGTCGAAGAGGCTCCGGAGGGCGGGTATATTGCGCGTGCACTCGGGCAGTCGATCTTCACAGAAGCGGACACGCCGGCTGAATTGCCGGGGAAAGTCCGTGAAGCCGTTCGTTGTCACTTTGAAGAAGGCATGGCCCCAAAGATCGTCCGCCTTCACTATGTCCGTGAGGAAGTTATCGCCGTATGAGGCTTCCCCGCGATCTGTCCGGGAGCGATCTCGCTCAGGCCCTTCGCAAACTCGGCTACTCGATTACCCGCCAAACAGGCAGTCACCTTCGACTCACCACCCACGAGCACGGCGAGCATCATCTCACGATTCCCCTGATACCCCGCTTCGCATCGGCACCCTCTCGGCCATTCTCGCCGATGTGGCTGCGCATTGTGAGATAAACCGCGAGTCGCTTCTTGAACGGCTATTTGGCTAGTGGTAGAGCCTTGCGCTCGCTGCTCGAAGACAAAGAGCTCGAACGGCGCTGCGCAGAAGCTAGGCAGCAGATTGGTTGGGCAAGGCTATGACTACTACCAGGAGGCGCTGATCCTCAACCTTGTCAATCACGCGCATGCCCTGGAGTTCCTTCCTCTCGACATGGTAAACAGGAACCTCTTCTCGGGAGGGACTAATGAGTGCGGCGGGTTCGATGTTTATCGGGATTGTGGGGGCGTTGATGTTCCTGATCAGCGTGTTTGCGTTCAGCCAGCGAAATTGGAAAGGCGGCCTATCGTGGCTGGTGATCGGCGCGGGGCTTATCGCACTGTTGACCTACATGGACAAGCCCTCAGCGAATTTGTTGCGGTGATCCGATCAGATGGTCATCTGTCTTGGTCCTAAACGAGGCTCTCAAAATCCGGAGGAATGTTTTACCACGGAATCGGTTTACGATCACGGAGGAACAGGCCGGTCATTGACTGAGGGGCCTGGGTCGCCAGCCAGACGATCGTGTCCGCCCCCTCCTCCACTGAACGTGGCGCTTCGCTCCCTCCCATCTCAGTCCGCACCCAGCCGGGATCCACAGCATTCACTGCTATGACGGCGCTTTTCAACGATGCCGCGAATTTCCCGGTTACGCCGTTGAGCGCCGTTTTGGAAATGCCGTAGGCTGGAACTGCCGGACCCATGTCGGTCAACCGTCCGACTCCACTCGAGATGTTGATGATGCGAGCAGCGGCACTCTTGCGGAGCAGAGGGACGAACGCCTGGGTGACGAGCAAGGGACCGATGGTGTTGGTCTCAAACATTCGCCGGAGACGATCGACGGATAGATCCAAGATCGAATCGTCGTGGTCGTCCAAGATGCCTGCATTGTTCACGAGAACGTCGAGATGATCGACGGTCTCTGAGACGATCTTCGCAGCTTTGTCGATACTTTCTTGATCAGTGACATCGAGGATGACGGGGGTGACGGACGGGGCGGAGAGGGAAACAGCAGCTCGTTCGATGGAATCGAGGGATCGTCCGCTCAGGAACACGCGCCACTGTTTTGCCGCCAATTGCCGGACTACCTCAAGCCCGATGCCCTTGTTAGCACCGGTCACCAAGGCAATGCCGGAGCTCCGGCTCCTCCACTTATCCAATAATCCTGTCATACCCTTGGTTGCCGGCACGTTAGGCGACCGTGACGAAACCCTCCAGAGTTATTGTGAATGCTGAGGAAAGTGAAGCGATCAATGTTTCGGCTTGTGGTGGTGATCCTCTGTTTGTGCGGCTCCGCCCTTGCTGTTGAGCGGAGTGAAGCGGGCTGCGTAAGCATCCTTTTCCGGTAGCTTGAAGAAGACAATGATCCCGGTGTCGGGGTTTATCGTAAATGTCCCGGTACCCTTGAGGGTGTTTTCACCGGACGGTTCCAATTCCACCTGGATGTTAGCCTTCTCATACCCATGTTGGATGGTGGCCTTGGCTCTTGCTCCATCAGTGGGGATGGCCTTGTCTGCATGATCGGTCACATACAGCATGAGTTCGCCGTCCTTGGCGATCAGCTCTAGATGATATGGCCCGGCAGAAAGAGCTTGCCCACCGTGAAGGGCTTTAACAGGCTCGGATTGTTTTGCCGTATGGGCTCCGATCGGCGCCGCCGCGAGCAGCGTTGCGCACAGAGCTAAGTTTCCCAGTAGATGTTTCATGATCGGTTCTCCCAATCAATGTTTCGGTGGGTGGTGATGGTGGTGGTGAGGGCCGGCATCATCCTCGTGGGATGGGGCCTTCTCTCCCTGTTCGCCCTTGGGTTTCAACGGCATGAAGCGCGCGGCATAGCCGTCTTGCTTCGGCAGCTTTAGGAAAACGACGACCACGGTACTCGGGGTCAGCGAAAAGGCGCCGGAGCCTCTGAGGATATTGCTCCCTACCGGAAACAAGTTCACCTGCGTCCTTGTCGATCCGTTCTCAATGTTGGCTTTGGCTAGACCGCCGTCCACGCTGATGGCATTGTCCGCATGGTCGGTGACGTATACGGTCAAATCTCCAGCCTTGGCGACCAGTTCCATATGAAACGGACCGGTCATGCGCAGCTGCCCGCCGTGCGGAGCTTCAACGGATTCGAAAAATTCGTCGGTATGGGCCTGAGCCATGAACGAAAAGGCCAGGGTTGCACCGAATACGAGAGCCGCAATCGTGTTGTTCATGCTCAGGTTGCCTCCTAACTCGCCGACCATTCAACGCATCCGGTGATCCGGTTGCGATGGATAGGTTTCTCCCGATTCAACCACTCACGGTGCATGGACGCTACGTGAGCAGGTGGCCCGAAATGAGTGCTGCGAGTTCGGCCGGCTCAACGACTCCTTCGCGCGTGAGCAGTAATTTACCGTGCGCGAAGAAATGAGTGGTGGGGTACGTTTCAAACGTGTGAGCCTTCTTGATCTCACGACAGCGGCCCGGCACATGCATCTTGGCCTTACCGATTTTGATCTCGGGGAATTTCGCAGCGGTCGCTTCAAGAATAGGATCGTAAGCCTTGCAGGGCTCACAGGTGGCAAGACCGTAAGTCACGATTGCACCGGCGCTGTCGGTGAATTCTTTGTAGTTGGCGTCGCTGACGTCTTGAACTGTGCCAGACATAGTAACGAGTGCTGAGGACTGAGGACTGAGCTTCGGAGCCACCCAGTCCTCAGTCCTCGTTGCTCAGTCCTGTATCGTTAGTTCAACTTGGACAGCGCATCCAGGATGTCCTTGTCTTCTCGCGCCGTCTTGATTTCCTGCACCTTCGCGTAGGCGACCTTGCCGTTCTTATCGACGATCACGGTCGCGCGTTTGGAACAGTTCAGCGGTTCAAAGTAGAGGCCGTACGCCTTGGCCGTCGTTCGATGCACGTCGGACAACAGGCGATGCTTGAGGTCCATGGAGTCCGCCCAGGCCTTGTGGGAAAAGAAGCTGTCGCAGCTGACGCCGAACAACTCCGCATTGGCGGACTGGAACTTGGGGAAGTCATCGCTCAAGCACTTGTTTTCACCCTGGCAAACGGGGCTCCAATCCAGAGGGTAGAAGCAGAGCACGACGTTCTTCTTGCCTTTGTAGTCGCTCAACTTTACGTCCTTCTGGTCTTGATCCTTGAGATTGAAATCCGGTGCTGTATCGCCCACTTTAATTTCCGGTGCTACGTCGCTCATCGCAAACCTCCTTCATTAAAACATCTATATGGGTGATTGCTGTACTGAGGTCTCGGATTGGCAGGACCCCACCATGCACGATAAACTTTGTAACCTGTGGTTTAAGGGGATGTCAACGGTCCGATGTGCCTAGCGTTGGATGAAGTTCTCGAAATCCCAACATCCGGCCGGCCGGTGCGGCGGTCCGATAATTCTTGATGTGAATCGTGCGGCTACGCTGAGGAAGGCCGAGCGCTGTTCCGACTTTCGGAGAATGGCCCAGCCGCAGCAATTCGCCGGCCGACTCAATCAGCACTTCCTTCGCCGCGCTGTCGGAAAGTCCTTTCGGCATAAACACTTCAACCTCGTCGAGCCCGAACTTACTCAGTCCAAGTGTGTAGGACCACACCAGGTCCGGTTGAGAAGTGTCGTCGTGGACGATGGACACGTGGTCATCCAGAAGAAAACTCGCGAGTGTGCGAGGCTGCCAGTCAGAGGGATTGACGTACGCTTGTGTGATCACGTCGTGGGCCGTGCCTTGTGTTAACAAAGTCAGACAACGAGCCAGCCGCGCGGCGAGTAGGATGGTATCGGGCATGTCGCGAGGAGAGGCGATGGAGGGTGCGACGGCACCCATGAGCTCGTGTTCCCACGAGAGTTGCTTCATGACGTCCGCGACATGACTCACGGGTAACGGCATGACTACATGGGCCGACCAAGGGCCCTGCGTTGCCTGCCAGGATTCTGCCGAACCTTCCTCATGTCGAATGGTCAATGGGACGTCATATTCCCGCTCATACAGAAGCTTCAGCTCCTCGGTGGTCGGGGCGGTGCCACGATAGCCGACGAAATAGAGGGGGGGCCGCTTCGCAGAGGGTTTTGGGGATTTTTTCTGATTCTCATAACCGAGAGCCGTTCAGCATCATTTTCCGGCCTTCCGTGCCTTGCGGCGATCTTCTGGATTGAGCAGCCGTTTACGCAGACGAAGATTCTCCGGCGTCACCTCGACCAACTCATCGGCACCGATGTATTCCAAAGCGAATTCCAGCGTCATCTCGCGTGGAGGCGTGAGCACCAAAGCTTCATCGGAGCCGGAGGCCCGCATGTTGGTGAGGTGCTTCTCCTTGCACACGTTTACATCCAGATCCTCATCTCGGCTGTTCTGGCCCACGACCATCCCTCGATAGACGTCGACGCCGGGGCCGATGAACATGGCACCGCGTTCCTGGGTCATGAAGATGGCATAGCCAGTGCTGACGCCGTCTTCGAAGGCGACAAGCGAGCCATGCGGAGCCACGATCAGGTCCCGCTCTTCCGCCGGTTCGTAAGCCGAAAAAACATGGTGCATAATGACCGTCCCGCGGGTCTTCGCCAGGAGCACGTTCTTAAGTCCCATGATGCCTCTGGTCGGAATGTGGTACTCCAAATGCATCTCACTGGTCCCGACATCGGAGTGAATGAGCCGCATGTGCCGCATCTCGCCGCGACGTTTACCGATCTCCTCGATGACCGTGCCCTGATAGTTTTCCGGCACCTGGATCGTCAATTCCTCGTACGGCTCCATGACGGCGCCGCCTTCACGATGGAGAATGACTTCTGGTTGCGAGACTTGAAGCTCGTACCCTTCCCGCCGCATTTGTTCGATCAACACGGCGAGATGGAGTTCGCCTCGGCCTGCCACCAAGAAGCGGTCGGCGCTGTCCGTCTCGTTGACACGGAGCGACACGTTGGTTTCCAGTTCTTTGAACAGGCGTTCACGCAAGTGGCGTGAGGTGAGGAACTTGCCTTCACGGCCGGCGAAGGGACTGTTATTCACCGAAAAAGTCATCTGCACCGTCGGCTCGTCGATCGAGACGCGCGGGAGGGCGACGGGACGCTCGGCGTCGGCGATGGTGTCCCCGATGCTCACATCATCAAGCCCCGCCACTGCGACGATTTCTCCGGCCGCTGCCTGTTCGGTGTCGGCTCGTTCAAGGCCCGAATAGACCGCGAGGTCGGAAACTTTTCCTGGAATCTGCGCGCCGTTCTTGCCGAGGACCATGACACTCTGCCGCCGAGCAATTGAACCGGACTGGATCTTGCCGATCCCCATCTTGCCTTTATAGGGATCTTGCACAAGGGCCAGCACAAGAATCTGGAGCGGGGCCTCGACGGTAATGGTCGGGGCCGGAATCTTCTCCAGTACGGTATCGAGTAACGGTATGATGTCGGTACCAGGCTTGTTGACATCAAGCGTGGCGATCCCTTTAATCGCCGACGTGTAGACGATCGGAAAATCCAGTTGTTCGTCGGTGGCTCCCAGATGGACGAAGAGGTCGAAGGTGCGGTTGACGACGTCGTCGATGACGGCGTCCGGCCGATCGATCTTGTTGATGACGACGATGGCTTTGTGCCCAAGGGCCAAGGCTTTCCGCAACACGAAGGTCGTTTGCGGCATGGGGCCCTCTTTCGCATCGACCAAAATCAACACGCCGTCCACCATCCGGAGCGTACGTTCCACTTCACCGCCGAAATCGGCATGACCTGGAGTATCGACAATGTTGATTTTCACTCCGTTGTAGATGACGCTGGCGTTTTTTGCCCGGATCGTGATCCCACGCTCTCGCTCCTGGTCCATCGAGTCCATGATGCGTTCGCCCATATCGTCGATCTTGCGATGGACATGAGTTTGGCGGAGCACCGCATCGACCAATGTCGTCTTACCGTGGTCGACGTGGGCGATAATGGCGATGTTGCGAATATCGCTCCGACGGTCATGGGGGGCGCGTATAGTGGGCATAGTTCTAATCTTTCTGCGAGAGGCAAAAAAAAGACGCCCTGCTTCGAGGCGTCGGTTGAAGTATACTCGAACTCCATTCTCCCAAACAAGTAAAGATAAGTGAATACAGAGTTTTCTCCGTCTGCCTGTGATTGGTGATGTTCTCGAAGATGGTGGTACGGAGCTGAATCTTCCCGTGGGTGTCTTTCAAGACGGTCACATGAGTCGAGCAGAGGAAGCTGGTGTCATCTGTGCGGGTGTGAAGCGACTCATACAGGTAGGTGCTGCTCTGGTGAGCGGCCTGGAGATGCGTGGACAACTCCGCGCGGCTTTCCGGGGACCACATCGGCCAGCTGCCTCCCGACCAGTGCCTCGGCGGTGAAGCCGGGCATGGGGGCGAAGGCAGTGCTCACGACTTCACGTCGGTCGTCTGCAGAGTCGCCAAGGGCCACCGCCCAACTCGCCCTATTGAAGACGGATTCCCACTGACGCGCCTTGGCTTCCGCCTCTTCGCGCTCGGTCATGGCAGCCGCCATCACCAGCACGGTGACGCTGAGGGCGCCCATGAAGACCTGCAGAAGCAGCAGGGACGACTCGACGGTCGGCTGGGCGAACGGGCCGGTGGCATGAGCCGTTCCGACAACGGCGGTGGCACTCATCAGAACGAAGGCCGTCGTCGCTCCGTGCAGGCCAAAGCGGAAGGTGGTCCACAACAGAAAGGGAATCACCAGATAGACCGGCGGAGTGGGGAGGCCGGGAATAGGTGAGATGATGCCGAAGATGGTGCATGCCAGCGCCGACAACAGCAGAAGCATCAGTGCTGCCTCTGCCAGTCGGCGTGGGCGCCAATAGGCTGAAGGCCGGCGGCTCCAGATCAGAATAAACGACCCCACCGTGAGAACGCCTGTCATATCGCCCAACCACCATGTCCAGAAGGTGAAGGGGATGGCCTTGGCCGGCGCGAACCCTGCCATATACAGGCTGGCAGCCCCGAAGGTGGCGGCGATCAGGCACATGACCATCGCCACGCCTGCGAACGTGAAGGTATGGGTGACTTGCTGAAAGGGACGAACTGAGCCGGTCCAGCGCCGCACGAAAAAGTTCCCCGCCAAAGCCTGGAGGGTAGAGCCTGTGGCGATGCCTCCTGACACGAACAGGTGGGCCGACAATGGGAACGGATTGACCACGTTGAAGTTGTCCAAGAAATTCGCCAGAAACGCCCCCAGCCAGACACCGGGCCAGACCCGATGGCCGTACAACAGCAAAGCGGCCAAGGCGATGCCAGACGGAGGCCATAGCGCCGGCGCCTTTTTCTCCGGCGGCAGTGTGAGCAGCGGTTCCAGCCGGGCAGCGGCGACGTACAAGGCGGCAAGAGCCAGCACCAGGGCCAGCCACCGCAGCCACCCCGAAGTAGAGTGTGTTTCCGTCAAAGGTCCTCCCTCATGCGCCGGCGATAAGGCCGGAAGACCGGAATCTAATCGCAAGGCGCGCGTCAGACAGCCGGTTGGTCGCGATTCTCATTCTTTATCCCATGAAGAGACAGTAGCAAAACGAAATTGCTAAACCGACCGGCCCGCTGTGGGTATGTCTCATTGCCACAGAGTCGCCACTCCACAGCGGCGGCGCATTGAGTCGCCACAGCGACAAGATTGAAGGAGTGTCAGCCAACAGGGCGAGACCCACATCACTCGATGGTCCACGCAAATCGGTGAGAGTGGAACCGAAGTCCGGACAACTTAATTTATCGCTGCAGCGGTCGCTCAAGCGACATACCCGGCGCAAGCTTGAGTTTTGAGAGGGCGCATTGTAAGGTCTTCCAGCCTCGCAGACCAGACTTCCTCAGGAGTTGAGTTCGAATGCCACGCGATGAATGGTTCGTCGAAAGTCAGCCACGGCCACGCCGCCGCCTGCGCTGGTGGCAGGTTGCCTTGATCGGTCTCGTGGCTGTCGCCATCGTGGGAGCCACGACGACTGCAGGAATCATCTGGCACTTTTCCCAAGATCTTCCCTCGCTCGACCTGCTCCAAAACTATCAACCGAGTTTGGTCACCACCGTCTATTCGGAAGATCGCCAACCCATCGGCCAGTTCTATATCGAACGCCGCATTCTGACTCCGCTCCCTGAAATTCCAAAAACGCTGACACAGGCCATCATTGCGACAGAAGACGCCCGATTTTTCGAGCATCCGGGATTGGACTTTATCGGCATGCTGCGGGCGGCTTGGACGAACATTCGCCACGGAGGAAAGAAGGTCGAAGGCGCCAGTACGATCACGCAACAGTTGGCTCGCTCGCTCTTTCTCTCGTCCGAGCGGTCCTATGAACGGAAGATTCGTGAGCTTATTCTCGCGTACAAAATGGAGGTGGTCTCGGGAAAGGAGCGGATCCTTGAAACCTACTTGAACCAAATCTACTTCGGGCAGGGCGCCTACGGGGTCGGCTCCGCAGCTCATGCCTATTTTGGGAAAGATGTCAGATCTCTGACCCTTGCTGAATCCGCATTCTTAGGCGGTCTGCCGAAGTCGCCCAGCCGATTTTCTCCTTTTACCGCCTATGAATTGGCGAAGAAGCGTCAAGAGCATGTTCTCGCCAGAATGGAGGAGGTTGGGTTTATTCGAGCGGCGGAACGGGAGGCGGCTGCTCGTGAAAAACTGAATTTCCAGCGACAGGGAAGCGAACATCTTGCGCCGTATTTCGTTGAATATGTCCGTCAACTGCTTGTGGCGAAATATGGGGAGTCGATGGTGTACAAAGGCGGTCTCCAAATTTACACGACCTTGAATTTGGAGATGCAAAAAGCGGCGGAGTCGGCGCTCTTGAGCGGAGTTCGCGAGCTCGACAAACGGGAAGGATGGCGAGGGCCTCGGCGGGCCATCGATTTGGCGGCTTTCCAGCCCTCGGACCTGGCTCAGGCGGATCAGCTGCTCAAACCTGGGTATCTGGGTGAGGGGGTCGTCTTAAAGGTTGCCAAGGATCATTACGTGGTTCAAGTCGGCGCATTTACCGCGAAGCTGGCGTTTGACGATATGGCGTGGGCCAAGCGAATCCTCAAGGGACCGGATCCCTCAGTGGACTTCGTCGTGAATCCAAATCTCAAGTCACTGCTGAAGCCGGGGGATGTCATCGAAATCGGTGTGAAAAAACTCACCAAGGATGGGGTGCAACTCACACTGGAGCAGACACCGATCGTCGAGGGAGGACTGATTGCGATCGATCCCAAGAGGGGGGCGATTCTGGCGATGGTGGGCGGCTTTGATTTTTCCCGCAGTGAATACAACAGGGCGGTGCAGGCTCACCGGCAGCCGGGGTCCGCGTTCAAACCTCTCATTTATGCGACCGCGATGAGTCAAGGATTGAGCCCAGCCACACAGATCCTCGATGCTCCGGTCGTCTACGAGCAGGAAGAAGAGGACAAGATTTGGAAGCCGGAGAACTACGGTCGGAGGTTTCACGGCATGGTGAGCCTCAGAGATGCGTTGGCTCAGTCGCACAATCTCGCGACGGTTCGGTTGTTGGACAAGGTCGGCGTGAAAAACGTGATCGAGCTCTCGCGCACCGTCGGGGTCACGAGTCCGCTTCCTGCTGATCTATCTCTGGGACTCGGCACATCTTCGGTCGGCTTGATGGAGTTGACCTCGGTGTATGGCGTATTTTTAAACCAGGGAAATCGAGTGGAACCCTTTGCCGTCAAATCGGTCAAAGATAACACGGGTAAGACGCTTGAAGTGACCGAGCCCGAACCTCATGAAGTCATTTCCAAAGAAACCGCCTATTTGATTACCAACATGATGGAGGATGTTGTGCAGAGGGGGACCGGGCAGGCGGCGAAGGTTCTGGGGCGTCCGATTGCCGGGAAAACCGGCACGACGAACGACTACATCAATGCCTGGTTTATCGGTGGAACGCCGAATCTGGCCGCCGGCATCTATGTCGGCTTTGACGATCGTCGCTCATTGGGAGAGAGCGAAACAGGAGCCCGTTCAGCTTTACCTATCTGGATTACGTTCATGAAAGAGGCACTCAAGCAGCTTCCCGTTGTCCCGTTCGAGATTCCCGACGGGGTGACTTTTGTGAAAGTCGATGCCGCTACCGGGCTCCTGGAGTCAGAGCAAGAAGGAGAAGAGCAGAAGGGAACGGTGGAACTCTTTGCGAAGGGGAGTGAGCCCACTCAGGCGGCGCAGCGTCGGTTGGATCCAACGGATTTCTATAAGCTTGACCAGATCCCCGAAGGCCAACCGATCGGAGACGACAACTTGCAACTGCCGTGACTATGACTTGGAATCTTGATATTCCTCGTGCCAAGCCATCTGAATCGTCTCCAGAATTTTCTCGTTCGACTTCTTGGGATCGTCCCGAAATTCTGGCAGCGCAACGACCCAGGCATGCATGTCGGTGAAGCGTACAGTGAGCGGATCTGTCTGGGGGTGTTCCTCTACCAGCCGGATGGCTATTTCTTCAGCATCTTGCCACTTCAGATCCATCTTTGTCCCTTCACGGTCACGACACCTCCGAAATTTTTTTTCCTTGCAGACCTTTCTTGAGAGAATCGTCGAGCATCACGGTGTTCAAATGCTTTGCGGCCTGTTCGAGTTCAACCATACGCGCACGAATGGCATGAGGATCCGTTCCGTCCTTTACGGTGGACAACTGTGACAATGCGGCGCGGATAGCATCGGCTTCTTCAGGCCCCACCAAGTGTCCTGCTTCCGCCAATGACCTGTCGGTGGCCTTGATTAAGGATTCGGCGTCCAAACGAGCTTCGATCAGCTTCCGGGCGCCGATGTCCTCTGCCGCAAACTTAAACGAGTCCTCGATCATCCGCTCCACTTCGGTGTCGGACAATCCATAGGAGGGCTTGACCTCGATCGACTGGCTTTGGGCCGTCCTCATGTCAGTCGCTGTGACATTCAAGATTCCATTGGCATCGATCAAAAAGGTCACCTCGATGCGCGGCACGCCAGCCGGGAGGGGAGGCACCTTTAGCCGAAATCGAGCCAAGCTCCGATTGTCTTTGACGAGTTCGCGCTCGCCCTGCAGGATATGAATGTCGACTCCGGTCTGACCGTCGACATAGGTCGTGAACATTTCCTTGGCGCTCGCTGGAATGGTCGTGTTCCGGCGGATCAGGCTGCTCATGACACCGCCCATCGTTTCAATGCCGAGAGACAGGGGCGTCACATCCAGCAACAACATGTCTGTTGTCCCGCCGCTGAGGATATCGGCTTGTACAGCCGCGCCCAGTGCGACGACTTCGTCCGGATTCAGGTGGCAATGTGGAGGCTTCCCGAACAGCGCTTCCACGCGCTGCCGAACCAACGGCATGCGGGTGGATCCACCCACCAAGACCACTTCATCGATGTCTTTTGGAGTGAGCCCGGCGTCTTTTATTGCCATGCGGCAGGGAGTTAACGTGCGCTCAATCACGCTCGTCGCTAGGGATTCGAGCTGATCACGCGTCAGCTCTCTGGTGAAACGTCCTTTGTCCTCCGGCAGCTCAATTGCTATCTCGGTCTTCAACTCATCGGAAAGGCGTATCTTGGCCCGCTCAGCTTCCAGCCGGACGGCCTGCATGTGATCAGGATAGCCGCTTATGTCGATACCTTCCCGTTCTCGGATTTCCGCAATAAAGAGATCAACTAACACGCGATCGACATCGTCTCCCCCCAGGTGTGTATCTCCGTTGGTCGCGAGCACCTCAAAGATACCGTCCTTCAATTTCAGGATCGATATGTCGAGCGTCCCGCCTCCGAAATCATACACGGCGATCGTGCCTTGCGTGTTTTTCTGAAGCCCATAGGCCAGAGAGGCAGCGGTCGGCTCATTGATAATCCTCAAGACCTCCAACCCGGCAATGAGACCAGCGTCTTTGGTAGCCTGCCGCTGACTGTCGTTGAAATAGGCGGGAACAGTGATGACGGCCTTGGTGATGCTTTCGCTAAGGTACGCCTCCGCCCGCAACTTCAATTCTTTGAGGATCATGGCGGAGATCTGCGGCGGCGAATAACTTTTCTGGCCAAGCCGGATCCGGATGACACCGCCGGTTTCGGTGAGACTGTATGGAAAGTATGCCAATTCGCTTTGGACATCGGACAACCCTCTGCCCATGAAACGCTTTACGGAATAGACGGTACGCTCAGGATTCCTGGTTAAGTACTTTTTCGCCGAATCTCCGACAATCAGTCCATTATCCGTCAAGGCCACGACCGAAGGCACCATCGTCCGACCGTTGCGGTCCGGCACAATACAGGGCTGCCCCTCATTCATGTATGCAACCAGCGAATTGGTTGTACCGAGATCAATGCCGACTATTCGTGCCATATCACAAGTGCTGAAAAAGAGGTTCTCAGGCGATTGTTGCCGCTAAGTCATTGACGATATTGTTGACATAGGTCCGATGCGATAGTAGGGCGCGCATTTGTTTCAGGATTCTGTCCCGTTCCGCCCTCGCTTGGCTCGTCGCTTCTCCGGTGTCTTGCAACTTGTCCCAGTCGGCAAACAACCGCCGAAGTTGAGATTCCATTTCTCCTTTGCGTCTCTCCAACGCCTCCTGTTCTGTCTGGAGAGTGGCGCGGAGCCGATGGCCCTGATCCGAGCCACGATCCGATGCCCGGTATTCTTCCAAGGTATCTTGTAGCTCTAGAATCTCCTCAAAGAGATCGGCCGGGGGAGAAGTTCGAATGTCTTTGACCGAGCCGGTTTCTAGGGCCAATAGGTACTCCGCTCGTTGAATGGGGTCACGGAGCGTGCGATAGGCCGTATTGAGGACAGCGGCATTGCTGAGACTGATTGTCTGTTCGTTCGTGCTCTTGGTCTGATAAAAGTCTGGATGAAATGTCCGACTCAGTTCGTAGAACTTGGCCTCCAATTGCTTTGGGTCGAGCGCGAGGCGCCGTGGGAACCCGAGGCAGGTGAAATAGTCGGTGTCCTTTGAAACCGGTTGGACTTTCACGCAACGTTCACAGAAGTATTCGCCCGTCACTTCGGACTGACAATGCCAGCACATGCTCCGGGCCATCCGCAGCTGGCGACGAGGATCTGAATGAGATAATGGTTGATTGTTATCCATGAGCAAAAACGGACATGGCGCGTGCGCCATGTCCGGTCGGTTTCTTCTGCTCGTATCGAATCAGGCCGAGAACGATTCTCCGCAGCCGCAGGTCTTATTGGCGTTCGGGTTGAGGAATTTGAAGTTCCCGCCCATGAGGTCTTTTTGATAATCCAATTGAGTGCCCTGGAGATAGATGGCGCTCTTGGCATCCACGATCACCTTGATGCCATTGATCTCATGGACTTGATCGTACTGTCCGATCTTGTCATCGAAGTTAATCGTATAGCTGAGGCCCGAACAGCCGCCCCCCTTCACCCCGAGACGCAGTCCGCCTTCCTCGATTCCTTGGACATTAATCAGCCGCTTGACTTCTTTCAAGGCTGCGTCGGTGAGTGAGATGAGCGGAGTCTGAGCCTCGACATTCGTGGTATCCATTGTGGCGCTCCCTTCGTGACGGTTACTTGGTGCCAGCCGGCTGCTCGTCAGTCTTCTTCTGATAATCGGCCAATGCGGCCTTAATGGCATCCTCTGCGAGGACCGAGCAATGAATTTTCACCGGTGGAAGATTCAATTCCTGCACAATGTCCGTGTTCTTGATCTTCTGGGCTTCATCGATCGTCTTTCCCTTGAGCCATTCGGTAGCCAGACTGGAGCTGGCGATCGCCGACCCGCAGCCGAAGGTCTTAAACTTGGCATCGACGATCGTATCGTTTTGTACTTTGATCTGCAGCTTCATCACGTCTCCGCACTCGGGAGCTCCCACCATCCCGGTACCGACCCCTTCTTCGCCCTTCTTAAAACTTCCCATGTTACGGGGGTTGTTGAAATGATCGACGACCTTCTCGCTGTATGCCATGGTGTCCTCCGAAAATAGACGTTGTGTCTCAGTTAGTGTGCCGCCCACTGAACGGATTTCAGATCCACGCCCTCTTTTGCCATTTCATAGAGCGGAGACATTTCCCGCAACTTGGTAACGATCTCAATAACCTTCTTGATCGTATAGTCAATCTCCTCATCGCTGTTGAATCGGCCCAAGCCGAAACGGATTGAGGAGTGGGCGAGCTCCGTCCCGACGCCGAGTGCGCGCAACACGTAGGAAGGTTCCAGTGTGGCCGACGTGCAGGCCGATCCGGACGAGAGCGCGATGTCCTTCATGCCCATGAGCAGCGACTCCCCCTCGACGTAGGCGAACGAAATATTGAGATTGCCCGGTAGCCGGTTGGTCGGATGGCCGTTCAAGTAGCTTTCCTCAAGCGCCGCCATAATGTCGGCCTGAAGGCGGTCACGCATTTTCGTCAGCCGCGCTGCTTCCGTCGCCATCTCCTGCTCGCAGATGTCGCAGGCTTTCCCGAATCCCACAATCAGCGGAACTGCTAAGGTGCCGGATCGCATGCCGCGCTCATGGCCTCCTCCGTCCATCTGGGCCGCGATGCGTACGCGGGGGTTCCGCTTCCTGACGTAGAGCGCACCGACTCCCTTAGGACCGTAAAGCTTGTGAGCTGAGAACGACATCAGATCAATGCCCATGGCTTGGACATCGACCGGTATTTTCCCGACACCCTGGGTGGCATCACAATGGAAGAGCACCCCTCTTGCTTTCGCAATCTTGCCGATCTCCTGGATGGGATTGATCGTGCCGATTTCGTTATTGGCCAGCATGATCGAGATCAGGATTGTCTTGTCGGTGATGGCATTTTGTACATCCTGTGAGCTCACCATGCCGTACTTGTCGACCGGCAGGTAGGTCACGGTTGCGAGCCCTTTGGCTTCAAGGGACTTGGCCGTATCGAGCACGGCCCGATGTTCCGTGGACGAGGTGATGATGTGAGTACCTTTCTCTTTGTACATCTCCAAGACGCCCTTCAACGCCAGGTTGTCCGATTCAGTGGCGCCGCTGGTGAAGACGATTTCTTTTGAGTCGGCTTTGATAAGCTTCGCGATTTGTTTGCGAGCTTGTTCCACCGCTTCTTCTGCGGCCCAGCCAAAGGCATGATTCCGACTGGCGGCGTTACCGAATTTCTCGATGAAATACGGCAGCATGGTTTCCAGAACTCGCGGGTCCATTGGAGTGGTGGAATGGTTATCGAGAAAAATAGGAAGCTTCATCGTTCGACTCCTTGTGTCGAGGGAGACTGAATCGTAATAAGGGGCGTGCCGCCCAGCATGTCCCCTAACGTCATGTTGTTCAGTAATTGGTAGATGCTGTCTTGGATTTTCAGCAGCGGCGTACGGATGTTGCAGTGTTCGCGCTGCATACAGAATTCGCCATCTCTTTCATGCGAGCAGTCGGTGATGCCCAGAGGACCTTCGATACCTTCGAGGATCTGCGCGATAGTGATTTGTCGGGCGCTTCGTGCCAGAAGATAGCCCCCTTTGGGGCCGTTGTGGCTTTCGATGAGACCGTTCTTTGAGAGAGCCTGAAGAACCTTTGCCAATAGCTCCAGGGGAATGTTGTATTCTTCAGCGATCTCTTTCGTATTCACCACACGGCCAGGAGTCACATCGCCGAACTGGACCGAAGCGATGTGTTGCAGCGCCATGAGTGCGTAATCAGCCTTTTTTGAAATCCTCAACATTTACTATTGCCGATCCATTTGATCGGAGACTATAATAGTCTCCGATCATCTTGGTCGGGTAAAGACTATCACGCAGGTTTCTCTGGTGTCAATACAGAGTCAAAGTCCAGCGCTATTTCAGAAAGGAACAAGCACATGGGCGGGACAAACCCGTATATTGAAAAAGTCGATTCTGAGCTTCCAACAACCTCCTATACCGTGACGTTTATCCAACCAAATGGGAGTTCGACCACAGTTTCGGTCAATCCAGAAAGTATTCCTTACGGTGCCACTGGGCTACCGGGGAGCATTTTGGATATTGCGATGGGTCACGGAGTGGATTTGGAGCATGTCTGTGGTGGTGTGTGCGCCTGTTCGACCTGTCACGTCATCGTGAAGCAGGGACTGGAAACTTGCAACGAAGGCACAGACGATGAATATGATCAGCTGGACGAAGCTCCCATGACGACATTACAGTCTCGTCTTGGGTGTCAGTGTGTGCCGAACGGAACCAAGGATATCATCGTCGAAATTCCGGCCGTCAATAAAAATCTGGTGCGGGAGGGGCACTGATTCGTCCCGTCGCGCGTCATTTTCAATCGTACGTCTCTACCTTCACCTCCTTTCGGTCGTAACCTCCTTCCGTAAAATATGTACGTAGGGGACGGACGAAGGCTTTGGTACCGCACAGCATGGGAACGACTTTGGGCTGTCCTTTGACCGGCGGCGTGAGCATGGCCACGGCTTTTTCAACGGCTTCCGCCTCTCCGTTCTGAGCGACCAGCGGAAGATAGCGGAAAGAGCGATGTTGCATGGCCATGGTGAGCCATTCCTGATGGAACAAGACCTCCTCTTCGTGAGGCGCCAGGGCGATCAATAGAACGGGAGTTTGGAGTTCGGCGAAAAATATCTGCTTCAGCAGACAGCGTATCGGAACAAGCCCTGTGTAGCGAGCGATTAGTAACAGCTCTCGATCGAGCGGCTGAGGCAGGACAAAATTTCCATACGGGCCGGATAAAGGAATTTCATCTCCGGGCTTTAGCTGATACAGATAATTGGAGCCCAATCCACCGAGAACACGATCGAATACCAGCGTCAACTCTCCGGATGGAGACGAGAGATCGGCCATGGAATAGGCGCGGTTGAGCGGCGGCTTTGGTCCTATGGGTAGTTTGAGAGATACCCATTGTCCCGGCTGAAAGGAGATTTTTGTCCTGTTGGGTTTGACTACAAGTTGGCGGACATGGGGGGTGAGATCGGTTACAGAAAGTACCGTGGCGGGCTGCGAAAGTTCGGCCATCCTCACCTTCCGGCATCGTCATAACAGAAGCCGTCAGAAGATGGAAGCAGGAAGGCGAGGTGCAAGGACTTTCATGGCGTGTTATAGATGTGCGATCCGTTCTGTGTGAAGAAGGGACACTTCATCATGAGTGAGGTTCGCGTCAGGTTTGCTCCCAGCCCGACAGGGTTTCTCCATATCGGTGGAGTGCATACGGCTCTGTTCAATTGGCTCTTTGCGCGCCGGCAGAAGGGTGTCTTCATTCTTCGCATCGAGGATACCGATCAAAGTCGGTCGACCGACGAATCGATTCAAGCCATTATCGATGGAATGAAGTGGGTTGGGCTCGATTGGGATGAAGGGCCATTTCGTCAAACGGAGCGGATGGATCTCTATCGCAGCCACGCGATGAAATTGTTCGAGACGAGGCATGCCTACTGGTGTGTCTGTAAGGCGGAGGAGTTGGAGGCCCGACGAAAAGAGGCTGAAGCCAAAGGGTTGTCACCGCGCTATGACGGTCGCTGCCGTAATCTTGGAATAGTCGATCCGCCCAAGGACGCCGCGCTGCGGTTTAGGGCGCCGCAAGAGGGTCAGACAGTCATCGATGACTTGATCAAAGGAAAAGTCGTCTTCGACAACGCCGTTCTGGATGATGTGATCATCCTCCGGTCCAACGGCTATCCGACCTACAATTTTTCCGTCGTGGTCGACGACGCGCTGATGGGCATCACAGATGTCGTGCGAGGGGATGATCATTTGACCAACACGCCGAGGCAGATTCCCATCTTCGCGGCGCTGGGCTTTCCCGTTCCGCGCTTTGGGCATCTGCCGATGATTTTAGGGGCGGATAAAACGCGGCTCTCCAAGCGTCACGGTGCTACCTCGATCATGGCTTACAAAGACATGGGCTATCTGCCCGATGCCATGGTCAACTATCTGGTGCGGCTCGGCTGGTCCCACGGGGATCAAGAGCTCTTCACCCGGCAGGAGTTGATTGAAAAATTCTCGTGGGATCACGTGCAGAAGTCGGCGGCAATCTTCAACCCGGACAAGTTGCTCTGGATGAATGCCGAATACATCAAGACCAGTCCTCCAGGACAAGTCGCCCAAGCGCTTGTACCGTTGTTGGAGCAAGCGGGGTTGGGGAAGGAAGTCGAAGCAGTTTCGGATGAGTGGCTTGCACAGCTGGTGGTTTTGGTAAAGGAGCGGGCCAAAACGCTGGTCGAGATGGTGGAATGGGTGAAGCCGTATTTTGGACAAGAGGCCCAATTTGATATGGAGGCAGCCAAGAAATTTCTCACCCCCACGGTCGCTCCCTTGCTGCACAAACTTCTTGCGCGCTTTGAGGCGTTTCCCAGCTTTTCCAAACAGGTTTGGGAAGAGAGTTTCAAGAAGTTGGTCGAGGAAGAAGGAGTCAAGATGAGTGCATTGGCCCAGCCGGTTCGTGTCGCCTTGACCGGACGGACGGCAAGCCCTGGACTCTTTGAGGTGATGGAAGTGCTGGGCCGTGGCCGGACCCTGTTTCGCCTCCGCAAAGGGCTTGAGCGCGCCTCCACGGGATGAAGGGTTTCTCCTGCCAAACCCGCGTCGATCTTGACGGAATTGCAATCGATATATTACTGTGAACGTTGGTTGGGGGATCGTCTAGCGGTAGGACGTCAGTCTCTGGATCTGACTACCTAGGTTCGATTCCTAGTCCCCCAGCCAAAATTCCTCTCTCCGCTCCCGCATTACGATGTGCCACGTACCGCGCTGGGGGATCGTCTAGCGGTAGGACGCCGGCCTTTGGAGCCGGCTACCTAGGTTCGATTCCTAGTCCCCCAGCCATTTCTCTCGTTTCTAGATCCCTATCACGGGTTCTGGCCTTTTTAGGCTCTGGGACGTGCCTGATGTGCGCAACGCTTCTTGCCTTGGTTGGTCGGTTCTCGATAACGTGTAGTCATAGGAGTCGTTTCAATGTGGTTCTTACAAGGATGAGTTGAGACATGCGCTTATTGATAGCCTTTCTTCTTCCGTGGCTCACGTTCTTCACTATCGGTAAACCTCTCGCAGGTATCCTTTGCCTGATTCTTCAGCTCACGCTCATTGGCTGGATTCCGGCGACGATCTGGGCGGTGTACAGCTTAAGCCAGTACAAAACTGATAAGAAGATCGAGGAAGCGCTGGCGCATCGGGGGAGGTGAACATCCAGTAGCCTCTGCCCCTCCGTGCCATGTGCGCAGCGTAGAGGTACGTAACTTCGGGGCTCTAAGAGTGCATATTGGGATTATGAAACAAAGAGTTGTAATACGGTAACACCGGCATTGGTGTGTATTCCAGCACTTACTCCTCATGAAACATGACAACTGGCAATGAGGGCGATTCGAAGCGATGATCCCGGATGAATGCTGGCATTAGCCGCGCAGACATGGTAAGCACAGCCCTATGACGATCGAGACGACCGACACGCCAGAGGACTACGCCACGCTGTACCGCCGCGCTTTCGAGCAGTTCGGCGCGCGTGCCTTATGGAGTAGCAAGGCTGTCGCGGAACCTACCCCTGCCGATGCGCTGGCGATTACGCAGAGTTTGCGGGTTGAAGGCGACCGCGACGCGCGGCGTTTGGCTGAACAGATTGAGAAGGCTTGCCGCCGTGCCTCTCTCTAGAATCCAGTCCGACATTCTTCGCCTGATCGCTGCGCACCGCGACCCTGAAAGTTACATCGCCGGGAGTACGCCGCTCAATGTGGACGCCCCGCGTTATTCAGGTGATATAGATGTGTTTCACGACCGCGAAGACCGGGTGGCGAGGGCCGCACAGACCGATGCCGCCGTGCTGGAACAGCATGGGTATGCTCTGGAATGGATCAGGCGCGAGCCAACCATGTACGCCGTGCTCGCGGCGCGTGAGCAGGCGACCACAAGACTTGAATGGGTGGTCGATAGCGAGTTCGGTTTTTTTCGGCGATGCGCGATGACACGTTCGGGTACGTCTTGCACCCGGTCGACCTCGCCACCAATAAAGTCGCCGCCGCTTATGGCCGTCGGGAGCCGCGTGACGTGGTGGATTTGTTGACCGTGCATGAACGTATTCTCGCGCTTGGCGCGGTCATTTGGGCTGCCACTGGGAAAGCGGTGGGCTTCACCCCGGAAGGCATGATCGGCGAGATTCGCCGCCTGGCTCGATACACCGACGCTGATTTCCGCCGTCTCGACAGCGACCAGCGCATTGACCCTGCCGCGACCATGATCCGCCTGCGGGAAGTCCTCAACGAGGCCGAGGCGTTTGTGACGCGCATGCCGACCGAGAAGATTGGCCTGCTGTTTTTGCACGGCGGGAATGTCGTGCAGCCTGACCCTGGCCAGTTACAGACATATCAAACGCACGAGGGCAAAACGCGGGGCCATTGGCCAAGCAGCCCTGACATCAGCGCTGCGATGTTTGAGCACCTGGCGCGCGCACGAACGGCGCGTTCGGAGTGAGAACAAGAGCTTGACCGAGACCAATGAAAGCCCTTCCCCGGTGGAATGCGAGAGGATTCCAGTGATGGGGTCTGGCCGGACTATTGATCTGGTGGAACTCGGTTGGAGGGTCGTCTAGCGGGTAGGACGTCAGTCTCTGAATATTTATGCCTAGTACATATTGTTAGTCAACAAGCCATTTACACCTCCTCGTGTTCTTCCACTAACTGATTCCTAGATGAATGCTATTGCCTGAAATCCTCTGCACATAGCGGCCCAGAACGGCCATCGCGAGATCGTCGCAGTGCCGCTAGAGAAGGGTGCGAAGGTGAATGCACCCACGACGGATGGTTTCACGCCCTTGCACAGGGCGGCCGCGAACGGTCATCGCGCCGTGGTAACGTTGCTGCTCAAGAGCGGAGCAGACAAAAAGGCGAAGACAAAAGAGGGGGAACGCCCGGTGGATCTTGCGCGTCAGCAACATCACACGACGCTGATTCCGCTGTTGGAACCGTGAATTTCTTTATTTGAGCTGTTTGGGACTAAGCGATAGCTCGCTTCCTCCGTTTGGGCTGTTCACTCTTTGCCAAGGTGGCCATTATTAGGAGCATTCGTAAGCCATCGTTCACCGCCTCGGCCGTATCAAAACGCTGCCAGCGCTCTGGAGCAATCATGAGAGCATGAGCCTTCCTCGGGAATCTGGAGGTGTGTCGGCCTCTGACGGCCTTATTCCAGTCGTATCGCTCCAAGCCCCCTTCTGTTCGCGATCTCGGCGATGAACGGCTTCGCGTGCTTCGGCAGAAAACGTGTAATCTTTGAGAGCGCCTTGACGAAGATCTGAGCTATTTCCTCGCCTTGCAATAACTGGTGGCCCACATTGTCACGCCAAAAATACGGGCATCAATCAAACTGAAGACGGCATGGATAGCTGCTTCTCAGCGAAGAGAGGCTGAGCGGCTAAGAGCTTGAGGAAAGAGGATCGTTAGACTGTGAGACCCAAGCGATGTTCGATGGCGAGAACTCGTTGCTCCAAATTCTCCACCCGCTGATGGAGTTGCTGATACGACAACCGCAGGAGAGCCTGGGTTTCTTTAGTTCCACTTTGCATTTCTGAGCGGAAATCTTCCATATATTGTCGAACGGCCTGTTGTCCCTCCACGAGCAGCGAGATCTTCTGTTCGAGATGTTCAACCAGGACACCGGTATGTCGCTTGACGTCTTCGACTTCTCCCCGAAGCCGGCCTTCGGTCTGTTGAATCTCCTGGCGAAGTCGGTCTTCGAGGGCTTCAGTGGCTCCGGTGACAATTTGTTTGATTTGCGCCAGGGATTCTTGATCCATACCATGGGCTCCGATCGGCGCTACTGTAGGTGATCGGTCAGGAGAATTCAACGGTCTGGAATGGCGATCAGTCGTCTCCCGTTAGTTTCCGAACAGAATCTGAGGTTGAAGCTCAGGCGTTCGCTTCGCGGATGCGCATGACGAATCACGCGAAGAGTTGGCAGCGCCGGCGCTATCCAGGGGTTAGGTCAACGTACTGAGGTCGATCACGAATCGAAACTTCACGTCTCCACGGAGTACCCGTTCGTACGCCTCATTGACCTGCTGGATGGGGATCAGCTCAATGTCCGACTCGATCCGATGTTGCGCGCAAAAGTCGAGCATCTTTTGCGTTTCTTTGATCCCGCCGATGAGAGAGCCGGCGAGACGCCGTCGCTTGAAAATGAGCGAGAACGCCTGAACAGGAGTCGGCGTTTCGGGTGCACCCACGAGGATCATGGTGCCATCCGTCTTGAGGAGGTTCAAATAGGCATTGTAATCATGTGGCGCGGAAACCGTATCGAGGACATAGTGGAAGTACCCTTGGAACTTGGTAAAGGTCTGAGGGCTTGATGTCGCGGCAAAGTTCGCAGCGCCCAGCCGCTTCGCTTCTTCCCGTTTATTCTCCGATGTGCTAAACACCGTGACCTCGGTACCCATCGCCTTGGCGATCTTTACCGCCATGTGACCGAGACCCCCCAGGCCGACGACGGCGAGTTTGTGATAACGACCGACGCCCCATTGACGCAGGGGAGAGTAGGTCGTAATTCCCGCACAGAGCAGGGGGGCCGCTCCCGCGGGCGAGAGCGCCGAGGGAATTCGGAGCACATATTTGTCGTCTACCACGATCTGGGTCGAATAGCCGCCTTGCGTGATCCGGCCTGCCCTATCCTGTCCACTGTAGGTCCAAAGTGTGCCTCCGTCGCAATATTGTTCCAGGCCCTCGCGGCATGCCGTACAGGTCCGGCAGGAATCCACAAAGCAGCCGACACCGGCTCGATCACCAACCTTGAAGGCAGTCACGGACGTGCCGACCTGTGCGACAGTTCCGACGATCTCGTGCCCTGGTACCATTGGGAACAGGGAGATGCCCCACTCGTTACGAGCCTGATGGATATCTGAGTGGCAGATGCCGCAATGCGAGATCGTGATCAAGACGTCGTGCGGACCGACTTCACGTCGTTCGAAGGAAAACGGTTGCAATCTCTCTTTGGCGGCCATCGCCGCGTAGCCTTTAGTCGCGAGCATAGAGCATTCCCCTCCGCGAGGTGAGCAAGAAATATCCTCTTAGCAAGTTCACTCCGCCTTGCCAATAGTGAAGAAAGCAGATTCTGTTATCAACAGGATCGATCATTGCCTGGAGCAAGGGAGTTTGGGTTCGGTGAGGTCGAACATAACATTGTCGCTCCTGGAAGCAGATGCTCGGTTGTCGAACCGTTCTTCACCCCTATGTTTGGCCTTGGCCCTGATGCTCGGTCTCACCGATGGACTCGGGTATGACCCTATCAGCTGTGAGTCGCGAACCGGGAATACGGTATTGTTCCGCGGCCCACGTTCCCAAATCCGTAAGCTGACAACGCTCAGAACAGAATGGACGCCAGGGGTTTGCTTCCCAAGTCGTGGATTGCTGGCACAGAGGACAGGTCATGGATGTAGTGTAACGTCGAAACCGAATGAAGTACAGTCGCGAGAACGTTCGTTAACATCAGCGCGGGGGTGTTTGCCGAGCCTTCTCAACCCTGGCCCAGGTATCTTTGAGAGACACGGTTCGGTTGAAAATCAGGGCGTCGGGTAATGAATCGGGATCGACGCAAAAGTACCCCTGACGCTCGAATTGGAAGCGGGAACCAGGCGCGGCTGAGTGAAGGCTTGGCTCAACCAGGCAGCCGGTGAGGAGTTCCAACGACTGGGGGTTCAACGATCCTGTCCAGTCCTGTTCAGCTGAAAGATTGGCTCGGTCGGAAAGAAAAAGTGGATGATAGAGCCGCACGGCTGCCGTGACTGCATGTGATGCCGACACCCAGTGAATGGTGGCTTTCACCTTGCGCTGTTCTTGTGCCGATCCGCTTCTGGTCTCAGGGTCGTAGGTGCAATGCAGCTCGGTAACGGCGCCGGTCTGAGGGTCCTTTGTCGCGCTCACACACTTAATGATGTACCCATAGCGCAGCCGGACCTCCCGCCCAGGCGCGAGACGAAAGAACTGTTTCGGCGGATTCTCCCTGAAATCGTCCTGCTCGATGTACAGCGTTCTTGAGAAAGGAACCTTTCTCGTCCCCGCTGAGATGTCCTCCGGATTATTCACTGCGTCAAGCTCTTCAACGACACCGTCAGGATAGTTGTCGAGTACGACTTTCAATGGTCGGAGCACCGCCATCACACGCGGCGACCGTCTGTTCAAGTCCTCTCGGATGAAGTGTTCGAGCAGCTGCATCTCGACGATTGCGTCGCGCTTGGCGACGCCGATGTGTTCGCAAAATGCGCGAATCGCTTCTGGAGTCACCCCTCGGCGACGGAGACCTTTCAAGGTGGGGAGGCGTGGATCATCCCAGCCGCTCACCAACTTCTTGTCGACCAATTCGAGAAGCTTGCGCTTACTCATCACGGTGGAGGTGAGATTCAGTCGGGCAAATTCGATTTGCTGTGGGCGATGGGGACTGTCGGCTTCGGCAACGACCCAATCGTAGAGGGGGCGGTGATCTTCAAACTCCAACGTACAGATAGAGTGCGTGATTCCTTCGATGGCGTCAGACAACGGGTGAGCAAAATCATACGAGGGATAGATGCACCATGCGGTTCCTGTCCGATAGTGGATGGCATGCCGGATCCGGTAGAGGATCGGATCTCGCAGATTGATATTTGGGGAACCCATATCGATTTTCGCGCGCAGGACATGGGTTCCGTCGGCGAATTCTCCGGCTCGCATGCGGGCGAAGAGATTCACATTCTCGTCGACGGACCGGGTCCGATAAGGACTGTCACGGCCTGATTCGGTCAGGGTACCACGATGTTCTCGGATTTGATCCGCTGTGAGGCTGTCGACGTAGGCTTTGTCTTTCTTGATCAAGCTGATCGCAAAAGCATAGAGCTGCTCAAAATAATCCGAGGCATAGAACAGCCTGTCGTGCCAGTCAAACCCCAACCAGCGGACGTCTTCCTGTATGGCTTGAACGTACTCGGGGTCTTCGGTGGTAGGATTTGTATCGTCGAATCTTAGGTGACAGATCCCCCCGGAAGCCTCATTCGCGATCCCAAAATTCAGCACGATGGCCTTGGCGTGACCAATATGGAGATATCCGTTTGGCTCGGGAGGAAATCGCGTGACGACCCGTCCGCCATGTTTGCCTGCCGCACGGTCGGCTGCCACGATCTCTCGTATAAAATTCGAGGAAGTTGAGGGCTCCGGTGTGCTCATGGAATCTTGCGTGAATCCTTCGCAGGGTCATGTGTGGACGGGAGGTCCAGACTGAAGTTCTACCATAGACGGTCTGACGGGAGGAATGGGAAAAGGCTAAGTAGAGGGATCGGTGGCGGAGGGGTTTGACATCGGCACCGGCATGACGTTGAAATCCTTTTGGGCGATGAGATGGCCCTCCATGCGTAGCCGGAATTCATACCGACCAGGCGCGGGAAAGATCAACAGAGGAATGTTGATCCCGAAGTCTGAAATCTGGAGGCGATCGCCGATCTCGATGTTGGGAAGTGTGGCCCGACAGACTAGTTGTTCGGTGTTCAGATAGATCAGGTCGATATCAAAGTGGTACAGGCCTTCGGCATCGGTGAGGCAGAAGTAGAGGCCCATCTGTTGATGCTGGAATGGAAAGGTGGCGGCCTGTAGGTGGGTAAAGATTCCGATCAGACTTTTCTTTTTCGTGAGGCTGTCCTCGATCACGTGATCGCAGACGAGAAATGCTTGAACGGTAGGTTTTGGGATCTCGGTCATAATCGCTATTCTAGAGAAAGGATGCATAAGGGCAAAACGGTTCCTGCTTTTCTGAAGGCGGTAGGTATCGAAAAAATCGAGGGTCGGGACGCTGTGAAAAACGAGCACGGTCAATCGAGAATAACCGGCCCGCCGCGAGCTTCCACGATGTTTCCGAACAGCGTCGTGCCTGAGCCGATCCGGCAGTAGTGGGGAGTGATCTCCACCGGCATTCCCTTGTGCGAGTACAGCTTTGCGCAGGTGAGGTCGACTCGATGCTCCGACGTCATTCGCACTTCGAGCACGACATGACCAGACTGCATATCTGTCACCAGAACAGTCGGAGCATCAACTGACGAAAGGCTTTGACCGAGCGGAACATCGGCGGTAAATCGTCCGCTGTCGTTCAATGTGAGAACGTTTCTACGCAGGTGTGCGATACGGATGCAGCGCTCGTTGTAGAGATCGAGGGTAGTGAGAAGCAGTCCTCGCTCAGGTTTTACCTCAATGACGAGTTGCTCTTTCCCATGAATCCTGACGACGCCGTTGGTGTTTCGAAAAATGTTGGATCCGATCCCAATCGCGAGTCCTGATTTGAATGACACTCCCGCTGTTGCCGTACGACCATTGGATTCGGTCCTACGGAATGCCACTGGATCATCCATTGGACAACCTCGAACCTTGATGTTCCCCAGGTCGTGTGGAGTTGATGCAGAGTATATGGAGTTTCATCAAACATCAGGCAAACTAGGGCTTCTGCTCGCTTCTGTCAAGAGCGTTCAGCGCGGCCGGAGCCATATATTATGGCCCCATACAAACGGCCCAATGGGATGTGCCCAAAGAGCTCTTCCACGCGTGGATCAGGGTGCGCTTAGGGGGGGCATCCTACTTTCATTTCCATCGCGATCGGTTGCCGTGACGCAAATCTTTACGGACTGGGTATCCTTGGATTTCACCGCAACCGTGATGGTCTCGGATATTTCTCCGCCTCCGGACGATCGCGTTGCCGGTACCTCTTTGGCAAGTGTACGCCCATTACCCAGATCGTAGTAGATGCTCGTTTTGGCGAGGCTTGTCAGGGGATTGTCTTTTGAGGTAAACGATGGTTCTCTGTATGAGACATGAACGGTTGGCTGCGCTGCACTGACCTTGGCCTGGACTGCGTCCGGACAATGCAGCGTTGGCGCTCCACTTCCTATAAGACTTGCACAGCTTACCAAGAGAACAGTCGCGCCACCCAAAATAAGCATCAGTGCTGGGCGACGGAGTATGTCGTGAGTCCTGCCTTCGATCATGATAAGACGACCGGTATGTAATGAAACCTCATCGTGAAATGGTTCTTTCATGGTGCCTATCGGCCTACTTCGGGTAGTTCAACCAATAGATCCCATGTCTTATAGGGAAAATGCTGTGTCGTCGCAAGCAGAAAATCGCTTCCAATGTCCCGCGGGAGTCGCCTCGGCGCTTCGTTGCAATCAGAAAACCGCTTATGCTACGGTCCACCTTCGGACAGTTCTGGAATGGTCCCATCGTCTAGCCTGGCCTAGGACGGAGCCCTCTCAAGGCTTAAACACGGGTTCGAATCCCGTTGGGACCACCACTCTTTCCCTTCTTCTTTCCGTGCGTTAGCCACTCTTACAACAGCGGTTGCCTCGTCGGTTGAATTTCCATAGGACAATCCATAGGACAAAAGGGCGGTGTGGAGGCGGGTCACGGCTTCACGGAGCTGTTGATTCCATCCGTATCCGCCGTGTGAATACGCAGCCGTCATCGATTCTCCACCGAGTTGATCCTGTCCGAATCCTCTCAGCCGATGTCCCAACAACGCGGCTCGCACTTCGAGCGGCACGCCGAGGTTTTGCAGCCAGGTGGCGAACGTGTGCCGGAGGTCATGGAAGTGGAGATCAACGACCTTCGCTTCCGTCACTAAACGCTTCCAGAAGATGCTAAACGCGGCGGGAGTCCATCGCCTGAAGATTCTGCCATCCACGTGGGCGATCTCTCCGCGTAGGGCCGCGTAGGCGGCAGGAGTGAGGGGAATTTCACGGGGTGTCTGCTTCAGTCGGCTCCGTGCCGGAGGCAGGATCAACCACCAGCCATCATCCCGCTTCCGCATCCAGGTCCGATCGATCTCCAGAATCTTCGCTTCACGGAGGCCGGTGTTGAGGGCAACCGTCACGATTCGCCACAGTTCTGCCGGGTCGTATTGGTTTGCCTGAGTCAACTTGAGCCGACGCTCCTCGGCTTTCAGCTTGATCGTCTTTAACTCCTCAATGGTTCCCACTCGCTCACGGGTTGCCACGTCGGGGAGTTCCAGCTGCTTCAGCCGGTTCTTATCCAGCTTGTCGAAATCGACGGCGAGATTCAGAATCCGCATGAGGACAGTCCACTCACGCCTAATAGTCCAGGGCGCAGCCTTCGCCTTGATCCGAGAGGTGATGTAAGCCAATCCGTCCTCAGCCCTGAGGGAATCAAGCGGGCGATCTCCAAACCGTGGTAGCAAGTGCGTCTCGATCACTGATTCAGGTCGGGCCAGGTCGAACCTCTTCTTCACATGCATGGTCTGCCAGAAGAGGGGAAGGAAGGCTTTCAGAGTTGGAGAAATGGGAGCCGGGGCCACTGCGGACGGCTCACCCCGATGAATTTTCGCGATCATGGCGATCGCCGCGTTCTCGGCCTGTTCCTTCGACAGGTCGTATCCGAGCAGGGGACGGTGTCGTTTCCCCTTCCAGCGGATGTACAGATCGAACGCCACGCCCTTCTTCGTCTGTCGTGTGGTGATGCTGTACGTCATAGCTGTGTTCACCGATACCGGGCGCTGCGATGGTAAACAGGCGGGACGGAAATGTCCACGATGCCCGGATCAGTTGCTGGCAAGGTATCGGGCATCATCGATTGAAGCGCCGGTTGCTTCTCCGCAACCACGCGCCCTTGTTTTAACCAAACCTCCAGCTCCTCCTGATCGAACAGCATCACCCGCGAGCCGGGCCGCCGGTATCGCGGAATGTCCTTCCGCTGGTACAAGCTGGATCGGGACATCCTGAGGAACTGAGCGGCCTCTGCAAGGGTGAGGGGTCTCATGCAAGCGACCTCTCTTTGAGACCTTCAGATCGCGCATAGCCTACAACGTAGGGCGTCACCTGGGCTCCTTCACGGGCTCGATGATCTTGGGCAAGACTTGCTGGTCATATGCCCACTCGGTTCGCAGTTTGTCGGGTCGAATCCACACTGTCTGTCCATCAAACTGGATCACAAGCCAGAAATCTTCTTCACGGTTTCCACAGCCGACTCTGGCGAAGAACTCCGGCTGTGCTGGGCCAACAATAGATCCGTCCGCTCGCTCCCAAAAGATCGGCGATAAGCGATTGCCGTCCGGCTTCATGGCCGGCTCTATGACGATTTCCTCCTGGGCAATGACCCGCACCTTGCCGTGGGCCTTCGTAAGGAGTCTCTGGGCTTCCTTGGCATCCAATTCAACCAGCTGCCCGGGGAGTAAGTGAAGGTCTCCACCTGGGCGACGAATATGGAGTGGATAAAGAGCTTCAATCAGCAAGGTCGATGAACTCCTCCGGTTGGGAATGGGAGAGAGTTTTTATCGTTGAATCGTTGATCGTTGAAGGGGGGGTATTAATATACCCCCCTTGTTTCAACAACGATGGGGTACAACGATCATCAACGATGTCTTCAACGATTGGTTTGTCATGTGGATTCAAATAGTTACGCTGCTTTCCCTCATCCCCGCTCAACGGTTGCAACGATGGATCAACGATGGAGGCCCCAACGATCGATCTCAACGATGAAAAGTGGGTCAACGCGAAGGCTGTCAGGGTCCACTTGCCGTCGCGCTGCGATCCGGACCGCTCAAACATCTTCCCACGGCCCTGCGAGAGCCCGGATTTCACTGAACTCAGAGGGGCGTGAAGCGCATCGGCGATCTCTTGCGAACTGCGGGAAGTCTTATCCCGTAAGAGACGCTGGATTCGATCCCGCAGCGGGAGCTTATCCTCAAAGCCACTCTCCTCTTCATCGGCGGGGTTGAAGGACGAGATTTGCACGCGGTCAGAGCCGAAGGAGAACTCGAAGCCCAGCGGATTTTGCTTACGTCCGAATGAATTCTTGCAGGTCGTGCCAGTTTGGGAGAGGACGACGCGGTCAGAGCCCTCGGGCCTGGAGAGTTCCCAGACATTGCGGGCCAACTCCCGAAAGAACACCGTCCCGTAGGCGCTCTTGTCTTGTCCTTCTGCCGTCGTCTTCGACACGTGCGCCAGGACAATCGAGGCACAGCCGATCCGGCGGAGGGCTTGCTGTAACTTAATGGCCGATTCGGGAGAGTGTAGATCCCCACCGCATGCCATAGCGGCAGAATCGACAATTACAAGTCCGATATGTCGCTGGGCCACTTCGACGGCGATCTGAAGGGCTTCTAAATGCAAGGGTTGCGTGCAGCGGCGGTAAGAGGGGCGACAGTGGGCCAATTCAGGATGGCCAGTATGCAAGGCTTTCAGCCGAGCGCCGACCGTTTCATGATCGAGCTCCCAATCGAGATATAAGACGTTCGTCTGGATGGCCGCAATCCCGTTCTGACGTTGTCCCGCAATCGTGAGGAGAGCGATGTACAGTGCGAGATACGATTTGCAGGATCCACCCGGAGCGAAAATGAGCGTCTGATGCCCACGGTAGACAATCGGATTCAGCACGAACGGGGTATGGGTGGATTCGGCTGGCTCCAACTCGATGATGGGCTCGCCGTGCCGATGGCGCTTGAGGACTTCGCCGCAAGCTCGCTCTAGCAGGTGTTTCCAGGGAACATGATTAGCCGTGCGTGACAAAGACTTTGCGAGTTTGTCTCGACTCGAATCAGATTTCAATCCGATATCGGTCTCGCCAAGGAGATCGATTTGACCAACGGTCACAGTCAATTCGGCACTGACCCCGCGTCCATTTTCGGAGAGACGCTGAAAGCTGAGCGCAACATGGTGAGTCGGAAAGCGGACCTGGAAGGAGCCGGCCAGATCCATGATTTCCATGGGTTCCTGTGATGCCTGTTGCAACGAAAGCTGTAACGCCTGCTTCTCTCGCCACTCTTGCCACCACTTCGCCGCTTTCACCAACCGACGATCATCGAGGGCGATCCGATCCAGCAACGGCCAATAGTCTTTCCACCGTGCGCCGGTCTTCACCAGCCAATCATCCACGCCGACTTTCCCGTGTCCATCTTCTGGCAGGACAATGAAACGCACGTTGGCCCCACGGGAGACGAGTTCTTGTGCGAACGAATAGAATCCGCACAGCGCGTGCCGTTTCTCCTCACGCCACACGTCGCTATCTGGGATCAGCTCTACATCGCGATCTTTCCACACGATTTGATCGACTGAAGGAATAACAAGCCGTTCCCCATGATCGAACCGTTGCCGCCAGTTCCACACCCCAGCGACACCGAATGTTGGAATGCTGGTCTGGCACAGCGCCGCCGCTTTCTTTTCTCCCTCAGTGATGCAGATGGAGCGCTGAGAATCACGGGCAATGTCGTCCCAGGGGTGCAGCGGCGGGAGGTACAAGGCAGGAGCGGAGTTGAGAGGTTGATGGTATTTCTGTGTTCCGTTCGGTCTGACGATGGGTGGAAACAGTTTCCAGCGTTCGACGCCATTGGGCCGACCGTCCAGATCGAAATATGGAATCAGGTATGCGGAAGCCACACCGCGTAACCTGTTATCGTGCGGACGGACTGCTGTAAACCTACATGCGCTGATCGTGTCATCCGTCAGGCCAGATGCCTTTAAGTCAGAAAGATGTTCAGGTGCGAGGCTCATCAGAGCGTGGCTCCAACTCGCCCTTCCATGCAAGTAAACCCTCTGTCATTGAGCAGCCGGCCCATTTCATCTTCCAGCGGACAGCGTAGAGCGTCCCAAAGCTGTTGCAGATTACTTTGCGCCTCGGACTGGTCAGCGATTATTTCCACGCCTCGAAGTCCATTAAGACCGATTCGGATGACGATTTCTTCTCGACTGTCCGCCTCGTCAAGTGTCGGGGAGTTGATCGCCGAGTGTTCCTGAGATAAGATTGCAGTCACCATTTGTTTGCTCCTCGGTTATGCCGCGCTTTTGAGTGTCAGCTCTGGGCGCGGCGTTTTTATGTGCTCTTCTTCATTGCTCCCAGTTCCTTAGCTAAGCGTTCCACATCGCTCGTCTTGAATAGGCGTTGCCCACCTGGGGTTTTCTGAGCCGGCAACTTTCCTTCACGCTCGTAATCTCGCACACGATCCGCTGATCGGTTGAGAAGTCTCGCTGCGTCTGAGGTGGTAATTAATTGCTCCATGCCATGCCTCCTGGATGATATGTTCCAAGGATATGGATGCAGGCGAAGATTGTAAAAAACTTATAAATAGAACCCGAATATGTGGGGGAAGTTAGCGGTGGAGTAGCGGGGGTAGGAATATTTTATCGTTCATACCGCTTAATGCGATGTTTACGTTGACGCAACCAGCGAAGCAATTCATTCTGTATTCGTGATCGACTAATGGGCTTGCCACCATATCTTAAGGCCACATCGCAAATCTCTATTACGTTCTTTCTGATCCCACGTTGATTGATTTCTGGCTCCACGGCTTCAAATAGCTTGTGCAATACAGTAATCACAGTGCTAGGAGTCGATGGTCTACGGCCTACCCCTTGCTTTCCTAGCCTTCGCACAGCTATTTCAGCGGCCTTTCGTGCCTCCTTCAAGGATACTCCTGGCAGCAGCCGTATCGTTGCGAGCTGGGGGAAATCTTCTTCCGTTTGACCATGTGCTTTTTCTAGTTCGATAATCCAGCGCGTTCGCTCAGACCACTCGAACAACCTGCTCAAGCATTCCTCCGTCTTCCCAAACCCATATATATACTCAGTTTTGGCACCCATGGGACGTTCGAGTCCAAAGCCTTCGCGCCATGGCTCATTGAAGTACCCTTTCATAGAAGTGGCTGGTTTATCCGGCATATGCCCCTCCTGTCGGGTTCCTGGTGAGGAGGGACGGCGCTCGTGCCAGGAACACGAGCCGGCCAGGTGATCAAGCCTGACCGTTGCCGTCCGGAAGTCACACTATCATGAACTGCGGGCCATGATGCGTGAGAGTTGTGTAGCTGTCCAGGTTCCCGTCCCTCGATACGTCGGTACACCGCTGTGGTTCATAGCTTCAGCTGCGGCACGAAGCGTAAGGCCCTGAGCACGATAGCCCTGGATCATTGGCTTGATCGAACATGCAAATGTATCGGCGGATCGTTGTCGAGCATTGGCGCCGATGCGCGAAGCATCGCACAGGCTTCGATGTGAGGGATTGCCGAGTCTGACCCCTCGACGCTTCAAGGCGGCCAGAGCCTCGCGGGTCCTGACTGAGATCATGCTTCGCTCTTTCTCGCTCAAAGCCGCATACAAATGCAGCACGAATGGGTCCACGTCTGGACCGAGATCGGCGACGATGAATGGAACTCGCTCGGCCATCAGGCCGGCGATAAAGGCGACATCCCTTGAGAGCCGATCGAGCTTCGACACAATGACGGGTGCTTTAATCCGCCTCGCTTGACGAAGCACTTCGGCAAGTTTGGGTCGTCTCGCAAGGGCATCGTTGCCTTTACCGGTTTCCACTTCCTCCACCCACTCAAAAATCGTAAACCCCTCGGCTGCAGCGAAACGACCAATGGTCTCGCGTTGAGCGGCAAGACCGTTGCCCTTGTTCCCCTGGTCGGCTGTGCTCACTCGCATGTACGCTATAGCTGCTCGGTTTGTCATGGAAGCCTCCTTGTACACAAGACCATACGACCGTTTGAAGATGTGTACATCACGCGCTCTGCTCAGAACAGCCCTGATCGCCAGGTGGTACTAAGCGAAGGATCGGTGCATGGTTCTCTTTTTGAGACACATCCATGGAGAACCCTTTAAGCGTTGCCTCAAGGGCAGTCAATCGCTGATCGAGTTCCTCGATTGTCGGTGTAAAGTGAGGTCTTTCGGTCAAGCCAGAATACTGGAAGCAATCAGATGGCCTGACCCCCAACATAAGAGAGACGAGAAAGTTTGCCTGATTGCCTCGGCCTCTACGGCCTGCCCGTTGTGCTGATTCGGCTAATCTTTGGTACGTGGCTGCGTCATACTCATTCGTTAAGTCAAAGTGCATCTTTATGATTCTTACTCGGGCCATAACGGCAATCCTTTCTGTCAGATTATTCTTGCTGTCAGCCAACCTGTGCTAACTTCTTTGGCAACGGCTGTATATAAGCCTCCTGGAGAGCCACGAGTTCCTGGATGACTGACTCCAGCTGATTCTCGATCAACTCGCAGAACCTGATTATGTGATCGGTGTCATAGCACTCGCGCTCTGGAGAGCCCAGGGAAGCCAAGAGCGTCACCGCACCGTGAAGCTTCTTTAAACTTTCAACCGGCTCAATGAGATCATCGGGGTTCCCACAACGGTGATCTGGGGCTTTGAGATCTGCTTTCTTGGTAGTCGATCTTTTCATCGCTCACCGTCCCTTCTTTCCGACAGTCGTCCGAGATCGTTCCCCATTCATTCTGTCCGCCTCAATGACCTCATCCTCTACGATGGGGTAATGCCCACCTCTATAACTAAAACCTGGTCCTTTGGTTTGAAAAGCATCAAGTTCGTTGCTGGCTGAACACAAGGCCTCTCCAACTCCGCCCAGGAGCTGATCCAGGAATAGGAGACCTTTGCGCTGAGAATCAAACGGTCCATACCGTCGAGGCCGCAGTCCCGTCATTTGCAGGCGAAGGAACCAGATCGGAAATCCACGACGACCACGCACGTGCTGAAACCAAGACTCGTCCGGTGGAACTTCGATGAATGTGATCTTCTCTGGTTTCTTCTTCGGTTTCGCAGGTTGCTTCTCGACACCCACTAATGCATTTGTCGCTTGATTCTTCATGTCACACCTTCCTTTCGTGTCAAACGTGTTTCTTGTGACGACCGGTCTTGAATTCTCGTTCCAGCAGGCTTCGAATAAACCCGCTGGATGTGGTGCCGTGAGCTCGCAAGGCGTCGAGTTTGGCCTTGAGCGAAATGGGAAGCTGAATATTAAGACGGGACATTTTCATGATCCTCACCTCCTTTATAAGAGTGTTATACATCATATGATGTTTTTACGTCAATAGGTGTTGATCAACATCATTCTCTCTGCTACAGTAGCGCTCATGCCCAAGCCTAAAGACCAGGACGAAGCCGGGATCTGGAACTTTCGAGAGGTCCCACGAGACATCATTGTGAAAGCAAAGATCGAAGCGGCCGTTCAAAATAAGTCAGTGAAGGCGCTCCTCATGGATCTCGTAGAATCCCACTGGCAGGACTTGGATAAGAAGGGCTTACTTCCAAAAACGAAGTGATTGCAACTTGCCGTCTAGACGGTTAGTCCAAGCCAGTGGAGATCCTCAAGAAGGCACATGGAGTTGCATCATGCGACTCGTTCTAATTCTGATCTTCACTCTTCTTAGCGGATGTGCCGAGCCCAGATCGGATGAAACTCTCGACCCATCATTTTGGACCGAAGAACGCAAGGCGCTGTATTATCAGGGCCGTGAAGCAGGACGACAGTATCGCGAACGGTACATTGCAGCTAAACGTCCAGCGCTTCAGCTCAAATTTCGACACGAATACCCCACGATGACCGAAGAGGAAATCGATGTTCTCGTCAATGATGCGCTACAGGAGGGGTTGCGCCAAGAGGCTGAACGTCGAAGGGGGAGTCCTCCCATAAACTGTACATCTTCTCATTTGGGAAACACCACCTATACTGACTGTTATTAGCGAGGATCTATCGCAACATTTCAACCTCACTTGGTGATCCGGATGAAGTTGCGAATCATCTCCGACGGACAGACCGGCGCCGATCGTGCCGCATTGGACTGGGCCATCCAACATGAGATTCCTCATGGCGGCTGGTGTCCCAAGGAACGGCGTGCAGACGATGGAGTCATTCCAGATTGCTATACCCTCGTCGAGACTCCCACACGGAACTATCGCCAACGCACGACCTGGAACATTCGTGATGCCGATGCCACGCTGATCATCACCTTAGGGAAGGAACTAGCCGGCGGCAGCCTGTTTACCGCTCAACAGGCTCGAAAGCAGAAGCGGCCTTGGTTGCATGTGTTTCCTGGAGAACACTGGTACGAAGAACTTCAGGAGTTTTGTGAGCAGCACCAGATTCACAGGTTAAACGTGGCAGGCCCGCGCGCGGCTTCAGCGCCAGGGATTGAAGCTTTTGTGCAGAGCGTGCTGGCTAGTTTTTCTCAATTAGCTATCGACGTTCCATGACGGGCATGTTGATACGAAGTGCTCCGATAGAGGCGTGACACCAGCATCAAGCTGAAACAGTCTCGCCCCTTGCTCGTCCCTGTATTCTTGCTGTATCTCGCGGGGATCGCCGCTTGAGTTGACTGATTGTCTACATTTGTCTACTGCTCGTTGCCGAAATCATTACAAGTACCTTTCGCTGTTGTAGCCACCGTTTAAGTGAAAACCATTGCATCAGAGCAGCCGGTTTCTCTCAATCCACTCCTTAGAGTAGGATGGAGAATCCTTGAAATCATAAGTCTCTTACGACACCTGGATCATTGGAATCATGTGGGATAGCTCACTCGCCTGTCTCGTGCTTGCTGTGTGATGCCTCGATACCGCCTCCCATACTCGCGATGCCACTTGCTTGAATGCCATTGAGCTACAAACTAAAGTATCATCCCATGAGCGAATCAAACCCATCGATGGGGGCAATAAGCGAGGATGAGCAGTGTCTTATTCGGCTATTTCGCTGTCTCGATCATAATGCACGCTCGGAAATGTTACAGCGGCTCGGAAAGCGTCTCATGATGGAGGCTGCAATGGATCAGAGACTTTCCCTGTATGAAAACCCTACACAATCAGCAAGAGACGAGTTGCAGAGCGAAATCGATGATCGTCTGAAGGAGGTCTGGCCGGTCCATTGCAACCTCCTGGGCTTACTAGACTATGATTTTGATGTAACCCAAGAAGGTTGGCAGGAAGCGAGCATTTCGGTGGCAAAGGTTATTCTTGGATCAGCGGAGAACGACGATGAGTTCGGCCAGATGCTCGTGGAAGCCTATCTTGAGGGAGCCAGGAAGTACGACGTACCGTTACCCATTGACTTCATAGATCCAGAAGAAAACGAAGAGGAAACTGTTCAAGCCATGCGCGAGGATCTCCAGCGGGAGGCGGTAGCCTTTATCAAGAGCTGGCGGGAAAACGTGATCCGACGATTTGAGCAAGGGCCTTGATCTGAAATCGTGCGGGATCGAATTTGCACGCCGAGCAAAGATGACGCAGCTGGACCCTTATCAGTTGGAGCTGAATCATGTATCGTGGGACAGGAACGCTTGAGGGGATTGCAAGCCGACCTCATGCGGCTCCTTGATGGAGGCCCTGATGTCCTTACCGGACTCCGAGCAGATCTCTCCAAACAACGGCCTTTGGGGCGACAAGGAGCGCGACTACCTGTCAAAGGTCTCAGTGGCATTGCAGAATCCTCCCGAGCCAGAGGTCGTCAGAATGTGGCTGGCGAAGGCACAGCAGGACGGACTGGACCCCCAGAGAATTTTCAACGCCACCGTCAGGATACGCCCGACACATTGGAGCCCAGCGCCAGTCTACGAGGACGTAGCGCCGAGTCGTCCGGACTAACACAGGGGCACCATCTTCCCGCAATACGCTAGAGCCGAGTTCGATGTCAAACTCCGACCGTTCTACCCAGATGCGGAAAATCCAGCATATCGTCCGTCTGAATTCGGACCTCAGAGGACCCATCGACCCTGAAGGGATTCGCAACGATCTGGCACGGGCGCAAGTGGAGGGATTCGATCCGAAGGACCTGTACGAGAAGTGCGTCCAGGCCAAGCACTTGAAGGGGGATCTGAAGTATCCGGCTCCCCGCTACAGCGAAGTCGAGCCTTCGAGCCCGACGCTCGCAGTCGATAGACATCGCCTACGCCTCAGAAGGTTGATCTGACTGCTCTACACGAAAAGCTCGTCGGCCTGGCAAGGTGGATAGATGTACTGGCCGTCAACTATTTTGATATAGGCTCTAGGCGGGTGTCTATTTAGCAACACACTTGAAGAAGATCTCTTGATTGAAATTGCGCACGCCAGCCATGGTACCCGACGCTGTAGTCGTTGTCGTACCCATAATGTTTGTAGCATAAGGCGTCTCCGTTCCCGTTGCATTGATTCGTGTGGCGGACTGCCCACTTCCCATTGCGACAACGCCTAAGTCTCGTTTCTGCACATCAACAATGACGGGGTTCCCACCATTGAGTTCTTTGCAGTGTTCCGTGATCATTCGATCAGCCTCAGCTATTTGGTGAGCAAAATTGGCTCGCCCCTGGTATCGATAGACTGTACCGACACCTTCAATCTCCTGTGGTATAGAAGAGATACTGCCAAAGGTGCAGCCAGCCAATATCAACACAGCTGTGATCGGTAGCACGGTGTTTCGCATTAAAGCCTCCATAGTCTGAGTTTTGAAGTCGGCACAACCTCTTGAGCATTCCGAAATCACGAGCCCATATTTTTCCGAGGACACATTGAGTCTTGCGGCCGGATCTTGGCAATACCCTCACAACGCTAGAGCGGTTATGCTCTATGCCGAACGTCTGAGACTCATCATTTCGCTTGGGTGAGCCTTCGTTGATGTCCGCATACCTGATGCAGAAGTGAGGAGGCCGCTGCCGATCAGGACTACAATACCAGAATCGCGCCATCAGACTCCTCCTGATATCTCCAGATTCACGCATCATTTTCCGCCACCTACGGTGCAGGGTATGAACTTCACGGCTAAGATCACCATCCTACAGAAGAGGGACCTATTGCGTGAGAAGAATTCCATGATGGAAGGATGGAAGTTGATAATCTTGCTTGTCCTCACGGACGCGGACTTCAATCTCAGGACCGGTTTCACGGCAAGGGTAATGGCTAGGGAATCTCGCGTCGAAATCATGAAGACTCCCTTTCGTTGTTGTAGCGTATGAACCGCGCATCAACGCAGTCTGCTTTGTCAGCCCACTCCCTTCAGTGGTAGTCGGAGAATTCTCGAAATCATTGGCAATCAGGCGGACGGCTCACACTCAGTCTCTCTCGTTCTCGTTGTGTGATGCCTCGGAAGCGCCGTCCATAGCTTCGATTCCGAGCCTGATATTGAGAGGGATAGGCAAGGTCACAGCATCGCCGGCAGAAAAACGGGCGAGAGGGGACGTGATACAGGATCCCCACTCGTCGTTCACATTGGGGACAGGCGAACCAGGGACGCTTGCCTCCTTGTGGACCGGCTGAATAGATCAAGGACACAGGCTGGATTGCTCTCGTGGATTCTATCGGGAACCAGAGCTCAACGGCTGACTCAAGCACCGTAATCTTCACGGTCGCTATTTGGGCTCCCTTGTTCGTGCGCCATACCCAGTCAAACGTCGTGTTTGGATGAAGCCACCCTCGGTTCAGTTGAGTGATATCGAGCGCATGAAATTCGGTCACAAGAGCTTTCATGTCGGTCGTCCAAACCTCTAGTTTTCTCTACTGGGGTGTCTAGCGAGTGAGTTCGAAATCATCATGTGATGCCTCGTCACCGGATACATCGCAGCGACATCTCGCAATGCTTCAATTTCTGGGCAATTGAACATATCCTTGAATGGTGAGGATGTGCGAAGACCAACTTTTACCAACCGGAACCTTAACTTTCCTCAACGGGTTCAGCCTCGAAATCATGAGGCTCCTTCCCTCTGCACCGCGATCGGAACATGAGCCATGTCATCACGGCCACAGTGCTCGATCAACAGATGCCGACCGATGAGACCCGGCAAGCTGGAGCAGTGCTTCAGGCGATCGTGTCAGGACACTGGACCGCAGGAGCGAATTGGCTGTCTGTCCTACATAGGACACGGGTTCTGTAACTCGTTGAAAGTCCTTGCTACTCATCGGACGGTTCAGAACTATCATCTTGTTGATTTTCTGTGGTATCCTCCGTCCTCTCAAGGCTTAAACACGGGTTCGAATCCCGTTGGGACCACCACCCTTTCCTTTTCCTGGAGGCCTGGCGAAGTTCAAGCTTCCGTCAAAAGGCAGCTGAAGATGTTGCAGAAGTTGGGTAGATTTATCGTGACCGAGTACCTTCCCGGAGGTTCCCAATATAGCTAACCTTAGTGACGGGGGGTGAATTATGAACCTGGTGACCTTTCGCTTCCGCCAGTCCCCGGCCGTAGACTTTTATTGGAACCTCGAGTTGGCCAAGCGGGGATCCCTACGCGAATTCAAGGTAGATCCCAACATCACCATTTATGAGTCGGCTTTCGACCTCTTGAACCCGATTCAAGTAGGGCATGCCTTGTCCCTAGCCAAGGCGTTGGTGCTCGACAAGCGAGCCGAGGTTTTCTCGGGAAACGCGTCGTTGGCCATGGTGACCGTCCGTGATGTGTTACAGTGCTATCAGCAATCGATGCAGGTCGACGATCATCATGCTCATTGTTGGTTCAAGATCCGGCTCACATTTGACCTGGCCGTGACACGATTCGAGGTGGAGTCCGACGACGTGGCGAAGTCGTTCGTATTCCCCTGTCGATGTGCTGCCACACATGCCTATGGCATTCACTATGAGCACCCAGGGACGATCTACGACCAACTGGACTCAGCCTTGTGGCGTGCCGGCACACGTTGGTGCCCGCGGCTCGCGGACCTGTCAGAAATAAAACTCGTTAACGTAGAGTTGCAGACTAAGAGATGAGGAACCGGTCCCGACTTGGAAAAATCGGCGAAGCCAGCGATAAAAAATGGCGGAGCCGTCGTCGAATCTAAACACAGGTTCGAATCTCGTTGTGGACCAAACCAAGCTCGCTCGTGATGGCGGGCGGCTCATCGAGCGAAGCTCATCCCCGTTATCGCCGCCGGATGAGCGTCTCCCGTGTTTCTTTCTTCGATTCAGTACTTCTTGTGGGCCCCGAACTCAGCTGTAAATCGAGGCGGTGCAGTATACTGATCCCGGCTGATTGGATATCGTCAATCTCGAATGGGAGCGGCATACTCTCCGACAGCGTCTCCGGCATCCGTGTCCTCAGTGCTTGGCAGTTCGCACACTGGGTGACACGTTACGCAATGCCGATGCCATGCGGGTCCCCCTTCTCCTGCGATCGGAAACCATCTCGGTCTCTTCAGCTCTCGCGCCTAGCCGGAAAATAGGGTTGTAGTCGTACGATATCGTGCATTACAATGCCATGGTAGAAGTATGCAGTTTAACGATACGTGGATAAGGAGGATGTCATGAGACAGAAACACGTATTGACAGCTTTGGCGATCTTCGTAGTAACCGGAGGGCTCACCTTTTCTAGTCGCTCTGCCGAGGCTTGGTGGGTAGGCGTCAGCGACCGACATGTAGTCGACCGAGGCGGGTTAGGGTGGAACCCGTGGATCCACACTGTGCAGGATCTAGGTGCCCCCCGCATTGATAACCCTGAATACCAGACAATGGGGCATCCCCGGCAGGGACCCGTCCCATTCACATCAGATGATCCATCCCGCCGTACAAGGGAATCTGGTTCATCCAGCAACGTAAGTCCACCTGGCCCCACCCCCTCTGACAGCTACTCTCAGAACAGATCAGATGGAGTCCCGACTGGGCCCTATGGTGCAACAATTTATGGAGCGGGTCCGACGACGCCGAGTGCTGATCCATTGGTCAAGGAATTGAGCCGTTGATCCATCAATAAGGTAGAGGGACACAGTTAAGCGGTCGGATCTCTTTGTTTCTACCCTACACCCTCCCGATGCCGTGCAGTGTGACAACCGGCCTGCACGGCAGACAGCTGCATAAGCTCAAACCGCCTAGCGCCACTTACGAACTGGCAGAGACTGTCCAATCAAGCGGAGCCACCTCACCCAGCGTTGGATTACGTCAATGATCCCGCTGATCACCCCTACGTCGTCTCCCGGCAGCTTGCCCTATGGTGCTGGAACAGACGGCTCGATCTTCTTCACCTGTTTTCGACTCAACATGAACACGTCCCTCATGGCCATCTCCTGCCATAGCGAATCACATGGCGTTTTTCCTGAGGGAATCCAAGATGAAGATCGCGCATTTTGGGAGATGCGCCGTATCCTGGCCACAGGCGGCTTGCTCGCCTTCAGCGGTGAGCGATCACCATCAAACACATCAGAGCACTGACGCTTTGTCTGCCCCAGCGTACTGACTGCCGCCAGGCAGCCATACTCATCGTGACGATGCTGTCTTTGCCTCGGACCCTTCTGTCGTGCCGAGGCCATACCCCGGTCTCGGCGTGACGATGCGCACGACGTCGCCTTCGAGCAACGTGGCGTTGGGATTGTTGATCACGCGGTCGCTCGCGGAAAGCCCCTCTGCCACCTCGACCGCGTTGTCCATGAGTTGGGTCACGGTAATCGGTTTGAAATGCACGTGGTTGTCCTCCGTCACCACGGCCACTTGCATGCCTTGCTCCTGGTATACCAAGGCGCTGGTCGAAATGATAAAGGCTTGCCGCTTAACCGATGCCGTGAGGTTGACTTCAGCGTAGGAACCAGGCCAGAGCGCGTGGTCTTCGTTGTCGATCGTGAAGACCGTGGTCGCTGTCCGCGTAGCAACCTCGAATCCACGGGCGACCGTGAGGAACTTGGCGGTCCAATGGCGATTGGGCAATTGCGGCACGGTGACGTCGGCGGTCAAGCCTGGGTGAAGGAAGGGCCCGAAGAATTCCGGTACGTTGACAAACAGGCGCAATTTATCGACAACGGCCACCGTAAACAGGTTACTTTTTGCATTGGGGGTGCTGAGATTGCCCTCCTTGCTGACCAAATCACCGACGTTGATGTTGCGCTGGATCACCACCCCGTCAAAGGGGGCGATGATGGTTTTGAACCCAATGAACGCCTCGATGTTCTTGACTTGGTGCTCCGCTGCCTCGACGACTGCAGCCTGGGCTTTCAGTTCTTGTTCCTTCACCGTGATCGACTGCTCAGAGACCGCATGGCTTGGGCGGAGGGCAATCCAACGTTTCGCGGTCACGGAGGCGAGCCGATACTTGGCGCGTTCCGATTCGAGATCCTTTATGGCCTGCCGATATTCGGCGTCGAGATCCGGCGTGCTGATTTCGGCGAGGACGTCACCCTTCTTCACCCAGTCTCCATAGCGCTTATACCACATCTTCACATAGCCTGTGACTCGCGCGTACATCGGCGCTTCATACCAGCCCTCAACGGTGCCGGGAAGCGTGATACTCTCGGTCGCCGACATCGGCTTGGGAGAGACAACGGCCACCGTGGCAATGGCGCCTTCGAGCGTCATGTCGCGGAGCGCTGCGGCATCGCTTCTGTCCTCATAAATGCGATATCCGAGATAAAGCAGCCCCAGCGAGATTGCCAAAGCCACAATGTGCTTTCTGCTGAGTGTCTTCATCGCGAGGCCGATGCCTGTTGCCGAACGATTCGCCGGCTGTAGATAATTGCGTACACGCAGGGCACGAAGAACAGGGTAAAGACCGTCGCCACGAGCAAGCCACCGATAACGGCCCGACCCAGCGGTGCATTCTGCGAGTACCCGGTCGCCATGGGGACCATGCCCAGGATCATAGCTGAAGCCGTCATGAGCACGGGGCGAAAGCGGGTCTTCCCGGCTTCGATCGCGGCCCGCAGAGCGTCGCCATGCTCTTGGAGCTGGTCACGCGCATAGGAGACGACAAGGATGGAATTGGCGGTCGCAGTGCCCATGCACATGATGGCGCCCGTGAGCGCCGGTTCCGACAGCCGCGTATGGGTCAGGAACAACGACCAGGCAATGCCCGCCAGTGCGCCGGGCAAGGCCGTGATGATGATGAAGGGATCGAGCCAGGACTGAAAGTTGACGACGATCAGCAGATAGACCAGCACGATCGCGGCGAGCAGGCCGAAAACCAGTTCCGCATAGGCATCATGCATGAGGGAGGCCTGGCCATGGATTTGGATCTCCGCGCTTTCGGGCAACTCGCCCTCCATGTCGTGAGTCACCGCTTCGACCTCCTGTAGCACCGCGCCAAGGTCACGCCCTTCGGCAGAGATGTAGATGTCGAACAACGGCATAATGTTCCCGTGCGTCACCACACCCGGTGTTCCCATCGGGGACAGGCTGGCCAAATTCCCGAGCAGCTCCACCCCCGTATCTGACGCATGGCTGGCGGAACCGACCGGGATGGTCTTGAGGCCGTTGATGCTATTGATCTGCGGCTGCGGGATGTAGACGTTGATCATATAGGAGAAGCCGGTTGCGGGATCGAGCCAATAGATCTGGTCGATCTGTTGGCTCCCGGCGGTCGTCAGAAGGAGATTGTCGGCGATGTCCTTCTCGGTCTTCTTCACGTCAAGTCCGAATGTGCGCCGGCCTTCGACCATGATGGTGGGCGTGCGCATCGTCTGCTGGATCACCACGTCCGAGGCGCCGGGAATCAGACGCAGCCGGCCGACCAATTTGCGGGCGAACTCGTAGTTCGGATAGTAATCCGGGCCGTTGATCTGCACGTCGATCGGCGCTGGCTCGCCGAAATTAAGGATTTTTGCCGTCAGATCGGAAGGCTGAAAGGTGAATTCGGCCCCTGGATAACGCTCCCTCAAGCCTTTGCGGAGAATGCGCCGGTACTCCCACACCGGAGACTTGCCGTTCTTCAAGAGGATCGTTAAATCACAATCTTGGGAACCGATCGTGGGAGTCGGGATGAAGGCGAGGTTATGGGGTCCGGCGGGCAACCCGCAATTACTGACGACCTTTTCCACTTGACCGGGCAGCAACGACGAGATGTCTTCGGAGACAAGCGAGGTGATGCGTGCCGACACTTCGATGCGCGTGCCGAGCGGCGCGCGCAAATGCATCTGAATGACCCCCGATCGAATCTCGGGGAAGTAGTCGCGTCCCAGAAAGTAAAAGAGAGAAAAGGAGCCCACCGCGATGGCCAGTGAAATGGTGACGAAGCTGCGTCGCCGACCCACGGCCCCTTCGAGCAGCTCTCCATACCCTTCACGAAATCGATGAAAACGGCGTTCGAAGCCGGCTTGAAAGCTGGTGAAGAAACCCATCAGTCCCGTCACGTTGGCGCGCCAACCAACTTGATGTTCATGATGCTCCAGTGGCGCCTGGTGACCCTTGACGAGCAAGTATTTCGCCATGGTCGGCACGAGTGTGCGTGACAGGATGAAGGAGGCGAGCATGGCAATGATGACCGCCTCCGCCATCGGCATGAACAGCCAGCCGGACACGCCGCTGAGCCTGAAGAGCGGCAACCAGACGATCGCGATGGCTAGGGTGGCGACGAGCGTCGGGACGACGATCTCATTGGCGGCATCGATGATCGCCTGTTCCAGGGGCTTCTCCATTTCCATATGGCGATCGATGTTCTCAATCATGACGGTGGCATCATCGACCAGGATGCCCACGGCCAGCGCCAGACCACCCAGGGTCATCACATTGATCGTCTCCCCGAGCCAATGGAGGCCGATGATGGCGGTCAGAATAGAGAGCGGGATCGAGGTGGCGATGATGACCGTTGGTCTCCAAGACCCCAAGAGCACCAACACGATGAAACCGACCAGCGCGCCGGCGGACAACATCTCGTGGAGAACGTCCGAGATCGCCTCTTTGACGAACGCCGAGGCGTCGTCGAGGAGTCTGATGCTCACGCCTTTCGGGACGATCTTCTGGACGCGGGGGATCATCTTTTTGATCCCGTCCACCACGTCCAGGGTGGACGCCTCCGTGCTCTTCATCACGACGATGGTGACCGCCTGTTTGCCCTCCACCAGCACCACGTTCTGTTGCACCTGTCCCATGAGACGAACCGTGCCGAGGTCGCGCAGGTAGACGAATGCGTTGCCTTCCCGCTTAATCGGAATATTCTCGAAGTCATCGATCTTCATCGGTGAGGCGTTGGTCTGGACGATCCAGTCGGTCTCCTTGATCTTGACGTCCCCGGACGGCAGGATGAGGTACTGTTGCCGAAGCACGTCGTGAACATCGGCCGGAGTGATGTGCCGGGCGAGCAATTGCTGTTGATCGAGGTTGACCATGACCTGCATGGGCTGCCCTCCGTATGGATGCGGCACGATCACGCCTGGTACCGTCACGAGCAGAGGGCGGATTCGCATGTAGGCGAGGTTATAGAGCTCCGCCGGCGTCATTGTATCGGAGCTCACTTGCAGCATCGCCACCGGGATCGACGATGGGGCGAGACGCATGATCATGGGAGGGGAAATATCGGGCGGGAGGGCTTTGACCACGTTCTGTGCAATCGCCGTGATATCCGCTTCAGCTCGGCCCACATCAATGCCGTCCTGAAGAAAAATATTGGTAATGCTGATACCGTAGTAGGAGTGACTATGGAGATATTTAACTCCCTCCACCGTCGAGGTCACGAAGCGCTCGAACATATACGTGATGCGCCCTTCCACCTGCTGCGGCAACATCCCGTTGTAGATCCAGACCACGGATGTGACGGGAATATTGATGTATGGGAAGACATCGGTGGGCATGTCCTGGATCGTCAAGGTTCCGAACAGCACGATCAAAATCGCCAGGACAACGAAGGTGTAAGGCCGCCGGAGGGCAATGAGGACAATCTGGTTCATACGGGAAGTAGGGAGGCCGTTGTCCTGAGGGATGTTGACCCCTCACAGGCGGAAGGATTCTTCTGTCGCGCAGGACGGCCTTGTCTGACCAAAGGCCCCCAAAGTATAGTGGCGGCGAAAGCTTGAGGCAACCTCATCGGGAGCATACGAGCCTCACCATCAGCTTGTGGCCTAATCATTTACCAAAGCGTGTTCCTAGAAAAGCGCTGACCTCTGCAGGTCGCAGTGGTTTCAGGGTGTATGAGAGTAACCAGCAGGCCATGTTCTTCTAACGGCGGGAAAATAAAACCTCGGCTATGATTTTAAGCAATCTGACCGAACTAACGATATCAATGCAAGCCAAAAGAGACCCTCATTATAATGGAATGGACCCTCCCGGTAGCCTGAGACAGGCAGCTTCGATCCTACTCCTTTGGGCGATCTCGTTGCTCCTGGCCGTGGCAATTGCAGATGCAGAAACGGTGAGCTTTCTCGATGGCCGAATCCGGTTCTATCCGGCTCAGGTGGAAGGTGACCGTATTCTCATTCCATCTGCTCAGCTCCCTGCCGGCAACGAAGAGGTTCTCCTGCTCTATCACAAGACGGATCTCTTGCATCTCAGGCTCCTTCAAAAGGAAACGGTTCTGCCGAAGGCGATGGCACACCCACTACCGCATTATGTGTACGGTCTAACCGAGGGCCGACTAGCGGATCCCAAAGCGCAGTTTCTGGTGGCCGTGGGAATGGAAATCAGCTCTCTCCTCCAATGGAAGGCGGCCGACGCGATGCGCAGTGAGCAGTCGGCCAGCACCTGCATGATACCGGATAAGGGCTTCGTCATCACGGGGCTTCAAGTCCTGATTTCTAAAGAGTTGAACGCGAAGGTCTATTATCTGCAGGAAGAGATTCGGCAGTCCACATCCGACATGACGCTCGACGGAGACGAAAATTCAGGAGCATCGATGAAAGAGATTGTCGGTATGGTCGAGTCCGAAGACTCTTGTCGCGTACTGGCGTATAACACCAGTGATGCTTATGGGTTACAGAATAGCGGGTCTTTGGAACCGGTCGGCCCGATCACCGGCATCATGGAACTGTCTACGGGACGGTCTACTGAACGGTGGCTCGTCCTGAGATCCGCGATGCGCGAAGTCTGGGGTTATACGTTTGTTGAGCTTTTACCGAGGCCGTTGAAGCGTGGACCCAAACGGCGATTTCTTCTTGAGGACCGGGGGTAAGCATGATCCTGCTGAAGAGCAGTTATCCGTTTTTGTTGAGCAGACCCCAATCGACATTACGTTCAGTACCGCTCTACCTAAGGTTCAGCCATGCGAGCAGAGTCCTTTGAGCCCGCATCACTCTGTCGATGATTGCTCTGATGACGGCTCTTGTGTGGTGTGAGAGCCTTCGTCGGATGCCGGTGTGACGACACGCACTTTGTCGCCTTCGAGCAATGCGTTGCTCGGATTGTTGATGATGCGGTCGCTTGCAGAAAGCCCCTCCTCCACTTCGATAATTTGATTCGTGAGCTTGCTGATCGTGATGCGTTTGAAGTGGACGCGGTTGTCCTCGGTCACTACGGCCACCTGCGCATTGTGTTCCTGAAACACCAGCGAGGTGTACGGCATGGCGAAGGCTTGCCGATTGACCGGCGCCGTGATGTGGACCTGTGCGTAAGAGCCGGGCCAAAGCGCGTGGTCTTCATTGTCGATCGTGAAGACCGTGGTCGCAGTGCGCGTGCCCGACTCGAAGTGACGGGCGATGGTCAGGAAATTGAAGGTAAAATGACGATCGGGCAATTGCGGCACCGTCACGTCGACCGTCAGGCCTGGATGGAGGAAAGGGCCGAACCGCGACGGCACATTGACAAAGAGGCGCAATTTATCGACGACGGCTACCGTATAGAGGTTGGTGATCCCGTTGGGGGAGCTGAGATTGCCTTCCTTGCTGACCAAATCCCCGACGTTGATGTTGCGCTGGACGACCACGCCGTTAAAGGGGGCGGTGATCTTTTTGAACCCAATGAAGGCTTCGATGTTCTTGACCTTTTGCTCGGCTCCCTTGACCAGAGCCGCCTGGGTTTTCATGTGTTGTTCTTCCACCGTAATGGACTGTTCGGAGACGGCGTAGGTTGGGCGCAGGGCGATCAAACGTTTCGCCGTCACTTCGGCAAGTTTATATCTGGTGCGTACCGATTTCAGATCGGCCTTGGCCCGCCGATAGTCGGCATCGAGATCCGGCGTGCTGATCTCGGCGAGAATGTCACCTGCCTTCACGTGGTCTCCGTAGTCCTTGTACCACATCTTCACATAACCAGTGACGCGCGCGTAGATCGGCGCTTCGTACCAGCCCACAATGTTGCCGGGGAGAGTAATCGTCTCGGTCGGCGGCACCGCCGCGGGAAGGGTGACGGTCACGGCAGGGACGGTTTCCTCAAGCGTCTCGGGGTGAAGCTCCGCGGCGTCGTTCTTGCTGTCATAAAGGCGGTAGCCGAGATACAGCAAAGACAACAGAATCACTAGAGAGGCAATGACTTTTCCAGGGCGACTGGCGATCATCGGTTCGAGCGGTACACTGCAGCACCTCCAGAACTCACGGGGGTGGCGCTGAAATCAGACGAGGATGCTCCGCGACGGTATCGCGCTGAGCTGCTCGCTGTGCTTATGCGCCTGGTGCGACATGGGTGATCCTTCCTCAATATACGCTTCTTTAATATTCGTTGCTTACATTCTGTCATGCCCGACATCAAGTACGCGACAGAGTGAAAGGGTCGCGCCGTCGTGGCGGCCGTCGAGACGGACTTGAGCCGGCGGCAGGAAGCGACGACATTGGCACCGGCTCTTCGCCATCTGAGGACAATAGGAGCGTTGTGTTGCAGTCATGCTCCGCGGCATCTTATAGGCGGACGGATAAGCGCCTCCAGCAGTTTCCTTCGCCCTGTTCCAGTTTCTGATGGCAGTCGTTGCATTCGCTGCCGATCCACGGATTGCAACTGCGTCTGACCTTCGCGAGAGTCCTCACATTCGACTCCACGAGTTCCGGTGGACTTGGCTGAAACAGGGGAAGCTTTCATTGACGCCTCTGTTCTTGGTTGTGTATAAACAAATGAACAGTGTGGGATTTCTCAGAGGATCGTATGTACGCACGCGAGTTTCGTGACGGCGCAAAAGACGGATTGGAAGCGCTCGAGCCGCTCGATCCCGATAAGATCACCTCGTTCAGCCATTTGCTTGAGGCGATGGGCAAGACCGCGTTCGGGGGGCGGCACGTCGGCAAGGCGTTCGACGTACTCTCCGCGATGATCGAGGATCCTGACTGCCAAGTCGTGATGACATTGTCGGGCGCGATGACGATCGCCAAGATGGGCAAGATCATCACGAAGATGATCGATGAGGGCATGGTGCAATGCATTGTCTCGACCGGGGCGTTGATGGCCCATGGGCTGAGTGAGTCGGTCGGCAAGACGCATTATCGGCACGATCCTTCGATGAGCGACGAAGAGTTGTTCAAGAAAGGATACAATCGCGTCTACGATACACTCGAGATGGAAGCGAATTTGAATTATGTGGAGCATGTCGTCGCGCACACGGTCAAGCGCCTCAATCATGATCGGCCGCTTTCATCGGAAGTCATCACGCGGGAGCTGGGAAAGACGTTGGCGGAAGAAATAGACGGCGACGGGATTCTCAAGAGCGCCTACTTGAAAAAGGTACCGGTCTATATCCCGGCTTTCACTGATTCGGAAGTGGGACTGGACATGGGAACCTGGGCGATGGCTCGTGAGGTCGATCGAGCCCGATCTCAGGTAGGGCAGGGGAGAGATCTGGACGTTTTGCGAACGATCCATCAATCGTGCCCGTCATTCAACCCGTACCTCGATCTCAACAGCTATGCCGATCATGTTCTCACCGCTAAACGACTTGGAATATTCACGATCGGAGGTGGTGTTCCACGGAACTGGGCGCAACAGGTCGGCCCGTACATTGAAATCGGGAATCTTCGGTTGGGCCTGAACGTGAAGCCGCCTCGATTTTACTACGGAGTGAGAATTTGTCCCGAACCGGACTACTGGGGGGGGCTCAGTGGCTGTACCTACCAAGAAGGACTTTCTTGGGGAAAATTTGTGACACCGAAGGACGGGGGGCGATTCGCCGAGGTGTTGAGCGATGCGACGGTCGTCTGGCCCTTGTTGATGATGGGGCTTCTCGAAAGGAAGCGCGCTGATGTGAGTCGCCGTTCATGAACTGGACGACTGGACAACGGTTGGTTCAGCTGATGACTTGTAGCAGCCTCCTATGGTCGTCCTTGGTCTTCGGCGGAAATTCATCCGAAGCCGATGTGCGAATGAGAGGCCAAGCCAATGCCCCACTGACCTTGATCGAATATTCCGATTTCACCTGCGGATACTGTTTGAAATTTTTCAAACGGACCTGGCCTCGGATTCAGGCTCAGTATGTCGATACAGGAAAAGTGCGATTTGTGTACCGAGATTTTCCAAGGGGAGACCAAGGGGCTGGGCTGGATGCGGCGATGGCAGCGCGATGTGCCGGGGCGCAAGGTCAGTATTGGGCGATGCATGATCGGTTGTTTTCCGAAGGGGGTCGGCTGGACAAGCAGGTGTATTTTCGACATGCTGCGGCCCTGAGCTTGGATCGGCCTGCATTTGAACGATGTATGAACGATGGGGTTTATGCAAAGGCGATTTTCGAAGATCGTCAGGAAGCCAACCAGTGGGGGTTTCACGGCACCCCTGGGTTTATCCTTGTGCGGACGGCCGTTGAGCCGACGGAGAAAGAGCCGGCCGTTGCAATCCCTGGAGCATTTCCATTCGAGATGTTCGCGGAAGAAATCGATCGACTTCTGGCAAGCGACAAGAAATAGCAGAATTGCCCTGGAGCGGAGTGCATCTTCGCGCATGATGTTGACATCGGCACGTAGGTACGATAGTTCTTTTGGTCTAATCTAAGATAAGGTGTCCATATGGCTTCGATGCAATCGTTCTGGCCCGTCTCCCATCGCGATGACGACTTCTGGGTCTGTATGTCTTGTCTCACAGAAGTCTTCTATAGAAAAGTTCCGATGCCCGACTGTCCCTCTTGTCACGGTGTGTCGACCTACGAGGGATTTACCTTGGAGGCGATCCGCGATTGGGGCACGGAAGAATTGATTGCCAAAGCCGTTGCTGCACAAGAAGCAGCCACAGTTGCTCAACCTGCCGCCGAAGCTGCCGCGTCGGTCGAAGCGGCGGACTAATACCAACCTCATTAAAGACTCCAGCGAGCCTTCCAGTGCAGGCATCCCGTCCGTTCCTCGTGCATGGCCAATGGAAGTCAGGCGACCTTTCCGCCTCGGTCGTGGACCCGTTCACCGGGAAGCTCGTGGCCCAGGTTGCGCAAGCGAACGAGTCCGATGTCGAACAGGCCACTGCGTCCGCTTCCAGTGCTGCTGCAGCCATGGGGCAGTTGCCGGGACATGCTCGATACAACATGCTTCAACAGATCTCGGCGTTACTTTATCGACGTCGCGATGAGTTTGCACAGACCATCACAGCCGAGGCAGGTAAGCCGATCACCGACGCGAAGCGCGAAGTCAGCCGGGCAATCCAAACCTTCACGGTGGCTGCCGAAGAGGCACGACGGATTCCGGGCGAGGTGGTACCGCTCGATTGGACCCCCGGCTATGATACACACCTTGGCCTGCTTCGACGTTTTCCGATCGGTCCGATTCTCGGCATCACACCGTTCAACTTTCCACTCAATCTCGTGGCGCATAAAGTGGCCCCGGCGCTCGCGTCCGGCAACCCGATTCTTATCAAACCTGCTCCTCAAACGCCCTTGACCGCGCTGCTCCTCGGAGAGATCGCCTTAGAGGCGGGAGTTCCTCCGGGTGGGCTCAACGTGGTGCCCTGCGAGAATCTTCTCGCCGAGCGGATGGTGGTCGATCCACGATTCAAATTGCTCAGTTTCACCGGCAGCGCGTCGGTGGGATGGATGTTGAAGGCCAAGTGTGGAAAGAAAAAGGTGACGCTCGAACTCGGCGGCAACGCCGGCGTGGTCATCGAGCCGGATGCCGATCTTGAGCTTGTAGCCCAGCGTTGCGCCGCAGGTGGATTTGGGTATGCCGGGCAGACCTGCATTTCGGTGCAGCGGCTGTTCGTTCACCATTCGATCGCCGATGTGTTTACGACCAAGTTGCTGATGCATGTCGCTCGGCTGAAAATGGGAGATCCTGCCGACGAGACGACGAGCATCGGCCCCCTCATCGATCAGGCGGCCGCTCAACGGGTGGAGAACTGGATCGGCGAAGCCGTCGTGGGCGGAGCGCGTGTGCTGTTGGGCGGGAAGCGGATGGGATCGCTTGTTGAGGCCACGGTGCTGGCGAATGTGACACCCGGCATGAAGGTTTCCTGCAAGGAGGTGTTTGGACCGGTCGTCACGGTCACGCCTTATCGACAGCTCAGCGAGGCCGTGGCACTGCTCAATCAATCGGACTATGGATTGCAGGCCGGCATCTTCACGCAAGACATCAACAAGATCTTTTACGCTTTTCGCCACGTGGAGGTCGGAGCCGTGTTGGCGAATGAGATTCCGACGTTCCGTGCCGACCATATGCCGTACGGCGGCGTGAAAGATTCCGGGTTAGGACGGGAGGGCGTTCGTGCCGCGATGGAGGATATGACGGAGCCTCGGATGCTCATCATGAATCTGAAAGACCCCCAGCACTTCTCCGAAAAAAGTGTCTAGAAGATATTGCGAAGCCGGTTCAATCTTGCTACAACAGGCGCCCGATACGGTCATTGATTTGGTCCGATGTTTTGTCCAGCTAGCCGCTTTGGAACACGTCGCCAAATAACATCCGAACAACCAGGCAGGCCGACGACCTGACGAAAGGGGAGAGAATGGTACCTACGCATATGTTTTTAACGAGAGGTGTGGGAGTCCACAAGGAAAAGCTGGCCTCCTTCGAAGAGGCGTTGCGCAGCGCCGGTGTGGCCTATTGCAATCTCGTCAGCGTATCGTCCATCCTTCCTCCCCATTGCAAGATCATCCCTCGGAAGCGCGGAGAGAAGCTGCTGAAACCTGGTGAAATCACGTTTTGCGTCATGGCGCGTTCGGAAACGAATGAACGAAACCGGCTCATCTCGGCGTCCGTCGGCCTTGCGAAGCCCACAGACCGGGGCACATACGGCTATCTCTCGGAACACCATGCCCATGGTGAAACAGATGAGGAGACCGGAGAGTATACGGAAGACCTCGCAGCGCAAATGCTTGCGACGACCTTGGGTGTCGAATTCGATCCGAACGTGGCATGGAAAGAGCGCGAGCAGGTCTTCAAAATGGGTGGGAAAATCGTGAGAACCCTGAACATCACCCAATCGGCCGTCGGAAAAAAGGGTAAGTGGACGACGGTCATCGCATTGGCGGTCTTCATCCCACCAGAGAATGTGCCCACCCGTTCTCGCAAGTAGAGGCATATCGGTCTTGACCGTATTCAGATCGTCTCAGCCGTTGTTCCAGCCGAGGGAAGATCGCCCATGACACTTCCCGCTGGTTGGGAAGGGCCGAAACACAATTTTCTGGGAATCGACGAACCCTGGTGTCACCCGGACCAAGCGGGCGTCTACGTTCTGCCGGCTCCCTACGAACACACCTCCAGTTATATTCTTGGGTCGGACCGTGGCCCTTCGGCCATCCTTGAAGCTTCCGGCCAGGTTGAATTCTACGACGAGCAGCTCAAGTGTGAACCGTTTCGAGAATGGGGCGGGATCGCGACGGCTTCGCCGTTGGATCTCAATGGGAAGGTCGATCGCGCGGCAGTCGACGCGATCGAAGCCTTCGTCTCACCGCACGTAGGAACCGGACGCTTCGTGATTACGTTGACGGGCGAACACACTGGTGCGTTGGGAGCCATTCGAGCCCATGCGAAACGATACCCACGGATGACCGTTGTGCAGATCGATGCCCACGGAGATCTCCGGGATGCCTATCAAGGCAATCCGTTCAGCCATGCCAGCGTCATGGCGCGGGTGGTGGAAGACGGCTTACCATTGGTACAAGTGGGTATTCGGTCGATCAGCCAGGAAGAGGTCGCTCGTATCGAGGCCACGGCCCGCATCAAGACGTTTTTTGCAGCCACCATCCTCGATCCATCCGGCCCGTACGAAGGCAAAGCGTCGAACTGGATACCTGACGTGGTCGCGGCCTGCCGAACGCCCGTGTACCTGACATTCGACTGCGATGGGCTGGATGCGTCGATCGTTCCCGCCTTGGGCACTCCCGAGCCAGGTGGGCTTGGCTGGTATGATACCCTCAATCTCATCACGGCTCTGGCCAACGGACCCGGTATTGTCGGCATGGATGTCAGCGAGCTCGCCCCCATCGAAGGATTCGTGGCGCCGCAATTTTCCATCGCGCGTTTGATCTATCGTATACTCGGTCGTGTCAGGGCCGGTCGTCGTGTACATTCATAACTACAAGCCATTTCAAACCCCTCCGTTCACCCTTCGACCAGCTCAGGGCGAACGGAGAGAGTCCTGAAACGATCTCTTGTTCCGTTCGTGCTGAGCCCGTCGAAGCACAATTATAGGGTTTTGAAATGGCTTGTAGTATCTCGCATCTACGCATCTAATCGTTTCGTCTTCCCGTGGCGCAACCCATTCGCATCAATAAGTTCTTTACAGAGCATGGGATCTGTTCCCGACGCGAGGCAGACCGTCTCATTGAGTCGGGCACCATCACGATCAACGGCCGGCCGGCGAAACTCGGCGACCAGGTATCGTCCGATGACGTCATTGCCTGCGAGGGTCGCGTGATGCCTTGGGGCAGAGCGAATCTCTATATCAAATATCATAAGCCGGTCGGCGTCACGACCACGAGCGAATCGCATATTCCTCGGAATATTATTGCTGAGATCGGACATCCGCAGCGGATTTTCCCCATCGGACGGCTGGACAAGGATTCGTCCGGTCTGATCTTGCTGACGAACGATGGCGACATCGTGAATGAGATTCTCCGCGCCGAATTCGGCCACGAACGAGAGTACCTGGTGCAGGTCGATCATCCGTTCGACCAATCCTTTTTGCATCAGCTGTCGCGGGGCGTGATGATCCTTGGAAGCAGGACGAAACCCTGCCGGGCGATGCGAATCGGGCACGATCAGTTTCGCATTATCCTGACGGAGGGACGGAACCGGCAGATCAGACGCATGTGCCAGGCGCTTGGCTATCGAGTGACCAAGCTGCATCGGACGAGGATCATGCACATTACCGCCGAAGGGCTACGAATCGGCGAATGGAAAGAACTCACAAGTCAGGAGCGCGAACGGCTCCTGCAAGCTGTGGGACGGGATCGTTCATGACGGATCTCATCTTGAAATCGGGAATGGCGTCAGGCCAGCAGCTCTTCCCGGGCAGTCCGGACGAGGGCAAGGACGGCAGGGTGCTTAAGCCTTCGCTCCACGGTGATCGCGTAGAAATGCTGTTTGATAGCATCTAGCTCTCCGACCACCTGCACCCGATATTGGCGGCAGATCTCCTTCTCGATGACCGACCCGCCGGGGAAGATCCCATATCCGTCCTGGCCGAATGCCTTTAAGGTCGCGCTGTCGTCGAACTCCCCGACTATGTCCGGATGTAGCCTCTGGTTGACCAGCCATTGATCGAGCAGTCGTCGAAGCACGGCATTGGATGTCGGGAGGAGGAGAGGTGCGCCGCTTAACGACTGCGGAAACCCCCGACGATATTGTGCCGTCAACTTGGCCGTCGCAAACAGCATCACTCCCGATTCACCCAGGGGATGGCTGTAGGTGAGTTCCTTGATGTTCGATGGGGCCGGTGTGTCGGCGATCACCAGATCCAATCGATGGGCCGTCAGATCGGTCAAGAGTTGGGGAAGTTTGTCTTCCTGACAGATCAAGCGAGTCGGACGGGACAGTTTCAGCGCTGACCTGAGCAGTCGGGTCGCCAGCGGTTTTGGGACTGCGTCCGCGATGCCGACGACCAGCCTGGCAGGATGTCCGTTCGTCTGCCCCTTGACCGAGTTCATCAGCTCTTGCCCGGTCGAGAAGATGTCCTCTGCGTACCTGAACACGAGCCGGCCCATCTCCGTCAGCGCCAGGCGGCGCCCCGTTCGGATGAAGAGCTTTTCTCCCAACGTACATTCCAAGAGGTGGATCTGTCCGCTGATCGTGGGTTGGGCCAGACGGAGTTCTTCGCAGGCTTTCGTGACGGTCCCGTGCTTGGCGACGGACCAGAAGTACAGCAGGTGGTGATAGTTCAACCAATCCATAGATGGTCCGACGCCTTCGAATTAAGAGACACTATACATCGGATTAGCCGATAACTCCAATCCGTTTTATCTATTTTGAAAAATAAGCAGGACATTGCTACTGTGGGCGCCGTCCGCCACCCAACGTGAAAGGAGCGTCCCTCATGATCGCTCTGGTATTGGCCATTGTGACCCTCCTGCCAATGACCGCACTGGCGGAACCGGTGATCGACTCTCGCGCGGTGCAGGCTCAGTCGACGCGCACTACTCCACTGACCATCGATGAAGTGTTGGCTCGCATCGAGTTGACGCATCCGCTGCTGCGGGGGATGGGAGCCGAGCGAACGAAGGCCCGGGCGAAGATCCTGAAGGCGCTCGGGGCTTGGGAACCCACGTTCAAGAGCTATACACAGGTTGAACGTTTTACTACGTGGAATCTCACGACAGCGTTCGACATTCCGAGTCAACATACGGGAGGATATAACGACACCACAGTCCAGGTCGGGCATCCCTGGGGGTTCCGGGTCGAAAGCGGGCTCCGTAGCGGCTTCGGGGATGGCGGGACAAGCAACCGCATTGCTTTTCCCTCTGAGGTCCTGGCCACTTATCACACGCAGCATTTCTACTACGGCGGGTCGTTCCACCTGCTGCGAGGCCTCATGGTCAACGAGGAGAACGCCCAGTTTCAACAGGCCGAGCTCGCGGGGCCACAAGCGGAGATCAAGGTGGCGCAGAAACGGCAGGACCTGTATCTCGCCGGTGCCGTGCAGTACTGGGATTGGCAGGTCGCGGTCAAACAGAACGAGGTGCAGCAGCGGGCCCTGGCCGTGGCCGAAGAACGGTTCACGCAGATTGAAGGGCAGACCAAGCGTGGCCTGGTCTCGCCGCTCGACGTCATTGAGGCCAGGCAGGAAGTGCAGCGACGCCAAGAGGCAGCGATCGCCGCCCAGCGGAAGGTCGAGTATGAACAGTACAAGCTGTCCCTCTTCCTCTGGGAAAACGGCGAGCCGGTGACCCCACGCCCGGAATGGGCGCCGGAGTTTCAGGGTGAAACGCCGCTCCCGACCAGCGACGAGGTCGCGGCTTATAAAGTGGAGGCGAAAGAAGGTCGGCCGGAAGTGCGGGACCTCTACATCGAAGCCAAGATGAACAATATCGACATCAAACTCGCCAAGAACCACCTGCTCCCAAAGTTGGATCTTGAAGGGGGGCCGCAACCTAACTATGCGGACTGGATGGTGGGATACCAGTATCGGATGGGCATGCACTTTGAGATACCCCTGTTTCAGCGGGAAGCGCGTGGGAAGGTCATGGCCGCGGAAGTGAGCCAGCAGCAATGGGCGTTGAAGCAGCGCTATACCGAGCAACAAGTCACCTTCGACGTGGATAACTGGCTCTCGGCCCAAGTGCGGTCCAGAGATCGAGTGGCAGCGGCGACGGAAGCCCTGCGGTTGGCCAAGACGCTGGAGGAGGGCGAACGGACCCGATTCAATATGGGTTCGAGCACTGTCCTCTTTGTAAACCTCCGTGAGCGCAACGTGGTGCAATTGGCCTACCAGCTGTATCGGGCCCAGGCAGACTATACGGTGTCCAAGGGAGGAATGCTGTGGGCGAGAGGACTATTGTCGAAGCCTTGGCCGACGGAGTCCTTGGCGAAGTATGGAAATCCGCTGACGGCGGCGGGCATGAACGGTTACAAACAACCGGGGCGCGATTAATCCGACACAAGGAGCATCCGTCGATGGCCGCTTTATTACTCCTGATTCTGATCTTGCTTCCCGTGACGACACTGGCGGAACCGGTGCACGATTCAAGCGCGGTGAAGGCCCAATCTGTCCGCACCGAGCCCCTGACCATCAGCGAAGTGCTCGCCCGTATTGAGTTGGCGCATCCGCTACTTCGAGCGACCGGGGTGGAACGGATGGAGGCCCGGGCAAAGATCCTGAAAGCGCTTGGGGCCTGGGAACCGAAGTTCAAGAATGAGACAGAGGCTGGTCGGTATCAGGTTTGGAATTTCTTGGCCCTCAGGCAGGAGCAATGGGGGGGATTTAACGACACCACCCTTGGGATCGGGCATCCCTGGGGCTTCCGGATTGAAGGCGGGATCCGCAACGGTTTTGGGGATGTCTTCACACGAGACGCCACGATGTATATCGCGGATGTGCAACTTTTCTACCCTACGCAACAAGCGCTCTTCAGGGGTGAGGCTCACCTCCTGCGCGGCTTCATGATCAACGAGGAGTACGCGGAGCTTCAAAAGGCCGAACTCGCGGGGCCACAGGCGGAGATCAAGGTGGCGCAGAAACGGCAGGACCTGTATCTCGCCGGTGCCGTGCAGTACTGGGATTGGCAGGTCGCGGTCAAACAGAACGAGGTGCAGCAGCGGGCCCTGGGCGTGGCCGAAGAACGGTTCACGCAGATTGAAGGGCAGGCCAAGAGTGGCCTGGCCTCGCCGCTCGACGTCATTGAGGCCAGGCAGGAAGTGCAGCGACGCCGGGAGGCAGCGATTGCCGCCCAGCGGAAGGTCGAGTATGAGCAGTACCAACTGTCACTCTTTCTCTGGGAGAAGGGCGAGCCGGTGACGCCACGCCCGGAATGGGCGCCGGAGTTCCAGGGTGAAACGCCGCTCCCGACCAAGGACGAGGTTGCGGCCTATAAAGTGGAGGCGAAAGAAGATCGGCCGGAAGTGCGGGAGATCTACATCGAAGCCAAGATGAACAATATCGACATCAAACTCGCCAAGAACCACCTGCTCCCGAAGATGGATTTTAAGGGGGGACAAATGCCGTTCGCCTTGGACTGGGTTGTGGGAATCGGGTATCGGTTCGAAGCGAACTTTGAGATGCCGCTGTTCCAGCGGAAAGGGCGTGGGGAGGTCATGTACGCGGAAGCGGACCAGCAACAATTGGTCATGAAACAGCTGTACACCGAGCAACAAGTCAGCATCGACGTGGACAACTGGCTCTCAGCCATTGTGAGGGCTCGTGATCGGGTGAAGGTTGCGACGGAAGCCCTGCGGTTGGCCAAGACGCTGGAAGAGGGCGAGCGGACCCGATTCAATATGGGCGCGAGCACCGTCCTCTTTGTGAACGTCCGTGAGCGCAACGCGGTGACACAAGCGTACCAACTGTATCGAGCGCAAGCCGACTACGCCGTGGCGCGCGGTGGCATGTTGTGGGCCAAGGGAACATTGTCGAAGCCGTGGCCCCAAAGCGAGTTGGTCAAGTACGGGGACCCGGTGACGGCGGCGGGCATGAACGGTTACAAACGACAGGGACGCGATTAACTCGGCAACAAAGGAGCATCCTGCCTTGATCCTTCTCTTGCTGTTCTCGTTCATGATGGTGTCGGCGACCGCATTGGCGGAACCGCTGATCGACTTGAGTGCCGTGCAGGCTCAATCGACACGCACCGCTCCCCTGACCATTGTAGAGGTGTTCGCGAGGATTGAGTTGACCCATCCGCTGCTCCGGGCAATGGGACTGGAGCGGGCGCAGGCTCGGGCGAAAATCCTGAAAGCGTTGGGTGCATGGGAGCCGAGACTTCGGAACGAGCTCGAGTTCGACCGGTATGAAACGTATAATCTGACGAACGTTCAAGGCGCGCCGAATAAATTGAGCGTTGGCTATAACGATACCTATCTCAAGGTCGGACACCCCTGGGGGTGGGAGATCTTCGGCGGTATCCGTAACGGCTTTGGGGATAGAGCCACTATCACTGGCAGTGGCAACACCCTAAATCCACCTCATACTCCACTGAGTCCCGCGGTGGCGATCCCTCAGGACGTCCAACTGTTCTATCCGCAACAATCGGGTATCGTCGGCGGAGCGATTAATCTCCTACGGGGATTCATGGTCAACGAAGAGTATGCCGTGTTGCAACAGGCGGAGATCGCTGGGCCGCAAGCCGAGGTGAAGGTGGCCCAGAAACGGCAAGATCTCTATCTCGCCGGGGCCATTCAATACTGGGATTGGCAGGTCGCCGTCAAACAAGCCGATGTGGTGAAACGTGCGCTGGCCGTCGCGGAGGAGCGCTATCGCATGGTTGAGGGGAGAGCCAAAGCCGGCGCGGTCGCTCCGATTGACGTGGTCGAGGCCCGAGAAGAAGTTCAGGCTCGTCGGGAGGCTGCCATTGCCGCGCAACGGAAGGTGGAGTATGAACAATATAAGCTGGCGCTCTTTCTCTGGGAAAACGACGAACCGGTGACCCCACGCCCGGAATGGGCGCCGGAGTTTCAGGGTGAAACGTCGTTGCCGAGCGAGGAGGAGGTGGCGGCCTTCAAAGCGGAAGCGAGGGAGGATCGGCCGGAAGTACGCGATCTCTACATTGAAGTCAAATTGAACAATGTCGAACTGAAACTGGCGAAGAATAATCTCCTTCCAAAGCTAACGATTGAGGGGGGGCCGCAAACGGGCGCAATCTATGTTTTCGGAGGGTTCGCTTACAAAGTGGGTCTGTTCTTCAGTATGCCGTTGTTCAATCGAGGTGCCAGAGGGAAGGTTCTTCACGCGGAGGCCGAGCTGGAGCGATTGGTCTATAAGCAAGCCTACATGGAACGACAGGTTCAGATCGAGGTCGATAACTGGCTTTCAGCGATTGTGCGGTCCCGAGACCGGGTGAGAGCCGCGACCGAATCACTCCGATTGGCCAAGACCTTGGAAGAGGGGGAGCGAGCCAGGTTTAATATGGGGGCGACGAGTGTGTTGTTCGTCAACGTGCGCGAGCGCGCCGTCGTCCAAGCGGCCTATGAGCTCTACCGCGCACAGGCAGACTATGCGGTGGCCCGAGGAGGGATGTTGTGGGCCAGGGGGGCACTGTCAAAACCACTGGCCGACGACGTGCTGGCCCAATACGGCAACCCCTTGGCTTCGGCCGGATCTGCTGGCCGCAAACCGCCGGGACGTGATTAGGTAGAAGCAGGGTGGTAATAGGGGATAGTTCATTCGGTGGGTTGGCAGTGGGCTCTTGAACGTGGTGTAGTTCGGCAAGAGGCGGATCATCCACATTTTTACTTAAATCATTACTGGGGGTGCTCATGAAAGAACCTCAGGGCGAAAGTTATCAAGGCCTGTTTGAAGCGCTGATGAAGCAGCTGTCCGTGGCTATGAAGGCTGAGAAAAAGATCATGAGTCTGATTTTTTCTTACGCCCTAGCCGTTGGGTTCTTTTCCCTCATCATCCCGTTGACCGTGCAGGAGTTGGTCAGCACCTTTTCCTACGCGGTGCAGCCGGTCATGATTTGGACTCTGACCGGCATTATGTTGGCAGTGCTGTTGTTTGTCGGCCTGTTCAAGACCTTCCATTTCTACGCGGTGGATGTCGTGCAACGCCGACTCTTTGCAAGGGTTGCAGTCGCGATGGTTGAGCAGCTTCCTCGGAATCGATTTAAAGGGGCGCGGGTTGAGCTCTCGAACTACTTTATCGAGACGGTCTTTATGCAACGGGCCTTGTCCACCCTGCTCATCGACCTGATGAACGTCGTGGTGGGTGGCTCGGTCGGCATGGTCGTGCTGGTCGTCTACCATCCCTATTTTCTCGTGTACAACCTTCTGCTCATGGCAGGGTTCGGGATCACGTTTTTCGTGCTCTCCCGTGGTGCTCTGAAGACGACCCTCGCCATGTCTCATGCGAAGTACGATGTCTTCAATTGGATTCAGGAGATCTCGCAGAATGCCTTGCAGTTGAAGGCCACCGACAGCCGCCCATTTCTTTTTCAGAAGACGAATGAGCTTGTCACTCGGTATGTCGAAACTCGGAAGGCCCGGTTTGTCGTCCTTGTGCGGCAATACATTGGTTCGGTGACGGGGCAAGCAGTTGCACAATCTGGAGCTCTCGCCCTCTCAGCCTGGCTCATGGCATCAGGGCAGATGACTCTGGGGCAATTGGTCGCTGTTCAGGCGGTCGTCGGCGCACTCATCCTCAATTTCGATTCCCTGATCAAAAACATGGGGTATGTGTACTATTTCTTCACGTCTCTGAAACACCTCGATGTGGTCTTTAGCCAAGAGCAAGATTACGTCGTACCCGAATCCGTCGTGGCGCTTCCCAAACATTTGACTCAAGGGGTTCGCGTCACCTGCAAAAGCGTGAGTCTGATCCACGGCGGAGTGTCCGTCTTCGATGGCTTCAACCTGGAAGTAGCACCAGGCGAGAAGCTCGGTATCTACGCCCGAACTACGGGAGCCAAGACTGCTTTGGCCAGGGTGTTGGGTGGCCTTGAAGCTCCGACCAATGGTGTCGTTCAGTACAATGGAGTCGATCTTCGGTATATCGAGCCTAATGCCATCAACCAAACCCGCAGTGTCATGATCGACTCTCAGTTGTCGTTGCTCAAGGGAACGATCGAAGAAAATATCGTCATGGGACGATCCTATGTCACCTATGACGACCTCAACTGGGCTCTCCGATTCACCGAACTTGAGGAAGATGTCGAGGGATTGTCACACGGCGTGAAGTCCGAGGTCTCCTCGTTGGGGGAGTCCGTCTCGCCGACCCACATTGTGCAGATTCTTCTGGCCAGGGCTATTCTAGGGCGTCCACAAGTTCTCATATTCGACGGCTTGATTCACTCGCTCGAGCCATCGCTGCGCGAGCGCGTGCTGCGTCGGCTGTGCTCTAAAGATGAAGCATGGTCCGTGATCTTTGTATCGACGGATCCCAATCTTACGGATCATGCCGATCGTCGTATTATGCTGCACCATGCTCATGCGTAAACAGGTTGTAAGGGTAACATCAACACCGATAAATGAATGGAGGCTCCATGGCTAGCCTAGGTCACGGTGGCGAAGGCAGCGGAGAACGTGCGTTGGCCAAGCGAGGGGTAGGCTTGGCAGCGATCACCATCGAACAAGGACCCACATTGGCAAAGTTGCCGTGCTGGGAAGCGGTACAGATTCCAGGAGGAATGTTCACGGCATCTCGTGCGATACTGACGACCCTCCTGCTTTTTCTGATCGTTCTTGAGTTCGTCCCATGGACACAGACGATCTCCGCGAATGGGAGAGTTTCTGCTTATACTCCCTACGACCGACCGCAGAAGATCGAGTCTCGGATCACGGGTCGTGTCAAGGCTTGGCATATTTTTGAAGGAGTGAAGGTTAAAAAAGGCGAGCTCATCGGCGAACTCGAAGACTATGATCCGACCTTTATGGCGCCGGAAATCATTCCTCTCTTCGAACAACGTCGGGCAGCTCTAGAGCAAACACGTCAGGCAGCACTCTCAAGAGCGGATCAGCTCAATAAGAGGATCGGGGAGATGAAAAAACTGGTCCAGGCTGCCGTGCCAGCGGCCGAGGCCAGAGTGGTGGAAGCAGACAACAAAGTGCGAGAGGCGCAACAGAAGGTCGAACAGTATAAGATCGATGTCCACACAGCGCAACTCAATGTCGACCGCCATCGACAACTTGTCAGGGACGGGCTCGTTTCACAACGAGAACTTGAGTTGACGATTCAGACGGAAATCAGCACAAAAGCTGGTTTGCAGGCAGCCCAGGCCGCTTTGTTGGCGGCTGAGCAGGCTCGGTCCTCGTTAAGCTTCGGGCGTGATCAAGTCACGGCGGATGTGCAGCAACGGCTCATGGAGGCAATAGCCATGCGAGATAATGCCGTGGCTGAAGCCGCGAAGGCCACGGAGAGTTTGGCGGATATCTCGTACCGGCAACAGGGGGTCCAACAACGGATCGAGGCCGCCCGCCTCATCGCTCCTATGGACGGCACCGTGGTCAAAATGGCTAGGGTCGGTGTCAACGAGACCGTCAGGCAGGGAGATAATTTGGTCACGATTTCTCCTCTCGCCACCGATCCAGCCATCGAAATGACTGCCGAAGGGTTGGATTCTCCACTTTTGAAACCTGGGCGGAAGGTTCGAATCCTGTTTTTTGGAGTGCCGGCCATCCCATTGCCTGCCTGGCCTTCATTGATGGCTGGTACTCGTGGGGGGGTCATCAAGGTGGTTGACCAGATCGACGATGGAAAAGGAAATTATCGGTTCTGGGTCGTTCCTGACCCTGATGATCCTCAACCATGGCCTGATCAGTCTCAGGTGAGGCAGGGCACAAAGGTATTGGGCTGGGTGGTCATGAATCGTGTCCCTCTGTGGTATGAACTGTGGCGGCGCTTTAACTTCTTCCCGCCGGATTACATTGAACGGTCACCAAGTGTGTTTGAGATGTTCGCTCCCAAGGTGGCGGCTCCAGGCGGTAAGTAGTCGATCGTGCCGTACAATCGATACGGCACATAGTTCTCCTTCCTGAAGATGGCTCAGGGAATGCCCTGGGCCATCTTCGCAGTGAGCGGTAGCTGTAACCGCTTTATCCCCGTCGATTTGCCGATCCGACAACCTACGCACAGCAATCGCAACCACGCCAAGAAACGACGGCCTCAATGCAAACTCGCGAATTGCTACTGAGGCTTCTGTCCAAATCCTTGAGCGACTAAAATCCACCGCATGATTGCGACAATTTCAATCTCCTTGACCTGGTTAGATGGACTCGCTAAGGTGCCGCTACGTATTTTGTGGAGCCAGGAAATGATGGAGGGGCAGACGATGACCAGAATACAGCGGGCGGTGAAACAGTCACCGCAGCCGGCAAGCCGAGACCTCGCGAGTCGCAGACCCCTTGTGGGCATCTTGGGTGGCAGTAAATCCGATTTCCCCGTCCTGGACAAATCGGGAGCAATCTTGGACGAACTTGATATTCCCCATGAACTACTCGTCGTTTCGGCTCATCGGACGCCGGACCGCCTCTTCGAGTACGCCACAAGTGCCCATGACCGAGGAATCGAGGTCATCATTGCGGGAGCTGGAGGAGCGGCTCATCTTCCCGGCATGTTGGCTTCCAAGACCCACCTCCCCGTGATCGGTGTACCGATTCCTACGGAAAACCTTCGTGGCCTCGACTCATTATTGTCAATCGTCCAGATGCCGAGAGGCATTCCGGTTGCAACCGTGGCGATCGGGGGTGGCGAGAATGCAGGGCTGCTCGCCGGCCAAATTCTCGCAGGCCGTCATCCTGAAATTGCTGAGCGTATCAAAAGATATCGGATGGCACAAACGAAGAGCGTTCTTGATTCGCCCGAGGCCAAGGGTACGAGATGAGTGATCGGCTGTGACCGAGCGAATCCTTGGACCTGGCGCCACTCTCGGAGTGTTGGGTGGTGGACAATTGGGGGCTATGTTCGTCGGGACTGCTCACCGCATGGGTTACCGGGTAGCTGTTTGGGATCCAGATGCCGACGCGCCCGCCCATCGAATTGCCACCTACCCATTTCCAGCCCCATTCACGGATCATAATGTCCGCGACCAATTCGCAAGTATCGCGGCTGCAGTGACTCTCGAATGGGAAAATGTACCTGCGGAGCTCTGTGACTGGCTGGAACAACGTTGCCCGATGCGACCTTCCGGCTCTGTTCTCCGGATCCTTCAGGACCGGATTGAACAGAAACAATACTTGTCCTCACGACACCTCCCTGTTCCCGCTTTCGCCGTCGTCGAATCGATACCTCAACTGATCTCGGGAGTCGATCGTCTCGGGCTTCCTGCTGTCTGTAAAACAGCCAAAAGTGGGTACGATGGGAAAGGCCAATGGCTTCTCCGAGACAGTCATGATATGAGGGAGGTAGAGCACATAATAGAAACAACCAAGCCTCGTCATCGGTGGATTCTTGAACAGTTCATAGACTATCTCACCGAACTCTCCGTGCTCGTCGTGCGAAGCGATCGCGGAGAGTCCTGTGTGTATCCAGTGGTCGAGAATCGGCATGAACAGGGTATCTTACGAGAAACCTGCGTGCCTGCTTCCATTCCTCTTGACGTCGCGGAAAAAGCGACGGAACTTTCGAAACAAGCCGTAACGGCGTTACAAGGGGTTGGGGTTTTCTGCGTGGAACTCTTTCAGGTCAAAGACGGCTCTCTGCTTATAAACGAGATTGCACCTCGACCTCACAACTCGGGCCACTACACACTGGACGTCTGCACTGTATCCCAATTCGAGCAGCAGGTACGAGTGACGTGTGGACTCCCAATGGGAGAGACAAGGCTCTTAAGCCCTGCGGTCATGGTGAATCTCATCGGTGAAGAAATGCAATCTGTTACATCCAGCACAGGGGCCTACGCGCTCCATTCAACAGCAGGGGCGGTGCTTCATCTGTACGGAAAGCGGATGATTCGTCCTGGGAGAAAAATGGGACACGTAACATTTACTGCTCCACAAGCTCTGGTAGCAGCAGAATTGGCTCACCGGTTCACCAAGGGCCTGCTAAAGCCTGCCTAGGTTCGCTCAATACCCGTTGAACAGGTGATCAAAATGTTCTTTGGAAGTAAGCAATCTGCCGGCGTTGGATTGTGTCAACTACTCACACAACAATATCACGGAATTGTTCATCTCAGGCTACGGTGATGAAGCGATTCAACACCATCGGATCAACCAGCGGTTTGTCCCGCAGCAACCCTACCGCCAGTCAGGATTGATCGAGAAGGAGAGAGAGCTGTTGGATGCTGTGTGAGCGGCGTTACCGATGCTGCGAGGTATGTCCTCATGAACTCCATCTCGACCGGCCCGGCGCAAAAAATCGCACGTCCTTCCGTTTGAAGAGACCAATCAGCGCCATGCCGGCGATGAATCCACCGATGTGAGCGAAAAAAGCAACACCACCTCCAGTGGCTCCCACACTCATGCCTCCGCTGATGAGCTGCGTCATAAACCACATGCCGAGGACGATGCCCGCCGCCACTCGGGTCATCCCGATCATCGGCAGTAAGACCAGGACGTGAGCGTGTGGAAATAGCAGTATATAAGCGCCGAGCACGGCCGAGATCGCTCCGCTTGCCCCAACCATCGGTATTTGGGAGGAAGGGTCGGTCAAGGCATGACTCAGAGCGGCGAGAATACCGGATAAGACATAGAAGAGGACGAATTTCGTGTGACCCATCACATCCTCTATGTTATTGCCGAAAATCCAGAGGTAGAGCATGTTTCCGAGGAGATGCATCCAACTTCCGTGAAGAAACATGCTGGTCACCAGGGTGAGGGCCGCCGGAATCGCGACCGCTTCCTCGGGAAGCGAAGCCTGGTTGAAGACAATGGCAGGGATGGCACCGTATTGAAATGTGAAGAGCGTCGCAGCATGCTGAGGGAGATTCACTTGATAGAGAAATACAGCAACACAGATGCCGATGAAGATCATAGTGACGACGGGAGTCCCTTGCGTAGGATTATCATCGTGGAGTGGAATCATGGTGATCTGACATTATTGAGCACGGCGACGATCCACGACCGTACGAGGCAGTTTGGGATCACGCGGAGGTGTTCCGTCGATCTCGAGTGGAATGGAGAATCCGGCAGCATGAGTATGGCCTCCTCCTCCGAGCGAGGCGGCGATCCTCCCGACATCCGTCCCGTCAGATCGGGAACGCATGCTGAAATACCGGCGACCGTCGCGGTCATGCCAGATCAGGCAAAAGGGATGGTGGGGCGACAGACGCTCGCCGATTTGACTGGTCAAGATGGAGCTTTGCACGGCGGGAACGACGATACCCTGGAATTCCACCATCGAAGCCTGTGCTGCGAGCTTCCCAACGAGCTCATGTTCGTAGCGTAAGATGGCTCGACCATCTACCTCGAGCGCCGACTGTGTAAAGCCATTCCAAACGTTGAAGTCGAACGGGTAGGAGGCCAAAGCCGCGTTGATTTCTCGACTCCTCGGCAAAGCCCAGGTCCATAAATCCTTGTCCTGAATATACTGAAGTAACCATGGAGCTGTTGTGCCGTGAGCCCATTCCCAGCTCAGGACGGCGCCGGACTTTGTTTGATCGAAGTACGCGTTTGAAAAGCCATCCAAGGTTCGCTCAGCAGTGATATGGTGATCCAGAACCAGGAGTTCCTTGGTCTCGGCGGCCATTGCTTCCAGAACCGGCCGGGCATAGCTGAAGTCCACGATCACGACACGGCGATCCTTGAGATCGGGAGGGGGCGGATGGCCGTGCTTGACGGGCAAAAAGCTTGCACTCGGAAACTTTTTCCAGAGAGCCCAGGCCGCCCCGAACCCATCAGAACATTCAGCATGGTACAGGACGATATCCGGAGGGCCATGGAATGAGGGGGCTGAAGATACAGTACCCATAGAGTTGGACGAGCATAACATGCTCAGGTCAAGACTAAAAAGTGTCTGTCGTGTTCTCCTCTACAATTAGGCATGGCTCACAACTCGTTCAGGTGACTGATCAGGTGGCGAAGTCGTCCGGCGCTGCGCCGATTAAAAGCGAACACGAGTCTTGGCAAGTCACGCAAGGCTGGTTCATCGATCTCTTCTTCGAGAGCACCTCGCAGTTCGAATGTCCCGTCGGAGAGGAGATCGGCGAATCGCTGCCGAATCTCCTCAAGTTGCTCAAGGGAGATCGTCTGCTTGAGACGCATTGTCAGCTGTCGCCCCACAAAGCGTATGGAGTGGTAGCGGCGGTAAAATCTGAGGATCTGGTCCACAGCTGCTTCTGTGGAATTAACGATTGCAAAAAGATTCATATCTTCTTCATTGATGAGATTCCTCTTCAGTAGTTGTCTCGTCACAAACGCCGACCAATCATCCCAGTAGTCGCAGCCGGGGGCCTGAAGACAGATGATCGGCTGAGGGTCACTCTTGCCGGTCTGGGCCAGGGTGAGTATTTCAAAACCCTCGTCGTGTGTGCCGAATCCTCCAGGGAAGAGGGCGATGGCGTTCGCTTCCTTTTGAAACATCAACTTGCGAGTGAAAAAGTACTTGAAGGTAATAAGTTTCGGGTCGTCGGCGATCGTGGAGTTAGGCCCCTGTTCGAACGGAAGCATGATATTGACGCCGAAGCTGTTTTCACGACCGGCACCCTCTTGAGCAGCCCGCATGATCCCATCGGCTCCCCCGGTGATGACCATGAATCCTTCTCGAACGATAGCTTGGGAGAACTTGTATGCTAGCTGATAATTGGGATCGTCGGAAAGAGTACGTGCCGAGCCGAAGATGCTGACTTTCTGGCGGTCACGATATCCGCGGAAAACACTGAATGCATGGCGAAGTTCTTTGACGGCACGGTTTACGATTTTCACGTCCAGGAGGTCTAAGCGTGCCTCGTGGAGTTTCAGCAACCCCGTCAGAAGTTCCGACATGAGAGCGGCATGCAGGTGGTCTTCACGGTTGTCGAGAAGGACACTGATTTGATGTAGGATTTCATCTCGTGACAAGGTGGGGCGGGGCCGAATCTGCGGAGGTCTACCGGTGGAATTCATAGTGGTCCTCTTAAGGGTAATTGAGACGGAAAATTGTACCAACGGATCGTATTTTGGTCAAAGATTGTCGGGATCCGGTGCGGTCCAATCCGGCGGGAGGTCCCTGCCCATAGAGGCGGGAGAATCTTATGAGGGGTCGAAAGATTTAGGGAGATTGCTCAGCACCCAGGCCTTGATCCTGGACTGGTCTGCGGGAGAGAGATCGACAAATTGTATCTCTACCCCTCGCTGTGATGTCATGAGGGAACCGGATGTGCCAGAGAGCGTCTCAACTCTCGCGTTATCCAAGACGGTCCCTCGAATGGTCAAGGGACTCATCATCTCAGAGAGGCAAAAGCTCAATATGATTTTGGTCCCTGACAGTAACATCACGGGAGATTCCACCGAGGCGCCGGCATGGCTGAGTTGTGAGATGGAGACCTGATGCTCATCTCCCACGCCCTCCCCCTCAATGACACTTATGGTAGCTGAGATGTTCGTTACGCATCGCTTTGGAGAAAGGAGCAGGTCTCTGGCGGTGAGGACGCCGACCGGTTGATCTTGTTTCGTGACGATGAGGATCGGTGTCCCGGTGGACATCATGAGCGCCGAAGCTTCGTCCATCGCTCGATCGTACTCGATAAATTGGACCGGCCTTGTCATGATGGTCCGGACTGCGATGTCATCCGGTTCGAGGCCTTGCGCGACGACCTTTTTGACAATGTCGGTCGGCGTCATGAGTCCGAAGCGAGACTCCGTATCTTTGACCAGGAGGCAGGGCATTCGCTCGCGTTCCAGGAGCGACGCCGCTTCGGTGACCGATACATCTCCTGGAATCTGGACTACGCCGGGTGTCATCATGTGTGCAACCAGTATAGTCTGGTGATCCGAGGATGTAGGCTGTTGATCGTCTTTGTCCACCATTTGTCAGCGAGGTCCTTTTCCCTCACGAATTTGCCTCCCTCCTGGCTGCAATGTATGCCAAGTATAGCAGAAGGTCCCTAGGGGCCATGAGAGGTTCAAAGCGTTGTCATTCAACGGTTCGACGACATACACTAAGAATGCATTTTGATCGTCAACAAGGGACAAATGATGGCGTCGAGCGGGCCTTACCATAGGGAGTTCTTTCGTCGGCTCGGGACAATTCCTCTGCATGGGCTGGGGCTTTCAGTCGATATTCATGCTCCCCACATTACAAGCTTGCGGCGAAGTCTACAGGAACGTCAAGTGCCGCCTGCCTATCTTGAAGTGTTCCGTACAATACCGATGGCCTTGGCATCCACTAAGAAAGAGGTCGGCGACGGTCTGCTGACCTATCATGGTGAAGGATTGTGGCTCACTCAGCCCGAGATGGCCGATGCTATGGGGTTTGGACAAGAAATCGGCGCGGCTGCAGAACAACTGAAGATCGTGCAAAGTGCCTGGCTGAATCATGAATGTGCGACTAAATATCTCGCCGGCTATCACTACGGGACCTATCTTCCTCCTCTCTACACGCCATTAAGCGCGAAAGTGGTAGCGTACAATACACGATTGATCCAACATTTGCTCGACCAACACTGTCGTTTGGCCAATGGAAGCACGCCGTTGGTGCTGCTTGAAATGCCGCCACTTACGTACTTTGTTGCGGGGACGATGTCCATCCCAGGGTTTTTTCAGCTCATCAGCGAACAGGCTTCCTGTGGGTTTGTCTTGGACGTGGGTCATCTCTGGACGGTGTTTCGATATTCTGGATCGCATCGAGCCATGTCGCTTACACGATTTGTCGAGGACTTTCTCAACGAGTTTCCCATGGATCGTGTGGTGGAGATTCACGTGGCTGGTCTGGCCGTTCATCAATCACACCGAATCCTCGATTCACAACTGAAGGGTAGCGGGGGTGATGATGCCCTTCCTGCTTGGATCGATGACCATGCCGCCCCTATTCCGACCGTCTTGTTCGAAATGCTCGATCAGATTCTATGCCATCCTCAGCTTACCAGCCTGAAGGGCCTTGCTTTGGAAGTGGATACGAAACAGGCCGAATTGATCGTGGATGAATTCGCCCAATTCTCCCGACGGTATGGCGCGCTGTTCTCCAGGCATGACAAGACCGAACAGGCCGTACCGGATTTTGAGTTGCGCGCGGTATCGGAAGAGCCGATGTCTACATCTGACACGCAAGCGCTCCGAGTGGCCTATAATCGATATGCACAGGTACTGGCTGGTAAAACCGAGCCGGTAGGAACAGAGTGGAGCCAAGATCAGGCCAGTCTCCAAGATTTGGACTTCTATCGCTCCGTCTATCTTCCTTACGAGATTCTTCATTGGGGAGGAGAGGTGGAGGACATGTTTGTCGAATCCTGTCGTCTTCTCAGGGCGCGTGACGTGTCGCTCGATGGATTTGTAGTGTTCTGGTTCAGTGAGCCTAGGCATGTCTCCGGAATCTATGATTTCTTTTTGTTGAAAGTCGAACGGTTCGTGGAGTTTGTCCATCAAGTGGCGCCGGAGTTGCGAGGCATTGCCGAGAGAGAGGCCGAGGAGCTTCAGTGCGCTTACCGCTTTGCAAACGAACCAGGCGTTCTCCTGTACGAAAGCTGACATGAACTTTTGGCTGAGCCTTCCACGCCCTCTCATAGGGTTGTCCCCAATGGATGGTGTGACCGATGCTTGCTTTCGATCCGTGATCGCCCAGCAGGGGAAGCCGGATGTCAGTTTTACGGAATTTACGCATGTCCATGACGTCTGTCACGGACCAGAGATTCACTTGGAGACGCTTCTGTACAGCGAGAGAGAGCGTCCAATTGTGGCCCAGCTCTATGGGAAAGATCCTGATCTCTTTTATTTGGCGGCACTGGCGGTATGCGAGCTGGGCTTCGATGGGCTGGATATCAACATGGGTTGTCCTTCCAAGAGCGTGGCGTCGTCCGGATCAGGTGCCGGATTGATCCGCACACCAGAACTGGCCCGCACGATAATGCAGGCAGTCAAACGTGGGATCGAGGATTGGGCCGAAGGACAGACCCTTGAACAAGCAGGTTTTACGCCGGCGCGAGTAGCCATGTTTGAACGTCTGAATCAACAGCGCGGCGACACGGGTTCAGCCCCGCGGCGCCGACTGCCCCTTTCCGTGAAGACCCGGCTCGGGTATGACTCAGTGACGATTGAGGAATGGATCGACGAGCTTTTGATGGAACAACCGGCCGTGATCTCGCTTCATGGGCGAACGCTCCGGCAAATGTATCGAGGCTCGGCGGACTGGTCGGCGATTGGACGTGCTGCCGCACTGGTGCGGGGAACCGGAACATTGTTATTGGGGAATGGAGACATTCAGAGCCTTGACGATATCGCGGCGCGAGTTTGTGAAACCGGAGTCGATGGCGTATTGGTTGGGCGGGGTGTGCTTGGGGCGCCGTGGTTCTTTCGCTCAAAAGAGCAAGCCCGCATGCGAGCACGAGGTGTGAATGGGACCCAGGTTGGTCGAGATCTCGGTGAGGTGTCGCTGAACGAGCGTTTCGCCGTGCTGGTCGATCATGCGAAACAGTTCCAGTCGCTGGTCGGGGAAAAGCAATTCTATCGTATGCGTAAACATCTAGGCTGGTATTGTAAAGGCTTTCCACATGCCGCCTCGCTTCGCGCACAGATGGTGCGTGTCTCTTCCGTCGAAGGACTCCATGTCCTCCTCGCAGATTTCCGCAATCGGCTAGAAGCCATGATGGACCTACCCGAGGCCGAATCAGTCGATGAGTCGAGTTTGCTGGTCTCGCGATGCAGCTAGTCCTGGCGTCGAGTTCGCCACGCCGCCAGGAACTCCTAGCACTGTTGGGTCTTTCTTTCGAGGTGTGCCCATCGGAGTTCCGCGAGCAACCAGAGGTCGGGTTGTCACCTGTCGAGCAGGTCAAGCGCTTCGCGCGTGGAAAGGCGTCATCTGTGGCGCTGCTGAGACCACGAGCCCTCGTCCTCGGCAGCGATACCGTGATCGATCTCGATGGACAACTACTCGGGAAGCCGGTGGATCTTGCTGATGCGCGCGCCATGCTGGCACGTCTGGTCGACCGTTCCCATCATGTCCATACTGCCGTCGCCTTATGCAACCACGAGGAAAACATTGGATCAGTGGAGGTTGCCACCGCCGAAGTCAGGATGAAAGCAGACCGCGATCATGCCTATGAACGATATGTTGCATCGGAGGAATCATTGGGCAAAGCCGGCGCCTATGCGATTCAAGGACTCGGTGGAGATCTCGTGGAACGGATCATCGGCGACTACACGACCGTGGTGGGATTACCGCTGAAGCTTGTGACACAGCTGCTTCGGTCGGTCGGTTATCCAATTCTCGTGAATGTCGAAGAACTGTATCGGCGCAAACCGTATGCGAATTGGAATCGGTTCGAGGTCTAATTGCAAAGGCGTGACGGTTCACCTACAATGCATGACATTCATCTAATTTGCCGGGTCGTTTAGACCTCTCCATGTCGGGCTATTGAGAGGAAACGTGACTGTTCGTAAACAGACTGCATCACTGTTGGGTCTGATCGGAGTTCTTGCGGCAGGGAACAGCGGCCTGTGGGCGATTGATGTCAAACTGTCCTCAGACGAGGCGCACAAAGCGCTGGAGGTTGGGCGAATTCCGATGGAAAAGGCTAACTCGCCCGAAGATGTGAAGAAAGTCCTTCAGCAAGCGTCCTTAGCGACTCGCGTTGGCGCCGACCCTGAGAAGGAGCCCTGCGGCGCGAGCGCTGTCCTTCGTACCAAGCGGTATCGGCTGGAAGCCTTTGGTCGCCAAGAGGCGGCAGAATCGAAGAAACGGAAGACGGATGTGCGCATGCCCGAGGAGTTCATCCAGAAAGTGATGGACATGCCCAACATGGAAATGGAAGTGCAGTTGTGCGGCGATGACGAGTATTTCGCCGAGGGCGCATTGATTGAACTGCAGCAAGGATCGAAGCGGGTCAAGCCTATCGATATCGGCAAGGCCGAACGAGGACGAAAGAACGAAAGCAGCGGTCCAACTTTCCGGTCACGGTTCACGGCGCTCTTCGCCTACGAACAGTTCGACCCCACTGCATCCTCGGTGTTCGTCGTCAATCTGCAAGATGGAAAAGAGATCAGAATTCCCGCCGATTTCTCCAAAGTGAAGTAGGTGCTATCAGTCCCTGTTCGTTGTGCCATTGATTGGAACGACCCCGCACCACTACCGCCAGCTCTGCGGATACTGTCCCTGCGTGGCGGATCTGCAGCCTTGTGAGCCTCACAGTTCAGACCGTCGGTGCAGGGTGTAAAACAACCCCAATGGTACCCTCCTTGCCTCAATGGCGGTCCAGTAAGCCGCCGCTGAGATCGTGGATCATTGCCTTGTTGTCGTAAGGGTGTACCATTATGCGCTTAGATATCAGTGAATTTTTGGCTATTCAGATGCTGTTTCAGAAAGTCCGTGATCGTCCGGAAAGCCGGCCACTGGTTCGCCGCCAGCATCCGAAAGGCCACATAGTTTTCGCGCAGTCTGCCGCGACGCCGGAATGCCCACCGCGTACGCATCAAACAATACCTTGACCAGGAGCTGGGGGTGATACGGCAGCCGCGCTGCGCGTCACTCCGCCATAGACAGCCAGAATGAGTTGGAGATGTAATTCGTCCAGCAAGATCCGATAGGAAGTACGCTAAGTGGTCATCAGGCAACCAGTCACACAGCGACGACAGCACCAGTCACATGGTCTCAGGGGCATAGGGACGGAAGGTCCGAAGTGTTTGAGGCTAATGTCGGACAGGCTCCTAGTGTTAACAATTGAGGTTAGCTGGTTGTGACTTCAACTTCAGAAATGTCTTTGCCGCGAGTTATGGATTTCATCTGTGCCTGGATGAGAGGGCTCAATCCTTATGGTGAACGAGCAGAGTGATGAACAGCTCTGATATCGAACTATCCTGTTTTTGAAAAACCTTCACTCCGAAGAATGTCCGCCACGTTCTGTTCGTTCACGAACACATCGGCTAGGAGGCGATTGTAGACATCCCTACCATGCGGGACGATGCGGATTGGGCCGTTACGGAGTAATTCTTCCAACCGCCGCTTGGCTGCCGGACCGTCGAATTCACTCATTTCTGGTGTGTCGATCCCGCGAAGTCTGATGCGTTCGCCTCCCACACGAATCGTATCTCCATCGACGGCACGCACTTGTAACGTGCTCAGCACCTTCATCTCGTGCCTGGACCGGGTTCGGAGAGTGGAAAGACGAGACTGTTTATGCGCGGGGCCTAATTTGTATCGTCCTTTGGGATAGCGTTGGGGGCGACTGTCCGGTGGACGTTTGTGTCGTGGCTGTTTGTATGTGGGGAGGCGATCCGAATCTTGCTCATTGGGCGAGGGATACCAGCAAAGATCACATTGCTGGTTGAGAGTGGAGCCAAGGCTGGATTTCTGCAGAGCCTCTGCCAAGGCTTCGGGAGTTGACGTGGCAAGCCATGCCCAGCCGATGGTCAACCAGGCTGTCATGATTCTTAGACGCGGACCCATGGCCTGTCTCTGTACGCAGGTGTCGTGCCAGGTTCTGATCGATTGACAACGATCAAAATGGCATGCTGCAATGCGACGGTGCCTTTCATCGGACCTGAATTGATTCACGGAGGGTTATGTCATGGATATGATGGGAAAGGTGGGGCTGGTCGAAATTCCTGTGTTAATCGCCCCTGATCAGAAAGCCTGGATGGATCGCATGATTAAGGAAGGGAAAATCGCCATCCCGCCTGGCGGAACCTTGGAAAAAGGGTCGCTCTATTCTATGTTTATCCGCATGCTGCTGCACAACGCGATGGAAGAACAGAAGCGGCAGGAGGCTCTTGAAGCGGAGGACGAGGACGACGAATAGAGAATCGTCGAGCATCAGTTGTCAACGGAAAACGGGCTTCAGAAGGAATTGCTCTGTATCTAAACGGATACCGTTCGTATCTTGCAAGATACAGAATGCCCGTGTCCTGATGGATGGCGTTAGAGCTTTTTGAAGGCGGTGTGTGCGGCGCGGATGGTCTTCTCGATGTCCTGTGTGCTGTGGGCAGTCGAGAGGAAGGCAGCTTCGAACTGAGATGGTGCGAGATAAATACCCTGCTCCAGCATAAGGTGAAAAAACTGGCCGTACCGCTTCGTGTCGGACTGTTTCGCCGTATTCCAATCCACAACAGGGCCAGGCGTAAAGAAGGTCGTCAACATCGACCCGACTCGTGTTTGGGTCACGGGAATCCCTGCCTTCTTTGCAGCTTCGCCGATTCCCTTGGCTAGGGCAGCTGATCGCTCTTCGAGTTTCTTGTACACCCCCTTCACCCGCAACTGCGTGAGTGTTGCCAGTCCAGCGGAGACCGCCAACGGATTACCGGAGAGAGTACCGGCTTGATAAACGGGTCCGACCGGTGCGATGAGATCCATGATCTCTTTCCGCCCGCCATAGGCACCGACCGGCAATCCACCACCGATGATCTTTCCGAGCACCGTGAGGTCCGGTGTTATGTCATAGAGTGCCTGCGCCCCTCCATAGCCGACACGAAATCCCGAGATGACCTCGTCAAAAATCAAGAGGATATTGTGATCCCTGGTCAGCTGCCGCAGTGCCGCCAGGAAGTCCGGAGCAGGAGGGACGACTCCCATGTTCCCTGCGATCGGCTCGACGATGATGCAGGCAACACGATCCCGATTGGCTTTGATCACCTGCTGAACCGTACGAATATCATTATAGGGAGCGGTGAGGGTGTGTTTGGCAAAGTCTTCCGGCACGCCCGGTGAATCCGGAATCCCTAAGGTAGCCAGGCCTGATCCGGCTTTTGCCAACAGATAGTCACCGTGGCCATGATAACAACCTTCGAATTTCATGACGCCGGTCCGTTTGGTGAATCCGCGGGCCACTCGGATGGCGCTCATGACGGCTTCGGTGCCGGAGCTGACAAGCCGGATCTTTTCCATGGAAGGGAAGGCGTTCCGTATTTCTCGGGCCAGCGATACTTCCGACTCAGTCGGCGCTCCGTAACTCGTGCCTCGGCCAGCCGCGCTCTTGATCGCAGTGACCACGGCGGAAGGGGCGTGGCCTAAAATCATCGGCCCCCACGACATCACATAGTCGATATAGACGTTGCGGTCCACATCATAGAGCCGCGATCCTTTCGCCCGTGCGATAAAGCGCGGTTGTCCTCCGACCGAGCGGAAGGCGCGGACAGGGCTGTTGACACCGCCAGGAATAAGTTGCTGAGCCTCGGTGAAGAGTTTGGCAGAACGGGATGTTCTCATAACGGGGGCGCACCCTATCACGTGGGGTGAGAGCCGGTCAAGAAAGTGATTGTTGGGCGAGCTTATTCCAGCTTGTCGTAGAAGTCCTTATTCTCTGGACCGCTTGGCTGAACGTCTCGGGCTGGGTTTTGTCCTGGGTGTCTTTGAATCGGTAGAGGAGAATTCCTCCAGCTCCCAGTGCTTTCTCTTCGATTTGTCCTGCTCGGCAATTATGAACACGACGTGGAATGGGGCGCTCCGGCCGTCGGCGGTGTGTCCTTGGCTCCAAGCCTCGCCGGCATCGTCGAGGATTTCCAGCAATGTGTCGTACTCATCTTCGTCCTCTGGAAGCACGGCTTGTGTGTCGGTAATGAGCAAGATATACCCTTTGGCCGGAAGCCACTCCAAATCAGCCAGACATTCTTCGAGTGCGTCCCAGTTGTGTCCGAAGTAATCAGGGAAAGAGAGTGCCCGTGCGAACTCATCGAAGAGATCCGATGGAGTTCGGCATTTCTTTCCCTGGATGGTACGCATGGCATATCCCGGCGGCGTTTTCACCAACCCCGAGGGTGAGATCCCGCGAGGAATGACAAGGAGAGCCGACCAGGGGGGGGTCGCATTACAAAGATGAATCTGTAAGGTGGTGTTTCCCGCCATAGCGATGTTCTCGGTTTGGGCCTTCGTCAGTTAAGAGGGGCAAACGTTTGGTAATGGTCTCCGGTATAGTAAGCTTTTCCGGTTCGCTGCTCGATGACGAGTCGTTCTGCATCGCGCCCACGACCTTGTCTCTTCGGGTTGACATCATACTCCCGATAGGAGCCTCGTGGAAGACGTCGTTCCCGGTTTTGGAATTCACGCCCTCCAACGTAGCCCGGCAACGGTATCCCGCTTCGCTCTTGGAGCTGTTTGAGCAGGACGTAGGCTTTCTGAGGAGCGGCTGCGAACGATGACGGTAGTTTGATGTGACCAGGCGAGGTGATAGTGCTGTTGCCATTCCGAGATTCGTCGCTGAGGTCAACAGCGGCGATGGAGCCCAAGGACGACAGGCTGAACGTGCATAATAGGCCGATGAGCAGACCGATGAGCCGAACCCATCTCCGTCGAAGGGTGAACATAGGCGCTTCTGCCTTGGCAAGATGTTGACCTGTCAGGCGACCGTAGCATTCTCGTTTTAAAAAGGTCAAACAACGGAAGGGCCGTCTCCTTGTTACCTGGATGTCTCTAGTCCCGTTTGCTAGAATGAGACGGCTGAAGTGTCCATCTCAAAAAGCAGGTGTTGGACGTATGTCCGTGGGGTATTGTGCGAAACTTATGGGCGGTGTGTAAGATCCATCCGGTTAGACGCGTGAATCCGTTACCCAAGTGCCTGATCCATTATCTGGTCATCCTGGCTGTTCTCGGCTTGGCTGTCACGTCGAGCGCACAAGTGAGTCCGAGCGGTTCGATGAGACGATCTCCGGCAGAGGTCGTGAAGCGGTATGTGCTTTTGGACCGGAAGGGTGCTCGCTTAAATGCTCCGTCATTTGAAACCTTGACCCCCTATATTGATTGGAGAGAAGAACCAGCATGGGGCCGTGTCGTTGTCATCGAGAAAACAACCGTCCCGGACGATTATCGGAAGTGGGAGATCCTCAACAATCTTGAAGTGATCATCCCCGTCACATTTTACGTGCAGGGGGCGGTCTACCTGGAAACCGCCACCTTCGTGCCTGAGGAAACGATGGAAGAGGTTCGTTTTCACGTGAAAGTCGTGGAGAACTTCTGGCGCATCCTCGATCCGATGATCCCTCCGCACGTCGGACTGAAGCGGATGGTGAGCTTTGTGCGCGAAGCTGAAACCAAGGAACAAGATGAGGCTCATCGTAGAATCCTTGCGGAACTCGTTGAATCTTTGCAAAAGGTAAAGTAATGGCACAGACCCTCGTGGATTTGCTGATTTTTGACCTCGACGGTACGCTGATTGAATCGAAGTGGGACATCGCTCAATCTGTGAACTTCACCCTTACCGAACTGGGGTTACCAGAACGTCCAATTGAAGAGATCTTTGGTTTTGTCGGCGACGGAGTCAAGCGGTTGCTGCGTCTTGCGGTCGGAGAGGGCAATCAGGCCAAATTTGAAGAAGCGCTGAAAGTCTTTCGAGCCTATTACCTCGAACATTGCTTGGACAGGACCAGCTTCTATCCCGGCATCGAGCCGATGCTGCAACATTTCGCACACAAAGACAAGGCGGTTGCAACCAACAAGTCGATCGAATACACCCGCGTAATCCTGAACGGGTTGGGCGTGCAACATTTTCGGTACATGGTCGGTGGGGACAACGGGTTTGGGCTGAAACCGGAACCAGGGATGTTATTGCACATCATGGAAAAGGCAGGTGCGCTGAAAGAGCGAACGGTCCTTGTCGGGGACAGCACGAATGATATCAACGGAGGACATAACGCGGGCATTCGTGTCTGTGCCGTCGGATATGGCATGGGGAATCGAGCGAAGATGCAAGCTTGTGAACCAGATTGGTTCATCGAGAGGCCTGAACAATTGATGGAGATATTCGAATGAAATCCAGATTGAGGCTGAGGTTTAGGTTGAGTGAAGAGTTTGTCCGCAGGCGAAATAAAATTCTGATTTCTTGTTTTGGCGTCATCCTGAGTCTTACCCTCAACCTTGCCCCACTTCTTGCTGGGTCGCCGAATCTCGCCGAACGTGTGATCGAGCACCGGCTGGCCAATGGGTTGACCGTTCTCATGGTCGAACGACATCAGACGCCTGTCGTCTCCATCAACATCACATTTGCGGTGGGGGGGATCAATGAGCAGGTCGGCCAAACCGGTCTCGCGCACCTCTACGAGCATATGGCCTTTAAGGGTACCAGGTTGGTCGGCACGACGAACTATGAGAAAGAAAAGCCGATTGTGGACGAACTCGCGTTGGTCGGGACCGAGCTTGACCAACGTCAGCGCGACGCAGCCACCAAGAACGGAGGCGCGACGGCTGAAGAGCGAGCCATGATCGAATCACTCCAGAATCGCCTCGTGGAGCTACAGGCTCAGGCCGCTCAGTACGTTGTCGGGAATGAAATGGCTCTGTTGTACCAGCGACACGGCGGGGTGGGACTCAATGCATCGACGGGCAAAGACGTGACGCGGTACATGATCAGTTTGCCCTCCAATCGGTTGCCTTTGTGGGCGGCGATCGAGTCGGATCGCATGGCCAACCCTGTGTTGCGCGAGTTCTATAAGGAACGCGGTGTCGTGATGGAAGAACGGCGTCTGCGTAACGACGACAGCCCCAACGGACTGTTGTTTGAGACATTCACATCCGCTGCTTTTCGGGCCCATAGTTATGGGGTCCCGACCATCGGATGGGGATCCGACATCCTGTCGCTGACACCTGCCGCTACGGAGGCCTTCTTTAAAGCCTACTACAGTCCGGATCAAGCCACGATTGCTCTGGTCGGTGATATCAATCCGAAAGACACGATTGCCTTGATCGAGCAGACGTTCGGAAGGATTCCTGCCGCGCCACCACCGCCACCCCTGGTGACGGTCGAGCCGGAACAACGAGGTGAGCGACGAGTGGAGGTGGAATTTGATGCGGAGCCGGCAATTGTGATCGGCTACCACAAACCGACCTTGGGTCATCCGGATGACGATGTATTTGACGTGATCGATGCGGTGTTGGGCGACGGACTCACGTCTCGCTTGCATCAGACATTGGTGCGGGAAAAACGTCTGGCTGCCTCGGCCGGGTCGGATGCGAATCATCCGGGTGTGCGTGCGCCGAACCTATTTATTTTTACAGCTACGCCGTTGGCCCCTCATACGACAGCGGAAGTAGAGGCCGCCATCTATGAGGAGATCGAGCGGCTGAAGCGTGAACCGGTTTCTTCCAAGGAGCTGGAGAAGGTGCTGAACAATTTGGATGCAGATTTGGTGCGGGGTCTACGATCGAACGGCGGTCTGGCTTCTCAACTCGCGTTATATCAGGCGGTGGCCGGTGATTGGCGCTACATCCTGACATCGCGCGACAAGGTTGCTGCGGTCACGACTGCTGATGTACAGCGAGTGGCAAGGCAGTACTTTACCAAGGCGAATCGTACCGTTGCGGTCCTGGTGAAGAAAGGTACCGGTAACGCCGTTGCGGCCATGCCGGCAGGCGAGGTGAGGCCATGAGGCAGGTGAGGGGGCAGAGGTTGAGTCGAAGGAGCTTTCACCAGGTGGGGACGGTGCTCGGCATGCTGGCGATGCTGCTGGCATCAGCTGTGATCGCTTATTCAGCCGATCCGACCGTCGGCGATCCCAGATCTATGACGTTCAAACCGGTGGAATTTTCACCACCGGAGCCGGAACGAGTCGTTCTGGACAACGGCATGGTCCTCTATCTCCTGGAAGACCATGAGCTACCGTTAGTGACGATCACTGCTACGATGCGCACCGGCAGTTGGCTCGATCCGACCGAAAAGATCGGGCTGGCTGGCATGGCCGGGGCGGTGATGCGGATCGGTGGTGGGGGCGGTCTTTCAGCGGAGCAGGTTGATGCGGAGTTGGAGCAATTTGCAGGAGATGTGAGTATCGGGATCGGCAGGCAATCCGGATCGGCATCCCTGGATGTGCTGAGTAAGGATGTGAATCGAGGATTGGAGATCTTTGCCGGTCTCCTGCGAGCGCCGGCGTTCGAGCCCGCTCGCGTCGAGCTCGCCAGGTTGCAGGCCATTGAGGGGATCCGCCGCCGTCAGGATAATCCCGGCTCCGTCGTCAGCCGAGAATTTGCCAAGATGCTTTATGGGCCAGATCATCCGAGCGCGCGGGAAAGCTCGGTGGACTCGATCAAACGCATCACGAGGGACGATCTCGTCGCATTCCATCGCAACACGATTCACCCGAACGGCATGATTCTCGGTGTGACGGGCGACTTTAAGAGGGACGAGATGATCGCCTCTCTCCGTAAGGTCTTCGGAGATTGGAAAAAGGGAATGGTGCCGGAGCTGAAGATTTCCGATGTGCCGGAGGCGGAATTGGCCAGATCTGTTGTCAGGTTCGTCGGGAAAGATACCTCGCAGACCCATCTCAGGGTGGGACATCTCTCGATCAAGGAGAATGATCCCGACTACGTTGCATTGGCCATCGCAAACGATATTTTAGGCGGCAGTTCATTCCGCAGCCGCCTGTTCAACGACGTGCGGTCGAAAAGAGGCTTGGCCTATTCCGTCGGCAGCCGCCTCAATACCGGCATGCATGACCAAGGTATCTGGTTGATGCGGGCGGAAACCAAGTTGATTTCCACCCAGGAAGTGATCGAGCGCTTTGTGGCGAATATCGAACGGATGCGCACTGAGTCGGTGACCGATGCGGAGCTTGCCGAAGCCAAAGAAGCCTACGTCAATTCGTTCGTATTTTCCTTTTCCAGCCCTTCGGCGATCGTCAGCCGGTTGGTCGAGTTGGAGTACGATGGACTGCCGAAGGACTTTCTCCAACAGCTGCGCGCCAAGGTCGTGCGACTGACCAAGGAAGATGTTTTGGCGGCGGCCAAGAAACATTTGCATCCGGACCGTTTGAAGATCGTCGCCGTCGGATCAGGAGAATCCTTGCCGAAGGCCCTGGCGACGTTTGGAGATGTGAAGGAAATCAAGCTCAATCCAGAGGGGTAAAAGTCACGCAACCAATGATGGAGCGAACTTGCTTCAACGATCGTGATGCCGTACTCATACCTTCCTAATTACCTTTTTGCTGTGAGCCGCCATGCCGCTCGAAGATGACTTCTGTGACATCCTAAAAAAAGCACGCACCGGACAGGGGCTTTCGGTCGGCGACGTTGCCCGGATGACGGGATTGCCTGGTGGCGATATTATGGCGCTGGAACGAGGGGATCAGCCGCGGGACCGTACAGAGGTGCGCGCGCTGGCAAAGGCGTTGGGCCTGCGACCTGAACCGCTCGATCAAATCGCCATCGATAAGTGGGAACCGGTTGCCCAACGCATGCCGCCCTGGGTGGAACTGGTTCATGGGTCTATTAATGGGTATGGTGTGCAAGGGTATGTTGTACATGATGAGGGGGAGGCCCTCTTGGTTGATACCGCCTATAACGCCCCCGCGATGATTGATTTCCTTCGTCGGCGAGGAATGCGTCTTATCGGCATTGCTTTGACTCATGGACATGCAGATCATGCGGATGGGATCGATCAGATTTTGGACTATCACGAAGTCCCGGTGTACCTAGGACCAGAAGATATTGATCTATTGAGATGGCGACCACGAGCGGATTTACTTGTGGCACCGATCGATGGTTTGTCGATCCAGGTCGGGCGGCGCACGGTTCATTGTATGGTGACGTCAGGCCATACCCCTGGCGGCATCTGCTACCGCCTGGATGATGCACGACTGCCGGTTTGTTTTGTCGGGGATACTCTCTTTGCCGGATCGATCGGCCGGTCCAATCCCAAGGAATTGTATTCGACTCACCTCGATTCAGTTCGTCGCCGTGTGTTGACCCTCTCTCCAGATTATCGTCTGTTCCCCGGGCATGGTCCCGCGACAACAGTGGAGGAAGAACTCGATCACAATCCTTTTGGTGCGATTCAATAAGCAGGATTCCATGGACGGATCGGGACGGAACGAACATCGAGATCTCCGCAGCAGCGTCATGGTTGACACGAGAGAGGACACGACCACACAGACGATCGAGCCTGTGGAGCTCGAGGAGGAGGTAGAGCCGTCGTTCTTCTCGAAGTGGACGTTACCGGTCAGCCTATTTCTCGTGACCATCTTCACCACGCTATGGGCGGGAGCCTACCAAGTCTACAATGGCCCGGTGCGCGGGCCTCTGAATTTTCTGCTGGCCTCTCCTGAGGCGCTTTGGCGAGGAATTCCTTTCGCAGGAGCGTTGCTCTTTATTCTCACGACGCACGAGTTGGGGCATTATTTGTTATCCAAGATTCATCGAGTGCCGGCCTCCCTTCCGCTGTTCATTCCCGGGCCGCCTCATTTTATCGGGACGTTCGGCGCCATCATCCGCGTGCGGGGTCCGATTCTGAGTCGTCGTGCGTTGTTCGATATCGGCGTCGCTGGTCCCTTGGCGGGCTTTGTGGTCGCCGTTATTGTGCTGATCGTCGGACTCAGTCTGTCCACGGTTGTGGATCGAACGGCCACCTTTGGCTTGCACCTGGGCGAACCCTTGCTGCTGCAGTTCATGTCGTGGATAGTGATCGGACCCTTATCGCCGGAGGCTGATGTGGTGCTCCACCCGATCGGCTTTGCCGCCTGGTTCGGGCTTTTTGTGACCTCCCTCAATCTGCTTCCGATCGGCCAGCTCGACGGCGGCCATGTCGCCTATGCCCTGTGGGGGCGGCGTCAACGGACAATGGCGCTTGCCTTTCTCCCAATTTTGTTGATCTTAGGATTCTATGGCTGGTCCGGCTGGTTTTTATGGGCGTTCATGGCGGGGTTGTGGGGGGTGGGTCATCCTCCTGTCATGGATTCTCATGTGCCGTTAGGTCGCAACCGGACGATCGTCGGATGGATTGCGCTTGGAGTCTTCGTCGTCACCTTTGCGCCGGTGCCGTTTTCCTTCCATTAACCGCTTCGTTTCCACTTCCGCTCTCACTCTCCTTGTGCTCCTGATTTTTCGGTCCGATTTATCTCGCAACCCCACAGTCTACGGCAAAACTCGACTTGTGAGCGTCGACAAGCTTGTCCGGAGTCAATCGAAGGGCTCAGCACGAGCGGGAAAACCTCAGGATATTCACGGTGCCCTCCGTTCTTCCTGAGGCTCTCGAAGGAACAACGGAGGGTTTTTCGAAGCCTGTTAGCTTGTTGTTCCCGCCTGTGTGGCGCGGATAATTTGTAAGCCATAGTGTTTCACCTGATTGTTCTGCGCAGTCACGACTAGAGTCACCAGCGTTGTTGATCCCGGATCCCCAAGGTCGATGAGAGTCGGGCTGGGCACTCCGTTGATTGTTAGGCCATGTGCAGCGCTATCCTGAGGAGCCGCGGTAATCGTGACGTTTTCCACGCCGCTCGCTACATTGACGGAGTAGTCCACTATGCTGGGACTAAAGGTTGGAGATAGGCTGCCTTGTGAAACACTCAAACTCCCCAAGTTGGCATTGTTTGAGATTCCGCGACTCACAGCAACCTGGTAGTTCTTCGGAGCGCCGTTTTGGGCCTTCACGGCTACGGTGATGGCAGTGGTTTCCAGGTTGCCCTTAAGTGGTACGAGGAGACCCTGCCCGGATAGAGCGGTTTGTCCGTTCACCGTCATCGTCGCGGTCGGACCCGACAGCGTGGAGGTCACCGTAACACTCCCGATGTTGCTGGGCACGCTGGCCGTATAGGCTTGTAAGTTCGGATCGAATGTAGGAGTCAGGATTCCAGGTGGAACCGTCAAGCTCTGTAACGAGTTGTTTCCCGCTGGGCCTGCTCTGGTGATAGTGACGTCGTAGAATTGCGCATTGGTGTCTGATTCTGCAACCGAGATTCTCACCACTGTGGGAGCATCGCCAGGCGGATTCAGGGGAATGGAACTTCCCGATGGAAGCCCATCGTTAATGCCGACCTTGTGGCCCGGCACGGCAGGCAGCGCGATCACAGTCACGCTCTGGACGTCGCTGGAAAGATCAACGTCGTAATCCATCGTGGCTGGGCTAAAGGCCGGTTGCAGCGTTGCCGTAGTCGTGTCAGTCGCGACGGATAGGCTGGCAAGCTCCAACTGTGTCTGTACGGGGTTCACGGGGTTCACAGGGTTCGCGGGCGCTGAGCCACTACCGCAGCCTGACGCGATCAAGCCGAGTGCGAAGAGAAAGGTGGCAGCGAGATGGTGCCTCACAGCAGGCATGGTGCGCATCATCATGGTAACTAGTCTCCTTTTCCTAACAGGATATTGACTCTAGCGGGATATTGAAAAAGTCTGCCAGCGGTGTTTGCCTCACATAGAGACTTGGACCTACGCCAAATTTTTACTGTTACTGTTCCACGGTTGTCAATGCCATTTTTCTGATGGGCAATACCGGGGCACATCTTGTTCTGTGGATTGGAGCCGTTGTTCGGTATGTTGGCTGTGCACCAGTACAAAATCCGGCCTACTGCTATTTTCTCGTCCCGTTCATCAGATTTTCTTGTCCGATTCCACAGGCGATCTTATGAGGGGGAATAGGGGCCAGGCTGGTTTTCTAACTGAAGTGCGAGCAGGATGTGGCCTTGAAAAGAGGGAAGCTCTGGGGCCGGATACCTCTAGCAGGCCTCAAACCCAGCGCATAACTCGCAGTATTCTATGGTTTGGCTTTCAGGTGTTGGAGGAATGCTGTGACCGAGACGATCTCCACCGATTGGATTCGGTGAAGGCTCAGGAGATCGTTGTCTCCACTGACAAGCCAACGTACTCCCGCCGTTGCCGCACAGGTGATGAATTTGGCATCGTCCTGGTCACGCACCTCGGGAACAGTTGCTTGGATGACTTTGACTGTTTCTATAAAGGGGAGCAGTTCTTCTTCGATCAAACTTCGGATCTCAGCAGGTGTGAGTTCAAACTTGGGATAGGCCAGTACTCGAATGTATTCATCAAGTATGGGGGCTGATACAACCGGTCGAAGACGGCTGGATTGCCAAGCCGAGACCAGTTGCGACGGTGGTCCTGAGAAGAGCAATGCTGAGATGACGACGTTCGTGTCGAGAACGGCTCGGATCACCGGCGGCGGCCTCGGCGTCCTCTTGCCCAGGCGATGGCGCGATCTACGTCTACCGTCTCAATACCAAGCTCTTTGATCTTCCGCCGTATGGCTGCCAGTCGAGACCCTGCTTCTGTCACGGTGACGGGTTTGAGGATCAGCATCCCGTCCTTGGTGGTGACATCGAAGTAATCTGTGTCCGGTATCTCTTGTAGCGCTTTCTTGGGCAACGTGACTTGATTCTTCGAGGTCTTTTTGGCCAGCACGCTCACCTCCGCCAATGAAGTAAGGATATCTTACCCGATAGTATTCTGGCAAGGCAGAGACAAAGGGAGTGCGATTCTTTTTCGGAAACCCCCGTCACCTTCCTGCCGCGCCCGTGCTCCTGTGTCGGTGGGGTCGCTCATCAACCGTTCTGTGCGTCATAGCCACTAGCGCGCTCCAGACACTCAGGCCCCTTTCTCCTCAATACAGCAGCTCATTCGTTGTCTCGAATCCATTCCTTCCTGCTCATCGCCGCAGCGTTCTTGAGATTTTCTTGTCCGATCCAGCCCTCGAACATAGAGTGGCGATATGATTGCGGCAGGGGCATCCACGACTCACTGTCCAAAATGTCAGGCCGAACGGCTTGATGAGGCGGAGGGGTGTGTGAAGTGCGGCATCATCTTTGCCAAATACCGACCCTGCGCGGAGAAAGCCCGTCTCTCATCATCCTCTCCATCAATCGCGAGACCGAAGTGGCTGCTGACGGCCAGGGAATGGCTGATCGAGTCAGATACGACGACTGATTCGAGGACGTTCTACGGCCGCGTGGTCCTGTTCCTGCTGCTGATCTGGTGGGGGTGGAAGTTCATCATCACGCCGCTCGAAACGAACTACACGGGTGAGTCCTTCCTCCATCTGATCAATCTGCCTTTTCATGAAGCCGGACATGTGATCTTTATTCCGTTCGGTCGCTTCATGACGGTTCTGGGAGGGACCCTCGGTCAGGTTCTCATGCCGATCATCTGTCTCGGCACGTTCCTGATCAAAACCCGCGATCCGTTCGGCGCTTCGGTAGCCTTATGGTGGACAGCGGAGAGTCTGATGGATATCGCTCCCTACATCAACGATGCACGAGCGATGGACCTCCTCTTACTGGGTGGCGTCACCGGGAAGGAGACCGATGGGCATGACTGGAACAATATTCTGACGATGCTGGATTTGTTGCAATGGGATCATCGGTTGGCTCATCTCACCTACAACCTCGGCATCCTGTTGATGCTCATATCGTTTGCCTGGGGAGGCCGGCTCTTGCTGTGCCATTACCGGCGTCTCCCAACGTAGTCCTCCCCTTCACGGCTTCTGTAACTCCCCCCTCGGCAGGAACCTAATCAGATGGTCGCCTCCTGGTTGGAACGGCTTTCACTGAGTTTGAGCTACCGGTGACCCCTCGCACAGTTTCTGGCATCGGTTTTTACACGGTCTTAACATCTTCCGGTTTCGGTTTAACAGGATTCTGACGCCGGTCATGATAGGGTCTCGATAAGGCATGCCGAAGCACCAAGGCAGCTTGAGTACGGAGAAAAAGGTTGGACCTGATCACACAGGTTGTTCGGCGGTCAACGATATTACTAGCGTGCCTGGTATGGGCAACGACCGTTCCGGCCTTTGGTGAAGATCTCGTCGGGCCGATCATGCCGGTGCAGCAACGGAAGTCCGAAGCCGTCGACGCGCCGAACAAGCCCAGATTGTTTCACTACGGCGGCTTCGTGGATCTGGGATATCTCGCGAACTTCAATTTTCCGGCCAACCATTTCTTCCGCGACCGCAGCACGACGCCGATGGTCAATGAGTTCAATTTGAATATGATTGGAGGCTATGTCCGGAAAGATGCGACGGAATCGTCCCGCTGGGGAACGGAATGGTTGCTTCAGGCAGGCGAAGATTCCAAAGCCTTCGGATTCGCGGTCGGGTTGCCCCATGTCGAAGACTCCGATGTATGGCGTCACTTCGGACGGGCGAACGTCTCTTATCTGGCGCCCGTCGGCAAGGGACTGACTGTCCAGGCTGGACTGTTCAACAGTTTCATCGGGTACGAGTCGCTCTATGCCAAGGACAATGCAAACTATACACGCGCCTGGATCGCCGACTATTCACCCTACCTGATGTTCGGAGTCAATGCTGTCTACTCATTCAACGACCAGTGGACCGGAGCCTTCTTCATCATCAATGATTACTTCCACCTTGAAAATTCCAACAGCGTCCCGAGTTACGGCGGGCAAGTCCAATACAAGCCCACGTCGGCCTGGACGATCAAAGAAACGATCTATTACGGACCGGATCAGTCCGACACCTCGATCGAATTCTGGCGCTTCTTCTCAGACAGCATTGTCGAATGGAAAGGCGACAGTCTCACCGTGGGTGTTGACTACCAGATCGGGACTCAACGAAATGCCTCGGTGCCAGGGAACCCTCGCGATTTCTACACCGGAGCGACCTTGGAAACGCGATGGCACATCGCGGGGCCCTGGACGGCTTCGGTCAGGCCGGAGTTCTACTGGGACCGGAATGGTTTAATGACGGGATCCGAGCAGTTCATCAAAGCGATCACGACGACGGCCGAGTATGCCTTTCGCTACAAATGGACGAACACGATTATGCGGCTCGAATACCGCTATGACGAATCAACCGGTCCGGGTGGCGGTTTCTTCAAAGGGCCTCAGAATGTCCTGGTTTCAGGGCAGCATATGGTGATTGGCGGCATTATCTTGACGTTGGATTCTCCGTGAAGGAGGTCAACGATGTGCAGCCTGATACGACGTCAGAGGGGCCACAGACAGCAGAACTATTTACACCGTTTTTATGCGCCGTTTGTTAGGTTCTTCACCGTGACTGAAAGGAGACCATATGGATCTCGTCTTCGTCGGATTGGCAATCGGTTTCTTCCTCGCGTCCGGCTGGCTCATCTCGGCGTTGGATCGTTTGTAGGAGGAGGTATGGTTATGAACGGGATGTACTTACTCGGCGGCATGCTCTCATTGGGTTTGCTCGTCTATCTCATGATTGCGTTGCTGAAAGCGGAGTGGTTCTGATGACAACCAACGGCTTCGTGCAAATCGCCCTCTTCTTTGGAGTCCTGCTCGCCTTCGTCAAGCCGCTCGGTTGGTACATGGCGCGCGTGCATGAAGGCAAGCCCTGCGGTCTGGATCGCTTGCTGAGTCCCGTCGAACGAGGCCTCTATCGGCTCTGCGGTGTCCGACCTCAGGAAGAGATGAATTGGAAGACCTATACCGTCGCGGTGCTCCTATTCAACTGGTTCGGGCTCCTGGCCCTCTACCTGCTGCAACGGATACAGGGAGTCCTGCCGCTCAATCCTCAGGCGTTCAGCGCCGTGGCGCCAGATCTGGCCTTCAATACGGCGGCCAGCTTTACCACTAACACGAATTGGCAGGCGTACAGCGGCGAATCGACGATGAGCTATCTCACTCAAATGATGGGCCTCACCGTTCAGAACTTCGTTTCCGCAGCCACCGGTATGGCGATTCTCGTCGCCTTCATCCGAGGGCTGGCCCGCTGCGGTTCGCAGACGATCGGCAACTTCTGGGTGGATCTTGTTCGGAGCACTCTGTACATCCTGCTCCCGCTCGCGATGGTCGTCGCGCTGCTGTTGGTTGGGCAGGGGGCCGTCCAAACGTTCGATGACTATAAGACAGCGCGATTCGTCCAGCCGGTGCCGTATGAGAAGCCGGTGACGGATGACAATGGACAGACGTCGTTGGATGATGAGGGCAAGCCGAAGATGGAGTCGGCGACCGCGCTCTATCAGATAGTGGCCGTCGGCCCGGCTGCCTCGCAAGTCGCCATTAAACATCTCGGCACCAACGGGGGCGGCTTCTTTAGCGCGAACGCCGCTCATCCGTTTGAGAGCCCCACGCCGTTCACCGACTTCTTGTTGATCCTGGCCGAAACCGTGATTGCCGCTGCGTTGACCTACGCGTTCGGCGTCATGGTCGGCGATCCGAGACAAGGCTGGACGATTCTCGCGGCGATGCTGACCGTGCTGCTCGTTTTCGTGCTGGGCGGCTATCTGGCCGAATCCGCCGGAAATCCTCGGATCGCGACGCTCGGCGTCGATCATACCCCGAGCAGCGTTCAGCCGGGCGGAAACATGGAAGGCAAAGAGGCGCGCTTCGGCATCGCGCGCACGGCGATCTTTGCCGCCGCGACGACCGCGACGTCGACCGGCGCCGTCGATTCGATGCATGACTCATTCACGCCCTTGGGCGGCCTGCTCCCGCTGTTCCTGATGCAGTTCGGCGAGGTGATCCTGGGCGGCGTCGGCTCGGGCCTCTACGGGATGCTGGTCTTTGCGATCATCGCCGTGTTCATCGCGGGGCTGATGGTCGGCCGCACGCCGGAATACCTCGGTAAGAAAATCGAGCCCTATGAGATGAAAATGGCCTCTCTGCTCATTTTGATCATGCCGATCGTCGTGTTGGGCCTGACGACCGTTGCGTCGGTCACGACCGCCGGCACGGTCTCGATTCTCAACCCCGGCCCTCATGGTCTGAGCGAGATTCTCTACGCCTACACCTCTCAGGCGAACAATAACGGGAGCGCGTTCGGCGGATTGAACGCCAATACGGTTTTCTACAACACCACGGGTGGATTGGCGATGCTCGCCTCCCGCTTCTGGCTGGCGGTGCCGACCCTCGCGCTCGCCGGCGCCCTGGCGCGGAAGACATTGGCGCCTGCCGGTCCCGGAACGTTGCCGACGCATACGCCGTTGTTCGCTGTCTTGCTGATCGGAGTCGTGCTGCTCGTCGGCGGACTGACGTTCGTGCCGGTGCTGGCGCTGGGCCCGATCGTCGAGCATCTGTTGATGACGAGCTGATTGTTGCCGAGGAAGATCATGACGAAACAGACACAAGCGGAGAAGGGCCGGTCCTTATTCGAGCCGAAGATCGTGCGCCAGGCGGTGGTCGATTCCTTCGGCAAGCTGAGCCCGCGTCACCAGGTCAAGAATCCGGTGATGTTTGTGGTGTCGGTCGGTTGTGTTGTCACCACCATCTTATTGTTGCAGGCACTGGTGGGCGACGGTGAAGCCCCTACTCAATTCATTCTCTCAATTACGGTCTGGCTTTGGTTCACGGCGCTGTTTGCCAACTTTGCTGAAGCCATGGCGGAAGGTCGGGGCAAAGCGCAGGCCGATTCCCTCCGGCGCGCGCGACGAGAACTCACGGCGAAGAAGCTCGGCACGGTCGATCCTGGCAGCGAGCACGAAGCCATGTGGAACCATCAGTTTAAGCGAGGCGATACATTCAGCGTCGTGTCAGCGAATCAACTCAAGCAAGGGGATGTGTTCCTGGTCGAAGCCGGAGACCTTATCCCCGCCGACGGCGAAGTTGTTGAGGGGGTGGCGTCGGTGAACGAGAGCGCCATCACTGGCGAGAGCGCGCCGGTCATTCGAGAAAGCGGCGGCGATCGCAGTGCTGTCACCGGCGGAACAAAGGTGCTGTCGGACTGGCTCATCGTTCGTGTTACGGCGAGCCCGGGGAAAGTTTTCTGGACCGGATGATCGCCATGGTGGAAGGAGCCAGACGCCAGAAGACTCCGAATGAAATCGCCCTGACGATCTTGCTGGCGGCGTTGACGATCATATTCTTATTGGCGACTGTCACGCTCTTGCCGTTCTCTCTCTACAGTGTGCAGGCCATGGGGCAAGGGACACCGGTCACCGTCACCGTCTTGGTCGCGCTCCTGGTCTGTCTGATTCCGACCACCATCGGGGCTCTCCTCTCGGCCATCGGCATTGCCGGCATGGATCGGATGGTGCAAGCCAATGTCATTGCGATGTCTGGGAAGGCCGTTGAAGCGGCGGGGGATGTGGACGTTTCCTGCTGCTTGATAAGACCGGCACCATTACGTTGGGCAACCGTCAGGCGACCGCCTTCACTCCCGCAGAAGGAATAGAGGCCCAGGCGCTGGCCGATGCAGCCCAGATCTCGTCGTTGGCTGACGAGACACCGGAGGGCCGCAGCATCGTCGTCCTAGCCAAGGAGAAGTATGGATTACGCGCGCGGGCCATCCATGAGCTAGGCGCCAAATTCATTCCCTTTACGGCACAAACCCGCATGAGCGGAGTCGATCTGGACGGAAGGGAAATACGCAAGGGTTCGGCCGAGGCCATTGACGCGTATGTCACGTCGAAAGGCGGGCACTTCTCGCCATTCGTGAATTCCCTTGTGGAGACGGTCGCGAAGCAAGGCGAGACTCCTCTCGTCGTGGCGGAGAATGCAAAAGTGCTCGGTGTGATCAGACTACAAGATGTCGTCAAGGGCGGGATCAAGGAGCGGTTCGGCGAACTGCGGCGCATGGGCATCAAAACGGTCATGATCACCGGTGATAATCCGCAGACTGCCGCGGCCGTGGCGGCGGAGGCGGGAGTGGATGATTTCCTTGCGCAGGCCACCCCGGAGGCCAAACTGAAATTGATTCGCGAGATGCAGGCCGAAGGCCGCCTCGTGGCGATGACAGGGGATGGCACCAACGATGCCCCGGCACTGGCTCAAGCTGACGTTGCCGTGGCGATGAACAGCGGAACACAGGCCGCAAAAGAGGCAGGCAATCTGGTCGACCTGGATTCGAACCCGACGAAGTTGATCGAGATCGTGGAGATCGGCAAGCAGTTGCTCATGACACGCGGCGCGTTGACGACCTTCAGCATTTCCAATGATGTGGCCAAGTACTTCGCCATCATTCCAGCGGCCTTCGCCACGACCTATCCGGCGCTCAACGCATTGAACGTGATGGGGCTGGCCACTCCTCAAAGCGCGGTCCTGTCGGCCGTCATCTTCAACGCGTTGATCATCATTGGGCTCATACCGCTTGCTTTACGAGGCATCAAGTATCAACCAATTGGAGCTGAATTGCTGCTGCGACGGCATCTCCTGATCTATGGATTGGGCGGTGTCATCGTGCCGTTCGTCGGCATCAAGCTGATCGATATGATGTTAGTAGCCTTGCACCTTGCTTAACCGGATCACGAGTAGGACCGAGGAGAGAGATATGAAAGACCAACTACGACCAGCTCTGGCAATGGTGCTATTTCTGACCACTTTGACCGGCCTGATCTATCCATTGACGGTCACAGGACTGGCTCAACTATTTTTCCCAGACCAAGCGAACGGCAGCTTGATCGTGCAGGATGGCAAAGTGCTTGGATCGAAATTGATCGGACAGTACTTTGACAAATCGGAGTATTTCTGGGGCCGTCCGTCGGCGACCGCGCCGTTTCCCTACAACGCCGCTGCGTCGGGCGGGTCGAACCTTGGACCGACCAATCCGGCCTTGATCGACGCGGTCAAAGGGAGAATCGCAACCTTACGAGCCGCAGATCCGGGCAACGCCTTGCTCATACCGGTCGACCTGGTCACTGCCTCCGGAAGCGGGCTGGATCCTCACATCAGTCCGGCTGCGGCTCTGTACCAGGTCAAGCGAGTGGCCCGTGCACGGGACCTGGATGAGACCATTGTGCAAGAACTGGTGAGTAGGCATACGGAAGGACGCCAGTTTGATTTGTTGGGAGAGCCGCGTGTCAATGTCCTGCAGCTGAACCTGGCGTTGGACGTGCTGAAGGATGCCGTTGCGAGTCCAGAGCGCTCACGGTCTTGACCAAGGTCAGAGCCGCAGGCGAGCAGTGTTTCGACAGTCGCGTTGACCCTTTTCCCCGGTTGCCCTAAAGTTCCGGCTTCATGGTCCGTTCCTCATCCAAGACCGGTGGAGGATCTGTCAACTTATGAACCAGAAGCGACCAGATCCCGACGCGCTACTCACGCGTGTCCAGGCTGAGGAAGCCGGTCACCAGGAGGGCAAACTCAAGGTCTTTTTCGGGGCGAACCCCGGCGTAGGGAAAACCTATGCCATGCTTCAAGCGGCACACGAGCAGCGACGCGATGGGGTCGATGTCGTCATCGGTGTCGTAGAGACACATGGTCGGGCGGAGACTGAGGCCCTGGTGAACGGGCTTGAAATCGTGCCGCGCCGTGCCATCGACTATCGCGGCACCGTGCTGCAGGAATTCGATCTCGATGCGGCGCTCGCGCGACGCCCCGCCGTTATTCTCATCGATGAACTCGCGCACAGCAACGCCCCGGGTACCCGTCATGCCAAACGGTGGCAGGACGTGCAGGAACTGCTTCGCGCAGGCATTCACGTCTACACGACGCTCAACGTGCAGCACCTGGAAAGTCTCAACGACGTGGTTGCCAAGATCACGAACGTCCGCGTACGGGAGACCGTACCGGATTCCGTGCTCGAACGGGCGGATGACGTGGAGTTGATCGATCTTTCACCGGACGACCTTCTCCAACGGCTCAAAGAAGGGAAGGTATATGTCCCGGAACAGATCCAGCATGCGATTCACAATTTCTTTGCCAAGGGCAATCTGATTGCGCTTCGCGAACTCGCCCTCCGCCGCACGGCCGAGCGGGTCGGTCAGCAGATGGAGGTTTACCGACTCGCCCAGGCGGTTGTGCGGACCTGGCCGACGGCGGAAACCATCATGGTGTGCGTCAACATGAAACCCCGCGGTCCCCGGCTGATCAGGGCTGCGCGCCAGATGGCGGCAGGACTCCATGCCAAATGGATTGCTGTCTACGTACAGGTCCCGAGACATCTCCGCATGTCACAGTCCGAGCGCGACCGTGTCATCCATACCCTTCGACTGGCCGAGCAACTCGGGGCCGAGACGGTCACTCTGACCGGGGAGGACGTCGCGCAGGAGATCCTGGCCTACGCGCGCAGCCGCAACGCCACCAAGATCATCGTCGGCAAGCCGATGCGGGCCTGGTGGAAGGAATGGCTGTTCGGGTCGGTCGTCTTGGATCTTGTCAACCAAAGTGGAGAGATCGATATCTATGTCATCACGGGAACGGCCGACGAGGGACAACCCGTTGCGCGCCGTCCCCTCCGAAGTACCGGCGATGCCTCAGGATATGCCTACGCTATCGCAGGGATCATGATGGCGACGGCGGTCGACTGGCTGATGTTCCCTCATTTCGCGGCAGCGAATTTGATCATGATGTATCTGGTTGCCGTCGTCGCGGTCGCGATCGGTTGGGGACGTGGCCCGTCGGTCCTTGCCTCAGTGCTGAGTGTGGCGACGTTCGATTTCTTCTTCGAGCCACCGTACTTTTCTTTTACCCTCTCCGATATGCAATACCTATTGACCTCCGGCGTGATGTTAGCCGTCGCGTTGATCATCAGCAATCTTACCGCACGTGTCCAGCGGCAAGCGGAGCTCGCCCGCTACCGGGAAAAACGCACCGGCGTGCTCTACGCCATGAGCCGAGATCTCGCCATCAATCGGGGAACTGGCATGCTGGCCCAGCTCGCGGCCAAGCATCTCAGGGACGCGTTTGACGCCCAGGTTGCCGTATTCCTCGCGGATGCCGATAGGAAGGTGCACCTGCAACGCGGGGAACTCCTGTTCTTCGAGTTGGACCCAAAAGAGTCAGGTGTGGCTCAATGGGTCTACGACCACAGCGAGCGAGCCGGACTCGGGACCGATACGCTTTCGGGTGCCAGTGCGCTGTACTTGCCGTTGGTAGCTTCAGCCGGCGCTATCGGCGTCGTCGCGGTACGACCAAAAGACAGCGTTCTTCTCATGGACCCCGAGCGATTACACTTGCTGGAATCACTGGTCAACCAAGTAGCCTTGGCGATTGAAAGAACTCGTTTATCGGATGAAGCTCAGCAGGCGCACGTGAAGGCGAAAACGGAACGTACGCGCAACGCCATCCTTAGCTCCGTGTCCCACGACCTGCGAACACCGCTCGCCATCATCACCGGCGCCGCCAGTAGTTTGGCGGTCGGACGGGATGAACTTGATCCCACTGCACGGGGCGAGCTCGCTCAATCCATCCATCGAGAGGCTGATCGCCTTGACCGATTGCTGAAGAGCCTTCTTGATATCATGCGGCTTGAAGCCGGCGTCGTACAACTCAACAAACAATGGCATCCTTTAGATGAGATTATCGGCTCGGCCTTGGCCAGGCTGGAGGGATGGCTGCGCGATCATGCCGTCAATACGGCGGTTCCGGCCGACCTGCCGCTGGTGCCGGTCGACGGAGTTCTCCTGGAACAGGTGGTGATCAATCTTGTGGAGAATGCCGTGAAGTATGCACCCCCGGGAAGTGCGATTGATCTCTCTGCATCGGCAAGCGATCGCGAAGTCGTCGTCGCAGTCGCGGATCAAGGGCCAGGCATTCCCGTTGGAGAGGAATCCCGCATCTTTGAAAAATTCTATCGCACAAAACATGCGCGAGAGAGAGGCGTCGGGCTGGGGTTGACGATTTGTCGCGGTATTGTCGAAGCGCATGGCGGCCGGATCTGGGTTGAGAATCGTTCCCGAGGCGGAGCCCTCTTTCGCTTCTCAATCCCGTTGCCTGATCAGCAGCCGCCTGTAGAAACCGAACAGCCAGAGGCTCGAGAAGCATAATTCTGGTCAGGTGAGACAGTAGACCCTATGTCACAGGAAGCCACGATACTCCTCATCGAAGATGAGCCGGAGATCCGTCGGTTCCTGCGGACCACACTCCCTTCGCATGGCTTTCGCCTCCACGAAGCCACGACGGGACAAGATGGGATCACGGAAGCCAAGGCAAGGAATCCCGATCTCATTCTGCTGGACCTCGGTCTTCCTGATCTCGATGGAAGCGAGGTGATTCGTCAGGTACGGGAGTGGGCGCACATTCCCATTATCGTGCTGTCGGCTCGTGATCAGGAACAGGTCAAAGTGGAGGCGCTCGACCTCGGCGCCGACGATTATGTGACGAAGCCGTTCGGAGTGAACGAACTCCTAGCTCGAATGCGCACGGCGCTTCGTCATGCATCCCGCGCAAACGAGAGCGGCGAACCGGTGTTCGTGCTCGGCGATCTGAACGTTGATCTTGGGCGGCGACAGGTGTTTGTCTCTGGGAAGGAGGTTCATCTCACGCCGATTGAATACAAGCTGCTCATTACGTTGATCCGGTACGCCGGCAAAGTGTTGACCCATCGCCAGCTGTTGAAAGAAGTCTGGGGGCCGCTTCATGTGGACGAAGGACACTACCTGCGTGTCTACATGCGCCAGCTGAGAAACAAACTCGAAAGAAATCCGGCCCACCCTCGTTATCTGGTGACAGAGCTGGGAGTCGGATATCGGCTTCGGACGGAATGACCCACCCCGGCCTCCGCTAAGTACTGGCAGCGATCTCCAGCAAGGTGCGAGAACGTCCGCATGACCGACCTTGTTTGATGCCCAAACCGTCACTGCCTCGCCTCGTGGCAGCGTCGCATCGATTCAAGCGTGCTCGCTGCTCCATGTCTCGTCTAGCTTTGGCGCAGGCAAGGAAGGAGTCTTACGAGAAATTTACAAACTCGTTTTTGTTCTGTCGCGTACACAGTAAGGTATTGATCTGAGCAGCACGCCGGTGCGTCATAGGCCTCCCACAGAGTGAGGGGCTTGGGAGAGTCGTGATGCAGACAATTCCATCCAAAATTCGTTTCATGCGTTACGCGCTCCCCTTTCTCTGGCCCATCGTTGGTTCATTCTGTTCGGATGAGGCGCTCGCTGTTCGCCCCTTCGTCACGGACGATGCCCGGATCGCCTACAAGGGACAGCTTGTGACTGAATCGTACGGCGGTGTGACAGTGGTGAATGGAGATAAACCGGCCTTCGAGGCGCGTTCACTGCAAGGCATGTCCCTCACGGACCGATTCGAACTGACTGCCGGTGGATTCGGTTTCACCTATCAGGACCATCAAGCCCGTCCACTCGATATGCTCATTCAACCGAAGTATGTCCTGCATAGTTCTCTCGGCGCAGTTCCCTCGCTCTCCGTTGCCGTCGCCACGTTGTTTCCCCTCAGTGGCAATCGTCAGCTTTGGGATGGTTACGCCATGGCGCACCTCAGCTGGTTTTTGTTTACCCCGGATCCCGAGACCGACCCCTATGACAATAACCTGGCCCTTCATTTCAACCTTGGTATGAAATACCGCTATGATGCAGGTCCCACGACTTTCCAGAGTAAACTGTATTGGGCCGCTGGTTTTGAGGTGATCACACCGCTGACACGCGAGTTACGGCTTTTGGGAGAAATTTTCAACGGTGATCCCTTTTCTTACGAAGAAAAGTTTCCCGCGTTTCAAACCGGCTTCCGCTGGTACAAAAATCCCATGACCCAGATAGATCTGGTCTTTCGAGGCCTGCGGAACGGCTCACGGGAAACAGAAGCCCTGACGGGAGAAGAGTTTGCTCCCGGCTGGAACTTTACGATTCAGGTGGGACTCCGTATGTTATTCGACGTCTTCCGATAATTATGCGATCTCTCGAAAAGAGGACAAACAACTTCCTCCCCGCAATTCGATTCACCGTGAGGGACGATTCTCGCGCGGAAGCTCTTCCTTCAGGGGGCGCAGCTGATCGATGATGCGCTTACCCAATGCCTGGATTGCCTGTTCCTTCGCCTTTTGCAGGGCTGTGCTGTCCTCAACCAAAACAGCCGACCCAACCATCTTCGACATTCCTTCAACTGTCTGGATGGGAGCGTGCCCTTCGGATTGGACGGCCCACAACGTGCCGGTGACCATAACAAGAGCGTCGCTTTCGGTACCATGCGCCAGATAGGCACCGATCAAGGTCGAATACCACCATGCAGAGCGATTGTTGTACCGATCGATGGTGGCTGCACCCTCTACGACCAAGACGATGTCGGCTCCATGTCGAGCACCAGCCTGGCGGATTCCGCGATTGTCCCCTCCTTGCAGAGTGGCATCCATCAGCACGAACGTATCCGTGAGTATTTGCTCATTCTGCAATGGTGCAAGTTCACGCAGAAGTTGGGCTCGATCCGTACCGAGCCAGTCCACTTTCCTCACGGACTGTCGATTCGGAAAATTGTGATCCACGAAAAAGACACCAAGGCGAAAGGGTGGAATCAAGTTGGACACCGAGCCTACGGTGGATTGGCGATCTTGGTCGGCGGTGGAATCTACGCCAAGAGCTTCGCTGATTGCTGCTCGATCAAATCCTTGGCTGCTTCCACAGCCGGTCGATATTGCCAAAATCAGCGCGAGTAGCGCCGTGATGCCTCGCCTTCTAATCTCCATGCTCATTGGCTGAATCATCTCAGGCCATCAGACTCCGCTTCGATCTCTGAACCCGATGACGAAGAGTTCGACAAGATTCCTGCGGCAGGATCTGATTACACAGCAACTCCATAGTATTCCTATATGTGTATTGGGGAAGGACCTACTCCACGATCGGAAGGATGCGATCCGCCACTGCCTGCACGACTCCTTCCTGCTCGGCCATCACTTTCAATCCGCTGAAACTGAGATAGTATCCTCCGTGACTTGGTGCCTGAATGGTGGCACTCACTTCGACTCGATCTCCATCCTCGACTTCCGGGTCGCGGACAATTGGTCTACCGCAGATGCCCAACACTGCGACTGGGATGGTGGCCTCATCGTCCTCAAGGCGGAACAAGTAGGCGCCATAACAGTTGTCACCATTTGGAACTGTGTAGGGAGCGAGCGGCTGCACATCTCGTACAATGCCTCGCAATGTCGCACGCCGGAGATGATAGATCTGCGGTTCTTCGAGTATCTGTTGAATGCTGGTCGCGTCCTCTGCGTACACCGGCGTCTGTGTGGTAGCTCCTAGAAGTGTGAGCAGCACGACAACGAGAGGGATGACGATTCGTGCCGAAATGGTCATGGTGGATGAAAGCTATCTTATCATTATTCTTACTATCTAACTCGGATCTGCTTCCTCTTGCGCGCCACGATCGCTATAATCCCCCGTCTTTGAGTCAGGGAGGATCACTCGTATGGTGAATGAGTGGGGGCTGAGGAGCTTTGTAAAGGAGTCACGCCCAAGGTTTGAGGATCTGTTGGGACAGATGGTAGAGGTGCCGTCAATCAGTATGGATTCATCCCGTTTGAGTGATATGCGACGCATGGCTGACCTTGCGAGGCAGTGCTTGACCGGAATGAATGCCGAGGTTCAAGTGGTAGAGACCGGTGGGTACCCCATCATCTCCGGCGGGTGGACGATAGGACCTACCTGTCCGACCGTCACGATCTACAATCATCTGGACGTGCAGCCGGCGCAGGAGCCGGAATGGAGGCAGGCACCGTTTGCCTTTAAGAATGAAAACGGCATTTACCGGGGGCGAGGAGCGACCGATGACAAAGGACCGGCTCTCACGGCGATGTTCGGCGCTCGATATGCTATCGAGCAAGGTTGGCCGATCAACATCCGATTCTTATGGGAACTGGAAGAAGAGATTGGGAGCCCACACTTCACCGCCGGGCTTAGGCAATCCAGTGCCATTCCGCGACCGGATTCCGCGGTTGTTTCAGATACGATCTGGATTACCAAGGGGCGGCCTGCTGTGCCATACGGATTGCGCGGCCTGGTCGGTGCACGTCTGATCCTGCGTACCGGAGCCAAAGATGCACATTCAGGTGTGACAGGAGGAGCAGCTCGTAATCCATTGGCTGAATTGATCGAGGTGGCGAACACCTGTGTTGATGCCAAGACCGGCAGGGTAAAGATACCGGGTTTCTATGACAATGTGGTTGGGCCCACGAAGAGTGAGATCAAGAATTTTCTCAAGTCGGGCTTCGAAGTAGAACGTTTCAAGGAAGCCTATGGGTTTCGGTCGCTTCGTACGCAGGATCCTGCGGAGATCATGAGACGGATCTGGGCATCTCCCACCTTCGAAATCCATGGACTCAGCGGAGGATATCATGGACAGGGTGTTAAGACGATTGTGCCAGGTCATGCGGAGCTCAAGGTCAGCATGCGCCTGGTTCCCAACCAAGTACCCGAAAGAGTGTTTGCCCTGTTCAAGACGCATGTTGCCAAGGTCAATCCAAGCGTGAAGGTTGAGCGAGAGGGCTTGCTCCATCCCTTCAAGGGCAACTTTGACGGATCTTACGTAGATTGTGTGAAACGCGCGGTAAAGGCTGGGTTTGGTAAGGATCCCACCTTTGTGCGAGAAGGAGGATCAATCGGTGCAGTGGTCGCCATGCAGAAAGCCTGGAAGGTGCCGATCCTTTTCATAGGTTTGAGTCTGCCTGAGCATGGATATCACGCTCCCAACGAATATTACGACTGGGGCCAGGCTTCGGGAGGAATGAAGACATTCGCTCATTACTTCTTGGAGATAGCAAAAATGGGGAAGATATAAGAGTTGGTCTTTGATCACCTCGTGGGTGGCCGTGCAATGACTGGAAATGGTCAATTTTGAACACCCTGTCCAAAAACTTGTGTGACCGCCACGTTTACCATACAGTTGCTTGTCCCAGACCCACATCCTAAGCCTGAGTTGAATTCGTAAGTCATTGTAAATAAGCATAATGTTATTCAGGAGTCTCAATGAGCAAGGCATGGATGTTGCTCGGAATCAACCCAGGCGGTTGGGATTCAGTCGCTCGGTTGGAATGATCAGGTTGCTTGTGGAGAGAGGCTTAGGTATTCTGGTCGAGCTATGGTGGCTGAACCTATTCATGTAGTGGTTGTTATGGTCACGGCAGGAAGCCAAGATGAAGCTGGTAAGATTGCCGAGCAAGTGATACGGTCTCGCCTCGCTGCTTGCGTTTCGACGATTCCCGGCGTGCGTTCAACTTACTGGTGGGAAGGGCAGATAATGAGTGAACAGGAGTCATTGCTGCTGATCAAAACAACTTCTGATAAATTCAATGCCCTCGAAGAAACAATACGGAAGATTCATTCGTATAAGGTCCCGGAAATAATAGCAGTCCCGGTGAGTAGTGGGTCTCCACCGTATCTTGAGTGGGTTCATCGAGAGACATCCTAAATGATGTGGTTGAAACTGCCTCGTGAAAGCATTATTCTTGGGGCGACCAAGAGGAGTCGATCGGTAGTTTGCGAAGCTGTTCAGAGGTACCTAATCGGACACCATTGTCACGGGGGATGAAGGTTATGGGTCAAACGAATGTTCAAGACAACGATGCCTTTACCGTTGTAGTGTTCAGAGGATCCACTGCTAAGCCTATCCGCTTCAGCTTTTCGAGGAAACTCCTTCGCCGATTGCTGGTCTGTCTGGGTGTCGTCATCCTTGCGGATCTTCTCGTGGTTTCACACTATGTCATCAGAACGGGAGAGGTATGGGAGCTGACGGCTTTCCGTACTGAAGCCATGAGTGCACGGGAGCAGACAGCCGCATTCTCAACCGCCATTGATGACTTGAAAAAGCGTCTCGGTGCGATGAATGAGGTCAATCAACGACTTCGAGTCATGTTGGGTATTGAAGTTCCCAAGACGGGTGATATGGCAAACGGGAGAGGCGGTGAAGAGTTACCGCTTCCCGAAGAGAGAGGCACGATACCCGCCGCTAGAGAGTCAAAGCCTTCATCAGGTCCCTCAAGGCAGGCGTCCGACCGTATTCAGGAACACTCCTCAGCCGTAGGTCTGGAGTCATCTCGGGATAACCTCCAGGCCATTGCATCAGTGAAAGAAGGATTGGAATGGCTTTCAAGGCAAGCAACGGTGCAAGAACACATCCTTGACGAATTGTCGCAAGCAGCCGAGCAGCGTTCGTCTCGCTGGGCATCGACACCCTCAATTTGGCCGGTGAAGGGCTGGATAACGTCGGGATTTGGCCCGCGGATTTCACCTTTCACCGAGAAGCCTGCCTGGCATGATGGGTTGGACATCGGGGCAGCACCAAACACTCCGGTCCATGCCCCAGCCCAAGGAAGAATTACGTCCATAGGATACGATTCTAAGCTTGGGAATATGGTCCGCGTAGACCATGGATTCGGAGTTGAAACGCTCTACGGACATCTTGCGAAGGCCTTGGTTAAGGAAGGCCAGAGGGTTGAGCGTGGCGATGTCATTGCGCTTGTCGGGAGCTCAGGCCTTGCCACAGGTCCACACCTACACTACATGGTGAAATTGAACGGTCAGACACTTGACCCAACCAAGTACATTTTAGAGTAACGGGCAGTTCAGATCTTAATTGATGTTCCACGGATCTGTTTCTGACTTCTCGACAGTCCAATTGTTATTGGTTTGAGCAAGTTAACTTGCTTCCCAATCGCCGTCCAACTGGCTGTGCTGTTGCCTGCCATCTAGACAAAGCATGATGAGCGTCTCTTGACCGACATCGAGATCGCCCAATCCGCTGTATTACGTCCCATTGTCGAAATCGGTTCTCTGCTTGGGATCCGCGCCGAAGAGCTCATCCACTATGGACGCGATAAGGCGAAAGTCTCACTACAAGTATTGGATCGCCTGACGACTGTCCCGAAGGGGCGGTATGTTCTCGTCACGGCAATTAACCCGACACCCTTGGGAGAGGGAAAGACCACGACGTCGATAGGCCTTGCTATGGGACTCTCGTGGCTAGGGTATCGCGCTGCGCTTACTCTCAGACAGCCATCGCTCGGTCCTGTGTTTGGGGCAAAGGGAGGAGGGACCGGCGGAGGATATGCTCAAGTCGCTCCGATGGAGGATATCAACCTTCACCTGACTGGCGATGCCCATGCGGTGGCTGCCAGCCACAATCTGCTTTCCGCGTTCCTCGATAATCATCTGTTCCATGGCAATGCTCTCTCGATCGATTCTCAGCAGATTAGGTGGCCTCGGACTTTGAGTATCAGCGATCGTGCTCTCCGGAAGGTCATGCTGGGTGAAGAACCGGACAGACGTTCGGGGCAATTCGTCATCACCGAGGCTTCAGAAGTGATGGCGGTGCTGGCGCTAGCGAAGGATCAGCGCGATCTCCGTGAGCGGCTCGGACGAATTCTTGTGGCGTTGACAAGAGTCGGTACGCCGGTCACGGCCGAGGAGCTCCGTTGCGCGGGATCAATGGCTGTTCTCCTAAAGGACGCCCTAATGCCGAATCTGGTTCAGACGCTTGAAGGGACTCCGGCATTCGTCCATACGGGGCCTTTTGGTAACATCGCGCATGGCAATTGCTCGATCATTTCCGACGCGATTGCGCTGAGGTGCGCCGACTTCGTCATAACAGAGGCGGGTTTCGGCAGTGATCTTGGGGCGGAAAAGTTTTTCAATATCAAGTGTCGTGCATCGGGATTGACTCCGACAGTAGCAGTGGTCGTGGCTACATTACGGGCGCTGAAACTCCATGGAGGCGGAGGCGTTGCCAAGGCAGGCGTTGCCTTGCCGTCGAGTCTAACGGGTCCGAATCGGGAAGCCCTCTCGAAAGGAATGGCCAATCTGGAGCAACATGTCGCCAACGTCCTAGCGCACGGGGTACCGGTCGTTGTCGCCGTGAATGCTTTCAAAGATGACCCCCAGGATGAATTGGATTGGGTTCAGGAACAGTCGCTCAAGATGGGGGCGGCAGATGCGGCAGTCTCAACCCATTGGGCCGACGGTGGGAAAGGGGCCGAACAGTTGGCAGCCGCCGTCGTCAAGACATCGGAAAGGCCGGCTCATTTCAAACATCTTTACGAATTGTCATGGCCGATCAGAAAAAAGATCGAAATCATTGCGACCCGCATGTATGGAGCGGCCGGAGTCACGTTCGACCCGGAGGCCGAACGTCAAATGGAAACGGCAGAGGCGTTGGGGTACGGCGGCTTGCCCGTCTGCATGGCAAAAACTCCTCTGTCGCTGTCACACGATCCTGGACTGAAGGGAAGACCAACCGGATTTACGATGCCCATCCGAGAGTTGCGGATTCTAGCCGGAGCAGGGTTTGTGACCGCAGTCTGTTCGGGAATTCAGCTCATGCCAGGATTGCCCAAGAAGCCGGCCGGTGAACGGATCAATCTCGACCCAAAAAGTGGAAAGATCGTAGGTCTTTCCTGAAGCTCAGCGTTGCTTGAGGTAGCGGAAGAATTCTGAGTCCGGGCTCATCACCAACGTCGAGCCGTCCTTGAAGGCGCTCTTGTAGGCTTCCATCGAGCGGGTAAACTCAAAAAACTTCTGATCCTGCCGGTAGGCATCGGCATAGATCCGAAACGCTTTGGCATCCCCGCCGCCGCGAAGTTCTTCAGATTCCTTATAGGCCTGGGCGAGGATAATTTCACGGTCTTTTTCGGCTTCCGATCTAATTTTTTGCGCCTCCTCCGCTCCTTCAGCGCGATATTGCTTGGCCTGCCGTTCCCGTTCAGCTTGCATGCGTGCAAACACCGCCTTCTCGTTCTGCTCGGGCAAGTCGGCCCGCTTGATCCGAACATCCTGAATCTCAATACCGTACGCCGAGGCCTTTTCGTTCGCTCGTTGGGTGACCACCTTCATGATGTCTGCCCTCGTGCTTGAGACGATCTCAATCAAGTCGTGCCGACCTAACTCCACGCGGAGTTCAGAATAGATGATGTCGTGCAACCGCTGGAGAGCACCACGCTGGCTTTGGAAGGCCTGATACACCTTCAAGGGATCAGTAATTCGCCATTTGGCGAAGTTGTCCAGGAGCAGCGTTTTCTTGTCCTCGGTAATGACATCCTGGGCACTCGAATCGTAGTCCAACAGTCGTTTCTCGAAGTACGTGACCTCCTGAACAAAGGGCATTTTCACGTACAGCCCTGGCTCAGTAATGTTTCGAACGGGCTTCCCGAGTTGCACGACGATCGCAGTCTGGATCACATCCACGACGAAGAGAGGCGAAGCCCCAAGTACAAACAGAGCCACCAGCACCGCGAGGAGCGCGATCGCCAACCCTTGCTTCGTCATGGCCTGGCGTTCCTCGACTTTAGTGCGGACGATGGGTCCGGTCTGGGTTCCTCGCCCTCAAATTGGGGGACCGGTTTGGCAATGGGTGTGGCCGCAGGTTTGGAGAGACGGTCCAGCGGAAGATATGGCAAGAGACGCTCTCCGCCTTTCCCGTCGATGATGATCTTCTCCATATGGGGAAGGATTTCTTCCAAGGTTTCGATATAGATGCGCTTGCTGATGACATCCTTCGCTTGGTTGTACTCTTTCAAGGTGGCCAGGAACCGATTCGTCTCGCCCTGAGCACGATTAACCCGTGCCTGAGCAAACCCCCTTGCCCGGTTGACCAGTTCAGCGGCTTCACCCTTTGCCCTCGGAATAATGTCGTTGCGGTACCCTTGCGCCTGGTTGATGAGCTTTTCCCGGTCTTCTTTGGCGTTCGTCACGTCTTTGAACGCGGCGGCAACGGCTTCCGGAGGATCGACATCTTGGAGTTGAACCGCAGCGATCTGCACGCCGGCCTGATACTGGTCGAGAATCGTCTGAAGCAACGTCATGGTGTCTTGCTGAATCACTGCCTTCCCGGTGGTCAGGGTTTCGTCGATCTTGCTCTTGCCGACCACTTCCCGCATGGAGGCCTCAGCCGCTTTGCCGATGGTCTCATGGATATCGGCCACGTTGAACAGGAAGTTACGGGCTTCTTTGATCTTGTACTGAACGATGAATTCGATCGCGAGGATGTTCATGTCGCCCGTCAGCATCAGAGCCTCCTGAGGTACCATCTGCTGGCGGCCCTGCTGATTGGTGCGAAAACCGACTTCCACGCGATAGAGTTTGGCCACCTTCGGTTGAAGGACGGTTTCAGCGAGGGGAATCTTGAAGTGAGGGCCCGGCTCCACCGTACGGACCGGAACGCCGAACCGTTTCACGACACCTTCTTCATCCGGTGCGACGATAAACACACTCTGCCAGACCAAGAAGATCAGCAGAGCGGCAATCACGAGATTCACGATGCCGCCTGATGGCAGGAGATTTTTCAACCCACCGGGAGGGAAAATGTCCTTGAATTGCGATTGAGCCTGTTTGAAGGCCTCTTCAAGTGGATCAGGCTTTTTGCCCCACGGATCTTTTGGGTCCCAGACCATTCAGAGATATTGATGTCTAATGTACAAGTAAAGATGAAGGGACACCTTAACAGACTGCCGCCTCCGGAGCAAGATGGTCATGCGAATACGTCACCAAGGTAGGATTCATTCGGTGATCTGCTTTGGCGGTTTTGAGAGCAGATGCGGTTCCGGTTCAGAAATTCGCTGTCCTAGGCGCTGTAGGATCTCCCGAAGTCTTTCGTTTTCTGCCACCCCAGCTTTCTGCGCAGCGCCGCAACCGTCCGGTGCATGAGGTGTGGCGAAATTTCTGCTCTCTGGGTTTCGCAGCAGTTCAGCACAACGCTCTTCTTAGTGAAAGCGAGTTTTGCCACCGCTGTTGCCTCGTCAGGTCGATTCGGTACTTATCTGCTCAATCGCGATTAGTGGGGCGCCGGGTTATGGCTCCGATTGACGAGACGGTCTTTGTGAGACGTGGTGGTCGGCCAAGTATTTTCCCTACCGAGAGCCCATAGGCAGCTGTAGAACGTTGATGATGTCAGTCAGGGAAAGGAGTAATCGTTGGGCTCCTCTGGGCGCTGACTGAAATACGGAACTACAGACGACTAAAGCTGCAATGTTCAGCGTGTCATATAAGGGAGTATGCCGGCAGAGCTGGACGAGCTCAGAGAATTCACCGAATCGAAATGGCGTCCACCAGGATCAGCATGGTATGGTTCGCCTTCGACGCTCTACAAGACTACACATCATGGACGACAGGCTGCAACAGCAAGACACATCAGGGATGACGTGGAACCTTGATCAGATTGTCACGGAGCTGCGAGCGTCGCGCGATCTGACCCGCAACATCCGGCATCAAGGACGGATTCACAGGTTGCCGTCTCGGAAAGCCCTCCTTGGCATCGTAGAAGGCCTGTGTGCCGTGCTGTTTCCGACGCACTACGGCCGAGCGGATTTGAATGAAACGAACATCGATTATTTTGTCGGGCACACCTTAGATCAGACCTTGCCACTTTTGCAGGATCAAGTTCGGAGAGGATTGGTCTTTACAGCCAATACCGACACACAAGACGACCGCTTGTTGACTGAGCGAGCGGTCCGCATTACGAGCGCATTCGCAAGTCAGCTTCCGACCATCCGGGCGTTGCTCGTCACCGATTTACAAGCTGCGTACCGAGGGGATCCAGCGGCCACCAGCCATTCAGAGATTCTCCTCTGCTATCCGGGTATGACGGCCATCATCTACTATCGGCTTGCCCATGTCTTGCATCGCTTGGAGACACCGCTGATCCCGCGGTTGATCTCGGATATCGCGCATGCCTCCACCGGGATTGATATTCATCCGGCTGCCGAGATCGGCAGTCACTTCTTTATCGACCACGGGACCGGTGTGGTCATCGGTGAAACCACCGTCATCGGCAAGCGCGTCCGCCTCTACCAAGCCGTGACGCTTGGCGCCAAACGATTCATCGAAGCTGAGGAGGGCGTCCTGATCAAGGGGGAGCCTCGCCATCCGATCGTGGAAGACGATGTGGTGATCTACGCGGGGGCCACAATCTTAGGGCGCGTCACCATTGGGAAGGGTTCCATCATCGGCGGAAACGTGTGGCTGACCCAAAGCGTGCCGGCACGAAGTCATGTCATCCAAGCGCAAATGCGGACCTCCGCGACCATTCATCAGAATTCGATTGATGGCCAGTCCAGAGATCAGAAGACCTAGCGCTCGTTTGGTCTGTCTCCAGCTTGTTTGCAGGGCGTGATCCGTGGAGACCCAGGCCCATCGATACACAAGTATTTTGCGATCTGGACGCGGCTGTTCAAGCGCATTCGATATGAGATGGATTCCGTCGAAGGCCTGACCGCGCTGCATTACCCAAGAAGAGTTTCGATAGGCACATCCGTTCGCAATCCGTTGGCCGCCAGCCATTCCGAGTTGAAGATCCTCGATTGATATTTCGCGCCGGAGTCGCACAGGATCGTCACGATGGTCTGGCCCCGTCCCAGCTCAAGAGCCATCCGAACCGCCCCGGCGACGTTGATGCCGGAGGATAGGCCAAGAAACAACCCCTCTTCGCGGAGAAGCTGGTACAGAATGGTGAGCGCGTCCTGGTCGGGAATGCGCCATGCGGCATCAACCGTAAGACCCTCGATGTTCTTGGTCACGCGACCTTGGCCGATCCCTTCGGCAAATGAATCACCGTCGTTGATCTCTGTGTTACCGTTGGTAAACCACGACCACATCGCCGCGCCGTAGGGGTCGGCGCAGCCAATAGTGATGTTCGGATTGCGTTCCTTGAGATACAGGGCGGTGCCGGCCAGTGTACCCCCGGTACCCACGGCGGACACAAAACCGCTCACTTCTCCATGGGTCTGTTGCCAGATTTCCGGGCCGGTAGTACGGTAATGCACGAGGCGGTTGGCGGTGTTGTCGAATTGGTTGGCCCAGAACCATCCCTTGTCCTCTGCCATTCGTCGGGCGACATGGTTGTAGTTGTTCGGATTGGAATAGGGCTTCTCCGACACGGGAAGTACCTCCGCGCCAAGCGTGCGCAGCAGGTCGATTTTTTCACGCGACTGAGTATCAGGAATCACAATGACGGAATGGTAACCCCTCGCATGGCCGATGACAGTGAGCCCGATGCCGGTATTCCCGGCTGTGCCTTCAACAATGGTGTCGCCGGGCCTGAGAAGCCCTTTTTCCTCGGCATCCTGGATAATTCCGAGCGCTGTGCGATCCTTTACTGATCCACCTGGGTTCATGAATTCCGCCTTGCCGAGGAGTTCACAGCCAGTCAGCTCCGACAGGCGGCGGAGACGAATGAGCGGAGTGTTGCCGACGTGATGGTCCACGCCATGGTAGTGCGATGTATTCATTGAAGTGACGGGGACAGGTTCACCAGCCAGGTTATGGGCGCGCGTTTCCTGAATACTGATCTTCGTGATAAAACGCAAGGGGATCAGCAAAGACAGGGGAACGGGAGTCAGGAAATAGAGGAGGCATAAACATGTATATTACAGAAGGCGCACACATGTACGTCGTGGATCCCCAATAAATTTGGCCGCTTACTGTGGTCTATCGAAAATGAGGTGGCTACAACTGATATCAATGCTCCATCGATCATGTATCGCTAATGACATCACTATCCTCGCATGCCGCTGACATATGCAGCAGTCAGTGGGTCGCGAGGTTCTTCAAATATCTGTTTTGCGGTTCCGACCTCAATCAACCGTCCGGCTCCATTTTGGACCCAGAAAAGAGCAGCATGGTCTGCAATACGACGAGCCTGAGTTAAATTGTGTGTGACGATCAAGATGGTATAGCGGCTACGCAGGCTCACAATCAAATCTTCGACCACACCGCTGGAGAGCGGATCCAGGGCGCTGCAGGGTTCATCCATGAGCAACACCTCCGGCAAAAGAGCCAGTGCCCTGGCGATACAGAGGCGCTGTTGCTGGCCGCCCGAAAGGGCCAGAGCCGGCGAGTCCAGCCGATCCTTGACTTCGTCCCAGAGGCCGACATCACGTAAGGTGGTTTCTATCGTCTGGGCAATCTGTCCTCGATCCCGTAGCCCATGCTCGCGCAGCGGAAACACGAGGTTTCTTCGGATGGTCAACGGAAAGGGATTCGGTTTCTGAAAAATCATGCCGATGCGGCGCCGAAGCTGGATCACATCGGTATCTGGTGCCATCACGTCGAGATCATCGATCATAATCCGCCCCGAGACACGACATCCGGCGATGAGATCGGTGAGACGGTTCAGGCAAGTGAGGAAGCTGGTTTTTCCGCATCCGGACGGTCCCACGAGAGCCGTAATACAGCCCTTGTTGATCGACAAGGTCACGTCCTGGAACGCCGGTTTATCCACGTAATACAAGCTGAGCCGATCGATCTCAATGAGGGATTGGGGTCCCTGGCAAACAGACCGCTCTTCGAGCGGATGTCGAGCGCGCGGTCCTGTAATGGGTTCGACCGGCGTCATACTGTCACGGCCTTTCGCTGGAGCCCGTACGTTGCCAGCCAGGAGGCGGTGCCATTGATGGCGAGCAACAAGATGACCAAGACCAGCGCTGAGGCATAGGCATTCGCATCTCCGCCGGACACGTTCATGGAGAGGTCGAAGATGTGGATCGACAATGCGCGACCGGAATCGAGCAGCGACTCCGGCATCCGATCCACATAGCCGCTTGTGAAGATGAGCGCAGCTGTCTCGGCAATCGCACGGCCGACTCCGAGGACCAGACCAACCAAGAGACCTGGTACCGCCGCCGGGAGCAAGATGTGAACGATGGTCGTGGTGCGAGACAGTCCTAGTGCCGCGGTGGAAAGCCGGTAACTAGTCGGCACGGCGCGAAACCCTTCCTCCGTTGATCGGATCAAAATCGGCAATACCATGCAGGCCAGAGTCAGCCCGCCGGAGAGGATCGAAAAGCCGAGCCCCAGTGTTTTGCAAAAGAATGCGTTGCCGAACAGGCCGAAGACGATCGACGGCACACCGGCCAGGACATCGAGACTGCGGCGAGTTATCCGTCCGAATAGGCTGTGGTCTGATGTAAATTCGGCGAGGAGGACGGCGGTGCCTATACCAATGGGGAGAGAGACGGTGAGACAGACGCCCAGAATCAAGCATGTCGAAACCAAGATAGGGCCGATCCCACCTCGGCGTCCGGCGTTTTCCGGAGGGGCTGTCAGAAATGTCCAGGAGATATGGCTCAGCCCATGCCAAACGATGTCCCCCAACAGCCAGCAGAATACGGCGGTCACGAGCGCCGCCGCCCCCCAGACAAGAGCGACTGCAAACCATTCACGGAGATTCTGTGGTCTGCTCAGAGTCTGAGCCATACAGTCTCTCGCGACTGATCCATTCCGCCGAGACGACGAGCGCCACAATCATGGCCATCAAGACCACACCACTGGCGAACAAGGCAGCGCGATGGTCTCCGAGCGCGTAGGCCATTTCCAGGGCGATGTTGGCAGTCAGCGTTCGGATCGGGTCGAAGACGCTGGAAGGAGTCTGGACCACATTTCCGCAAACCATCAGAATCGCCATCGTTTCGCCTATGGCTCGACCGGTTTCCAGAATCACCCCGGTGAACAACCCTGATTTCGACGCTGGAAACACAACGCCTCGGATGATCGCCCATCGAGTGAGTCCCAATGCAGCAGCCCCGCGTAAGTATTGTTGCGGCACATTGGTAAAGCTGGCATCGGCCATCAACGCAATGGTGGGAAGGATCATGATCGTGAGGATGAGGATGCCCGCTAAGAGGCTGGGGCCGGGCGGTTGTACCTCTGCAATCAACGGGACCAGCACCACGAGGCCCCAGAGTCCGTAGACCACGGAAGGAATGCCTGCGAGCAACTCGATCAGATGCCGATAGGGTCGGGCAAGAACGGGCGGCGCATAGTAATGGCAAAAGACAGCGGAGAGAATGCCTAAGGGTGTGGCGATCAATACAGAACCAGTCGTGGCGAACAGCGTTCCCCACAACATCGGGGTGAGGTTGTACAAACCCTCTGCTGGATGCCAGGAAGGGTCGGTAAAGAATCGGAGTAGACCGACGTGACGGAGAACGGGAAGCGCTTCCGAGATCAGGAAGACCACGATAAGCATGACGATCGCGCCTGCAATAGCCGCAGTACCGCGCAAGCTCCAGCACAGAAGCTCGTCAGTCGACCAGCGGGACAAAGTATTGCTGCTTGATGATGTCATGTACGGCTTTAGACTGTGCGTACTCGATAAAGGCTTTGATCAATCCAACCGGCGGAGTCCGAGTGACGATGTGTAATGGACGAGAGATTGGAAAGGTACCGTTCCGAACGGTTTCAGTGGAGGCGGCAACCCCTCCGACTGACAGCAACTTGATCGGTACCCCCTGCGATTCATCATATTCTGCCGTACCGATGGAGACATATCCGATGGCATGACGATTTCCGGCGACGGTCTTGACTCCCTGTTCATTGTCACCGATGACCACTTGAGCTTTCACGTCCGAATTTTTCAGCTTGAAATAATGCAAGAACACTTCCAACGTAGACCGCCCCTCTGCTTTGTTCACGACTGTGAAGGGGGCGTCTTTTCCGCCGACTTCCTTCCAATTGGTGATCTTGCCCGTATAGATCGCGACGACTTGGTCGTCGGTGAGTGCTTGGACAGGATTCTCTTTGTGCACAATGATTCCAACGCCGTCGCGCGCCACCTGAAACGCATGCAGGTCCTTCTCCTCGTCTTTCATCATGCGTGAGACCATGCCGATATCGGCGAGTCCCTGGCGCGTGTCGGCGGCCCCGCGCGAGGAGCCGCCGGTCTGCACATCTACGCGTACTTTGGGATGGAGACTTTCGAATCGTTTGCCGATCTCGGCTATTAGTGGAGCCAAGGTGCTGGCCCCGGTAATCACCAGTTTGCCGGACAGGTGATCTGTCGTGGTCGTCTGGGCTGTCGCTGTTCCAGGAGCCTCAAGGGTGGCGACAATCAGGAACGAAACGAGGAAGGCGGACGTTCTCCATTTGAGAGAAACACAGAAATGTATACATGTAGACGACTGCATTCTTGGTCGAAGATGACTATTCAAGTGACCGAACCACCACAAGATGAGCCGGAACCTGCCGTGCAACCGTAGCAGTGGTTACGTGTCACGATTTGACGATCATGAAGTTTCTCGGGATCGAAGTCTCGGACATGCGAGGGCGCTCCGTGATCGAGGGGGAGGTTGAGCATCTGGTTGAAGTCGCAGTCATACAGCCTGCCGTCCCATCCGACGGAAAGGGTATAGCGGCACATGACTCCGGCGGCAGCGGCTGGATTGAATGCGTTGGCCAGGCGCGTCATGTACTGTTCATAGTTGCCGCTCTCGATAAGGAACTCCAGGAATCGGCTGATCGGCATGTTGGTGATCGTATAGAGCCGGTTGAACTCGATGCCATAACGAGTGCGCAGTTCTTTCTTGAATTGCGCTTCAACTGCATGCTGCTTCGGAGGGAGGAAGGCGCCGACAGGATTGTAGACGAGGTTCAGGGTGAGTCCGCTGTCCGGTCGTCCGTAGCCGAGACGGTTCAGGAGGCGGAGTGCCTCCATCGATTTTTCAAAGACACCGTCACCTCGTTGTGCATCGGTCTGACCGGCACGATACGACGGAAGCGACGCGATGATCTCGACTCGATGATCGGCCATGAATTCCGCCAGATCCGCCTGTGAGGGTAGCAGCAACACGGAGAGGTTGCAGCGATCGATGACATGCCGGCCGAGATCACGGACCTGTTCGACCAGCCATCGGAAGTGTGGATTGAGTTCGGGAGCCCCACCGGTAATATCGACTGTGGGAATATTGGTCTTGGCCAGGGCTCGAACGCATTGTTCAGCCGTCTCCAAGGACATGGTCTCACGACGATCCGGACCGGCATCCACATGACAGTGACGGCAAGTCTGGTTGCAGAGCTTTCCGACATTGATCTGAAAGACGGTAATGCCGGTCGCCCGAAGGGGGAAAATACCTGCCTGATTAAGCCGAAAGTCAAACGGTGGTGAAACGGTTGACCGATCGAGGAGATGAAGCTGCTCAGTTGCGGAAGCGAGAGGGTTGTTTCGGCCGAGCAAGGTGAGGGGCATCTAGCAGCAGCCTCCGTCCGGAGAACAGGTTACAGCTTCGCCGCTCACACGATCGCCGGCCCGATTCAGAATGACGAAATGGGGTTGGTATCCTGCCGTTTCTAGGACGGCCACTGTTTTAGAGCAAATCTCCAGCGGTTCGCCACGGCGATAGACATGATGATCGTCGTCGGCCGTTTCGGCGAAGGGACCAGCCAGGAGCGCATAATGGCCTTGCCAGGTGCATGGGGCCTGTGCGGGAAACACGGCAGTCCAGCGTGGATCATGACTATCCAGTGCGACAGGGTCGGCAGTCAGGAGAAAGTGATCGGCGTATGGAGGATGGTTCAGTAGCTTGGCATCGCCCGTGCTGATTGGCTGGGGAATACCACGCTGGTACTTCGTCCCTCGCTCATCTATGACGCGACTGAAAGGCCCACGAAGGGTGGCGTAGCGGATCGAAGAGGCCGTCGGTGCCTGGGATTGTTTGTAACCGGTCAACGTGACGGAAAAGAAGTGGATGCCGTCGATGACACGCCAGGGCGAAAACTTCACGAGATGGATGCCAAGAAATCCGGCAGCCCCCATGCCGTTCATGTAGTCGGTAAGCGTCAAGGCGCCGGATAAACAATCTCCCCATTTCTGGGTATCGTGGACGAGGTATTGTGGGACGGTTTGGTCCGATACAATGTCGGAGATCGTGAACCGTCCTCCGGGCTTGGCGACCCGATACATTTCCTGGAACACCTTTCGCTTGTCCGGCGCGAGGTTGATCACGCAATTCGAGATGATCAGGTCGATCGTGCCCACTTCCACCGGCATCGCATCGGCCAAGCCCTTGCGAAATTCCACGTTCGATGTGGGATAGCCGAGATTCGCAGCCACTTTCGCCGCATTCTTGCGTGCGATCTCCAGCATCGTATCGGTCATGTCGATGCCGATCACGCGCCCAGTAGGGCCGACGAGGCGAGAGGCTTCAAAACAGTCGATGCCGCCGCCCGACCCGATGTCTAAGACCGTTTCTCCGGCCTGCACCGTCTTGAGCCCAGCTGGTGTGCCGCAACCATAGGAGACCTTTAGCACCTCTTCGGGGATGAAGGTTTTAAGGTGCCCCATGTCATAGCTGGTGGGGCAACACATCTGTTCGCCAGTAGTAGCGGCCTTGGCATACCGGTCGCTGACTTTTTGTGTGATTTCATCAGTGGGCATGGTCGGCCTCGCAAAATTGGTCAGGAAAACTGCAAAATATGTGTACCAACACTCCACCCGTTGGGTCAATCAGAGCTTCCCCAGGGGATGAAGAAGATCGGTGAATAGAACATCCGATCGTTTGCCCTCCGGAATAGGTTCAGCACACAAATCGTATAGGTGTTTTAAAGTGATCGGATGCAAAAGGGTGGCTTTGACAGGCTCTAGCGAGGCGGAGGACCAGGGCGAGAAAGATCGAAGTCAGGAACACAAACAAGAGCGTAAAGGAGGCCGTTCTGTCAGCATGGGGATCGCTGAACACGATTGTGGATGCATCAGCAACCGCTGCTCTCGCGTTGCCGAGCCACTCTACGGCGGCTTAGGGAAGGCTGAGTTCAGAGAGTTTTCGTAGCGCTTCCACCAACGTCAGGTCAAAATTTAGACGGTACAGGTTGAGTTGCAGCGCCTCGAAAGTCTCTCCTTGTGCCCAATGATCAGGAAAGTTCGGCAAATAACCCAACCACTGCTTTTCGTTATCCAGGTAGAAACATTTGATCGTCTGCATAAGGCACCTCATCTCTAAACTATGGACCTGGATCGCCGAAGAGCCGTCCCGGCCTCCAGGGGTGCTAGGTTCATTTCAACACGTCCTTGTCGATGGGTCAAGGATTCCTAATGAAACCAAGGTCTGTGGCCGATCAGGGAGGATGGCATAGTCTCGATTGAGGCGAATTCTGTGTCGCGACATGAAACATGAAACGGTCCGGATAGAGGTCGGCCGCGTTCAGCGATTACTGATCATCGCAAAGAGGAGCTGTTCCACCCTGGCTCGGCGCTTGATCTGGGCGCGCGACAGGGTGCGTGACATCGTGGACGTGTGATTATGATGACGATGCTGCTCTCCGTTCCCGTATTGGCCCTGTTCTCTGAGGTGGTACCGGTACTCGTTCTGTTCTGATTCTTTGGCGGCGAGATCTTGGTGCAGTTGCCACAGCTTGATCTGAAGATCTTCGAACGACTCCCCATAGGTTTCATGCTCCGGGTAGCCCTGCAGATAGCCACGCCACCCGTTTCCATCTTGCATGATGATGTATTTCGTGGAATGCATCACGCAAGTATAGCCGGACATTTCAGATGCGCAAGTGAAGAGGGGAAACAAATCGTCCAGGATGCGGATCTACGGCAAGCCTCAACAACGACGTTGGTAATCCACGAATCATTCCAGCACACCTTCGGAGCGGTTCGTTTTTTTGTCATGCTGTCCATCTGATCCATTCCGCCATGATCTTGAATCCTTGGCCTCCTCGACCGACGCTCGAATAAACGAGAGTAAACATCAGTTTGATGTCGCGGGTCGTTGCACGGAGGATGGCGATAACCCACGAGCCTTTGTTTTGTCCTCTGTCCAGCAGCCGTCATGGAGAGATTCCAACTCTATATCGCCTCTCAAGCAAACGCTCGGTGTGCAAGCTCAACGGCCATCGTCAGAGCCGTCACCATCGATTGGATGAAAGATGGCCTGTCAATTTGCCTGAAAAGATCGACAAGAGCCGAGTTCACCGCTACATTTCGACACAGCTGCTCTGAACCTTTTCCTTGATAACTCCGATCACGCACAGAGAGGAGTCTACACATGATGCCAACCCAAACACGCAGGGATGAACAATTGAAGAACCAGGCGATCAGGCAAGCTGTGGCGGGCGATGTGGTTGGAGCGCGGAAAACTGCAAATGAGATCGTTGACCGACGGAACTTGAGAGAGGCCTGGCAGATGATGCTGTTCGTCGAATCGGAGCGGGGAAATGTACCGTCTGTGACAGACACGATCCTCTCATGCCCTGATCCGTCGCTCTTGGCCAGCCACTTTTACCTCGAGCTTCCTCAAGTCTTCGTCAAAGCCGGTGACCGGTCTGGAGCCATCGAAATTGCCAAGGCCATGGGCAATGCCGGGATCTTACCGCTCATCGGCATTGCCGCCCACCTGGCGCAGGATGGAGATCTCGATGGGATGCAAGAAGCACTCTCGTGTATCGATGAAGATTTGCGAGCGATGATACTGCGGAAGGTGAACGCATACCATCCGTCGGGTGACATGCGTGATGTGCGGAACCTGGCAGATCAGAAAGCTCCTTCCGCTTCATTGGCTGCCTGACGAGCTTCTTTTCGTGGTTCTCCCGCTCAGCTCTTTCCTGACTCTTGCCCGCTGACTGCTTTCGATGCAGCACGGCCGATGACGATGTGCGAATAGATCGTGCTATCTTATCTCGCTCGACTTGCCCGATATTGGTCATCTATACTCTAATTGCGTTGATCTACCCCACATGCTTTCTCGCTGATTCACCTTTCCGATGGATGATCTGACTCGACAGCTCAACAAACGGTTCGGGTTTGCGGCGTTCCGGCCTGGCCAGGAGGACGTCATTCGCGCTGTGTTGGCGGGGCGCGATGTGATGGCGGTCATGCCGACGGGGCAGGGGAAGTCGCTCTGCTATCAATTGCCGGCGACCCTTCTGCCAGGGCTGACACTGGTGATTTCTCCGCTCATCGCGTTGATGCAAGATCAAGTGACCGCTATGAAGCACCGGAAGATCGCTGCGGCGGCGTTTCACTCCGGCCTCAGCGGTTTGGAAAAGAACCGCGTGACGCAGGATCTTCAGCAGCGGCGAGTTCAGCTGCTCTATCTGGCACCGGAACGGATGCAGCATGAAGGGTTTATCCGGCTGCTGCGTTCTCTTTGGGTCTCGTTGCTGGTGGTCGATGAAGCGCACTGTATTTCCCAGTGGGGCCATGATTTCAGGCCTGATTATCTTAAGATCGGTCGCCTGCGCCGGGAGCTCACGAATCCACCCTGCTTGGCCTTGACGGCCACAGCCACTGCTCGTGTGCAGACGGATGTGTGCCAGCGGTTGTCGCTTCGTGATCCGTTTCGATTGGTCGCGGGTTTTCGGCGGACGAATCTAGCCTTGTCGGTCCATCATTGCCAGACCATCCAGGAGAAACTGAGGATGGTGGAGCGCTTGGTTTGCGAGACTGAGAAGGGCACGATCCTCGTCTATTGCGCGACCCGCCGGACCGTAGAAGAGGTGGCGGCTTGGTTGAGGCAATCCCACTCGTCCGTCGGCTACTACCATGCCGGGCTCTCGGATGAAGAGCGGCGACTCGTGCATGACGATTTCCGCAGGGGGACGTGGAGAATCCTGGTTGCGACGAATGCCTTCGGCATGGGTATCGATAAGCCCGATGTCCGACTGGTCCTCCATTTCGACATTCCGGGCAGTGTGGAAGCCTATTACCAGGAGGCAGGGCGTGCGGGTCGTGATGGACAGCCTGCTGCCTGTGTGTTGCTGTTTCATGAACGTGATGTGGCCACGCAGAAATATTTCATTGCGCAAGCCTCAAAGGATTCTGAAGGCGCCGAACGTGCGGAACGAATGACGACCATGTTGCGAGAATTGCTGGCGTACGTGTCCGCGTCGATCTGCCGGCAGCTCACGATTCTTGATTACTTTAGCGATCAAAGCGAGCTGGTCTTGGGACCCTGCGGCCTATGTGATCGCTGTGTTGCGCCGGTGCACCAGCCGAGCCGGATGATCTTCCACGAGGCCGCCGTGCCTGCAAAGGCAACCGTGGAGGCCGTGTCTTGGTGCAGGGGACGGTTCGGGATGACGCGAATCGTCGACATTCTTCGTGGAAGCCGTTCGAAAGCGCTACTGGCCTATGGTGCAGAAAACTGTCCGACCTATGGCGTCTGTCGGGCTCAGACGAAGGTGTTCCTGACGAATCTCGTGAAGGTCCTCATCAGCTCCGGGTATCTCCATGTACAAGGTACGGAGTATCCCACCATCGATGTGACTCCCAAAGGACGAGAGGTTTTGCAAGGGCTCCGCACGCTGGCCATGGAAGAGGCAGGGGACTGTCCGTCCGGTGAATCGGAAAAGAAACTGGGTCGCTCGCATACCACCCTACTGGGCACCAGGCAGGCTTCACCTCCGGATCGACAGCTTGTTGAACGGCTTAGACAACTCCGCTCTGAACTTGCCGAGGAAGAGGGCATCGCACCGTTCCTCGTTTTTCACGATAAGACGTTGAGAGCCATTGCCGGTTACAAACCGGTGACGGCGGCAGCCTTGTTAGAGATTCCCGGTATTGGTGAGATGAAGGCAGAACGGTATGGTCGCCGGGTGTTGGCCGTGGTCAATGAGCATCAATAGCGACCAGTGTCCGGCCATTGACCCGAACCCAGCGAGAGATCTTCATCAGGTTGAGGAGATCCGCTTGGTCTCTGACGGCCTGTCGTGTAAAGCCTAGTACAAGCGAATGCCACCGAAATTTCCACCTGCGCCAAGCCTCGATAGAGTAGTTCCCTATCCGACTACGCCGCTGCTGCCGGTCGAAGTGTCTTTTTTGCCAAGGCCAAGCTTGTTGCCAGCCGGTTGACTCTCTGAGACCGCTGTACGATCCGGTGATGGCGGATCAGTGGATCCTCGATATTGCCGCATGTCATACACCGTAGTCCGCGCATCCACATCGGCAGATAACTTTCTTGCATATCCAATAAATGGTCCACGACCATGAGCCCGCTGCATCTGGTACAGGTCATGAGATTCCCTCCTCGGTAAACAGTCGGCATCACCACATCCAGTTGCCATCTACCCGCTCGTGGCGAGGTACATGAGCAACGATGGTGCCACGAGGAAACCGGCATGGCGTGCAAGGCCTGATGGCAGTCAGCGTGGGATCTGAGTGACCTTCCAAGCTTTTCCTCGTCGGACATTATGGAGAGAATCCCGTTGGAGACCGTATCTCAAACGATACGGTCGGAGAGACAAAGTGATACAGGTCTTTGCGAATATAGAATGGTCCGAGCGGCCATGCCGCGTAGGTTGAAAAGCGTATGTTTCTCAACGTAATCTGCGCCACTCAGTGTGGGAGCTGTCCACTGGAAACACGTATGCCGACTGGATTCCCGTGCGGATGCCGGATGCCCTTCGGGGCTATACCGGGTGTCACTCAATAGAAGATAGGGTTGAAATGAATGTGACCGGTCACACCTGTTCGCTGAAAAGTTGATCGAACTATCCAGGCAGCCTGTAGCTCTATCGGTACGGAGATGTGAGGACCGGCGTCTGGACGATCGGGGACAGTGTCGGCTTTGGTAATGCACTTCTCAGGATTGACATGACTCCGATTCCCCGGCGAGAATCAGCCAATGGCAGCAGAGGAAATTCAGATCGTGAATCGACCGGTAGCCGCCGTAACGCAAGGGGACGAGGAACCAACGTTTCCCCTTTACGAGGGACCAGCATTTTTGTCGTACGGATTCCGGCCGTTCTTTCTGGGTGCCGCACTATTCGCAGGTCTGACCGTCCTCCTCTGGGTTGCTCTGTTCGCGGGCGGTGTGCGCGCCGAATTTCTTTATCGCCCGCGTGAATGGCATGTCCATGAGATGTTGTTCGGATTCATACCGGCATTGATTGCAGGATTTCTGCTGACGGCCATGCCGAATTGGACCGATCGCATGCCGCTCAGAGGCGCCCCCTTACTAGCCCTGTTCCTCCTGTGGCTGGCTGGACGATTGCTGTTGGTGTTCCCGTGGACAGGAGGTCCTGCGGCCGCCGCGATCGACGGAGCCTTCTTGGTCCTGCTGGCGGCCTATGTCTGGCGGGAGATTATCGTAGCCGGTTGTTGGGACCGGGCGCCGATCGGTGTGCTGGTCAGTTTGTATGCTTGTGCGAACATTCTCTTTCACATATCGGCTTTGCCCGGCGTACCCGCTGATTTCCCCGAACGCGTTGCCTTGTCGGTGATGACGCTGCTGTTGACGATCATCGGCGGGCGGCTCACGCCCACTTTTACCCGGGAGTTCCTGGCTGATAGGAACATGGCAAAGCTGCCGGAAGTATTTTCTCCGATGGATGCTGGGACTATTCTGCTGGTCCTTGTGGCTGCGATTGCCTGGATTGCTCAGCCGGAAAGTGTGTGGGCGGGAGCCATGCTGCTTGTCGCTGGAGTAGCAAGTGTGGTGCGTGTGTTGCGCTGGGGAGGGTGGCGGACCTGGGGCGAGCCGCTCGTGTTGATTCTCCATATTGGCTATGGATGGGTGGGATTGTTTTTGATCGCGCTTGGCGGAGCGATTCTAGGAATTGGATTTTCCACCGCGAACGCGGTTCATCTTCTCACCACTGGTGCGATGGGGGCAATGACGCTGGCAGTGATGACTCGAGCAAGTCTCGGTCACACGGGACGACCGCGGCATGCTGATCGGCTCACGGTGACGATCTACATGCTCGTCAATGTCGGAGCATTGCTGCGAATTTTTACCCCGAACCCCGAGACTCCGACGACCCTTACTCATGCGTTACTTGGCCTGTCGGCCATCAGCTGGAGCGGGGCCTATCTACTCTTCGCCTTCCACTATGGCCCTTTCCTTGTTCGTCCGAGCCTGGATGAGTAGAGACTTCATGCGGATCGTGATCGACAATCTTCGAGAAGAGGCTTTGGACAGAAAGTGGTGTCCCATTGATATATGCGGTATGATGAGCATCTGTAATGAGTTGGGCAACAACCTGAACAAAGGGGGCGACCGGTTTCGACGGGGATACTGAGGTCACTGTCGCATGTCGAGCTCTCGGGGACTCGTAACCCTCCGGGAAAACGCAACTGCCAATCAAGAACTGGCACTCGCAGCCTAATTTAGGCTGAGACGTCGTTCCATCTGAGGCCCGCGGGGGTGGAACGGCGTGATGCAGCGGGCTGGTCCCAAGCTGGTGCTCAGCGGCCGAGGACGAGATTTTTCTGGGCTAGAGGCTGTTCTAAGCCTGCCGATGGGCGTGGACGGCCGCGAAACTTAAATTGTCGGCTACACATGTAGACGCAGTGTACTGACGATCTTCGGACAGGGGTTCAACTCCCCTCGCCTCCACCAAACCCACCTTCGGTTGACCCGGCCGCTCTTTTGCGGTTTATCGTAAATGACGCGGCCGGATAAAACTCTCCAGTGATTCGCTTTTCTGCAATACCGCACTTTGTGTGATCCGGCGGCTCACCCGAGGCATCCTTCCTTGATGCCGTTGAACGACTCCATCAACTGACAGTCGCTGCTTCAGACCCGAAGCCGCCGGAGTGATGCGTTGATAGCGTCCAGATCGAACATCTCCGGATCAAAGCTGCCGCCGACCCAGGCCAACAGCTCCTCGTGCTCCCTGTGGGCGGGATTCATGATCGCTTCGAGAAATTCCTGATATCCCCACACGCCGCCGCAATCCTCGGGTGGACATGCCCGCTCGCCGGCCACACAGATGGGGTGAGAGGCTCCTGGCTCAGGCTGAAGCGTCTTCTCGACGCCGATCTCGTGCCACCAGCTATCTCCGAAGTCATATTCGTACTCGAACTTCTGCTTTGCTCCGACCACATTGTTCAGGCGAGCGCGCCGGTCGCTCTGAAAATTCAGGTGCCCATCCGGGTCCGGCTCGGCGTAGTCCACCCCTCCGATGCTGAACCTGTGCAGGTGTGAATTGGTCCATCCCATCACGATCTGCAGCACCAGGTGCAGCTTCGCCAGGGTGATGTTGCCGGGCACTTGCACGCGTCGCCAAATTGGTGGCGTAATTTCTCGCAAAGAGACCTTGAGCTGGTACACGGACGAGCTGATCTTCTCCTTCTTATCCTTGCTTTGTTTCATGTCATCCTCGTTGGGTTGAACTCTCAAGCTGAACTGACTTCCGGAACCTTTTCCCGGTCGCAGGGTTGTCATCGACAGAACAAAGTTCCTGCAGGTGTCTCTGGTTGTTCGGTCGAGAATGGCCACGCTCGGCACCGCGATGATTAATTTCTGAAACCCGTAGCGACGTGACAGCTCGAAGCTCGTGAGCAGGTAGACATAGGTCTTCCCCGTGCCGATCTCCATCTCGATCGAGAAATAATGGCAATCTACGTCCTGTGCTCCCGATAGCGGGTGTGAAAATGTGACGGATTGTGTTCGTTGAAGTACATGGTGATGATGGTACCAAGGAAGCGACAGATTTCCGGCATGTCAGGTTCTCACACAGTTTTAAAACTCGTAACGCTTTTGGTCTTGAAGATCTGCACCTCGTTCGCCTTGAGCTGGTCGTTGCCGCCTGCCTGCTGATCAGGCAGTGCGCAGCCTGCGCCGAGACGACCACGCGCTCGGGTTTCTTTTCCACCATGGCCCGGACTACCTTCAGACCGCATGGTCGGCTAGTTGCAAGGTTAGGGGGTAACGAGCGGATTCCGCAAGAGGTTTGACGGAGGGACTCGGCGTGGTAGCCTGTCAGGTTCATTCATGGACCCACAACGACGTGTCCATGACCGATATGAAAAATGGGCTCACAAAGAATACCACTAATGGCACATTAGCAGGGTTTGGCTCTCCTTTCGATTTGCGTGAAAGCGGGGTTTTCAGAAGAAAAGCTGACTTGGTTGCACAAGCCGCGAAACTGCACCTTGAGTTTACCTCTTTCTTTGCGTCTGTGGCCTGCGCTTCGTCGTTCTCTTCTTCGACTGTTTCTGGCCTTGAACCGAGGTAGGTTGGAGGCGCTGTTTCTTTGGCGAGAGATCCTTCATCTGTTGCTGCTCTGCTTCGACCAGGCGCATGAAGGCTGGGTCTCTATACCTTCGACCTGCTGCAACCTGACGTACGGCTCTCAGGAGCCGCTTCAATGACAGACTCTTCAACGCAAAGCCGGCTTGTCCGTGTGAGAGATCCTCCAGAAGCCTAGCCAGCGGGCAGTGCTCTAGCGACTCCAAAGTGTAGAGAACAGGGAGAGTGGGCAGTTGACCCAACACTCGTTGAGGGATCGGGAAGGTATCTGTAATCAACACATCAGGCTTGCTGCGTCGTAAGTCCTGTAGGGCGGCGGCAAGCGTGGCCGCATCACCCGCTACGATGACGGACGAATGCCTATCGAAGAAGGCTCGCAATCCGAGCCGAGCCACTGGGTGCGCGTCGATAAGGTAGATGCTCAGGGGCTGGCGGCGTGCTCGCTTCTGCGATGGTGTGGTCATGATTCATCCTTTCGCCTTGGATTTAACGACGAGATCAATGAGCAGCAGCGTCGTTGAGCAGGCTCTTCCAAGGGTATCGGTCAAAGGTCGGGGCACACCCCTCGAGTGGGGACTTCTATTGAAGGGTATTGTCGCAATGCAGGCGAGCGCCCATTACGAAGGCAATCGAGGGATTCCAGAAATGCAACAAAAGATGGTGGATAGTTCAGCCGACGAGGGCACGAAGATACAGTACGTCATTCCATGGAGGGTTGGCGGCGGATGTGGCGTTGATCACGCCTGTAAGCGAATAGGCCTGTGAGAAATTACCAGGCAATTACCGATGAGTCAGTACGAGTCCGCACTTGGCCGCAATTGATTTCTCTCTGGAAGTACACTAACTTGTTCCCATGAGGCTCTTGCGGCTGTCATTCCGGTTCGTTTTCCCGTTGGTGCTGGTATTGGCTGTGATCGCCTATGGAGTGATCCCGCTCGTCGACTCATTGGAACTGAAATGGTTCGTCCGGGATCTCGACATGCGATCCGAACTGATGGTCAATACGATGGAGGGGCCGCTTGCGGATCTTCTGGTATCCGATTCAAAGGACAAGATCGTTGCCTATTTTACGCGTATTCTGAAAGACGAACGATTGTACGCCCTGGGATTTTGTGATCTCGACCACAGGCTTCTCTATGAGACTCAGGCCTACCCGCAGGATCTCACCTGTAAACATACATTCGATCTTGCATCCAACTCGTCCACCGTTCGGTCATTCAGTAGCGGGCCGTTCCATATCACCTCAGCCGGCATCGAATCAAACGGCCGCCGGCTGGGCCGTCTCCTGCTCATCCACAACATGAGTTTTATCCAGCAACGGAGCAGCGACACGAAACGGTACGTCTTTTATCTGTTCGCAGGGCTGACGGCCGTTATCTCACTGGTCACCGTGTTGGTCGCGCACTTCAGCTGGAAGGCGTGGGTGGCAGGCGTGCGAGCCATCGTCAAGGGAGAAAGACTGCTGACCCCCCTGACCCATGAGCAGCATGCCCCGGAACTCCGGCCGCTGGCGAAGGACTTGCGTTCGTTGGTGCAGGCTCTTGAAGCTGATCGCCGCATGCGGGATGAGAGCCAGATATCGTGGACCCCTGCCAGCCTCAAGACGATCCTTCACGAGCAACTCGCCGGCGATCAGGTGTTGATTGTGTCCAACCGACAGCCCTACGCCCACAATTGGAAGGACGGGAACATCGTCGTACAGGTACCGGCGAGCGGGCTTGTTTCGGCGCTGGAGCCGGTGATGCGTGCCTGTTCCGGCATATGGGTCGCGCATGGGAACGGATCCGCGGATCGGGAAGTGGTGGACGGACGAGACCACGTCCGTGTGCCACCGTCACATCCGAGCTATGAGATCCGCCGCGTGTGGCTCGCTGCGGAAGAGGAAGCCGGCTACTATTACGGGTTCGCCAACGAGGGATTGTGGCCGCTCTGTCACATCGCCCATGTCCGGCCCACGTTCCGTTCATCGGATTGGAAACACTATGTGGCCATCAACGAGCGATTTTCTCGGGCCGTCTATGAGGAGGCCATGACCGAGAATCCGGTCGTCCTCGTTCAGGATTACCATCTTGCCCTGGTTCCGAAGCTGATTCGAGATAAGTTGCCGAGCGCGACGATCATCATGTTCTGGCACATTCCCTGGCCGAACGCGGAAAGCTTTGGGATCTGTCCTTGGCGCGAAGAAATTCTGGAAGGGCTGCTCGGAAGCAGTATTCTGGGATTCCACACCAGGGTTCATTGCAACAATTTTATCGATAGTATCGATCGGTTGCTTGAGGCGCGGATCGATCGAAACAGCTCAACGGTCTCCTATGGGGGCAAGATGACGGCGGTCAATCCTTATCCGATTTCCATCGAGTGGCCGTTACAATGGCTCCATGACCAACGGCCGGTTCCGGAATGCCGGACCAAATTGCGAGAGGCCTACGGGATGCCGCCTGATCGTCTTGTCGGTCTCGGGGTGGAACGCCTTGATTATACGAAGGGGATCTTGGAACGATTTATGGCCGTGGAGCGGCTACTGGAGCTCCAGCCGGAATGGATCGGAAGATTTACGTTTGTTCAGATCGCAGCCCCCAGCCGTTCAACGATCGAGCAGTACCACCATTTTACCGGCCAAGTCTCTGCACTGGCCGAGCAGATCAACAAGCGGTTTGGGCGGGACGGCTATGAACCGATCTGCCTCCGGATTCAGCATCATGAGCCGACACAGGTCCATGAGTGTTACCGTGGCGCGGACCTGTGCGTGGTCAGCAGTCTCCATGACGGCATGAATCTGGTCGCCAAAGAGTTCGTCGGCGCTCGAGACGATGAGCAAGGCGTGCTGATTCTGAGTCAATTCACGGGAGCTGCTCGTGAACTGACGGAAGCGCTCGTGATCAATCCCTACGACATCGACCAGTTTGCCGCCGCGCTTCACCTTGGTCTGACGATGCCGAAGGTGGAACAGCGGGCCAGGATGCAGAGTATGCGGGGACTGATTCAGGAGTTCAATGTGTATCGCTGGGCCGGTCGCATGCTCATCGATGCGGCCCGCATGAGACAGAAGGAGCGAGTCATGAAACATGTGCGGCGGCCGAGCTTGCTGAATTGATGGACGGACGATGGACTATTTGTTGACGGAAACAGGAAGAAACGACCTTGAGGCGCTTTTGAAAGTGCGTTCTCTGTTTGCCTTTGATTTCGACGGGACCTTGGCGAAAATCGTCCGAGATCCTCCCGCTGCCAGGATGACGCGTCCCATCCGTGTCCGGCTTGAGCAACTCGCGAAGCGCGCTCCCACCGCGATCATTTCGGGCCGCTCCGTGGAGGATTTGCGCTCACGTGTCGGGACTGCCGTTCCCCACTTGATCGGGAACCATGGCTCAGAAGGCCCTCATACGCGCCAAGAGGATATACAGCAAGTCCGAGAAACCAGTTCCGGATGGCTGCAATTGATCAACGAACGATTTCAGGACGAACTGGCTCGAAGTGGAGTGCTCGTCGAGGAGAAGTTCTGCTCGCTCTCATTCCATTATCGAACCGCCGATCACCGAGATGAGGCGCGGGCGCTCATCTCTCGAATCGTTGCCGAATTGTCTCCTCCTCCCCGCATTGTCCTTGGGAAATCCGTCGTCAATGTGATGCCGCCGACGGCGTCACACAAGGGTACAGCGTTGCTAGAGTACATGCGTCGACTCGATTGCAGCAGGGCGCTCTACGTGGGAGACGACGAAACCGATGAAGATGTCTTTGCGCTACGAGATGCCCGCATCGTCACCGTGAGAATCGGCAAGAAGAACGGGTCCTCAGCCAGATATTTCCTGAAAAGACAGGCGGAAATCGCCGAGGTGCTTCGACTTCTTGTCGAGGGCGGTGACAAAAGCATTCATACCTGGAGCGGCTGCCACGAACAGGGAGTCCCGCAGCCCGCTCAGCGTCCCAAGGAATAGATCCGGCAGGATGTTGAAAAAGTCCTCCAGCTTCGTTCTTGAAGCACACAGGTGTCTCACCATCTTGGCGATGGCCCGGGCTTGAGGTGAAGACCCGCAGGCGATCATGCTAATGTGTTGGAATACGATAGATATTAAAATTAGCGAACTACGTCATCATCACGAACGGACATCTGTATGCTGACCATTGGGAAAGTAACTGAGCCTAGTCCGCTCCACCTTTGCTCAAGCGGGTTGGGCCTATGATCTAACTATCCCATAAATCTCAAGATTGTTTCCGCAGTGAGCGACGCGGAAATGCCAAGACAGCCGACAAACCTTGCGAAGCTGACCCGTCCGAAACTCTTCCGGGTAATTGCTCGTGATCGATTGTTCACACGGTTGGATCAAGAGCGCCAGAGCCATCCTGTTGTATGGATTGTCGGGCCTCCTGGATCTGGAAAGACCGCGCTGGCGGCAAGCTATATAGAAACACGCAAATTATCCAATATCTGGTATCAAGTTGACGGTGGTGATGCCGATCCCGCGACCTTTTTCCACTATCTGACCATAGCGGGCCAAGCGGCGGCAGGAAGAAAGCGACTGCGGTTGCCGGCCTTCACACCTGAATACGCGCTCGACCTTCCCGGATTCACAAGGCGCTACTTCCGCGAACTGTTTGCCGGTCTGCCAACAACCACGACACTGGTTCTAGACAACTATCAGGAAGTTAGAGCCGATTCTTCTTTTCACAACGTCATCCACGGAGCAGCGACAGAATTGCCTGTGGGCATAAACCTCCTCGTCATCAGCCATGTGTCCCCGCCGCAGCAGTATGCGAGGGTCGTAGCGAACAATCTCATAGGACAGGTGAGTTGGAATGACTTGCGCCTCACGCTTGCAGAAACCGAATCTCTCGCAAGTTCCTTCAGCGGCATTGATCCCGCCACACTAGGCGAACTGCATGAACAAGCGAATGGATGGGCCGCAGGAATTGTGTTGATGTTGCAGAGGCTCAAAGAAAGTGGGTTGGTGAACTCCATTTCAAAGTTTGGAACCATGACGTCGGTGTTCAATTATTTCGCCGGACAAATTTTTGATCGAGAGTCCATTGAAGTGCGTGAGTTTCTCATGCGGACAGCAATTCTTCCGCGTGTCACTGTCAACATCGGAGCGCAACTGAGCGGCAACGCGAGATCAGAGCAGCTGCTATCCGATTTCTACCGGCGAAGTTTGTTTACAGATCGTCGGAAGGGAAATGACGTGCTTTACCAGTACCATGGATTATTCAGAGCATTCCTTCTTGACCGGAGTAGGGTCTATTTCTCCAATGACGACCTGTCTGCCTTGAAGCGGCGAGCCGCAGAGGTTGCTGCCAAGGAAGGGCACACGAACGCTGCCATCGAGTTACTTGCGGAAATAGGGGAATGGAAAAAACTCACACAACTGATTTGTGCAGAAAGCTCCAGTCTACTTGTGCAGGGTCGTCATCAAACCCTACTGGGGTGGATAGCACTGGTTCCGGAAGCAGAAATCGCTAAGGCTCCGTGGCTGCTGTATTGGCGCGGTCTCAGCAGAATGGTTTTTACTCCATCGGCATCGATAATAGATCTTGAGCACGCATACAATGGATTTCAGGCGAACACCGACGCCGCCGGTCTGTTTTTGAGCTGTGCCGCCGTCATAGAAGCATACTTCTTTGCTGAGGATGACATGACTCCCGTCCTTCAGTGGGGAGAACGGCTTCAGGATTTAATGACTCGATTCAAGGGGTTTCCATCCACGCAGATCGAGGGGAAAGTATTGGGAAGCCTCCAAGGCTTGATGTATGCCGCGCCTCACCATCCACTCATCAGGGCATTAGAAACGTCCGTCGAAACCTTTCTTAATTCTTTCAACGATCTCGGAGGACGTATTGCCATTGCATACACGTTCACGTTTCTGGCGCTTTGGCGCGGTGATGTTCACAGAGCCCAGCGTATCATCCGGGAGATCAACGCTCAGCTAAAGGGAAGTTCCATCCCCCCGCTTCAGCTTGTGCTGTGGAGGTTCATGGAAGGGAATTATGCTTGGTGTATCGGCGCCCATGAGGATGCAGTAAAAAAGTTCCAGGCTGCACTTGAGGTGACGCAGGCCTTTGGTATGCCGATGTTCAATACCCTGCTGTACGGCATGTGTGTGTATTGCGCTCTTTCGGCTGGCGATATCAAACAAGCCGAGGCCTATTTGAACAAAGCCGAAGCAGCGAATCATTTTTCTCGTCGCTATATTTTGAGTCAACTGAGTTTTCTACGTGCCGGCATCGCCCTGATGAAAGGCGACTTCTCCGCCGCGTTACTCCATGCGCAAACGGCTCTGGAGGAAACAGAACCCTTAGGGCGCCCATTTATTACTGCCAAGTGCCGCTTGGGGCTTGCGCAGGTGTTAATCGAAGTGGGTGATGTGAAAACTGCACGTTCTCACTTGGCCCAAGCCAATGCTTATGCGCGCACGATGAACAGTAATATGCTCGAGCTGCAATGCTTGCTTGTGGAGGCGTACGGGTTTATGAAAGCTAGAAAAGGTCCGGAGGCGCTAGAACCGCTGCGTAAGGGACTGCAAATTGCTCGGGCACACGATTATGTAAAACTCAATGATTGGTGGCGACCCCAAATGATAGCTTCTTTGCTGTCTCATGCCCTTGAGCATGAGATCGAACCACTGTTCGTGAGAAGTGTCATCCGGCGGCGGCGTATTAGTGCTATCGCGGGCGCTCATGAAACATGGCCATGGCCTGTGAAAGTTGCCACACTCGGTAAATTCGAAGTGTCGGTCGATGAAGAGCCTGTCCGTTTTCACGGAAAAGCTCAACGCAAGCCTTTAGAGTTATTACAGTGTATCTGTGCGCTAGGAGGAACGGCTGTGCATCAGGATCGTGTGACCGATGCGCTGTGGCCAGACGCCGAGGGCGACGCCGCGGCCCAAGCTCTCAGAACCACTTTGCATCGTCTGCGAAAACTGTTGCAACACGAACAGGCCGTCCGCCTCGAGGATCGGCAATTGTTTTTAGAACCCCGCTATATCTGGGTCGATTGTTTAGCTTTCGAACGCGCTGTAGCAGAGGCTGGCATGGCCGATCGAGCTTTATTGGAACGCGCAATGAACCTTTATCACGGCCATTTTCTTCAGGGCGAACAGGCATCCTGGGCACTACCGTATCGCGAACGATTACGGGCGCATCACATGAATCTGGCAGAACGGCTCGGGATCAGCCTTGAACAGGATGGTAATTTGACCGGTGCGGTTGAGTGCTATCTCAAGGCATTTGAAGTCGAGCCCGTGGCTGAAGTCTTCTGCCGCAAGATTATGATCATCTATGGTCGGCTCGGTCGGCGGACCGAAGCCGTGGCTATTTACCAGCGCTTCGGCCATTCTCTCCGATCTCGGCTGGGCATAAATCCCACCCAAGAGACTCAAGCCCTTTACCACTCACTATCTAAAGACTAATCCTGGTCGGTTCCTCATCCTCGCTCGGAATCAGCAGGCCTTCGTCCATTTCATCCTCCATCGGTGGTGCTGAGGCAATGATCGTCTTCATTGCGCCCAATTCGCATAAATCATCCTATCCGTCACTCATCTGTAACGCACCCCTGCGTATGATCCTCACGTGGCCGGCCGACCGTAAAGTGATGAAGTAGTGCTATTTGCAGAATTGCAATTGTTGGATTACGAAAGGAGAAAACATTATGAAAGACTTCGCGGCATCATCGAGATGGGGAAGCAGACAACATGTTACTTGCCGTGTTTCGGGCCTGTCCTTATTACCGGTTCTCATAGAACAAAATTCTGCTTTGGGTACAGTCCGACTTGCAACTCTCTGCCTACGAATGAGAAATGCTTGGCCCAATTGCGCAATTTCCTATCGCGTATAGGAACTGAAATGTGGAGGACTTTATGATTGGCATTATCCGAGTACAACTTACTACTAATCCGAATGCAACTGTGTGGAGTGATCAGGAATGGCAACGGTTGATGGATCCATCTGTACCATTTAGCCTCGCTCATTACTGGCGAAAGTGCTCTTTCGGTCTTGCAGACCTCAGCTATCGTCTTTTTCCCTCAGTTCTCGTGGAAGATCCAAAGCCAAACATGACTGCAGAACAAATTCAAGCGGACCCGCAGTTTCGTTCTACTCGCGTTAAAGCGATCACCACAGTTGTTGATGATCAATATCATCCGAATTGGGGTGCATTCTCTACTCTGTTGATATGGATTGCCAGTCCTTTTGACTTATTTGGAACTAGTGCATTCGACCACGGTAAAGGAGTGTGCGGATTGATGATGTGTCACATAGCTAGTCGTTTCGATCAGATGTGTCATGAACTTGGACATACGTTAGGATTTGATCACCCCTTCGGTCGCGAAGGAATAGAATACAAATCTGCCTATGACATCATGGGTGGCTACGACTCTTCATGGACACGCTCGAATATACTCGGCTTTCCCCAGGGGGCAACCACCCCTCCAACATCTGACCCTCTTCTTCTTATCGGTCCGATGATTAGCGCTGCCCAATTAAGCATGAGCGGTTATCGCCCCCTATTGCCTGGTTTATTTGCTGAACTCCTAATTAATTTTCTCAGTGCCCCGCAAGACATTCAGATATCCGCTTTTGATCAGGGTACTGATATTTATCCACAGATCGCCGGCCCAGTCGCTGCTGTGTTGCCACCGGATCCGATTTCTCCGGATTATCACTATGTGATCGAACTTCGACGTAAAAGGGGATACGACTCGAATATAGTCGGTCCTAGCGTGGTCGTTCATGGGTACAACGCAATCATGAAGCGGTTCTTTTATGCAGGGGCTCTCCCTCTATCAAACAGAGTCGGCGACACAGACCTTCACATCTTTAGTGGCTTGCCTGGATCAGATATTACTCTTCGCCTTCTGGAAGTTGGACCTGATGATATGTGGGCTCGTATCCGAGTAGGAGGACCGAATTATTGGCGCAATTTCGGTGTTGACATCTCCCCCCAAGACCATGCTGATGAACCGCAACATACGGACTGGACGCAAGTTGAAGTCAAACCCTGCGTCTTTGCCGCTACGGGGATTCATTACTATCGATACAACACTACTGCTCACACATATGGAATCGATGCGACTTCCTTTGGTTATGAGGCGCCGCACTATACATGGATCTTGAATGGTGAAACGCTTCAAGAATCCGGAAGCTCAGTGAAACTCTCAATGCAAACTTCGGTACCGGATCCTATAAAGGGATGGCAGAACCTGCTACAGGACATTACCTTCAGATACACAATTGATGGTGCGCATCTTGATCTAAATCCCCAGGCTGTTAATCTCGTCAAGTTAGGAAAATTTTCGGTTACACTCCAAGTCGTGGTTAATGAAACATCAGGAGAAGTAATTAAAAATAACTATCCTGACCAAACTGTTACTACTTCTCTTTCGTTTAAAAACGTTGAGATCGAGTGGGATGCGGATTATCAGGATAAACTTAAATACTGTGAGAGCGTTGTTCATGAAGTGGATCGTAAGCGTATTCCTGTTCACCTCGTTAAAATTCCAGGTGAGGGAAGAGTCGACGATGGGCTTTCTAACGTAATAAATGTTATCAACTCTGTAATTGACACCAATCCAGCACTCGCGAATGCATTAATTGATCATGTCAGTCGCACAACCAATCTGACGCAACTTCAGGTTATCGCCAGACTCCAGCAAAATCGATGAGATGCATTAGGGTAAATAGCAACCAGAGCAGGTTTAAACTTTAATTGGCCGATTAGCATGACTCGAACAATATTTTAGAGGTGTGTTATGCCATCGATCAGCAACCATCTTGTCACCGAATCAGCAGGCCTCACGCCATTAGAAGTTTTGCATGCTACGCCAGATGTTTTGCTTGGTGTGTCGCCAGAGGCTGTGGCCGCACTCAAGAAACTGGAGATTCAAACGGTATTTGATCTGGCGTCGTCACGTATCTTTGCCAACGCTACCATGCTGCTTGAAGCCGGCACAGACCCTCGCACTGTGCTCGCGCGGTATGGTGTACCACCCTCCGACGCAATTAAGTTGCTTCCCGCTGGAGTATCGATTGACCAGCTGCACCTCCAGGCCATCGATATTCTCGAAGGGATGGGAGCCGTGAAAGCTTCTGGTGTAACGGCGGCCCTACTCGTCAAGACAGTCCGTGACCTCGCCCTTTGGCCACCATATCTCACCGCTCGGGATATCCTCCGCACCGTCTTCTTTCCCGATGCGATGCCTGGAGCCGATACAGAGGCACCGGCCGATTTGCTTCCGCGATCGGGCGAGTTCCCCACAGAGCGCGTATTCTATTCGACGCTTGTATTCGATGATTTCGATGGTAGGCCGGGTGCATTGGTTTCGTTGGAGTCGACAGGTGTCATTGATATTGCCCCCGTCGTCGACCAAGACTTTGGCTTTAAGAAGTTAGGAATCGGGGCATTGCTGACTTTCGCCCAATCATGGTATGCGCAAGGCGTGGCGCTCGGTCAGCTGCTGCATAGTATGGCACTCGCGCCTGGTGAGAGCACCCGTGTTGCCATGATTGATTGGTCAAGGCGCACGAGTGGCCGACAGGATGAGAATGTTAGCGAAACGGAGCAGCTGTCCAATGTGACCGAGCATAGCCGCGCGCTATCGGAGGTCACCTCGGCCGTGGCGCAAGAAGCGCAGTCCGGTTTTTCAGAGTCTCATGTTTCGAGTGCGTCCAGCCAATCTGGAGACGCCACTGGGCTCAGTATTGGCCCGCTCACCCTCGGCGAGTCCTCCGGCGGGGCATCATCTAAGAGCGATGCTATGAGCTTTTCCTCATCCTCCGGCCGGCGTGACCTAATGGCCTCAATGTCTCAGAACGTTGTTGATCGAACACAGCAGCAGGCCAATGCCGCACGCAACCGTCGTGCAACCGTGGTCAAGGAGGTGTCCCAGAACGAGCATGAGTCTGTAAGTACACGCGTCGTGACGAACTATAATCACATGCATGCACTATCTATCCAATATTATGAGGTAGTACAAATCTATCGTGTATCCGTCGCGCTACAACGAGTGGAGCGATGTCTCTTCCTTCCGATGCAGCTCGTAGACTTCCACAACCTAGATCTGGTGAGGAGATTCCACGGAACGCTTGCCGCCGCAGCTATCGATAACGACGCACGCACAATGCTTACGACTGACTTCGACACCGTTCAGATCAAGTCGCCAGCCGGAAGCAAAATTAACCTCAATAACCCGTTTGGAATTCCTAGCGAAATTAAGGACAACGGCAAGACGCTGGCACTCGCTGATGAGGCGAAGCTATCACAGCTCACTGTGTATAGATCTCGTGGCGGCTTTAACGATCTCCCCCAGTTGACCAACATCAGCATCAAGCTACGCGATGGCACGATCGCCGAAATCGAGCGTGCCACGACGAGCTTGAGCACCCGGGATGACATGAAGATTATTACGCGCCCTGCATTGCGCGAGATCGAATCCATCACGATGACCAACCCTGGTGCGCCGAGCACTGGGATTGATTATCTGTGCAACTTTGCCGGCAACTATAAGGGACAGGTCTTCGATTTCCAAGCGTCACTTGACATCGCTGCTGGCCCGCCAGTCACGGTGCTGACTTTCACAGGGGGCGGCGTCTTGGATCGACTCATCGAACACCTTGAAGCAAACCGTCTCCACTATAGCCAGGCTATCTTTCGCAGCCTCGATCCCTCAACGATCACCCTTCTGTTGTCAGGTTTCTCTTATCGTGGCCGGCCAATCACAGCGCAGGTTGATCCACAACCATTGACCACGGCTGGTAACTATCTAGTGTTCAAGACACATATCAACCCGGAACCGGATGGAAACGAGGAAGAACAATCCTGGGCACAGTGGCTAAAGGATCACGGTGTGTCGTTTGGTAACGTGAAGGAAGATCTGGTACCCTTACCAAGCGGTGGGGTCTTTGCAGAGGCGGTCCTCGGCCGCTACAACTCCGCTGAGAAGCTCGATATTACGCGTTTCTGGAACTGGCAAGATTCGCCGATTCCAATTCCCGCCCCCGAGATCGCCCCGATTCAGACCGGCTCACGTAGTCAGCCAGAGGACTTAAAGGCAGGCTCGTTCAGCCAGCCGCTCGTCAACATCGTGAATCCGACCCCCTTGCCAGAACCGTCGGGTCTCGCGCAGGTACTTCAGGCCATAGCCAATGGCAATATGTTCAGGGATATGAGTGGGCTTGCTGCCACTGTTGGCTTGGCCCAAGCTGGTATGCAAGCGACGACGGATGCTGCAACGGGGGCAAGCATTCAAGCGGGCGCCAATCTCGCGACGGCAGCGAAAAAGGAAGTCGAGATGTTCAAGGCCGCGCTCGCATTTGCCGGTGCAGTCATGGGCAAAGGCTCACCGGATACTGCACCATCGACGATTTCCAACGAAGGTGCGAAGATTAATCACGGACGCAGCCTTGATCAGCGTGGTGTGCCATCAGCGCCAAGCGGAAGCGGACCGACAATTGGAGGGACCCTGGGCGGCAATAATAGCGGGAACGGCGCCGATGTCGCAAATCCAGAAAGCGGAGGTGATACAGCTGAATCAGGTAGTGGAGGGAGTAATGAGGAAGCGGCGTTCCGGCGAGCTCTCTGGGGTCAGCAAGGCGAGTCCCAAGCTGATTCGAATCGCGCCCTCCTGGGTTTTTCCATGGACGCCGGTACCGTCGACGCTGCTACAGGTGGTGGGCTGAATGCGGGAAACTTTCATTCATTCGTCACCTCTAACAAGCTCGATTTGGAGCTTGCTGACCTGCTGAGTGCCCTTGAGGGCTATCCTGCAGATAGCTGGGCGAGGCAGACCGCTGCCTCTGCGCATCATGAGCTTTTCAACGGAAACCTGCTCGGGATTTTTAGTTCGGCGAGCGTGAGCAAGATCAAAGCGGTGACTCCCGCCTCCTTGCATGCCTCTATCGACGCCGCGATAGGCAAAAACAACAACGGCTTCACATTCGACAACATTGGCGGCCCAGGCGCCTACAAGGGCGTCATCGTGATCAATGGCAGCCTCGTTCAAGCTGGGGTCAGCGCCGGAAGCGGCAGGCAGCGGCTGGCTCAGGTTGTCACCCACGAGCTCACGCATTTCCGCAATCGTGACTTCTTCGTCGCTCTCCTTGGCAGCACAGTCGCAAGCAATCCTACCTTCTATATCGACATTGCGAAGGCGAATGCACATGCAAACACGCCGCACATTCCTTCGAACATAATGGGGGAAATCGTTTGCAATCACGTCGCGTGGCGGGTGCAGCAAGATCTGCAACATAAGGCTACAGGGGCGTCGATTCCAGTGAACCCAAACAAAAAAGGCTTTTTCCGCTATGCACTGGCACTTGACGGGGGTGGCTGGTCAGACAATGGTTACCTGGCCGATCTAAAGGCCGCCAACAAATACAACCAACAGATTGCCGAATGGCTGCTTCGGATTGGAGGTGAGAAGGTCTTGTTCCACGATGATTCAACGAAGAATGCGACTGTCCGGCAGTTCTTCAAGGACACTTATGATGAAGTAAAACCACAATTTCTGAAACCGACGGTAACTGAAGACGGCGGGGTATAGTTGACTATGATGAGATAGATTTCAAAGGTATCGTTCACGCCTCGTTCAAAACGGTCGTTCCATAGCGGTGGGTCGAATTGGCGCCAATCTGAACCAGGCCCAATGTCACGGTCCAACTGTTGGTATTGGTAATATCGGCAATGGTCCTCAAACGAGGCAAGTGGGGTCACCTTCGCGCCGTTGGATAGGGGGAGCGGTCGGAAGACCGGATAAGTGGGGTCGGATACTTTTTTCACATGACTACAGACTTGCGCGCGAGCCTTTGTCCTGCTCATTGCGATGTACAGACCATTTGATGTACAGACCATTTCATGGCGCTCAGCCCACAAATTTGAATGGTGAGATCGCGATGCTGGGGAATGCTTTGAGAATTTGCCGGTCGGTCGTAACCAAGGTACACGTAAATCTTGCGCTAACGTGACAAATTCACAGTCGTAGGCGGAACAGCCGAATTGCGCCGCAAGGTTCAGCACGTGGCGGGAAACGACGCTGTATTCATGGCCGGTCAACCACCGTTCGACTTCTTCCATAATCGTCGCTGCTGCCTCCAGTGGCAGTGCACTTCTTCGAGCGAGCCCGATCAGCGCATTTCGAAATTCGGATCGCCATAACAATGGAACCGTCCACGTAGGATCACGTCGCAGCACGGCTTCGCCCTCAGCCGTCCGTTGTTCTTGAACATACATATAAACAAAGGAAAGAAAATAGGGACAGGCTGAATTTCCGATGACTGGTGTGACTAAAAAACAAGCGGTGTTGTCCCGTCCGCGCGTCCACGATGGGGCGGCACTGCACATGGGAAGAGTTTTTTGATGAGTGGGCGAGCAGAACGGATGCCAGACCAGAGTTTTGAGCGCGGAGAGACAGCGCACGACCACCAGTATGAACATTTTTTCTGAAATACCCTCTGCTTTTCTCTGGGTGGGCACGGTTCTTCCCAGCGGCGACGGTTCGCAGTGCGGACGGCATACAATTGGTACATCGTGCTCCGATTCGCTACCCAGGACCAGGCACAACCTGTTCCCATTGCCGTTCCCAACGTCGCAGCCAGCTTCGGTTCTCGCGCGTGGACACAAACACATCGATCCCAGCCCAGACCTCAGCAGGGGTGCGCCCGCGCACATGCTGGTGCGGCCGGCGGTGGTTTCAGACAGTTCGAACCTGCTGTCTAAATAATCAACGTCACTCAAAAAGATCGGCGTGCGTTCCTGTACGTTCGAGAAGGAGGAACGTGGGTTCAATTCTGTAAATGAGGAGCCAGTCTGGTTCGATGTGGCATTCGCGATGGTGGTTCCATTCGCCGGTGAGATGATGGTCCCTGTTTCTGGGAGACAATGGCTTTTGGGCCTGAAGGAGGTCAACGATGGCTTCGAGCTTGTCGATATCATAGCCGCGCTTTTTGGCGAGCTTGAGGTCCTTGACAAAACGGCTGGTGGTTTTGATGAGGAGCAAGACTTAAGTGCCAGTGTGGCCTCTGAGTGCTCGAAAATTCTTGAAGGATGGCAGCTTCTCGGGGTGCTTACCTTCTTCAAAGGCGTCCAGCGTCCGAGCGTTGGGAATCATGATCGGGAAGGGGATGCCCTGGTGGAGTTCTACCTGAGCGTAGAAAAGGCGTATAGCCTCGGCTTCGGTAAGGCCGAGGCGGTCAAAGACTTTGATGGCCTTCTTTTTCAGATCAGTGTCGATACGAGTGTTGATGCGGTCGGACATGGACATATGAACAGTCTTTCTCATGAGCAAATTGTACGCCACTTGTCTGGCAAAGAAAAGATGTTTGCGTCCGTATATACGGACATGATCATCCGGTCATCACGGGAGCTTGTCCTCGTAAGCTCATGAGACGGGAACTCTTGCATCTGTCGCGAGTAGTTGAGTTCCTTATCGACCAGCCGTAACGACTGGTAGTCCTTGTAGTGCTGTCTCTTCCTCATTCCACCAATTGTGATCGTTCTCGCCCCAGGAGAAGATCATAAGGGGCAAAGTCGTCGCTCAAGACCACGCCCGGGGGCCAGGGGTCAGTCCGTCTGGTGCTCAACAGCGCGATCGCCTCACGCGGCAGGCGCTGATTCATCGCCATCTCGGTAATCTTTGACACGAGACGCTCGACTGATTCGCGTTCGATGAAACGGCCTCCAAAGAAGATCAGATTCTTCGCCGGGGTCATACCTGTCTTCCACGGCCCCTCGACAGCGAAGGTGACGAGGGCGGGAAATGCCTGTTTCATGGTTTGGACGACAGCGGCGGCGCGGGCGAGATCACCTTCTTTGCCGGACGACGCCAGATTAACCGCGACGATTCCCTCCGGGTTCAGGCGCGTTCGTACTAAGGAGTAAAACTCCGCCGTGGTGAGGTGAAAAGGGATCATGTCCCGCGCGAAAGCATCGATCCACATGACATCGTACCGGTGATCCGTCGCGTTGAGAAAGGCTCGACCGTCTTTCACAAAGACGTGATGATTGGCCGGCGGATGATAATCAAAATACTCTTCGGCCATGCGGACGACGACCGGGTCGAATTCCACGACATCAAGTTCCAATGCAGGCCAGTACCGTGCCAACCACTTCGCCAACGAACCACCGCCATGACCGAGAATTAGGCCGCGCTTTGGCTCGGACACCAGTGCCAGCGAAGCCACCATCATTTGACTGTAGGGAAGAAAAAGGGAAGTTGGGTCGACTTTCCACATCGTGGCGTGAAAGGTACGATCCAACACGAGATACCGGAACAGATCATCTTCGCGGATACGGACTTGCTGATAAGGACTCTCCTCTTGATAGATGGGGACCTTCAACCGTTGGATTGGGTGGAGGGCTAGCGCTCCCAGGAGGGTGCAACAACCGAGAACGATCAGCAGTACGACCCGATCGGTCGAGGTTCCTTTTACGAGCCATGAGACCCCAAGCCCGATCTGAATGCCGCCCAGCCAGGCGATCAACGATTGGCTTCCGATCCAGGATAGGAGAAAGAATGCAGTGCCCCAGGTGCCGGCAAGGCTGCCGACAGTCGACAGGGCGATCATGCGGCCCGTCTGTCGACCGAGGTGATCCATGTCGGCTACTGCCAGACGCAACATGGCCGGCAAGACGCCGCTGAGCCCGAACGCGGGGGGGGCGAGGAGTACGGTTGCGGCGAGGCAAGGACCCCAACGAGGGTCCTGCACCATCTTCTCAATCTCAAACAAAATGGGTTGGTTCGCCCAAGCCACAAGAAACGTCCAACTTCCGGAAAAAAGCAATAGTCCGGCAAGCACTCCGCCGCCGGTATAACGATCAGAGATCCAACCTCCGAACGCGTAGCCGCTGCTCATGGCGGCCAGAATCACACCGATCAAAGCGCCCCAGACAAACAGCGAACTGCCAAAGACGGGAGCCAATAAACGACTGCCAAGGATTTCCAAGGCCATCACCACTGCTCCGGTGACGAGGGCGGTCAAAAGCAAAAACCAGCGGGGAATTCGTGGAGGATGAAAGGCCATCGATTCGACGAAGGTGCAGAGTCTCTCTCGTTATCCTGTCAGAGAGGGCGTCGGATTGTACTCAACGCATTTTCCGAGAGTCAACGAACGGGCCGCAACGACAAGTAGGCATGGATTCGTTGCCCGCACTCGCGCCGGCTGCTATACTTCCGCTGCTTTTGCCAGTTAGGAGGGTCGTTCGATGCACATTAGCGTGATTGGTACTGGATATGTCGGTTTGGTGACGGGCGCCTGCTTTGCCGAATTCGGCGTCCACGTCACCTGCATGGACAGCGACAGCCGAAGAATCGAAAAGCTTGAGAAGGGCGAGGTCCCGTTTTATGAGCCGGGTCTTGCGGACCTGGTCGCCAAAGGGATCAAAGAAGGCAGGTTGAACTTTACCACTGACATCGCCAAGGCCGTCGAGAAGGCTCTCGTCATCTTTATCGCCGTTGGAACGCCGCCGAGGGGTGACGGCTCGGCCGATCTCTCGTATGTCGAGGAGGTCGGTAAAGGGATTGCGCGTCACATGACCAGTTACAAGGTGATCGTGACCAAGTCCACGGTTCCGGTAGGCACCGGTGCAACACTTCGTGAGGTCATCACGAACGCTCAGACGAATCCCTTTCGGTTCGATATGGTTTCGAATCCGGAGTTTCTCCGAGAAGGGTCGGCGATTGAAGACTTCATGCGGCCGAATCGCGTCGTGATCGGGGCGGACAGCGATCAGGCGGTTGCCATCATGAAAGATCTCTATCGTCCCCTCTATCTGATCGAAACACCGATCGTCGTGACGGATGGTCCGACGGCCGAGCTCATCAAGTACGCGTCCAATGCGTTCTTGGCCACGAAGATTTCGTTTATCAACGAGATCGCCAATCTTTGCGAAAAAGTCGGAGCCAATGTTCAAATGGTGGCCAAGGGCATGGGGCTGGATCATCGCATCGGGGCGAAGTTCCTTCATGCGGGGCCTGGTTTCGGAGGATCGTGTTTTCCCAAGGATCTTGTCGCGCTCATCCAGACCGGCGAGCGCCATGGCTATTCGATGCAAATTGCCTCCGCCGCCTCACGGGTGAACGACAGCCAACGAGGACGGATGATCGACAAGATTCGAGAGGCGTTGGGGGGATTGAAAGGAAAGACGTTGGCGATGCTCGGACTCTCCTTCAAACCGAATACCAACGATCTCAGAGAAGCCCCGGCCTTGTTGATCGGTCGAGCCCTCATAGCAGATGGTGCGGTCATCCGCGCGTACGACCCTGAGGCTCTGGCAGAAGCCTGCCGGATGATGCCTGAACTCCAGCCCTGCCGAGATGCCTACCATGCAGCCGAAGGGGCTGATGCTTTGGTGATTATGACCGAGTGGAATGTGCTTCGAAACCTGGATTTTGGAAAGTTGAAGTCTGTCATGCGGGTTCCTGTCTTGCTTGATCTCCGAAACGTCTATGATCCCAACCGCGTCGCGGCTGCCGGCTTCAAACATGTATCGGTGGGGCGTGCATCGCAGACTCCCACTCGCTGAGAATAGTTAGGTCAGTCTCGGCAACTCGGCCTTTGGTGATGCATCCTTCGTTTTTGGTTTATAGCCCATTCGGTCCAGTACTTTCATAATCCTCGTCTTCAACCGATCATCGGCCTCGGTCAGCGCCGTGGCCAGCGGTTCGACGGCTGGTTTGCCGATCTTCCGCAGAATCTCGGTGGCGGATTGACGAATTTCGTCCTCCTCGGACACCAATAACGGAATCAGCGAAGGGACGGATGGGCCACCGAGTTTGATCAGCGAATCATAGGCCCGTTGTCGCACGTCACCGACTTCATCGGTCAACGCCTCTACCAAGGGATCGACGGCGCGAGGATCTTTCAGCTCACCCAAGACCTCTGCTGCGTACTTTCGATTCAGCCAGTGTGAGTCTCTCAGGTCGAGCAACATGGCGTCGGCCCTGGCGGCGTTTGGATCTTTGGGGCGAATTTTAAAGTTCTTCGCGACTCGCTTGCCGTTTTCTTCCACCACTCGAATTGTGGCGCCGTCTCCCACCCTGATCCTTTTGAGGTCCTCCAGCGCCTCTTCGTCTACCTCCAATAAGACTGTCTTACCGTCGTAGGCCAAGAGTTCGACCTCGAGCTGTCTGCTCTCGGGGTTGACCGCCACGACGCGCTCTGTCACCAAGTTGAAACCGTCTTTCTTGTCTCCGCCTTTCGGAGCGATCTGAATCAGCTTTGGAGCTTCTTCTGCCATGGGCATGTATCCTCTTATCGGGGTAAATTATTGCGGTTCAGGAGTCCAGCCGAGACTGGCCAGCACAGCCTCAACGGTTTCCTGGACCATGGTATTTTCGTCCTCGCGCAGCCTCAGCAAGGGTTGAATGGCTTCTTTCGCGCCAAGCCGCGCCAGTGATTCGGCGGCGTTGCGTCTGACCAGCCAGTCCTCGTCTTGCAGCGACTCTATCAACGGAGTCACTCCTCGGCGATCGCCGATCTTGCCCAGCGCCTCCGCCGCATGGCGACGAACCATCCAATTGGAACCCAAGAGTCCGTCGATCAGCGCCTCGACCGCCCGCACGTCGCCGATCTTCTTCAAGACTCGGGCTGCGTCCTCGCGCAGGGTGCTGTCCATGAGGGCCTCGATGACCCCTGGCACTGCCTGAGGATCGCCGATCCGCTCGATGGCCCACAGGGCCGCCGTCCGCACCGCACCGTCACGATCCTTCATTGCTCTGACTAGATGATCGACGGCTCGCCTGTCCCGCAACTTGCCGAGCGCCGAGGCGGCCTGTTCCCGGATCGCCCAAGAGTCATCTTGCAGCGCGTCGATCATCGGGTCGACGACGGAGGGGCCTATCCGTACAACCGCACTGGTGGCGGCCTCTCGAATCACCGCATCTTCATCGGTCATCAGGTCGATCAACCGAGGCAGTGCCTCCGGTCCGCTCTGACCGAGGCTCGCGATGGCGTGCTCGCGCAACGCTTCGTTCTCATCGTGCAATGCCCGTATGAGTTGTTCGATTCGCTCGGAAGCGCCCTGTTCAGCCATTCTGAATATCCTCTTTGCCAGCCTGGCTTTCCATGGCCGTGATGGCTTCGAGCTTGTCGGCGATCAAACCGGCATTATAGGCCACCAGGCCGTCACGATCCGTTCGGAGTCGGTCAAAGAGTTCCTTGTGTGGACGCAAGATCCCCACTTCCTTGATCTTGGCCAAGGCCTCCATGGCATACACCCGCAATGGCCGGATGGGAATGGCGTCTAGATAGAGCCGGGAGGGGCGCGCATCGCCGATCAGCCCAAGGGCTTTGATCGCCAACTCCTTGACTCCGGTATCCTTGTCCTGTTCCAGCCGCTTCATCAATGGTTCTACGGCTCGCACATCGCCGATTTTTCCCAGTAAATCAGCTGCTGCCTCGCGCACGAGCCAGTCGTCGTCTTCCAGATACTCGATGAGGATTTCCACGCTCGGGCGCCCGATCCCGAGCAGGTCGATGACCGTCGCCATCCGCGCTTCCTCGCGCTCACCGGCTCCTTCGACCTCCCGCAACACATTGAATGTCTCATCGATTCGTTCACGGATTGCGCTCAGCTTCTTCAATGTCCCGACGGCGATATCTCGCACAGCCGGCTGGCCCATGGCATCGATGAATGCGTCGATGGAACGGGGATCCAACAGTTGATCCAACATCAACGCGGCTGCAACCTGCGCATCCTCGTCTCGATGTTTGAGCATCTCGCATAGGGGGAGGACGGATGTGGGAATCGCCCCGATCAGGTGAGTCAGGGTCTGCCGTTCCTGGCTTTCCGAAGTTTTCGGCAGCAATGAAACTAATGCCCTGGCCGTGTCCGTATCGAGCACGCCCGCCATCTGTTCAAGGGCTGCCGCACCTGCTTTCCGGACGACCTCTTCATGATCCTCAAGGAGTCCGACGAGGGCCACACCGGCATGTGGATCCTTGATTCGGGCCAGCATCGCCGCCGCTTCTTTCTTCAGTTCGGTAGGCCCGGACCGTAAGGCTTCGATAAGCGCCTGCACCGAACGAGGACCGCCGGCCACACAGGCGGCCGTCGCTCGCATACGGCGCCAATCCTCTTCATGGATCAGTTCGGAGACAAGCGTCTCAATCGCTTCTTTCGGCATGACATTCAGTAGCGGAACGGCCTAATTCTGAGATTATGTTTTACCGGCTTGTGATCGCCTGCCGGTTCTCCATCCTGCTGACGCCAAGGTTTCACGGACATGAAACAGGAGATTTTCATCGCGAGACTCGTGCAGCAGTGGAAGCAGCAATGGAATGACCTTCGCCCCGAATTTGGCTAGTGCCGCTGCCGCTTCAGTTCTCGTGAAGGTCTGGTTCAGTGCTGAGACGAGTGTAGGGATTGCCCTCTCGTCGCCGATCGCGCCGAGCGCTCGGGTCGCCGCACCTTGCGTGATCATCTCTTCATTCCATTGATCTCCGCAGCCGGTCACCGCCCTCGTCACTGGGGGAGGACTGGCTCCTGTGACGATGTCGATCAGCACGGGAATCGCACGAGCATCACCGATGCGGCCAAGCGCTTCAACCGCCAATGTCCGCAATCCCGGTTCCTGCATCGCCGTAAATAGGAATTCAACCGCTTGCGGATCGCCGATCTCGCCAAGCGCTCGCACGGCATCTTCGCGAACCGCCGAATCTCGATCGTTGAACAACACCGACAACAGAGGTTCCACAGCCTGTTTCGATTGCGACTTCCCCAACGATTCCACCGCGTGGAGACGAACGAGCCAGTCCTCATGCTGCAACGCCTTCAAGAGGGACGGAATCGCCGCGTCGCCGATGGCGGCCAGCGCAGCGGCCGCTTCCTCACGAACCGCCTTGACCTTGTCTTGAAGCAGGGGAATGAGCGGCTCGACCGAGTCTGCATTCCGTATCCGACCCAGCGCCTTGGCGACGTGCATCCGAACGATCCAGTCGCCGCTGTGAAGCGCCTTCAGAAGCGGAGCGAGCACCCGCTCATCCGCAATGGTGGTCAAGATTGCCGAGGCTGATTCCTGGAGCGAGAGATCAGGATCCGTGAGGCAGATTCCCACCGTCTCGACTGCCGGCGCTCCGATCGAGCGCAAGGCTTCAATTGCCGCGTCCCGTACTGAGCGGTCCGGGTCTCGTAATAGTGCCACCAGAGGAGCGACAGCACAGGGGTCTTTGAAGGTACCGAGAAGACCGGCTGCCTCCTGGCGGATAGCCCAATCCTCATCCTTGAGTGCCGCAATCTGCTCTGCGACCGCATCGATCATAATGGTTGTCCGTACAGGATTCAGCGGGTCACTTCAGGAAACTCTTGTGGCATCCTCACACGAGGTCGCCGGACGGGCCAAAGCGTCCGGTTTGACCTAACGGCCGATCGACACGCAGATTGTCGGCCTGGCTCGAGCTGATTTCTATCTCTTCAGGAGGCGTCCATCCAAGCTTTTCCAAAGTCTCGAGAGTAATCTGCTTCAAGGCGTCCTTTGCTGTCAGTCGAACCGACGCGTACGAAAGGACACGTTCTTTTTCAGCCTCGACCTCAGAAGCTTTAGGATCATAGAGGAAGGCGATCAGCGGTTCGATGGCCGCGTCACCGATCACTGCGAGCGCCGCCGCCGCTTTTTCCCGCAAGACCCCGTCCTTCAGCAACATAATCAAATCCGGAATCACCAGGGGGTCGCGAAACTGACCGAGGGCGGTGGCAGCGGCTTCCTTGATGAATGCCTCCTCGCTGACGATGCAACCGGGTGTCGGTGAGCCCTCTTGCTTGATGCCTTTGCCCTTCAAGGCGTCCAATACGGCTGGGAGGGCGCGCGAATCGCCGATCATGCCGAGTGAGGCAATGGCATGGCGCTTCACCGCTCCGTCCTTCATGGCTTCTATCAACGCATCGATCGCCCGAGGATCGCCGATCATGCCTAGCGCGATCGTCGCGTCTTCGCGAACGGCTCGATCAGGATCCTTCAAGACGCCGATCAAGGCATCAACGACCTTTGCGTCTCGTACCCAGGACCTGCCGATTTGATAGTCGGTGGTCATCCCGCCCAACGCACGAGCCGCGTGGCATCGAACTACAAAATCTTTGTCCTTGAGACTTTCGATCAACGGATCGACCGAGGGATGCCCGATGTAGACCAACGCCGTTCCGGCCGTCTCGCGCACGATTTTAGAAGAATCTCGAAACAGCTTGATCAAGGCCGGAATGGCTTTCGGGTCGGCGATTCTGCCCAAGGCTTCCGCCGCCGCGCTCTTGACGGCTCCGTCCCTGTCGCGACAGGCCCCGATCAACGCGTCAACGGCTCCGGGATCCTTGATCTTGCCGGCCGCCTTGGCGGCATGTTCGCGTACGCGCCAACGCTCGTCCTTTACGGCGGTCACCAGGCGATCGAGCAGGGTCGAGCCCATCCTCGCCGTGGCCTCCACCGCTTGATCGCGGACCTCCATAATGGAATCGTTGAAAAGGCCGATCAGGGCTTCGACCGCCTTCGGCCCGCCGATTTTTGCGAGGCCGCAGCCGGCATAGGCCCGCACGGACCAGAAGTCATCGTTGCAGGCGGCGATCAGCGCGTCCAAGGTAGTTGGATCGGCCATGTCGGCAAGGATCCTTGCTGCCTCCTCGCGGGTGGCATCGTCCACATCCTCAAGCGCCTCTAAAAGATCTTCGAGTACGTCAGCCATTATTCGGTTTCCGATCGTAATAGGCATCGGGCTGCCCGCCATGGGGATACGTGCGTTTGCACAACACCACCAAGGTTTGTGTTCCGCGGCCTTCGACACATTGATCCAAGGATTTTGAAAAGTCGAGAGTGCCGTTGAGATTCACCGTAAAGGGAAAATCGAACGTAAAGCTGATGAATTTGTACCTGCCCGGTTTCAACCGTAGTTCGCGGAGTTCCGACGTTTTAGGAGCGTCGAGCGACTCAGGATCCGAGCCCCAAATCGACGGCGTCATGCCCGGTACCTGCCACCATGAAACAGGGACCAACTTGGTCGCATCGATGGTGATGGGGTGTTCTGTGAGTCGAGTGGGTGGCTCTCCGGCAAACCCTGTTCCGGTAGAGCCCATGGTCACCAGGCCTGCCAGCACCAGACTGAATACCGGGAACCAGTGTCGTATCGCCACCTTGTGGAGCATGGATATTTAGGGTTTCTTGACGGGCGGCATCGCAGACGTCGCCGCGGCGGTTTTGAAGATTTCTTCCACGACTTTGCTGTCCCACTCCGTGTGGGTGTTGAGTCCTAGGATTCGCATGACAGTGGCCCCGGTATCGATGATTGACACCGGTTGGCGGATGGTCTGTCCACGCTTAATCCCAACACCGGAGACAATCCACGGAACAACGGGTGAATCGGTTGTTGGGGATTCGGCTCCAGCGTCGGTTCCCTTTCCGCTCAGGGCAGTGACAAGGATGGTTGTGCGATCCAAGAGAGAGTATTGTTTGAAGAGGTCAAGTATAGACTTCATCGCGCCATCGACGGATCGCAACGCGTCGCGATACTCTTTGGAATTCCAACCCTGTGCAACACCAGCCCGACCGGCTTCTGGAAGATGAACAACCAGCAAATGAGGCAATGAAAGAATCGCATGCCCATACCCATGTCCGCTGGTCGCCTTTTGGAGATACTGCTGGATGTAGGCGACAAGTTTCTGAGAGCCGCACTCGGGCCGCAATGCCCCGCAGAGTTGATAGTCGGTGTAGGGCTCCGGTTTGGCGAGCTGATACAGGGACTCATCCATATAAAAGATGGCACTGTCGCGGCCTCCACTCAGATCTAGATAGTCGAATAGGCTGGGTGAGCGAGGGTAGCCTCGGCTGAATTCGAAGAAATTCCAAGTAATCCCGTGCTTTTCGACCGGCATCCCGGTCACCAGCGAGGCCATTGTCGGCAAGCGTAGGGCCGGCTTGACCCCGCTCGCGGACCAGGTCACCGCCCCTTCCTTGATGAGCTTGCTCAGGCTTGGCATGGTACCGCCTTGAAGCGACTCTTGGCTCAACCCCTCCAAGACGAAAAGGATGACATGTTCCGTAGGAGAGCCGGTAGGAATGGCTTCCCTTCCAAGTGTCGTGGAGGTATCAACAGAGGCCTGGAGCCCGGTTTCAAGCAAAACGGTCAGGAGACCGACAAGGATCGAGGGAAAAAGCAGTGAAGGATGTGTCATAGCGAAGTATCACCCGCATGTATCCTAAACGTAAGAATGGTACCCTAACATGCAAATTTTCCAGAAGGCAAGGTGGGGGAGGCATCTGGCGATTGCTGGCCGAACCACCTTCCTGGTGCTATGCTGAAACCGCTCACCGTTTCCCTCCGCGTTCAGGAGGTGAGAGGGGGATAGATGATGTTCGGGCGACTATTCCACCAACAGCCTCTCCTCTTGTTCCGACTGTCTTCCAAATCGTTTCGACCCAATGTCTGTTTTCTCGCGCTCGCCGCGCTCGCCGCGCTCGTGGCCGCTTGCCCTGCGCTCGCTGAAATCAGGGTCGTCAAGGCTCAGGGTGAGCATCGCATGGGGAACCGCGATACCAGAGAAGATGCGATCAGGCTCGCCACAGAAGCGGCCAAACGAAATGCGCTCGAACAAGTTGCGACCTACCTTGAAAGTGTTACGGTCGTTCATGACATGGATGTGACCAAAGACGAAATCCGGTCCTATACAGCCGGATTGGCGATCGTGCTCAACCAACAGGTCGCCACGACGTTGGACGGCGATGTCGTCGTCGTGAAAGTGAATCTTGTTGCGCAGATGGACACGGACGAAGTGGCGCTGGCGATCGCGGCGCTTCGGGAAAACGAAGATGCCCGTGTGCAGCTCGCAGCGCTGAAACAAGAGAATGAACAATTGCAAGAGGAACTGAAGGCGGTCAACCAAACGCTGGGCAACGCATCAACACCGGATCAGGTTCAGCAGGCAGCCCAAAAGCGGAAGGAAATCCTCAATCGTGTGCAATCGAACGCCATGGTGTCGCAGGCCTGGACGAGTTGGGTGCTTGTCTCGCCAATCGGTTTTCCTCAGACTCTGCTGGATAGCGCCGGTGGTCTCTCTCCGGCTAATCCACACATCGCAATCGCGCAGCGGATTATCGCTACCAGGCAGCCACCGACTCCTCGGCAGCCTCCTGCGCCAGAGAGCATGAAGCCCCGCATGCCAAGCCACGAGCTTGTTCCACCTCCCGGAGTCCCGATGAGCCCACGGACGTCGAACGAGATCATTCATAGAGCACCTTCGGGACAGTTTCAGAGCGATCATCAGCCCATGATCCAACCAGGACAGGGTTCGGTTCAGCAGCAGTCAGGCCAGTACTATCGCGGAGGGAGGCCGTGAAGGGATCGGTCAAGGTTGCCATCGCCGTGGGGCTGTGCCTGATCGAGGGGGTGGTGGTCATCAGCGTGCAGGCGACTGACAGGGGGGATGTCAGGACAAAGGCTGAACGATCATTCGATCAGCTCAAGAACCACCAGGAGGGGAAAACAGCAGACTCTTCCTCGGTCAGGTATTTAGCTGAAGTCGGTCACGACTCATATTCTTCAGTCCAGTATTGGGTCGGTAAGGGCCAGGGGGATTTAACCAAAGGCGCAGTCGTCTGCCGCCGTGTCTCGGAGCTTTCGGCTCGGAGTGATTTAGCGAAGCAGATCCGCGTCTTGGTCAAGGAACACATGATCGATCGTGTCCGCGAACGATCGGGGCATGAGACTGAGCAGGATATCGAGCTGACTCGCGAGGAAATCGTTCAGGAATATCTCCAAGACGTGAAGATCGTTGACCGCCGGATCGATGAAGAGAATAAGATATGTACCGCGACAGCGGTGATGCCGAAAACTCATATTCAGATGAAGCCCGCCACGGATCAGGACCTCAGCCAGACCGTTGACCATTAACAACTACCCGGTTCTATGCAAGCTCCACCTGATCAACGCTGCCGGTGCAGACACGCACCCTCATGAGCCGCACCGGACGGAACGGTACAATTGACCATGTTCGATATCCCTGCCATAATGCAGGCAATTACGGCATCATGGAAAAGGATTCGCGATGACACAGCTGACGCTGACCTCCTCCGGCTCGCATCCGCTGAAGCCATTGGTCGAATCGGCGATCCAGAACGAATTGCGGATAGTGGAGGCCGGCATTCAGCGGACCGAGCAACGGCTGCGCGACTTCGAAACCCGCTACGGAATGTCGACGCAAGAATTTCTGCGGCGTGCCGAAGCCGGCGAAGTGCCGGAGTCCCTCGACTTTGCCGAATGGGAAGGAGAATGGCGCCTGATTGAGCGGCTCCGGGAAAAAGCGGGCACCTTGCAGACGCTCCACATTGCGAATTGAATCCTACTTCCAACGCATCCGCGAGATTCTCGATACCTGTCCATTCATCCAATCCTCCGAACTGACATTCGACCAACGAAGCAGCCACGAAGGATTTCTTCGCGGGAATCTGTACTTTCGCGACGGGTCCCTCCTCCACCTTCGAGAGTTCATCGACGCCGAGACTTCCGTTGAGCGACTGACGTACGTCTTTCAGTACATGGATCAGACCGGCAAACTGGTGTTTCGCTATGACAATACCCGACACCAGCGAGATAGGCACCTGCTGACGTACCCTCATCACAAACATGAGGGGGAAGAAAACCGGATTGTCGCCTCCTCCCCCCAAGACCTGGCCGTTGTTCTCAAGCAGATCGAGGGTTTGATTCGGCTTCCCTAACGGGTGCGAGGAGAGGGCCAGGCACCCGCCAGAGCCACGGCGGGTTACCAGCACTCAATATATTCACATGACTCACATCCACCGCCGTCATGCCGAAGAAGGACATGGCGCTCAAGCCACCTCCAGATACTCCATAACCTCCCTCGACAGTATCTTCCCAGGCAGGTCACACCTCCTACTACTATTTTCGTTGCCTAACGCGACAGCGCAGGACTCTGTCATCCGGAGAACAAATTGGGATGACGATAGGTAGTTCAAGGAGTATATTGCCCATCGCGGTGCCAGTCCTCGGCTCATGCGATTCCGGCCTTTGACTGTCGGATTGTAAAGACGAGTGGTGCTACGTGGCTCAGCCGGTCGGTCCTTCCTGCAACCGGTCCATCCGTGTCTTTGTCTCTTCTACCTTTCGGGACATGGTGGAGGAGCGCGAAGCGCTCATGAGCCACACCTGGCCCGCGCTCCGACAGTTCTGTCGAGAGTGGCAGGTGGAGTTCACGGAGGTGGACCTCCGCTGGGGCATTCCCGAAGCGCAGAGCATGAGACATGAGACCCTCACGCTCTGCCTGAATGAAATCCGCGCCTGCCAGCCGTATTTCATCGGCCTGGTCGGAGAACGCCACGGCTGGGTGCCGGGCCCAGAGGCCCTCACCGCCGATCTTCAGGAGGAGCAGCCCTGGCTCACCGCCCTCACGGGGAGGAGCGTCACCGAACTCGAAATCCTCCACGGCGTGCTGAACAATCCCGAGCTGGCCGGGCGCGCCTTTTTCTATCTGCGCGATCCCGCCTATGCCCAGGCGCGAGGTGCGGACTGTCTGCCCGAAAGCGCCGAAGCGGCCACTCAGCAAGACAACCTCAAGTCCACCATCCGGAAGACCTGCGCCGCGCACCAGATCCCGCTATGAGAGAACTATCCAGATCCTCGGCGGTTAGCGGAATTGATGGTGGAGGATCCCCAGGCCGCCATCGAAGCCGACTACCCCAAGGAAGCGATCCCCGATGCGCTCACCCGCGAGGCGCGGGAGCACGAGGCCTTCGTCGAGATCCGTCGCCGTACCTATATTGGACGACCGGATTATTTCGAGAGACTCGGCCGCCATGCGAGGGGCGACGGCGGACCGCTTGTACTATTGGGTGACTCAGGCGGTGGCAAGTCCGCGCTGCTGTCCAACTGGCTGGTGCATTGGCGAGAGCAGCATCCCAAGGATCTCATCATCCAGCATTACATCGGCAGCACCCCCGACAGTGCCGACCACTGGCGGCTCATGCGCCGCCTGATCGAAGAGATCAAACGCTGGACCGATGACCCAGAAGAAGTCCCCCACTCGCACGACGACCTGCTTAAGACCTTCCCGGTTTGGCTGGCCAAGGGTCGCAGCAAGGCCGAGCGCGACAACGTCCGCTGCATCCTCGTCTTGGACGCCCTCAATCAACTGGAAGACCGGGATCGATCGCGACAGCTCGGTTGGCTACCGACACATTCCTTCGTCGGTCCGCTCCGATTGATCACCTCGACGCTGTCGGGAGAAGCATTTGAAGCCGCGGAATCGCGAAAGTGGGCCACGGTGACTGTCGAGCCGCTGACTACGGAAGAGCGCCACAACATGATCGCGGCCTATCTGGGGCGGTTCAGCAAGAAGTTGGATCAACCACGGGTTGACCGCCTGATTGCCGCACCTCAAACGGCCAATCCACTTTACCTGAAGATCCTGCTGGATGAACTTCGCGTCACTGGCACGCATGAGCGACTCGATGAACGGTTGAACGGTTATCTGAAAGCTTCAGATATCCCGGCCTTGCTCACGCTTGTGTTGGCCCGCTACCAGCGGGACTATGAGCGCGACCGGCCTGGATTGGTCGGCGAGGTCTTGGGGTTGATCTGGGCGGCAAGACGAGGACTAGCTGAATCAGAACTGCTCGAACTCCTGAAACCGGCCGATCAACCGCAATTGCCGAAGGCCATCTGGGCGCCGTTCCGTCACGCCATGGAAGACCTGCTGGTGGATCGAGGCGGGATTCTCAACTTCGCCCATGAGTATCTCGGAAGCGCCGTCGAGTCGGCCATCGTGCGGGATCAAGATCAGCAGTATACATTCAGGATTCAGCTTGCCGACTACTTCGAGGCCCAGTCGGTCTCTGAAAGAAATTCTGACGAGTTGCCCTGGCTCCTGTGGCAGAACAATTCACGATCCCGCCTGCGCGTCTGCCTGCTCGATTTCGACCGGTTTCTCGCCATCCAGCAGCGAGACAAGGATGAAATGATGGCCTACTGGGTGGAGTTGAAGGAAGAGCGCACGATGGGAGCGCTCTACCTGACCTCCTTCGATCACTGGGCTGGGCATGTTGGTCGTGAGACAGGCCGGATCTCATTCGGCGCAAACCAGTTGGCGTACTTTCTAAACGATGCGGCTCTGCACCACGAGGCGGAGCCGTTGATGCGGCGGGCGCTGGCGATTGACGAGGCGAGTTATGGGGCCGAGCATCCTGCCGTCGCCATCCGACTCAACAACCTGGCGCTGCTGCTGCAGGCCATGAATCGACTGGGTGAGGCGGAGCCCTTGATGAAGCGGGCCTTGGCGATCGATGGAGCGAGTTACGGGGCGGAGCATCCGCGCGTGGCCATCGCACTCCACAATCTGACGTCGCTGCTGCAGGACACGAACCGGCTGGGGGAGGCGGAGCCCTTGATGCGACGGGCTGTAGAAATTCTTAATACTTTTCGCCGTAAGACAGGCTATCAGCATAGAAACTTTGAGCTAACCCAAAACAGTTATCACAAGCTGCTTCAGGGAAAACATGGTACCAAACTGACAATCGGGTTTATGACACGTGTTAGGAAATTCTTTCAGCAGTAATTGGAAGGCTGCCACGGATTGAAAATACATCGAGAGTCCTTGGGGATGAGTGCATGTAGTTATTCTTTTCCGGTCACCCTTACCACCAGGAGTAAGCTCCTTCTTGCGATATAGCACCGTCGTATCGAGGTGCTCGCGCAGCTCCATGCTCCCGGCTGAGCCTACGGGATTTCATCAGGCAAGCAAGCGTAGAGACGTCGAGGCCACTCTGCGGCCCAGTGTTATCTCTGTGACCGACCTCGCTGATTGCATCGCGCCCAATACGGAGGATGCGGCTGCTTGTGCGCAGGCCGGTGCCGCATTCCACCGCCACACGTTCTGCTTGAGCAAAAAGTCGAAGATGCGAGGGGTCGCGACTTGCTATCCGACAGTCAAGGGGCCATTGCCGAGTGGACCGCTTTCTCAATGTTTCTCGATTACGGAGAGATATTCACCTGTTTGTGGTGAATTTGCATGGGGAACCAACGTCTTCATCCGGGTAGATGAGGCGCAGTCACCTCGTCGACGTTCTCTATGGACACCTTCAGATGGTTGACAGAGACGCGTTCGTCAATTATATATCTCATTAGCTATGATATAAGGAGATTTATTATGGGGGCTATTGCGGTGTCAAAAAAAGAAGAGCAGCAGATCGAACGGCTACGGAAGGAACTGCGTATTCCGACAAAGGCCGGCGTGCTGCGAGCGGCCCTGAAGACCCTCGAACAGCAGACCGCAGAGGAGCGGCTACGGCATGAGGTCCGTGAGTCCGTGCATCGGTGCGCGGCAGCTGACAAGCGAGAGCATCGGGAGATCACTCAAGCCGCCGTGGGCCGTCGGGGCTCGGAATCGTAGATGCAGATCAAACGCGGGCATCTGTATGTGGTGGACTTCAACCCACGAGTGCGAACCAAACCTGGGAAGCTTCGTCCTGCCCTGGTGGTACAATCCAATCTGGTAAATGACGCCGGCTATCCGTCCACGATCGTCATCCCGACGACCAGCAAACTCGTAGAAGACCCCGGCATCCTACGATTTCGCCTTCGGAAAGGAGAGGGGTCGCTGGACTGTGACAGCGATTTGCTGCTGGGACAACTGATCGCGGTAGCCAGTGAATCGTTTTGCAAGGAGATCGGAAGTCTGCCTGGAAGCGCGATCGAAGAAGTGGAACGGCGGGTGAGAATCATCCTCGGGCTATAGGGTTCGCCCTTCAACCTCTCTGACTGATCGCATCAAGAAAAGAAGCTTCGCAGGAACAACATCCGTCCAACATGACAAAGCTTCCGCTTGCAGGATTGGGGGGGAAAGCATTACCGTGGAAAAGAGCTGATCGATTGGCATGCGCAGCACCCGCCTCAGTCGGCATCAAACGGAGGAAGTCGCACGATGGCCAGAAGTCGGGATGAAGTGCTCAGCCTAGTCGAACGGAACCGAGAGGCGCTCAAGAGGCTCGGCGTCCGCCGGTTAGGGTTGTTTGGGTCTTGCGCGAGGGGAGAAGCCACGGCAAGCAGCGATCTGGATTTTGTCGTCGAATTTGCGGAGAAGTCGTTCGATGCCTATATGGATCTGAAAGCCTACCTTGAAGACCTCTTTGGATGCCGGGTCGACCTCGTGTTAGCGGACACGATCAAGCCCCGTCTCCGGCCCATCATCCAACACGAAACCGTCTATGCCTCGGGACTGTAGAGTCTACCTCGAAGACGTCCTGGCCGCGATCAAGAAGGTGAGGGCTTACACGGGCGGCCTCTCGAAGGGGGTCTTTCTCCAAGACGACAAGACGTTCGACGCGGTCGTGCGGAATTTGGAGGTGATCGGAGAGGCGGCAAAAAACCTTCCGGAAGAGGTTCGCGCCAACTATCCGGGGGCGAATGGAAAAAGATCGCAGGGTTGAGGGATATCTTGATTCACGAATATTTTGGAATCGACGGGGAGATCGTGTGGAACATTGTGCAGCACAAACTGTCGGCGCTTGAGACAGAGGTGACGAGAATGCTGAGCGAACTGCAGTAATACAGTGGAGGCTCACGGATTAACAGCCATGGTTCCTATCGCTTCTTCGATGACATCTCGCCGAAGTGTGTCCTCCTTCGTCAAGCCTTCGGAGGACACCCGCTGCGCATTCCTCCGCGGCTTCCTGCGTAGGCGGGTGACAACTGGCACCTGTGATAGCGGCTGAAGTTGCGCACCACCTGCTCCAGCTACACCACCAGGTCCATGGCGGACTCATAGATCGGCAGGTGGTCGGAGCGGGCCATCGTGGCACCTGAGGGGCAAGGGGCTTTGCCCCCGCGCCCCCCAGATCATAATTGGATCGGTACCGGCCAAGGAGATTTGACCAAAGGCATGGTCGTCTGCCGCTCGTGTTGAGCGCTTCGCCTGTCTCGGGACAGGCCTATCGAAGCACACAAATCGAGTTTTTCTGCAGCCTGCTGGTATTGTGTCGCATGAATTCTACCGATAATCCGTTCGCCCTGAGACCTGTATGATGGATGCATGGCGTGAGTACAAGTCCTCTTTCGTGAGTAGGATGGTGCATGCAATCGCCATGATGCGAAGGAGGACTTCCGATGGAACGCCAACCCTTTGTACCTCGTGACTATGATGTGTTTGCCGGATTGATTGGATGCGGATAAGCGAAGCATCTCGGTGACCTTCACCGATCATCAAGGCGTGAGTCGATCGATGCAGATTCCCTACAGTGTCGAGCATCTGTTGGCCTACGTGGGCAAGCACTTTGCGGGACAAAAAGTCGCCTTTGCTTATGAGGCGGGCCCCACGGGCTTTGGATTGTATGATGGGCTGGTGGCCTACGGCGCTCCCTGCGTGGTGGCCGCTCCATCGATGATCCCCAAAGCACCAGGGCAGCGCGTGAAGACCAATCGGCTGGACAGTCGGGGGCTGTCGGAGGCGCTGCGGGGAGGACAATTGACGAGCATTCAGGTGCCCCCGCCCCCCTCTCGCGACCTGCGTCATCTCACCCAGCTGCGCGACACGTTTGTCCGCGAGCTGGTCGGCATGAAGCTGCGCATCAAAGCGCTGTTGCTCGTGGAAGGGATCGCGTTTCCCCCGGCCCCGTCGGGTAGACAGTGGTCGGGTCGAGTGAAGGCACAACTCCGCCAGCTGGCCTGCTCGGGCACGGTGCGCTTTAAGCTGGATCAGTTGCTCGACAGTGTGGAATTTGCGGAACAGCAGGTCGTGAAGACGACCAAGGAGATCCGCCGCTACGGTCAGTGTGATCCCGAGCTGTCCCGGTGCCTCGCGTTGCTGCGGACGATTCCGAGGATTGGCTGGATCGTGGCCAGTCAGCTGGTGGCCAGGATCGGGGACTGGCGGGAACTGCGCCACGTCCGCCAACTGACCGGGTTTCTGGGCGTGGTGCCCAGCGAGCACTCCACCGGCGCGCACACCGATCGAGGCTCGATCACTCGCACGGGCGATAGCCGGTTGAGAGGGAAACTCATCCAGGCCGCGTGGTCGACCATCCGGCAGGACGGTGAGCTGCGGGATTTTTACCGCTCGGTGTGCCGGACTCATCCGCGTCATCTGGCGTCGCGGGTCGTCATCGTAGCAGTGGCACGGAAGCTCACGACGCGCATCGCCGCAGTCTTGATGCGCCAGCGGCCGTATGTGGTCAGAAACCTCGTGCATTCCGCTTCCGTGACCGAAGAGGAGACACCGCCCCAGGGAACGACTCGACGACGAGCAGAACCGGGAGCGCAGCACTCCTGAGGGTTCGATGCTTGAGACAGAGATCCCGGGGGCTTTGTCCCTGAGAGGGGCGCATCCCAAGTCAGTGTGACGGCCGTATGCCGTGCCACGCATAGCAGCCAGTCTCTCTTTGGTCGGGCAGGAAAAGAGGCGGCAAAGAAGAAGAGATGACTCGTATGGTCTTGCGCTTGACATCCACATAGCAGCCCGTCGAAGGGGCTCACCACGAACGTATTTCTGGGACACTACACCAGCGCATTGCACTCCTGCCGCTCTTTCAGGTAAGAACGTCTTCCCATGCCGATCGAGAATAATTTTCAGCACGATGAGCTATCACGAAAGAATCCAGGTGAGCGGCTAAGCGTTGCGGATTTGGCCAATGCCGCATCTCCAGATTCACCCGGTGAGATGGAGGCCATGGCTGGGTGTGGAGCAAAGCTATCTCAAGCTGGTGTCGCAAGCGTGGTCTTCCTCCATGGTTCGCTCCATGGAACTGATGTCTTCGGCATGCAGAGGCTGGATGAAGCGGGTGGACTCAAGCGGGGTTATTCGAGGGGCGTGTCGGGTGTCGATGCGTTGCTCGCAGCCATGCGCGAAGGTGACAATGGCATTCCGTTGCTTCCTGGTGGGCTAAAGCCGCCGCTCGCTGATGATGACGTGACGAAAGCTGTCCTGGATGAGCAGGTCAGGGACGCGGGCAACTTCACCAACGCGTATGTCGAATCGTTTAAGAAGGCCATCAACAAAAATCTGACTCCTCCGATCTCCTGCGTCAGGCTGCTCTGGTCATCGGAGCACCACCATCTTGGGCGGGCCGTCGCCGCCCTGTCTCTACTCGCCGAACTACACAAACTCTGTCAACAGCAGAAGTTGGGAAAGGGGCACCGAATTCTGATACAGGCTCATGGACAGGCCGGATTGATTCTGGCGCTGCTGTCGAATCTTCTCTGTCCCAGCTCCATCACCGGCCGACCAAGGCTCCTTGAGATGCTCACCGACTATGCGGACCAGACAAACCAGACCAAGCTCACCGGCACGATCAAACTCGTGAAGTCTTTGCTCGTCACGGCGTCACCGCTTAACGGAATCGTGCTCGACATCGTGACTTATGGCACACCGGTTCGCTATGGGTGGGATTCTTCCGGCATCGGGAAGCTGCTGCACATCGTGAATCACCGAAGCTTGAGGACGGATGGAAAGGGCTGGCTGGCAAAGATGGAGCTGCCTCAAATTACCATGGAAATGCCGATCGCCTGGGGTGGAGATTATGTTCAGGAACTAGCGGTTGCAGGTAGCGATTCCGTCCCTCTGACTGAACCGGCCAGGACGGCGAATAAGAGGGTGTGGGAGATGGTCGAGCCGTACGATGGGTTCGAACGGTGGCTGGAATGTGCCAGACGAGCCGTGCGTTTTCCCAGCGAAGGAAACTGTCTCCTCGTGGATTACAAGGACAGCACCGGCTCGACCAATCCCCGCGACCATTACTACGGCCACGCAGCCTATACGCGGCGACATGCCCTGCTGTTCAACACGACGCAAATAGTCCGCGCTTTCTACGAAGCCTAACAGGCTGCGGAAAAACCCTCCGCTCATCCTTCGAGAGCCTCAGGACGAACGAAGCGCTCCAAGAACTTACTGAGGTTTTCCATTCGTGCTGAGTCTGCTTGTCGAAGCACACGAATCGAGTTTTTCCGCGTCAGTTAAACATTCTTTGTCGCGTCTGGTGCCTCCACAGGCCCGCTCCCGCTTCGGGCCAGCCCGTACTCGGAGTCTGAATTAAAGGCCGCCGGCAGCACCTCTTCAATCCGTTCTGTCAGGATGAAGGTCAGTTCATCGCGCACTTCTTGCGGGACATCCTTGAGATCTTTCTCGTTGGCCTTCGGCAAAATGATCCGTTTGATACCAGCCCGATGTGCCGCTAGCACTTTCTCTTTGATGCCGCCCACCGGCAGGACGAGTCCGCTCAGGCTGATTTCACCCGTCATAGCCGTGTCGCTCCGTACGGCCTTGCATTCGTAGGCCGAAGCCAGAGCGGTTGCCATGGTAATACCGGCAGATGGGCCGTCCTTCGGAATGGCTCCGGAAGGCACGTGAATATGGACTCCGTTCCGCTTGAAACGCGAGATATCCAACCCCATGCTCTCAGCATGTGACCAGAGATAGCTTCTGGCTGCACGTGCGGACTCCTGCATGACGTCGCCCAACTGGCCAGTCAGAGTCAACTCGTGGCTGCCTGGCAGCAAGGTTGTTTCGATATAAAGCACATCGCCTCCAGTCGGGGTCCAGGCCAGGCCGGTCGCGACGCCAGGAGGCAGGTTCTTCCGAGCTTCTTCCGGCATAAACCGTTCGGAACCTAACCACTCGCCGAGAAGGTCTGTCCGAATGGCGACGGGCTGCCGCTCCTGACCTTCCGGAAGGTCGGCGAACGTCAAGGCTACTTTTCTGGTCAACCGTCCCAGCATCTGTTCGAGCTGGCGCACGCCGGCCTCACGGGTGTAGCGCGAAATGACGAGATTCAGCACCTCGTCCGTGAGGACTGCTTGGGTACCCTCGATGCCTGCTTCTTTGAGCCGTCTTGGCCACAGATAGCGTCGGGCAATTTCAGCCTTCTCGCGCTCGCTGTAGCCCTGAAGACGAATGACTTCCATCCGATCCAACAAGGGTTGGCTGATCGTATCGAGGGTGTTGGCGGTGGTGATAAAGAACACCTTCGATAGATCAAACGGAAGGTCCAAGTAGTGGTCACGGAAGGTGTGATTCTGTGCCGGATCCAGGACTTCCAACAGAGCCGAGGCCGGATCGCCTCGGAAATCACGCCCCATCTTATCGACTTCGTCAAGCATCAAGACCGGGTTGTTGACTCCGGCCCGACGAATGGCCTGAATGATACGACCTGGCAGAGCACCGACGTACGTGCGACGATGGCCGCGCAGTTCTGCTTCATCATGGACGCCGCCGAGGCTGAATCGTTCGAACTTCCGGCCCATGGCCCTCGCAATCGATTGCCCCAAGCTTGTCTTGCCGACGCCGGGAGGGCCGACGAGACAGAGGATAGGGGCCTTCGCCGTCGGGTTGAGCTTCAAGACCGCCAGGTGTTCGACGATACGTTCTTTTACCTCCTTGATCCCGTAATGGTCTTCTTCCAACACCTGCCGAACTGTTGAAAGATTGAGATGTTCCTCGGATGCCTTCTTCCAAGGAAGTTCGAGAACCAGCTCAAGGTAGGTCCTCAGGACCTGATGGTCGGGCGACGTCGGCGGGACCTTGCTCAACCGAGCGGCTTCGCGTTCGACTTCCTTGCGAATAGGCTCTGGTAAGTCGGCTTCAGCGATCTGTTTTCTCAACCGAGCTGCCTCGTTCTCTTCGCCGTCGCCTTCGCCGAGCTCGTCCTGGATCGCTTTCAGTTGTTCGCGCAGGATGTACTCTCGTTGATTCTTGCCGATTTTGGTCTGCGCATCCTTGGCGATCTTTTCACGCAACTGCAGTATTTGGATTTCCTTCGACAGCGCTGCGTAGAGGCTGCGAAGAAGGTCCAAAGTCGAAGAACTTTCGAGCAAGCGCTGTTCCTCCACCACGTCAAGATTGACGAGCGAAGCGATACGATAGGCCAACGTCACCGAATCATCCTCGTTGCTCAGCACCGTGCCGACTTCTTGGATGCCGGGCGCTTGGATCAGTCTCGGCAAGTCGGACACAAGTTCTTGAATGGCTCGGTGAAGCGCTTGGACTTCCGGTCCGTTGTCCGTAGGACGTCCCAAAGTACGGACACGCACGATGGAGTAGGGGGTGGACTGTTCTTCTTTCAGAAGCACGACGCGATCCAGTCCTTGAACCAGGGCATGGATCGATCCCTCTGATGACTGACCGATTTGTTTGACGGTCGCCTTCGTGCCGATGGAATACAAATCGGCCAGCTCAGGCTCTTCAGTTTGAGGATCTCGCTGCGCGACCACGACGATGATCTTCTCTTCGGTCTTCATGGCGGCGTTGACCGCAGCGACGGACCGCTCTCTCCCAACGGTCAGCGGCATCATCACCCCTGGAAACAACACCGTTCGTTTGACGGGGAGTATCGGCAATGTCGACAACAGATTGTTATTTTCCATAGGAGTCCATCCTTGCTCAAGGTTCAAGACATTATAACAACTTGATAGGTTTCCCGGCATGGAAGTCAAGGGAGGGAACCAGGGACAAGCAATACCTACCGGAAGGACCGGCGGCTCGTATCGCTGTATGCAGGCGATCTTGAAAGGTTTCTCATCGACTCGCGGGCATCACCTGTTTTCCGGCACGCCGTTTATTTGCGCAGGCATCACTCAGGACCAAGGCTTGACACCGGTGTGCAAACCCCAGCGTATTTGTGCTATCCGTATTGTATTCCTAACGAGAACCACCCGACGCTCACATGAACTATTGCAGCCACTGTGGCGCAACGGTGACGCATAAAATTCCTCTCGGGGACACTCTGCCCAGGCACGTGTGCGACCGGTGCGAGCTCATTCATTATCACAATCCTAAAATCGTCGCGGGCTGTATTCCGGAATGGGAGGATCAAATCCTCTTGTGCCGTCGGGCCATCGAACCTCGTCTAGGGCTCTGGACGTTTCCGGCTGGATTCATGGAGCTCGGCGAGAGTACGGAACAAGCGGCTGTGCGTGAAACAGAGGAAGAGGCCCATGCAGACGTCACGATTACCGGACTCTACGCCGTGCTGAGTCTTCCCAATATCGGGCAGGTCTATCTGGTGTTTCGGGGCAGAATGAAGACACCGGCGTTTCAGGCGGGACCGGAAAGTTTGGATGTCAAGCTGTTTTCACTCTCAGATATTCCATGGGAGACGATGGCCTTTCCCGTGGTGAGTGAAGCTCTGAGGCGCTACGTGGTCGATGCGAAAAACGGAGAGTTTCGGCTCCATCTCGACAGCCTGCCGGATAAACCTGGGTTTTAGTTGGAATGGAACCTTGTCGGGCTCTCCAAGGCTCGGCTATAATTGAAACATGCCAGGTTCATCCATAACCCACCGACCTGCACGCTGCCGAGGCCCTCGCGTTTCTCGCAAGCGTAAGCCTGGTACCGAGCCGATCTGGCAACAGATCCTAGACTTCGTCCTTCGTGTACCAGAGGCTGACTTGCATAAATTACCAACCGATCTGGCTGAGCATCACGATCACTACCTCTCGGGTCAGGCCCGCTCTTGAGGGTCATCGTTGCCGACACGGTCTACTGGCTCGCGTTGGCCAACCCGTTTGATCATCATCACGGTCGTGCCGTTGAGTTTTCAACAACCCTGCGGAACAGCTGGCTTTTGACCACCGATCGGTATTTCGAGCAAAAGGGATTCATCGCCCTCATGTCCGATCCCTCTCGTTACTGACCTGCTTATCAAACTCTCAGGCATCACCGCGAGAAGGGTTCCGTTCAGACGGGACCGGGAAAGCTTGGATGTCCGATTGTTTCCTCTCCCAGACATTCCCTGGGGGACAATGGCCTTTCCTGGGGTGAGTGAAGCGTTGCGGCGCTACGTGGGCGATGCGAAGAACGGAGAGTTTCGGCTCCATCTCGACAGCCGGCCGGAGAAGCCTGTGTTCTAGGCCGGATCCTTGTAACATCGACAGACATCGCGACTTTGGTGGGCCGTCTCGTACTGACTCCAGCGGTCTATTTGCCGGTGCGGCGAGCCTTCTTGGATTCCTGTTTCAAGACTTCGGCGATCTGTACCTGTAAGCGAGGAATATCTGTTTGAACCGTCTTCCAAAGTACCTGATGGTTCACGCTGAAGTATTCATGGATCGGTTTGTCGCGCATGCCTGCCATCAGCCTCCAAGGTACCTTGGTGTGCCGCTTCCGAACGGGCATCGGCACCTTCTTGGTCGCCTCTCCGACAATTTCGAAGGCGTGGACCACGGCATAGAGTGTCTTCCGATCCTGTGAGAACTGTTCCCCAGTCATTCCTTCCGTAAAAGCGAGAATGCTGTCCGCTGCTTGCTGTATGTCGGCTAAGTAATCAAGGTATTCCCGCTTCGGGATCACAGACCCACGACCTCTTTGAGGATCCGCCGGCTGATAAAGGGCTTGAGGGTGTCTTTCATGACCAGATCAACTTTGACTCCCAGAAGCGCGGACAGACGGCCTTCCAATTCGATAAACTCGAACAGACTTGGTTCCTCCGTGAACTCCACCAAAAGATCGAGATCACTGTCGCACGTGTGGGTGCCGCGAACGTAGGAGCCGAATACACCAAGCGAGTAGATGTGGTACTGCTTCCGAAGCACCGGCAACTGCCGACGTAGTAGGGTCATGTAGCGGGTCAAGGGACGCCGTGTTGCGAATAGCGATCGTGATGGAGCTGCGGAGGATATCCGTCGCATGCGGTGCACTCTTGGAGACAGCCTACGGAGCACATTCCTTTCTGTCAACCGTTGAGCGAGGAAACCCTCTGGCATTCTCGCGATACCCCATGCTCTAAAAAGGTATCACGCGTGTCTCCAGAGGCTACATCTTTACCCTGTATCCCAATCCACTCCGATACATTTCGATACACTCGGTATCTATTTAGATAAGGGTACGTATCGATCGAAATGTCAGGTCCTCCATGCGCCGTTCGAAAATCGCCCACATTGGGCCTGTTCCTGCGTTAGGCAAAGTGATTGCTTAGCAGGTCATTTCGGTATACAACGGTGACCGCTGAGTACGTAGTTTGGTGGGAAGAGTATCCGATGCTCGGTAGCACAAGAATCCTGAGATGGCTGAACATCGGCCTGGTGTTGTTCTATCTGCTAGGAGATAACTCTGTAGCGGTCGCGCAGCAGGGGTCGATTGAAGAAGCAGAAGCGCTGAATCATCAGGTCGTAGATCTCTATCAGCAAGGCCGCTATGAAGAGGCCATCCCACGAGCTGAACGGGCGCTGGCGATCCAAGAGAAGGCCTTGGGACCGGAGAATCCGGCCACTGCCTCGTTGCTCAACAATCTGGCGGTGCTCTATCACGCCACGGGGGCCTATGGGCAGGCTGAGCCGTTATACAAACGGGTGCTAGCTATCTACGGGAAGGCTTTGGGACCGGAGCATCCGGACACGGCCATGGCGCTCAACAATCTGGCGTTGCAGTATCAGAGCACGGGGGCCTACGGCAAGGCCGAGCCGTTGTACAAACGGGCGCTGGCGATCCGAGAGAAAGCGCTGGGGCCGGAGCACCCGGACACGGCCAGGTCGTTCAACAATCTGGCGTTGCTCCGGTGGGCGATGGGCGACGTGGTAGCTGCGCTCCCGCTCTTCGAACGGGGCCAAGCCATTGAGTGGAAGAACGCTGAACGATTCTTGCGGACCGGTTCGGAGTCACGGAAACAGGCGTACCTCCAACAATTGCGTGGACAGACATCCGCCGTGATTTCCTTTTCACTCGTTCTTTCTGGGCGCAGGACAACTACGCTTGGCTTAATCAGCGTACTGCAGACCAAAGGCCGCGTCTTGGATGCCATGTTAGATAGCATCGGGCGCCTACGACAAAGTGTGAAACCGAGCGGCCGGACGCTGCTTGACAAACTCACGGCCCTCGCTGAGCAACAATCGACCTTGATCCATCGGGGACCTGGAAATTTTCCGGCAGATGAGTATCGTCGGCGCCTCCAAGAACTCTCTTCAAAACAAGAGCAGCTTGAGACCGAGCTCTCGAAACGGAGTGCCGAGTTCCGCCAACAAGTAGCTCCCGTGACCCTTGCAGTCGTCCAAGCCGCGATCCCAAAGGGTGCAGCATTGGTTGAGTGGTATCGCTATGAGCCGTTTGATCCCAAGGCGAAGAATCAGCAATCTCGATGGGGAAAGCCTCGCTATGTGGCCTATGTGCTCCGTCATGAGGGTGAGCCAGGAGTGGTGGATGTCGGTGATGCCGAGTCAATCGAACACTTGATCCATGATTTCCGAACAGGGCTGAGTAATCCAACACACACCTATGTCAAAGACGTGGCCAAGGAACTCTCAGACAAACTCTTGAAACCACTGTTGCCGTTTCTGCGTAACAGTGAACGATTGCTGATCTCCCCCGACGGTGCGCTGAATCTGTTTCCCGTTGCGGCGCTCCTTGATGAACAGGGACGATACTTGGCCTCCAAGGTGGGCATTACCTATCTCACGGGCGGGCGGGACTTGCTGCGGTTTGGTCTCGATTCTATCGCAAAGGACGACGCTGTGGTCGTGGCCGATCCGGACTTTGGCCCGACCACTGCTCTGGTGGCCCAAGCCGAGCCATCCGTCCAACCGACGCGCTCACTCGATCTGGATCGTCGAGGGATGCAATTCAAGCCGCTATCCGGCACGGCAAAGGAAGCGGTTGCTCTCCAACCCCTGCTGAAGATAAAGGATGGAAACCTCCTTACGCAGGCCCAGGCGACGGAGGCGCGACTGAAACAGCTGCACGGACCGCGCCTCCTCCACATCGCCACGCACGGTTTTTTCTTAAGAGACAACGAGCTTCCTGCTGCAGTCCTCAAGCCGGTTGGTTTTTCTCAGATTCAGGTTGCTGGTCCTGTGGGCGAGAATCCACTGTTGCGGTCCGGGTTGGCCTTAGCCGGAGCCAATCTGCGGCGATCGGGGGATCAAGACGACGGTATTTTGACTGCAGCGGAAGTTGCACAGATGGATCTGCGTGGGACGCAGCTCGTGGTACTATCTGCCTGCGAAACTGGTGTGGGCGATGTGCAGAACGGCGAAGGAGTCTATGGCCTTCGCCGTGCCCTCGTGTTGGCTGGGACTGAGTCGCAAGTCACATCCTTGTGGAAAGTTGCCGATGAGGCCACAAAAGATCTCATGGTGGACTACTACCAGCGACTGTTGAAGGGTGAGGGCCGTTCCCAAGCCCTGCGCAATGCGCAGCGGACCATGATGAAGAGCAAGGACCGGTCGCACCCGTATTACTGGGCGGCCTTTGTTCCCATCGGTGATTGGCGGCCGCTGGCGAAAAGTCGGTAGTGGAGTGTCCAGAAAATTCTTATCATAATCCGTTCGCCCTGAGCCGGTCGAAGGGCGTGTGATTTTATGCAGTTCCGTTCATGGTTCGACATGCTCACCACGAACGTATTCTGGGACTCTCTGCATTAGAGATAAGCAAGGCTATACCCATGGCCGGTATCTTCATTAGCTATCGTCAAGCCGATGCGAAGGCCTGGGCGATCGGCTTGCGCGATGATCTTGCCAAGGCGTTTGGTGACGATCAAGTCTTCCTGGACAAAGATGCCCTTGGTCCGGGGAACTGGCGTGATCAGCTCCAACGTGCGCTGAACCAATGTTCGGTCGTGCTCGTAGTGATCGGACGGCAATGGTTGACGATTGCGGACGAGCAGCAACGGCCTCGAATCGCATTGCCTGACGATGTCCACCACCAAGAAATCGCGCTGGCGCTGAGCTATCAGGGCGTGACGGTCATTCCTGTCCTGGTCGATGATGCCGCAATGCCGAAGGCCGAACAGCTCCCGGAAGACATCCGTGGCCTATGCGATCAGCAAGCCTACAAGGTTGGCGATACCAAGGCCCGCCGCAAGGCCGATCTGGAGGTGCTGATCAAGGGTATTGAATCAGTCGGTGGGCTCACTGCAAAGTTGGATGTGCCGGAAGCTGAGTCGGACAAGAGACAGTCCCCTTGGTACAAGTTGGATTATTCTGCGATCGGGATTGCGTTTGTGCTCACGGTGGTCTTGGCTATGATCGGGTACAGTTCGGGAGGGTATACCGAGAACGAAATTCCTGTGTTGCTCGTCATTTCCTATGGCCTCGCGCTTGGCGGCAAACGTCTCTGGCGTCTCATCAGTAATCGGCGAAGGAGGGTCGCATGAGGTGGCGGTTGTGCTGGAGGATTCTTGGAAGTCTGCCGCTTCTCGTCGTCCTTCTGGTTTCTTCAACAGCGTTCGCCCAGGCTGACAGCCAGAACGATGCGACGGATCTTATCTGTCTCACGGATCGTCCTACGATCATTGAGGGAGAGACCACCAGGCTGCAAGTGGTCGTTGGGGCTCAGCATGGCACTCCGACCGCACAAGCTGTCTCATTTCAATGGCATGTTAGCGATGGAACCGTCCAAAGCAGTGGTCCCGAGGTTGAATGGAATCTGAGCAAGGTCCGTATCAAGTCCGGCGAGTCGCATACAAAGGTGATGGCTACGGTCAAGGCGATGACGGCAGGCTACTCAAGTTGTACGGTAGAGGTGTTCATTGGCAAAAAGGAGCCAACAGGTGGAGAGGACCCAACAGCGGGGACCCGCGGCGGACTGATTACCGCCCGGCGCTATCTATTGCCCAATCAAGAGGAAAAACCCAACTACGGTCTGTACAGTTATTTGCTTCTGAGTGCGGAGCCGCAAGGGGAAAAGGAAACGGTGCGCTATCTCAAGACTCTGGAGGCGTGCTTGCGGGTCATGCGCCAGCTCAGCAATCTCGGTCGGTACGTCCGTCCGAGCCAGCTGAATGCGACGCATATCCCGGTGACAGAATTGCCAAAGGGGAAGGAGGACGATCCAGACTTCGCAAAGAAGGTGTTAGCTGTCTATGATTTTGATAGAGCAAAGGTGCTGCTGAATAAATTCGCGAAAACCTATGACCGGGGCCCCTACCTGATTTCTGTGAAATCTCCACTGACTCAAGCACCCGACCCTGTTCCAATACATATCCTTCAAGACTTCACGGACGTCGTCCCCAAACTGGCATCTAGAGTCGTGAGGGATTTTGAATATCTCGCCGCGCAGGAACGCACGTGGAGTGAGGAATCAATGCGCAAGTTGCCGTCCAAGCTCCGGAACTACCTCGCAGTTGCGAGCGAGGTGACACCGGAGGTCGCAGTGAGCCTGAAGACGATGATTCAATTCGTGAAACTTGGAGAATAGTCCGTTGAGCCGGCCTATCAAACGGTCGCCTTATTTATGTGGATGGATGCCGATTCGTTTTCCAGTTGAAGAAACAGTTCCACCTGCGTGCTCCGTTGCGCGAAGCCCAGCAAGCTGCTAGACTTCGATCATGACCCAAATTGCTGAAAAGCTGGATAAAAAGCTGGCTGCGTGGCGACCCGAGGTGGCCGCTCAAGTCGAACAGATCGTGACCGATGTGATTGACCTGGCCGATGCCCAGGCGCTCGATCTCTTACCGTCTCGAAAGCTCGTGCAGGAAGTGTTAGATACGCTGGATGAAAGCCAAACCGGGTGAAATCTGGCTGGCTGACCTGGGGTTGGCCGCGAAAGTCCGCCCGGTCTTGATCATTTCTCGACAGGACCCCGATCCTCCTCGCGCCCTTCTCACTTACGTTCCCTTTACTACCCAACATCGAGGGAGTGCCTACGAGATTCCTGTTGGGCATCTGTCGTTCCTTGATGTTGCGTCAGTCATCAATGTCCAAGGTATTGGCTCGCTCGTCGAAGCGCGGCTGGAACGCAAATTGGGGCATCTTCCCGCCGATGTAATGGTCAAGGTCAAAGACTCCCTGCGCTTTGCGCTGGATTTGTAATCTGTGACTGTTGCAAACCATTTCTGCCTCCCGCGTTCTCGGTGAGCGACTAAATTCTCACGGATTCTGAGGTTGATTTCTGCAAAACAACGCTTGGGGAAGTCGTTCTAATGTGGCGTTACAGCAGTCTCAGTCTGCTGGAAAATCTGCGCAATGCTTTGTTTTGGAGGAAATGCATGACGAGTACGAGGCGCGTCACGCCTTCGGCAGCTCGCCTTGGGGAACGATCAACGCCTGTCCTGCTGTCACGGAGGCTTGGTCGACTACCCGTTTGAGTCGTTCATGTTCTGTCGGTTCCATCGCGAGAAACTCCATGCCGATGCCCTGTGAACCGGCCCATCGGACGGTCGCTTTGATGACGTGGATTGGTGGGGATCCGTTTTCCAGTTGAAGAAACAGTTCCACCTGCATGCCGGTGAAAGGGCGGATCGTGCTCTCTAGCCGACAGCCCTTCAAAGACAGGTCTTTTACCGAAGCGTTGTATCGAAGCTTGTCTCTCTGAACCAACGTGCTTGGGATTTCAACAGGAAACCGGGGGAATTTCCGAACAACCATCGTGCATCCTTGTGTTGCGGGATGTGGGCTTTCTGACTGCCGAGCCGACCACCGTTGTAGCCAATTGGGTATTCGGTAGCAGGCTATGTGGCAGGAGGAGACTTGTCAACGAAAAGACCGATCTGAGCAGGCTCCCGACCACGCTGCGGCCAGCCAAAGCGACCGGCTATTTCACCAGGGGTAACCCCAATATCCGTAATGTCGGTGGCCCCAAAAGGGGCGGTAATAGGGTGAGGCATAGATACCAGCGCCGCCAAATTGAAGTCCGAACCCGAGTCCAAGGCCGAGGGGATAGCCGTAGGAATAGGGATATGAATAGGGGATCTGGACAATGTTCGTGGTGGGCCGCTCTGCAAGCTGGCGCTGTAGGTCTGTTGTTGCCGTGGTTTGCCGATCGAGCTGGCTTCTGAGTTGGCCGACGGTCCCCTCTTGAGATTGAAGCTTCCCCTCGATCTCCGCAATCTTCTTCTGTTGCGCTTCCATGAAGGCGTTCACACAACGGATCTGCGCGTCGCCCGTGTAATTCGAACATTCCCATGGTACTTGCAGGGTTTCAGCTAGAGAGGGAAAGGGGAAAAGTGCGCAGACCAAACTTCCAACCACAACCAAGGCTTGCGATAGCCGCTCTCGAAAGGTCTCCACCTTCATAGTTCCCTCATGAGCTACCTAGATGCTACCACGAGAATTGTTCCCTAGCCAGATAGTCCGTCGGCGTTTGAGCATAGGTTTCTTCACTCAAGAGGGTGATGGGTGCATTTGATTTTGAAGGGAGGGGACTCCTACAATGTCGCGGTCGAGAGACGATGATCATAGGGCTCGGTGGATGCCTGCACGACGACTTCCCAACAAGAAAAAGCCCGGCAAGACCGGTCTACCCGACCGTTCTGCGAAGCGCCGATTCCAACTGCGTCTCCTGAAGTGGTATGAGGAATATGGCCGTGACTTGCCCTGGAGAAAGACGTCTGATCCTTACCATATCCTCGTTTCAGAGGTGATGCTCCAGCAGACTCAAGTCGATCGGGTGATCCCCAAGTACCACGAGTTTCTGGAACGTTATCCGAGTTTCGAAGACTTGGCGGAAGCTCCGGTCGCTGATGTCAAGAAGACGTGGTATCCCCTCGGGTACAACATTCGCCCGGAGCGGCTCCACGGGATCGCTTGCGCATAGGTTTCTTCACTCGAGAGGGTGATGGGTGCATTTGATTTTGAAGGGAGGGGACTCCTACAATGTCGCGGTTGAGAGACGGTGATTATAGGGCTCGGTGCATGCCTGCAAGACGACCTCCCAACAAGAAAAAGCCCGGCAAGACCGGTCTACTCGACCGTTCTGCGAAGCGCCGATTCCAACTGCGTCTCCTGAAGTGGTATGAGGAATATGGCCGTGACTTGCCCTGGAGAAAGACGTCTGATCCTTACCATATTCTTGTTTCTGAAGTGATGCTCCAGCAGACTCAAGTCGATCGGGTGATCCCCAAGTACCACGAGTTTCTGGAACGTTATCCCAGTTTCGAAGACCTGGCAGAAGCGCCGGTTGCCGACGTCAAAAAGGCTTGGTATCCCCTCGGGTACAACATTCGCCCGGAGCGGCTCCACGGGATCGCTTGCGAAACGGTGGAACGGTACGGAGGGAAGTTACCCAATGACGCCGACGAGTTACTCTCGTTCAAAGGGATCGGGCGTTATACTGCCGGGGCTATTCGCTCCTTCGCGTTCAATGAGGATGCGCCCATTTTAGATACGAACGTGATCCGTGTCTTACACAGGGTGTTTGTCGCTGAGGGTGATCCCAAAGCACAGAAGACGAGGCTATGGGAATTATCAGAAACCTTGATCCCCTCGGGGAAAGGGTACGACTTCAACCAGGCGATCATGGATTTTGGAGCGATGGTCTGCACGGCGCGAGATCCTTACTGTCTGCTTTGTCCGATGAAGTCGTTTTGCAAGACATATCCGTTCAGCGCGACGCCTCGGGAAAAGGTCGGCCGACTATGAAAGTCATCGAAGTGGCAGCGGGCCTCATCCACCGGGACGGTCGCTATTTGATTGCTCGTCGAAAGCCCGGTGGCCACTTAGCCGGTTTCTGGGAGTTCCCTGGCGGAAAACGAGAACCAGGAGAATCCTTAACGGACTGTTTGCAACGGGAGCTGTTTGAAGAGCTGAGCATCCAAGTTGACCTTGTTATTCCGTACCGGATCATCCAGCATGATTATCCCGATCGCATCATAGAGTTGCATTTTTTTCGATGTGCTATTGGACAGGGGGAACCGGTGCCAATCGGCTGTGAAGAAATCCGATGGGTGTACCCCGAAGGCCTTACGCAGTTTAAGTTCCCGCCGGCAGACTACGAGGTTATCGAAGCCCTGCGGCGCGAGGCGCTCGGAGTTTCACGATGAAGGTGGTGCTCGACATTGAAACCGTCCAGGCCACACGCGATGAATGGGCCCGTCTGGTAGGGAAGTCGCAGGTAGACGATGAACCTCCTTATGGCGAAAGAGGCTATGACCTTTTCGCCGCGGGAGCCGCTGAAGAACGACGTCGTGCGGAGGATGAGTCGTATGCTAAGTCCGCATTCGATGGGACGTTCAGCCGCATCGTCTGCATCGGCTTGCTGGAGTTTTCCGATCAGATGGAAGCGCGGAGCGCCGTGGCCTGGTTCGGGGCGAACGAACGTGAGCTGCTCCGCCAATTTTGGGCGAGACTGGCCCAGGACCGTCCTACCTTGTACATCACGCATAACGGGCTCGGTTTTGATCTTCCCTTCATTAGGAAACGGTCGATCATCAATCAAGTGAAACCCAGCCTCGACATCAACCTAGCAAAGTTCCGTACCGATCCGGTCTATGACACGATGGCCATCTGGAGTAATTGGGATACGAGGGGGTGGGTCAAGCTCGATGTATTGGCCCGCGCATTACAGGTCGACACGAAGTCGGGCAGTGGGGAACAAGTCGCCGAGATGTGGGAGAGGAGACAAGGTCGTGAGCTCGCGCAGTACTGTCTGCAAGATACCTATGTCACTTATGCCTGCTACTGCCGCATGAGCTTTCGTCAGCCTCTGTCCAGAGAGGTTGTCCTGCTGCAGCCTGAGTTGTACGATGTCGGTTGATCGATAGTCGATCAGCGGGTCGGATGTGCTTCCGCCGATTTCTTTTTCGGGGCTGAACGGGCGGCTGTTTTGCTCGCCTTCAAGGCTTTCATCTCTTCCGTCCGTTGACGGAGCTCCTTTTTCATCCAGGTTGCTTCCTTCTTCAGCATTGCAATCTCGGAGTCCTTGAGCTTGCCCGCCTCACGCGCTTCCCGGAGCTCATCCATTTTCCTGTTGAGGAGTTCATCGGTGCTCGATTGAGGAATTCCTGAATCAGTTCGGTCATAGGTATAGACAGGAAACTCCTGAGTGCCCAACGGGGCGGAAGCCTCCTGTGACGACGTTGTTTCCATGGCCGATGCACGTTGCGCCTGTGCAGCGGCTGGTGTCATCGGAGCAGTCTGTGATGCAGAAGCAGGGACAGGTTTCGGCATCCTCGCTGCAAGAGGCGACCTCTGCATTGGTCCCTTGGCTAGGGTTTGGTAGTCGATCACCATCGTCATCGCTCCGCTTCCCAGAGCGACGAAGGAAGGAGCTTTTTCAAGACGAGCGGCAGAGCTAGGAATGAATCCAGATACCTTCCCGTTTTGAGAAGGAGCGATTGTCAGATAAATCGACCCTTTATACATGTAGATGGTGCCCGCTGTGGGTTCAGTGCCTGACCCTGCCGATGGAGACACCTTGAAACCGACAATCTGCTCCGGTTTCGCTTGCGATAAACCTTGGGCTAGCAGGGGAGCAAGAAACTCGGCGTCTTCATCGCTGAACACTCTCATCGGCTTGCTGCCACTGGCGGGCATGTTGCTTCTCATTTTCTGAACGTCGTCGGTTACAACGCCTTTGACTATTTTCAGCATCATCATCTCGTCGATGGTGGCTGGATGGCTGGCCTCGAATGACCAATCGGCGATATCCTTAAGGTAGATGGATCCCTTCGCATTCTTGTGGAGCTTTGCCTCTCCCGAAAACATCGAGCATCCCGCCACTACCAGGCTGAGAGACATCAACGCACCGACATATCGGGAGGCGCGGACATTGAAATAGGCATGCATATTGAGTCTCCTTAGATGTGGTCTTGTGGCCGAGGAACCGTGTTCGCTATTTGTCGAAAAATTAGAATCTCTTTGTGGTTTGGCTATCGAACTACCAGATACCCAGGCCCATGAGCACTATGCCGATCGCCAACCATCCGACCACCCCGGCTGAAATGATTATTTCGAGTGAGATGCCGGAGTCGGGCTGGTTTCGATTGGGCTTTGACTCGGAGTCGGCGGACTTCATACCCAGAAGCGAAATCCCTGGTTTCCGAACAGATGGACGCCGAAAGTTGGAGCAAGGTTCATGCCTTCTCATTATTGAAGTGACAGATTGTATTGTCGTTCAAGCTGAGGAGGATGTTCCTAATGAAGCTCGAAGCTGGAAGTTCAGGACTGGTAACCAAGCTTTAGAAATGAAACCTTGGGGGTGCTTTGATAATCATAGGGTTAGTGTCTAGGTGTTCAATCGAGTGGAGGGTGAGATTCTGCCAATCGTTAACCAGTCTGTATACAACGAGGCGAGATGGGGTGAGAAGCCAGGGAAAGTCCAGTCAAAGAATCGACCGACGATGGTCCATGGAGCCGTTCAGAAAATGCTCATTTCGAATGGGGAGCGTGCAGAATTGTTCCGAAAGCTTGAGACAGGTGTCTCAGAAAGAATACGGCGTCAGGACTTATCAGGGTCATTTGCCGTAGAGGGTCGCCGCCGAGGCATCAAAGACATGTTTCGTAATGAAGGCTCCGGGCTGAGAGTGGCCGGTGCTTTTATCCCAGACCACCGTGATATTACCGTCCGTTTTCCCCATTCCCTGAGTCGGCGAGCGAGTCGCATCACCCTCAACTAATACCTCCATCGCCTTGCCGATGTATCGGCGGTTGCGCTCCAAGGTAATGCGGCGTTGGGTTTCTACAAGCTGAGCGACACGCATGCCTTTGACTCGATCAGGGACATCATCGGTATACTTCCTAGCCGCGATGGTATGTTTTCGCTCCGAGTACTTGAAGATGTAGGCTGAGTCGAACTGGGCCTGTTCTACCATGAGCGCTGTGGCTCGAAAGTCTTCATCCGACTCAGAGCAGAAACCACAGATAATATCCGTTGTGAGAACCACATGGGGGATGGTGTGTCTAATGCGATCGACAAGCGCCAGATACTCAGCTCCGGAATAGGTCCGGCCCATCAGTTCGAGAATCCGATCGCTTCCTGCTTGAAGCGGCAAATGAATGTGCTTACAGATTTTTGGATGCGTGGCAATGGCTTCGATCAGAGCCGAAGGGAAGTCCTTCGGGTGCGGAGAGGTAAACCGGACTCGATCTATCCCCGCTGTATCCGCCACGGCGGTGATCAGTTTGGCGAAGTCCCAGTCTTCATGGCGGTAGGAATTTACGTTCTGGCCGAGCAGCGTGATTTGTCTGAACCCTCGAGTAGAAGCGTCACGAGCCTCAAGCAGAACGGACCTCGGATCGCGCGACCGTTCACGCCCCCTGGTGTAGGGGACGACACAGAAGGAGCAGAAGTTATCGCAGCCTCGCATCACGGTGATCCAGGCATTCACCCCGCAGCCGCGATCCGGCATGATCCCTTCATAGGTTTCATACTCCGACAGATCGAGGGCAAACCCTTTCTGAAAGAGTCCCTGTTCCTGGTCTTCGAGCGCCGTTGCCAGCAACGTGGGAAGCTGACGATACGTATCAGGGCCGGCCAAGACGTCGATGAGCGGCTCCTTTTCTGCTAGCGCGCTTTTCAAATTCTGAGCCATACAGCCGAGAACGCCGACGACGAGTGGGCGCTGTTTTTTCAGGGCTCTCAATTCAGAAAGATGGGCGTAGATCTTGTTGTGAGCGTTCTCTCGGATAGCACAGGTGTTGACCAATACGACGTCGGCCCGTTCACGATCTTCCGTAAAAACGAATCCTTCCTGCTTCAGCATCGAGCGAACGAGTTCGCTGTCAGACTCGTTCATTTGACAGCCGAATGTTTCAATATGGACGTGAGGAATGGTCTTCAGCATCATCGCGCTACCATGGCACAGTTTACCTGCTGAGAAGGTACGATGTGTCCCAAAGCATAACGGTCTGTTGCGGCCGTGATGGTGACCTGCAAGATTTGATTCCGGAAATCTTCGGAGTCTGTGATTCCCACCCTGGTGAAGTTCGGGGTCGTGCCGAAGCGATAGGCAGCTCGAGTCCCAGATTCAAAAAGGGCCGAGACAGTCTTCCCGATTTGCTTGTTGTGAAACGCCAATCGTTTGACACGATCAAGATCAAGCAGCAGATCGGCGCGCTTCTTCACCGATGCAGACGGAATCCGCTGCTTCAGGCGCATTGCAGCCGTACCGGGACGAGGGGAATAGGGAAATACATGGAGATAGGAAAATGGCAGATCAGTGGCGACTGCCAGCGTATTCTGAAATGAGGACTCCGTTTCTCCAGGAAATCCTACCATGAGATCAGTTCCAAGACCGAGGTCGGAGATGGTTACGAGCGCCTTTTCGATCAGGTTGATATAGCTCTTGATCGTATGGCGTCGATTCATGGCTCGCAAAATCTGATCGTCCCCGCTTTGCATCGGGATGTGGAGATAGGGGCAGAATTTCTTCGACGAAGCTAGAAACTCCAGTAACTCGTCGCTGACTGTGGTCGGTTCAATTGAAGAGATGCGAATGCGTTCGAAGTCCGCCGCTTGGTCGAGCCAACGAAGCAACGAACAAAAGTCTCGGCCTTGGTGGGCGTACTGGCCGATGTTCACTCCAGTCAGCACGATCTCCCGGTATCCTCGAGCGGCTAGGACCTCAACTTCACGCTGGATGTCATTCAAAGTTCTGCTTCGCTCATGACCCCGCGCAAACGGAATAATACAGAAACTGCACATCGCGCTGCAGCCGTCCTGTACTTTGAGCAATGCACGTGTGGAGTCCGAGTCCGCGAAGTGCGGCAGCTCGAAGTCTCCGCGCTCCATCGTCTTAGTATGATGAATCTCTGCGACGGATCGTTTCCGTAACTCGTTGGGAGGAGGAAGGTAGGCCGGCAGATCGAGCTTGAATTGGTGGCCCACGATGAGATCGATCCCGGTTTGTTGTTTGAGGCAGTCCATTCCGGTTTGGGCGTAGCATCCTGTCACCGCGATAAAGGCATGGGGAGAGTGTTTCAAGGTTTTTCGGATCAGATAGCGTGCTGTCCGTTCGGCGTCTTCCGTAACCGCACAGGTATTGAGCACAAGGAGATCCGTCGGTTGGCCGAAGTCGACGAGCTCAAACCCCTTTCGTCTGAGCCCTTCCCCTAGGACCGAGGTTTCGGCTTGATTCAGGCGGCAGCCGAGCGTATGAAGAGATGCACGGGTCGTTGCCATAGAAGTGGCATTATAGGAAGGTCAGGCACGTTCCGGCAAGGTTGCCTGTCGCGACGGAGGTCTCAGGGAGTGGTAAGTCTTTATCGGAAAGATCGCTGACAAGATCATAGCCGAGTGGTCGGAGAACTTGATGATCATGCCTCTGCGTGCTCTCATTCTTTTTGTTTTCACAGGGTTGTTCTGGAGCCATCCTGCGATGGGCTGGAGCACGGATTCGCTTCCCGCCGAGCCAGATCTCAATACTCGTATCGATGAGCTGTATGACCATGAGGCCCGTCTCTTTATCATGCTGTATTCCCTCAGCGGAAACGGCAAAGTCGACTATGTGACGGCCCGGCTGGTTCAGGAGCATTCTCGCAGTACTTATGGTAACCCCATCTACCAGACGGAGGCCCAACCCCTGTTCTATTGGTGGAACCACACCATGTGGAACGATCCCGAGCAGGACGGGGTCAACGGCAACGAAAAGGTTTACCAGGAAAATACCGACTTTGATATCTCGCGATACAAGCCCTGTCTGTTCAACGGACAGCCCTGTTAGTTTCTAGAGCGGTCGGTGAGGCCGCTCCCGCATGTTTTGTGATTCTGCTGAACGGCCTTGAGATGCGATGATATTCTGCCTTGCAGTTGCTTCGGTGTGGTATAGGGCTGACTAATTCGGCTCACGTCCGCATAAGAGAGTTGCTGTGAAAGAAGGCGCCTTCGATCTTGCCGGCCTTATGAATCGGCGCATCCTCGTGATGTTGCCGTTGGGTTTTGCGTCCGGCCTTCCCCTTGCGCTCACGTCCGGGACCTTACAGGCCTGGCTTACGGTGGAAGGAGTGGACCTCAAGACCATCGGCATTTTCACGATGGTCGGCCTTCCCTATACGCTCAAGTTCCTTTGGGCTCCCGTGATGGACCGTGTGATCCCTCCGTGGCTCGGCCGGCGGCGCGGGTGGATGGTGTTGACGCAACTTTGTGTTGCGATCGGCCTTGTGTTGATGGCCGTGACCAATCCGCGGATTCACGCTGGCTGGCTAGCGGCCTATGCTTTGCTCGTCGCATTTCTTGCCGCTTCATTGGACATTGTGTTTGATGCTTATCGAACGGAAACACTCCGTCCTCACGAGCGTGGATTGGGCGCGGCTGTGTGGGTGAATGGATATCGAATCGCTCTTTTGGCCTCCGGAGCCGGCGCGTTGGTCCTTGCGGATTATGTGGGATGGAAGATGACGTATTTGGCGATGGCAGCCGTCATGCTGGTCGGGTTGTTTATCGTCCTGATCAGTCCGGACCCAGGATTCGTCGCTGAGGCTCCTAAGAGTATGAGGGAAGCAGTCGGCGCACCACTGGCGGAATTTTTTGGACGGCCTCACGCGTTGGGCTTCTTGGCCGTGATCATTCTCTATAAACTGGGCGACGCCTTTGCGTCGACGCTTCAAACGGCCTTTCTGATTGGAGGACTCGGCTTTTCTACCACGGACGTAGGCGCCGTGAAGGGGTTAGGGGTTTTTGCAACATTGTTGGGGGCATTTTTCGGCGGCCTCTTGATGACCAGGTCTAGGCTTGTTCGGTCTTTGTTGCTCTTCGGTGTCTTGCAGGCTGTCTCGAACCTCGGATTTGTGGTCTTGGCATTAGCAGGCAAGAGTTCGAGCCTACTGACTGCGGCAGTCGTGATTGAGAACGTGACCGGAGGGATGGGCACGGCTGCCTTCGTCGCGTTGGTTATGTCGCTTTGCGATCCTCGGTATACCGCGACTCAGTTCGCGCTGCTGTCTTCGTTAGAGGCGTTGGGAAGGGTCTTTGCCGGTCGCCCATCAGCGGATGTTGTGACTCTGGTTGGATGGACACAATTTTTTATCCTGACCGTGGTCGCTGCTCTACCGGGTCTCTGGGCGGTCTGGCGGGTCCGGCATGTTCTTGAACCAGAACCGGAGACGGTCCTGCGCGACTCAGTTACGGAGCCTGCAGGCTCGCCTGTTTCCGAGCGTCTATGAGGACAGTCGTCGTTGAAGAAAGAGTACGAAGATCATGAGAGTGGGAAGTGGCGCTAGGATAAATGGAACCAGCCATAACCAGACATTCTTACTGCGTACTCGTCCTTGATCGATCATCCAGACAAAGAGCCAGACCAATAGACATGCGTAGTTCAATATGATCCACTGGGTCGTGTGAATCTTCAGACCGCTCGGATTGTCGGGAGAGCCTTGGGAAAGGAAGATTCCCAACAACAGCACAAATGAGATCAACAGGACCGCGACGAGCTTTTTGCTCCAGACGAACATGGCCTCCTCCAGACGCTAGCGCTATGCGAACAGACCTTGGGCTAAGCTAATTTGGCCGACCGTGGTTTGTCAAATCGGAGAGAGCCGTTATTTTCAAATCACGGACAAACCCAAGGAGCCTGGTGGGAGCGATATGAGCCTTCTTCGTTTGAGTCTGGTGGTAGTTGTGCTCGGGGGAGCGATCGGTCTGGTTCTGTCGAATCCGACCATGGACGACTATCTACGCTTCGTCGAACAGGAATTGAGCAAAGCGATAGACCGAATGGACCGGGGTACACCGACTCGAGAACAACAATTTATTCGGCAGGTGTTTCAGTCGCAAAGTAGGAAGCTTCTCGAATCCATCGTGAGGCCGAATACGGCGCGACAGAACTGGGGAATTGCGAGCAAGTATGAAACACAGGTGGCGGATACGAAAATCATCGTTCTCGGTCTCAGCGGTTGGTTCATTCCCCTTCAGGGCGTCGAGGAAGCGACACTGAAAATCGGGCGAATGGCCTTCTAAAAAGAAAAAAGGCCAGGGTAATTTGGAGGGGCTCTATTCCAATTGTTTTTTCTGTGGATAACCTCGTTGATAAGCGGCCAGAATCGGCTATGAGATTGGCATTGCGACTATTCACAGCTTTTCGTCGCATTCCACAGAGATCCACAATACTTGGTGTTGACAAAAAATTATGATAGCTATATGTAGCTATCTATTGAAGTTGAACGAGCTCCACGCATCTATGATGATGGCGCATAATCAAGCAATGGTCACAGTTTCTTTCCTCTTAGGAGGCCTACCGTGAGAATTGATCGAAGATTTACCCGTCGCGGGCAGAATCCCTACGAGGGGATTACGTTTGTGAAGCGTTCGTCGGAGATTCGGAATCCCGACGGATCCACCGTATTTAAGCTCGAAAATATCGATGTTCCGGAGGCATGGTCTCAGCTTGCTGTTGACATATTGGCCCAGAAATACTTTCGGAAGGCCGGAGTTCCGCAACGCGATCAGAATGGACAGGCGGTCACCGGCCCGGATGGCAAGCCGGTGTTGGGTGGCGAGCGAGATGCCCGTCAAGTCTTCGAACGCATGGCCGGGTGCTGGACCCATTGGGGCAAGTCCTATGGCTATTTCAAGACGCCGGAAGATGCCGAGTCTTTTCACGATGAAATGTGCTGCATGCTGGCGCGGCAAATGGCCGCGCCGAATTCTCCTCAGTGGTTCAATACAGGTCTCCATTATGCCTATGGGTTATCGGGACCGGCACAAGGGCATTATTACGTCGATCCCCACACGAGCGAAGTTGTAAAAGCCACCAATGCCTTCGAACACCCTCAGCCTCATGCCTGTTTCATTCAATCAATCGAGGATGATCTGGTGAATGAAAACGGGATCATGGATCTTTGGGTCCGAGAGGCGAGGTTGTTCAAGTATGGTTCCGGGACCGGGACTAATTTTTCGAGGCTGCGTGGAGATGGCGAAAAGCTTTCCGGCGGCGGACGATCTTCAGGCCTTATGTCCTTTCTGAAGATCGGGGATCGAGCCGCCGGAGCGATCAAGTCCGGCGGGACGACTCGCCGTGCAGCCAAGATGGTCTGTTTGGATCTCGATCATCCGGATATCGAAGAATTTATCGATTGGAAAGTCATCGAAGAACAAAAAGTCGCGGCGATGGTGACGGGTTCAAGGATTTGTGCACAGCGTCTCAACGCCGTGCTGAAAGCTTGTCATACGGTCGATGGCGATGGCGCTCTCAGGCTGGACCTCGATTCGAAGACCAATCCTGTCTTGCGTGAGGCCTTGGCATTGGCCCGTCGGGATATGGTGCCCGAGGCGTATGTCCAACGAATGTTTTCCTATGCGCAGCAAGGCTTCACACATTTTGTGTTTCACGAGTACGACACGAATTGGGACGGGAAGGCCTATCAGACCGTCTCCGGCCAGAATTCGAACAACAGCGTCAGGATTCCCAACGAATTTTTTGCCGCGCTCGAAACTGACGGCGATTGGCATCTCAAACGTCGAACGGATGGCAAAGTCTGTAAGACCGTCAAGGCGCGGGAGTTGTGGGATCGGATCGCTTGGGCGGCCTGGATTTGTGCCGATCCGGGGACTCAGTACGATACCATCATCAACGAGTGGCATACCTGTCCGGAAGACGGTCGCATCAACGCATCGAACCCCTGTTCCGAATACATGTTTTTGGATGATACGGCCTGTAATCTCGCCTCCCTCAATCTCACCAAGTTTTATACCGCCGATGGGCAGTTCGAACTGGAACATTTCCGCCATGCCGTTCGGTTGTGGACGATCGCACTGGAAATCAGCGTGTTGATGGCTTCCTTCCCGAGCCGCTCCATCGCTGAAAAGAGCTATCAATTCCGGACGCTCGGGTTAGGTTACGCGAATTTGGGAACCGTGCTCATGCGGCAAGGGATTCCATATGATTCGCCCAAGGCCCTGGCGATTTGTGGAGCCATCACGGCCATCATGACCGGGGAAGCATACGGGGCGTCGGCTGAAATGGCTGCCGAATTGTCGCCATTTCAGGGGTACGCAAAAAATCGAGAGCACATGCTGCGGGTCATCCGTAATCACCGGCGAGCTGCTTACCAGGTGCCTCATGGGGAATATGAAGGTCTGACGATCGCTCCGGTGGGAATCCGTCCCGAACATTGTCCTCCCGACATGCTCTTGGCTGCTAGACGAGCGTGGGATCACGCGCTTGAATTAGGGGCGGCCTATGGGTACCGCAATGCCCAAGTGACTGTCATCGCTCCGACCGGCACAATTGGGTTGGTCATGGACTGTGATACCACGGGGATTGAACCGGATTTTGCCCTGGTGAAGTTTAAGAAACTGGCTGGGGGAGGGTACTTCAAGATCATCAATCAAAGCTTGCCGATCGCGCTGGCCAACCTCGGCTATACGGACCAGCAAACGCAGGATATCGTCCGATACTGTGTCGGTGCTCAGACGCTCAAGGGTGCACCGTTCATCAATCACGACACGCTGCGTCAAAAGGGATTCGACGATACGGCCTTGGTCCGGTTGGAGAGCAGTTTGGGTCAAGCGTTCGAAATTCAGTTCGCCTTCAATAAGTTTACGCTGGGGGACGCGTTCTGTATCGAAAAGCTTGGCTTGACCGAGGCCCAACTGGATGAAATGAACTTCAACATGTTGAAGACACTCGGGTTTACGCAAGAAGAGATCGCCGCCGCAAACGACTTCTGCTGCGGGACGATGACGGTGGAAGGCGCGCCGCATTTGAAGGCCGAACACCTCGCGGTATTCGATTGTGCCAATCGGTGCGGTCGAATCGGACAACGCTCCATCGCCGTCGATGCGCATATCCGCATGATGGCTGCGGCACAGCCGTTCATCAGCGGCGCGATCAGCAAGACCATCAACATGCCGGCCGATGTCACGCTCGAAGCCGTCAAGGCAGCCTATTTGCTTGCCTGGAAGAGCATGGTCAAAGCAGTCGCACTGTACCGTGACGGGTCCAAGCTGAGTCAGCCATTGAGTGCCTCGACAGACAATGGAACGGCCGTGGAGGCAACTACCGGCGTGATGGAGCTGGCGGAAAAAGTCACCGAGCGGGTGCTCGTTCGATACCTCGCCAAGCGGCGCCCGCTACCGAGTCGACGAAGCGGGTACACTCAAAAGGCAATTGTCGGTGGACATAAGCTCTACCTGCGCACCGGGGAATATGAGGATGGGACGGTCGGGGAAATCTTTTTGGACATGCACAAAGAGGGGGCGGCATTCAGAAGCCTCATGAATTGCTTTGCGATCGCCATCTCTCTGGGACTTCAGCACGGCGTGCCGCTGGAAGAATTCGTCGAGGCGTTCGTCTTCACCAGGTTTGAGCCGAACGGCCCCGTCAAATTGAACGATCGAATCAAGATGTCAACCTCGATCATCGACTATATCTTCCGTGAATTGGCTGTTACCTATCTCGATCGGTACGACCTCGCGCAGGTGAAAGAAGAAGATCTGCGCATGGATTCCGTGAAGAAAGACCATATGGACCCCGAATGTTTCGATGAGGAAGCGGACCTTGATGCACTGGCGCAATCTTCCGTTATTACGGAACATCTTCCCATCCGCCGGAACGGCGCAAAAGGAAATGGCCACGGAAACGGACACAGTGTTGCTCGACAAGTGGAGATCATGCGCGAAACGCTCACACTGACGGAGGTCCAAAGCGCTAAAGAGGCCAAGGTCAAAGGCTACGAAGGGGATCCCTGCCAAGAGTGCAAGCAATTTACCATGGTTCGCAACGGTACCTGTCTCAAATGTGTGACGTGTGGAGCAACGAGCGGATGTTCGTAAGAGGAGTTTGAGAATGCAGAACAAGCGACCGTCATCTTGTCTCCGGTGTAGAAAACGGCGGTTCCTGCGAATTCGATCTGGTGCCGATGTCTTCTTCTCGCTGCGGTTACGGGCTCGAAAACTTTGCATGAGACCGGTGTCTCCTCGGACCTTCTCCTATCATTGCGGGTCTTGGTCTCCGTTGCGAGCCGCTCGCTCAACGAGACGAAAAAGGACTTAATGCAGGAGAGTCAAAAGGAATACTGATATGCCGACTACGACGCAACTTGTCATCAGCGGTCAGAGTAAGCCTGGCACCCTTGCCAGAGTGACGGCGGTCCTCGGTGAAGCGGGGGTCAATATCAAGGCTTTCTTCGCACCGGAAGTGATGGGGACTGGCAAGTTGCGTCTGCTGGTCGCGGATCTGGAAAGTGCCCGCGCGGCCCTTAAGGCGGCGAAGATTAAGTTCGGCGAAGAAACCGCACTTCTACTCAGTCTCGAAAATAAGCCTGGAGCATTGAGGAAAGTGGCAGATATCTTGATGAAGAGCCGGATCAACATCAAATGCGGCTATTGCACACCTTCACGTGAAGGGAAGCGGGCGATCGTTGTTCTGACTGTTTCCAACACAGACAAAGCCTTGGTCATTCTACGCAATCAATCGCTCGACGAGTTTTGATCAATGCGGCCGATGCCGCTCACGAAACTTACCCCTCTGTTCGTATTTGTGATCGGACTGGGTGCCTTCCTCTACCATGGCTGCGCCACAGCTCCCCGTCCTAGTGACCGTTTCTCTGGGTATCCTGTTGGATTTGTAGAACGGGGGATGGCCTCGTGGTACGGCCCTGGTTTTCATGGGAACAGGACGGCTAATGGGGAGCGGTACGACATGTACAAACTGACGGCTGCTCATCGGACGCTACCGCTAGGGTCGGTCGCAGTTGTTCATTCATTGACCTCAGGTCGTCATGTTACAGTCAGGATTAATGATCGAGGGCCGTTCGCCAGGGGGAGAATTTTGGACCTTTCGCTGGCCGGTGCTCAAGCGCTTGGGATGGTCGGCAATGGCACCGACCGAGTCGAACTTCGAGTTGTCGGCTATAACTCTCGACCCGAAGGGATGGGGCTGTTACGAGTTCAAGTCGGTGCCTTCGCGGATCTTCGGAATGCCCGAGCGCTGTTTGCACAAGTTCAACGAGATTATCCCGATGGGCGTATCATCCAGATAGATCTTCCGGAAGGGCGCCGCTACCGAGTCCAAATCGGCCGATTCTTGACCGAATCGGAAGCTCAGGTGGCTGCGGCTCGTCTCGATCGTACGTTACGTCTGCAATCGTTTGTTGTTCGGGATGATGGCTAGTTACTGAAGAGCCGACAGCGTAGCTCATTTGGAACTGATTGATTTATAAGCAGCATTTGTTGAGTAACTTGCTTGCGTTTGATCTCTGTGATAGATGTATCCGTTGTGAAGTCCATTCCGAACAGTCAGGCGATTCTAATCCTACGATTCTCTCAGGGGTGGGCCGAGAGGTCTGCTGGGGGAGATGATCGGCTTCTCATCAGGCCAGCCATACTGGTTCAACGTCCTTAATATACGACTGCGATGGACATCCTCATCCTTCTAGGATTGATAGGGTTATCCGCTATTATTTCAACAGCCGAGATCGGCTTCTTCTCGGTGAACGAAACTCGACTGAAAGCATTGGCGCAGAACGGCAGTAAACGAGCGGCCAAAGCCCTTCAATTGAGGAGCGACCCCCAAAAGCTTCTCTCGACCATTCTGGTAGGTGACCGCCTTGTCAGTACTGCGACCCCCATGTTGGCCACCTTCATCACATTGAATGCCTATGGGGGCAAGAGTGCGTTCGAAGAAGCGATCGCGGTCATGGTCGGTATCCTGACCTTTGTTCTCTTGGTGTCAGTCGATGTCATCCCAAAGACTCTAGCGGCAAAGTTCTCCGTACCCGTCACCCTGAACATGGCCTATCCTATCTATTGGGTCCAGGTCATGTTGAGGCCGCTGCTTTTTCTGATCGTCCCTCTGATCTACAGTTTGACGGGAGGAAAGGGGTTGACACTTCCGTTGGTGACGGAGGAAGAGCTGAAAATCATGCTGGATCAGGGAGGAAAGGCCGGGGAAATAGAATCGGAAGAAGTCAAAATGATCAAGAACGTATTTCAACTGAAGGATATTACGGCGGAAGATGCGATGACGCCGCGCATCTATGTGTTTTCTCTCGATGGGAACCTTCGACTCAGTGAAGCACAAGAGCTGCTCTATAATTCCAAGTATTCCAGAATTCCGCTCTATGACGGCATGCTCGATAACATCACGGGGATTCTCTACAAGGCGAAGGCGCTGACTGAGTTGGCCAAAGGGAAAACCGATTTGCGTCTTCGGGATATCGCCCATCCTCCGCTCTTCGTCCCGGCAGGGAAAACGGCGGACGACTTAATGAAGCAGTTCCAGCAGGAAAAGCGGCATATGGGAGTCGTTGTCAACGAATTCGGTGGTGTCATGGGACTGGTGACGCTCGAAGATCTGCTCGAGGAAGTCGTGGGTGAGATTGTCGATGAAACGGATATCACGGAAGAACTCATCAAACGTATCGGAAAGAACCAAATTCTGGTCCATGGACGGACGGAAGTTCGAAAGGTGAACGACTTCTTGAAAGTCGAGCTTGGCGATGAGGCTCTGACAATCGGAGGGCTGATCCAGGAAAATCTTGGTCGCATCCCTCGGGCTGGAGAAGAACTCCGCATCGAGAATTGCCGTCTGGTGGTCCATGAGGCGGATCCGCGATCGATACGAAGCGTACAAATTTTCAAAGTCGAAAAAGTGCCTGTCCCGGTCGAAGCCTCGGTGTGACTAGCTCTCCCTCTGTTGCTCTATCAAGTCTAGGAAAGCCTTCTCGTCAAGGACCGTCACCCCTAATTCCTCAGCCAGATCGAGTTTAGAGCCAGGGTCTGTGCCGGCTACGACGTAGCTTGTTTTCTTGCTGACGCTGGAGGACACCGTAGCACCCAACCGTTCGACCAACGCCTTGGCCTCATCCCTCGTCAGCCTCATCAATCCACCGGTGAACACGAAACTCTTTCCCGAGAGAAACAGACCGGTGCGGTTCTGGCATGAGGGGGTATCGACGATCGACAAGCCTAGTGTATGCAGTTGGTCGATGACCCGTCGGTTCGAACTTTCTTGGAAGTAGGAGACCAAACTTTCAGAGATTTCTGGACCAATCTCTCGGATTTCCTGAAAACGATCGCGGTCAGCCGACATGATAGCGTCAAGAGAGCCAAACTCTTCCGCGAGCACCTTTGCGACGTGCCGCCCAACTTGGCGGATTCCCAGGCCCATCAAAAATCGGTCGAGCGAGACGCTTTTGCTCCGAGTGATGGCGTCAAGGAGAAGGGTTGACGATCGTTCCGCGAAACCATCGAGTTCAAGAAGTTGTTCAGGCCTTAGCCGATACAGGTCGGAGAGATCCTTCACGAGGCCATGGTCGACTAATTGGGCAACCGTTTTCTTACCCAGTCCGTCGATATTGAGCGCCGCCTTCGACGCGAAGTGTTCAATGGCACCCTTCAGTTGGGCCGGACAGGCGGCTTGGCCAGTGCAGTAGAAGTAGGCACCCTCTCTTGCCACGGCAGAACCGCATATCGGGCAGTAAGGCGGCATTTGGAAAGGGTCCGACCTGACTTCATTCGGGACAGGGATACGCTCCGCCACCGCAGGAATGACATCCCCTGCGCGCTCGACTCGAACCGTATCGCCTATGCGGATGTCCTTTCTTGCCACCTCATCGGCATTGTGTAGGGTTGCTCGGCTGATGGTAACGCCGCCCACTTCTACCGGCTTCAGTAGAGCGAGAGGAGTCAACGTTCCAGTCCGGCCGACGGAGACGGCAATGTCTTGTACCTCCGTAATTTCCTTCCGAGGAGGAAACTTGAACGCGATGGCCCAACGAGGACTTCTGGATTTCATTCCCAGTCGCGCTTGCCAATCTACGCGATCGACTTTCACCACTACCCCGTCAATTTCGTAGGGGAGATTATGGCGCTGGTCCTCCGTTTCCCGGTGAAAGGTCAAGACCTGCTCGATGGTTTCGCATCGCCGGCGAAGATGAGGAACCGGAAGTCCACAGGCAGCCAACGTCTCTAGTTCAGCCCAGTGCGATGGGGGATGGGTTCCGGTCATTGCCATCACTTCATAGCAAGTGACGACAAGCGGTCGAGAAGCCGTAATTTGCGAATCGAGTTGCCGAAGAGAGCCAGCGGCGGCGTTGCGCGGGTTGGCAAAGGCGTCGTGGCCCCGTTCCGTCATAAGGCGGTTGAGCGCATGAAAGTCGGAGAGGCGCATGTACACCTCGCCACGCACGGCTAGATGATCCGGGTATGCGCCGGCCTGCAACTGTAACGGTAACGATCGAATCGTGCGGAGATTGATGGTGATATCCTCGCCGATATTTCCATCACCACGGGTTGAACCACGAACAAATGTTCCGTGGTTGTAGACCAGTTCGACCGACAGACCGTCGAATTTTGGCTCGACTGTATACTCGATTTGGTCCGTATCCAGTTGTCGTTTCATCCGTTGGTCGAACGCCAGGACCTCTTCAGAATTTACCATGGAATCTAGGCTCAACATGGGTCGTTCGTGCTGTACCTTCCCGAGTTCGTCCAGAGGAGGGGCCCCGACGCGTTGCGTCGGGGAGTCGTGAGTGATCAGCTCCGGGTAAGCCTGTTCAAAGTCGACCAAATCTCGGAACAACCGATCATATTCCCCATCGGAGATCTGGGGGTGGTCCTTGACGTAGTAGAGATAATCGTGGTGCCTGATCTGGTCCTTGAGTTGAGCGAGCCGCTCTTGCTCCGAGCGACTCGCCCTTGAAGAGGGCGAAGAGTCATCATGGAGTGAATCCTGTCCCATTGCTGTACTCAACGAGGTGAAGCCTCGGCGATCATCTTTAGGGTGCCATGAGGGATAACGTTCGACATGAAAGAGGAGTGTGGCTGGAGCCGTAGTGACCCTAGCATAGGGCTGCGGAAACGGTCAAACCCGACCAGCCTGGTCCGCTTTGACTTTCGCTTCCGTGGCCACTATTCTAAACTTCTCTTCGGCAGGTCTGAAGTCGGCAGAAAGCCTGGGCAAAGGAGGATGTATGCAGAAGGGAGAGCAGCGGGTCTGTGAGCGCGCGCGGAGGATTCCGTTATTGGGGGTACTGCTCTGTAGCGGTTTGCTGGTCAGTGGGTGTGTCGTGTTAGAGGAAAAATACAACGCAGAAAAAGCCAGAAGCCTGAATTTCCAACGCTTGCTCGCTCAGGAAGAAAAGCGGACGGCTGAGCTTGACAGCGAAATCAGGCACACCAAGGCTGAACTGGCTGAATATGAGGCGAGGAATCGCGAGCTGTCTACACAGGTGCAAATGACGCGAGAGCAGATGGCACGGCTCCAAGAAGAGACGGAAGCGATCCGGGAAGCGACCCTGCTGGAACGAAAAGCCTTGGAGGATCTGCAGCGGAAAGGCCGTTCTCCTTCCGCCAAACCGAAAAAAGCTGAACCGCCGAAAGCTGCTTCCGGCGGACGAGAGGGAGCCAATCTGCCAGAGAAGGGCATGATGGCCGTGACCGAACCGCCTCCTCCGGCTAAGGTAGCGGCGGGAACTGTGCATGTGGTGAAGCCTGGGGAAACCTTGTTCAGCATCAGCAAGCGGTATGGAATTGAGGTCGATAAGTTGAAGAAGCAGAATAACCTTCCGGATGACATCGTCGAGATTGGACAGAAGCTTCAGGTGGGAACAGAGTAAGCGGAACGACATGGGGACCGCGACCTATTCACTCACATTGGATGAGTTTCGTTCGTACGCAAAGCAGGGCAATCTCATCCCTTTATTCCGTGAAATCTTGGCAGACCACGATACCCCGGTCTCAGCCTTTGCCAAGATCGATCACGGTCCCACGGCTTATCTGTTGGAAAGTATTCAAGGGGGAGAAAAGTGGGCCAGATACTCATTTCTCGGGAGTGGGGCTCCGCTCGTCATCTACGAAGATCGTGGCGATCTTTGCCTGAGGAGAGGGTCGGATTGCCGCCGGATCCCTAGTCGAGGAGCGCCGCTGGACCGTTTCCGAGAAATCATGGAGACCTATCGGACCGTGACCGTTCCAGATCTGCCTCGCTTCGTGGGTGGAGCCGTCGGTTACCTTGGCTACGACATCGTCAAGACTTTTGAGGATCTTCCCGCTCGCAGAAAAGACCGCCTTGATCCACCGGAGTTTGCCTTTCTACTGACCGAGACGCTGCTCATTTTCGATAACGTATCGCAGAAAATAAAAGTCGTGGCTAATGCGCATGTGAAGTCAATGTCGGACAGGGACGTTCGCGCCGCCTATCGGGAAGCGACAGACAGGATTGAAGCGATGATCGCGAGAATCCGACGGCCTCTGAGGCGCATAAGGCCGAAGCGTCGCCGCTCTCCAATTCGGTTTACGGCAAACATGAACAGAGCGGATTTTGAAAAAATGGTGTCTCGCGCCAAGGAATACATCAGTGCCGGAGATATCTTTCAGTGCGTCCTGTCGCAGCGATGGGAAACGAATCTCCAGACTTCTCCGTTTCAACTCTATAGGGCTTTGCGTCTCGTGAATCCGTCGCCGTACATGTATTATCTTCGGATTGCAGGGGTTGAACTGGTGGGGGCCTCTCCCGAAATTCTTGTGCGCTGTGAGGACGAGCTCATCTCGGTACGCCCTATCGCCGGCACCAGACGGCGTGGCGCGACGATGGATGAGGACTCGGAATTAGAGCGCCGTCTCCTTGCCGATGCCAAAGAACGGGCCGAGCACATAATGTTGGTGGACCTGGGACGCAATGACGTTGGTCGTGTGGCTGAACCGGGGTCCGTCCAGGTCGAGTCATTGATGCATGTCGAGCGGTACTCGCACGTCATGCATATGGTCTCGAATGTCACAGGCAAACTGTGCGCGGATAGGACGGTGTACGATGTGCTAAAGGCGTGCTTTCCCGCCGGTACCGTATCCGGTGCCCCCAAAATCAGAGCAATGGAAATCATCGATGAACTTGAGCCGACCAGACGCGGACCTTACGCCGGTGCCGTCGGCTACGTCGGCTTTTCGGGGAATATGGACATGTGCATCAATATCCGCACGGTCGTTGTCTCTCGACATCGGGCCTTCATCCAGGCTGGCGCGGGCATCGTTGCCGACTCGAACCCTGAACATGAGTACGAAGAAACGTGCAATAAGGCACGCGCCATGATGAAGGCGATCGAACTGGCGGAACAGGGATTGGAGTAGAGACCAAACCAACAATCCGCTGAACACCGTCAAATGGTACAAGCCCTCTTTTCAGACCTCTCAACCTTTTTTGGTGCGTTGTGCTTTTCAATCAGCCGGGTGGGGTAACCCTAATCCACCGAAAAGTGCTGAGACTCCCTTCTTTTGACCCTTCTTATCGAACCCTACCCCAGCTTATTCCTGACACCGCGAATCACCTCGTCCGTAAATTCCGTGGTTGTCGCCCGCCCCTGTAGATCGACTGTCCGTACGCCGTCTGAGACTACCTCGAAGACTGAGTCTTCAACGGCACGTGCGGCTACAGCTTCCGGCTCGCCCATATAGGAAAGCACTGAGGCGCCTGCCAAAATCATAGCCATGGGGTTGGCGAGGTTCTTGCCGAACAACATGGGTGCCGTACCGTGCGGGGCTTCCGCCATGACGACACGGACACGCCAGTCCTGGCCCAGGCTGAGAAGAAGGGATTCCGATCCGGCGATGGAACCGAACAGTTGCAGGACCAGGTCGCTCAGACAGTCGCCATCGCGATTCAGAGCGGGGATGACGAGCGCCTCACCGGAATGAGCCAGCAGCAGTGCATACGTCGCATCAATCAATTGAGGTTCGTAGCGGATGTTGGGGTGACGACGGGCTGCGTCGTCCATCTCCTCCTTCAGCAAGCTTTCGTAAATCGTGCTGACGGTGTATTTGGGACCGCCGAAGACTTTGGCACTGAGCTTCTCCGCGTGATGGAATGCATATTCAGCGACTGCACGACAGTGCCAACGCGTTATCTGTTCCGTCCGATAGGCTACTTCTTGGAGCCCTTGTCCTTCGCGCCATTCCTTTGCACCATATGCCCCACCGACGGCCATACGAATCACCGCAATCGGTCCGTGGATACCACCGACGGGAGTGATCCCCGGAATGCGTCGCCCGGTGCGGACAATAACGCTCCCGTTGATTCGCTCGCGCACGATCGTGTTCGGGCTGCCGACGTCTCCTGCCGTTTCGGGGGTGATCGTGGCGGCTTTCAATCCATAACCAGTCACCGCCATGGCCGCAGCGGCCTCTTCGACCACCTGGTTGTGGGTCGCGCGCCGGTTGCCGAGGCTCAAATCGAAATGCTGGAAGCTGGCTTTGAGGCCGATAACGTCAGGATCAAGGACCCGGAGCGCCTGAGCCAGGAGTTCTTCTCCGGTCTGGTCCCCATGGAGCACGACGATGGTCTTAGGCATCACAACCTCGTTGGGAGATCACCTTCATAGCCGGTGAAACATTCTTGGAGCGAAGATCGCCCTCAGTTGAATGGCCTCTGCTCGAATTCCAGAACTTCGACCAAGTAAGCATAATAGCAGACATTACCGTGCGAGAACCAATTTCGAAGAAGCTTCAAGCTTCCAAGAGGATAGCCCGGCGCTATGGTTGTTGACCGAGCCTTGAGGTCTGCCGCTCCGGGAGGCTGACATTGCTGCGTCGGCGCCATCTAAGGCCGGATTGGATCGGTAATGATGGGCCATCCGGAGCCAGATCACCGATGGGATTAACACATGATCGGAGCCTCCGGCGCGAGGGACATGCTCAGACGGGGGAAGGCTGGTATCCTCACACGGGAGGAACCTGTGCCCCTTCTAGGATAGGATAGGACTGGAGCAAGCACAGCGTTTCTGTTATCGTGCTAGCGCTACAGGGTAAGTTAAGCCAATTATGCTCCTCGTCATCGATAATTACGACTCCTTCACCTACAACCTCGTCCAGTATCTCGGAGAGTTGGGTGAGGATGTGCAGGTATGCCGTAACGATAAGATTACGCTGGATCAGATCGAGGAGTTGCATCCAGCCCGCCTTGTCATTTCACCAGGACCTTGTACGCCCAAGGAAGCCGGTATTTCCGTGGAAGCCATCCGCCGGTTCGGAGGGAAGATTCCCATTCTCGGTGTCTGTTTGGGCCATCAGTCGATGGCCGTCGCATACGGAGGAGAGGTCGTTCGTGCTCCCCGCTTGATGCATGGGAAGACCTCGCAGATCAAGCACGACGGCAAGACCATCTTTCAATCGTTACCGAACCCCTTTGAAGCGACGCGCTATCATTCTCTCATCGTGAATCGGGTCAATCTTCCAGATAGTTGTGAGATTTCCGCCGAGACTGCCGAGGGTGAAATCATGGGGCTCCGCCATAAAACACTTGGTGTCGAAGGGGTCCAATTCCATCCGGAATCCATTCTGACCACTGTCGGGAAAAATCTCCTTCGTAATTTCTTAAACCTCTAGTCGATCCTGCTCTGTGGTCATGATCAAAGACGCGCTTGCCAAATTGGCCGACCGAACCGACCTTTCCGCTAAAGAAGCCGAGACGGTCATGCTGGAAATCATGGACGGAGCTGCAACTTCGGCTCAGATGGCCGCCTATCTCATGGGACTCAGGCAAAAGGGGGAAACAGTGGCCGAAGTCGTCGGGTCGGTCACTGCTATGCGATCGCGAGCGACCAGAATCATGGTTGGGTCGCCGATCGTTGTCGATACCTGTGGAACTGGTGGGGATGGGGCCGATACGTTTAATATCTCCACGACTGCGGCATTCGTGGTCGCAGGGGCTGGCATTACCGTGGCCAAACACGGTAATCGCTCCGTTTCGTCTCGATCCGGCAGCGCGGATGTGCTGAACATGCTCGGTGTGAAGATCGATCTCGATCCGAGCCGCGTGGCCGATTGTATCGACGAGGTCGGTATCGGCTTCTTGTTTGCGCCGATCTATCACGGTGCGATGAAGGAATGTGCCGGGGTCCGACAAGAGATGGGAATCAGGACCATTCTGAATGTGCTCGGCCCGCTGGCGAATCCGGCCGGGGCCACGCACCAAGTGCTTGGGGTCTACGATGCGAAGTGGACGGAAATCCTCGGGCGTGTTCTTCTGGAGCTCGGATCGCAACATTGTTTCGTGATTCATGGTTTGGACGGCCTGGATGAGATCACCTTGTCGGACCGGACGAAGGTGTCCGAGGGGAGGAGTGGTGTGGTGTCGAGTTATTTTATCGCACCGGAAGAGTTCGAGGTCAGGCGTGCGGCGCGGAAAGAATTCGTAGGAGGCTCGCCGGAGGACAATGCGCGGATGACGAAGGAGATTCTCCAGGGCCGGAAGGGTCCGAGACGGGATATCGTGTGTTTGAACGCCGCACCGGCGATGGTCGTCGGCCAAAAAGCAAGGACACTCAAGGAGGGATTTCGTCTCGCACAACAGGCGATCGACGCTGGGGCTGCCGCAGAGAAGCTGGATCAGCTCATTGTGTTTACCAAGAAGGCGTGTAAGCAGGCATGATTGACTCATGATTCTCGATCGCATCCTTGAGCACAAGCGAGCAGAGCTCAGACACAAACAGAGCCGTTCCTACCTGTCCAACCTCAAGGCGGCGATCCGGGATGCCCCGCCGGTTCTAGGGTTTGCCGTCACTTTGGATGCGACAAGACCTCCCACCAGCCTGGCCTTGATCGCTGAAATCAAGAAAGCGTCACCGAGCCTGGGACTGTTGCGGGAAGAATTTTCTGAACAGTTCGATTATCTGGGGCTTGCCCGCACTTACCATGAACAAGGAGCATCGGCCGTTTCTGTCTTGACCGACAAGGAATTCTTCCAAGGCGACCTTCGGTATCTTGAAGAGATTAAGCGGGCGCTCCCGATCCCGGCACTCAATAAGGAATTCATGGTCGGCGACGTGCAGTTTTATGAGGCACGTGCCCACGGTGCCGATGCCGTGTTACTGATCGTGGCGGCGCTGGAACGAAGACAACTCATGGACTTCCACGCGTTGGCTTCCGAACTTGGGATGGACAGCCTGTTTGAAACTCATCACGAGAGGGAGTTGGATACGGTCTTGGAATGGATTCCCACTGCGAGGATGATCGGGATCAACAATCGGGATCTGAGCACGTTCACGACCGACCTCAATGTGACCTTCCGGTTGGCCAAAAGAATTCCTTCCGACAAACTGATCATTAGTGAAAGTGGAATTCACAACCGCGATGACGTGATAAAGCTCATCGAAGCAGGCGTGCACGCCATGTTGATCGGAGAGTCGCTCATTCGCGCCGCGCACACAGCGGACAAAATCAGAGAGTTGCTCGGTCAGGCTGCGAGGGGTGAAGGAGCGCCGTAAATCGTCGAGCATGAAGATCAAGATCTGCGGGATTACGAATGCAGAAGACGCGAACGTTGCGGTAACGGCCGGCGCGGACGCCTTGGGCTTTGTCATGTACCGCAAAAGCCCTCGTTTTGTCGAACCAGCGGCGGCGAGGGCCATTGTGGCGAGCCTTCCTCCGTTTGTGCTGCCGGTCGGTGTGTTCGTCAATGAAGAGGCCAAGAGGGTTCGATCACTCATGGATGAATGTGGTTTTGCTTTGGCCCAACTCCATGGAGATGAATCAGTCCTGTATTGTCAGAACCTAAGCCGCCCGGTTCTTAAGGCCCTTCGGCTGAAGGACCGAGCTACATTTCTTGCACTGGCTGAATTCCAAGGGCGAGCGAACGTGCGAGGATTTCTCATCGACGCGTTTTCAGGCCAAGCCTACGGCGGAACCGGGCAAATGGTCGATTGGGCCTTGGCTCAGGAGGCAGCTCGATCTAGTCAGGTCATCTTGGCAGGCGGCCTAAATCCGACAAACGTGGCTGGAGCGATCCAGATGGTTCGTCCCTATGGAGTTGATGTCAGTAGCGGAGTGGAACAGAGTCCCGGCAAGAAGGATCAGGATAAGCTTAAGGCGTTTATCGAAGCGGCCAGACTTGTGTCCGTCTGATCGCCATCGCTATACTCACGACGATCCGTTGGGGAGGGGTTGATTAGATGCCGATGCTTCCAGATAGTCATGGTCGGTTCGGCTCTTATGGCGGCAGGTATGTACCAGAAACCCTCATGCCGGCGCTTTTGGAGTTGGAAGAGGAGTATGCCAAGGCAAAAAAAGATCGCCGCTTTCAGACGGATCTCGCCTACTACCTCAAACAATATGTAGGACGGCCCACGAGTTTGTATCGTGCCGATCGGCTGACCAAGAAGTTGGGTGGCGCCAAGATTTATCTGAAACGGGAAGACCTCTGCCATACAGGCGCGCACAAGATCAACAATGCGATCGGCCAAGTCCTCCTGGCCCTGCGGATGAAGAAAGGGCGAATCATCGCCGAAACCGGGGCCGGGCAGCACGGAGTGGCGACTGCAACGGCGGCTGCCATGTTTGGACTGCAGTGCGAAGTCTACATGGGCACCGAAGATATGCAGCGGCAGGCGTTGAACGTCTTCCGCATGCGTCTGTTGGGTGCGACGGTGACCGGCGTCGATGCCGGTAGCCGGACCTTGAAAGAGGCCATCAGTGAAGCGATGCGCGATTGGACGACCAACGTACAAACCACGCACTATGTGTTGGGGTCGGTCCTGGGAGCCCATCCCTATCCCATGATGATCCGCGATTTTCAGGCGATTATTGGGAAAGAATCGCGGAAACAGATTTTGGCTGCGGAGGGGAAGCTGCCGGATTATCTCGTGGCTTGTGTCGGGGGCGGGAGCAATTCAATCGGGCTGTTCCATGCGTTCCTCCGCGACCCCAAGGTCAAGATGATCGGGGTGGAAGCGGGAGGTCTTGGGGTCGAAAGTGGGAAACATGCAGCTCGATTCTCAGGCGGGAAGCCAGGGGTTCTGCAGGGCACCATGACCTATCTCCTTCAGGACGAAAACGGTCAGATCAATCTGACTCATTCAGTTTCGGCCGGTCTCGATTACGCGGCCGTCGGACCAGAGCATAGTCTCTACCATGATCAGGGCCGCATCGACTATACCTCTGCGACGGACAGCGAGGCGCTCGCGGCCTTTGATCTGTTGGCGCGTGAAGAAGGTATCGTTCCCGCTCTCGAAAGCGCCCATGCCATCGCGCACGTCGTCAAACTAGCACCTACACTGAAAAAGTCACAGCTCGTCATCGTCAATCTCTCCGGCCGTGGAGATAAAGATGTCCAACAAGTGGCGCGAATGCGAGGCGTAACTCTGTAAGTGGTCGGTGAAGGGTGAAGAGTGATGCGTGATCGACGCAAAGCATCGAACGGGCGACAGAGGGTGGGTTTGGACTCATCACCCATCACCCATCACCCATCACTGGTTCAAAACCGGCTCGACGCGACGTTTCAACGACTGAAGGCCGACAAGAAGAAAGCCTTGATCGCCTATCTGATGGCAGGAGATCCAGGACTTCCAGAAACTGAACAGCTGGTGCTGGCATTGGAACAGGCGGGCGCCGATATCATTGAGCTGGGCGTACCCTTTTCGGATCCGATCGCGGACGGACCGGTGATTCAGCAGGCGGCGGAGCGTGCCATGCGGAGCGGAACGTCTCTTCGAAAAATCCTGGCCTCTGTCACATCGCTGAGACAGCGGACGAATATCCCGATCATCCTGATGTTGTACTACAACTCCATCCATGCCATGGGTTGTGAAGAATTCTGCAAAGCGGCAAAGGCAGCCGGAGTGGATGGATTGATCGTGCCCGATATGCCGCCGGATGAAGCGGGACCGCTCAAGATCCCGGCGGATGCGGCCGGGCTCTCGTTGATCTTCTTGCTCGCGCCGACAAGCACGACTGATCGGAGAAAGTTTGTGGCGAAAGAGTCGCACGGATTTGTCTACTATGTCTCGCTGACGGGCATCACCGGCGCCAAGCTCAGCAATGCCAGGGACATCCAACACAATATCAGTAAACTGCGGAAGGTTTCTGCCGCACCAGTCGCCGTCGGGTTTGGCGTGGCGACACCTGAGGATGCCGCGCAGGTGTCGAAGGTGGCGGACGGAGTGATCGTCGGCAGCGCCATCGTGAAACGCATCGCGTCCCATCAACATGATCCCGCCATGGTCGGCCGCGTCGCTGAGTTCGTTCGATCGTTGAAATCGGCCATGGCGGTAGGCTAACCGTTCATCCCCATAGACTCCCCACATCAATTTTTACCCAAGGCGTTCGCTGGCGTAGTAGTGTCCACCTGCCGCTTGTGCGGATTGAGCTTCGAATCCTCTTGGATTGACGAACGTCTCTCTGCTGGTATATTTTCTATACCAGAATGGATTTCGAGTTCGATCCTGCGAAGAGCAAGTCGAACCATGAGAAACATGGGATCGATTTTGTCGAGGCGCAACAACTGTGGGCAGACGAGGACCGGCTCGAAATCCCAGCGCGAACAGAAGACGAACCCCGGTCCGTGCTCATAGCCGCCCTCAAGCAAAAGCTGTGGTCCGCCTTTTTCACCTATCGGAAGGAACGTATTCGGTTGATTTCAGTGCGAAGAGCCAGAAAGGAAGAAAGAGAGCTCTACTATGAAAGCAAAGCATCTCGAGAAGATGTTTGATGAGGGGAAAGATATTACGCCTCATCTTGCTCTCTCCAAGGCGCGTCGTCCTGGGCATGAACAGAGACGCGTGAACGTCGATTTTCCCAGTTGGATCATCGAATCACTGGATGCACAGGCAAGCCGCCTTGGCGTTACGAGACAATCGGTGATCAAGCTGTGGATCGCCGAGCGATTGAAAGAAGAACGGAAGAAAGCAAGTTGACCAGGCTCCAATTTCTTTGTCTCACTGACAGGCATTACGGTGGCGAAGATCAACAACGTTCGGGACACCCAGCGCAATATCGGCAAATTGCGAAAAGTTTCCACTGCTCCCGTCGCCGTTGGGTTCGGCGTGGCGACGCCCGAAGATGCTGCGCGGGCATCGAAAATAGCCGACGGGGTGATCGTCGGCAGCGCCATCGTGAAATGCATCGCGTCCCACCAGCAAGATCCTTCGATGATCGGACACGTCGCCGAGTTCGTCCGATCGCTGAAATCAGCCATGGTCGTAGGCTAACCGTTTAGGGCGTGTCATCAATTAATTTTCAGGATTCACAGAGCCGTAAGGATATGATTCACTATTCGTAGGCCAACGGAGGGGCCTGCGAATGGCGAGACGCTACGGGTTGCGCGATGACCAGTGGGCGAAGATCGAGGACCTGTTGCCGGGCCGGGAAGAGACGGTGGGTGTGACAGCGAAGGACAACCGGCTGTTTGTGGAGGCGGTGTTCTATCGGTACCGGGCTGGGATCCCGTGGCGGGATTTGCCGGGGCGGTTCGGGGATTTTCGAGTCATCCATACGCGCCACACGCGCTGGAGCAAGAGCGGTGTCTGGAAGCGAGTGTTTGAACGTCTGGCCGACGATCCCGACAATGAATACGCGATGATGGACTCCACCATTGTCCGGGCTCATCAGCACGCGGCGGGGGCGCGTAAAAAGGGAGGCAAGCAACCAAAGACGTCCGCGAACAAGAATCCATCGGGCGCAGCAAGGGCGGCCTGACGACCAAGATTCATGCCGTCTGCGATGCGTTGGGTAATCCCACAGGCTTCCATCTGACGCCGGGACAGGCGCATGATCTTGACGGGGCCGATGCGCTGTTGCCCGGCATCGACGCGGACACGATCATTGCCGACAAAGCCTTTGATGCCGATGAGCGAGTCATCGAGCCTCTGCGAAAAGCAGGAAAGACCCTCGTGATCCCGTCAAAATCCAACAGAACGGCCCCCCGCGCATACGATGAAGACCTCTATAAGGCGCGGCATCTGATCGAGAACTTCTTTGCCCGGCTCAAGCAGTTCTGCGCCATCGCGACCCGCTACGATAAACGCGCGGCCAATTTCCTTGGCGCGATCTATCTCGCCGCCGCAATCACATGGCTTAATTGATGACACGCCCTAGGGAGAGTCTGATTTATTCTTCTCTCGGAATGTGCTACGGATAGCGTAGCACTGAACGGGAGGCGTACCCCATGCAGCAGACCTGTGCGGAAGCGAGCTTTGAGCAATATCGCAAGTCCACCCGCCGCGAGCGGTTCCTCGATGAGCTGGCCTGGGCCACAGCCCACGCACGTTCTTGGAGGAACTCCGGACGATTCAGAGCACCGATGTCGTGTTGCCGACGATGGATGAGCGGGCGGTCCGGCTGCACTGCGTCGTGCGACCAGATCACGCTCAGGCCGCCTTGCTCGACCAGTTGGGTCTGGGCTTGCCGCACCGCTTACGGCTGACTTCGCCGCTCTCGACCGTAGTCCCCGTGTAGTGCCGATTTTTGGCACAACCCGTTGAAAGCCCTCACTCTGACCTCGCGAACTGCGGAAGTTGGGCTAGATCATTCGCTCTCTCATGCGCCTTCCGCGATCTCACATGAACTTGCTATAGTGCATGAGGATTTACTCGGAGGTCACTCATGGACATGTTGATGATCGTTTTTCGCGCCTCGCTGCAAGTTCGCGTGCACGAGATCTTACGGAGTTGCGACGTGCTGGCTTTTACGGAAATCCCGGAAACGGTTGGAACGGGGCAGTCCGGGCCTGCGGAAGGGATCTCGTATTATCCTGGGACCAATCGCGTGATCATGGTCGCCCTCGAACCAGCGCAGCGCGACAAGGTGACAATCGCGATCAAAGACTGGTGCGCTGAGACGTTGAAGCACTCGGGGTGGGTGAAACCAGCGATCCGTGTTTTCTCCTGGCCCTGCGCACAACTCGCCTAGTAACGGAATTATCCACCTCTCTCGCCGATTTTTCCGTCTTCGCTCCTACCACAAAGACCAAAAGGGCTCAGATCTTGGTTCGTGCATCACGATGAGCTACACTCCGCCTCATAGCCAGCCCTCGGCGCGTCGAATTTCCTGGCGCGCTCTACCACGTCACCACAAGGGCTTTACCAGGCAGGATATCTTCTTAGATGGCGAGGAAGGACAGCGGTTTCTCGGCCTCCTGACGCACATCGTTTCTCAGTTTCATCTCCTACTGCGCGCCTTTTGTGTGATGGATAACCATTTGCACCTAGTCGTGGAGACGCCCGACGCCAATCTGGCGAGGGCCACGGGTAACTCAAGGTGCCTATGCCCAGGCCTCCAACCGCTGTCACGGTCAGGTTGACCACATGTGTCGTACGGATCGAGTGCGACGCGATGAGACCATTCGTCATGCACATCTGGAACTTGGCTACAGTCTGTCAGGAATCGGTCGAGTTGCAGGCTTGCACTATTCGACGATCGGTCACCTTGTGAATCCCCGGATGGTGGTGCACAGAACAAGACCTGAGTCTGCAACCTGGCCCTCGTTGATGACATTCTAGCTTTGCTCAACAAGAATGATTCGACCTCGCATCACCCACCTTACCTTCTCGAACGGTAGGACAGTATTATTGAGATGGGACAGCGATTGGTGAGGCCGACCACCCACTAGCATCCCCGCCCTCGCCTCATGCCAAATGGTCATAGGAGGCGCAACAAGCGTCATCGCAGATCTTATTTGAACCGCTGACTGAAGGGAGAGGTCATGAAATGTCCACAATGTTTGACAGAAAATGACGTATCTGCCACGAAGTGCTCCATATGTGAGCATGCATTTGCCCCACAGAAGGGTAAGCCTGCGGGGTACGTGAGTTTCTATGCCGAGTATTTTGCCTTTCGTGAGTTGGTGACCCCGCAACTCATTAAAGTGGTGTATATCGCGGGAGCCTGTTTCATTACCGCAGCAGGGCTCTTGTCGATTCTATCCCCGGAGGCCTTGAATGAGTATGAGGTCGGCCCGATGCTCACTCGGCTCGGAGGAATCGTGGTCCTCCTGGCGGGGAATCTGGTGTGGCGCATGATGTGCGAAGGAGCCATTCTGCTCTTTAGTCTCCATGAGCTGCTTGTCAGCATCGACACCCGGACGAAGGCTCTGGTGCTGCAGGCTAAAGGCAACCGACAATGAAGCTGTTCCTTCTCAATCTCCAAGCGCAGAAATATGTGGTGGTGTGCCGAACGAACGAGAGTAGGGGGAGAGGATTCCGAGTTCTACGCTAGCGCTTGGGCTGCGGAGGCATGTATTTGATCATCTCGTCGGCAAGTTCTTTTGCGATTTCCTTTAGGCTTGGCTTCACGAACATATAGCTGTTCGAACGTTCATGGCGCGCTTTCCAGACCGTCGTGCCGGTCGTCGCATCGACCAGTCGAAGGCTGAGGCCGACCCGCCCGACGTTGTCTCCCTCCTTCCGCACGTATTCCCACGAATTGACCCGGACTACGAGAAAGGATTCGACGTTGAGTGCTTTCCCCAGCTTAATGGCCGACTCTTTGTCGGATTGACCGGTCATCTCCAGACGAGAGAAATAAAACACGAGCGAATCAAATGCTTCCTTCGAGGCCTGAAAGATATCGGTCACGTTCTCGGGCGAGACGACCCGCTCGATATTTCCCTGACGGTTGAGTGCTCCAGCCAGGACATCTTGAATGTCTTCCCGGGCGCTGTCGTATTGGCTTGCCATTGGGGGTAATACGGCGATGGACTGCGGTCGAAACACTCTGGCGCCGGGGCCCTCCCAAACCTCCTGCAGGCCGCCACAACCTTCGAGCAGTAAAACAAGGGTCATCGCTGATATTATGTACGCATATGATCGAGACAACATGGGCTCAGTATACCATTAAAACGTCAATGAAATAGAGGCGGAGACCAAGGCACCCTTTTCGCGGAAATCATATCCTCCGCCGGCATTTGCACGGAAGGAAAACCACCGCAGGCCTAACCCTGCCGTAGGAACAAAGGGAGTGGACGCATCCTGCATATTCTTAAAGGTGCCGACCCGAAACGAAAGAAATTCAGACAAGATCGTTTGCTCGAGTCCTAGGCTCAGCAGCTGGTTTTTCACTCCGGGGACAAAGGTCTTGTTCGAGGTTGCGTCTACATCGGCTGCCAATGTCAAAGAAGAATAGGGGTTGACGGCAACGCCGGCTCTGACCTGCGGATCTAATTGGAGCTCTCCTCCGCCAGCGCCATCGAAGGTAGGCTTATTGAGATCCTTGGCGATGACTCCAAACCTCACCCACGAGGTCGGGCGATAGATTGCTCCTATGTCGATGCCATAAGACAATGAGATGCTCGGCTTGCCGAAATGATCGGTCGTGCCGACTCCGCTCCCCCCTTTGAGATCGGTCGAACCATTGTAGGCGGCGCCTTGAATGACTTTTGCCGTGATTCCGATTGAAAACGTTTTGTCAAAAAACGCGTAGGCATATGAAAATGCCAACTGCCTGGCTTCCAGGCCACGCAGCGCCATCTGGCCCTCCACGTTGATGGTCGTGCCGGCACCGCCCGGTTGGGATACCTGCACAGGCGTCGAGACGAATCCGCCTCCGGTGGCGACGTCGGACACATTGAATCCGAACGCATGTTCACCAAGGTGCCCTTTGAGATACAGTCCGGCTGACCCGTTGACGGAAACACCGGCGCCCGCTTGGTTGACACGATCGGCGATAGACTGAGCCTTCGCCAGATTGGCCTGAGATGTATCGCTGGTATCGAAGTTTTCCAGATCATGCAGGGCATCACCCAAGCCAAGGCGATCAAACGCCAGTCCTCCCCCCTGGGCACGGATATCCACGGTTTGGGTCATGGCCAAGCCTGCTGGATTCCAATAGGTGGCGAGCGCATTGGTCGTGACGGCGACGCCTGCTCCACCCATGCCCATAGGGCGAGGGCCTACGATTACAAATTCCGCCGCTGAGATATGAGACGGCAACGCTGAGGCGGCCAGCAACAAGCCTACGCGAAGCGAGCGAGAGGGCATTCTTGCGAGTCTAGAGAAGGGATGGTAGTTCGTCAAGGAAACGCACTCGGTATACACCGCATACGGTGCCATCCTCAGTGGCGACAACTTGACGCCTAGTCTGGAAACACCGGAGTCAAACGAGGGCCAAAGGATACCGCGATCGGAATATCCCGTCTATCAGACGATTTGGCCATCCTGCATGTGAATGATACGGTCGGACTGGGCGGAGAGCTTGTCGTTATGCGTGACGATGACAAACGTCGTGCCGCGTGTCTTGTTCAAGGTGCGCATCAATCCGAACAA
>JARFXQ010000018.1 GCA_029194725.1 Nitrospira sp. | reverse complement strand
TCCTTGATGTTGTCGAGAGCTTCCTTTTCATCTTTTCCTTGAGAGACACAGCCAGGAAGCGCCGGACACTCTGCGACCACCCAGCCGTCTTCCGCTTGTTCTAACGTCACGTGGAAAATCATAGCGTGCTCCCCCCTTCCTGACGATGATACTAGGCTGGAGTTAGCTCCGAGGCATTGGGACCGCAGCTTATCCTTTTTCCTGCATGAAATCACACACTCTACCACTTGTTGCCGAGAGAGTAGCCTTCAGCAGCATTCCCCCTAGGAATTCAATCTTGTATCTCTTACTCCTAAACGGACTCGGGCCAAATACTACGTGCCTGTACGTTCCAACCCAATGACACAGTAGCCTGACTGTAAATAGTTAAGCCGGGGCCCTATATCGATAACCCGTTCCAATGATTCCAATACGGCGAAATAGTAATCGGTTACTGTCCTTCAATTCTCCAGCCAGAACCGTATGGATTGTTCGGTGAATCGTGCTTGAATCGGTTGCCCGCACTGAATGGGTTGTTGATCGAGTCCTGCGAAAACGGCGAGCCATACCGGCCGAAGGGGTTGGCCGTCGAGTCGGGATCGAACGGGTTGGCGCTCAGCTTGCCGTGGTAATTGCCCTGCTGGTCGTAGAGCCGAGGGGCGTCAGGCGCGAAGGGATTCGTGGCTGATTGATTGCTGAATGGGCTGCCGTAGGGGCTGAAGCGGTTGTTGATGCCGTTCGGCGCGAAGGGACTCCCGGCGCCGAATGGGTTCGCAGTGGACTCGTGCAGAAACGGATTCGCACTCAAATTACCGAGGTCTTCGGCTCCGGCTTGGACCGAGGCCATTAGCAGCAGAGCCATCGCCGTTGTTGCAGCCTTCATGGCTCCCTCCTCACACTTGCACGATTACATCGCGCTGCCTTCATCAAGAATCAATGACCCATCCAACCAAGGGTTAAGGATTCTCTGTATGCCACTCCTACTCGTCACCCATAGCCATCACGTGCCGGTTTATCAGACGGGAGTTATTATACCGGTGGGTCGTAACAGAATAGGCCACAGCCCAAACAGATGTAATCCGCTCGAAATTTCAGCTACTTCGAATCGTGGAGAAAGGGAAAGACGGAGGTCAACATGACATCCGAGGTCACTGTGCGAGGAGCTTCTTGCTTCCTTCAAGACGAGGAATAATTGACGGAGAGGCATACCGCCGTTTCATGTGAAATGCAATGATGCCGAAAGGGGGAAAGGTGCGACAGAAGCTATCCAGCCCGGTAGGCCTTTGTGTCCATCGTTGGACCAGCACTGGGGCTTTCGGTTCGGACTCTCATGGAAGAAAGCCCTCTTCGCCATTTCACGCTTGACGCTATGCTTTGCACCATATTATGCATGAAGCCGTATCAGCTACAGGGCCATGTTGTCCATCCAACGATCTCTAGTGGGACGGGCAAGAGCGCCTGATTCTTGGAAGATGGGCCGTAGGGTGGCCGGCAGTTCGCATGAGTGGCCGGCCGCAGTACAAGCCAACCGGACATGCTTCGATCGCAAATCGAGCGTGCGGTTGGCTTTTGTGTTTTCAGAATCCTTGAGGTGATGATGTCGGCTGTCTTGCTGGTGCCGCTGCTTCCATTAGTCACGGCACTTATCGTGAGCGTCGGCCCAGAAGCCACACGCCACGCTCGCGCGAAGATCGCCGCCTGGCCGATCGGCGCGGCTTTCTGCGGCGCCATCGCCACCCTGTATGTGGTGGCCACGGAAGGCCCGATTGCGCTTCGACTGTACGATCCGGTCGCCTCCACGGTGTTGGCCGTCCCGATCGGCCTCTACGTCGACCGGTTGAGCGCGATCATGATGGTGTTGATCTCGGGCATCGGCACGATCATTTACACCTTCTCCGTCGAGTATATGTACCAGGATCTGCACGAGCGGCGGTATCTCGCCTTAATCGGGGTGGCCCTGTTTGTCCTCCTCTGCATGGTGTCCAGCGCGAATCTATTGATGTTGTTCATCCTCTGGCAGGTGCTGAGTTACCTCCTCTATCTCCTCGTCCACAATCATAGCCACCAAGAGACGCTGAACAGTGCGTTTCGCACCTTCACGCTCTTGCGGGTCGGTGATGTCGCCTTTTTGGGCGGGACCGTGCTGGCTTACTCACTCTACGGCACGCTGGAATTTCCGGACCTGTTTGCTGTCGCCGCGCAATCCACCGCCACCGTGACCCTGTTTCCTGGCGCCGCATTCAACGGTGCGACGGCGGTCACCTTGCTGCTCCTTGTCGGAGGAATGAGCAAGTCCGCCCAGTTTCCACTGTACGGCTGGCTTCCCCGGTATCTCTATGCCCCAACATCCGTGACTGCCCTACTCCACGCTGGCATCATCAATGCCGCTGGGTTTCTCATCAATCGCCTCGCCCCGCTCTTCGGGATGAGCTCGACCACTCTGCACATCGCTCTCGTGATCGGGACACTGACGGCCATCCTCGGCGCCACCATGATGCTGGTTCAAAACGACATCAAGAACATGCTCGGCTTTTCGACGATCGGCCAAATGGGCTACATGGTCATGGAATGCGGCTTGGGCGCCTTCTCGCTCGCGGTTTTTCACTTGATCGCCCACGGCCTGTTCAAAGCGACGGTGTTCTTGTACAGCGGGAATGTCATTCACAAGGCGAGACAGGAACCGCTAGTCCCGCATCCGGGGCGCGAGGCGGAGGAGGAAAACTATTCACCCCTGACCTGGACGACGGGATTTCTGACGACCCTGCTGATTCCCTTGCTGATTTTGCTGGCGACTAACGGCGTGTTGCACATTCCGCTACTGGAGTCGCAGGGCACCGTGATCTTTCTCTTTTTCATCTGGATCACGTCTTCGCAAGCGATCCTGACGCTGACCCGATTGCGGGCCGTCGCCTCCTGGAAGGTGTCTGCGGCGATGTTGTTGACGCTCTTGTTCATCGTGTTTGTCTATCTGTTTGCCGTCGAATCGTTCACGGCATTCTTGTACCCTAACCCGGAGGAAGTGGCCTCGTACTTCAAGGCCGGCGATCTCCCGGACTGGCTCTTTGATCTTCTCCTCGTGGTGTCGACACTGGTGACGATTGTGGGCTGGATCTATCTCTACATGCGGGCCCATGGTCGGACCGTGTGGGCACCATCGTGGATCAACAGCGTCCGGGTCCGCCTCTATGTGCTGTTCCTGAACCGTCTTTATGTCGACGCAATCCTCTATCGAGTCAGCAGCATCCTGACGTCCGCCATTCAGCGATTGGATAAACGCGCCCAAGAACGTTCGCTTTGACCGGCCCCGGCTTGGCGGCACGGAGTCGGCTGGGCATAGGCTCCTTGTCCGCAGCGGCCTATGCGATGGAATCGGGAGGCAGTCCCTGCTTGACGAATATGGAGACCCCGTATTAATGGTTAGCCTCCCATCGGCGCAGGAGGTGCGGGGATCGCCTGCTTGAGAGAACAAACGTTTTCAACCATCCGGGAAATGACGTGCTCCTATCGTTGGTCCTGATCGTTCCTTTTCTCCTCCTAGCCGCTGCCGCCATCGTGATGACCGGCGGCGAGACGCCCTCTTTCACCCGCACGAAGGCGGCCGCTTATCCCGTCGGTCTGGCATTCCTAGGCTCCATCGGCGCGCTGACCCTGGTCACGTCGCAGGGTTCCATCACCGTTCGATTCTACGATCCTGCCTCCGTCGCATCCTTCATCATTCCCATCGGTTTCTACGTCGACCGACTGAGCGCGGTCATGATGACATTGATCACCGGAGTCAGCACCATCATTTACTGGTACTCGACCGGCTACATGTACCAGGATCATCATGCGCGCCGATATCTTGCGTTGATTTGCCTGACCGACTTTGTGTTGATCTGCATGGTCTCAAGCGGAAATCTCATGATGCTGTTTCTCTTTTGGCAACTCCTCAGCTACCTGCTCTACCTGCTCGCGCACAACCATGTCCATGCTGCAACGTTGGCCGGCGCATTCAAGACGTTTACGTTGCTGCGTGTCGCCGATACGGCGTTTCTTGCCGGCATTGTTCTCGCCTATCAACTCTACGGCACCCTCGAATTCCAAGAGTTGTTTGCCAGAGCGGCTGCTACTCCCATGACCCTTTCGATTCTCCCTGGGATGGACGTCAGCGCCACAACGGCGGTGACCTTTTTCCTTTTTATTGGCGCGATGGGTAAGTCAGCTCAGTTTCCTCTGCATCTGTGGCTGCCGGGATCGCTCTTCGCGCCTACACCGGTCCACGCATTGCTCCATGCCGGCATCATCAACGCCGGAGGCTTTCTCATCAACCGCCTCGCTCCGCTCTTCGGAATGAGCTCAACCACCCTGCACATCGCCTTCGTCATCGGGACGCTGACGGCCGTGCTCGGTGCGACGATGATGCTGGCGCAAAACGACATCAAGAAGACGCTCGGCTTTTCGACGATCGGCCAAATGGGCTATATGATCATGGAATGCGGCTTGGGCGCCTTCTCACTCGCCGTGTTCCATCTGATCGCTCACGGGCTGTTCAAGGCCACGGTCTTTCTCAATTGTGGAAATGTCATCCATAAGGCGCGACAGGAGCCGCATTTTCCCCATACGGATCATGAGGATAACGGAGCGGGATTTTCACGTTTGACCTGGTCTACCGGGTTTGTGATGACCTTGTTCATTCCGCTGCTCATCCTGTTGGTCACGCACGGCGTCCTGCAAATTCCATTGCTGGAATCTCAAGGGACCGTCATTATCCTGTTTTTCATTTGGATCACCTCGTCACAAGCAATCTTGACGCTCACACGACTTCGCACCGTGGCCTCGTGGAAAGTGTCGGCCAGCATGCTGCTGACGCTCCTCTTCATCGTGTTCGTCTATCTCTTCGCCGTCGAGTCGTTCACGTCATTCCTCTACCCCAACCCGGAGGAGGTGGCGTCGTATTTCAAGGCTGCCGATCTCCCGGACTGGCTCTTCGACTTGATAGTCGGGATCGCCGCGCTCCTAACGATCTTCGGCTGGACTTACCTGTACATGCGTGCCCACGGCCGGACAGTCTGGATGCCGGCCTGGATCGACGGTTTAAGAATTCGCCTCTATACGGTCTTTCTGAATCGGATATATGCTGATGAGCTCTATCAATTGATCGGCTCGGCGGTCACACATGTGGTTCATCGGATCGACAAGCTGGAACGCGGGTGGTCTCGATGACGGATCTGTTCATCTCATGGTTGTTCATTGGAATTCCGTTCGTAGGGGCGTTCGTCTGCCGAGCCTGTTGGTCTGATCCCCATCGGATCAGAATGGTTGTGATCATCTGCTCCGTCACCAACCTCGCATCCATCGCCGGGCTCGCCGACCTGCTTTCAAGTCCGCCCGATGGTCTCTTACCACTCTATCTACTGCCGATCGCAGCCATGGTGTCCGCATTAGGCCAGCCGGTTCACGAAAGCCATCGCCTCTCCTGGGCCATGACCTTGGTCTTTCTCGGTTTGGGAATGGCCGTGCTCACCGGCGGAAATTCGTTCGGCCAGCTGTGCCTGATCTCCCTCCTGCTGATCATCGTGTTCCTCCTATACCGTCACCACAGTAGGCTCTGGCCCATCTCCTGGTGGGGCATCGGATCCTTCGCGGTCGCTGTCGCCGGCGCTGGCTTTTCCCTGGTGACCGAGTCGCCCATCTCATCGGTGGCAACCTTGGTAACCTGTGCGGTTCTGCTGCCGCTCATGCCCTTTCATGATGGATACCTCACAGCGCTGACGAGACTTCCGAGTAGCTTGCCACCGTTCATGGTGTTACTGCTGCCGGTACTGGGACTCCATGGGCTGGCGATCGCCATGCCGACGATGCCGAATGAATTCGTGACGATCATCAGCCTCTTGGCCCTGGCCAGCTCGCTGTACGGCGCGATTAAAGCGTTGGCTCAATCGCGCGTCCGTCTCTTGGTCGGCTACGGCAGCGTTTCGTTTTTTTCGATTCTCTGGTGGTTTGTGGCCGGAGCCTCTACAGCGACCGCGCGTGCGACCGTGCTGGCTGGAGCAGTCGGCCTCGCCACCGGCGGACTGCTAATGGCCTGGCAGGTGATCCGCACCAGATACGGCGACGATGTCGATCCCCAGGCCATTAGTGGTCTCGCCGCAGCCATGCCGAAATACGCGGTCCTATTGTCCCTATTGGGCCTTGCGGCGATGGGAATGCCACCTTTCGGGGTGTTCGCGGGATTCATGGGGTTGCTGTTGACCACGCCACCTTCTTCAACGATCGGGCTGTTCATCGCGCTGACGGCCTGGCTTGCCGCGTCCTGGTACATCATGCAGATGGTACAACAGCTGCTTTTTGGCGCTCGCCGGCCGGACTTGCGCTATGCCGATCTCCGACATCCAGAATTTACCTCGCTGCTGATCGTGGTGTTGGCCTTGCTGGCGCTTGGCTTGGCCCCCACCAGCTTGTTCGCGCCTGGTCAGATTTCTGATAAGGCCACCGCCATGGAGCAATCCCTCACATGGAACCGCTAGAAGACAGCCCTACCATTGAATCGAGGCGGATGGAATTGCGCGCTGTCGTCCGCCTGGCCGGGGAAGTCATCGCGCAGTACTGGCCGATGCGCACCTTCGTTCACCACAATCCATTGCACAGTATCGAATATCTGCCGTTCGAAGAAGCGGTCAAGCGTGGGAAGCAGTTCCTGGGCGGCAACGGGTACCTTTCCGGCGATCTGTATCGTGAGTACCTCAAGACCGGTCGAATTCGGGCGACTCATCTCGATGACGCACTCAAGCCGCGAGTCATCGACAAGCATGTGACCATCGGATCGCACCACGTCACGCACGGCTCAATCTTGCGCGCCTGCCTGACCGAGGGACTTTGTGCTCCGACCATGGAACCGCTTGACGATCAACTGGCCGATCCCGACAGGCCGTTGATCGAGGCACTCGCCCGTAAGCTGGAGCACGTGGTTCTTCCTTTTTCACTGGACGATCGAATCCGAAAAGTTGTGGATGAGAACCAGGCGGGGCTCTGCCATTGGCTCACCCTTTCGCACTGGTGCGACGACACGCTCGGCACGCAGATCGTCCAGCAGATCAACGAGCAAATGATCAAGTGGTGCGGAGCCTTCCTGGACGAGGGTCATGCCACATGGACCATGCCGAGGCGTGAAAAGGGTCTGTATGAAGCCTGGAAGTCCATAGCCTCGCACGAATGGTCTCCTTGTGGTGTCAGAGATAGTTGCAGGAAGATCGCGAGGCTCCCGGACCATCCGGAAGATGCGCTCCTCGAGAGCCTGGATGCACTGGGGATTCCCGCTGAGCTATTACAAGATTACCTATCGTTACAATTGACCGCGCTGCCCGGCTGGGCCGGCTTCATCAAGTGGCGAGGAGAAGAACGGGACTATCCCTGGCAGCAAGCCTACCCAGTCGGCCTGGTGAAGTTTCTGGCGATTCGTCTCTGGTACGCGCGCGAGCTGGTCCAACAGGCTTGCCAGGACTATCTCGACATCGAAGGGCGATACGAAGCCGTGATGGCCTACATGCGCGACTGTCCGGAAGAATATTATCTTCGGCGGCAGCGGGCGGCCGGGCGGTTACCCGCCCTCTATGCCGAAGAAGTCGACCGGCTCTCGCATCAGAAGGGGCAAAGCTGGAAGAATATCCTCACAAGGTACCGTGTCGAAGTCATTCCCCGGCTGCAAGCGGCTGTTCGGCGTGGAACTGCGCGACGGCTTTTCGCTCTGGCCCGTTCGTTGAACATCGATGCAACTGCCGTTGTTGAAGGCGCCTCAGCGGACATCAAGCAAGTCGTCGATTGGATGGAGGCCTTTCCCGAATCGGATCATGGACCGGTGTGGCTCAAGGCCCTGGAGGCCGGCTACCAGGAGCATCTCTTCGGACTCCTACATGCGCGGATCCGGAACGTCGCTCCCTCTGAGACGTCGCGCCCTCACTCACAGTCGGTCTACTGTATCGACGTGCGATCCGAACCGTTCCGCCGCCATCTCGAATCGGTCGGTCCACACGAGACCTATGGTTTCGCCGGTTTCTTTGCCGCCTTTATCCGCTATCGAGCCTGGGGAAAGGAGCATGAGACGGAACAGTTCCCGGTGATCATGCGGGCGAAGAATGAGGTGCGGGAGATTCCGCGCAGCTATCTCGATCATAAGGTCTCTTTGCACGCTGCGCGGGCCAAATGGGTGCATGCCGGTCATACACTCTTGCACGATCTAAAAGAGAATGTGGTGACTCCCTATGTCATGGTGGAATCTCTGGGCTGGTTTTACAGCCTGCCGATTTTCGGCAAGACATTGATCCCCGCGCTCTATCATCGCTGGACCGCCTGGTTGCGACGCCTATTTGTCCCCTCTCTGGCCACCACCCTGACGATAGACAAGCTGGCGCCCGGTGAAATCGCCGAGATGCTCGAAGCCGAACAACAGGCCGTGATCAGGGAGGCGCTGCATGAACAGCTCGGGCTCCACGGCTCCCATAGCACACCCGCGCTCCTCGACGGCTTGCGCCAGCGCGCCCTGACAATGGAAGGAGACCAGGAGCCGCCCATCGCTGCTGAGGAAGTCGAGCGGGCCGGACTCAGACCGGAAACAATCGACGCGTTTGTGGAGACTCTGCGGCGGCAGTACGATCTGACGGCTCGATCCACGTCACGACACAAGGAACAGCTCACCAGGACCGGTTTCACCCTGGAAGAGCAGGTCCTCACCGTCGATACTGCGCTCCGTATGATGGGACTGACCAAGAACTTCGCGCGGCTTGTCCTCTTCTGCGCCCACGGGAGCACGTCCGACAACAATCCTTACGAATCCGCGCTTGATTGCGGAGCCTGCGGCGGCAATGAAGGCAAGCCCAACGCCCGCGCCCTCGCGATGATGGCGAACAATCCGAAGGTACGCGAGCGAGTCGCCAAACTCGGGATCCATATCCCATCCGACACGCATTTCCATGCCGGTCAGATGAACACGACGACCGACACCATTCAACTCTTCGACCTTGAAGACGTCCCGCCTACACATCGTGCGGACCTGACCCGGCTCCAAAAAGACCTCAAAGAAGCCTCCGCGCTCGCCAGTCAAGAACGTTGTGCTCGGTTTCCCGACGTTCAACAGATTCTCGAGGTGAGATCAGCCGACAGGCATGTCCGCAGACGGAGCGTGGACTGGAGTCAGGTCAGACCGGAGTGGGGCCTGTCAAACAATACGTCGTTCCTGATCGGACGGAGAGAGCTCACGAAAGGACTGGACCTAGACGGCCGTGTCTTCCTGCACTCGTATGATTATCGAGAAGATCCGAGCAACCGACTGCTCGAAGTCCTGCTCACCGGGCCGCAGGTTGTGGGCCAGTGGATCAACATGGAGCATTATTTTTCCGCCGCCGACAACGAGGTGTATGGCAGCGGGAGTAAGATTTACCACAATGTGGTCGGTCGGCTCGGCATCATGTCCGGTCCTTGGAGCGATCTCCGTCTTGGATTAGCCAGACAAACCGTCATGAGCGGGGAGGCCGCTTACCATGAGCCGATGCGGCTGTTGACGATTGTTGAGGCGCCCCGGTTGCGCATTGAGAAGTTGATCGCGCGACATGACGTCTTACAGCACTTTTATCATAACGAATGGGTCCATCTGGTCGCGCTCGATCCTGAAGACGAGGTTTGGTATCGCTATCGCCCCGATGGGACCTGGCACCAGATCGTGATACCTTAGAAACGACGTTCGTTCGCGAGAAGATCAAAACAGGCCGGGAAAGGAGATCGTCAGATGAGTTTGATCTTGCATCCAATGAAGGAAGTTCGGGTGATCATTGCAGGAGAACACCGGGCATTTGTCACCGATCTGTTGGATCGGGTGAAAGCGACCGGCTACACGACTATCGGCAATATCTCAGGGAAAGGGCACCACGGAGTGCGAGAGGCGCACTTTATGTTCAGCGAACAGGAAAGCCTTGAAATCATCATGACGGTCGTGCCGGAAGAAAAAGTCGAACCAATCCTCGCCGGCCTCCGTCCGCTCTTCGAGCGGCATTCCGGTTTCATGCTCGTCGCCGACGTGGCCGTGAGCAGGCAAGAATACTTCGGAAAGAAAGGCACTAAACCCTGATCGCAAAGCCTCTGTGTGAGAAGAGCTGGCCGATTCCTCAATCAACCGGCGAACCGCGACTCAGGCTCAGCCTTTGAGCCAACGGTCCGGAGGTTACAGGCTGCGTAACTGCCGGCGACACAGACGACAGCTTCTCATCCCTGACCCTACACGTGCTCTTCACAAGGGAAGGAAAACACCTTGAGCGGGATCGGGGTGTCTTGGGACGAGGCTTTGCGGCCGGCATGCAGGGTTTGCAACGCCGTGACCGCCTGGTTGGCATGGTCGGAGGGAAGGACCGCAAAAATGATCGTGTTGGTGTCGGGATTCAGGAAGGTCCCGTACACTCGCCCCGTGACCCCCTTCCCCATGACGTTGCTCAGGACGGTATAAGCCTTGACCCCATTATGGGACAAAAGCTCCTCCAAATCGCCTAACATCGAGTCTCGAGCCACAATGATGAGGGTTCTCATTTGCGTACGATCCATCGGTTCACATCCCTTTCGTCTAAATGCCCACCTCGGGTGATCAGCCTCCTTCCGACCCAAACGAATGAGGCCTCTGATCAACCCTCTATCTCAGTGACAGGTCACGGCTCAATTCCTGGGTCAGCGGATCGCCATGCCTGCTCGCGGCCCCTCAATAGAGATAGGGGCCACGATCCTGCGCATTCCGTTGGTCAGCCGCGTCGTTCCACCGGTAGTTGACGGCCTCCCCCTTGCATGCGCACCTGCCACCGTAGGTTCCCGACCGTCGATTGGGCGCCTATTCTACGTCCGGGCCGGCCGCAGATGCAAAACCTCATTGCCGCACCGAGGGCTTGGTCAGATCGTTGTACAAATGGTTATTCTCCGCATGCCCATTGATGATCCCGCCGGCCCCGCCGGCGGGAGGTGTTTTGTCAATCTTGACATATTGGAACGTCCCAAACGGTTGAATCTGGTCGTCCGAGGGCACGAGCTGGCGGTTCCACCCTCCGCCCAGAGCGCGGACGAGGGCGACGGAGGAGCGCAGCAGTTCGGCCTTGATTTGTACCGCGTCGATGCGCGCCAGCAGCGTCTGCAGCTCGGCGTAAATGACTTCCAAGCTGGACGCCAAGCCGCCCTGGTACAGTTCCATGGTGAGATTCTGCGTTTTGAAGTACGCGCCCACGGCGGCGTCCTGCCGATCGGCCGCAAGGGTCAGGCGGTTCGTCAGGGTCAAATTGTTCTCAACCTCGCGAAACGCGTTGAGCACGGTCGACCGGTACAGATCCTCCATTTCGCGATAGGCCGCCCACGCCTGGTTCAACTGGGCGCGACGATAGCCCCCTTGGAACACCGGGAGCGACACGGCGGCGCCATAGGCCCAGAAACTATTGGCCAGCTTGACCAGATTGAAGCCGTCTTCAAAGCCGCCATCCGCACGAAACGCGAGGTTGGGGAAAAACGCGGCCCGGGCGATCCCGACGGCGCGGCTGGCCTGAGCCATCCGACGCTCACTGCCCGCGATGTCGGGCCGGCGCTCCAGCAAGGTGGCAGGCAGAACCCGCGGCACCGTAAAGCTGGCGACCCGCAGCTCATTGACCGGGTCTATCGTAAACGTGCTCGGCGTCACATTGAGGAGGATGGCGATCGCCTGTTCCGTCACTTGGCGTTGGGCTTGCACCTGCGCCAGTTTCGTCTGGGTACTGTAGTACAGCGATTCGACGCGGGCCACATCGAGGGCAGACGCGATCGCGCCGGCAAACTGAGATTTGACGAGGTCGAGCGTGCTCTTGTAGAGGTCGATCGATTGCACGTAGATGGCCGTCTGGGCGTCGAAGCCCCGGAGGAAGAAATAGTCCGCCCCGATCTCCGCTTGGAGGCTCAGGCGGGCGAGGCCCCAGTCGGCGGCCCGTTCTTGCGCGCGATAGGTCTCTATCTGGGCGGTATTGCGGAGCGCCGACCATAAATCGTACTCCCAGGAGGCCAGGCCGCCCAATTCCATCGTAGCTTGCTGCAGCGGACTCTCCGGGGCTCGAAAGATTCGCTCAAACGACTGGCGCTGGTGCGACCCGCCGAACTCGATCCCGATCTGCGGCAGGTATTGCGCCCGGGCCTTCATCATGACGTTGCGGGCCTGCACGAACCGCTCAGCGGCGGCCTGGAGATCCGGATTGGCCTCCATCGCCTGTTCGACGAGCTTATCCAGCACCGGATCGTTATACGCTTTCCACCAATCCGGGCGCAGCTCCGTATCCGACGGCTTGGCCTCCACGAAGGGACTGGACCCATGCCAGGTCTCCGGTACGACGTATTGCGGCGGCTCATAGGTCGGCGCCAGATTGGCGCGCGGTAACCAATCACTGCACGCCGGCAGCAGGAGCGCCACCAGCACCAGGCTGCAGCGCTCCAGGTAGGCGCGAACAAGGCTCCACATCTCTGCTCTCGTTGGTCTTCTCATGGGTACACAGTCGCTCCAATCTCTCGACGCTCAGAGGTCATAACGGCTTCGCCGATGGTTCGTGCTTGGGTGCTGTGGCTTCCGGTGCCGGCTTCTCTCCCGTGACGAGATCATAGCCTACAGTGGGTGTGACGATACGCACCTTGTCGCCTTCGAGCAACGCAGCACTGGGGTTGTTGATGATGCGGTCGCTCTCGGTAATCCCTTCTGTGATCTCCATGACATTGTCGAGGACTCTGTTCATGGTGATTGGTTTGAAATGCACGCGATCGTCCGCACTTACCAGTGCTATTTGCGCGCCATGCTCCTGGAACACCAACGCAGTCGTGGGAATGGTGAGAATATTTTTTTCGACCGGTGCTGTGAGACGAACGGTGGCGTAGGAGCCGGGCCAGAGCGCTCGGTCCGCGTTGTCAATCTCGAAAACCGTAATGGCCGTACGCGTGCCGACATCGAACCCTCGAGCGACGGTCAGAAACTTACCGGTGAAATGACGATTGGGTAGTTGCGGCACGGTGACGTCTGCCGTCAAGCCCGGCTGGAGAAAGGGCCCGAATGTCTCCGGCACGCTGACGAAGAGGCGTAGTTTGCCGACGTCGGCCACGGTAAAGAGGTCTCTGATTGCGCTGGAGCCGCCTTCTCCGGGAGTAGCTTCCTTATTGACATAGTTGCCGACGTTGATGTTGCGGGCGGTTACCACACCATCAAAAGGCGCGACGATCGTCTTGAACCGGATCAGTGCCTCGAAGTTCCTGACGTTCTGCTCCGCTGCTCTGACTTTCGCCGCCTGGGCTTTTGCCTCTTGAACCTGTACCGAGATCGACTGCTCGGAGACCGCCTGATTTGGTCGCAACGCCACATAGCGTTTCGCGGTCAGTTCAGCCAGCACATACCTAGCTCGCTCGGTTTCCAAATCCGCCTTGGCTTGAGCATATTGGGCGTCGAGCGCCGGGGCATTGATTTCAGCGAGGACGTCGTCTTTCTTGACTATTGCCCCGTAGTCCTTGTGCCACATCTTCACATAGCCGGAGACCTGCGCAAATATCTGCGCCTCATACCAAGCCTGAATATTGCCGGGCAGTGTAATCGTCTCGTTTGGCGGCAACATCTTTGGAGTAATTACAGACACCTTTTGAATCGAATGGTCAAGAGTGGTCTCGCGCAAAACTGCCGCATTGGTCTCGGCTGAATAGTAACGATAACTGAAATACATGACGCACAGCAGAACTCCCAGAGTTGCAAAGGTTTTAGCAGGCATTTTGTTCATATTAGACAAGCTCCTTTTGGCTAACGGTTCGCCGATTGTAGATCATTGCGTACATGCAAGGCACAAAAAACAGGGTAAACAGAGTGGCGACCAGGAGACCGCCCATGACAGCCCGACCCAGTGGCGCATTCTGAGAATTCGCCGTCGCCATTGGGAGCATACCGATGATCATGGCTGCGGCGGTCATGAGCACCGGGCGGATACGGGCTGTTCCAGCCTCCACCGCGGCCCGCAATGCATCGCCATGGACGACGAGCCGTTCGCGGGCATAGGACACAAGCAGGATGGAATTGGCTGTCGCCGTGCCCATCGTCATGATCGCGCCCATGAACGCCGGGACGGAAATATTCGTATGGGTCATGAACAAGGACAACGCGATGCCCGCCAGCGCGCCGGGCAAAGCGGTGATGATGATGAAGGGATCGAGCCAGGATTGGAAATTGACGACGATCAGAAGATACACGAGCACAACCGCTGCAATGAGGCCGAAGAGCATTTCACGAAGCGCGGCGCGCATCACTTCGGCTTGGCCTTTTATTTCGATGATTGACCCTCGGGGCAGCTCCGATTTCATACTGTCAATGACCCGCTCGACCTCCACCAAGACGGAGTTGAGGTCCCGTCCTTCGGGAGCCACGTACACATCGATAAGCGGCATGATGTTTCCATGCGTGACCGCACCGGGTGTGCCGATGGCTGAAATATTCGCCAAATTGCCGAGGAGCTGCACGTTTCTCTCTCCCTCAGAAGATTCATGCTCCCGGCTGACTGGGACGGTCATCAAGTCTTTTACGCTCGTGAGCTGTGCCTGCGGCGTATAGACGTTGATCCGGTAGGACATGCCCGTCATGCGATCGAGCCAATATTTCTGGTCGACCTGTTGACTCCCGGCGGTCGTCACGAGCATGTTGTTGCCGAAGTCCGTCTGATCCAGGTTCATACCGAGGGCGAATTGACGGTTGGATTCTGCGAGGAGGGTCGGCATGCCCATCGGCTGCTGGACTACTACGTCGCTTGAGCCGGGGATCTGCCGAAACTTGCCCGCCAGTTTACGGGCGAAATCATGGTTGGCATAGAGATCCGGGCCGTTGATCTGCACATCGATCGCCGCGAGGGAACCGAAATTGAGAATCTTTGCGGTCAGGTCGGCCGGTTGGAAGGTGAACTCGGTCCCTGGATAGAGTTCCGATAGACCTTTACGAAGAATGTCGCGAAATTCCCACACCGGTGCCTTCTCATTCGTCAGTGAGATCGTCAAATCGCAGTCCTGGGTACCGACCGTCGGTGTCGGAATGAAGGCCAGGTTATGCGCCCCGACCGGTATGCCGCAATTGCTCACGATGTCTTGAACCTGGCCAGGCAGCAAGCGTTCGACGTCCCTTGCAACCAAGGACGTGATACGCGCAGCCGCTTCGATGCGCGTGCCGAGCGGCGCCCGCATGTGCATCTGTAAGATGTTTGACCGGATCTCGGGAAAGAACTCGCGCCCATTGAAGTAAAACAGGACGAGACAGCCTGCCGCTACGACAGACGAGACGACGACGAAACGGCCACGATGAGCGACGGCCCGTTCAAGCTGCCCGGTATAGCGTTCACGGAACCGCTCAAAACCGTCCTGGAACCCCTGCTGAAAGCGGGTGAAGATGTTCCGCGACTGTTCCGCGTGGGAGTGTTCGCCATGCCCATGCGCGTCGTGAGTCTTCAGGATATATTTCGCCATCGTGGGCACCAGTGTGTACGTCAGGATGAAGGAGGCGATCATCGCGAAGATGACCGCCTGCGCCATCGGCGGAAACACCCAGCCGGAGATCCCGCTCAAATGGAACATCGGGACCCAGACGATTGTGATGGCCAACGTGGCGACGAAGGTTGGAAGTATGATCTGACCGGCGGCATCGAGGATCGCGGTCTCCACCGGTTTGCCTTCGGCGAGATGGGTATCGATATTCTCGATCATGACGGCGGCATTGTCGACGAGAATACCGACTGCCAAGGCCAATCCTCCCAGGGTCATGATATTGATCGACTGGTCGAGCGCATGCAGGCCGATGATGGAGACAAGGATGGATAGCGGGATCGACGCCAGGACGATGACCGTCGGTCGCCAAGAACCGAGCAATACCAGGACGATCAAGCCGACCAGCCCGGCTGCGATGATCATTTCGTGCAGCACATCCGCGATCGCCTGCTTTACGAACCCCGAGGCGTCGATGAGGAGCTTCACCTTCACGCCCTCAGGCACGACCTCCTGAATGCGCGGAATGATCTCCTTGATCCCATCCACCACTTCCAAGGTCGACGCTTCGCTGCTCTTCATGACGACGATGATGACGGCCTGCTGTCCTTCCACGATGACGGCGTTCGTCTGCACCCGTCCGGCGAGACGCGTTACACTGACGTCGCGCAGATGGATCCAGGCATTCCCCTCCTTCTTGATGGGGATGTCGTCGAAGTCTTCGATCTTCAGCGGTTGCGCATTGGTCAGAACGATCCAGTCGGTTGACTTGATCTTGATGTCACCTCCGGGCAACACAAGATTCTGTCTGTCGAGGGCTTGGTGGATGTCCGCCGGAGTAAGATGACGGGCAAGCAACTTCTGCTGATCGAGATTGATCATCACCTGCATGTCTTGGCCCCCGTAGGGATGCGGCAGGATCGCGCCCGGTATCGTGACCAAGAGAGGCCGGATTCGCATGATGCTGAGGTTATAGAGTTCCGCGGGTGTGTGTGAGTCTGAGGTGACTTGTAATGTAGCCACCGGCACTTGAGAAGGGAACAGGCGCATGACCATGGGCGCATTGATATCGGGCGGCAGCGCCTTGACGGAGGTTTGTGCGATCGCCGCGATATCGGCTTCGCTTCCACCTAGATCGACTCCATCCTGAAGATAGATATTGATGATGGAGTTACCGAATAGCGAGTTGCTCCATATGTACTTTATACCTTCGACGGTCTGCGTCAGGAAACGCTCGAAGACATAGGTGATACGCCCCTCGACATCCTGCGGCATCAGATTGTCGTAGATCCAGACGACAGAGCTGACGGGAATTTGAATGACCGGGAAAACGTCAGTCGGCATCTCTGACACTGCTAATGCTCCGAAGACCCCGATAACGATTGCCAGGACAACGAATGTGTATGGTCTGCGCAAGGCGATGTGGACTAGCTGTTTCATATGAGAGGGCTCTCCATATATCGAAGTTGTTATTCTGTCAGAAGTGTAAGTCCGCTTTGCGGCCTTCGAACTCACACCGTCCCACCTTGGTTTACCTGTCTTTAACCTCTGTAGAACCTATTGCGAGATAAGAACGTCATTGAAAAGAAATGCCCAAACCATGGTTCATGACCGAAGTACTTAGCAAGGTGTTTGCCTGGCATGCCATGACACACGATCGTGACAATCAGTCACAATCGAAACGTGACACAATTGCACACTGTGTCAAAGGTATCCGGTTAACAGAATGAGGCGCCCAATGATCGGACCGGTTGCTCAATATCCTAGCGGTTGTCTTGGCATTTTCCCCGAATCGATGTTCGCCGCATGGGTTTGAACTGCGACCAAGAACGTAAACGATGATCAACCCATTCATTATCGGTTTTTAGCCTTCGCTGAGTCATGGAAAGACATCGATATTTACGTTCAGTTAAACGAAATGTGTGCGGGCTGAGAATGTGCATTGTGTGCGATATCGCTCGAATGGCGTAATTTAAACGCGGCGAACGATGCGTTGTCAGTGGAGTTATTGTTTAATTAGTCACTGACAAACGATATGACGTCAGGATCATGTCTTGCAAGATGTGTCATTGTGGCATTGTATGACTGTGCAGGAATGTCTAAATGAAAGACGTAGGTTCTATTATTCCGGTTTGGATAACAGAACCACTTTCTAACCACACAACGGAAGCAATGCCTCGTTACTTCTACGAGTGAAGTGCCTGGAGATACCCCGGATGTCATCGAACCTATTACATATGTATAAGTATATGGAGGAAACGTTTGACGAGGGCGAGATGTTCAAGAAGTGGTTCAAGTTCGACGGTATCATGGCGTGGTTCATCGTCACCGGAGCCATGCTTGTCGGACTGTCGATCGGCCTCATGACACTCCTTGAAAGCGACATCGTCAATCAGGCCGGAGCTGAAAATCGCCACGTCGCGTTTCTTCGCATTTCGGAGTTTGTGGGCAATATGATCGGCAGGACAGGAGGGATCAGGGATGTGGCAGTTCTCCAAGAACTGATTCAAGACGTGCGCGAGATCCGGCCTCGAATCCTGCGCCTCTCCGTGTTTGAAATCACGCCAGCGTCCAGTTCTCTCATTGTGAGCACCGATCCGGAAGTACCACCTCAAACGTTGGACCCACAGGAACGGACTGAGATTGAAGCGGGACGCCCAATCATGCAACTCGATGAATCATCGGCAGAGCGGGCTTGGCGGATTACGGCTCCGATTGTGATCGACGGCAAAGTCGTCGGCGCGCTGCGCGGGCTGTTTTCGGTGCAAGAGTATGACGATCTCATCAAGCAAGAAATTGAGCTGGCCAAAGCGATCGGCATCGGCGTCGTCCTGGTCGCATCCCTGACCTTTTTGCTGTTGATCCATGTCAAGATCCATCGGCCGGTTCACCGACTCTTGCATGCCATGGGGAAGGTGGAAGCTGGAGATCTATCCAGCCATGCGGCGACCACAGGCCCCGTTGAAATCCAAGAGGTGGCGAGTCAGTTCAATCGGATGCTTGATCGCGTGCGGGAAGCCGACATAGAAAAGGATCGCCTCCTGGATGAGATTCAGCATTTCAACCAGACGTTGCAAAAGCGGATCGCTGAGGCCACAGAGGAATTGCAGCAAGCCAACCGTGACCTGGTCGAGGCGAGGCTCGCGGTGGAAGAAAGTCAGCGTTTGGCCGCTCTCGGAGAGTTATCCGCCACGATGGCCCATGAATTGGGCAACCCATTGAACGCACTCTCCGGCCATTTACAAATGCTCACCCAGGCCGGCGAATCCTCGAACCGACAGCGACATCTTGCCGTCATTCGATCCGAGGTCGATCGCATGGTCGCAATCATCAGGCAGGTGTTGGATCAGACTCGTGTGCCTCTCCGGCCGGCTCCCATCAACCTCAATAGAACCATCCAAGAAGTGCTGTCTCTGCTTTCTCCAGATCTGCAAAAGCAGCGTGTGACCCTGAAGACGGACTTACAAGCCGATCTCCCGTCGGTCGCAGGCGACCCTCGTGCCTTGCACGGGCTGTTGTTCAACTTGGCTGTCAACGCCGTCCAGGCTATGCCGTCCGGTGGGAAATTGACCATCCGGACACGCGCCGCCTGCAGTACGGAGATTCCTGGAGCCGTTATAGTGAGTGAAGGTGCCCTCGTTAATGGCACGACTGTCCGTTTGACTATCGCCGACACCGGCAATGGAATCCCTCCTGAACACCTATCGCGAATATTCGAGCCGTTTTTCACGACGCGACATGAGCAAGGAGGAACGGGACTTGGCTTGGCGATCTGTCACCGCGTGGTGACAGACAGCGGCGGCCGGCTCGCCGTGAAGAGTGTGGTGAGACAGGGTACGGAGTTCACGGTGGACCTGCCCATGTGGAAGGAGCGGGAGATTAGGAGACGCCAATGAGTGGCTCGCCTTCAATCCTCGTCGTGGATGACGACGAAAAGAATCGGGAGATGTTGGCCGAAGCCTTGAGCCAAGTCGGCTTTGAGGTGGATATCGCCTGTGGTGGCGCGGAAGCCCTGAGCAAGGCCAACGAGGCGACGTACGATGCCGTCTTGAGCGACATTCGCATGACACCATTATCCGGTTTGGATCTATTGAACTCGTTTCGTAAGACCATGCCGGAGATGCCTATTGTCCTGTTAACCGCGTTCGGTTCCGTCGACACGGCGATCCAAGCCATGAAGCAAGGAGCCTACAATTACATCACCAAACCGGTGAATCTCGAAGAACTCGTGTTCACCATGACGCGCGCCGTCGAACACCGGCGCCTGATCGAGGACAATCGTACACTTCAACGTGCGTTCAATGAACGGCCACGGACCGCCTCGTTGATCGGGCAAAGCAAGAAAATGGTCGAGGTGTTCAAACTCGTCGGACGAGTCTCTCGCAGCCGGACCTCCGTGTTGATTCAGGGGGAGAGCGGCACCGGCAAGGAACTCATCGCCCGCGCCATCCACGACAACAGCCCTCGGGCCACACACCGGTTCGTCGCCGTGAACTGCAGCGCGATTCCCGACTCCTTGCTCGAAAGCGAACTCTTCGGCCACATCAAGGGCTCGTTTACCGGGGCCCATATCCTGCGGCGAGGCTTGCTGGAGGAGGCGAGCGGCGGCACGTTCTTCTTGGACGAAGTCGGCGATCTCTCGTCGGCCGGTCAGGCAAAACTGCTGCGCGTCCTCCAAGAAGGAGAAGTCCGACGGATCGGGAGCAACGAGTCGATCCAGGTGGATGTGCGGATCATCGCCGCGTCGCGCCGCAATCTGGCCGACTTGATCGAGGCCGGTCGGTTTCGGGAGGACCTGCTCTATCGGCTGAATACGGTCAACATTTTCATCCCGCCGCTCCGGGAACGTCCCGAGGACATTCCCTTACTGGCTGAGTTCTTTCTCGCACGGTACGGAGATGAAAAGGAAGTGCCCGTCACGTCCTTTTCCCCCGCTGCGATGCGGGCGTTGACGGGGTATGCCTGGCCGGGCAATGTGCGTGAGTTAGAGCACGTCGTGGAGCGAGCGGTGGCGTTGGCCTCACATGCAATCCTCTCCACCGACGACCTGCCGCCAGAAGTCCTGCAGACTAACGGCAGTCATGCGGACCGTATCGAGATCCTACCCGGCACGCTCAAGGCATTGCAACGGGACCAGGTGCTTAAAATGCTGGAATCAGCGCAGGGCAACAAGGAGCGGACGGCACGTTTGCTCGGCATCAGTCGGCGCACACTGTACCGGCTCCTCGACCGATATGGCGTCGGCAAGACTCGGCTTTCGACCGAGGCCGATGTTTCGGATCCGACCGGTTCTTGATCCTCACCCTACACGTGCTCTTCACAAGGAAAGGAAAACACCTTGAGCGGGATCGGGGTGTCTTGGGACGAGGCTTTGCGGGTGGCGTGCAGGGTTTGCAACGCCGTGACCGCCTGGTCAGCATGGTCGGAAGGAAGGACCGCAAAAATGATCGTATTGGTTTCGGGATTCAGGAAGGTCCCGTACACTCGCCCCGAGACCCCCTTCCCCAAAACGTTGCTCAGGACGGTGTAGGCCTTGACCCCATTATGTGCCAAGAGCTCCTCCAAATCTCCTAACATCGAGTCTCGAGCCACAATGATGAGGGTTCTCATTTGCGTACCATCCATCGGTTCACATCCCTTTCGTCTAACAGGCTGCAGCAAGACCTCCGTTCATCCTACGAGAGCCTCAGGACGAACGGAGCGCTCGTTGAATGCACTCACGCTTTTCTTCTGCGAAAGATCATCCTCTGACGATCAGCCTCCTTCCGAATCCAACGAGCGAGGCTTCCGATCAACCCTCTATCTCAGTGACAGGTCACGGCTCAATTCCTGGGTCAGCGGATCACCATACGTGCCCGTGGTCTCTCCATCATACGGATAGCGGTCACGCTCCTGGGTACTCCGCCGATCAGTCGCGTTGGTCTGCCGGTAGTTGACGGCCTCCTCTTCGCACACGCACCCGCCACCGTAGGTTCTTGACCATCGATTCTGCTCCTCTTCTCCGTCCGGGCCGGCCGCAGGTGCAAAACCTCATTGGCGCACCGAGGGCTTGGTCAGATCGTTGTACAAATGGTTATTCTCCGCATGCCCATTGATGATCCCGCCGGCCCCGCCGGCGGGCGTCGATTTATCAATCTTGACATATTGGAACGTCCCAAACGGTTGAATCTGGTCGTCCGAGGGCAATTGCTGGCGGTTCCACCCTCCGCCCAGCGCACGGACGAGGGCGACGGAGGAGCGCAGCAGTTCGGCCTTGATTTGCACCGCGTCGATGCGTGCCAGCAGCGTCTGCAGCTCGGCGTAAATGACTTCCAAGCTGGACGCCAGGCCGCCCTGGTACAGTTCCATGGTGAGATTCTGCGTTTTGAAATACGCGCCCACGGCGGCGTCCTGCCGATCGGCCGCAAGGGTCAGGCGGTTCGTCAGGGTCAAATTGTTCTCAACCTCGCGAAACGCGTTGAGCACGGTCGACCGGTACAGATCCTCCATTTCGCGATAGGCCGCCCACGCCTGGTTCAACTGGGCGCGACGATAGCCCCCTTGGAACACCGGGAGCGACACGGCGGCGCCATAGGCCCAGAAACTATTGGCCAGCTTGACCAGATTGAAGCCGTCTTCAAAGCCGCCATCCGCACGAAACGCGAGGTTGGGGAAAAACGCGGCCCGGGCGATCCCGACGGCGCGGCTGGCCTGAGCCATCCGACGCTCACTGCCCGCGATGTCGGGCCGGCGCTCCAGCAAGGTGGCAGGCAGAACCCGCGGCACCGTAAAGCTGGCGACCCGCAGCTCATTGACCGGGTCTATCGTAAACGTGCTCGGCGTCACATTGAGGAGGATGGCGATCGCCTGTTCCGTCACTTGGCGTTGGGCTTGCACCTGCGCCAGTTTCGTCTGGGTACTGTAGTACAGCGATTCGACGCGGGCCACATCGAGGGCAGACGCGATCGCGCCGGCAAACTGAGATTTGACGAGGTCGAGCGTGCTCTTGTAGAGGTCGATCGATTGCACGTAGATGGCCGTCTGGGCGTCGAAGCCCCGGAGGAAGAAATAGTCCGCCCCGATCTCCGCTTGGAGGCTCAGGCGGGCGAGGCCCCAGTCGGCGGCCCGTTCTTGCGCGCGATAGGTCTCTATCTGGGCGGTATTGCGGAGCGCCGACCATAAATCGTACTCCCAGGAGGCCAGGCCGCCCAATTCCATCGTAGCTTGCTGCAGCGGACTCTCCGGGGCTCGAAAGATTCGCTCAAACGACTGGCGCTGGTGCGACCCGCCGAACTCGATCCCGATCTGCGGCAGGTATTGCGCCCGGGCCTTCATCATGACGTTGCGGGCCTGCACGAACCGCTCAGCGGCGGCCTGGAGATCCGGATTGGCCTCCATCGCCTGTTCGACGAGCTTATCCAGCACCGGATCGTTATACGCTTTCCACCAATCCGGGCGCAGCTCCGTATCCGACGGCTTGGCCTCCACGAAGGGACTGGACCCATGCCAGGTCTCCGGTACGACGTATTGCGGCGGCTCATAGGTCGGCGCCAGGTTGGCCCGCGGCATCCAATCACTGCACGCCGACAGCAGCAGCGCCATCAGCACTATGCTGCAGCGCCATGTCAAGTTGAACGGATAGTTGGACAGTGCCCGCGTCGTTCGTACGCGGGCGCTTATAGCGATCGGCTGTAATGTTGTCATAGGGTCGACGCTGATCCTTCCTTTGGTGCAGCTGCTTCCGGTCCCGGCTTCTCTCCCGTGACGAGATCATAGCCGGCAGTGGGTGTGACGATGCGCACTTTGTTGCCTTCGAGCAACGCGGCGCTCGGGTTGTTCACGATGCGATCGTTGGCTGAAAGTCCTTCTTCAACTTCGACAATTTGATCCATGAGTTTACTGATTTTAATGGGTTTCAGGTGGATACGATCATCCTCCGTTACTACGGCCACTTGCGTGCCTCGCTCCTGGAACACCAACGCAGTGGACGGCATCGTGAAGGATTGTCGGTCGATCGGTGCCGTCAGATGGACCTGCGCGTAGGAGCCAGGCCAGAGCGCCCGGTCCTCATTCTCAATCGTGAACACCGTGGTCGCGGTGCGGGTACCTACTTCGAATCCCTTGGCGACGGTTAGAAATTCGAAGTTGAAATGCCGATGAGGCAATTGCGGCACGGTTACGTCTGCCTTCAAGCCCGGTTGGAGAAAGGGTCCGAAGGCCTCCGGCACACTGACGAAGAGACGCAACTTATCGACGACGGCGACTGTAAACAGGTTAGTCTTCGCATTGGGGGTGCTGAGGTTGCCCTCCTTACTGACCAGGTCGCCGACGTTGATGTTGCGCTGAATGACGACCCCGTCAAATGGCGCGATGATCTTTTTGAACCCGATGAACGCTTCGATGTTCTTGACCTTTTGCTCCGCTGCCTTGACCATCGCGCCTTGGGCTCTCATGTTTTGTTCCTGCACCGTGATCGACTGCTCGGAGACCGCGTGATTGGGGCGCAGCGCGATCCAGCGATTCGCGGTCACCTCAGCGAGTTTGTACTTGGCGCGCTCGGACTCCAAATCCGCATGGGCCTGCCGGAATTCAGCGTCGAGATCCGGCGTGCTGATTTCGGCGAGGAGATCGCCTGCCTTCACCGTGTCACCATAGTCCTTGTGCCACATTTTCACATAGCCCGTGACGCGCGCGTAGATCGGCGCTTCGTACCAACCGACGATATTGCCGGGAAGCACAATGCTCTCGCTCCCAGGAAGCGGCTTGGCAGAAACGACCGCGACGGTGGGGACGGCGTCTTCGAGCGTCTTATTGTGCAGCAAGGCTGCGTCGCTCTTGGTCTCCTGCATCCGATAGCCGAGGTAGACTCCACACACAATGACTATTCCAATGATGATACGTGTCCTAATGGATGTCGTTATCATGAGATCTCCTTCTGTGGCGCAGCCATACGCCGGTTGTAAATGATGGCATACACGCACGGTACGAAAAACAGGGTGAAGAGCGTGGCCATGAGCAAGCCGCCGATGACGGCGCGACCCAGCGGCGCGTTCTGCGAATACCCCGTTGCCATGGGGACCATCCCGATGATCATGGCCGCTGCAGTCATGAGCACAGGACGGAAACGGGTCACCCCGGATTCGATCGCGGCCCGTATTGCGTCGCCGTGCTCTTGGAGCCGCTCACGCGCGTAGGACACGACGAGAATCGAATTGGCGGTCCCTGTGCCCATGCACATGATCGCGCCGGTCAGCGCCGGCTCCGACAGCCTCGTATGGGTGAGGAACAGAGCCCAAGCGATGCCCGCCAGAGCGCCGGGCAAAGCGGTAATGATGATGAAGGGATCGAGCCAGGATTGGAAATTGACGACGATCAACAGATAGATCAGCACGATTGCGGCGAGCAACCCGAAGATCAGCTCGAAATAGGCATCCCGCATCAGCTCGGCTTGGCCGTGGATTTCAATTTCAGCCGTGCGTGGCTTCTCGTGCCTCAGACTCTCTGTAACCTTTTCAACGTCTCCCAATACGGCACCGAGGTCGCGTCCCTCGGCCGAGACATAGATGTCGAAGAGCGGCATGATATTGCCATGCGTAACCACTCCCGGCGTTCCCTCCACCGACAGATCGGTTAGATTGCCGAGAAGTTGCACCTCGTTCGTGGTGGTATCGTTCCCTGAGTCGACCGGGACGGTCTTGAGACTGTTGACGCTATTAATGAACGGTTGCGGTGTATAGACATTGATCAGATACGACATGCCGGTTGAGGGATCGAGCCAATAGACCTGATCCACTTGCTGGCTCCCGGCGGTCGTCATCAATAAATTATCGGCCATGTCCGACAGAGTTCTATTGACTCCGAGTCCGAACGTGCGGTCGCCTTCGACCATCATGGTCGGTGTGCGCATGGTTTGCTGGATGACCACATCTGTGGCACCGGGGATCTCTCGATATTTGTCCATCAATTTTCGGGCAAACTCATAGCTGGCGTAGATGTCCGGGCCGTTGACCTGCACATCGATCGGCGCGGGCGCGCCGAAATTGAGAATCTTGGCTGTCAGATCGGACGGTTGAAACGTGAATTCAGTGCCAGGGAACCGCTCTTTCAAGCCCTTACGGACGATCTGCCGGTACTCCCATACAGGGGACTTTTCGTCCTTCAAGAGGATCGTCAAATCGCAATCCTGAGAGCCGACCGTCGGCGTCGGAATGAACGCGAGATTGTGTGGGCCGACCGGCAGACCGCAATTGCTGACGATGTTTTCGACTTGATCGGGCAACAGCTCTTCGATGCTGGAGGACACCAACGTGGCCAGGCGTCCGCTCACCTCAATGCGCGTGCCGAGCGGCGCCCGCATATGCATCTGAATGACGCCCGACCGGATCTCCGGAAAATAGTCGCGACCGAGGAAGAAGAACAGGGCCATCGAGGCCATCGCGATGGCGAGCGAAACGGTGACGAAGGTGCGACGACTAGCGATCGCCCATTCCAACAAGGCGCCGTAGCGATCGCGAAACTGGTTGAAGCGGCGCTCGAACTTCTTCTGAAAGCGGACGAAGATATTCGACGATTGTTCCGCTCCGGCTTGTCCGTGCGGTTGGTCTTCATGCGGTTGCGACATGGTGACTCCTCATCATATATTTGGCCATGGTGGGCACTAGGGTGAACGAAAGGATGAAGGATGCGAGCATCGCGATCATGACGGCCTCCGCCATGGGCTTAAACAGATAGCCGGAACTACCGGTGAGCCCGAAGAGCGGGAGCCAGGCAATGGCGATGCACAGGGTGGCGACGAGTGTCGGAACGACGATCTGGTTGGCGGCGTCGATGATGGCCTGTTCCAACCGCTTGCCCATCTCGAGGTGACGATCGATGTTTTCGATCATCACAATCGCATTATCCACGAGGATGCCGACCGCCAAGGCCAGGCCCCCCAAGGTCATGACGTTGATCGACTCCTCCAGCCAGTGCAGGCCGATGATCGCGGTCAAGATGGAGAGCGGGATCGAAGTCCAGACAATGACGGTGGCCCGCCAGGAGCCGAGCAACAGCAGGACGATGAGGCCGACCAGCGCGCCGGCGATCAGCATTTCATGCAGCACGTCGGAGATCGCATCCTTGACGAAGGTCGATGCGTCGTCCAGCAGCCGGATCTTCACTCCCTCCGGGACGACCTGCTCGGCCCGGGGGATCATCTTCTTGATGCCATCCACCACCGCCAGGGTCGAGGCCTCGGTGCTCTTCATGACGACGATGATGACGGTCTGTTTGCCCTTCACGAGCACCGCGTTCTGTTGAACTCGACCCATGAGGCGCACCGAAGCCACGTCGCGCAGGTACACGAACGCATTACCTTCCCGCTTGATCGGGATATTGGCGAACTCCTCGATCTGCAGCGGTGACGCATTCGATTGGACGATCCAATCCGTCGTGTTGATCTTGATATCGCCGGTGGGCAGCACACGATATTGCTTCATGAGTACATTGTGAATGTCGGACGGCGTGAGGCTGCGCGCGAGCATTTTCTGGGGATCGAGGTTGACCATGACCTGCATATCCTGGCCCCCATAGGGGTGCGGCAGAATGGCACCGTTGACGGTCACGAGCAGCGGACGGATCCGCATGTAGGCGAGGTTATAGAGCTCCGCCGGCGTCATCGTATCGGAGCTCACCTCCAACATCGCCACGGGGATCGACGAGGGGGCGAGGCGCATGATCATGGGCGGAGAAATGTCCGGCGGCAGCGCCTTCACGACCGTCTGCGCAATGGCCATGATATCCGCTTCGGCCCGCCCCACATCCACGCCGTCCTGGAGAAAGATGTTCGTGATACTGCTCCCGTAGTACGAGTGACTGTGCATGTACTTGATGCCTTCCACGGTCGCGGTTACGAACCGCTCGAACAGGTACGTGATGCGGCCTTCCACCTGTTGGGGCAAGAGGCCGGAGTAGATCCACACGACGGAGGTGACGGGAATCAAGATATTCGGTAAGACATCGGTCGGCATGTGCTGGATCGTCATTCCTCCGAACAGCACGATGAGGATCGACATCACCACAAAGGTGTACGGTCTGCGTAGAGCTATTGCGACGATTTGTTTCATCCTTCACCTTCGACGTTGGTTACCCACTTCCGCGACGACTCCGCTCCGGCTTGTCCGTGCAGTTGGTCTTTATGCGGTTGCGACATGGTGACTCTTCATCATGTATTTGGCCATGGTCGGCACCAATGTGCGCGACAGGATAAAGGACGCGATCATCGCGATCATGACGGCCTCCGCCATGGGCTTAAACAGATACCCGGAAGCGCCGGTGAGCCCGAAGAGCGGGAGCCAGGCAATGGCGATGCACAGGGTGGCGACGAGTGTCGGGACGACGATCTGGTTGGCGGCGTCGATGATGGCCTGTTCCAGCGGCTTGCCCATCTCGAGATGTCGATCGATGTTTTCGATCATCACGGTCGCATCATCGACAAGAATGCCGACGGCCAGAGCCAAGCCTCCCAAGGTCATGACGTTGATCGTCTCCTCCAGCCAGTGCAGGCCGATGATCGCGGTCAAGATGGAGAGCGGGATCGAAGTCCAGACAATGACGGTGGCCCGCCAGGAGCCGAGCAACAGCAGGACGATGAGGCCGACCAGCGCACCCGCAGTCAGCATTTCATGCAGCACGTCGGAGATCGCATCCTTGACGAAGGTCGATGCGTCGTCCAGCAGCCGGATCTTCACTCCCTCCGGGACGACCTGCTCGGCCCGGGGGATCATCTTCTTGATGCCATCCACCACCGCCAGGGTCGAGGCCTCGGTGCTCTTCATGACGACGATGATGACGGTCTGTTTGCCCTTCACGAGCACCGCGTTCTGTTGAACTCGACCCATGAGGCGCACCGAAGCCACGTCGCGCAGGTACACGAACGCATTACCTTCCCGCTTGATCGGGATATTGGCGAACTCCTCGATCTGCAGCGGTGACGCATTCGATTGGACGATCCAATCCGTCGTGTTGATCTTGATATCGCCGGTGGGCAGCACACGATATTGCTTCATGAGTACATTGTGAATGTCGGACGGCGTGAGGCTGCGCGCGAGCATTTTCTGGGGATCGAGGTTGACCATGACCTGCATATCCTGGCCCCCATAGGGGTGCGGCAGAATGGCACCGTTGACGGTCACGAGCAGCGGACGGATCCGCATGTAGGCGAGGTTATAGAGCTCCGCCGGCGTCATCGTATCGGAGCTCACCTCCAACATCGCCACGGGGATCGACGAGGGGGCGAGGCGCATGATCATGGGCGGAGAAATGTCCGGCGGCAGCGCCTTCACGACCGTCTGCGCAATGGCCATGATATCCGCTTCGGCCCGCCCCACATCCACGCCGTCCTGGAGAAAGATGTTCGTGATACTGCTCCCGTAGTACGAGTGACTGTGCATGTACTTGATGCCTTCCACGGTCGCGGTTACGAACCGCTCGAACAGGTACGTGATGCGGCCCTCCACCTGTTGGGGCAGGAGGCCGGAGTAGATCCAGACGACGGAGGTGACGGGAATCGTGATATTCGGGAAGACATCGGTCGGCATGTGCTGGATCGTCATTCCTCCGAACAGCACGATGAGGATCGACATCACTACAAAGGTGTACGGTCTACGCAGCGCTATGAGGACGATCTTATTCATGCAGGACCCTCTTATTGTTATTCATGGAAGAAGACTCTTAACTGCAACCGTAGGAAATGGCTTCTCCGGAACGTCGTCGCGCTGTTTTGCAGCATCTCTGATCGATTGTGTTAGACGGAACCGATGCAGGGTGCCGACCGACGAATCTTTCACGAGAGAGTCCTGGTTGACCATTGACTGAAATGTGGCGCGGTTCTGTTGCACGCAAATCATGAGATAGATGCGGTGCAAAGTGTTTGCCTAAACTAGTGAAGTCCACAGGTCATACGAATTATGACTGTTAAGCAGGTTTTTCCTGGACAAAACGAAAGATTTACTGTGTCAGCAATGCATAGGTGTGCCAAGTTGACCCACCATTGATCAACATCCCTACGATAAATTCGGATCAATTTTTAAGAGTTGTGTTTGGAAACAAATTGATCTTGCATCTCGGACAGACTGAGGAATCAATCATCGAATTGCTCAGAAAAACATATGTTTGTCTTTGAACTTTTTCTGTCGGCTGGCGTTCTGACTACCCTGTTTCTATCCAACAGAGACTCTTGACAGTAATGAGGACAATCTCCGCTTCAATCGAAAACCGCACGTCTATGGCGCATAGAGAGTCGCAATCGAAAAGCCGATCCGGTTTCTAAGCGAGACAAAGCGACAGTCATGTGCGATCGCGCCCGCTTTCCTTCATCAACGAAACCGACGAGGTTTATCAAAAGAGATCATAATAAATACAATTGCATAGTCCGTGAAACCGACTTGCCCATGATGATCGATGTCGTAGGATTCCATCGCGGAGTATTACTTGAGCGAGAGATCGACAAAGATAACGCACAGCCTATGCAAACTCATGGCATGGCACGTGCTTAGACTTTAAAGAAGAAGGAAATGGTTCATTGATGGATCACAGGCAGCCTGGCCGTCACGAGTGTGGTGAGACAGGGTGTGGAGTTCACGGTGGACCTGCCCATGTGGAAGGAGCGGGAGATTCGGAGACGCCAATGAATGGCTTGCCTTCAATTCTCGTCGTGGATGACGATCAACAGAATCGAGAGATGTTGGCCGAAGCCTTGAGCCAGGTCGGTTTTGAGGTGGATATTGCCTGTGATGGCGCGGAAGCTCTGAGCAAGGCCAACGAGGCGACGTACGATGCCGTCTTGAGCGACATTCGCATGACCCCATTGTCCGGCTTGGACCTGTTGGATTTTCTTCGCAAGACCATGCCGGAGATGCCGATTGTCCTGTTAACCGCATTCGGTTCCGTCGACACGGCGATCCAAGCCATGAAGCAAGGGGCCTACAATTACATCACCAAACCGGTGAATCTCGAAGAACTCGTGCTCACCATGACGCGCGCCGTCGAGTATCGACGCCTGATCGAGGACAATCGTACACTTCCTCGTGCGTTCAATGAGCGGCCACGGAGCGCCTCGTTGATCGGGCAAAGCAAGAAACTGGTTGAAGTGTTCAAACTCGTCGGACGAGTCTCTCGCAGCCGGGCCTCCGTGTTGATTCAGGGGGAGAGCGGCACCGGCAAGGAACTCATCGCCCGCGCCATTCACGACAACAGCCCTCGGGCCACACACCGGTTCGTCGCCGTGAACTGCAGCGCGATTCCCGACTCTTTGCTCGAAAGCGAACTCTTCGGCCACATCAAGGGCTCGTTTACCGGGGCCCATATCCTGCGGCGAGGCTTGCTGGAGGAGGCGAGCGGCGGCACGTTCTTCTTGGACGAAGTCGGCGATCTCTCGTCGGTCGGCCAGGCCAAACTGCTGCGCGTCCTCCAAGAAGGAGAAATCCGACGGATCGGGAGCAACGAGTCGGTCCAGGTGGATGTGCGGGTCATCGCCGCGTCGCGCCGCAATCTGGCCGACTTGATCGAGGCCGGTCGGTTTCGGGAGGACCTGCTCTATCGGCTGAATACGGTCAACATTTTCCTCCCGCCGCTTCGGGAGCGGCTCGAGGACATTCCCTTACTGGCTGAGTTCTTTCTCGCACGGTACGGAGATGAAAAGGAAGTGCCCGTCACGTCCTTTTCCCCTGCTGCGATGCGGGCGTTGACGGGGTATGCCTGGCCGGGCAATGTGCGTGAGTTAGAGCACGTTGTGGAGCGAGCGGTAGCGTTGGCGTCGCACACGATTCTCGCGCTCGACGATCTTCCTTCTGAAATCCTTCGTAAAGACGGAGGAATCGCGAACCACAATCACCTCTTGCCCGGCACGCTGAAGGCTCTGCAGCGGGACCAGGTGATTAAAATGCTGGAATCAGCGCATGGCAACAAGGAGCGGACGGCACGTTTGCTCGGTATCAGTCGCCGTACGCTGTACCGGCTCCTCGACCGCTACGACGTCGGCAAGACTCAATCTTCACCCGAACCCGACACTTCGGATTCTAACGGATCTTGATCCGCTGTTCTATCGGGGTGCTCCGCAGGCGAGTTCCATACTCCCATGTGTTACTCGGACACGATCTGACGAGGTTGCTCACAATTGTGAAAGAACATTGAGTTATTCGATACCGGTCGTCCATGGGTCATCGGGCTGTCGCAGGAAGTTGTTCGATCATCTCGGATGGAATCTCCCGGGCGGCTTTCTTGGCTTGCCCGTCCGCATAGTCGGCTGCCTCCTCCAACTGATGAGCAAGAAGCCGCATCTGTTTCACGAACTCGTCCGTCGCCGGCCCAGGCTCTTTCTTCAAGAGTAACTCCGTTTCGCGTTCTCTGTGCCTCGCCATGGCATGGAGCTCTCGCCCTTCCTCTCGCCAATAAAACATGCGGTCCGACGCGCGCATCTGTGATGCGGACTGCGACGCGGTCGACGCAGTAGAGGGCGCTGCTGGTTGTGCCCACCCATTCACCGTACAGGCAGTTAGAATCCCGAGTACCCCACAGAAGGTGATCGAATGCATTTCCGTTGCGTTCATGTGGCCTCCTTTGGCAAGTGGGACGCCGTCATCGCAAGTTTATTGTGCGCATCCAACGCCGCCACCTTGTAACATTCGGCCAACGTCGGATAGTTGAAGATCGTGCGCAAGAAATACTCCAACCCACCACCGAGATCGAGCACCGCCTGACCAATATGTGTTAATTCGGTCGCCCCCGTTCCGATCGCATGCACGGCGAGTAACCTTCGATCCTCACGATGAAACAGTAATTTCACAAGCCCGCTGTCGTCGCCGAGAATCTGTCCCCGGGCGATCTCGCGATACCGCGCGATCCCTGTTTCGTACGGGACGTGCTGATCGGTCAGAACCTGCTCTGGTGGTCCGGTCATGGAAATCTCGGGGATTGCGTAAATGCCTACAGGTGGGTGATCGGGGACTGGGTCTATCTCCACTCCAAACGCATGGCAGGCCACGTGCCGCCCTTGAGAGGCAGAGGTGGAGGCGAGGCTGGGATAACCGATAATATCGCCCGCTGCAAAGATGTGGCGAATTTCGGTGCGAAACTGAGGATCGACCGTGAGGCGACCTCGCTTGTCGGCGCTCAAGCCTGCTGCCGCCAGATTGAGCCTCTCGACGGCGCCCATCCTTCCGACCGAGTAGAGAACCGATTCGGCCATAATGCGCTTCCCGGACTCCAACGTCAGGATGGCTCGACGGGGCTCCTCATCAGTCAGCTCGAGCTTTTCAACCGCCTCGCCCAGTCGAAAGGTGACGTTGCGATTGCGCATCTGATGCATCAATTCCTCGACGATCTCGGAGTCCAGAAACTCCAAGAGGCCCGTTCGCTTGTCGACCAGTGTGACGTTGATTTTCAAGGCGGCAAGCATGGAGGCGTATTCGACGCCGATGATGCCGCCGCCGACGACGACCATCTTTCGCGGGAGCTTTTTGATACTCGTGATGTCGTCGCTGGTCAGAATCACCTCTCCATCAACCGGCACGCCATCAGGCTGAGCGGGAATGGTTCCGGTGGCGATCAAGATGTTCGCCGCGCTGACGATCCTGGACTCTTGTTCGCCGGCCACAGCCATTGTATGGGCGTCTTTGAACGACGCCTCCCCTTGGATCAACACGACGTCGTTCCGGCGAAGTTGATCGGCGACGACTTCGACCTCTCGCTTGGTAACGTCTGCGACCCGTGCCAAGAGTTGTTCCGCCGTCGGTCGGCTGTCGAAGTGATTCCCCAAATGTTGTTCGACATGATGAGCGGCACAGAGAAAGGACAGCACCGCTTCACGAAACGTTTTGCTGGGGATCGTGCCGGTTTCTACGCAAACGCCTCCCAGAATGCGCCTGCGTTCAATGACGGCAACCCGTTTGCCGAGTTTCGCCGCTTGAATCGACGCTCGCTGGCCGGCAGGGCCGCTTCCAATACAGACCATATCAAAATCATACTTCTTGCGAGCCATAACTAGTCAACGGCCAAAGCGACCATCGAACCGAGAGAGTAAGGAAATGGATAAGTGGGTAGCCGCAATGAACGCTTCTTTCCGTCATGATCGTCGAAACAATATCTGCTCCTGTCGTTCATGGATCGCACCACTCTCTCAAGATGGCCGACACATGGGTGACGAGGATCCGTCGCATCTCTAGCTCTTCATCACGGAGACAGGAGGACAGACGACGATCTTCTTGATCGATGTTCGCGCGTCAATCGAATGACGTTCGTCATGAGCGCCAGCAGCTCACTGAAGGCATATGGTTTACGAAGGAGACCGTATGGCCTTCCTTGCGCGGCCACTTCTGACAAATTCGTATCGTCATTCACCAGGAGAATCGTGGGCATACTCGGCCAAAGAAGCCGCACCAGCAGGATGAGCCGAAGTCCATTGATCTGAGGCATGTGATGAGCGCTAACCACCACATCGAACCGCCGACGTTTCATTTCTTCCAACGCTGGGGATTCCTCGGACACCTGGTGGACGCGATACCCTTCATCCTCCAGCATCAGACTCAACACGTTGCGCTCATTGTCGTCATCCTCGACGATTAGCGCGCTTTTGCCGCAACCAGTCATATAGGCCTCCTTGAACCAGCCTCCAGGCTCCTGCACCAGTGGATGGTCCGCAGCGACTTTGTTGCATTACCCTGAAGTTGTTCCTATTTTCATCCGATCCGACTGAGCTTCGACCCCGATGTGGCGACGTGCGGCTCCACGTGCCGAGTGATCCTTCAGACGATTGGTATAAATTGCCGCATCCTCGATGTTTCCACAGTTGACACATCGCGATCCTTGCAGCTCGCTCGCCTCAGCCGGCCCCGTAACATCTGGGTTTGGCTCAAAGACCATGAACCCACTGCAGCGTCCACACGTCAAGGTCTCACCTCCATTCCTGTTGCCGCTCAGAAGGGACCAATTCCCTGATCTGATAGCGGCGACCTGCTACCGGCCCATGCGGAACTCCTCACGAGCCTGCCCCGTTGTGTGATCAGTCCCGGGGTTGATCAAAATCGGCACATTCAGCTTGTCCGGCAGCAGCACAAACTTGGAGTTCGGACTGTCATAGAGCTTGAATCGGAGATATTCCGGCGTCAGTGTCTTGGTGATGGCTTCCTGCGCCTTCGCCTGACCAACCGACCGAATTCTGAGACCTTCCGCCTCGCCTTCGGCTCGAATCCGGATAGAATCTCCCTCACCTTTGGCTCGACGACGAGCAATCTCCGCATCCTTTTCAGCGATAATGAGCTCAAATTCTTTTTGTTCCTTCTCCTGTTCTTTCGCTTGTTTGCGTTCCACAGCTTCCAGGACGACTCTGGACAGGTCGATATCAGCTAGGGCGACGCTCGCCACGTCGAGATGACGGCCTTTAAGTTTGTCGACCACAACCCCCTGTACCTTGCTGGCAATTTCCGAGCTTTTCTCCGGTACAGTGACCATGGGATAGTTGGAGACAACACTTCTGACCGCCGCCAATAGCTCAGGTTTGACGACTCGAGGGTAGAAATCTGGTCCGATTTCCTGGATCAATAGATAGACCTCCTCGGGAATCGGCCTCAGGATAATGGCTGTTTTGAGGATGACAGGCAGGTCGTCTGAGCTCAGTGCGTCAACCTCTTCGGTGTAACTGCGCAACTGCACGTCGTACAGGTAGATGTCGTTCCAAGGCGCTCGCCAATAGAACCCGCTCTTGAGTGTCTCGGTGGTCAGACCTTCGCTCAAAGGATACCAGCGTAATCCTCGTTGACCTGGCTGAACGGTGGTCCCGCAAGCTTGCAGTAATCCCAACATCGTGACAAGAAGCATGATCTTCGCTACATAACGCATGGTCCCTCCCTTTCTACCGAACCAGGACTGCGGTCGACCTATGCAAAGAAAGGCTGATTCGATCAGACATACCCCCTGAGGGTTGATATCGTCTCACCGGTTCATGGCTATAGTAGTCGGCAATCTTCCTGTGATCGTATGCTGGATCGAATCCCGTTAACGCGAGTTCCTTTTTCGTGGTCGACTCGGTGTTGCCTCTCCCATATCTCTTGCAGCAGGACGAGTTTACTAAAGGGGAGATCTGCCACGAACTCGCGCACTTTTTTGCGGTCCTCGGCAATTTTCTGTTTTTGCCTCGCAACCGCGACCCGTCTCTTGTGATATCTAACATCTGCCATTGCCTTCCCTCCTCATGGGTGGTGTGGAACTCGAAGATTCGCCGCTGCCGATAGCGACGACGCACTGCCGTAGTGGAACAGGGGTTGAAGAGCTAGTTGAACGGGTCAGATCGAGGTGCAGGTGGTAGAGATTAAGCCGCAGTTCTTCGAATGACTTGCCGGAGGTCTGATAGTCGGGGTGAGCTTTCGGATAGCCACGCCAAACCTCTTCATCTGGAAGAAACATGTAGTCCATCAATTCCATGCTGGATCATCACTCTAAAAAATAGTTTTCATTCTTGCGTTATCTCGTAACACCACTACTCAATCCGACGCGTGCGATCCTCTGAGGTCTGAATGATTGCCATTCTCGACGGCTATTCATCGTCGACGACCTTCCAGACCACCTACGTTGATGAAGAGCAAACGCAATGCCACTAATGAGAAGAGATTGTCGGCCTATCCCTGGAGACTGTTTTCAGGTTTCCGTCATTGGCTGGTTGTCGAATGAGAGGACGGTAAGCATAACTGCGTGACAGCCTGACATGATGTGCCACAAAGACACGAATACTAGTCTGATGAGGTGGTGAGAAGCATATAAAAAGAAGGCTCACAAACAGAGACTCCCTGCTTCTCTTTTGAGGGATCTAACTCTAGCTGCTACCGACAATTGGATGTTAAATGGCGGAGCGAGAAACTAAGATTGCCGTTGAAGTAGGTATCGGGAGAGTTACCAACTGAGAAGGAGGTTCGTTAGGTCAAAGCTGACAAATAAATCCTCACGCGGTCACACAGGTGCAGGGATCAATTGATGACGAGCTAGGCTCGATCTGCTTTCGACAGCCTTGCTCTCATCTCTGTCTTTAAGAGGTGAAAACTCTCGATTCATGAGTGTCTATTCTCCAGCATCAAATCCAACAGGTTTCATCGCTCTCGCCATGCTCCACAGTCAGTCTTCTCTCCCCTCACTGGGTCGTGCCGAGGTTTCTCGTTCACTTCTGGAGCGGCTTTATGTCCTCCGCTTTGCGGACCACCTTATGGTTATCGCCTCTTCACGATCCTGTGGAGTCCGTTGCTTGACTATCCTGACCGCCTCCAGTTGACAAGGTTTTCCCCGTACCTTCTTCCTGGCAGAAGGTCCGGTTTTCCAGCGGGTACTGTTGTCCCATGGAGCCTTCATAGTAATTGTTGGTATCAAACCCTTCCGTCTTCCAGATATGAAGACATTGCGCGACAAGCTGCGGTACAACCCTCGGCATCCTGCCGATCATCTCTGAACTTGAGCCGTCCGTCGCTCCGACTACGGCAAGCTGATTGCCGACCTGTAACATATCGGCGTCGGGAAATCCGTTAAAAACGATCGCGAATTCGAATGCCCCTTGACGTGTGAGGCTTGTAGGCCCATACCCTAGATGTTTGTCGATTGGCTGCTCCGAAGCGAGGATGACGACACCGTCCGGCTTCCGAAGAATTTGAGTGATCTGTCCGCCCAATTCCACCTTGTGTGAAACGAAGTTGGCACCGGACGGATAGGATGTCTGCGCCTTCCACGCCTTCACGGCAACTGTATCAGTTTCAATATCTTTTGTGATCTCTGGAGGAAACAGGGGTGGGGTTGTGCAAGCGGCCAACAATACGGACATCACGAATAAGCTTATTGGGCGCATGGGAATCTCCTTTCTCAAGTCAATTCCGATCACGGCGAGCCATGACGAGCTCGAATTCTTTCGGTTCCTTCGCCGGCTTCTTGGTCTGCTTACCCTCGAGGGCATCCGGGAAGGCCTGGGCCAGTTCGATATCGGCCATGGCGACGCTTGCCACTTGGAGATGGCGGCCCTTGAGTTTTTCCGCCACCACCGCCTCCACTTTGCTCAGGATCTCAGACCCGTGCTCCAGCACCGTCACCATCGGGTAGTGGGACACGGTACTCCGGACGGCGGCCAGCAATTCGGGCTTGGCGATGCGAGGATAGAAATCAGATCCGATGTTCTGAGCCAAGAAATACACTTCGTCGGGAATCGGCCTCATGACAATGACCGTCTTGAGGATGACCGGCAGGTGGTCTGAACTCAGGGCCTCGACCGTTTCTGTGTAGCTGCGCCATTGCACGTTGTATAGGTAAATCTGACTCCAGGGCGCCCGCCAATAGAACCCGCTCTTGAGTGTTTCGGTGGTCAAACCACCGGTCAAGGGATTCCAACGTACCCCTCGCTGACCAGGGTTGACAGTAGTTCCGCAAGCTTGCAGAGAGAACAATACCAGGACAAGAAGTATGGGCTTCGTAAAATGACGCATTGGCTTTCCGTCTCGCGCAACCATGGGCTTCCAAACTACCCTCGCGACCTTCAACCCATCTCGACGTACAGAACAACTGACTCGCACCACCCTGCCGTAGAGACGCGAGGCTACTTAGAGATGGAGCAAGATGCGCACCTTTGTCAGCAGAATTGTGCGAGGTCCAAGTGTCTGTTTTCATTGGGCTGATCACCATGATGAGGTGGAAGCAGATATTCTGGTGGAGGATTGATTTTAGAAATCGCACTGTGTACAGTGTGCGATGTCGCTCGTTTTCATACGTGCTGGGTGGATGAGAAACAAGTGCTGCTAAAAGAAATTGGAAGGACGTAACAACCGTGCTTTTCGGTCATTAAATGCGCTTCTGTCCCGTCTCCGATACCGTTTCATGATTTGCCAGTGAGATTACGGGAGGCTGCGACAGATGATTAACTTCTAGAGGAGGGATGGGTCATGGATACATTCTCATGGCTGAGTCCAGCAGTCGCAGACCGTCTGATGCTCAACAGTCCTTTGGCGAGGACTATGATTCGGATCATAGCGATAACGCTCGCGTTGTCGCTGCCGGCGTGCCTGCATGCAGGAGAGACGGGGCATAACACATGGGGCTATGACGGGGATCACGGACCGCTTCATTGGGGCAAGCTCGGGCCGGAATCTTCCCTCTGTGAAAAGGGCATGAACCAATCACCGATCGATCTGTTGCGTGCCCACAAGACGACTCTCGATGACATCCAGTTTTCTTATAGAGACGCTCCGTTCCATGTGGTGAACAACGGGCATACATTGCAGGAAGTCGAACCGCTTTCAGAGACGGCGAAGTCCCGGTACCCCAAGCACGGCCAGACGGTGCTCCATTTTGACAAGGACAGCGCCATCGTATTCGACGAAGACCTCTACTTGCTCGAACAATTTCATTTCCATACTCCGAGCGAACACACGATAGATCACAGACACTATCCGATGGAACTGCATCTGGTGCACCACAACGAGCGGCATGAAGTGGCGGTGGTTGCCGTCTTCATGGAAGAGGGGAAACACAATCCGTTTTTCGAGACATTTTTGGAGCATGCTCCCAGTAAGGTCGGGGAAATCATGGATGACCATAACCATTCCGTCAATCCGATCACTCTCTTACCTGAGCGGCGCTCCTACTACCTCTACTCCGGATCCTTCACCACTCCACCCTGTTCAGAGGGCGTCATCTGGCTGGTCATGCAGGATCCCATCGAAGTCTCCGCTGAACAGATCCAGAAATTCCGCGCGCTCGTGGGACATGATAATGTACGACCGACTCAACCTTTGCATAAACGCTTCGTGCTGGAGGGGAGTTTCGCAACTGCAGCGACCGCGACGAAGAAGTGATGTTGGGCGGAGGTCTCAGAACGTACGCAATGGCTCTAATGGATGGGATATCGATCCTCAGAGACTCTGCACAATCTCATTTGTTGGTACTCTTGCCGACGTGAGAGTGTATACCCCCACCCACGAATGAGGTGAAGAGCAGCGTTTGACCACCAACGGCTACTCATTGACTTGCCCAAGCGAACCGCCTAATCACTAGCTCACCCTAAGTTCGGTACACCCAAGCTCTAGCAACCTGCAGAAAAACTCGATTTGTGTGCTTCGACAGGCCTCGGCGGGAATGGAAAACCTCAGTAAATTCACTGAGCGCTCCGTTCGTCCTGAGGCTCTCGAAGGATGAACGGAGGGGTTTTCCGCAGCCTGCTAGCTCGCCGGTTCACTTAGTCGGGCTCGCTGCTCTTCCTCCATCACGCACGGGCTCCTCACGCAAAGACCTACAGATTGATGAAAAAATTAAATAAGATGGTGTGGTTCATCGTGTTGGCAAGATCAGGGATCGACCTGACGTTGCCCAGCTGATTTTGGTAACCGAAGTCCATGTTGAACCGTTTCGAGAACGTCCGGTTGATGCCGATAAAGAAACGGTTTTGATCGAATCCGGCTTCTGGTCCTCTACGACCTTCGACCGTGTTGAGGTTGATGAAGACCTCATCGTAGGTGGCAAAGGCCCACTCCGGAGCAATGGGCAAAGGATACAGTCCCCGCCACATCAGACGAAGCCGCACCGCAGTACCGGCTGCACCTTCGATCCAGCGTTCTTCCAGCCGGAAGCGGCTCAGGGTGTTCCAAGATTGGAACTTGTGCACATAGTTGGCTTGCTGGTAGATCCGGTTTTCTTCGAAGAAGGACGACTGAGGTGGTGTATGCGGCACATTAAAGTTGCCGACCCAGGCATAACCTTGCCAGATGGAGAGCTTCTCCGTCAGCTGATAGCCAGCCGCCGGACGGAGTAGGAGCTGACCAATGTCGCCGCCATCGTCGAGATCGAAGAAGCGTGGGTTGACTTCCATGTAGGCGTAAAACGACTTGGGCAGCTTCACCGTCATGAAAACAGGTGCCCACAGGGCTAGGTCCTGTTTGAATGTCGACGGGGACTGGGCAAAGGCAACCGGGCTCGGGAGCAGACTCCAGACGAAGACTGAGATGCTGATGATGCCCGTGACCCTACGTCTTCGTGAAATTGCCACTCGCTGCATAACCACCTCCAAACCCATATTCATGCTCGGTGCTTTCGAGGGTTCCCGCCCACGGCTCTCGATGCAAGCGATCTCCCTGCCTGGATTGTTTAGCTCGCGATGCCTCTCTGTCGAACCTAGACTTAACGTTAGAACGTTTCCTCGGCCACAATCTTGTACCTCTTCCAAGAAAAAATCGCTAGCCAGAAATTTGAACTACGATCGTCAGGTGCCAGGGATTGAGCGCAAGAAACGACAGGGTCGTTTGAAGACGCTGAGGCGAACGGTCGAGTGAGTAGATGGAAGTCCTTCATCTACGTCGAGATGGGCTAGGAGCGATGCCCGTTGGTTTCACATATTGACGAACGGAGGATGAAACTGGAGACACAGGGGTTGACATGAAGTGAGGAGCGACGAGTGAGGAAGGCCTTCGGGAAATCTCGGTTGATCTCTTTCATATGTGATAGACATTCGAACTACAATCTACCTTTGCGTTCTGAAGCAGAGGTGCTTTGGGCTGATTCGACATGCCCCGGCTCGTCGTCACTCGGCCTATGGCGGTCCATTTCCATTCGTAGTTCCTGTGTCATTTCTTCCGTCTTCTTCCAAGCCCAGCGCCAGGTTTGTGCAAACCCGACCAGTGCGAAACTGACGGTTAAGTAGACGGCAATCCCGGCTTGATCCTCCAGATCTGTAAAGCTAAGGGCATAACGGGGATGAACGAAAACCCAATTGGCAATCAGCCCACCTAAGAGAACGGCCACCAACGAAGGCCCTATCCCGCCATACCAAGTGGTAACCGCTATTGCGACGAGGAATGCGGCATAGGCTAGGCGCTCGCCGAGGTAGGGATCAAGAGGCAACCGCAGGGCCAACGCAAGGAATGTGGCGCCGACGGCCACACCATACTCTTTACCCAACTCCGGGCTGAGCTGGGTCCACGGCCTTCCTAGCTGTCCTGGCCCGTGTTTCGAATCGTCGCCCATGATGTTTGCCGTTGCTTCAGCTGACAATGCCCTCTGCAAAGAAGGGTCCGTTCATCGGTTCGCTGATTCATTCTCGACAGGGCGCAGTAACGGTCCATTGAAAGAATTCCACCAATGAACCGTAGGGTACAACATTATAAGTAACGCGCTGGAGCATACTCCAACGGCACAACGAATGGAAGCAGGCGAATTGAGTCATCTAACAGGCTGTGGGTCAGTACTTCACCGCTCGGTCAAGTTTCAAGGACAGCCTAGCCATTCCAGTTCGCTGAAGTTTATGGACGCTTTACTTCGGCAAGTCCGTGAGCTTTTTCAAACGTCGGTCCAGCGAGAATCGGGTGAGGCCAAGTTGCTTGGCCGCCAAACTCTTGTTGTAGTCGGCCAGCCGTAGGACTTCTTCGATGATGGATTCCTCGATTCGCTCCAGCGTGTGTTTTCCCACTTGCATCTCAATACGGATCACACGCTCAGCTCCTTGGGAAACAGACATGGTCGTTTGCCCGATCTGTTGGTGTAGTTCCCGCGGTAGATAGTTAGCCGTCAAGGTTTGTCCCGAACAGAAAATCATGGCTCGCTCCAGAGTGTTTTCCAGTTCTCGAATATTCCCGGGGTATGGATATCGCTCCAACATGGCGCGAGCTTCTGGATCCAATTCGGGGACGGGTTTACCGAATTCCTGCGCAAAGCGCACGATCGTCTTCCGGCAGAGAGGTATGATATCCTCGAATCTCTTGCGAAGGGGAGGGATCTCAAATGCCACGACATTGAGACGAAAATAGAGATCTTCTCGAAAGGCACCCCGTTCCACCTCCTTCTTGATTTCGCGGTTCGTCGCGGTGATGAGACGGAAATCCGCCCCGAGATCGTCAGTTCCCCCGAGCCTCCTGAATGATCGCTCTTGAATCACTCGCAGCAGCTTTGCCTGCATCGTCAGATCGAGATCTCCGATCTCGTCAAGAAACAAGGTGCCGCCTTCCGCCTTTTCGAGTAGACCAAGCTTGCGTTGATTGGCTCCGGTGAAGGCTCCGCGCTCATATCCGAACAATTCACTCTCAAAGAGGTCCTTGGGGATCGCAGTACAGTTGACCCCCACGAATGGAGCCGATGCCCTCGGCCCATTGTGATGGATAACCCGCGCCATGAACTCTTTGCCTGTTCCTGTCTCACCCAGCAACATCACGGTAGGTTTCGGATTCTCCGCCACTTCGCGCACCTGTTCGAGCAATTGCTTCATGGCACGGCTGTGAGCCTCGACATTGCTCAGATGGTACCGATTGAGCTGTCCATCGATTTCCGATTCCAGGCGACGGCGCAATTTTAGGATTTCAATCGCACGGCTGACGACCGCCTCCACTCCTTCAAGATCGACCGTCTTGATCAAGAAATCGTAGGCTCCCAACTTCATGGCTTCCACCGCATCCTGCACCGTCCCATACGCGGTCAGCATGATGACGATGGCGGAGGGAGCAAGTTGACGCACGTGTTTGAGGGCATCAAGGCCGCTGATGCCGGGCATCTTCAGATCGAGCAGCACAAGCTCGGGGAGCTTGTGCTCAAGCTCCTGGAGCAACACCTCGCCGGATTCGTAGCCGGTAGCGAAATGTCCTTGTCTGTTCAGCCGCTTGACGATGGCCGTGCGAATGACCTGTTCGTCATCGACCACAAAAACGACTGTGTGCATGGGTTAAACCCTTTCCAAGGCAGTTTTTTGTTCCAACGGTAACCAGATGCCGACAATCGTCCCCTTTCCGACTTCACTGGTCACATAGATGTTCCCCTCATGGCTTTCGATGATATTCTGACATATGGCCAAGCCCAATCCTGTCCCATGTTTTTTCCCGGACGTCACGAAAGGTTGAAACACGTTCGGGAGGAGTTCCGATGGAATGCCCACACCCGCGTCTTTGACTTGAATCACCAAACCGGGCCTTTCCTCACGAAACAACTCATGCCCAATGATCTCGATGGGGGAGCCATCCTTCGGGGTGGCATCAATTGCGTTGTCCACGATATTTAAGAGTACCTGTCTCAGGAGGTCTCGATCGGCGATGAATTCGCTGATCATGGGTGAAATAGTGACTTTGATCGTGAGGTGCTTCTCCTCCAAGCGGAGTCTCAACACCTTGGACACCTCGCCGGCGAGCCGGTTGAGATCGATGGCTGTCGGCGCAGGTCGGCGCGGCCTGGCATAGTCCACGATCTGATTGACGATTCGATCCAATCGTCGAGTCTCGGACAAAATCACGTCGATTTCCTTTCGCTTTGGATCGCCGGATTCGAAGTCATCCAACAACACCTTGGCCGTCGAACCGATGCCCACCAGCGGATTCCTGAGCTCATGGGCGATGCCGGCCGCAACCTGCCCCAACGTCGCCAACTTTTCCGCTCGCCTTAATTGCAATTGCAGATTGTCGAGGGTCGTGATGTCGATATTAAAGCCCACGTAGACGACGTCGGGGCTGTCAAAATCCATGATCGGCACACGCTGACTTAGAACCGTTCGGGTATTGCCGTCATCTTGAAGTAAGCGAAAAATGACTTCACAAGGTCTCCCCGCGGCGACGGCTTCTGAAAATGTCGTGAAAACCCGGTCGCGATCTTCAGGATGCATCCGTTGGCGGAATGTCTCCGGATCAACGGCCGATTCAGGGTCCAGCCCGGCCAGCTGCTGATTGTAACGATTGCTGAACGTGACCTTGACTCCTCTTGTCATAAAGATGCCGAGCGGCGCGTGATCCACGAGCCCTCGATACTTCGCCTCTGAAGCGGACAGGTGCGCATTCAGTTTCTTGAGTGTGGCTTCAGACTGCTGGACTTCATCGAGATCCTTGCGGATCTGTAAGCTCATCTTTTTCATTACGGTGGTGAGCTCCCCGATTTCATCTTTCCGGTCAAAGATAGGAATGGAGGGAACCGTTTGACCGGCCGTCGAACCGACGACCTTCGATAAGGCCGTTAATGGAGTGGCGATGGAATAGGCAATGAGCGCCAGCGCGAGGATGACGAGGCAGAGAGTCACCAACCCGCCTCCAAGAATGAGAAAGCGCGTCCACGTTCGATCGTAGCTCAACCGAGATAGCTCCTCCTGCTGCATGCCGTCTTGCTCCTGATCAAACCACGCCAACCATTTCCGAACCTCGCGCATGACCTCTCGACTTCGTCCCTCCCGAACATACTGAATGGCATCGGCCCGGTTTCCCTGCTGCATGCTCTGCAACAATGCTTCCTTTTCCAGAAACGACTTCCTCACCAAGGCTCGAATCTCTTCGAATCGTTCATGCTGCGCGGGGAGTTTGACTTCCAGCTCCTTGTCAATTTCCATGACGCTTCTCCGCCCCTCCTGAAAGCGCGTCAGGTATCGATCGTCCTCAGAGATGACATATCCCAGAAATGCTGTTTCCAAATCAGCGAGGGTGCGCATGTATTGGGCTGCCGTCTTTTGAAGCAGGTAAAGGTGTGTCAGACGTTCTTCGCCCTGTATAAAATTCTGAACATCCAGATAGGTCATCATGCTGAATAGCATCAACGAGACAAACGGAATGGCCGGAATGAGAAGGAGCTTGGGAAGGATGGGAAGATCGTCTAGGAACTTCTGAGGAAAACGTCCTGGCATAAAAACTCCGATGACACCTGGGCACTGCCGACCATGTACCACCTGCCCGTGCCAACTGACCAACCCGCAAGGGTTCAATGCGCTCCTGGGAGGTCACTGCTCGTCAAAGTCTTGCCCATGCACAACATCATCGCCCGTTCGATAATGTTCTGCAGTTCTCGCACATTGCCCGGAAATAAGTACTGTTGAAGCGTTGCCACGGCTTTCGGATCGATATCGGTCACATCTTTCCCGAGTTCCATTCCATACTTCATCATGAAGAGCTTGGCGAGGGGTACGATATCCTCGATACGGCTCCTGATCGGCGGCACGACAAATTGCATCGCGTTGAGCCGAAAAAAGAGATCCTCTCGAAAACGTCCTCCCGAGACTTCCTCCTTAAGATCCCGGTAGGAAGAAGCGATCACGCGAAAGTCTCCGGAGATATCTTCGACTCCACCGAGACGACGAAACGTTCGATCTTGCACGATCCCTACCAGCTTACCCTGCATCACGAGGTCGAGATCACCGATCTCGTCGAGAAACAGAGTGCCGGTTTCCGCTTGATCCAACAGACCGAGTTTCCTCCGTTCCGCCCCGGCGAAGGCGCCTCGCTCATAGCCAAAAAGGTCGCGCTCGAACCGCATGGACGAAAGAGAGGTGCAACTGATCTTCACGAAGGGCCCCTTCGCGCGGGCGCTATTATGGTGAATGACACGGGCCAAGAATTCCTTCCCGGTTCCCGTTTCTCCCATCACAAGTATGGGCACATTCGGGTTCTGAGCCACTTCCCGAACCTGAACCAGCAAGGCTCTCATCGTCAGGCTCTGTGCGATCAGATTGGTCAATTGATATTGATTGGCTTCGTGTTCGATGTTGTAGGACACGCGCCGCTTCAGCAGAATATGTTCGAGCGCCCGATTGACGACCGGCTCCAACGTTTCAAGATCGACCGTCTTAATGAGGAAATCAAAAGCACCGAGCTTCATGGCCTCAACCGCGTCCTCGACAGTTCCGTATGCGGTCAGGAGGACGACGAGCGCATCGCAGCCTTTGGGACGAAGCGCTTGCAGAACCTCTATCCCGGTCATGCCGGGCATCTTCAGGTCAAGCAATATCAAGTCCGGCACATCCTCTTCTATCGCGGCGAGTAGTTCTTCGCCGGATTGAAACGACCGAATCCGGTGCTGCATACGAGAAAGCAGTTTTTCGAGGGCGTTACGAAATGCAGCTTGGTCGTCGACGACGAAAATGCTCGCTTGCATCATGGGAGATCCCCCCATGGCATGCTACTGTATGCGAGGGTACGTCGCAAGATGTTTGCTGACGACCACTGCTGTGGGATAGCAATCGATTACATCCGGACGGACAGGCATGCTTTGACCAGGCTGAGAGCTTAGGATCCTAGGACATCGATTGAGCGCTTATAGAGGACTCACTGCCTCAGTTGCGACCCTTCACCCATAGGCCAGAGCATTATCAGATTGACTCACTCGATAGGCCAAACGGTGGTCTGAATGAGAAAGGAAATGCTGAGTTCCAAGGATCACGCAGTTATGGCCCTGCTTCAGATGTTGATCTCGATACTGGTGCAAATATTCCATTGCAGTGTGGTCCACCACATGTCCAGCCAAGATGATCATGAAATTGTCTCTGTGAGCAGGGAGGGTCTTGAGTTTCTCGTCGAGTTTCAACAGATTCATGCAGCTGAGCGATGAGAGATAGATCTTGTAGGGGTGCTTCATATTTTTGGCCGCGACACTCATGACGGGGAAAGATCCTTTTCTACTGGTGCGGCCATCTCCAATTCGGATGACGGGATCTCGGAACAACTCTCCAAATGCGGCCCAGAGGCGGGTGGAGAAAGATGTCGTGTGACCGGCATGGGATTCCTGTTCGATCGTCAGCGCCTTTACCACATCAAAGCAAAGCACGAGCATCTTCGCCACGGTTCCTGCGATTACTCCCGACAAGATATCTGATGTGGAGAGTGTGACCGCGACACAGACGGTCGCGACCAGGAGTTGCTCGGCCCCGATCGAAAAAACCTTTAAAAAGATTCTCGGCGCACACAGTTTGCATCCGATGAAGATGAGCAACGCGGCCAGGACGGTGAGTGGGATTCTATTGATCAGGTCGGTGCCGACCCATACAAAGAGCGCCAGAAAGAGGGCGTGGTAGAAATTCGCCCATAGAGTACGCCCTCCCGCGATGACGTTTGCCGTACTCTTGATTCCCCCTGGAATAATCGTCAATCCGCCGACTAACCCGGAGAGAATGTTGGAGATACCCATGGCTCGAAGCGTGACATTCGGGTCCGACTTCCTGCTGAATGGATCGATTTTGTCGATGGCGGCAATGGTGGCCAAGGTCTCCATTCCATCGATCAACGTCAGAGTGACAATCGTGGTCAGTAACGCAAACCATAGTTCCGGCCGCTGTCCTATCTCCGAGAAATTGGGGAAATGGAAGCCTTGCGTGAGAGCATCTGTAGGGACATGAATCAAATAGGCCTCGGGAAGGTGCAGCATCCATCCGACCATCCCGCCCAAGGCAACGGCCAAGAGTGGCGCAGGAAGATTCCTCGCCCAGCTTTGGTTCTTGACCATATTGCTGTCGAGCGCGAAAAGGAGGGCCAAGGTGATGCCTCCGACGGCGACGATCTCAAAGTTCATTCCCATGATCTGTGCGGGAATGAGGCTGATGGCTTCGGGAATTGATTTCGTTGCCGGCGTCAGATGGCCGAGGAGTGAGGGAATCTGCTTGATGATAATCAGCACTCCGATGGCGGCCAACATGCCGTGGAGTACCGACATCGGAAAGTACATGACGAAACGACCGACCTTATAGATGCTGAGCAGTATCTGTACTGCTCCTGTAAAGCAAATGGCCACGAGCACCAGAGGGTACCCTGCCTCGAGATCTCCTTGACCGAGGGTCAGCATCCCAGCCAGTAAGGCTGGTGCGAGGCCTGCCGCTGGTCCACTGATGGTGATATAGGATCCGCCGAGAAGAGGGAAGACGAGTCCTGCAATGATGCCTGAGATCACTCCTGTAATCGGCGGCGCCCCTGATGCGAGCGCAATCCCCAGGCAAAGTGGAAGTGCCACCAGCGCAACCTGCAGCCCTGCTACTAGGTCATAGCGCCAATGTCTTAAGCCAGGTATCCCGTTTTGTGGTGTTTCGGCCTGAGGCTCAGCCAGGTGTCCAAAAGGCGACATCGCACTCCTAATCTGTTCTGGCACAACGGCATCAACCATCTCACTGAATCGAATGTGCTAGCCGATTGCCGATACGGCAGCATGACCCTCGCTAATTCACAAAGCACATCCGGTGCCTACGTTATGAACCGGCTTGGTTCATTCTGGATTGACGCACAGTACAAATGTGCATAATAATTACAACTAGTTGTGACATGTCGCGGGTAGAAGTTCCTAGCCCATTGCCATCGTTTTAGTATTTATATGAGCGTATTGACCGTGATCATGTGGTGCGAATACGCTCTCTTTTTAAAAAATCCGTTGTAATGCCATTCATTGCACCTGCATATGGACTGTGCTAGCTATTCGACATGCTGGTCATATCATCCTCGGTTGCCATCCCGGATCACGAGATCGAGATACAGGCCATACGGTCGCAAGGAGCAGGAGGTCAGAACGTCAACAAGGTGTCGACCGCTGTCCATCTGCGATTTGACATCCATAGGTCATCGCTACCGAAGTTTTACAAAGATGCCTTGGTGAAACTGCCTGATCGGCGCATCTCAAGCAACGGGGTAATCACGATCAAGGCCCAGCAATACCGCACGCAGGAGCGCAACCGTGAGGACGCGCTGGATCGCTTACGGACGCTCATACAACGTGCGGGAATTCCTCGCAAGAGGCGGAAAGCCACCGCACCGACCAGGAGTTCTCAGGAACGACGGATTGAGGGCAAGAAGCGACAGGGGCGGTTGAAGGCGCTCAGGCGAACGGTCGAGTGAGTAGGTTGACTGCCTTCATCTACATCGAGATGGACGAGGAAGGGTGTTGGTCGGTTCTTACCGTCCGTTGGCTCGTGCCTGCTGCAGTACTGCTTCTGCCTCCGGTACGAACTCAATCTGCTTGTATTCTTTAGCGATAGCCAATGCATCGGCCGCCAACGTCACGGCATCCTGGTGGTGACCCTGCTTACACCGAACCTTGGCGAGTGCCAACCGGGCATTGACTGCTTCGGGTGCCTGCTTGATGACCTGTCGCAAAAGCTGTTCACCTTGTTCTGAGTCACCTCCAAGGACGCTGGGAAGCCTCACCAGCAGAGTTCCCTTTGCCGAGCGCGCACCGATGTGAGTTGGATCAATTTCGAGGGTCCGGTTGATTTCCTTCATCATGCGTCGAAGCCCGAAGAGGGAGGTGAGGGATTCTCCGTCGATGCGGAGCAGCTCCCCCAAATTGCAAAACAGCGCAAAGTGGGCATCGGCGCTTCCCTCATCCGCCGCCACCGCACGCTCGCCCAAGCTCTGCCCCTGCTGGAAATGGGCCAGGCGCGTCGCGCGATCCACGGCCAACCTCCCGCGATTACATTCCTCGAGAGCCTGTTTGGCAAGACGCTCCCCTGACACCTGTGCCGAGGATGGAGCCGCCAAGAAGGGCAGTCCGCCCGCCAGAAGAGTCACTAGCATCAGAATGTTCATCCGCATCATTCACACAGCCAACCGGGAAACCGCGTACTTTCCACGACCTCTTTATCCAGCGAACACCGAGTGACAAGCTACGGCCAACATCTGAACTGAAAGGTACAATGTCCTTTCATCAAAGCGGCTGGATTCAACAGTGGTCCTCAATCGCCGACAGATCATGCGATCCCCTGTTCACGGGAAACCATCATGCCTAAGATATTGAATCCTCCATCCACGTAGATCACTTCGCCGGTGATACCCCGCCCCAACTGACTTACCAAGAACAACGCTGTATCCCCGACTTCACCCTGCTCGGTTGGGCGACGGAGCGGCGCAAATTCCTTATGGAGGTCAACCATCTTGGTGATGCCTGAAACCCCGCGCGCAGCCAAGGTCTTGATCGGCCCAGCGGAGATCGCATTCACTCGAATGTTGAGCGGGCCGAGATCGTAAGCCAAGTAACGAACGGCCGCCTCGAGTGCAGCTTTCGCAACCCCCATCACATTGTAATGGGGTACGACGCGCTCGCTCCCAAGATAGGAGAGGGTGACGATGGAGCCTCCGGCTGCCATCAACGGCAAGGCGGCCCTTGCGACGGCCACGAGAGAATAGGCACTGATGTCGAGGGCCGTCGCAAACCCTTGTCGAGTGGTATTCACGAATTGTCCGCTCAGCTCTTCCCGGCGGGCGAACGCCAGAGAGTGAATAAGGAAGTCGATTTGTCCAGCTTCCTTCTGAACTTGCTGCATGAGCGATGCGATCTCGCCATCGTTGCTCACATCGCAGGGAAAGGCTTTGGCGCCCGGCAAGCTGGCGGCGAGCTCTTCCACATTTTGTTTGAGTCGTTCATTCTGATAATTGAAAAGGAGTTGAGCTCCCTGACCGGCCGTCGATTCCGCGATGGCCCAGGCAATGCTATGCTTATTGGCCACGCCGATGATGAGTCCTTTTTTCCCCTTGAGCAACATGAGCACTATTCTCCTTCTTGAAGCTCAACGACCTAAGCGTTGATGAGAGTTCAGATTTTGCAAAAACCTTCTCTCGGACATTTTACATGATGTGCCTTCAGGTGGAACAAGTTCGCCCAACCGCTGAAGGATGAAAGGTAACACGATTCATTCTCGCTCAAGCGCTATTTCGTATAAAGACCGCCTGTAGCCCGACAATCGTTTTCCCATCTCGGATCGTGCCGTCTTGAATTCGTGCAATCGCCTGATGCAGCGGCATTTCGACGATCTCCAGCACCTCATCTCGATCCAGGTGCTGACGCCCTTTCGTGAGACCGATGGCCTTGTATACATGAATCACCTCATCCGCAAAGCCAGGAGCCGTAAAGATACTCGAGAGCAACTCAAACGAGGACGCTCGATAGCCGACTTCTTCTTCCAGCTCTCGCGCAGCACAATCCAACGGATCTTCCCCGGGAGCAAGTTTCCCCGCTGGAATTTCGTAAATGAACCCACCGGCTGCATGCCTGAACTGCCTGATTAAGACCACGGTGCCATCGTCTTTGACAGGCACCACCGCTGCCGCCCCCGGGTGCCGGATTGTTTCGAGGTCAACCGTCACCCCATTCGGTAACTGGACGGTGTCGATGTTGAGAGTGATAACCTTCCCTGAATAGACGTTGCGAACCATTGGATGTTCCATTTTGCTCATGCTGTTCAACCGTTGGGCCGGCCGCGAACGCGAGATTGCGCTTCGGCTACTTGGAGTCGCGCTTGTAGAACGGCGGCTTGACGACTTGTGCCGGAACCGCCTTTCCTCGAATGTCTATCAAGAGATCTGTCCCAAGGTCGGCATACTCGGGAGATACATACCCTAAGCCAATCCCTTTCTGGAGAAGTGGGGAAAGATTGCCGCTGGTGACTTCTCCGATGGGAGACTGGGGTGACGATGCAGAGAGAATCTTGAAGCCATGGCGTGGCACGCCTTTTTCCGACAATTCAAAGCCGACGAATCGGCGAGACAGGCCCGCTTGTTTTTGAATCAACAAGGCAGGCCTTCCGACAAACTCCCCCTTCTCGAAACGCACGGTCCATTCCGCTCCAGCCTCGATCGGGGTCGTTTGTTCAGCAATATCGTTGCCGTAGAGCAGATAGCCCATCTCGAGACGCAGGAGATCCCTTGCACCGAGTCCCGCCGGTTTCAAACCGAACGACTTGCCCGTATGAAACAGCTTGTCCCAGACGGTCGAGACTTGTCCGTACACATAGAACTCGTAACCGAATTCTCCTGTATAGCCCGTTCGCGCCACCAGGCATTCGACATTCGCAACTCGTACGATCGTTGATTCTCTGAGCTTCAGCTGTTCAAGCTGTGATAATCCGAGCGCCGCGACGATCGCTCGCGCAGCCGAGCCCTGCAAGGCAATCTGAGCGATCTCTGCCGAACGGTCGGAGACCTGACAGCCAGGAACTCCTCGGCTGTGCTCTGTGAGCCAAGATACGATCTTGTCTCGATTGGACGCGTTGACGCATAAAAGAAATTTTCCGGCTTTCGCCAACCGATAGACGAAGATATCATCCTTGATGCCGCCCTGCTCGTTGCAGACCATCGAGTACTGCGCCTGCATGGGCCGGAGTGTGGCGAGATCGTTCGTCGTCATGCGTTGAAGGAAGGCTTCCGCGCCGGAGCCGGTGACGGAGATCCGCCCCATATGGCTGACATCAAAGAGACCGGCCTTGGCGCGGACGGCATGATACTCATCCACAACGCCGCTGTACTGGATGGGCATTTCCCATCCCGCGAAGTCGACCAGTTTCGCTCCGGCCGCGCGATGTTGAGCGATGAGGGGGGTGTGTTGCACGGTGAAGTTACCGCACCCCGAGCAATTCGACGTCGAAAATCAGCGTGGCGTTCGGTGGGATCACGCCGCCTGCCCCACGCGATCCGTATCCCAAATCGGATGGGATGGTGAGCTTTCGCTTGCCCCCCACCTTCATCCCCTGCACCCCTTCGTCCCAGCCCTTAATAACCCGCCCCGCGCCGAGGGGAAACGAGAAGGGTTGTCCACGATCGACGGAGCTATCAAACTTTTTACCGTTCTCCAGCCAACCAGTATAGTGGACGTTCGCCGTCTTTCCGGCGACTGCCACATCTCCGGTGCCGACTACCTGATCCACGTATTTGAGCCCGGACGATGTGGTGACTTCCTGCGCGTTCGACCCAGCTTCGCTCGCCGCCATAAGCTTTCCCTCCCCCAGTGTCGATGTGAAGAGCACTAGTACGATGACGAATGGTATGTTCAGACGTTTCATAGCCACACTCCTTTCTTCATTCTATGGCATGGGCAAGATGGCGGGGTCAACTACGGAATGGCTACGACTCCCGTTCGGCAAAGAGCGCCAGACTAGCGGTGTACCCGTGCAAGAAATTGCGGTTTCCAATGGGCCCTATCTCGCCTTGCGCAAAAAACCCCGCGATAGGAATCGGCCCCAATCGTTCCACGGTCGTGGCCGCATCATGGTCTGGTCGCCCAAAAAGCCCTCGCCCACGGCCGCAACAACTAAACAGAAGGCCACTGCGCGGAGGATGCCGATGGCGGACTCGGTCGGTCGCCAACAGAAGGTTCAAATCTTCCGTGGCTGATTCCGCATCGCGCAGATGGAACTGCACGGTCTGGCCTTCCTGCACCGCATCGCCGATCGCCACGGCCCCCGTGGTACGGTCGGCTCCGAGGAGATTCCGAATGAGAAAGTCTCCTCGCTCGAACCGATTCCGCTGCTCATCGATCACGATCCCGAGATGGAGCGCCCGATGCGCGCGCTGTCGATCTTTCTCCGTCAGCGATTCGAAGAGGGCCTGCAAGCGCTCCAAAGCCGGCACACCCCCAAGTTCGTGAATCAAATTGCGTTCGGCCTTGGTGACGACGAACCGGTCACCGATCAGACGACAGCCTTGGGAGATGATCGGCCGAACAGCCACGGCCCCCGAGAGGCGGACACCCACTAACCCGCCATCGAAGACTTGATCGTTGAGGATCAATCGATTCATGCCGTCCTCTTGCCCACCTCCGGCCAATCCTCCGACCGCCATCACTCCAGGATAGCGATCTTCCAGGATCCCAAGGATATCCTGAACCGGCGCGGTGAATGGATCAGCGAGCAGGAGGAACGAGGCTGTTTCGACCGCAGGTTTAGGCCATCCCGAAAGGTGAAATCGATCCTGCGTCGGTGAAAACGATGATCGCAACGAGTGAAGGTTAACGTCGGGAAGGACGGCGGCCCAGACGGTGATCGCCGGAACGGTTTCCAATTCCTCTGCTCCGGCAATCACGCCCTCTCCACTGCAGCCGATCAGGAGGCTCGGACGAAGGGTCCCTGTCAACACATGAGCCAAGAGATCAGCCTCAGCGACGTGATGAGCGGAAAAGAAGACGCAAGCGAGGTCAATCGGGGCGGCATTCAGCTGCTCCCGAATGTCTTCGGCCACGGCCCGAGCCGCAGATTCCGTCTCTACTGTTCTTGAGAGGGCCACGGCAAATTGCACGGTTTCGCCTCGTGACGCGGAAGGGTGGTAGATAAGCCAGGCATGAGTGGTGGGCGCGCGGGCTCACAACGCGATCGAGTCAGACTCCTGGATCCATCCGCTGAGCTCTGGTCTGCGCCAATTTCTTATAGTATCGCCACAGGTAAGAATGGTAGTCGTCTACCTGGGCAAGAAGGTAGTGTAGTTCTGTCGGATCCTCGGTTTCCAGAGCGTGGATCATCCTGGTTCTTAGGAACTCACCGAAGGCCTCGGTCTTCTGTACCGCCGTCAGCAGTTGCAACCCGCCCCCGATCTGGTACTCACTCATGCCGCCCTCCTGGTTAACGTTCAGAAGGATAGCGAGGGAATCGCCACATTTGCAAGCTTGGCTCACTTTAACAGAGGGCGCTCAAAATTCAGGTGATCGGTTTCACCGTGAACCGGCGAGCATGGTTGTGAGACGGGCGAGGTCGATGGCTTCAATGCGGTGATTGTCGCGGCCGGTAACCGTGGTGGCCATGGTGAGAGCATTGAGAATGGCCTCTTCGGTGGCCTCGACTGTCGCTGCAAAGAGCGGATTCAGATGGGTGTCGGCGAGATGTGTCAAATTGTACGTGGGAGTTTTCGGATAGTGTGGAATCACGTTGGCGGTGGAGAACGCCAGTATGAAATCCCCGCTTCCATGGCGCACAGTCGAGCCTGTGCGGGCGAGACCGAGCGCCGCATGTTTGGCCAGCCTGGTGAGCTGACGCCCATCAAGCGGTGCATCGCTGGCGATCAGGATGATGATGGAGCCCTCGCCCTGACCTGGTACGACCGCTTCGGAGAGCTGTTGCGGTGGATCATAGAGTTTTCCCACTGGGACCCCGGTGACCACCAGTTCTTGTCTTCGCCCGTGGTTTGCGTTGACCAGCACTCCCACCGTATAGCCACCTTCCTTCTCGGGCAATGTTCTCGATGACGTGCCGATTCCACCCTTGAAGCCATAAGCCACCATTCCCGTACCGGCGCCGACCGTGCCCTCCGCCACCGGCCCGCTGGTCGCGCCGTCGAGCGCAGTCATGACATCTTGCTCGGACACGTGGCGCCCCTGGATATCGTTCAACCTTCCATCGTCACATTCAGCGACAACCGGCGTGAGCGTATCGTCTTCGATCCCGATCGCCGGATATTGCTTGATCATCCAACTCATCACCCCGTTGGCCACGCGTGGAACGTTGAGCGTATTCGTGAGGGCGATGGGATATTCAAGAAATCCGGACTCGACCACCCAGGCGAGACCGGTCATTTCGCCAGTGCCGTTGAGGACGAAGGTGCCTGCCGGAACCTTCTTATGCCAGACGTCGTCGCGCGGAATAACGACCGTCACGCCCGTGCGAATAGGCCCTTGCCCAGGCTTTAATGACCCTTCACCGGAAATCAGCGTGGTGTGGCCGACCTTTACGCCTGCAATGTCGGTGATCGCGTTGAGGGGGCCAGGCGGATACTGTCCCACGGCAATTCCCAGGTCGCGCAGACGGTGGCGCTCTTGTTTCGGTTCTGCTGCGGCATTGGAGAGCCAACCAGCAAGCAGCGCAGCCGCGCAGGACAGTACCAGCAGCCTCGCCGCCTGTCGGCCACCCACTCCTGCGAAATGTAGAGACCTAGATGTCATGCGTAGTACCCTGATGGGGAATCCGTACATCGATGGTCGGATGTTCCGTTTGGATCGCTGAGCCAAGGGAGAGAGCCTGTTTCTCTTCACCATGGACGATGAAAATGGTGCTGGGCCTTGGGTGAATAGCTCGCACATATCCCAGGAGATCATTCCGGTCTGCATGGGCCGACAGGCCGTTGAATTTCACAATCTGAGCCCTTCTGGGCGTCGGCACGCCGAAGATCGGGACGACGTCCCAGCCTTCGACGAGCTTGCGACCGAGCGTATGCTCCGCTTGAAACCCGACAAACACGATGATATTCGCCTCATCTTGGATTGCATGTTTGAGATGATGAATGACACGCCCGCCCTCGCACATGCCCGAGGAGGAGATGATGACACAGGGGCCGCGCATGGCGTTAAGCTTCTTGCTGTCCTCAGAAGAGGAGACAAAATGGATGTAGCGGGAGGAGAAGACATCTTCACCGGACGAGAAGGTCTTGATGGTTTCGTCGTCATAACATTCAGGGTGTCGCTTGAACACCTCCGTGGCCTTGCCAGCCAGGGGTGAGTCGATGTAGATCGGGACCGGGTCCACGCGGCCTTCACGGACCAGATCCTTGATCCGCATGACCAATTCCTGTGTCCGGCCCACGGCAAAGGCGGGCACGATGATCTTGCTCTTGTGCGCCCGAGCATGGTCGAGCAGCTCCTGCGCTTTTTTCTTCATCTCCTCGCCGACCTGTTCATGCATTCGGTCGCCATACGTAGACTCGAGAATCAAAACGTCGCAGTGAGGTGGAGGTTCAGGATCGCGCAAGATAGGCATCTGAGATCGACCCAGATCTCCGCTGAACAAGACCGTGGTGGTATTGCCGCGCGCCGTATATTTCACTCTGACGGCAGCCGACCCCAAGATATGGCCGGCGTCGTGAAACGATGCGGTGATCCGAGGCGCGATCTTAAGCTGATCGCCGTACCGTTCTCCCTCGAATCTCTTAACGATCCTCCGCACGTCATCTCCGTCGTAAAATGGCCGAATGCAGGTTTTCCCACGCCTGCGCTCCTGCTTGTTGACATACCGGCAGTCGTTTGCTTGCACACGAGCTGAATCCTCGAGCATGATGCCCGTGAGATCGGCCGATGCTCTTGTGAGGTAGACTTTCCCAGAATAGCCCTGCCGCGGCAGAACCGGGAGGGTACCCGAATGGTCGATATGGGCGTGCGAGAGCAAAACCGCACCAAGAGATTTTGGCTCAAACCCTAGGTCGCGGTTTCTCCGGATCGCTTCTTCTCGCCGCCCCTGAAACATTCCACAATCCAATAGCAGCCGGAAGCCCGGCACCTCCAACATATGCCGACTCCCTGTGACCGATCGAGCGGCACCATAGAATGAGAGTTTCATGTCCTGGGCACTCCATTGTGGCGTGCGATCAGGTCCCAAGCCTCCTGGGCTGTGTCGGCGTAGTGAAATAGGTTGAGGTCGGTCTGCGTGATGAGACCATACTCAACGAACAGTTGCCAGTTGATCACGCGCTCCCAAAAGTCCCGTCCTATCAGGACAACGATCAGGCTTTTAGTTTTACCGGTCTGGAGCAGAGTCAGCGTTTCAAACAATTCATCGAGCGTGCCGAACCCTCCCGGAAATGCCACCAGAGCCTTGGCTCGGATGAGGAAATGCATTTTTCTAATGGCGAAATAATGAAACTGAAAACTGAGTCTCGGCGTGATGTAGGGGTTTGGTTGCTGTTCGTGCGGCAACTCAATGTTGAGCCCGATCGATTTGGCATTCACGTCATGCGCCCCACGGTTGGCCGCCTCCATAATGCCGGGGCCGCCACCTGTCACGATGACATAGTGACAATGACCGCCGATCTGACAGATCGACGACACCAGCCGCCCGAATTCTCTGGCGACATCATAATACTTCGCCAGCTCGAGCCGCCGTTTGGCGATACCGACTTGTTGTTGGCGAAAGCGATCGTTCGGAGCTTGAGCTGCTTCTTCTTCTGCCATGAGGAGCGCCTGTTTCGCGACAGCCGGTTCGTGCAGTCTGGCGCTCCCAAATACAACGATGGTGGATTTGATATGTTCTTCTTTTTGGATCAGTTCTGGCTTCAGCAGCTCAAGTCCGATCCGGACGGACCGAAGTTCATCTCGTTGAAGAAACTCGGTGTCCTTATCGGCCGGGATATAGGAAGAGGAACGGTCGCTACCATAGAGGCGTGGAGAATGGCCGGATGCTTCCTCACCCATGGCTGGCCATTATAACGAGGCCACTGAATGGTCGCAATTTGTTGGGAGAGGACAGCCGCAATGGTTGGAAGGGATAGGGATGAAAGGGAGGCCTGAATAGATGACGTTGGAATCCCTGGTGTAACACGACCCACTTCGCATCACACAACACTTCAAAGGCATCCACACCGAGGCCCGTGCGGGAAAAAATCAAATCTGGATCGACTGGTGTCCAGGGTTTCGCGAGCCAGCCCAAATTGACCCGTGAGTATTTCAGGTCAAGGAACCGATAGGTAGCCACAAGTCCCGTATCGGAATCGGTGATCGAGTCGGGCGCTCCCAGCTTGGCCACAACCTCAGCTAGGGTCGTGCGTCCCGGAATAATGAAGGCGATATCCGCTGGAGTAATGGGCGTGTTGAGGGTGATTCTGACAACATTACAGCCGGGTGTGGATAAGCCAAGCATCGCTGCCAGGAAAAAGACGCAGACGGCTTTCCAGTCGTTGGTCACATCAATCCCCAAACGGCCAGAATCGGAACTTTAGGTCCTTCGTCCGGTTCGATGAAATTACATCTTCGACAATCCCATCCCGGTCGAGGATGATGAATAAATCGTCGCTCTTGATTGAGAGGCGCGTGAAATTGAGGGCGATCAGCAAAAGACTGCCTGCCTTTGCATCGTAGCGATAGTACTGAAAGACGTCTCGGCCGTTGAGGGCTAGTAGCCGATCCGGTGCTCCTAGGAGATGAAGTACCTCTTCCTTTGTTGTAGTGCCTTTTTGAATGGTCGTGGTCACGTCAGACTGGATTTCGTCGCCTAGCGTTCCTCGGCTGAAGGCGCAGGCTTGTAGCAAGCAGGCGATCACTAGAAGGTCCACCAAAGAATGACGGAGTTTCATTGCAACTCCTTGCCTATTCTTGAATGATCTCATGCCCCAGGACGAAGTCTTGCTCAAATACTGTATAAACTGACGGGGCGAGGCCCACACGCTGGTACACAGTTTGAGCCCTGCGATTCTCCCGTTCCACGTACAATCTGATCCCGCAAACTCGTGGATCCGCTCTAGCTCTGACGAGGATATGGTCATGCATGGCTCGAAAGACCCCCAGACCACGTTGAGGCGGCTCGACATAGACGCTTTGGATCCACCAAAAGGCCCCGTTCCGCCAGTCGCTCCATTCGTAGGTGATCATGAGTTGGCCGACCGGCTTGTAGCCTTTGTCGCCTGGAAGTGCGGCAACGATGTAAAATCCATATCCTGGGCTTTGTAAGAGTGCAAGCGCCCCTTGACGCAATGTTGCAAGATCGAGCTGACGATGCTCTGTTTCGAGTGCCATGGCGGCATTGAACATGACGATGGTATCCAGATCGTCCTGAGATGCCGGTCTGATATGGATGCGCTCGATCATGCTGGATCACGGCTGGAGCGATTGGGATGGGTCAAGCCATCCGCGCTGGGGTCTATAGAATCCGGCTGAAAACTCCATTTTCATCGCATCTTCAACAGGAAGATTGATTGGGCGGAGCACTTGCTCAGGGATAAAAGCCAGAAATCCTGTCAGCGGGTGAATGGCGGTGGGAACGAAGACCATAAAGAGGGTGCGGGAAGGTTCGACCTGAAGGTATGGGGGCGCTATCCCCATCACGAAACCCAAGGCCCAACATCCATCACGAGGGAATGGAAAGGCCACCACTTTACTGCGACCAAAGCGAGACCGGAAATTTAAAACATCGGTCATGCCTTTCAATGTGAGATAGATGCTCTGCACGAGTGGGATCTGTTCAATACGTTGTTCAAGCCTCACTAACAAGCCTTGCCCGATCACATGGTCGCCGACGAGGCCGACAGCAACGAGAAGCGTGGCCAATAGCAGTAGGCCCAGGCCAGGAGCTGGGTCCGACATGTATCGACCGACTACCCCATCAAGGGTAGTGAACAGAGTCGAGAGAATCAAGAATGTGACCCAGGCCGGGAGCAAAACGATGAGACCTGCCATGCACGTCTTCCAAAAGGATTTGATCATGATGAGAGATCCTTGTAGAAAGCATGCCGAGTGTATCAGAAATGTCGGAGCATGAGGAGTTCCTTATGAGAGAGCTTGCTCTAGAAATGTCTTTCGATTATTCTACCGACGTCACACAGGGGAGGGCGATGACCGTGAGCATTGATAAAGAGCTTTTGGCAATCCTCTGTTGCCCTGATACCAAACAGGCGGTAAGTCTGGCGGAGGAGTCCCTCCTACAGAAGCTCAATGCCGCTGTAGCACGAGGCGGAGTGACGAATTTGGGGAAGCGTCCCGTGTCAGAAGAGCTTGATGGCGGTCTGATTCGCGCCGACCAGAAGATCCTCTACCCCATCCGTGATAACATTCCAGTGATGCTGATCGAAGAAGGGATTCCGCTCGAACAAATTCGTTGACCAAGCCAGCGACCTTCCTCGTACTTCTCTGCAGTGGCAATATTGGGGCAACTGGTACGTGACAGCGCTCCTAGAGCGACGCTCCATCCCCCCCATACTGTCTTGTCATGTCGGTCTCCAGTCCCCACCGTCTCGTGCGATGCGGGACAGATGCTGTCAGTCCTGATACGGACAACTCTTTTAGCGTCGATGTGTGATCAGTGGATAAGCACAGGCGGTTAAGTATGCACCCGGTCGGATGCTCCGACCGCTGGTAGATCGATGCTCGATGAGGCTAAGGAGAGACAATTTGAACAGTCTTGTCGCGATTGTCAGTCTTTGAGCCCGTCGAGGTTCCACAATGGACGCAAAGATACTCATAAAGATTTCCGACGGGTAGAACGAGCAGTAGTCGCTCTCTCGTCGGGGTGGCCATGCGACAGCGTGGACAGAACAGGAGGGAAGCGTTGAGAGAGCTGAATTGAGCTTGTGAGGTTTCTGGCGAAGAGCGCGGTTGTCCACCGGGTGCCCGGTCAGTCGAGGAGAGCCATGGAGGTCCTGATCTCCGTGGACGCATGGTTTTATATTATTGATAATTGTAAGTTCAGGTCAAGGGTAAATCAATTTCAACGGATTGGGACACTGACGGTCGGCCTGTCGATCAACGTTTGCCACAAGAATCGGTGGTTCAGACGTCGCTTTGAGGGCTGTGAGCCGACCGAGAATCGGGGCAAGTGAGAGGATCGCTCGGCCCAGATGAGAAGGGTGAGCTAGTAGAACAAAGCTCACCCCTCGACAGCCAATCCATCGGCGTTACGCAGCCGATGCACGTCGCTCCAGGGTTGACTGGAGAAGACATGGCTGGTGTGACGAGATGACGGACACGTATCTCGCTGTGATAAAAGACCGGGCTAGACGGGGGCCTTGGCGGACTCAATCTCAGTTGCTGTTATGAGACTGGAGAGGTAATCGGCAACGAAATTAAGGGCTTCCTCTCGTCCGTCGGCGCGGCGTCCTTTCTCTCTTCGCTGTACAGATAGTTCATGATCCAAATCTGATTTGACTTCACCTAGGATTCGCTGGAGGGACGATGGCGTAAGGTTGGTATCCATCTCCTCCAGCTCCTGACAGCGATCGAGAACCCAGTTGAGGCCTTCAATACGTCCGGCATAATGCTCCTGCTCAGCGGTGTCGATCCTTGCCATGGCGGTAGCGAAAGTCTGTGCTTCATAAATCAAATTGTAGAAACTGGTGACACCTCTTTGTAACGATGGATTCATAATACTCCTTCACGTTTAGATGAGCCGCAATTATACATCAGATTCGAGTGCGGACAAGGGATATTTTTAGCGGATATTTTTAGCGGTCAGTCTTATGTGAACAGGAGGGAATGGAACTCGTTCATGAACCCGTAGTAGAGGGGTGCAAAATCTTTCAAACAATCAGGGCTGGTTTCTTTCAAGCGCTTGAAGAAGAAGACCTGCGAGCGTGGATCGAGTTGCTCCAAGAGTTGGCTCAGCTGAGCCATGGAATAACTGCCGGCTGGCACGCTGAGGATATAGTGAACAAGACGCTCGACGAATTGCTGAGCGACATAATCACTATGCAGATAGCCATCTGGGAGTTTACCGGAAGCGAGAAACTCATCAAATGGGATGGCTTGGGCAGCAAAGGGCAGTGATTGCTGCTGATGTGATGTCACGCCGGGAATGCTCCCCAATTGAATAACAAGGACGCCATAAGTAAAAACTGTACTGGACGCTAGGCATCTCGTCAAGTGCGCAGAAGATTCAGTGGTGGTGAGCCAAAAGATCGATGTTTCCGGCTAGAACGACTCTGACTCCTTCTGCCCTACGCACCGAGGGCGTGGGCGCTCAAATGGAGGGACTTGGCTTGAGAGAATATACCCAGTGGAATAACGCTGTATGGTTTTTGTGAAGAGCCCATTCGGAGAGTGGCCACTTCCTAAACAAGACGAAGGCTTGCGATCCTGGAACAAGCGGGGGCGACGCCCTTGGATGGACGTCGCCCCCGCTGAGCCTTGGGCCTGAGGTCGAGCTACAGCCAGGTCACCCGTTCGGCCGGCCGGATATAGATGGGCTCTTCGACTTGAATGCGGGCCACTTCCTTCCCCGACTTATTGAAG
>JARFXQ010000036.1 GCA_029194725.1 Nitrospira sp. | reverse complement strand
CTTCAATAAGTCGGGGAAGGAAGTGGCCCGCATTCAAGTCGAAGAGCCCATCTATATCCGGCCGGCCGAACGGGTGACCTGGCTGTAGCTCGACCTCAGGCCCAAGGCTCAGCGGGGGCGACGTCCACCCAAGGGCGTCGCCCCCGCTTGTTCTGGCCTGTGTGCAGCCTGCTAGAGAGAGCTTTCACAACAACTGCAGGAAGTTACTCTCGCTCTTCCACTAAGCGATCAAATCGGTCTGGCGGCGTGAAGAATAACAAGTTGACAGTTACATAGATTTGAACGTCAACTAGAACTGATTCCACAGCATCTGATTTGTGACTTCGTGATGGAAGAGGACTTCCGAAGCCTTGACGATCGTCCCGAGCTCTTTAGAAGTTCGATCCGCTACCAATTGTTTGAAGCTCGCATACTTCTTCTTACTATCGTCGCCGAGGATTTCGGCGACAAATTTCGACCCGTTAAACAGCGCAATCGCATCATTGATGTTGCCCGGAAGGAATCCACCGCGCACGCCGGTTGTCCGTTCTTGTTCCAAGCGCTCCCCTTCCAAACCGGTCTTGAGCATCGTGTATAGCACGAGGTAGGGGTTCGCATCGGGAGCGACCGAGCGCAATTCGATGCGCGCCGTTTTTTCGTTGGCCATCGGGATGCGGATCATGGAGCCGCGATCGATCGCCGAGACCTTGATCTGATTCGGCGCTTCAAAGTGCGGATCGAGACGGCGATAGGCATTCACCGAGGGATTGAACACAAGACAGATCTCCGGTGCATGATTCAGAAGCTTGAGGATGAAGTCCCACGCTAGATCGGAGAGGCCGTCTTTCCCCTTCGCATCGTAGAACACATTCTTGCCGTTCTTGCTCAAGGAGAAGTTGGTGTGCATGCCGGAGCCGTTGATCCCGACAAACGGCTTCGGAAGGAACGTGGCGGTGTGTCCCATGGAGCGGGCCACTTGGCGGCAGATCAGCTTATACAGTTGCACCTGATCGGCCGCGCGCACCGCATCGGCATAGGAAAAGTTCATTTCGAACTGCGAGGGCGCGACCTCCGGATGGTCTTTTTCGTTCTTGAAGCCCAACGCCCGTTGAGCTTCCGCCGACTTGTCGATAAACTGACGAAGGGGATCCATCGGGAGTGAGTGGTAGTACCCGCCGGCTGAGATGAGCTTCAGCCCCTGTTCGCGGTACCGTTGCTCGGCGTTCGGCCCTTCCACCAGAAAGCCTTCGATTTCACAGGCGGCATAGGCCGTCATGCCTTCCTTTTTCTTGAGGTTCTCCGTGAATGATTTCAACATACCTCGGAAGTCGCTGTGATACGGCGTCCGATCGCTGTTCAAGACAGATGCAAAGAAAATCACCTTCCCTGCTCCGATCACATCGGCCGGAAAATAGCGGATGGACGACCAGTCGACGGCAAGGCGCAGGTCAGACTCATGTTGCGGCGTGAATCCCCTGATCGACGACCCATCGAACGTCAGATTCGCCAACGAGTCCAACAGAAACTTCTTATCGTAATCGAGCATATGGAGACGTCCCTCGATATCTGAGAAACACAAGGTGACGGCTTTGATGTGCTTTTCCTTTGCTAGCCAAGCCGTATATTCCTGTTCGAGATCTTTTGCGCTAGCCTTGTCGGCGCGCTCCGCCGCCTTGAGATTCATGTCTTCGAGCTCTTCGTACGGAATCTCGAGGAAACTCTTCAGCTCCGCCGCTGTCTTTGAATTCATGGGTCACCTCAACAGTTCGTAGTATTAAAGGGTGGACATCTGTGCACACAGCTCACATCGCCCGGATGCTGCTCGGCTTCACAATCGCCTCTACCGAAGGAGACTGATAGGCGACCATCCAGACGGGAACGAGTCTGGCACACCTTGCTTAGGTATGCAATGTGGATTTGTGGGAATGAGCGTGGCCCATGTTCCTCCGAACCGGGGCGTCGCCAGCCGGCAAGGTCAACCCTGCGGTCGCTATGGTGATGCGTGGAGAATAGCAGCGGTTCATCCAGGCGTACAGAGATCAATCATTGGGCATCCGATCCACCACACGGTCCCACTCCTTGATCGCTGGTTTGACATGGTGGTCGAGATGGGTTAGGGCTGCGTACAGTCGTCCCTCATATTCCTCCCGCTTCTCATTCGCAGGCGGAAGAGATTTCAAGATGGCGGTCAGTCCTCGGATTTCCTCGATGGTTTCAAGCAGTTCATCAAAGTGATTGTCAAGCAACGCACTCGACGGTGAGACGAAAGCTCCCTTCTCAGTCACCGCGGATCGCCCTCGTTTCTTAATCATGGCGCTTCCCTTTCTTCAGCCGCCATTCCAAGTGCTCGACGGTATCTTCCCAAGCTTTGATCTCGACCACCCAATGTCGGATGAGGCTCACATTGGGAGTTGTGCGCTGGCGTTCGAGCGCAATTTTGATTTGATGATCCGTAATCCGCTGCCTCAAACTATTCAGGCGGATTCGCAGCTTCTTGTTACGCCCCATGTGGTGCCTAGTGCCACAGACCGTACCTGCGTCTCTCAACCAATGTCAACGGGTCAAGGCACCTGGACACTCCCCTCCACCGAGCGCCTCCGCACAATGCGGAGAGCCCCACGGCTTGATCCATCCTCCATAGCAGACTACTGCAGAGAGACAGGCAACTGTGGTCCCTGTTGATTCTTCGGCGACACCTCGCTGAAGTGTGCTGCGCATTCCTTCACGGCTTCACCCTCCGCAAGAGACTACTGCGGAGAGACAGGCACCCGTGGCTCCCTACGTAGACGGGTGAGCCGAGTATCATTCGATCCATTTCGCGCGAACGGATCACTGCCGGGGGCTGGAGTAAACAAATGAAGCCGGTGCGCCCTCCGAGCAGGCGTTGTGCCTAAACCAGTAGGGTCTGAACAACGGTTTTCGGAGAAGCCTCTAGCCGAACTGTCTGATCAAGGTGGACCGTGCGGGCTCACATCGATACAGGGGGGCACTGCGGCGGATTAGTTGAGCGGATGTCTCCATCGAAGGCTTGAAAACCCTGCGTAGTCGCGGTCTGTCGTAATCCACTCCGCACCGGTCTCAATGGCGAGAGCGGCCAAGTAGGCATCGGCGACGAGGTTGCCCTTCGCGTTCACCTCGCGACATAAGCGTTGGAAGATGTCCCAATGCCGTTCGCCTGGCGCCAAGGTGACCGCGTTGGGATGGCCACGTACTGACGCGACAAACTCCATCGCAATGGCAAGCGGAGTCGGATCGCCGAAGATTCGCGGATGGGTCACAACTCGCAGAAACCCGCTCAGCACCAGATCGGAAATTCCGAAAGCCGCATCCGATCTGAGAATCTGGTTCAGCCAATCGCGGTACTCCGAGTGGCGGGTTGAGTCTTGCCGGTGCGCATAGGCCAGCACATTGACATCGGGCAGGATCAACGGCTTGATTCCATCACATCAAGCAGAGAGGCGGTATCGTCGAGATCCACTCCGGGAAGCGGTCCTTGCTTTCCATACGTAGGCAGTGTCGAACGCGATGCGCGGCGGCGGTGGCGTCGCCTTGTTAGTCCCTCGCGTAATGTTTCCTCGATCAAAGCGGTCACCGTCGAGTGGGTCTCCGTCGCAAGTTTCTTGAGCTGGATCAGCAGGTCATCGGGCAAATTGATCGTCGTTCGCATACATCAAATCATACGGGACGATCATATTGACGTCAATCGATAGGCAGGATGGATTCACTCTCATATTACTCTTGACGCTCTCGCGCGAACCGGCTACCTGCCACTTGGGCCACTCGCAACAACTTCTTCGCCAATGGGCCGAGCAAACAACCGAAGCCCGCGAGTGCTCCAAAAGCCGCTGTGTCTGAATCAGCAAGACTGGGAAGGTGACTTTCTCAAACAATGACTCACGACCCTCTTTTGTGGTTCCCGTCGCCGCCCGTTTCACAATTCTGATCGAGGAATTTGTCAGGCCGCGATGGCTTCGATGGATACATGAGGCCTAGCGACTTGGCGCTGAACAATCTTTGGATCCGGCCCACGCCGACAATGATCGTCGGGCCGCAGAACATCTAGGGAGCAACCGAGTACAGTAGCCGTAGGATCCGAGGTATACGTGACATCGTCCAGCACAAAGGAGGCAGGCATGACATCACCCCAAACAAATGTTTCCCAGAAAACAACTCGGAATGAAAGATCAACCCGGTAGCTGCTCGCACAATCTTCTGAGCCGGCCGCCCATTAGAGAGGGGTGACAGAGCCCATGTCAAAACCGAAGCAACAAGTAGATGGCGATCGTCTCATCCGGCGATACTATGAAGGAGAGGAGACCGGGCAGCAAGGGGTTTTCCCGGAAGATACTCTGGCGTCTGTTCCGCATGTCGATTCCCAGTCTTCCGATGAGATGAAGCCCGACACAACGCTGTCCGGCGGCGATGTCGATGCGACCTGGAGCGGGACGGACGGCGGTGAAGAGGCAGTAGGTGGCTCGACTCCTACCCCGGATCAGGATGTGGTCGACGAATTAGGGGAGGCGGTAGGCATCACATACGATGACGCTGAGCCTTTGCGGCTCGACGATAAAGTGGCCGATCGTGATGCGCAGCGATGGGAACTGAATCCCGCCTCGTCCGAGGGATATCAGGAACGATTGCTGGAACTCGCATCTCCTGAGATCGGCAACCCGAAACGTCCCCTCGCCAAACGACGGAAACCATCCGTAAGAGCCGACGCATCCAGTCGAAAGACGGTCGGCTCCAAAAAGACACAGAACAAGAAGAGACACCGACATTCATGAGTCGGTGTACGGGCACGATATCTTCGGGCGACTTCGTAACCTGGATTTCGCCTGTGACTCGAGCATGGGTCCCGTGCTTCTCAGGCTTGAGTCGCCTCGCAACTAGGTATGACCCTGTCATTGTCTGAAGATTAACCATTGATGGAGCGATTCAATGCATACCGAAATACTGCAACGAACGTATGAACCACGATCCTATGATCTTCACGGCCTTCACGGCATTTCAGATCGGACCCTCGCCATGCATTTCAAGCTCTACGAAGGGTACATCAAGCAAACGAATGATCTCACGGCGAGGATTCAGCAACTGGTGGAAGACGGAAAGGTCGATCAGGAAGAGATGCCCGTCTATTCGGAGCTCAAACGACGATACGGGTTCGAATACAACGGCATGGTCCTGCACGAATACTATTTCGACAATCTCATGACCAACGGATCGGCTGATCCAGGCGCTCATTCTCAGTTCAGACGCGCGGCCGAAAGCAGCTTCGGCACGTACGAAGCTTGGAAAGGCGATTTCATCGGCGTGGGGAAAATGAGAGGGGTCGGCTGGGCCGTATGTTACCTCAATCCCCACAACGGCAGACTCACCAATCATTGGATCACGCTGCATGAAACCGGCAATGTGGCAGGCTTCGTCCCTGTGCTGGTCATGGATGTGTGGGAACATGCCTTCCTCCTCGATTACAAACCTTCGGAACGCGCCTCTTACATCGAGGCCTTTTTCTCCAATATCAACTGGAAGGCCGTTGAACACCGACTTGAGCGCACGATCGTGTCCACATCCATTCCGACGCTGACGTGACATGATTCCCGAGGATCCAGAGCGATGTGAGAACGACGCGGGGAGCTTTTGCAACATCCTCAACTGCAATTCGAGGACCGCCACAGAGGAGATTGATCATGACCAAAACACTCGTTGAACCGACATCCACATCGGCGGAGGAACTGCGAGCAATGCTGCTTGCGAAACGGTCTGCCGTTCAACAAGAGATTCATGAACTTCTAACCCAGCACCGGGAGCACTACTCTGCGACTCACAATGATTCTGTCCTTGACCATGAAGACATGTCGCTACGCGACAGCACCGCCGAACAACAATTGTCGCTGCTGGAAGCGCGTGACCGCACCCGCATGATGCTGGATACAGCGCTTCGCCGACTGGACAAAGGAGAGCATGGATTGTGTGAAGATTGTGGTGCCGAGATCGGCGCGGGACGTCTGAGAGCCCTCCCCTTCGCAAAACGTTGTTTGTCGTGTCAACATCAGGCCGAAGTGCTGGAGAAGATTGCGCGACAAGGAGATCGTCGGGACGACGCCTAGATCTTGCGTCCTGTCCTTCCTGAGCCCCATTTCGAGGAGGTTGTGATGCGGTGAATCGATGTTAAGTAGAAAGGTCGTGAAATCAGCCGCCTCACCTGAATAATTCACGACCGTGGAAAAGTTAGGGCCAGATCTCGCCCTGTGGGCCCCTCGTCCCCATGACAATATTGGCACGCACAGAACAAGATGTGAACCCAGTTCATTCGGACTTCCGGCGATTCTCTCGTGACAAGTTCGAGCGACGCCTTCGTCTGTCGAGAGCATTCCGCCACGAGGGGATGGGTTCAGGGGTGCCCATGAGTGGACAGAAGTTGGGGTCACTAAAAGTCGAGGTCAGACCTTGCCATGTGCATCCCTCGTCTTCCCCTGCTTGTTGGCATGCACATCACAAGCTATGACCTCAATTCATTCACCCTTCCCAGCTAACGAAGTCCTCACAGCTCAAGCCTACGTTCGTTTGCCGCCACGATAAGCAGTTACTCCCTCGTAACCTTAATACGTCCAATTTTCACTTTAGCTGGTTTGCCGGCCTTCTCAATCATCTCCCTCCTCTGCTTTCCTGGAGGTGCTTCCGGGCCCGTTTTCACGAACGTCACCTTCACGTCCCCAGTCCATCTCCCGACATTTTTCAGTTTCGCTTCAACGTCGGACAAGTCAAAGGCATAGGACCCTTGCGTTGGTTTCCCTGCCCGCTCCGTCTCGCTCTTTGGTGACAGGCCAAAGAAGGATATATTGCCCACATAGTAGGCACTCTGATAATTAGGCGCTTCACCTTCAGGCAAGTTGACGTACACCTCATAATGTCCAATTGGGAGATCCTCGATCTCGACGTCTTCAAGGTGCAGCACAAGTCCGCCCTTGACCACTTCCCGTTTTTCTTCTGGAAGTTTCAGTTGAACCGATAGAGGCTCATCCTTGAGCATGAGATGACTCGTGTCCTTTTCGGTAAGGAGCCTTGGTTGGCCGGCCTGACTGGATGCTTTCTCCTGTCCACGAATCTTGTGTTGTTCTGGAGGGTCGTTATACCGGTAATTCAATTGGGTCACCGTATTAAGTATGTCAGCGCCTGTCAAGGTCACCTGAGTTCCATTTTCATCGAAAAAGGTAAAGGAGGCAGTAAGCCATGGATCGTCCTGCCCTGGGGTCGGATTGCTCCGCCCATTCCCTTGGGCGAGCCAGACTTCCCATAGACGATCAATGTTGGTGTGATGCAGCCAGAATACCGGATCACGGGCTGCAAGCTCGAAGCTGCCCATCCAGCCGCCGATGTTGACGTGCACAGCGTCATGCGGGGTACTCTCAAATTGACTATGGGGACCCAGCGCATGACCTGGACCGGATCGCTGGCCACCAAAACTCAGACTACTACCGGCAGGAGAGCTGAAGTTGGTACGGGACAAGGCAAAGAGTTGCACCGCTGATGCGGGGAGAAGTCCTCCGGCATTCATCACAGAACTTCTGTCCGTCACGAATAGCCGGTTGCCCGAAGCGTCGGCCGGCTCTCGATAGGGCGGTGGAATTTGACGCGCATTAGGATCGCCTGGGTCACTGTAGTCCCAGTAGGGAAGCGCCAATTCTGGATTACCAGACGCCTTCCGCAGGATGCGCTCGAAATAATAGAGATACATGCGGTGCCACGCGAGGAAATACCAGCTTCCATGCTGGCAGGAGTTCCATGCCTCTCGGGTTGGAACGTCGAAGGTTCCATGAATGTTGGCCTGATAGACCCAGCTGGTTGGATCTGTCTCCGGCCGGCTCTGCATCACCTCAATCCCGTGACGCAGAGCGTTGAGGTCCGCTTCAGTGAAGGTCTTGACATTCCGTCGGGTCGCGACCCCACAGGAAGGACAGGGCCACCAGCGATGGTACATGGCAAGATCGGTCCCACCGGCGAAACAATCGAGGCGATTCAACCCCCAACTGACACAGTTTGGTGCCTCCAGAATAGTGCCCCCGAGACTTTCCCAGCCACCCCACTGACTCCCATCCCACCAGCGATGGTGCATGGCAAGATCGGTCCCGCGAGCGAAGCAATCGAGGCGATTGCCCCCCCAACTGACACAGTTTGGTGCCTCCAGAATGACACCGCCCAGGCTTTCCCAGCCACCCCATTGGCTCCCGTCCCACCAGCGATGGTGCATGGCAAGATCGGTCCCGCGCGCGAAGCAATCGAGGCGATTGGCCCCCCAACTGACACAGTTTGGTGCCTCCAGAATAGTGCCCCCGAGACTTTCCCAGCCACCCCACTGACTCCCATCCCACCAGCGATGGTGCATGGCAAGATCTGTCCCGCGCGCGAAGCAATCAATGCGATTCACACCCCAACTAACGCAGTCGGGCGCCTCCAGAATGACACCGCCCAGACTTTCCCATCCGCCCCATTGGCTCCCGTCCCACCAGCGATGGTGCATGGCAAGATCGGTCCCGCGCGCGAAGCAATCGAGGCGATTGCCCCCCCAACTGACACACTCGGGCGCCTCCAGAATGACACCGCCCAGACTTTCCCATCCGCCCCATTGGCTCCCGTCCCACCAGCGATGGTGCATGGCAAGGTCTGTCCCTCGAGCGAAGCAATCGAGGCGATTGACCCCCCAACTGACGCACTCGGGTGTCTCCAGAATAGTACCTCCGAGACTTTCCCATC
>JARFXQ010000035.1 GCA_029194725.1 Nitrospira sp. | reverse complement strand
TCCGACCAGGCAACCTTCCCATTTGGTTTCTTGCCCTCATGGGCCACCTTGAGGACACGCTGAAGCTTCCCCAGAACGGTGTGTTCGGACGCTTGAGGTTCATAGGCTCGTGGAGATTGGACCGGCAACTTCGCGAGGACTTCCCGCCAGCGCTTCGGGATTGCCTCGATGGGATCGGCTAACTCAACCTGCTCAATCTTGGACTGTTGTTTCGCGAGGGACTCGGCCACTTTGGCCAATCTCTCTCCGATTGACGGAAACAGAAGATTGTGTGCGATCTCTTCCACAGCAGCCAGATCGGCGAGGCGACCACCCGCTCCAGCAGGCACCGCGCCGGTCCATCCATGGAGATGCCACGTATCTCGCCACGACAAGAGTGTTGCGGACACTCCCATGGGATCAATCTGAAACGATGCATGGTAGAAGCGATCGGGCGTATCACAGCGATTGAGACATTCTCGGTACTGAGTGGCTCTTTGGGCCTGAATACATTCCGCTCGCAGTAATCCGAGCCTGGTCTCAAGCAGGTTCAAGAACCCGAGTGGTCCAAGAACCGGCATCCCCAGCCGATTGTCTGGCCGCCAGCCGTGTTCACCATCCAAGTGCAGTCCGAACACGATCTTCATCTGATGGGCTCAGGCATAAACTAATGAAATCCAGATTTCTTTAGTTTCCAAGAAACATTGGCTAGGAAGAACGAATAATTTTCGCTCTTTAATGCTCATCGACAAATGTGAAATGCGGAACGTTTTACTGTTCAGAATACTTTCATTCGTAAACGAAGTCACTTTCTATCCTGTTCTCAGAGTTTGTCTTGTAGGCACAACGACGACACCGCACCTATTCCTGTTGGCGGCTTGCCCGAGACACGCTAGAAGATGTTCTTTACTACAAACTTCCGTCATCCTGGCGTCTCTACCTGCATGTGGGAGATGTTGTCGCATCATCTGTCGCCCAGACACCAGGCAGATTCAGCGCTTTTGCTAGGCAGGCGCTGAAGCAACGGGTCCTTCTGATTCTAGTTGGGCAGTGAGCTGCCTAGTGATGACCGGATTAGGCTCAAGGACTGTGAGGTCCAGAGCGATGCGATTGTCGCTCACTTCAGATTGATCAAGTCCAGCCGCATGAGCGTAGCACCGGACGGTGTATTACCTTAGGACCGGTCACGCTCCCGCGAACGAGTCTTCGAGACGTCCCGCGAGCGATCACTCAAGTAGCGGACGAGGTCTGCGGCTAGTTGCCGATCCTCCCCACGATCTGACCGGGCTAACACCCGCATCACCTGCTCATAATTCCGCATGACTTCATGGGCTCGTCCATGTCGGCGAGCGGTGCGCTTCAGCCGTTCCAGCGTCTTCCATTTTTTTGGGTGACTGGCGCACGCGCCGTATACCGATCCCGTTACCCTCGGTGCCCTTTGAGATAGACCGCTGGTGGCATAATGCTGACTCCATTGATCGTGTGCCCATAGAAGCGACCAAACGCCTTGAAATCTCCGCTCAGCAGATGGGTGGCACGCACACTGATCGCCGCCCACAGAATGGGACGGTCGTTCTCTGGGAGTTTTGCCAAGGTCGACAGCTCGCCCTGTGGCGGCAACACCGACACCACCTCGACGGAGCGGCACAACCGTTCTAATTCTGCCTGTTGCTGCCCTGATGAGAGATTCCGCCTCGCTTCCTCCAGGGCATAGGCCGATGTCACCAGCTGCGTACGCGGCAGGGTAAACAACGTGCGAAGAGGAGTCTCGAGGCGATAGGCCGCAGAGAACAGGACGTTGGCATCAAGAAAGACGCGGTCCACGGACTAGGAACGAACCGGCTTGTAGTGAGGGATCTTTCGGACGTCGAGGCCCATCTTCCGCACGGCCTCTTTGGCTCGCGCATAGTCCTTCGGGCCGACCGCATTCGAGAGGAGAAACTCCGCTTGCCGTTCCGGGGTGTACATCTCAAGGGGAAAGGCAGCAGCCGGTCGAATCAGGACGCCTTCTGCTCGTTCCTCAGCAATCACGAGCGAGCCCTCCGTGATGCCGAACCGGCGACGCAGCGAAGCCGGAATCACCACGGCCCCCCGTTTGCCGACCTTGCTCGTTTCTGCGGGCATGAGGCATCCGCCCATATGTGAGATAATCAGACTGTCTGAATGTCAGGCAGCGTTAAGTGTAGCCCCGTCACGGAGGAAAAGCAAGCGCCCGTGGCTCCTTCGGCCTGAGTGTCTCTCGATCGAACATCGGCCCCGTTCTCTCCGTCAAGTGTCACGGCCAGCCCCTGTCATCGTTCACGATCTTTCCCTCGCTCCTTCTCAGTCTCCGGAGTACGGCCTCGTGCCCCCAGATACCGCACCAGGTCCGCGGCCAGTTGCCGATCCTCCCCGCGATCTGACCGGGCTAACGCCCGCATCACCTGCTCATAATTCCGCATGACTTCCTGGGCTCGTCCATGTCGGCGGGTGGTGCGTTTCAGCCGTTCCAACGTCTCCCCCTTTTTGCTCGGTTCATGCAGATGCCGCACCGTCCAGCGTTCATGCGTCGTGCGGTGAATCCGGCTCGTCGTGGTAGCTTCGATGCCGTGCTCTCGTAACGCCTCCGCAAACCCTTCCCGCCACCGTTGCAGATCAGCCTTTCTCGGATTCAAGCGAATCCCGTCGAGGCCCGCCGCTTTCACCGTCAGATGGACATGGGGATGCGGCGATGGGTTCGGATCCGGATCAGTCTCGAAGGTGTGGAGCACCATCGCGTACTGAAACCCTGAGAACTCCCGTTTCGCGAAGTCACGGGCCGCGCGTTGCACCGACAATGGATCGGTCCTGGTCGGCATGGAGAGGACCAGATGAAAGGCGTCGCGCATCGTCGAGTCGGCAGCGATCGGCATCCCACCATCGCGCCACTCGGCTCTTAGATCGGCCACAGCCTCTTTCCCCTTGATCACCTGTCCGTCTTGATCTTCGATCTCGAGAAGCCCATCGCGCGAGATGTAGGTCAGATTATTTGAAATCCCCTTCATGCCCTTCGGCGCCCTGACGAGTTTTACCACCACTTGCGGCGCGCGGCGGACCATGGCTTGTAATTTCCGCCGCACATAGGTCGCGCGAGCCTGTGACGTGCTGAGCCGTCCGCCGGTACTCACAGGCTTTGCTGAGCCAAGAGGAATACGCTGCTGCGACGCGGCCGGGATGGGGTTTCTCGGGAGACGTTGAACAGTGGACTGCCCCACTCGTCCAATCCTGCATCGATCCTGACGCCTGCTGCACTCATCGAAGCTGCCAGCGCTCTACGGTCCCACGCAACACGTCTGAGACCTTGTCGGTGTGGGCGCGGATCACGCGGGAGAGTTCGGTGATGAGGTCCACTCGGAAGGCCTTCCGGTTCTCAGGGGACGTATTCAACACTTTCGCAATCTGGTTCAGGTTCCGCCCCAAGGCGAGCAGTTGCTGATTCGAGCGAGTCAATTGCTCCAACTCCGGCTGTCCAACATGCGGTTGCCCGGTCAACTTGGTCCGGATCATGGCCACGACCCATTGCGTCGGTCGGTAGCCTTCCTGGGCCGCGAGCGTGTTGATGCCGGCCACTTCCGACAGCGTCAGGTGAAGTTTCATCCGCTGGGCCGCTTTCTCCCTCCGATTCTTGAGCACCGTGCGAGGCGTGACTGACTGGGCAGAGGCGCCGCTGATTGCACGCCCCAGAACCTGGCGAAGGGCCACGCTAGGCGTGACCTGATGGGCCTGACACCAGGCGAGCCAGGGTTCCTTCAAATCACCGAGGTCGGCACTGATGCTCGTGGTGCGTGGTTTCGCCATGAGGCTGCCGTAAGCCAGGACCGAGAAACGGACCAGACACCTACGTGAGGTGAGTGTAAAGTAAACGTCTATGTAATACAAGAAGGGCTTACAGCCATATCCTGCAACCTCCTGCAACCTCCTGCAACCTCCTGCAACCTCCTGCAACCTCCTGCAACCTCCTGCAACCTCCTGCAACCTCCTAAAATCGGTAATACATCATTCCATCGGGTCATCTCCAAGACCGGCCTAATAACCCTCCAGCCGCTCTGCCCATCCACCGGGATGAAGCATCCCTCAAGCCGTCTGTAGGACCAGCAAGTACGCCTCTTATGAACGGCTTCCCTCCTTACACTCCGGCTACTCTGAAGACGATACTCCTTGAAGAAGTGGAAACAGGCACCCTTCCCCGCCCCTTCTTCTCGGGCATCTAATCACCCGCTCGTCTTCCTTTAGGAACAGGATACCTGGGACGGCGGGAGAACGCAGGCCGAGTCAATCATGCTCGGCAAGAAGACGGCTCAGCTATCGACATAGCAGGAGAGCTTCAGACTCCAGCTGGCACTGACCGAGAAAGGGGGCATGATCTGATCAGATCATGCCCCGCGAAATGGATCGACCAGATTACAGGGAGAGGATCTCTCGCACAGCGGTGGGAGCAAAGAATCCCTGATCCTTCAGATTGGCAAACCAGCTCTCGGAAAATTCCGTCAAGTCCTGTTTCAGCGTAGGCAAGACATGGGTGCGTCTGCCCGCCTCGTCATACCGATAGACGTCTTGAACGATCCCCAGGTAGTCGTTCCGGAAAGACACCGGTTCGGCTGCCGCGCCATCGGGTACATTGTGAAACAGAAACACGATGTCGGGATCTCGCATGAGGTCGCCGTTCTGTTCGCCGTAATGACACAGCGAGACCAGCCGGTGCCCATCCTGACTGACGCCGATCTCCTCGACCGACAGTGGCATGTATTCAGGAACTGTGATCCGCACCGCGCGTGCGCCGTTGAGCAAGTGATTCAAATCCGTCGCAAAGGCTTGATACAGGTTCATCATCGTCTTCCTTTCTTCAGGTGAAGGAAGCCCCCGGCGCGAGGGCCGGAGGCTTCCACACTGCGATCAGCGACCCGAACGCTCGGTGACCCAGAGTTTCGCCTGCTGGGCGACGACTAAGAGTGCTTCAAGGTCCGCCAGGCCGAACGATTCGGAATTCTTCCAAACTCCATCCTGACCCTTGTACGAGCGGGCCACGGTTACGTTGTAGAACGGACCGTTCATGCCCTCGTTCTTCCAGATGCTCGCCTTGATGCTGCTGCATCGGAGCGTGGTGACCGGCTTGGGTTTCTTGTCTTGAGGTGCCATGTTGTGTCTCCTTTGGTTAGAGTTGATGTGTTGGCCTCTCACCAGGCGTGGAGGCCACACAGCGACGACAAAGGAGACAAAGAGGCCGCCACCTGGCAGGCCGGCGGGCGCGATGCGGAGGAATGCCTGCGGAAAGGAGCCGCCTCAGAGGCGGCGCGCGGGCATGATCGACGCAGCCCGCCGGTGAAAAGCCAGGGCGACGGCCGGATGCGCACAGGCACCGGACCTGAAACCACAAGCTGGTCCCGCTGACCAACAGCAAGCCATAGCAGAGCGGCTTCAACGGACGAGGCGAGAAGGTCCGCTTCAGATAGACCGAAAAGACCACGCTCGTTCGCTAAGGAAGAAGAGAGTCAACGAGTCGGCTTTGAGACGGTCTTGTGCCTGACGCGGTCGCCGGCCAGCAGGCGACGCTGCACGCATCCTGATTGTCGCTGAACGCGGTGGAAGGCTAAACGGCTCTCGCGAGGCTGCCGGGGAAGCACCACCATAGTTGTAGTGAAAAAAGGGATGAGAATCAGAGATGAGCCGCGTAGGGACGAAGGGCCGCTACGAATTGTGTCAAGAACTGGCGTTCAAACGTTTCGAGGTATTCAGCCGTGGTCTTGGGAGGATATTTGAGTCTCGCCCGATGCGTTCTGGCAGCGGCGCAAACGATGCTCGGTGCCAGATTGAAGAGGTGCAGCAGAAACTCATCGGGGTGTTGGGACGTGATACCGTATTTCTGAAGTTCCTTGTCGGGAAAGTCCGTGAGATTGTACGTGACAATGACATCAGCCCTCCCGCGAATGGCGGCCGCCAGGACATGCCGATCATTCGGGTCTGGCAGGGTGAGGGAGGGAATCAGCTCCTCAAAATCTTCAACGAGGCAGTCGCGAGCATGCAGATCCATGAGGTCTCTCGTGCGACGGAGCTGCACAGCAGTGAGAGCTGGGCGATCCTCAAGCACCGCCCGTATCCACTCGTCATGAATGTGTGAGGACCATTTGGCGCGAAACAGATCCGTCAGCGCCAATTCGAGGAGCAGATCACGGAGAGGAGCGGGATACAAAACGCAGGCATCGTAGAGCGCGGTGAAAGTGGCCACATTCAGTAGCCCATCTTCAGTGCTTGCGCGTCTTGGGTCAGTTGATCGAGGGTCGCACGGCGATCCGCGTCGATCTGGTGTTTGTAGCGCATGAGATCGGCGAAGAGAATGCGCCGATGGGTGCCCACCTTGCGGTAGGGAATTTTCTGCTCGTCTAACAGATTCACGAGGAACGGACGGGACACGTTCAGCACGTCAGCGGCTTCTTGTGTCGTGAGTTCGGCATGGACCGGAATCAGTGTGACGGCATTGCCTGCCGACATTTCATCAAGGATGGCGAAGAGGAGTCGCACAGCCGAAGGCGGCAAAAAAAGACGTTCGGGAGTTTTCCGCTTCTGAATAATCTGAACGTGGAGATCCATGGACTGATCTTGATGCAATGCCAGGGCATGAAGTGCTTTCTTCGCAAGCGCGGCGTCCTCAGCGGTCGGCACAATCGGTTCTCTGGTCGAAGTGGTCATGGATTCGCTCCTCTCTTCTCTGAAGGCAGTATAGCATCCAATCGAAATAGTCGCAATAATCGAAACAAGTGAAATGCTATGCAGGTTTCTGTGGTTGTGCGGTATAAAGCTGAAGGGATTGTGCTGTGCCGACAACGAATATCGAAAGTAGCCGTGTGAACGTATGTTCAGACTACACGCCGCGAACTGTGGAGCCGTGAACCCGAAGCGCTCCCCTACGACTTCGGAGCAACAGCCTGTTCAAGTGTGAGGCGAATAAACCGTTGATAGGGAACACCGGCACGCGCGGCACGTTTACGGACAGCCTCATACAGTTCCTCGGACAGGCGCAGATTGATGGACTTGTCTTTCGGCTTAATCTCAAAGCGGGTCAACTGCGCACCCGACAAGTCATATTGCGTGAGATCGGCCTTTTCGACGAACGTCTCCGCCGCGCGGTCGCTCTTAAAGGTTGGGATTTTCTTTTTCATACGCGTCGACCTCCTTCTTGTGCATGTATCGAGCACTGATGGGCCGGATCAGCACGTCGTCCCCTTTCTTGCGAAACGTGAACACAATGAACACACCGCGTCCCTTGTCGGTGTGGCCTATGGCGCGAAAGCGTTTCTCACGCTGTGAGTGGGCCGCGTCCGGCAGTACAGCCAACGGCCTGGCAAAAAGGCCTTCAATCGTCGCCACGGGAAGACCGTGCTTCTCGCACTTGGCACGATTGCCTTGATCCCAGTCAAAGCCGTTGGCATGCACTGTCATCATACCTCAAAATGTATACACTTGTATAGACAAATGTCAATGCGCAGAACTGACATAGAACTGATCACTTGTGATATAGGAGAATGGCCACACCGCTATTCCACCACAAGTCGGTTCATTCGTGAACACAAGGCGCGGACGGATCACAACACATCGTTGAGCGCGCCGTCGGCGATGATGATCTTGCGCTTCTTGCGGAACGGAGCGACCTTGGGATCGAAGTGGGCGAAAATATCCTGGCAGGTGGACTCCAGGTATGTATCGAGGACCTGGCGTTCACGGTTGATAATCACATCCAGTTCTGCACGATCGGCAACGAGGGGACGGCAGTCATGCATGAAATGCCGGAAGCGCACGGCTTGTAAGGCAGTCTTGTCGCTAAAAATGAACGTCATGTGCGGATCGTTGTGACGACTGAGATCCTCCATGTAGACAGCCGTGCGGGCCTCATCGTCAAACTCGGTGCTGAGGGCGTCGAAACGTTGTGACAGGTAGTCCCAGAACCTCCGTTGCAATTCCTCAGCCTGTGGTTCCTTTCCATCCGCCTCAAGCCGCTGACTGAAGATCGTCCCCTTGCCCTCACGCTTGCCGTGATCCTTGGCATTCACGTAGCGATGCGGAATGAGTGCGACAACCTTCTCCTGACCAGATTCGTCGAGACGGCTATAGATGTACCCGGCCGCCATGCACAGCGAGGCGTAGTGAAAGGCGCCATCGATGAAGAGGCGAGCCCACCTGTAGTAGAGCGCACCACGATAGGGTTTGACAACGTACTCCGGTGTCTCATCCTTGCGCGCTTGTTCCTGAAAAGTATGGTCGTCGTAGTCGTACTCGTAGAGCGTGTCAAAATCGAGCAGGGTCTTGCCCTCGTCCAGATATTCATTCAGGAAGAAGAAATCCTCGCCCACCCCAGCGGCAGGCAGCAACGCTCGGTTAAACACCAGATGTTCCTCATCGCCGAACTGGTCGCTGATCTCTGAAAGGTCTTCGTCTGTTTTTGCGTGGAGACCAAACAGCGCCTTGACCAACTCCTGACGGAGACGGAACGCATCCTGATCAGGCATGCTCATGCGATAGCGTTCCTGCGCCTCCAGGGACCAGGCAAAGTACTCCGGGTTCACTCGCATGAACGCCTGGCGAAGCGCTGGGTCGAGCGCAGCAGGTGGCGGATGACTCTCAATGCTGGTTCCGGCTTGTCGTTGGCTCTTCATGCAGGTCTGATATAAC
>JARFXQ010000017.1 GCA_029194725.1 Nitrospira sp. | reverse complement strand
ATCAGGTTGGTGATGATTCCCATCCATGGAACCTGATTGAAATAGAATGCGACCATGGGAAAAGTAGCCACAGTCACGGCCGCGCTCATCGACAGCGCTTTGAGTACATGGCGTATGAAGCGGTCTCGCAGTCGATTGTCGGTCTCTGCAGCATCCGCGTTCCATGATTTCGAGAGTACGATCATTCTGACCATTACGAATACGGAAAGAAAGGAGAGCTGAAAGGAAATGTCAAAGATGGCGCGAGGATCGTGCAAGAGAATCACCAGAAGGGCTACAGCCATCGCATGACCCAGATGGCGCTCATACTCCAACCACATCGCGATCATCGCCAGGGTGATCATTACGAGCGAGCGCATGGTCGCTACCTCGGCACCAGCAAGCAATGCGTACAATGCGACAGCGGGCCATGCGAGCAAAATTGCAATTTTGGATGGAGTGACTCTTCGTGATAGCGTCAACAAGAGAGTGGCCGGAAGCCACAGCACAAGTCTTCTCATCAACCAAAAGACCACGAGGGCCACGAGCCCGAGATGTGAACCGGAGATTGAGAGCAGATGCACAGTTCCGGTCACCATGAACCAGTCTTGGAGGTCTGGTTCGAGATCGCCTCGTTCACCGATGATCATGCCGAGAAATAGTCCACGTGTGGGTTGATTCAATGTTTTGATGGCTGCCGCACGTATCGTGGCTCTCCAGTGATCGATCCGGTTCCACAAGCTCCACAACCCGATTTGACGCTCCGCATCTAACAACGTCACCGCCTGGGCACCGGATACGGTGGACAGAAAGTCGATGCCCTGACGCTCCAGATAGGCAGCGTAGTCGAATCCACCCGGGTTCAACGACCCTCGTGGACCGTGAAGTTTTCCCCGAAACGAAATTCTGTCACCATGATGGAGCGTGATACCAGGGTCTCGCCACACAAGGCGTATGCGCCTCGATTCCGAATCCCTGTCGTCCGTTTGAACCAAGATCACCTGTCGTCCCGCACTGTGCTGAACGGAAGTCACAATCCGACCGACGATCGAAGCTTGAACAGTCTCATGAGGATGCGGCGATATCCGGGAAGATTCCGACGTTGAGGTGGCGAGACTCCAGTACAGTACTCCGCAGAGCAGGCCGGTATACAGCAGCAATGCGGAGGGTGAGTCGATATAACAGGCTCGCTCGAGGATGCTGAATCCAACGGCAATCCCGACCAGCAGGGCTATGACGGAGAGAGGAAAGAAGGAAATCTGCGCTCCACACAGAAGACCGAGGACAAACGCTACCGTGAGGGACGGGAGCATGAGCTTCCCTCATGTGCCGGAAGATGTGGGGACGCTTAGCCGATATGTTTTCGCACAACCCTGGCCAGATCCTCAGCCAATTCCGTAACCAGGGTGGACTGTTCTCCTTCCACCATGATCCGCAACAACGGCTCCGTCCCGGAATATCTGATGAGGACCCGCCCACACCCGTTCAGGCGACGTTCGCTCTCTTGGATGGCGCAACCAATGTCGGGAATCGATTCCAATTTCGGCTTCTTCGTGACATGCACATTCACCAACACTTGCGGCACGGCAGTCATCGCCTTGGCCAACTCAGATAACGGCTGCCTGGTTCGCTTTACCAATGACAATACCTGCAGAGCCGAGATGAGGCCGTCTCCGGTCGTGTTATGATCAAGGAAGATGAAGTGTCCCGATTGCTCTCCTCCGAAGTTATAGCCTTCAGCCAACATTCGTTCGAGCAGATACCGATCACCGACCGGTGTCCGAACCAACTTGACGCCCGCTTTGGACATCGACAGTTCCAGTCCAAAGTTGCTCATCACGGTTCCCACCAAGGTCTGCTTGGCTAGGAGCCTGCTTCGATGAAGATCCAGGCTCAAGGCCGCCATCACATGATCGCCATCGATGACCGTTCCTTGTTCGCAGACAAAGACAGCCCGATCGGCATCGCCGTCCAAGGCGATGCCAAGATCCGCTTTATAACGGCGTACCGCCTCTTGTAGGAGTTCCGGATGGACTGCACCGCAACCGGCATTGATGTTCATCCCGTCCGGGTTATTGCCCATGACTTCAACCGTGGCACCTAATTCCCTGAGAACCATCGGAGCCACCTTGTATGCCGCGCCGTTCGCGCAATCGACGACGAGCTTGATCCCCTGAAAATCCAAATCCTTCGGCAACGACCGTTTTGCAAATTCGATATAGCGGCCCTCTGCATCGTCTATACGGTAGGCTTTACCGATGAGGTCTGCCGTTGGTCTAAGGTGACTGATTTCTTCCGAGACGATCAGTTCTTCAATACGAGCTTCCACTTCGTCCGGAAGTTTGAATCCGTTGCTTGAAAAGAATTTGATCCCGTTGTCTTGGTAAGGATTGTGCGATGCCGAAATGACTACCCCTGCGTCCGCCCGTAGACTCCTGGTCAAGAACGCGATCGCCGGTGTCGGCATCGGTCCGACTAACAGCACATCCACCCCCATCGAGCAGATTCCTGCCATCAAAGCAGACTCCAGCATATATCCGGATATACGAGTATCTTTACCGATGACGATCTGATGACGCCCAGCTCGTCGCATAAAGATATGTGCGGCGGCTCGTCCAAGCTGCATCGCCATTTCACTGGTCATGGGGTCAAGATTGGCGACCCCTCGGATGCCGTCGGTTCCAAATAATTTACGCATCGCGTTCCCCTCCGCAAGATGACCAGCACGGATTCAACGCCGCAGCCAGCTTGACTACGTCGACCATCATGGCAACATCATGGACACGCACGATATGAGCGCCGCGATCAACCGCCAATGCCACCGCCGCCGCAGTCCCCCATTCTCGATGTTCAACAGGCCGTTCAACCACTTTCCCGATAAACGCCTTCCGTGACAAGCCGACCAGTACTGGGCGGTGCAATGCCGCTACCGCGGACAATCCATTAAGAAGATCAAGATTGTGGACCAACAGCTTCCCAAAACCAAAGCCTGGATCAAGAATGATGTTTGTTCGAGCAATTCCTGCGCGGGTAGCATTCTGGAGGCGCTCATCAAGAAACTGCGCAACTTCACCGACGACATCGAAATAGCGCGGCGATTGTTGCATCGTTTGCGGAGATCCTTGCATATGCATCAAGACGACTCCCGCATCCGCCCGGGCAATAACCGACGCCATCGCAGGGTCTTGCCGCAAGGCGCTCACATCATTGATGATCGCTGCTCCGCAATCCAGCGCTGCTTCTGCCACTCGCGACTTGGTAGTATCGATCGAAATCGGGACCGACACACGATGGACCAGTCCTCTCACCACCGGAATAACGTGAGCCAATTCGTCCTGTTCACTTACGGAACGTGCTCCAGGCTTTGTCGATTCTCCCCCGACATCGATGATGTCCGCCCCCTGCTCAACGAGTTCCAGTGCGTGGGCGATGGCTCGTTCAGGCTCGACATATCGCCCTCCATCATGGAAGGAATCAGTCGTGACATTCACGACGCCCATGATGAGTGGGCGCCTATTACAATGAATCTTGCGCCCCTTGGCGGAAAACCAAAGTTGTGCCGTTACTGCCTGTGGTGACACTCAATCCAACTAGTCTGCCGACGAAAGGAAGATCCCACCAGTCGATCTGGCCATCGTGGAGGAATCAGACACAGTGAGACTCATGAGTACGGCACTATAGGGCCAACGGTTCCAACCGCAACGAACCGTTGGCACAATATATTTAGGCTGGGACAGTTTGAGAGGAGGATTGCAACAGAATCTGATCAATCTCCGGTGCGTCGAGCACTTCCTTTTCAAGTAGCGCCTCCGCCAAAGCCTTCAGACTCGTCATTTGCTCTGTCAGCACACGTTTAGCACGTTCATAATTTTCTGTGACGAAGCGCTTGATCTCCAGGTCGATTTCAAGCGCAACTTGATCACTGACGTCTCGCTTAGTGGCAAAGTCTCTTCCGAGAAACACAGAATCTTCCTTCTGCCCAAAGGTCAGAGGTCCCAATTTCTCGCTCATACCCCATTCGCATACCATCTTGCGGGCAAGATCCGTCGCACGTTCAAGATCGTTCCCGGCTCCTGTCGTGACATGTTTGAATACAAGCTCTTCGGCGACACGTCCACCCATAAGAATCGCCAAAGTATTGTAGAGAAACTCTTTCGAATAGTTATGTCGATCATCTGTCGGGAGCTGCATCGTTACACCTAGCGCCCGGCCTCTAGGAATGATCGTCACTTTGTGAACAGGGTCGGTTCCTGGTAGAAGTTTCGCCATCAACGCGTGGCCGGCTTCATGATAGGCCGTAACTCGTTTTTCTTCCTCGGTGAGAATCATGCTCTTACGCTCAGCGCCCATCATGACCTTATCCTTGGCCATCTCAAAGTCGATGTTTTCGACTTCCTTCTTGTTTTGACGAGCCGCCCACAGCGCTGCTTCGTTCACGAGGTTTTCTAAGTCTGCGCCGGAGAACCCGGGTGTTCCTCTGGCGATCTTCTCCAGCTCCACATTCGCGGCGACAGGAACCTTTTTCGTGTGGACTTTCAAGATTTCCGAACGGCCTTTGAGGTCTGGCCGATTCACTACCACCTGCCGATCAAAGCGTCCAGGTCTCAGCAAAGCCGGGTCGAGTACATCGGGACGATTGGTCGCTGCGACCAAAATCACTCCCTCGGTTGTGTCGAAACCGTCCATTTCTACTAACAACTGATTGAGCGTTTGCTCCCGTTCGTCATGACCACCACCGAGGCCTGCGCCCCGTAAGCGGCCGACCGCGTCAATTTCATCGATGAAAATGATGCACGGGGCATGTTTCTTCCCTTGCTCAAACAAATCTCGTACCCGTGAAGCTCCAACGCCGACGAACATCTCTACAAAGTCGGAACCGCTGATGCTGAAGAACGGTACCCCTGCTTCACCCGCAATCGCCTTGGCCAGCAAAGTCTTTCCTGTTCCCGGAGGACCGACAACGAGCACGCCCTTGGGGATGCGTCCACCGAGCTTCTGAAACTTTCGAGGATCTTTCAGGAATTCAATGATTTCAAGGACTTCCTCTTTCGCCTCATCGACTCCGGCCACGTCGGAAAACGTGACCTTTTTTCGCTCTTCCGTCAGCATACGTGCTCGACTCTTTCCAAATGACAAAGCTTTGTTTCCACCAATTTGCATCTGCCGCATCAGGAAAAACCAGAGACCGAGGAAGAGGATAAATGGTCCCCACGTAACGAGGAAGGTGATATACCACGGACTCTCATCCGGTGGTTTGACCTCAATCTGAACATCCTTTTCACGAAGGACTTTGACAAGGTCAGGGTAATCGGCCGAATAGGTACGAATACGAGTCTTGTCCTTCAGGACCCCGCTGATGTGATTACCTTTAATGATGACCTTTTCAAAATCACCCTTGTCGAGCTTTGCCATAAAATCGCTGAATATCACTTCTTCTTCAGGTGCGTGAGTCGGGACACTGAACAGATTGAACAGGAGAATCATGAACAAGCCGACCACCACCCAGAAGAGCAAGTTCTTGACCCGGGAATTCATCCAGTTCTCCTTCGCGATAACGTTGGACGCAACGTATGTAGAAATCGTGAAGATGTTAACATAGCCTTGCGCAACTTGACAACAGCTCGCTGGAAAACTCTTACTCCTCTTGCCGACTCCGTTGATTGAGGACGGCGAGATACGGAAGGTTCCGGTACTTTTGTTGGTAATCGAGTCCGTAACCGACGACGTATCGGTTCGGAATTCGGAACCCGATATACTGCAACTGCACATCGACCACGCGGCGTTCCGGCTTACTCAGCAAGGTGCAAATCTTGATGCTTCTAGGTTTCTGTTTCGCCAACATCTTTGTGAGATATTGGACTGTCAAGCCGGAATCGACGATGTCCTCAACCAACAGCACGTCTCTATCTTTGATCTTTTCGGTCAGCTCGGTCATGAGTTTGACCTTCCCGGTCGTCTTCACCTGCGCTCCATAGCTCGTCACGATAAGAAAATCTACCCGCACTGGAATTCGGATCGCTCGTGCCAAATCAGCAAAAAATGCATAGGCTCCCTTTAGTACCCCGATGAGTATGAGATCTTTGCCGGCATAGTCGGCGCTGATCTGTCTTCCCAGATCACGGATACGGCTCCGCATTTGCTCCTGGGTAACGATCGGGCGTCCGAATATCCGTTCCATTTCACTTAGTCCCTTCCCTGCAAAGATAAATTTTCAGTAGTGAACACCAAACAATGTTCCGTTGCGGCAGTGAGTGCCCAGCGACCATCCTGCCGATACCCAACGACCCACAGGATTCCCTCGGGAGCCACGACCAGGGGAATGAGCGATCGGGCCGCAATTGGTATCTTCAGATCTGTAAAAAAATCCTGCAGCTTCTTCGATTGCCCCCCCATACCGGAGGGATGAAATCGGTCTCCCGGCAACCAGTTCCGTACTATCAGTGGTTGAGACACTCGATCGGCATCGACCAGAATCCGATTCTTTCCAAGAGGAGCAGCACCAATCTGGGTTCGTGACTGCTGTTGTACCTGAAGTCGCTGCCTCGTTCCAGACCATATAATCTCCCCTGGCACAGATAAAAGTGCCTCACATCTGCCGGACGGTGGTCCAGCATGGGAAATCTCCCGTACTGGAAACGGAACAAATCGCAGATGGCGATCACCGAGAACAACCCGCCCTCCCTTTACATCCAGACTCGAACCGGATCTCCTCTTGGAAGCCAGGAGGATGATGCGATCAACCGTTCGGATACTGGGTGAGCGAAATTGGTCGTCAATCTGTCGAAAAAGGTTTCTGATGCAACGTCGTTGAAGTGCCTGCGGAAGCTCAGAAAGAAAACTGCGTTCGATCGCCCAACTTCCTGCAGCCCCTCGCTTCACGGCAGAAGAAGAAAGGGCGTCAACCTTTTGATTCAGCCAACGATCGTCTTCTCTACAGATATCCGCAAGCTTGCAGAGCGCATCAACGCTGGAAGGGACCAGCCGATTCAGAATCGGTATGACCTCTCTCCTTACTCGATTTCGCAAGTAATACGGCTGGAAATTGCTGGAGTCTTCCCGAAACGACAATCCTGCCGTGCGCAGATACGTCAGGATTTCTTGCCGCTTGCTGTCGTATAGAGGTCGAATAATCTTGTTATCGCGGAATGCCGGCATGCCGGAAAGACCCGTCAGTCCCGCGCCGCGGAGCATCCACAACAAGACTGTCTCTGCCTGATCGTCCGCCGTATGACCTACGGCGATGCGGTCGCCCCCCCACTTCTCGGCGACCTCCTGCATCACCCGATAGCGGAGGTCACGGGCCTCAGCCTGCAGCGAGGCCTTGCGTCCATCGACATATAATCCAACCCGTCGAACATGGAGAGGCACTCCGAGCTCTCGGCAAAAGACCTCCACAAATTGCTGGTCCTCTTCGGACTCATCTCCTCGCAATCCATAGTTGCAATGAACGGCTGATAGAGTCAGATTCCAACTCGACCGGAGACGATGCAGAAGCGATAGTAGTGCGACGGAATCTGGCCCGCCCGAGATGGCGACCAATATGTGCTGTCCACGGCTAAAGAGGTTTCTGGACCGAACGGTTCGAACGACCCGATGCAACAACGAGGGCCAGGCCATCTTGTGGAGGGAACTGTTTAAGGCCGGTTCCAAGGACTCATCGTCCTCCGATTGTTTCATGATATCGACGTAGGATGCTCCTCGCAGAATCCATGTCGGCCCTGATCTGTCGACTCAGAGCTTCTCCGCTGTCAAACTGTGCGTCGTCTCGGATACGACCGATAAACTCAACCGTGAGCGTTCGCCCATACAGCTCATGGATCCCATCCAGGATCGATACTTCCAATCCCCGCTCACCACCAGCAAAGGTCGGCTTTGTACCGATATAGGCGACTGAATCGTGTCGCTCTTGGTCCAGAATTGCGACAGAGGCATAAATCCCGTCGCCAGGAACCACGCGGTCTGGTGGTAATCGAAGATTCGCGGTAGGACATCCTAACGTTCGCCCCCTCCCCTCGCCGGAGGATACGACTCCGCTCAGAGCATAGCATCGGCCCAGCAAGACAGCTGCTTGATCGACATGCCCCGCAACGATGAGCTGTCTGATCCTCGTCGAGCTGACCACTCCTCCGTCGATCACCACAGGAGGGATCGGATGGACGATAAAGCCGAATCGTTCGCCGAGCGTGATCAAATCGCCGATCCGCCCTTCTCGCTTGTGCCCAAAGGCAAAATGTTGCCCGACAAAAACCTCTTTGAGTCCGAGCCCTTTGAAGAGAACCTGCTCAGCGAACATCTCCGCAGAGAGTGCGGCAAATGTTTGGGTAAACCCCAGAGAGACCACCTCATCAATTCCGGCTTCTTCGAAACGGGCATGTTTTTCCTCCACGCTCGTCAAAAACCGCAAGCCAACGTGAGGCGCAAGGATTTTCACCGGGTGAGGGTCAAACGTCAGGACGACAGCCGTTCCTGGGGCTCGGCGCGCCGCCTCGACCACTTGTTTCAAGAGCGCATGATGACCGAGGTGATGGCCGTCGAAATTCCCGATGGTTCCCACCGGATACGGTCGTACGATCTCGTCCGAATATCCGCTGGTTACCCTCATCGTCGATCAATGAAGCAGCTTGGCGGCGTCTTTCGCAAAGTACGACAGGATCAGATCGGCTCCAGCCCGTTTGATCGCCAACAACGATTCCATCATGGCGCGTGATCCATCGAGCCATCCAGCCGCGGCTGCCGCCTTAATCATACTGTACTCGCCGCTCACCTGATAGGCCGCCAATGGGAGGAGCGTACGCGCACGGGCCATCGCAATGATGTCCAGATAAGGTAGCGCCGGCTTGATCATCACGATATCGGCGCCTTCTTCGATATCGAGCTCGATCTCGCGCAGCGCTTCGCGCGCGTTGGCCGGATCCATCTGATAGGACTGCCGGTCACCGAATTGAGGGCTGGAAAAGGCCGCGTCGCGAAAAGGCGCGTAGAAACAGGAGGCGAATTTGGCCGCATATGCCAGGATCGGCAGATCCGAGAACCCGGCGCGATCTAATTCGCGCCTGATCGCAGCGACACGACCATCCATCATATCCGACGGCGCGACCATATCAGCGCCGGCCTCGGCATGAGTGCGTGCCATCATCGTGAGGCACTCGAGCGTCTCATCGTTAAGAACTTTTCCATCCTTGACGAGTCCGCAATGGCCGTGGCTGGTATATTCGTCGATACAGACATCCGTGATCACGAGCAAGCCCGGTACGTCTCGCTTGACTGCCCTGATCGCCCGCTGCACAATGCCGTTTGGATCCCACCCCGAGCTGCCACGCTCATCCTTGTGCGTCGGTATCCCAAATAGCATGATGGCCGGAATACCTAAGTCCTGAATCCCTCCCGCCTCTTTGATCAGCAGATCGACGGATAGCCGACATTGGCCCGGCATCGAAGCGATCTCTTCACGGCGATCCTGTCCCTCGACCACAAACAGCGGGTAGATAAAATCCGACGGAGACAGCGTCGTTTCACGTACCATCCGACGCAACGATTCATGCTGTCTCAGTCGTCGAAGCCGCTGGATTGGAAACCCCATACCTCGTCTTACTTTCTTGGAAGGTTCGTCAAGAACACGACAAGGTCGCGAACGGAAATAACTCCGACCAGCTTCCCCTCGCGCGTGACACCGAGATGGCGGAGATGGGATTGCGCCATCAAATCGTTGGCATCGAGCAACGTCTTGCTCTCTTCAATGGTCATGATCGGCGCCGACATGATTTGTTCAACCGTCGTCTTGGTTGCAGCCGTCCCAGCCGCAACTACCCGGCGCACCATATCCGTATCCGTGATAATGCCGATTATCTCGCGCTCGTTGGTCACGAACAAACTGCCGATCTCGCGGTCTCGCATGATGCGGGCGGCCGTCTGAGCATCGGTGTCACGAGGCACCGTCACGAACTTTTCCCGGGGAATCATGAATGACTTTACAGGGACCATCTCACCCTCCCTCCTTATAAAAGACCATCGTACATCTTACGTCTATTCGTCACTCCAGCGCTCCCGTCGTAACCTGCGCGCGGCTTCCATCATAATGGTGGGCGATTTCGTCCACCAGCGCGGGAATCGTATTCTCACTCGGCATGATAGAGACCGTCAAACCATATTCCACTGCCGTCTTGGCCGTGATCGGTCCGATGCAAGCGATCACCACGGACTGCAAGAGCGGCTTCACCGCTTCGGCACCGCCGAGCATGACGACAAAGTTGCGGACCGTGGAAGAGCTGGTAAACGTGACGACATGAATCCGATGATCCATCAGCTCCTGCCGCCACCCCCTGGAATCTTGCTCCGGTGTGAGCGTTCGGTACACGGGGATGACGTCGACATGCGCCCCGGCGGCACGAAGTTCGTCTGGCAAGAGCTCTCTGGCCACTTCCGCCCGAGGGATCAGGATGCGGGTTTGTGCTAAATCTCGCCGATTCAGTTCCACCAACAGCCCTTCCGCCTGATAATCCGACGGGACCAGATCGGCTTTGACCCCAAACTTTTCCAGCTCCTGAGCCGTGCGGGGCCCAATGCAGCAAAGCTGCCGCCCGGCCAAGCATCGTGAATCGAGCCCGCCAGCGAACAGCCTGGTCATGAAACGGCTCACGCCGTTGACGCTGGTAAAAATGATCCAGTCGTATGCCCTGATCTTGGAGATTGCATGGTCGACAGGCCCCCAATCGAGAGGAGGAACGATCCTGATCGTCGGAGCTTCCACCGGTTCAGCTCCATAACCTGTTAATCGAGCGGCCAATTCGCCGGCCTGTTCTTTCGCTCGCGTCATGAGCACCCGCTTCCCAAAGAGCGGGCGCCGCTCGAACCAGTTGAGTTTCGGCCTGAATCGAACAACCTCCCCCACGACAATGACGGTCGGCGGCTCCATTTTCAACGCTGCGGCCTTCTGAACAATATCGGCTAACGTGCCGACAACGGTTTGTTGCGAAACCCTTGTCCCCCACCGGGTAATGGCCACTGGCGTCGTCGGCGCCAACCCTTCTTCGATAAGTCGAGTCGAGATCCTTGGGAGGTTTTTCATCCCCATGAGAAAGACGACCGTCCCCTGGCTCATCGCCAGCCTTGACCAGTCCAGGGTCGTGGAGGGCTTCTCCGGATCCTCATGCCCGGTGACAATCGTCAGCGTAGACGCCAACGTTCGATGTGTCACCGGAATCCCGGCATAGGCAGGCACCGCCACTGCGGCAGTCACCCCAGGAACCACCTCAAACTCGATCCCAGCCTCCGCCAGCACTTCCGCTTCTTCTCCTCCTCGCCCAAAGACGAACGGATCGCCTCCCTTCAACCGCACAACCACGTTGCCTGCGTTTGCCCGTTCAACCAGCAGACGGTTGATGGCCTCCTGTTCAGGGTATTTCCCTCTGCCCCTCCGTCCGACATAGATGCGCTCGGCTCGATCCCCGGCATGAGCGAGGAGAGTAGGATTAGCCAGATAATCGTAGAGAACCACGTCAGCCTGCTCAAGACATTCCTTTCCTCGAAGGGTCAAGAGCCCGGGATCTCCGGGACCGGCTCCGACCAAATAGACCTTCCCCTTCTTGTGTCGTGCCATGTTCATGCTGACCCGTAAATCTCCCGAAGAATCTTGTCCCCTCCCCGACTCAGCAGTCGTTCAGCCAACTGAACACCCAGAGCGTGAGCCTGCTGATGTGTCCCCTCCATCTGGTCGCGAATGACGGTCTTCCCATCAACCGTGGCGACGAGACCCTCCAGTACCAGCTGGTCACCGGATAGAGTTGCATGGGCTGCGATCGGTACCTGACAGCCACCCTCTAGGCGATACAAGAAAGCCCGCTCTGCCGTCACAGTCGTTTCGGTTGCTCGATGATTGAGTCGGATTAAGATGGAGCGCACGAATGCATCGTTGGTCCGACCTTCGATACCAAGAGCTCCCTGTCCGATCGCGGGCAGACTGAGGATGGAGGGTAGGTATTCCGTGATGGTCTGTGACCACCCCAACCGATGCAGGCCCGCAGCGGCCAAGACGATGGCATCAAACTGTCCCTCTTTGAGTTTTCTCAGTCGCGTATCCAGGTTGCCGCGCAGCACGGCGACCTTCAGGTCTGGTCTGACGTGCAACAGTTGCGCTTGGCGTCGAAGGCTTGCAGTCCCAATGTTAGCTCCGAATGGAAGATTCTGAAACGAGCGCCCTTCCCGACTGATTAAGGCATCACGGGCATCCTCGCGCTGAGGAATACAGAGAATGTCGAGCCCTTCGGGTAATTGCGCCGGAACATCCTTCATGCTGTGAACGGCGAAATCGATCTCACCGGCCGACAACGCATCTTCAATTTCTTTGACGAACAAGCCTTTCCCCCCTATTTTCGCCAATGGCACGTCGACAATCCTATCGCCTGACGTCTGAACCTTCTTGAGCAAAACCCGGACATCCGGCACGACCTCCTGAACCTTGGACTGGAACCATTCGCTTTGACAGAGCGCCAATTTGCTCCCTCTCGTCCCAAGAACCAAGGTTGAGCGCCGGCCGTTCTGTATCGACACGTTGAGACTCTTTTCGTGACCCGCCGATCAGCGGGTTCGTTTATGGATTGACGTTTCCGGAACTGGATCCTCGGCACTCGACGTGGCAGAGCTTTCGGTCCGGTAATGCGCCGACTGCCTGTAGGTCTCGATCTGCTGAACAGACGGAGGTTGCAGGTCGAGAGAAAAAAACCGACGCGCCGCTTCGACGAACGCAGGACCGCTCGTTGAGTTGACTTCCGCCTTGAGGGTGACCATTGTGCGATGAATCAATTTGTTCACAATCGAGGAGGCGAGGCCTTCGACCAGCTCGCGGTCCTGAGACGATAGATGTGGCAGTCGCGCGAGGACTTTGTCGACCTCCGCCTGCTTCATCTCATCGACGCGGTTCCTGAGCGCAACGATCGTGGGCGTGACCTCCAGGGATTTCATCCAGTCCAGCGTGGTGGTCACTTCTTCCAGAACCATACGCTCGGCCTTCTCCGACTCCTGCACCCGCTCGGCTCGGTTCTGTTCGACTCGATGCTTCAGATCATCGATGTCGAAGAGAAACGCATTGTCGACATGGCGAACGGCCGGATCGATGTTTCGAGGAACCGAAATATCGATCAAGAACATCGGACGGTTCATACGCTCTTCGACCGCACGATGCACATCCTCTGCGCCGACCAGATAATGTGCCGCACCCGTGGAGACGAGAACAATATCCGCTGAGCCCATATCATCCTTGAACTGATCGAATGGGACTGCCGTGCCACCGAACTTGGCGGCGAGATCAACCGCATGCTGTGGAGTTCTCGTCGTGATACGCACATGCCCTACACCCTGAGCGATTAAATGTTTGGCCGCCAGCTTCGCCATCTCACCGGCACCGACCAACAACACGGTCTTCTCGTGCAGATTCGAAAAGATCTTCTTGGCCAACTCGACGGCAGCATAGCTGACCGACACCGCCATTTCAGAAATTTTCGTTTCGGTCCGCACACGCTTGGCGACTGAGATCGCCTTCTTGACGACCTTGTTCATGATGACGCCGGTCGTTTTATAGGCCAGCGCGACTTCAAACGCATCTTTCAGTTGTCCAAGGATTTGAGATTCCCCGATAATCATTGAATCGAGACTGGCTGCGACTCTAAACAAGTGGCCAATCGCTCGATCCCCGGTGTGCCAGTAGAGGTGGGGGGTCAATTGTTCGGAAGACAACGACAGATGTGTGTCGGCAAGAAACTCTTGGATACGGCCATATCCGGCTTCAACATCTTCGACAACCGAGTAGACCTCGACCCGATTACAGGTCGAGAGGAGGATGCCTTCCTTGACACCGGAATAAGAGCACAGACGGGTAAGCGCCTCACCAAGACGGCTTTCCGGAACAGCCAACCGCTCTCGGATCTCGACGGGAGCCGTCTTGTGACTTAACCCTACGACGATCAGATGCATGGGATTCTCAGACGCATATTACGACAACGCACTATGTCCTTTAAGGACAACGCCTACCAACGTGAGGATCACGCAAGCAAATCCGATGACCGTAAGATACGCCGCGCGTTTGGCCCTCCACCCTATGGTCAGTCTTCCGAGCAATACGATGAAATAGAAGAGCCAGGTAACCAGCGCCCCGGTCTGCTCGGGATTCCAACTCACATAGGATCCTCGTGCAAATTGCGCTGAGATGGCTCCCGTCACGATTCCCAGCGTAAGCAGCGGAAACCCTAACACGATGGATTGTTGATTAAGGTGATCGAGAAAGTCTAGCGCAGGAAGCTTGCTGTAGAGAACATTAAACTGTTTCGACTTGAGGAGTCGCTCCTGGATCAGGTACATCACACCCGCGACGAACGCAACAGTAAATCCCACGGCACCCAGCATGCTGAGTGTGACATGAAACCACAAGGTCTTGAACACCGGCTGGAGGCTAGGTACCGTCTCTGGAAGGGCTGCGGCCGAAATCAACGAGACCAAGGCCAAAGGCACCATGAAGGACCCAAGCACATGAATCCGATGGCGGAACTCGACGATTAAAAACACCAAGATGATCATCCATGAGAAAAAAGAAAGGGCATCGGAAAAGCTGGGCGGCGCCGATGATGAAGCACCAGCCATCCTCACGACGAGGGCTACAGTATGGGAGGCAAAGCCGGCCGCCGTCATACCCAGCGACACGTGCGAGAGGGCTTCTGAGCGCCGCAGCGAATAGGAAAGAAACGACACCGTGGCCGCGATGTACAGTATCAGCGTAATCATGAAACAGACGGCTGCCATCGGGAACGCCTCTGAGGTGTCTAACGATCGAACGGCAATAAGATAAGTTTGAAATTATATCGATGCCGACCAAATGGAGTCAACAAAACGCTGGACCTTCAAGGACTTCTGACGGTCCGCCTGATCGCAAAGGAACACTCTATGTGGTGGCTGTCTCAATCGGACATCCAGACGATGTGACCCTGCGTGCCATTCAGGTCCTGAGGAAAGTAGATCTCATCGCATCGGAAGATCCGAAGGCAACGCAACAACTCCTCGCACATCACCATATTCAAGCGACAGTGACTAGTTACGGCCCCAGGAATCTGAAGGAGAAGGCGGCGGTTCTTTTGCAACGACTACAACGGGGCACTGATGTCGCGCTTGTCTCTGACTGTGGATCTCCCCTTGTGGTTGACCCAGGCCATCTCTTCGTGGCTGCAGCGCATGCACATGGAATCCCCGTGATCCCCGTACCGGGCCCTTCCGTAGTGATTGCAGCCCTCACCGCCGCAGGCTTGCCTTGCGAGTCGTTCTATCTTCTTGGATACCTACCGAGCAAGCCTTCCCATCTCACCCGCTGCCTTAACAATGCCTTGAAGAGGGGAGCTCCCACTGTGGCATTTTGCACTGTGGACTCACTTATGCGTGCGGTTCACTTCCTCGTGAACATCGCGCCCCGACGTTTTGTCGTGTTGGCTTGTGACCTGACAAGGTCCAGCGAACATATTATTCGCGGGACATCACTTCAAGTAAGCCGGAACCTGCCCGACGTACAGGGGGAACAGATGACTATTGTTCTTGCAGGGAGAAACCGAGGCGGGCGGGACAGAAAATGAGGAAGCGTCTAAGCGCTATCCTCCCGGCGAATCAAGACTCTGTAGGCCTGGTCCACTCGTTCCTGCGCTAATACCGTGTGTCCTTCATTCTCCACACTGCGCGGCACATTTCGAATAGGGTCACCGTCATCCAACAAGACCGACAGCACTTCGCCTTCCTTCATCGTTTCAAGCTTGAGTTTGGTCTTCACAAAGTTGTAGGGACAAATCACTCCACGAAGATCAAGCTCTGACGCCGACGCATCCAGAGCATTCTGAGGCTCATTCATCTCGATACCCGTTCATCATAACTCTTGAGCGAAGCACAGTATAACCGCATCGTCAGGCTATCAAGAATCACTGGAATTGAACAAGCAGAGCTCCAGCCAAATGAAAAGGGGCAGCGAGCGCTGCCCCTCAAAAACCAGAGTTCCAGAGTGTCTTAATTGAATCCCTTTACCAAGTTCGGCTTAGACGCATCGGATCCGTAATCCGACTTGTTGGGCATTTTCGTCTCCGGAGCTACGGTTTGATAGCCCCAACCAGGCTGAGGTTCACAATTCCAACAGGGAGCCGTACCGGTATATTCGCCGACGGTAGTATCCACAGTTCCGGTAATCTTGCCGGGCAACACAGATCCCGCCACTCCACCTGTCGTGGTGGTGCTGGCTGTTTCGATAGCCCGCTCGGTCGAGGGATTCGGTCTCTGCCCTAGGCCGCCGAATCCGGCGAGTTTCTCGTTGCCTCGCAGCAAGTACACCTCGCGAACAATCTTGCGGCCTGTGCCATACGGTTGATTGGGCGAAGTCGCTTCAACCACTTGGAGAGCAATATCATCACCGTTGTTCAACGCCCTGAACTGATCCAGGTTGGTTCTTTCGTCGAAGTAGACAGTCAGCGAGCTCATCGCTCCGGTTCCCGCGCGGCCTTCGTCATGAGAGCTTCCCCCGGTTTCCAAAAGCATCTTCCCTGCCGGAAAATCTATCGCCAGGACACGGCCATAAATCGTCTCAGGAAGAGAGAGCCGATCAAGGAATGCACTGCGATCAAAGGTCTGGACCCGATTGGCATTTCCGGACACATCGCCGACCCCTGTTCCCACACCCATTGCGGACCCGCCAGATGATTGCTGTAGTCGCTCCTGAGCCACTGCAATATTCATAGAGCCGATGAGCAACATAGCGGCCCCCAGTGTCAACACCTTACGCATGTGCTGCCTCCTTAAAAAGTAGGTGGACATAATTCCGACGAGCATGCTGAAGTATTCGTTGACTGCGGTCTGCGAGCAGAAATCATTATATGCGATTGAGAAATATGACAGAATCTAGGCCAATAGCACGGCAGTGTCAAGAGGGCCGCCGAATCGGCTGTTAGTCGCCTACCACTGACACTCCTTCCGTCTCATCTTCCCTTTCCCTTACAACTGAAGATCTTCAGAGAAGAGGGCCGCCGAATCGGCTGTTAGTCGCCTACCACTGACACTCCTTCCGTCTCATCTTCCCTTTCCCTTACAACTGAAGATCTTCAGAGATCAGATTCCCATGAAAACTGAGATTGGGTGCATGGGTCTAAGTATTACAATTGGTGCCCGGAGGGAGGGTCGAACTCCCACTCTCTTGCGAGAACCGGATTTTGAGTCCGGCGCGTCTGCCAGTTCCGCCATCCGGGCACATCCACCGCACGCGCACAGCGGGTGTGTTTCTAACATGCCGCCGCCAGAGGGTCAATCAGCAACTGTCCCGTCTCCACTGCATATTATTGGAAACAGATTTCTGACAGGAATGAAATGGCTCTGTGCGTGACATTCTCCTGTCCCTCCATTGCAGCAATGGATGAGGAATGCACCCGTGCGCGACTATTTTCGCCCTAGAGCATTCCTCGAATAGCCTGGATCAGAAAATGATTCCCTATCACGCGCCGTTGTGATTCCCTGTCGAGACCGGGAAGGAGGCCGGATGGATGGGGAACGGCTATTCGCAGGACTTGCGGGAACGGGTGATTGACCCGGTGGTTGAGGGGAAGCTGTCGCGGCGGGAAGCCGCAGCACGCTTTGGCGTGAGTGACTCGTCAGCGATCCGGTGGGTCGCCCGCTACCTGCAGACGGGGGCACGGGGGATCATTGGTACCGGCGGCCACCGCCCATCGAAACTGAAGCCGCACCGGGAGTGGCTGTTACACGTGCTGGAGGTTGAACCGGGCATCACCCTGATGGCGTTGTCGACGCGGTTCTTCACCGAGCGTGGTGTGAAGGCGACAACGGGGATGCTGTCGTATTGTTATATCGGCGAAGGGATCCGCTTTAAAAAAAACCGTCCACGCCAGCGAACCGGATCGGCCGGACGTCGCTCATATTGGAAATGCGGACACCGTTTTTCTGACGAGGACTCTAAAATCGTCGGTTCGTGAACAGGACGGGTCAATGAGCTGTCAACGCTGTGCGGGGTGGCTGGTGTCGGAAATCGTCCTGGTTGCCGAGGGGGAGTTACAGCTTGCGCGATGCGCCAATTGTGGGGAACGGTTTGAGGCACATGCGGATCAATAGGAAGCGAAGGAATACCTTGATGGTTCATCGGAGGCAAAACTCAAGAAACACTATCGCTTCTATCGGCCTTTTGCCATCATGTCGTTCGAGGTCCTACGCCATCGATGGAATCCACAATCTTGACAATGTACGTCGATCATCTTGTGGTCGAGCTACCGGATGAATCGGCATTACAAGCAGTCCGCTTGATAGAGTCGCACTTCTACAGCAAACGATGAAACAGCATGTCACTCCCCTGATCGTGAGAGCGCAGAAGGCCACGCGGTTGGAGCGGGTTTCCCTCCATACTGACAGCTATGATGAAAATTGGATCCAACAACTTTGTTACGAGAATCCGACTCTCTTACCGGTTGAAGACATTGAACCCTCCTTTAGCGGAATCGTGCCGGTGTGTCGTGAACTTCAGACAGAATCGGGGCCGTGCGATCTCCTCTATCTAAACGATGACGGGTTTATCACGGTTGGAGAATGTAAGTTGTGGCGCAATCCAGAGGCCAGGCGCAAAGCGGTCGGACAAATTCTCGATTACGCCAAAGATCTATGCAAGTGGACCTATTCCAAGTTTGAACAAGAATGCCTCAAGGCGAGGACAGGTTCAGAGTCATCCTTGTATCGCATTGTGGCACAGGAAACGCCCGATCTCGACGAGGCTGAGTTCATTGATCGTGTGCAGCGCAATCTGGCACTCGGTCGTTTTCTCCTCCTTATCATCGGGGATGGTATTCGAGAAAGCATGGAGGGCTTGGTTCAATATATTCAAGCCCAAGGCGCGTTGCACTTTTCGTTGGCGCTGCTTGAAATCCCAATCTTCAAGGCACCCGATACTGGTGATTTACTTGTCACCCCGCGTGTTCTGGTCAAGACCAAGGAACTGGAACGAACCATTGTCCGCGTGGTTGACAACATTCCGTCACCTGCGAATGAAAGGCTGGATGTGACTCCGCCCGTCAGCACGACGCTTTCAGAAAAAGTCTTTTATGAACGGTTAGCATCGGCAAGAGGGAACGCGGTTGCTGAGAGCTTGGCAGATTTCATCAGTGAACTACGGACAGATCTTGGCGTCACAGGGAAATTAGGCAGAGGAAAGAGATTGTCCCTCAATATCAAGTCGCCCAATGACACGTACAACTTTGGGTCCGTTCAGGAAACCGGTGAAGTCTGGTCTTATGGGATCGTCACCAAAACGGAACAGCTAGGCGAGAAGCAGATTGGAATTAACTACCTTCACGATATTGCCAACCTTGTAGGGGGTAAAGTGGATCAGTCTCTTAAGGAGTGGGGATGGGGAGTGAAGCGGCAAGGGCAGTATCTCCTGATCGATGCCTATCTCTCACACCGAAGTGAATGGAAAGCCGTGATACAAGGCACCCTCCAAAGGATTCAAGAGCACGAAGAAGCGTAAGGGGTGTGCGCTCTTCACAGACCTGCGCACCAAGATTGAATCCAACGGGAAAGACAGAATGTACCAGCCTTGCTCCAGGTCCAAGAGGGGCGCTAAAGATATGCCCCGTCCTCCCGTCCGATTAGCCGAGTGTTAGCGGGCGCACGGATTCGTCATCCGGTTCAAGCGGTCTTGATCGGCTTGCCGTCGCATGTGTGCAATATCGAGTTGCACTTGTCGCTCTCGAAAATAGTTTAACTGCTGAATGCTGCCACTCGGTGCTACCGGTGATCCGTCCCGATTGTAGAATTGCCCCGCGTAACCAACAGCCCCCGCTAACGTCAATCCCGTAATCAGGCCACACACAAAGTTGCGCATGGTGCCCTCGTTCGTTGGTCAAGCCGCCACACCCTAAGGTAGCCTACTTCCTGCTCTGCCGAATCACAAGGCCGATGTGGCAGGAGACCTTGCCAGGAGAGGATTTCCCCTCGAAGGAGGGATCGCGAGTGGATGGGCAACGAGCACATGATGAACGTGAGGCCATATTGAGCAGCCAGTTTTCTTAACGACCATGATGCCCATCGAAGTCTCCAGCCAGCCATTCACAATATGGCGACACACTTCAGGTATTACGACGACTGGAAAACGCAGATGCTGGAGTGTGCCCAGTGTGGCTGGCAGGGCACCTTTGAGCAAGGGATCGTCGATTATTTCCAGGAACTGATGGATTCTTCGTGCCCAGAGGTAGAAAAGGGGTCGCCCATCTCGAAGGCTCCGGTCAAGACGCACAACACACCATGCGCCCTCTTCTTCTCTGAACGGGGCGAGGTATCTGACGACCTCTCCCCTCGCTACGCCGGTCGCGTGACGTCGTCGCATCCCGGTTGTCCTCGTCAGCGGTGTCGGCGTTCAGCTGAGCCGCACCAGTCACCCATCAGGATCAAGGCGTCGGAGCGAGCTCCAACGGGGATCAGCTCCAGCCCCTGGCACTCCGTGCCCCAGACAACCGTCGGAACCCGGTCGCGTCCACCGTGTACAAGCACAGGATGTCTGGCTGCCAGTGTGCTGGTGCCAACCCCATCATGGCTCACGGCCGAGGCGCCTCAGTCCCCACGCCAGTGGCGAGGGCGAGAACGGGGTAGAGACTGGGGCTAATCGGGAGTGCGGGGTCGTGCCCCAACCCCTTTGCGAGCTCCCAGCCTCACCCCAAGTTCCGGGACCCTACCCAAACGCACGGTGCAGATCGAACGGCACCTGCTCGCGCAACATGTGATAACAGGCGCGCGCGAGCTTATGCGCCACGGCCTTCAGGGCCACCAACGGATGTGTCCGCGCCTGTTTGCGCTGATAGAAATTCCGAATCACGGCCTCATAACGAATGGCGAAATGGGCCGCCTCGATGAAGGCCCAGCTTAAATACTTGTTGCCGTTCTTCGTGTTGCCGGCCCCTTTCCGTTTGCCGTTGCTCATATGTTCGCTGCCGACGCAGCGACAGTAGGGCGCGAAATGCCCCACGGTCACGAATCGCCGGATGTCGCCGGCTTCCAAGAGAATTGTGCCCGCCAAGATCGGCCCGATGCCGGGGACGGTCTGCAACAGCGCATAACCGGGCTGGGTCCGCCCGGCTTCACGGACTCGGTCCTCGATCATGTGGACTTCCTGCTCCAGACAGTGCAACACCGCCAAAGAACTCCGGACCGCCTGCGCTTGCTCAGGAAACGACACGAGGGCCTGGATTCCGTCAGGTGTGAGCTCTCGGAGGCGTGGCAGGGACAGGCGTGTCCCGGTCAGCCGCGTGAGGAGACTTTGCAGGCTGAGGACGACCATGGTCTTGTGACGGACGAGTTGACTCCGTTTGCGGAGCAGATCGCGGACGGCGCGTTCGGCTTTGGGATAGATGTAGCCGGTGGGGAGCAGCCCCAGGCGGAGCAGATGCGCCAACCACCGCGCATCATGCTGATCGTCGGCGTGCTTGAGTCCACTGTACTGTGGAAGCGCGGGCGCATGAGCGAGGTGAACACGGTACCCGGCCTCCATCAGGCCGTCCACGAGCCAGTACCAATTATTGGTGGATTCGACGGCGATCCCGTACACGGTGGCTCGATACGGCTCCAGGGCACCGACGATCAGTGGCAACTCATTGCGCAGCCGCTTCTGATACCGCACCCGGTCCTCGTCGTCGAGGACCACGACGACACTGTTGGTGGCGTGCAGGTCGATTCCCACATAACATCTCATCGCAACCTCCTCGGTGTAGGTGGATAAGAGCTGTCGCGTCACGCACGACGAACACTCTATACTCTGCACAAGGAGCCTTCGAGATGATTATCGGGGGTGAATGGCACTTACTTAACGGCTACATAGGTGATGTGCCGCACAAAAGGCTGATTCCAGTGATACGGTAGGAGGCCCAAACACCCATCGACCTTTCACCCGAGGAGCGAGCCTGAATGCATCCGAAGCATAGCCCGCGTGCACAGCAACAACGACGCATTCGCAGTCATATCCACCGCAGCGATGCGGATACGTTCTTCAACCTGTTGACACACCCTGAGTTGTTGGATGAGGTCGAGTCGCTGGTGCCGCAGCATCGGAAACGGTTATTCCCCCAACCGAGACGCTGTCGATGTTTCTCGCACAGGCGCTCAGTGCGGATCGGTCATGTCAGAACGTCGTCAACGACACAGCCGTCAAGCGCGTGACCCGAGGCCTGCCGCGTTGCAGTACGCATACCGGGGCATATTGTCGTGCTCGACAACGCTTGCCGACGGAGATGCTCTCCACTCTGGTGCGACAGACTGGGCGACGGCTCACCGCACAGGCTCCTGAGCCCTGGCGTTGGCGGGGTCGTCCGGTACGGCTGGTGGACGGCACGACCGTGGTCATGCCGGACACGCCCGCCAATCAGGCGGCCTATCCACAACCGCAGAGTCAGAAGCCCGGCCTGGGGTTCCCCTTGTGCCGGGTGGTGGGCATGCTGTGTCTTGGGAGCGGGGCGATGCTTCATGCCGCCATCGGCCGCTATCAGGGAAAGGGCGGCGATGAACAGACCCTCCTCCGTTCAATACTCGATACGTTGGAGCCTGGGGACCTGCTCATAGGCGATGCCTTTTACGCGACGTATTTTCTGTTGTGCACCTTGCGCACACGGGGCATTGATGCGGTCTTTGAACAATACGGGGCGCGCCAACGCCGGACCGACTTTCGGTGCGGTCAGCGATTGGGGCCGCGCGACCATCTGATCGTGCTGCACAAGCCGACCAGCAAACCTGACTGGATGACTCAGGCGGCCTACGATCAGGCACCCGCGACGCTGATGGTACGGGAACTGCGCACCGGCGGCAAAATCCTGGTGACGACGCTGCTGTGCCCCAAGGACACGCACAAGTCCGCCTTGAAGGCCCTGTTTCGAAGCCGATGGCATGTCGAGCTCGATCTGCGCAACATCAAGAGCACCTTAGGCATGGAGCAGTTGAGCTGTCAGACCCCAACCATGGCCATCAAGGAGATCTGGATCCATCTGTTGGCCTACAATCTTCTTCGGGTGATGATGGCTCAAGCGGCATTCCTCACCGACTGGCTGCCACGCCAACTCAGTTTCAAGCACACCCTGCAACTCTGGAACGCTTGGACTCATCATGGCTCTGGCATCGATCATGATGAGCTGCCGTATGGCCTGTTGGTCCTGATCACTCAGCAGCGCGTAGGCAACCGGTTAGGCCGTATGGAACCCAGGGCCATCAAGCGACGACCAAAACCCTACCCACTACTCATCAAGTCCCGTGCGATCGCCAGAAAGGACGTCCGGAAATATGGCCATCCCAAGAAGCTTAAGTAAGTGCCATTCGGGTCGGGGTAGTTTATAGGCATCGGAAATATTTTCTGGCCATTGAACCGACCCAGATCATTAAGTCCAGCCGGGCTCCTTAACCAGAGAGTCCCTCCCTCTCATCCGCATTCTTTTCGCATGTGATGGTCTCCTTGCACAATGACGACGCGCCCTCACCGGACCGGTCTCGCCGTGATTGCCCAGTTCAGACTCGTAAAGGGCGCGCTCGTGCTCCTTGTGGAGTTAGGCCTGCTGAAATTGATACACGCGGACATTGCGACGCGCGATTGATTGGGGTCAGTACTTGTTGTATGCATTCTTTTCTGTTGGCCCGATCGCACCTGCTCTTCTGCCCTATGCACAGTATAAGGTCCGACCTCAACTTCTTCTTCCCTGGAACGCTCGAAGGCTAGAGTGAGACGCGGTCGTCAGCAACCGATTATTAAATTGCCTCTCGTCAAAAATGATACCCCATACCGAAGACAAGGTTGTTTGCACGGTAGTCCATGTCTAAATTGAGTCCAGTACCTGCCAGGTTGTCGTGACCCATGCTTGCCCAGTTGTATTTCCATTCCCCGAACATGGCGATCGCACTCGTGATTCGGTATCGAAGCCCGACTTGCGTGTTCAGTCCGACATCGGTGCTCGAACTGGACAAACCAGAAGCCGAGAGGTGGGAAAAGAATACTCCGAGCCCCACACCAACGTAGGGCTCGAATGCGCCAGCCTTATACCGGACTACGAGATTCACCGGAGCCCAAGTCAGCGTACGATTATAGATGCCAGGTTGCGTGCCGAGGTTGACGCCGCCGATAATCCAATCTTGCTGTTCGATATGAGGCGTGGCATTGAATACTTCCGTTTCAATGCCGAGCCATTTCACTGAGTCAAAGTAGTATCCAACCTTGCCTCCGTACACTACGGACGTCTGCAAGTCGAGGTCATTTCCCGTTACACCGGCTCCTCCTGCACTCCATCGCACGTTACTGAAGTCTGCGGGGAGGTTCGCGCCTACTTGACCTGCAACATACCATTCAGCTTGGACAGGACGGCTGAACGGCACGAAGACAAACATTGCAATCGTAAGCGAGCAGTATCCGACAAGGAACAGCAATCTACTCATAAGTAATCTTTCTCCGGCCTCTCCGGCCTTTAGCGACCTACACTACCGTGGGACAAGCCCCGGACGCAATGCAGAACGACGCCCAATCATATTGATTTGGTCGTGCAGCCGGCTACTGCGGCAACCCTCAGTCCATTCAGCCAGTGGTGGGTGGCCGTCATGTGCAGCGCTGTTATCACAGTACGAACGCAGTCTGAGGTGGCCCGGCCTGTCTTGGAGGAAGTCTTGACCTTTTCTTCATCGGAACATCTCTGTTAGAATGCCGGTCAATACGAGGGAAGCTGGATCTCAAACTTGATTACCTAACCTTACGTAGCACGAAAAAGGAGCGCGCAGATATGGCAGAGGTTTCCTGTGTGACATGCGGGCAAACGGGAGAAGCGATTACGGCCCCCTTGTTTCTCGGCAAGCTTGAGTCGGAGGTCAAGAGCAAGGTCTGCATCGACTGCTGGAAAAAGTGGGAAGGCATGCGGGTGATGGTCATCAATGAATACCAAGTCAATCTCGGCGATGAGAGCGGACGTGAACTCGTTCGCAAGCAGATGAAAGCATTCTTGAAGCTAGGGGAACAGGTCGATTCGTCGAAGGTTGCTGAAAACTATCGTCCGCCGACCAGCTGATCGTGCGTTTCTTCCTGAAGCGTTTTAGCCGGTGCGCTTCAAGTTTTCCCTTGGCAAGTTTTCCCTTGAATTGTCGCAGAGTTCGTTGACATCGTTTGTTCGAAAGTGCTACGGTGACATGCTTTGCCGTTCCCATTACATTAAGTGGAGCAAAAGAGAGGATTCGGTTCGAAGATGATCACGCAGATGCAGGTCAAGGGGCTCATGTTTGACCCCTACAACAATGCGTACATCGTCATACTCCGAGACGATGATCAATCGGAAATGTTACCGATCTGGGTCGGGAAATCGGAAGCCAGTTCAATCAGCCTGGCGATCGAGAATGTCGCCCCTCCTCGTCCCATGACCCACGATTTCATGAAGTCATACCTGGATGCATACAACGCCAAGGTCATCAGTGTGGTGATCACAGATCTGCATGAACATACCTATTTCGCCAAAGTGCATTTGACCTACGCTGACTCAGAGTATACGGTCGATTCCCGTCCTAGCGACGCCATCGCTCTCGCTCTTCGGGCCGAGGCTCCGATTTTTGCGAGTGAGTCCGTGATTCGAAAGCAGAGCTCAGAAGAACTCGATCAGTGGTTGGAGAACCTGAAGCCAGAAGACTTCGGGAAATTGGACAGCTGACGAATTTGTTGATCGCTGTTATGGAAGCGCACGCGCCCCAAACGACCGAACCGTTGATACAGCTTACGGTCAATCGCGTTGTAGAAGACTCGACGACGGATACCAGGATCGTGGTGCTGGCACGTGCCGATGGCGCGTCAGACCATTTCATGGTATGGGTGGGAGCGTCGGAGGGTGAAGCGATCAGGCGCGCCCTGGACACATCGACCACACCACGGCCGATGAGCCACGATCTGATCAAGAGTTTCGGCGAGCATCTCGGTATCAAGATGGAACGAGTGGTCCTCACGGACGTCAAGAGCAGCACCTACTATGCGACTGTCTTTCTCGAAAACAAGGGAGTCCTACGCACCATTGACGCTCGACCGAGTGACGCCATCGCGCTGGCCCTTCGATGCCAAGCGCCCATCTATGTCACTCAGGATGTTTGGCGACGGCGTAGCGGTCAAAACCTGGACGCGTGGCTGTCCAAGTTGGAAACAAAGAATATCGGTGCCCAAGAAGTCTAACACCTTCCAAATTCCGACAAAGTTGCAACGGTGGAGATAACGATGACGACGTACTTCGCGAATCCGACTCATGTGAAAGAAACCTGGCATCTGGTGAACGCCGAGGGGAAAACCCTGGGCCGATTGGCTGCACGAGTAGCCGCTGTCTTACGGGGAAAACATCGCCCGACATTCACGCCGAATGTCGATTTGGGTGATCATGTGGTCATCGTGAATGCGGAAAAGATTCAATTGACCGGCGACAAAATGGAAACCAAACTGTACCGGCGCCATTCAGGGTATCCGGGAGGGTTGAAAACCGCCTCCGCGACACATGTATTTCGAAAAGACCCTACTCAGCTCTTGACAAGAGCGATCAAGGGCATGCTTCCGAAAACCCCGCTCGGCAATGGGATGGCGCGCAAGCTCCGCGTCTATGTCGGGCCCAACCATCCGCATCAGGCTCAACGTCCTGAACCTATTTCTCTCTAGCGAGATGTCCTCAAACAGAAGGAGACGAGTCGCATGGCAGTGGTGACACAATACGCAACGGGGCGGAGAAAGTGCGCAGTCGCCCGAGCCTGGGTCACAGGCACCGAGGGCGATATTATCGTGAACGAGAAGCCGTTGGAGAAGGCGTTCCCTCGCCTCACCCTGCGGCAAATTATCCAGCTACCCCTCGAGATGGCCGGCCTGATGGGCAAATACTCGATCAGCGCGACCGTCTATGGGGGCGGCCCGACCGGACAAGCCGGTGCTCTCCGTCATGCCATCGCGCGGGCGCTCGTCGCGATAACCCCTTCCACCCGCAGCCCCCTGAAGAAGGAGGGGTTACTCACTCGTGACTCGCGCGTGAAGGAACGAAAGAAGTACGGGCAGAAGGGCGCGCGCAAACGGTTCCAGTACTCCAAGCGCTAAGCGCAGGGGCCGACGATCCAGGAAAAGGGAAGGCTCCATGCCTTCCCTTTTTTGTGTCATTTTTCATGCGAAACGACTGTCGATCTGGCATAGAAATATTGACCCATGGGTGAGAAATTTCGAATCGCCATTGCTGGAGCCAGCGGATATGCCGGCGCGGAACTTGTTCGGCTCGCGGCGGCCCATCCCTGTTTTACCATCACGGCCGTAACGTCTGAAAAGTCGGCCGGTCAGGCGGTCTCATCCGTGTTTCCGAGTTTCAAGGGAATCGTCGACCATCAGTTTGAAGCCTTGGCGCCGGAAGCCCTGACGGAGCGGGCGGATGCCATTTTTCTCGCCTTGCCTCATACAAAATCGCAGGACCCCGTTGCGATCTGTATCAAGGCAGGCAAGCCCGTCGTCGATCTTAGTGCAGATTATCGGCTGAAGGACGTCGACATCTATGAGAAGTGGTATCACGCTCCGCATGGTCACCCGCAGTTGCTCCGAGACGCGGTGTATGGCTTGCCGGAGCTCCATCGGACCGCGATTGCCAAGTCGAAACTGGTTGCTTCACCTGGCTGTTATCCCACTGCCGCAATCCTCCAATTGGCGCCACTCTTCGCCAAAGGACTCGCGCGGCCGGAGACGATTGTAATCGACGCTAAGTCCGGCGTTTCAGGAGCGGGACGGAGTCCAGCCCTCTCCTACCATTTTCCGGAAGCGCATGAATCCCTGGAGCCCTACAAAATCGGTCAGCATCGTCATACTCCTGAAATCGAGCAGGAACTTTCCGGACTCATGGACGACGTCGGCTCCGTGACCGTAACATTCACACCCCATCTTGTACCGATGAATCGAGGTATCCTGAGCACGGCGTACTGTAAACTGGTGCAGCCCATGCAACTTTCTGATCTTCGAGACTTGTACCGTGAGTTCTACAGAGGTGAACGTTTCGTCCGACTCTACGAGGACATCGTTCCCAATCCGCGTTACATTAAAGGCACGAACTATTGCGACGTCGGCGTGTACATGGATTCGCGCGCCGGATGGGTCGTCACCGTGGCGGCGGTCGACAATCTCGTCAAGGGAGCCGCTGGTCAGGCCATTCAAGCCATGAATTTGATGCTCGGCATTCCTGAGGATACCGGCTTAACCGCGGCGGGCAGTTATCCCTGACCAACCCCCTCGACGATCGCGTACTCAACCGTCACAGGACTCGAGCAATCGTTATGAGACCAAGACACGTTGGCATTACTGCACCACTAGGGTTCCAAGCCGCCGGAATCCATTGCGGGATCAAAAAACCAGATCTGCTCGATTTGGCCCTCTGCCTGTCCGACATCAGCGGACCGATCGCCGGAGTTTTCACACAGAATCGGGTTGTGGCGGCTCCGGTACTCCTGGATCGACAACATCTTCGGTTTCGTCGTGGGCGGGCTATCATTGTCAACAGCGGGAACGCCAATGCCTGCACGGGTAAACAAGGATTGGCGGCGGCGAAAACAATGGCTATGGCCGTGGCAGAGCAGCTTTCCGTTCCCTTGCACCAGGTATTCGTGGGTTCAACCGGTGTGATCGGTCGTGTGCTGCCGATTGATCGCATCACCGCAGCCCTCCCCACCCTGATCGCACGTCTCAGCATCCCAGGAGGCGATCAAGCAGCCCAAGCGATCTTAACCACGGACTTGCGGCCCAAAACCGTCGCGAGACAAGCAAAAATCGGCGGTCGCATCGTCACCATCGGCGGCATGGCCAAGGGTTCAGGCATGATCCACCCGAATATGGCCACCATGCTTGCTTATTTGACGACGGATGCGGCAATTGCTCCAGCTGCCCTCCAATCGGCATTGAAATCGGCAGTCGATCAATCCTTCAATTGCATTACGGTGGACGGTGATACCAGCACAAACGACACGGTTCTCTGTCTCGCTAATGGCCTGGCCAAGAACCGACCTATTCAACAAGGCACCAAGCCCTATCGCGATTTCGAGCGTCTCTTGACCGATGCGGCACAGGAATTGGCTCTCATGATTTGCCGCGATGGGGAAGGGGTCACCAAGGTCGTCGCGATTCGGGTGCACGAAGCCGTCACGAGGGCAGCGGCAAAACGAGTTGCCGACACCATCGCGACATCAAATCTGTTCAAGACCGCGTTGTTTGGAGAGGATGCCAATTGGGGCAGAGTCATGGCTGCCATTGGGCGATCAGGCATTGCGATCGACCCAGACAGAGTCACGGTGCGATTCGATGACATTGTCATGGTGCGGCGAGGGGTAGGAATGGGGCCCGAGGCGGAGCAGAAGATCGCGCAGATCTTCAAACAAAAGGAGTTTACGGTCACCGTTCAGCTTGGGCAAGGACAAGCCCGTGCCCACATGTGGACAACAGACCTCTCATATGACTATGTCCGCATCAACGCAAGCTATCGATCCTAATTCAAAAAGACTGTGGGCAGCTTGAAACCTCGACAGGACTATGGTAGCGTCCCCGGTCTGAGTCTGGCAGGGGTTCGTTTCTGACATAAAGGAAGAACGGCCCCATTTAATAAAATCACTATCAGCGTCGATACGCTGCGCGGCTTGAGAATAAGGGAAGCGATTCCCTCACCCGGTTTGTGGGTGCTCTGCAAGCTTGAAGGGAGGTGAAGGCATGGGAGTGGTGGCGATCAAGGAGTTGTTGGAGGCCGGCGTTCATTTCGGGCACCAGACCAACCGTTGGAATCCCAAGATGAAGAAGTTTTTGTTCGGTGAACGCAGCGGCATCTATATCATCGATCTTCAGCAAACCGTCGCGAGGATGGAGCAGACCTATGCCTTCGTCCGAGACCTTGTTGCAGCCGGAGACTCCGTCTTGTTCGTCGGCACGAAGCGACAGGCTGCGGAAATCCTCGAAGAAGAAGCCAGACGAGCCAACATGTATTTCGTCAACCAGCGGTGGCTGGGCGGGATGTTGACCAACTTTCAAACGATTCGACGCAGCATTGATAAGATGAAGAAGATGGAGACGACGCTCCTGAACCCCAGCGAGCATGGTCTCAAAAAGAAAGAAGTTCTTCTCATGCAGAAGGATATCGCCAAGCTCCAAAAATACCTGTCCGGCATCAAGAACATGCGCAGCCTTCCTGGTGCGGTCTTTGTTCTGGATACAAGAGTCGAGAAGATTGCCGTCCAGGAAGCGAAGCGACTTGATATCCCGGTGATCGCCATCTTGGACAGCAACTGCGACCCGGACGACATTGCCTACCCGATTCCTGGAAATGACGACGCGATTCGTTCGATCAAACTGATTACCTCCAAGATCGCCGACGCCTGTATCGAAGGCGCGCATGTGAAAGCCCAGCGAGAAGAAGCAGAGTTTCAAGCAACTCCCGCCGGCGGCGAAAAGAAACCGGCCATGCGGGTGGAAAGCGTTCCGGTTTCGTAAATTAACGCGATTGATCCATCAACAACTCATCCTCATCATCGACCGAGCGAAGGAAAACAACGAATCATGGCAGGATCCAGTCAGCTCGTAAAAGAGCTTCGAGAAAAAACAGGTGCCGGAATTCTAGATTGTCAGAAGGCGCTCAATGAAAACGGGAACGACGTCGACAAGGCCGTCGACTATCTGCGGCAAAAAGGCCTCGCGGCTGCTGCCAAGAAAGCCGGGCGAGAAACCAACCAAGGGCTGATTCATTCCTACATTCATATGGGCGGCAAGATCGGTGTCCTGATCGAGGTCAACTGTGAAACCGATTTCGTCGCCCGGAATGACGAATTCAGAGCCTTCGTCAACGATCTGGCCCTGCAGGTGGCGGCAGCAAAGCCGTCATTCGTGAAACGCGAGGATGTTCCTGCTGATGTTGCCGAGAAAGAGAAAACGATCTACGAAGGGCAGGCCAAGGAAATGGGCAAGCCTCCTGCCGCATGGCCGAAGATCATCGAAGGCAAGCTTGAAAAGTTCTACCAGGAAAGCTGCTTGTTGGAACAGTCATTCATCAAGGACCCAGCCGTCACCATCAAGGATCTACTCGCTCAGAAGATCTCTAAGATCGGCGAAAACATGAACATCCGCCGGTTCACCCGCTATCAGTTAGGCGAAGCATGAGCTCTGCCAAATACCAACGCCTCCTTCTGAAAGTCAGCGGGGAGATGTTGGCCGGCGAGCAGGGTTACGGCATCCAGCCATCCATTCTGGAAAATCTCGCGGAGGAAATTGGTTCCGTCGTCGCCCTTGACGTACAAGTCGCGATCGTCATCGGCGGAGGCAACATTTTTCGCGGGATCGCTGCAAGTGCGTCAGGCATGGAACGGGCCTCGGCTGATTACATGGGGATGTTGGCGACGGTGCTCAATGCGCTGGCTCTTCAGAATGCGCTGGAGCGGATCGGAATCATGACCCGTATTCAATCTGCCATCGAAATGCGCCAGCTCGCAGAGGGATACATCCGTCGGAGGGCGATCCGTCATCTTGAAAAGGGCCGCGTGGTCATTTTTGCCGCCGGCACGGGCAACCCCTATTTCTCAACCGATACAGCCGCCGTTCTGCGGGCCATGGAGATCAGTGCTCAAGCGATCATGAAAGGAACGAAAGTCGACGGCATCTACGATGCCGATCCCGTCACTCATCCGTCGGCGAAGCAGTATGAGAGGATTTCATTTCTGTCCATCCTCAACCAGAAGCTCAAGGTGATGGATTCCACGGCGATCAGCCTTTGTATGGACAATAAATTACCTCTCATCGTATTCAACCTGAAAGTCAAGGGTAACTTTAAACGCGTGGCATTAGGCGAACCGATCGGCACCCTGGTTACGATCGGCGATCGCTGATCCCATCACGAGGTGTCTCATGTCCAACGCAGCCCCGGTTCGGCAGGCATTCATCACCCACATGGATCAGGCTCTCGAACACTTGCGGAAGGATCTGTCCGGGCTCCGGACCGGGAGGGCCTCCGCCGCGCTGCTCGACGGCATCCGTGTCGACTATTATGGAACCATGACTCCGCTCAAGCAGATCGCGAACGTCTCCACCCCCGAAGCACGACTCATCATCATTCAACCCTGGGAACCGAAACTGATCAAAGAAATCGAAAAAGCCATATCCGCTTCAGGGTTGGGTGTGACGCCTTCAAACGACGGCAAAGTGATCCGAGTCCCGCTCCCGCCCCTGACGGAAGAGCGCCGAAAGGAGTTGACGAAAATCTGCAAAAAGCATGGAGAGGAGACGAAGGTCCAAATTCGAGGTTTTCGGCGAGACGCGAATGAAGAGTTAAAGAAACTCCAAAGAGATGCCAAGCTCACCGAGGACGAACTGCGCAAGGCCGAGCAAGAGACCCAGAAGCTGATCGAGCAATATGGGCAGAAGATCGATGACGTGATCAAGAAAAAGGAACAGGAAATCATGGAGGTCTGAGTCCGACTTCCTGATTCTTTCTTCTGCGCGTGCCGAGTACCCCGACATTCCTCACGACCGTCGTCACCATAGATCTGACGGCGCTCGCACATAATCTCTCCCAATTTCGTCGGATTCTCTCCCCCGGGTGCGACGTCATGGCGGTCGTCAAAGCCAACGCCTACGGCCATGGCGCGATCCAAACGTCACGGACACTGATACGGCATGGTGTGACTCGCCTTGCCGTCTTCTCGACGGAAGAAGGAGTCGCACTTCGGCAAGCCGGCATCGCTGTGCCGATCGTCGTTCTAGGACCGGTCTTCCAAGAACAATTCGGTGATCTTCTTGCACACCAACTCACTCCGGTGGTGAGTGACCCTGCCGTGCTCACTGCGCTAGGACAGGCTGCGGCATCGCAAGCCACTCCCTACCCTATACATCTCAAGATCGAGACCGGTATGGGCCGGTTAGGTCTCACGCACGATGAACTAGAGATGCTCATCAACTCCCACCGGTTTCCATCTTCCTTACAGTTGGAAGGCCTCATGACTCATCTAGCCGATGCTGATGGTTCCGACCCGGAGGCTACCGAACAACAACTCAGCCGATTCAGCAAGGCTAAGAAGCTCGTTCTGGAACACGGTTTTCAGGTGCCTCTCGTTCATGTGTCCAATAGCGGTGGAGCAGTTCGCTTCCGGTCAACTCACTTTTCCCTCGTACGACCCGGCATCATGTTGTACGGGTACCACACTCTTCCCAGCACGGTTGAGACTCCGGACCTGAGGCCGGTGCTCTCGCTCAAGACCTGCATCGCTCAGCTCCGAACCATCCAGCCGGGTGGAACGGTCAGTTACAATCGCACATTCACTGCAAAGTGCCTCACCCGGATTGCCGTTCTCCCGATCGGTTATGCAGGCGGGTTGAGCCGACAACTCTCGAATCGAGGCTATGTTCTCATCCGGGGACGGCGAGCTCCCATCGCGGGATTGGTGTGCATGGACATGGTGATGGTGGATGTCACGGCAATACCGGGCGTTGCCGTCGGTGACGAAGTCGTGCTGATCGGGCGACAGGAAAACGAGCGAATCACAGCCCGCGACATGGCCGAGTGGACCGGGACGATCTCCTACGAAATTCTCTGTGCCATCAGTCCGCAGATTCCCAGGCTCTACCATTCCTCCTGATCCACTCCCACACAACCGTTCGTTGATGTCCGCAGAGACTGGAACAAACCGAGGGACTAGAAACTGACTCGGACGGACAATGCACCAGCATACAGAGTGGTATTGTAGAGGCCATTCACCACGGCACGAAGCCCGGTATTTCCGGAAATCGTTCGTGGCTCATAGAAGAACGTCTGGTACGACAAATCCACGCCGACCAGTCTTGCTTTTGCGGAACCGACGCCCAAACTACCACAGGGTATCAGGCCCAAGAATGATCCATTTCTCCGACAGTGCAACCCAATACCGGTTGACATGACATGCAGATCGGACGATGGAACGGCTGGAGTAAAAGTGAGATCTGGCACCTGCGCTTGCTGGTAGGTATAGCCGCCGCGTAGCGCGATTTCCCAGCCAGGCAGCCGACCGATCTTCATCCATCGATACTCCGTCCCGATCAAAATATCATAGGTCCCAGTCCAATTTTGTGGCTGCGGAATGACCTTTCCGTTAGCTAGATGGATATCCAGATTTTGGACTGATGTCCAACCCACATAGTCCACGTTCAATTCAACTTTCCACTCCCGTTCTGTGTTCCGAACAGGCCACAGCGCGATTCCACCTGTAATCACCTGCGGCAACACCAACGTCGTCGTCGCATCTTGGACCTTCACACCGTTGATCAACAAGGCCCCGTCTAGGTGCAGCGTTGCTTGGCTTCTGTAGACCACGGCGACATTCGCCACCGGTTGCCCCTCTCCATTTCGGAGTGCCGTAAACAACGCTCCAACATTGAATCCAGGAGCCGCGCCTTTTCCGTTAACTTCGAGTTGGCTTCCAGCGGGCGCCAATCCGCTGGGCGAGATCAACTGCCGTTCTGCCTGCCCTTCGCCGAAGAAACTCGCGAAGGTATAGATGTCCGCTCCCACACCGATCGAGAGGTTTGGGAGCAATTGATACGCAACGGTGGGCTTGATGTCGAACATGGGCAATGCGGTAAATGTCGTCACGGTCCGGAAGGGACCGTCATCAGGCCATCTCATCACCGAGCCAAAGGGGGTGTTCACCCCTACCCCTACCGTCAGTTTCTCGAGCAGGGAAACACCAAGGCCTTGGAGATTCGCTGTGATATATGCATGGCCTGGACCAGGCCATGCGAAGGCGCCATTATGGTCCCCCGTGACCGAGACCCCGGTTGGACTTGTAAAGTCGGTGGTCCCTCCAGCGAAAGTTAAGCCGGCCATCGTTTGCACTCCCCGAAGCCGTGCCATCCCAGCTGGGTTGTAATGAAGAGTTGAAGGATCGTCTGCTTGTGCTGCGAAGGCATTACCCATCCCGGACGCAGCCGATCCCTGTCCATAGACGCGGGGAACTTGAGCTGATACAGAGGATGAGTTGCAAGAGATCAGGACAAAAGCCAGAAACACAAGCACCCAGCGCACAGGAACCTGCATGCTGTTCCAGGAGGAATGCCGCCCACCGCGACGTAATCTCAAATGGCTCAGAGCCCGCCTCGTATCGGGGTCATGCACGCCGGAAACACCGATCCATGGTTTCCTGAAGCTGGCCTGCGTCGAATGGCTTGAGCAGATAGGCTTGGGCTCCCAACCCGATGGCCCTCACGGCGAGCTCCTGGGATCCCGACGCCGTAATCATGATGATGGGAAGGCATTGATTCGTCAGACGCACCCGTCGTAGCACCTCCAGGCCGTCGACCTGACCGATTCCGATATCGAGAATCATCCCGTCGAACTCCTGTGATTGAAGAATCGCCAGTGCTTGACGTCCGTCGAACGCCGAGGATGTCCGGTAACCTCCTGCCTTCAGCCGATCATGGAGCAGTTGCTGAATGTCCGCATCATCATCCACAACCAAGATGTGTTGGCCTCTGAGCTGAGACTCAAGTAACAGTGGCTCTTTCACGGCATGGATTGGAATCGTGAAGGACAGTTCTGCGCCACCCCCTGGTCGATTACGAGCCGCCACCTCTCCTCCTTGCAACTCCACCAGTGTTTTCACGATAGAAAGTCCAAGTCCCAACCCTTTGGGAGCCGTGCGCTGACCCTGTTGGATGCGGAAGAACGGCTCAAAAATCTTGTCAAGGTATTCCGGAGCAATACCGGGGCCCGTGTCCCGAACCAGAATGGTTGCCCTGCGGTGATTCGACAACTCGTAGGCGATCGACACGCTTCCGCCAGGCGGGGTGAACTTGATGGCATTTTGCACCAGGTTGACGACCGTTTGAATCAAACGATCGCGGTCCGCCCATACGATGACTTCGGTGTCAGTACAACAGAATTCCAGAGCCTGTTGTCTTGCTTGAGCCAGCGGCTTCAGTTGCTCGATCACCTCGGCAAGGCAGGGTTCAAGCTCGACATCGGCCGGATGTACCTCCAAGCGCCCGGTCTCGATGCGGGTGCGATCGAGGAGATCCTCGATCATGCGAACCAGCCGATCAGAGTTTTCCGACATCCGCACGAGATACCGCTGCTGCTTTTCGTTCAATGGTCCGGTCAGGCCATCCAGCAAATTTTGTATGAATCCCTTGATGGACGTGAGCGGTGTTCTCAGTTCATGAGACACATGAGATAGGAATTGAGCACGCAATCGGTCGGCTCGCTCAAGGGCTTCGGTGCGCTCCTTTACTTTGGCCTCCAACCTCTGATTCCACTCTTCGATCTGCTGGTAAGCTGACGCGTTATCCAAAGCCATGGAGACTTGACTCGCAACCGTCGTCATCAGATCCAAATCGTCTTCCGTCACGCTTTGATTGTGCGAGCGGTCGACCGTCAGCATCCCCCAGATACGGTCTTTGGTCTTAATGGGAACCACGACCAAGGCTTTGGTCCCGCTCAATTCGGCTAAGCGTTGATTGAGAGGATGAAGGCTGTGCCGTATCGACTCAATATCCTTGACCAAGAGGGGACGTCCTTGAAGGGCTACCGTCCCCTCGGGACTCTCGCGATCGGTGATCGGGATCCGACAGGACTGGGCGAACATTTCAACCTCCCGAGGCGCGCCGATCAGACGGATATGTTGGACGGAATTTTCACAGGGATCAAACAGGGACACCATGGCGCTGTTGTAGTTGAGCTCGTGCGTCAAGGCTTCCAACACCTGATGCAAGAGGGCATCTCGTTCGAAGGTCGAACCGAATGAGAGCCCCGCTCGATGAAGCGCCGTGAGTTGGGCCACTTTCCGGCGCAACTCCACCCGCATCTGCTCTTGTTCCAAATAGGCTTCGCGCAATTCCTCGTGCCGGGATTCGACGAATGTAATCTGCTCTTGGATCAGGGCCTCGCGTCGCTCGCTCTCACGAAGGAGCCGCCGATTGACCATGATGCCCACAGCGAGGATCGGGCACAATCCGACCAACAACACCTCGCCGAGGCTCACCGCCGGATTCAGCACCGCGACGCCCGCCATGAGGGCAACGCCCGACACCCCTCCCCATAAGAACCATGTACTACTCTGCTGCACATGGGGCGAAGGCTTGACGCGGGTCGCTGCAGAAGACCGTGCGCCCTGGGCAGTCTTTCCGCCGGCAACAGACTCACCGCTCAGTCGAGTCGGCCTTGTCTGCTCTAGGGATGATGTCACTCGCCAGAATCGCTTCCGATACCGACTCTCTTCCTGCCATCGGATCGTCCACTGACACCATTCATCATCTTCGCCGATGCAGGAGGTCTCGAGCGCTTCCGCCTGAGAAAGGCCGTGGATGCGATCAGCCATTGCGACCATGATGCCCTGGGCAGACTGACAGACCAGACAGGCACAGCGCCTGCGGTAGGGCCCGAACTGCCGGAGCGTCCGGTCGGTAAACCGCATCCCCACCGCAGCCGTACTGCTCGTGACTTCCACCACGCGAAACTCGACGGATCCAGACGTAAACTTATTCCCAAAGTAGGGAAACATCGTGTAGATCTGCGACAGGGAGAATGGACGAGTCAGGGCCAGCATGATGGGAGACACCTTTTCCGCCCCTGCTTTGAACGCAAAACGGGGGTCGCCCGAGATCCGTTCACAGAACTCATACAAGTACGAGGCAAATTCGTACGAGTAACTGTTCCAGGGGTTCCTCAAGAATTCCGGAGTCACGTGATAGACGGGATCCTTGATGCGGTCATTCAAGAGGTGGCACAACTCCTCGCTTGCTTTTTTCCCAGCCGACACGCCTCCTTCCGACGTCACCAGCTTCTCTAAAAAGACCGTCACAGCTCTGATGCTGACGCCGCTGAGGTCTCGGATTGTGTGACCCTGTTCATCCAAACCGAACGGGCGAAATACCATTGCGCCCTGATCAAGAATGGTTCGATCTTTTGGAAAAAGTTCGATGGTCGGGAAGGACTTGGCCTCGACGATGTCGATCGTGCTGCTTGTCATGGCGTCATCCCCTAAGGCAACAGGTCTATGTGACGGAAATGGTCGGTGGCGCCTCCTGCGCAACCAGTCAGTACTAAGGCCGTGGGAGGAACAGGGCCGCAGGTCTTGCGCACCTGCAGCGTTCGCCTGCAGAAATAGCTCGTATGGCTGGCGGAGTATATGGCGGCTGCGTGAGCTTTGCAATACGAAGGGTTGTACCCTTGCGTCAGTGGGGGGAGGCCGGTCCAAAGATGGGGGGAAATGCCGGAGGAGTTGACCCTCTCGACGCGCGGGAGGTCTACGGCAGAGCGTCGCTAACTGCACCCCCTTATTGTTTGACTGATCGCTTGAGCTTCTTTTCGACGCTGGCAACCTTGCTTTGGAGACGCCCGGAATGGCCTTTTCGGTAATCGACCTTGATCGTACAGGAAACGCGGTTGCAATCTTTTTTCATTCGCTCGTAGCATTTCTGCACCACTGCGAAGACTTCTTCCCATTCCCCTTCCAAGACCGTTCCCATCGGGTTCAAGCGATACGCGACTCCACTCCTATCAATAATATCGAGGGAACGGGCCACATACTTCCCAACACTCTCTCCTTTTCCCAAGGGCGACATGCTGAATTCCAGTAGAACCATCGGTGCTCCTATCTATTTCTCCATATCGGATTGTTTATTCGTCACAGTCTCGGCTCGTCGTTCCGACCAGACTTTGGGATATCGTACCTTGCCTAGGAAGCGAAACCCGTCTAACGCATCTCGGAGCAATGCCCGTCGCTTTTCGGAATCCGGCTCATTCGCCTTGGCCTGTTCACGCAGATGCCCAAGCCACTCGACGAACTCGATGAATTCCGCATCGAGGATTTGTTCCAAATCCTCTTTCATGAACCCGGAAAGGGCCGGTGCCACTCCGCTTGTGCTGATCGCGACTCGCACATGTCCCGCTGCCACGACTGCCGGCATCGTGACACTGCTCGCCTCCGGGTAGTCTACCGACCAGAGCAGCACCCGCTTTTCTCGGGCTTTAGCCGACAACATCTGCGCGAAGTCACGATCGCCTCGAATAGTATTGAGAACGAGAATAGCGTGTTCGAGATCTGTTTCTCGAAACAGTCGCCCGCGATGGATGATCTTCCCCGAAGCAGCCAGCAGACGTAGTGGTTCGTTCAACGTAGGACTGAGCACCGTGACCCGCGCACCGGACTCAAGCAGGCGTTGAGACTTTTCCGATGCCTCCTCATCACCACCGATGACCAGGACCGGCCAGCCTCTAACATCTAACACCAAGGGAAAACCAGGATTGGCAGCCATGACACGACTCCCGTTTCGACCGAATGGCCCAGTATCCGAAAATGGACCTCCGTCATGCAAGAGGGATTTCAGGAATCCGCACTCCATTTTCCCTTTTGATCAGTCCGTCGCTATAATGCAGCAGGCTCGAAAGGCTGGAATGACTTCGTGAGTGGTCTTGGAAGACTTACCGGAGAGAGCACTTTCGGACCGATCGGCTGTTGACGATTACTTCAAGGCTGCGCGTCATGTATCGGCTGGATCTGCATCGAGCTCCAGATTCCAATAGAGATAGTCTCGCCAGCTTTCCGGTGTGTTGCGAATGCCAATGGTAATAGTAATGACGGGGCTCCATCGAGGTTTCATGGGCCGCTTTTTTAACCTCATGCCGGCCTCTTCCGGCGTACGCCCACTCTTCCGATTGTTGCATCGCCAGCAGGCAGTCACGATATTCTCCCATGTCTTTTTTCCACCCTTGGCGATGGGCACGACATGGTCAAACGTCAGCTCTTCCGTCCGAAACCTGTGATTGCAGTATTGGCAACAGTACCCGTCTCGCGTAAAAATATTGATGCGGGAAAATTTGACGGCACGATGACTATCTTTCAGTTTAACCAGTTTCAGCAGCCGCATCACGGCTGGAAGTTTGATCGATAGGGAAATCCCGTGGATCTCCCTGTCGTATACCTCCAAGACTTCGACTTTTCCTTGCCAGAGAAGCGCGATCGCTTTTTGCCAATGTACGACCCGCAGGGGTTCATAGGTCGCGTTGAGCAGGAGGGTCATTTCCATGCAGGAACCTCATCCCCGATCGAGCCTCTACAGCGGCCAGGGACTGTTTCCGCGGGGCAGGGATGCAGCCTGATAGTTCTATGCCATAAGGTGGCGTTGAAATCAAGCGAGCGCCCTTCTGGCGCCGCATCCGGTGGACCGATGTAGAGAGTGCCATGATGAACGATTTCGTCAGAGTGGCCTTCACGCACGAGATTCCGCCGGGCACGGGACGAACCGTGGAAGTCGATGGGATTTGGGTTGCGGTCTTCAACGTGGAGGGACGTTTCTACGCGGTCGATAACTCCTGTCCCCATGCGGGCGGCCCGCTCGGAGAAGGGAAATTGTGCGAGGCGATTGTCGAATGCCCCTGGCATGGCTGGAAATTCAGCGTCATTTCTGGAGAACGAGTCGGTAACCCGAACTTCCAAGTCGCTCGCTGCGAGGTTCAGATCCAAGGCAATGAAGTTCAGATCGCCATCCCACCGGCCCTCAGAGAACCAGCCTAACTTTGTGATGGAGCATGCGTTGAAGGAGCGGTTCACGGGTCACTATCGACCCCTTTCGGTGTCACTCCATCAGCCGGCAAAGAGGCTGCATTGACCTTTTTGAGTTCGAGATGCGCATGCCAGATGAATTCTCGCTCGAACCATTGACCGCGCGCCCCCTGATCGCGAAGCTGCACGCGGATCTCATAAATGTCTCCCTCGACATGCTTGACTCGCCATTCGCCGAGCCGAACCCCCTGCCCACGATCCTTCATCGTACGGACATGCTCGTTCATGGCTTGCAGGATGGTAGGGTGTCCAATTGCCGGATGACCCTGCACCAAGGTCAATGCCTCAGCTTCTCGCTTGTCTCTCGACGGAGTGGTGGACGGGAGCGTGGTCCATGCATAGTAGAGTCCACCCAGCAGCAGGACTGCAGCCATTGCATAGCGGATGAAGTGGATGCCGAACGATCGAGAGAAGGTACTGCTGTCAGTCATGCCGGGGTGTTGTCGTCCTGTACCTGTAGAAGACCAAGAGTCGAGGCCCCTTGTTGACTGCACGGCATCTTAGGAAGGGCAAGACGTCATGTCAATGCGTCGTCAAGAATTGGCCACGATGATGGCCGCTTGTCTGGTGAAAAGCCGGTGTGTTACAAGTACGAGCAAGCTTCAAGACGGTCGACACAACATGAGTACGGTGCATGAAGTTCTTTTTGTACGGTGATCTCCTCAATCCCTCACAACTCAAACGGCGAGCCCCCGAACACAGATTTCTCTATCTCGCGACCCTGGCGGACCATACCGTCAAATTTTGCCGATGGTCGTCACAATGGCGGTGCGGACTCGTCAGTATCGTGCCTTCACCAGGTGAAAGGACCTGGGGTGGAGTGTTTGAAGTAACGGACGAAGACGTGAACATCATGGATCAGTTTGAGCAGGACGTGCCGCAAGGAGCTTACCGCCACCTTCAAGTCACCGTCTCGGCAGCGAGCGGAGAAAAAGAGCTCGTCACCACCTACTCAGCAAACCCGATCGGGAAGTTTAGGCCCAAAGACCACTACCTGGACTGGGTGCTGAAAGGGCTCAAACAGTGGAAGTTTCCGGAGGAAGTGATCCAGGAGTGGGAATCGTATCGGCCCAGATAAACGGGCCGTCGATGCATGTTCCATGTCGTTTTTTTATTGAGGAGACTATGCCGAAACCAAAATATCATATTCTCGTCTGTACCAATTCCCGTCCCCCCGGCCACCCAAAACCGTCCTGCGGGTCGGCCGGTGCTGCGCAGCTGCTGATGGCCTTCAATATGGGACTGATGCAACGCGCCGTCCCACCCGGAGAAGTATTGGTGAGCGCCACCGGATGTCTTGGTCCCTGCGAGCAGGGTCCGACGGTCGTCGTCTATCCGGACAACACCTGGTATTCCAAGGTCACTGAGGCGGACGTCGTCACCATCCTTGATGAACATGTCGCGAAGGGAACACCGGCAGCGAAGCTGAATCCGGATTCCGTGTGGAAATAACCTTCGTCGCCGACGATCCGTTTCGAACCATCAGAGGAGACTGCCGCTTGATTGCTCGACCTGATTACTGATAGCGTATCTCTTAAGCATATGACTACACCAAGCCATCAGGAGCACAAAGAACATGCTCCCCGCTCAATCGGTTGCATCGTCATTACTTGTAGTGATACCCGTACGTCTGAAACCGACACCAGCGGCCGACTGATTCAGAAATTGCTCGAAGAGCAAGGTCATTCTATCGCCGCCTATCACATCGTCAGGGACGAGCCAGAGCAGATTCAGTTTCGGATCGCTCAAGCCACAGCCAATGGTGAAGCGCAGGTCATCATCATCAACGGTGGCACAGGAATCTCGCGACGCGATTCGACCTTCGAAGCCCTGGACGGAATGTTAGAAAAGCGGCTCGATGGATTCGGCGAAATCTTTCGGTTGCTCACATATCAAGAGATCGGGCCATCAGCCATCATGAGCCGGGCCACTGCCGGCATTATCGACGGTCGAGTGCTCTTCTCCATCCCCGGCTCCGAAAACGCCGTCCGTCTCGCGATGGAAAAGCTTATTCTTCCGGAGCTCGGCCACTTGGTTAGAGAACTCACGAAGTAGAACTGAGGACTGAGCGCCGCGAGATCGTCGGCTTTCACCTCAGACCTCAGCGGCCAGTCCTGGCTCAATCCTGAGTAATCTTCGGTTCCTCGTACACGGACTCTGATGAAATCTTCGACTGAGCGTACCGCTTATAATGCCGCAACAGATCGCGCACGGAGACGATGCCGATGATCTCGTCGTTTTTTGTGACGCCGAGATGGCGCACACCCAATTCAGCCATCATGTCTTGGGCGTCATCGATCGTATCGCTCCCCTCAATCGTGCAAACCGGTGCGGTCATAATTTTCTCGATGGTAAGCTTCCCAAGCGGCTTCCCTGTCGCGACAGCTCGGCGCACGATATCGGTATCCGTCACGATTCCGACCAATTGCTTGCCTTTTTTTACCAAGAGCGATCCCACACGAGCCTGGCGCATTGTCCTGGCCGCACTCGCAATCGACGCCTTTGGACTGATGGACTTCGGACTCTTGTTCGCAATTTGACTAACTGTAGGCATCCCCTCCCCCTTTCATATGCACATCATCCTGGTGGATTGCCGACGTTCAAACGCCAGCTTCGTTCGATCCGTCGTAGATTATCATGAATGAGTGAAACGTGCGAGGCCGTTCGCTCTCATGAGCCGAATTGCTCGTCACAAAATTGCGAGTAGGGAAAGCAGGACACGTGGTTCGCGAAATAACACCGTCTTCATATTAAGTCCTGAGTGCTGAGTTCTGAGTGCGAGGACAAGATTGAAAGGGCCTGTGCAGGATTCAGCGTTTTCTCTAAAACGTCAACGTTCCTTCCACCACCATCACACAATGCCCACCGACTTTGACCCCTTGGATCACATCGTCATCCGACTCAACTTGAACTAGAATCCTTGACGGCCGATCGATTTCATAGCCCTGTTCTACAAGAATATCCGTCCTCGGCCCGACTTCAACGACGCCGTTCTGAACCAGGTACGCTCCAAGCGCGCCGCCGGCGCTCCCCGTCGCAGGATCCTCCAAGATTCCAATTTTCGGAGCAAACATCCTCGCGTGGACAGATGCGAACGATTCGACCGTCACCGTTGTGAAGACCATAATCCCATTGGCCCCGAATCGTTCACAGATGTTGATAATAGCCGACGCATCAGGATTGATCGACCGGACAGCCGTCAACGTTCGCACCGGCACGATCAGCACCGGCAAGCCGGTCGACACGACTTGGAGGGGCCATTTCATGTCGGCAATCACGTGCTTCGGCAAGCCGAGAGCTCCACCGACCAAGTGCACATCGTCGATCGCCTCGATAGGATCGAGAAATTCCGGTTTTGGTTGAGACATGACGACCCGCACCACACCACTCTGTTCCGCATGCAGTTCGACCGGGAATAGACCGATATTACATTCCTGCATGACATGCGTAACCTGTTCCCGAGTAGAAACCTTCCCGAGCCGAGCCAACACGTAAAATGTGCCCAGTACTGGATGGCCGGCAAAGGGAATCTCCTGGGTCGGGGTAAAGATCCGCAACCGGGCGACTGCGGCAGGATCGGTCGGTGGTAAGACGAACACCGTCTCCGAGAGATTCATCTCCCGCGCAATCTGTTGCAGTTCGTCGTCCGTCAGTCCATCAGCCTCGGGGAAAACCGCCACAGGGTTACCACCGAACGGTTGAGAGGTAAAGACGTCAGCCTGGTAGAATTTGAGAGACCGTTGCTCAGCCATGGTCACTCCCGAACTCGTCTGGATCACGCCACCTGAAAATCCATGTCATCAGAAAACAACCGCCAACATTTGACAGGTCTCGTCCTCTTTGGCAGACTCGGCCCATGGACCACATCACCGAACAGGACATCGCCCATGCATTGGACATTCTTGACCTCACGCTGCCCATCACCACTGAAGACCTGGAACGGGCGAAGCGCGTCCAGCTCTACAACTGGAATCCCTCGCGCTATGCAGGTCTCACCAACAATCCGAAGCACTATATGCAACAGTTCCAAAAAGCCGAAGACATGACTCGGACGATCGAAGCCGCCTATGCATTGATCTCTGCTGTGTTTATTCCCGACGAAGCCGAACGGTAATTCTCAACGACAGTCCGGGCTCACGCCCGACATATGACGCTTCCCACCTCAACCGGTGTCGTGACTAGTGACACGTGACATTCCTTCGTCGCCTTGGGAATGCACAACCGGCCAGGTAATCAAGCCTGACACTCCTTCCGGTGATCCCACCGGCTGCGTCTGCTGAGCATAAATTTGCGGCAACCGGTTTGTCCCAAACTTCGAGATATAGAGAAAGACATGTTCGCGAGAGTTGACCCGCACCGCCCAGGGATGAAAATCATTTTTATAGAATTCCTCGCAGAGCTGCATCGCGTCGAGGCAAGACAATGTCTTCGGGTCGTTCAAGGTATAGTAATAGTCCAGCGGCAGATCGTACTCCTCCTGCTTGTGGATCGTAATGCCGAATTTCTCTGGATGGCGCACCATTGGCGTGTGACGGTAGGCCACGAAGTAGAAGAGTTCGAGGGAATGAATCACCGGCTGATGATCGAGGACGAACTGACGGGTTTCCATGGCCTCCTCAAACGTCTCGCCGGGAAAGCCATAGAACGCCATCACGTGGTTCCAAATCCCCGCCGTCGCCGCCATTTGGAGATTGCGTTCGATGACGCTCTTCCGAGCGTGCTTGTCCATGAGATTCAAGACCCGCTCGTTCGCCGATTCCATCCCATAATAGAGCGTGCAACAGCCCGCCTCAGCCGCGAGATTCCAGATGGCTTGATCTTGCAGAGTCTCTTCAAACCGAATGAGCGTCGTCCACTTGATCTTGACGTCTTGATCCACCAGCAGCTGGGAAACTTTCTTGAAGAGTGCCGGTGGATAGGATTCATCGGAGAATAGAAAGTGCCGGCACTGGTACTTATCCCGTAGAGCCTTGATCTGGTCGACCACCCGCTGAGCCGCCATCCCCCGATACTGATCGAAGTAGCCCTGACCATGGTCGCAAAACGTGCAGCGCCCCCAATAGCAGCCGCGTGTCGCCAAGTAGGGAATGATCAGTTCCGGAACGAAGTAACGATCCAGCGGCATGCCCTCAAAGTCCGGCAGGGGTAGCTCATTGGTCTTTTCGGTATATACCTCAGAATTCCGATGGAGACCGGACTCATCGCGATACATGAGGTTGGGAATAGAAGCAAGAGGTCGCTGCTCATTCAACGCTTCGATGAGCCACAGCAAGGCATGCTCCCCCTCGTAAAGAATCGCCGAATCAAATACTTCTGTGAAAAACCTCTCATGATTGATGAGATCTTCTTGAAGCCGCGTGATGACGTTCCCACCCACCACTACATGGATTTTGGGGAAAGCCTCCTTGATCATCTTCGCGAAAGTCAGGCCTGCCAACAGCTGCATCTGGGTCCCAATGGAAATCCCGACGACGTCCGGCTGCTCTCTCGCCACATCCGGCATAACCAATTGATTGCAGAGATCCCGATAGACATTCACCTGCTCATCTTCTAAACAGGCAAACACTTCTTTCGAGACTCCTGGACGATAACCAAGGTTGCTTTCCATCGGATAAAAGACAAGCGAGGCAGGATAGTAGGCGGCAGAGATATAGGCCATCGTCTCCCGAAAAGTATTGAGCGCGCCCTCCAACGTCTCGGCCTCATAGAAACGGTCGCCACGCACGATCAGTTTAGCCTCTTCAGCCCGATCCGCCAGATCGAACACATCGACGGCATCAGCCTGCTCCACGACAGCCAGCTGGTCCACATCCCGTTCCGTGAGACGTCCCGCTTTCTCCTGCTCGTGCAAGACCTTGAGCTGCATCGCCAGCCGGCCCTTCACCCAGATCAGAAACTCCATACTGAAGAAGTGATCCCACATGCCGATGTTGATATCGCGCTGGATGACTGTATGACCCGCCTCCCGCAAGACGGCCGTGAGTGAGGGCAATGCTAGGTACGGTGCCGTCGGCACCCACTCAGGCGGGAAGAAGAGCATGACCTTCGACTTTTTCTGTGTGTCCTTAGCCAGTGGGGCTAGACCGTCTATTTGAAGCAAGTTACTCATTGGATCATCAATTTTACGGAATCAGTTGATCCGTCGACCTGATGAGTACCGGACACTCAACAGATCAGCAAATCATCAGATCAACAGATAGGCTCCCACTCACATTTTCCCCGCTAACGTCGGCATCACTCCGGCAGTTTTGACTGCTTGATACTGAAGATCAGGCAGCTTCCCTAAACCAAACCTTGAGATATAGAGAAAGATATATTCTCGGACATACAGCCTCAGATCCCAGCCGGGATTATGGTTCCCTTCAAACTGTTCAAACACTCGCTCGGCCTCTTCGATGCTCATACCGTTTTTCACAGTGTAATAGTAATCCAGCGCGAGATCCCACTCCGGGTTCTTGTACGCTGTTACACCCCACTTCTCCGGATGTTTGGCTACCGGATTGTGTCGGCCTAAGTCGAACGTCCCAAACCCCAGCGAATGGACATGATCCTTGTTTTGCTCTAGGAACTGCACCGAGCGCCAGGCCTCTTCTTTCGTCTCACCCGGAAAACCGAAAAAACCCATGCAGTGGTTCCAAATGCCCGCCTCCGCCGTGAGCTTGAGATGCTTCGTCATCACCTCAGTCGTCGTTGCCTTATCCATCAGCTGCAGCACCCGCTCAACTCCGGATTCGTAGCCGAAGTGAAGATAGCGACAGCCTGACTCCTTGGCATCCTGCCAAACGGCTTCTTCCAACAGACTCTTCTCGAACCGCATATGCGTCGTCCAGAAAATCCCCATCTGGCTCTCAATTAACCCGCGCGCGAGCTTGCGGAATAAAGCCGGTGGATAGGACTCGTCGGTAAAGTGAAAATGTTTGGCGCCGTACTTGTCGCGCAGATAGGTGATGTCGGCGAGAATGTCCTGGATCTTCTTCGACCGATAGCCTGCTGTATAGCCCTCACCGTGGTCACAGAACTCGCAGCGTCCCCAGTAACAGCCCCGCGTCGCCAGATAGGGGAGAATCCTGGTTGGCACAAAATACTTCTCGAGCGGCAAGCCGTCGAAGTCCGGTGGTGGCAGTGTCGCCAAATCCTCCGCATAACTCAGCGGAGAAACATGAATACCCGTCTCGTCCTTATAGATCGTATTCGGCACATCGGCCAAACTCTGCTTGGCGCCGATCGCCTCGACCAGTTGCACGAAGGCCGTCTCTCCTTCATAGACTACGGCGCTGTCGAAATACTGAAAGAGCGGCGATTCAGGCAGCACGTCGCGCAGACGGGTCACCGTATTGCCACCGATCGTCACGTGAATGTCCGGAAACTGCCGCTTGATGAGAGCACAAAAAGTCATCGTCGAAAACATCTGCTGTTGCAGCACGATCGAAATCCCAACCACGTCCGGCTGCTCGGCTTGAATCACCGGCATGACCAAATGTTCGAACACATCCCGGTACACGTTGACCTGTTCATCCTGCACGGCATCCATCACCTCGGCCGAGACATACGGCTTGTACGACAGACTCGTTTCCATCGGCGGCATGCAGATCCGCGCCGGAGCATAGACCAGCGAAATGACCGAGGTGACCTCGCGAAAGACCTGAATCGCCCATTCTAATTTATCAACGTCATAAAACATTTCATTTCTGACGATATCCTTCGCCTCTTCCGCATCCCGAATGAGTTTCTCCATCCGTGAGCGCGTCACGTCGCAGAGCGCCAGCTGCACATCCATCTCCCACTCGGCTAAGTCTCGCTTCTTCGCCTGCTTGCGAAGTCGATCCAATTGCTGCGGCACCCGACGCAACACTTTCTTCAGAAAGTCCTCGCTGAAGTACCAGTCCCACATTTCACAGTTAATGTCCTTTTGGATCACTGTATGGCCGGCCTTGCGGAGAACGGCCGTGAGAGAGGGAAGGCTCAAATAGGGTTCGGAGGGGTACCAGTCCGGTGGGAAGATCAGCATCACCTTCATCCTGCGGCCGCTGGTGGATTCGAATTGCCGGCGATTGAGGAGAATCAGCTCCTTGGAGGCTCGTTCGCCCTTGGAATATTCGACTTTCATTCTGGTCTACCTGCTCTTCTCAGGTTGCCCAAATGACTGGAAAGCCAACGAGTTACAATCAAAAAAAGTATTGTACGGGGGCTGAAGAAAGATATGCAAGGGTGGGAGCGCGTTACCGCGATCGCCAATACCCTGGCCGTCGTCGGCCATGAGCAACGGCCACAACCTCAATACGATCGTTGGTGACTCGATAAACAATCTGGAACGGAAACCGACGGAACAGATAACGGCGAGTGTCGTGCACAAAGAGAAGCCAGCGTTCTGGCGCTTCAGAGATGGATTCGATCCCATGATCGAGTTGGGCAAGAAAGGCGTCTGCAGCGGACTGACTTCTTTCCGCATACCACAATCGAGCTGCCATGGCTTCTTCTACTGCCTCTGGATGGAAGACAACGGGAAGGCCGGGCATCAACGACCGAGAATCTTCCGGCGAGCATCACTCCAGGAAATAACACGGGCAGGCGTTAGATCAAGATCCTTCAGCCGACGAGCAATTTCACGATCCCATTCTGTCTCTGCGTCGGCATCAACCGCTGTATCAAGGCTCTCCAATAACGAACCAGCAATTGCAGCCCGAACTTCACGCGGGAGCTTCAACGCTGCCTCCAGCAATTGTGTGGCGTCAGATTCCATAAGCGAATACTAGCAGAAATCGGCAAAGCAGAAAAGCTGGATGGGCATGACCACAACAGAGCCGGTTATCAAAGGTCGTGATACAGATCGCGAAGGTGGGCTTGGAGATCTTCCAAAGACTCTCCTTGCGTCCAGTAATCCGGATAGTCTTGCAGATAGCCGAGCCACTTCCCCTCATCTTGCCAATAGATATATTTGGTCGATTCCACGCTGAGCATTATAGCCAAGTTCTAAATACCTGTAAAACTTCAAAGGGGTCGCCCATCTCGAAGGCTCCGGTCAAGAGGGCACAGCCCATCGTGCCCTCTTATTCTCCATACGGGGCAAGTGTTCAGATCACGTCTTCCCTCGCCCTACTGGCCGCATGCCTCCGTCGCATCCCTGTTGTCCTCGCCGGCGGTGTCGGCTCGCACCTGAGCCGCACCAGTCACCCATCAGAATCAAGGCGTCGGAGCGATTCCAACGGGGATCAGCTCCAGCCCCTGGCACCCCGTACCCCAGACAACCGTCGGAACCCGGCTGTGTCCACCGTGTAAAAGTACAGTATGGCTGGCTGCCAGTATGTTGGCGTCAACCCCATCATGGCTCACGGCCGAGGCGCCTCAGTTACCACGCCAGTGGCGAGGGAGAAGACGGGGTGGCAACTGAGGCTAATCGGGAATGCGGGGTGGCGCCCAGTGTCTGTCAGAACTTGAGGCGCTCCGGCTCAGTGTGCAACGAGACCGCCCATTCGGTTAAGAAGCCTGGGTGAAGCACATGGCGACACGGTTTGGGATGGAATCCACGTTACGGCGACGTGGACAACCAAAAGGCTCATAAACAAAGGCTCCAGGTGAACAGGAGGGCGTTCTCTATTGTGCGCCCTGCTGCTTTTTCTTCATCATTTCGCCGAACTGCTTCATGACCTCTTTCATATCCGGTTGCTCCCCGCCTTCGCCGGAAAGCTCCCCCACACCGCCCTGACCGGCCTTTCGCTTCTTCATTTCCTCCATCATCTTGGAGAAGTCTTCGCCTCCCTGCCCCTTCTGCCCCCGCATCGCCTTCATCCGCTCCTGCATGGCCGACATATCTTGCCTTGCCCAATCGGCAGGAAAAGCAAACAGGGCGTTGTCCAGGCTCTTCTTGTCGATGCTCGTCACTTCCGTGCGGGAAGATTCCTTGCCCGCGTCGTCATAGTGAATGCTCCGGAGTCCGAATCCTCCCTCCTCCACGAGCCGCTTGACCCAACTCGGCTGTGAAGACCGGCGCATCTCCCTCGGATCGATCCAGAACGTGGCCGCCTTGCCGAATCCTTTCGCCACGCAGACGTCGCTCTTCAGCCGATTCTCCTCCTTGTCCGTGATCCGCCAGATTTCACAGGCATAGCCGGCGATCTTGTCGGTCTTTCCCGTGCGCTCGACCGTCTGTTTTTCAAAGGCATCTGTGACATATTCGCCTCGTTCACCGTCCATGCTGATTTCCATATAGCGCTTCTGCCCCGGCATCGCCACCTGCATCGTCCTGGTCCGGGCATCGAAGATCATCACATGCGTTTGTCCGTCACCGCGGGATGACTCCACTCGCGCCTTGTCGCCCTTGAGATACCATTCCATCGTACTCGGAGGGCTGAGATATCGATCCGTCGAACTCTGAGCGCCGGTTCCCGCATGTTTAATGGTCATATGGAGAATGCCTTCAAAGTCTCCGGCCTGAACCGGGAGGGGGGAGAGGCTCAGTGCGATGCTACAGACGACGACCGGCCAGCGGTTCTGCATGGTGTACGCTCCTGGTTAAGGTAGAAGCCCGCGATGCCCCAGAGCAGTGTAGCCGAAGGCCGCCGCCGACACCAGCGGGAGTCTCCCGGAACAGGGATTCGAACCGCATCCAATCACCGACAGGACGCTCACACGCTCTGTGACATGAGCTTCAGCCCATGGACAGTTAGGGTTGGACCTTGAATCGTGCGTGACTCAGGAATAAGGGTTCAGCCTTGCCATCAACAGGTGGCAGAAGCCCCGCCCTTTATTTCTCACCTGTCATAGACGCGCCCGTTTTGAAAAAGTAGAATGTCCGTCATGCATCTGAAAGTAGAGGATCAGCGGACTACGCCTCGAGTTTGTGTGCAGTATCGCGCCATGCTGTCAGGCTCCGCACAGCCCGAAGGGACGGGCCTTATCCTCGATCTCTCAAGTGGTGGGTGCCGGCTGGAAAGCCCACTCTTCATGTCGCCTGGCCTCTCGTTAGAACTGCGCATTGCTATACCAGGCTTGGAGTGGGCGTTGATGATTGATGGGGCTGATGTGCAGTGGGTGAATGAGGAAACCGCCGGGCTGACTTTTGTTCGAATCAGAGATACTGAACAGCAGCGACTCGACGACGTAATGACCACTCAACTCGCGAGGAAGTCTGAGGGCAGCGACGAAGATCAGGTCGAGGTGATGCCGTTTGAGTTCCAAGGACTGGAACCGGTGCTTTCGAAGGACCCTCAACTCGCCATCAGCAAGGGACTGGCGTGGTTCGCTCAAGACCGGGAGGAATTCCGTTTTCGAGGAGGAAGTCTGCTCGGCAGAGCGTTTCCCACATGCACGCCCGAGTTCGCTGCCGCGCTCGTCGTGTTGGTCAAGGCCGGCGGCGACCAGGAGGCAGATTTCTCCCTGGCGCTGCTCCAGAACTATCTTGGTTCGACATCCACCGACGCTATCTTGAAAGAGATTGTGTCGCGATTTCCACATGACGATCGCAAAATGGGCGAAGTCCGGATCAGCATCAATAGCCCCGGCGTGGTCACCGGTGAATTCGGGCTTGCGGAGGCATGGCGGGTCAAGAAGGAGTCGCTGACGAGCTGGCTGACGGACGAACGACAACCAGTCAAAGCATTTGCCGAGCAGCACATGGCAGAACTCGACCGAATGATCGTGGCGGAGCGGCACCGTGTAGAGGCCGAAAGGGAGCTGCGAGAGAGGAGTCGACATGAGGAAGAGTCTGGCCACGACCATGGCTACAGGGCGAAACCCTTCTGAATAGCAGCAGACCGTAAAGAGGTCGAATAGACAGAACCTCCATGAGGGCGAGGTCAACGCGGCGACACTATGACGGGAGAATAGGCAGATGAAGACAACGATATATGTGACCATATTGCTCTGTTGCGCGACGACCGTTTCGGCAAGTCATGCAGAGGAAATCGGGCATGTCGATACGGAATTCAAATGGTTGGGGCCGGATCACAAAATTGTGGTTGAAGCGTTTGACGACCCCAAGATCGAAGGCATCACCTGTTATCTGAGTCGGTCAAAAAAAGGCGGCTTTAAAGGGATGGTTGGATTGGCAGAAGAAACCTCAGATGCCTCACTTGCCTGTCGTCAGGTCGGTCCCATTCGAGTCGTGGGTGAGCCGAAAGAAGGGGAAAGGGTATTCAGTGAGAGTCGATCCTTGATTTTTAAGAAACTCCAAGTTGTTCGATTTTTCGACAAGAAACGCCAGACCTATATTTATCTCGCCTATAGCGATCGAGTGATCGAGGGGTCACCGCAAAATGCCATCTCCACCGTGCCGATCCAATCCTGGTCAAGTCCATAAGGGCTGGGGATCTCTTCTTGGCACGGCTCTGCATCGTTCCTCCCCTCGCCGTCTCGATCACCTTTCACACCGCCCCTCTTTGTTATAATCCTTTCCTGTGGAACGACGAGATTGCTTCAGTTCGGCCATCACCCTCACGTGTTTTCTGTCCATCCTGCTCCTTCTGGAAGGATGCTTGTCCAACCCTCCTCCCTCCGACGTCCACTTTCCGATCACCAGCGGCTCCCATACGTTTTTGCCGAGTGAGGAGCAGCGCATCCTCATCTGGGGGGATCCTCTACCGACCCTCGTGGCTGACGAATGGCTCCGGTCTCATCACTATTCACACACCCTGATACCCCCTCCACTGTCTCACGCTTCGTCGGATCGTCAGGCGGCGTTTGCGGTCGCGGCAAAGGCGAATGCCGCGTTTGTGCTCATTCTGGAACAGGAAGAACTGAAGGAAGGAGCATTGATCCAGGCGAACTGCGGCGCACTCTTCAACATCACGGTCACGGTACGAGGCCTTTCAGTGGAACGCCAAGAAGTTGTCCTGCGGGGCAACGCACATTACCCACAGTGCGTTGGAGACAACGACAGAACGGTTCAAAACCTGACCTGCCAAGCCCTCGCCACAGCCTGGGGATTCCGCCCCTCAGGACAGCTGGAGATTCCCTCACACCTGGCATGCACAGCCGGCCAGGTCACACCGAACCCTTAGCCCACACAGAAGACACAAACCAGGCCGAGAGTCTTTTCGTGGCATCGATCTCTCAGTCCCTAAACCACCTTACATACCCGCTCTCGATCCGTTTCCTTCGTGCGGTGTGCGACGCGGCCGCCCACTTCCCACCTCCCTACCCTCATCTCTCCACCCTCACATCCATAGACCTGCCGGATCCCACAAAGTAGAATGACCTGTTTTCTGTTTTTCTTCCAAGCCTTGAGGCAATGCTCTTCTGTTGCGATTGGTCCTGATGAAAGGATGATGTCGATGTGGCGTTGTGTCTTTGCAGTGCTTGTGGTTCTGGCCTGCGCGTCAGGAGCGGGACCAGAGTCTGTTGTTGCAGCACAGTCCATTGAGGAGGCGGAATTTGCGTATGAGCGTGGCGATTATACACAAGCGGCCCGGCTCTTCAGTCCCTTGGCGGAGCAAGGAGTGGCATCGGCCCAGTTCTATCTTGGCCTGATGTATGAAAAAGGACGAGGCGTCCGGCAGGATCATTCCATGGCACTCACGTGGTTTCGCAAGGCAGCGGCACAGGGTTACGCCGGCCCCCAGAACAATCTGGGTCTGATCTATGAGAGGGGACGAGGCGTCCGAAAAGACGTCGTTCGCGCCCTTATGTGGTACACCGTCGCTGCCGTCGTGTTGACGGGCGATGAACGGAAAGCTGCTATGAAGAGTCGAGACCATCTGACTTCACAAATGACCACCGAACAGATCGAGGAGGCACAGGAAATGGCGCGGCGTTGTCAGCAGTCACAGTTTAAAGATTGCGACTAGAAGCGCGGTATGTGCTTCTAGAACTGAAAGACTCCTCATGCCTTGCCATCCACGTCTTGCATCTTCCTTTTCACCCATTGCTAGAATGCGTTATCCGTCGAGGGATCTATGCTCCAGATTATCGGTATCGGTCTTTGGTTCTGTGTCCTCTTTCTCAGCCTTGCATCCTGTGGAACACCCAGTTACCAGGCTGGTCAACCCCGGGGATATGGCGAGATGCCGGCTGGGGAAAGCTGGGTAGCAATCGATAGCGCGTATCAATCCCCCTCGCGGGAAATGGTGTACTACGATCCCAAGACGATTCGTCGGGATGGAGATCTCGTGACACTGTGGCAATTGACAGACTATAAGTGGATGCAAGGGAATGCGTCGTCTGGAACGTTCATGATGAGCCCGCACCGATTTTTCTCGACGAAGACGCACAAGGAGTTTGACTGTGCTCACAACAGGGTTCGGCTATTGGCGTCTTCGGAATTCTCTCGGCACATGGGCACCGGGACTCAAAATGCGGTATTGGTCGAACAAGGCGATGGGAAACCCGTGGAACCAGGCAGTATCAACCAGGCGCTATGGGAAGTGGCCTGTGGGTGACCTGCACCCCCAGTTGAGCCAGGGTCGTTCCTAACTCACATGTTCAATGGGTTAGAACTGAAAGTGCCCCCGCTTGCGATCGTGTTCTTGTTCGGGGCGCTAATGTGGTTTGCCTCTTCCTCTTCCATGTTCGTCATAGCACTGCCATGGCGTTCGGCGTTCGCCGCTATTTTTTACTGCGTCGGATCAGCGATCGTGCTGGCTGGCGTCTTGACGTTTCGCCGGATGAAAACCACCGTCAATCCGCTCACTCCGGAAGCGACCACGACGATGGTCACCTCGGACATCTACCGCTTCACCCGTAACCCGATGTACTTGGGCTTCCTCTTGATTCTTGTCGGCTGGGCGATTGAACTCTCTCACCTACTGCCCTTCACTATCCTCCCGCTCTTCGTGTGGTACATGAACCGATTTCAAATCCTACCCGAGGAACGGGCCTTAGCCTCCAAATTTTCAGAGGCATTTACCGCGTACAAGCGTTCAGTCCGCCGATGGTTATGATTGCTTAATTCTCAGGCTTCCTGCGAACGATCGCGCTCGAAAAAAGGAGAGTTGGTTGAACCTGTAATCCCCAGAACCATAGTCTCGAGCTCTAGCCCACATTATTCATGAACGCTTTTACTGCAATCGCCGATACGCCGCTGCGACAAGTCGTCATGAGTAATGAGGGCTAGAGGCCGATGGTTTCGATCTGTCGAACTTCCTCCGACAGCAGGGTGAACCGATCCGACTGCAGGTCTTCTTTCATATGCTGAGGATTCGTGGTGCCGGTCAGCGGCAGCATGCCGACTTGCATGGCAAACCGGAAGATGAGTTGCGCAAGAGTCGCCTCGTATCGTGCGGCCATGGCTCGTATCGCAGGATCAACGAACAGGTCGCGATTCGCAGTTAGCAAGGAAAAACCTTGATAGATAATATGGTGCGTCCGGCAAATCTCCCGAACCTCCTTGTCCCAGCCGAAGGCCGCATAGCAGCGATTCTGCACCACCATCGGCTTGTGCTTGGCCTTCATGCAGAGCAACGTCAACTGATCGGCCGTGACGTTACTGACTCCGATCATCCTCGTCTTGCCGGCCTCGTAGAGAGACTCAATCGCAGACCAGGCCTCCCAATCCTCCGCTCCTAAGCCGCGGCGTGAATAGGGCCCATGCAACACGTACGAGTTGAGATAGTCCGTATGGAGGTGCACTAGGGAGCTAGCGAAGGACTGTTGCACTTGCATCGTGATGCTCGCCCGTGCGTCGTATGGAAGGCGATGATCTTGACCGTTGAGGGGTGTGAACTTCGTTTGTAGAAACAGCTTGTCGCGAGTGATGCCTTGCTTCGCTACCTGTAAAAGGGCCTCCCCGACCCTTGCTTCATCGTAATGGACCAGCTGATTGGCCGTATCGATCGCAGTAAATCCGGCTTCCACGGCTTGCAGCACCAGCCCGGTCGTGGCCTCTTTCTTCCAGGCTGTGCCGTACATAAAGGAGGGAATTGAAACGTGATTGTATGTGGTCAACGACATCGGAGCATCTCCCATGAATTGCTGTAACATACACAGTTCGCGGTAGCGGTCTCAACGTGGGAATTGCTGACGCCACATGTGTCCAAAAGCTCCACCTCTCTGCCGAGGTCATTCGCTGATCAACAAGGTTCTGGGCAAGGATCGATCGATGGAGATGATTGCACAAAGACACGTTGGGGTACCGTCGGGCGGATTCGCAGACTGTCACAGCTGTTCAGGAATGCAGCTCGAACTAACGGATGGCCTGCTTGAAATAATCCTTGACCGCCACCATGGCTAGGCAGTCATCCTCGTTGTAGACCAGAATCCGTTGCAGTGGCGCTTCATCACTAGGATTGGCGAGGTACTGATTGTACCAGGCGATGGAGTTGGCTCCGGAAGGGTCTGGGTCTCGCCACTTGAAACCGATCTGCTTGGCAATCTGTTTGATGCCATAGGAATAGGTCGGCCAGTCGGAGTATTTCACGATGAGATCGCTGTACAAATCGTACTCCTTGCTCTTATAAGTCTCCAGCACAGTCGGATCGAGATCATATCGTTCCATGAGCTGCTTGAGTGTACTGCGTTCCTTGTGCGAGTAGACGTAGTACACCTCCTCGCCAGCAGTGGCGAGGAACCCCCAAAAGGCCCGCACGGTCGTTTCTTCGTCTTCCGGTCGCTTCGCGAGGAAATACTGGAAGACCGGCGCTCTTCCCTGTTCTTTGATCAACAGGCCAAACAGATAGGTCACACCACGTGTCGGATCATCCTCGATGTCGAAAAACACCTCGCGCACTCGTGTAGGAAAGCTGAAGCCTGGTCGAATCTCCGGCTTGCCCGCTAACCGGACCCGCGCCCGCTCCTTCATGCGCAACAATGAGTCTTTCCCGGTGCGTGGAATCTTCTTCGGAGGCTTCAGATACTGATTGACGTCCATGGCGGCGATATCCTGGATCGTCTTGAGCCCAACCTCCCTGAGTCGAAACTTGACCTTCCCCACGAAAAACAGTCCGGTGGGATCGGCATGCTCGGTGACCCAACGCTCGCAGCGCCGATGCCACTGACAGAGTTGGCAGTGACTCCCCAGAACCGGTTCGGAAGTTTCTTGTCCGGAGATCAATCGCTGCGCCTCGGTCAGCGCTTCCTGAAAGTCTTGTTCGAAGTCGGCAACCTCGAACTCTTCCAGCTGTTTCTCGACATTCACAATGCGCCCAACAGGGAGAGACACTTCTTGGATACGCTCTAACAACAGGCGGTAAAAGAGAATCTGAAAGGCGTAATGATCTTTGAACTTCGTCCGTTTTCCATCCCGCTCTTCCCAGCCCTTCCCTGCTTTGATGTCGATGGGTTCGTATCCATATGAGCCAAACCGTGATGAGAGATCCGTTCGTTTGAGCAGCAGGTCAGGCCGTCCCACGAATGACCCATCTACAAGGCAACCTTGATAGATGAGTTCTGCTCCTTCCCTCATGAGTCGCTGTGTTTCTACCCACGCCTCGTCAATCCCATAGTGGCTAAGATCTGAGGTGGCCAGCTCGCCGAGTGTACCGAGGTACTCACGTTCGGTTTGAAGGCCTAGTTCCCAGAGCAGCTTCACAAAGGAGCCGACCTCGCTGCGGTCCTTGGGATCACCATTGGCATCGAGGTACACGCGATGCGCACACTTGGTGATGTTGTAGAGAGCTTGGGCAGTGATACGCATGTAAAAGTGCGATCCGCAGAGTCAATATATCAGCCGGTTACTGCAGAATTCCTCAGGGACTGAAGGAGTTCAAGCTGATTCCGCAGAGAGACAAACTGGCGATTGTCTCGGACAGCGGCAATGTCTTCGGGGATCTCGGTCGGGTCAAATCGGATGCTGAACCGTTCAAGGCGATCCTCGCCACCGAGATTATCAAAACCCTTGACCAGCATCGCCGCAGCCGATCCCTCTTCTATTCGCCATGTCGACCTCGGACGCTTCACGGTTGACCGGCTCATCACGGTGCTCAGCCCCTTCGGGTTGTGCGTCGAGGTGAGACTCCGCGTGTGCCCTACCAACAGCGCAGCCTAGACACAGCCGACCTCCGGCGACGCCCGCCCGCCAGGGTCTAGCGTTATGTGACGGCCACCGGACAACGCTATAGTCATGAGTGCCAAAGTAGAAGCATCTTTCATTGGCACGACTAATGGCGTACAATTGGACCATGAGAAAAGCTGGACCGATGGCTATGTCCAATCGCATTAACACGCGTATCGACACCAGCCTGAAAAAGAAGGCGAATAAGGTCTTCGACCGACTCGGCCTGAGCGAGGCCGAAGCCATACGCCTATTCTATGCCCAGGTGGAACTCCACCAGGGCATCCCCTTCCCTCTCCTGATCCCAAACGCGCACACGCTGGAAGCCTTTCAAGAAGCGAAGCATCCGGAGAAACTGCCTTCATTCAGGAACTTTCGTGCACTCCGATCTCGGACGATCACCTAAGTCTTGCTTCTCATAAAAGCCACCAACCGTTTTTTCAAAGACCTCAAGCTTGCCAGCAAGCGGGGCTACCATCTCGACAAGCTCGAAGCCATCGTTGACCTTCTTCAGGCCCAACATCGATTGCCTCTCAAGAATAGGGACCATCCGCTCATCGGCGAATGGAACCACCATCGTGAATGTCATATCGAACCGGGCTGGCTTCTCATCTACCGAATTGAAGCCTCGTTCCTCATTCTCGAACGTACAGGAACTCACGCCGACCTGTTCGACTGACGTTGATGGTGAACAGGATCAGGAGCGGTCTGAACGGACGAGCAATAATTTTTCCAGACTTAAGGTCTTGATGCTCGGTGCCTATGCATGTCCGTCCTCCGCCCTGGCTTTTCTCCTCCAGGCTGCGTCGATCATGCCAGCGCGACGCCAACACAAGAGGCCTTGAGGTGCCTCTTCTACCACCAGAAACCGACTCATTCGTGCGAACAAGGCTTGAACGGATCACAACACATCGTCGAGGGCCTCGTCGGCGATGACGATTTTTCGCTTTTTCCTGAACGTGACAACCTTAAGGTCAAAGTTGGCGAGAATGTCCCTGCAGGTGGAATCCATGTACGCGTCGAGTGCGTGGCGTGCACGGCTGATGACCGCATCTAGTTCCGCACGATCTGCGACGAGGGGACGGCAGTCGCTCACGAAATGCCGGAGGTGCATCGCCTACAGCGCCGCCTTGTCGATAAAAATGAAATTCAGAAACCACGCACGGGGTCAGGCCTTGCTTTGTGCCTGTCGATGCACTACACTCCGCTCCATGGCCCGCCCCTTGCGCATCGAATTTCCTGGCGCTCTCTACCACGTCACCACCCGGGGCAACGCTCGGCAAGCCATCTTCCTGGACGACGAGGATCGGCAGCGGTTCCTCGATGGGCTGACGCGCGTCGTTGCTCGGTTTCATCTGCTGCTGCACGCCTATTGCCTGATGGATAACCACTTTCATCTGATGGTGGAAACCCGCGACGCCAATCTGTCGAGGGCCATACGTCACCTCAACGGGGTCTACACCCAAGCGTTCAACCGCCGTCACGGTCGGATCGGCCACGTGCTGCAAGGTCGGTTCAAGGCGATCGTGGTGGACCGGGAGAGCTACCTGCTGGAGCTCTGCCGGTACGTCGTGCTCAATCCGGTGCGGGCCAAGACTACCCCTAAGCCCGACCGTTACCAGTGGTCGAGCTATCGCGCGACGGCTGGACTCGTCCCCGCGCCGTCTTGTCTGACCTTGGACTGGGTACTGTCCCAATTCGGCCGACAACGTGCGGCCGCTCAGCGGAAGTACCGGGCTTTTGTCCTTGAGGGGATCGGCCATGGTTCTCCCTGGGAACAGGTGCAAGGACAGGTGCTGCTGGGCAGCAAGCGATTTATCGACCGCCTGACGCCTGGGCTCCGTGCGAAGCGCCCCCTGAAAGGGATTCCTCGGAAGCGACGGTTTGCAGCCAGACCACCGCTACGCCGACTATTTCCCGCTAGTTCCCGTGTGGGCCGAGCTCGTCGCAATGAGACCATTCGGCAGGCACATCTGCAACATGGCTACAGTCTGTCTGAAATCGGTCGAATCGTGGGCCTGCACTATTCGACGATCAGTCGCATCGCGAATGATCGAGATGCAACGGCTCTAACCTAAACCGGACATTTCTATCTTGGCTTGACATGGCCAGGTCCGAGCGTTGACTTACTTCCTCTATGGGCATTAGGCTGAAGTCTGTTCCATGTGCTGGACGTGTCGGCTAATCGTTTCACGAGGAGGGGTACAATGGAACCGCTCAGTCCACCAGTCCACAGTGGCCCGCCGATGGGACAGCGGGCTTCTGATCGGTCGCTTGTCACGAGATCTTCAAGGATCATCCCGGTAGTCTTCCGATCAGGAGTCTGACCACAACCCACGAGACGGGCCTCCTCCACAACAACCGGTCGTCTTGCCTCCTAAGCGCCTGACTCAGGACCCTTTCGAGAAAGAAGGGAGGAGGTGAGGCGAGAGACATAGACCTCTGTCACCCTGAGAGATGGTGAAAGTCATGGCTACGATACCCAAACCAGATGCATCGTCCTCGGCAGGACAGTCGGCCCACATGACCGCAACGTTCCCCAAGAAAATCCTCGTGGCCGTGGATGATTCGGATCAATCGCTTCATGCGATGCATTACGTGGGTTCGTTGCTCCGCGACACCGCCGATGTGAACGTGACGCTGCTTCACGTACTGAAACCGATGCCTCGTGAGTTGATGGAGCACGGCGGCTCCGAGAATCCGAAGGTCGAGGACAGTCTGGGAACGCAGTTACGCAAAGAGCAGGAGGAGTGGGTACGGATGGAGGGAGCTGTCGAATATCCTATCCTGCTCAAAGCACTAGAACGACTGGGGCAGACCGGGTTCCCAATCGATCGCGTCACGCTCAAGTTCGGACATGAACGTGATATTGCCGACACGATTATTGACGAGGCAAAATCCGGGGCCTATGGCACCATCGTAGTCGCACGTCATGAAACGACGGGCACCAAGCGACTCTTTAGTAACAGCATCACCGATCGGTTATTGCGGGATCTGTCCGGAACGGCAATCTGGGTGTTGGGATAGATCGAACAGAGTAGCGGAAAGAGCCTTCCGGCCCCGCGTGGGAGGTCGCCATGAATTGCGCACATTGTGATGCAGCGCTCCCGCTGAAAGCTCGGTTCTGTCCTTGCTGCGGCACCAAGGTGAAGGCGTCGGACGAGTTGAGATTCGAGGAAGCCGTTTCAGGAAAGCTCGATCAAGCGAGCGAGCCCAGCGGACAGATGGCTGTCTTACCTTCGGAGAACAAGGAGCTGAGGGCAAGACTCATTGACTGCTATCTCAATTTTTCTATGTCCAAGGAACTCTCCGAATGGCTGCAGGATCTCGGACTTCCTTCAACCGGCACGATGCGGGAAAAGCTCGCTCGGTTACATCAGCATGCCGACTCGCTGGTGCTTCCAGCCGAGAGTTTTCCCAGACAGACCATTTATTATCTGAACAAGTATGACGAAGATATCCTCTCGGAGGTCTGCCAGGTCCTTGGAATCGACGGCGTTGGGCCGAAAGATGTCCTGATCCCTCGGATCTACCGGGAAGTGGGTCTTCGCGAAGGCTGGCTTCAGCCCCTCTCGAATGATGCCCGGCTGGTCATCACGGAAACCTTCATCCCCATCCTCAAGAGCTTTGACCATAGGAAAGAGTACTATCTCGACCTGTGGAGCGAATTATCCGATGTGCTCGGTGATGACACTTACCCTGGGCCTGCTCGTAGCGCCTATGGGAGTGCCGTTATGTCGGTGTTGATCCCCGGTTTATTTCAAGAGGGCCAGTTAGACTCGCTTTTGAACGAAGTCAAGGAAAGAGCCTCCAAACACTCTTTACAACATGGGATGCCCACTACAATCCCATGGGAGGACAGACCGGCTCGTTCATGAGCTGATGTACCGATTAGAAGAGCTACAACAGCAAGCCGTGGAAAGACCAACATGACTGACCAGACTGTCCTCCCACGGAAGACCTCGCTTCGGACTTCGATAGAGGTAGGGGCGGATCTTGTACTGTGTATCACCACACGCGCGACACCAACGGCCGCCGCACTGAATAAAGAGCAACGATCGCAACAACACGGTCGAGAATATTTTTTGGCGAGAGTCCCTACGTGAGCACCGGTAAACGCATGAGAATCGGCCAATCACCCGGCTGTGCCTCCGTTGAAACCCCAGTTGCGTTGTGATAACAGAGAAATTCATACTGACCGCATAACCATACCTGTCGGCTCGCGTGATGTCGCTTCTCGTCTACCGAAGCCCCTGTCGCTTCTCATGGTCCGACCCATGCCTGTGACATTCAGATCTGGCACGGCTGCTGACGCACCGGTTTGCGGAAAGATCGGCTATGAGGCATTCAAGACGATTGCCGAGCAGCATGGCTTTCCACCGGACTTCCCCTCCGCTGAGATTGCTATCGGACTCTACGCGAGGATCCTAGGACGGTCCGACATCTTCTCGATCGTGGGAGAGTGCGATAGCCAAATCGTGTGCAGTAATTTTCTGTGGGAAGGAGATGTGATTGCGGGAGTCGGTCCGATCACGGTCCTTCCAGCTGCACAGAACGCCTCACTTGGACGCAAGTTGATGCAATCGGTCTTGGACCAAGCCGAGAGTCGGCATCAGGTCGGCGTTCGGCTTGTCCAGGCCGCCTATCATAACCGTTCACTGTCTCTGTACACCAGGCTTGGATTTCAAGCCCGTGAACCGCTTTCTACTCTACAGGGTCCGCCACTCAAAATAGAGTTGTCCGACTATCGAGTCCGTCAAGCGAGCCTGGACGACCTAGAAGCGTGCAATGCCGTCTGTCGCATGGTACATGGTCACGATCGGCGCGGTGCCGTCACCCATTCAATTACCGATGGAACTGCAACAGTGGTCGAGCACGGTGACCGGATTACCGGCTATGCTACAGGACTTGGTTTCTTTGGTCATGCAGTCGGTCGGACGAACGAAGAACTCAAAGCTTTGATCGGGGCGGCGCCGGCCTTTACAGGACTAGGATTCTTGCTGCCGACCAGAAACACGGAATTGTTCCAATGGTGCCTGGCTCATGGCCTACGGGTCGTCCAACCCATGACGCTCATGAGCCTCGGGCTGTATCAGAAACCTGCCGGTTCTTTTCTCCCTTCCATCTTGTACTGAACGTTTGCTGTCCTTCTTTATCGACGACCGGCAGGACGAGCTATTGATGCTTCACGTATGCATCCAAGGTCCTGCTGGTTCATGAAACCCTCTTTGCTCAATTTGCCCCCCAATACCTTGCGAAGAGCAGGGAATATTGTCAGTCGTCATTCCTTCTGCGCCTCCAGAAGGTGGGGGTGTTAGGGTTGTCAGGCCATGGGGCTGCCTCGCCGTGCCATATGCTTCAGGCCATGGATGTGTCCGTGATTTTCCGCTAAACTGGGCCATCAGAAATGACCCGAGGTGTCTCAGGGTTTACATGAGGAGGAGTCAGGGGCAACCCTCCAATCGGTGCGCGCGACGTATCCTGTGAATTCCGTACCAGATAAGACGCCCGGTAGTGAGAAACTGCATGGCCTGGTACAGGTGTTGAAGGCCGGCACCATCTATTACCTGGTCGCAGTCGGAGCGGAGTTTGTGCTGGAGGTCATTCGCCTACAAGTGGTGGCCCTACACATCGGCGAGAAGCTTGCCGAGATGCTGGAGATTCCGAACGTGCTTCTCGCCACCATGATCGGAGCGCGGTGGGTGGTAGACCGATTCACCTTACCTCCGCTGCCCGGCATTCGCCTCGGTGTAGGGCTTGTGGCGCTCTGCCTCATGTTGATTTCGGAGTGGACGGTCATACAAACCCTTCAGAGCTTGTCGTTCCAGGGATACATCACCAGTCAAGACGCAGCCGTTGGAACGATTCCTATCGGCGCGCTCGGCGTGTTGACAGTTATGCCGTTTCTCGTCGGGTATCGATGGGAACGTTGATTCGATTCTTCGTTCATTCCCGGGATTGATGACCGACAGTGTGGAAACTTGAGTTTGTTGATGAAAGGTCGTTCTCCGTGATCTGCCCAAAACTGTTTGCGTACTGTGTCCTGACGTTGCTCATCACTGTCCCGACTGCTGCAATCGCGTCCGAGCCCTTAGATGATCCGGAGTCGGCGATCCGTCGGATGGTGCGCGCCAACGCCGAAAAGGACCTGCCGACGCTTTCACGGTTGATGGCCCACGATGCCGATATCATCAGTTACGCGGTCGCCGGACGGAAGTATATCGGCTGGACGGAGCTTGAGAAGGGAATGCGAGAGGAATTCGCCAATTCTCAGAAGATCGAGATTCCGATTCATGAACTCAAAGTGTGGACCAAGGGAGACTTGGCCTGGTATGCGATGGAACTCGATTATATCCGCTATGTTGCCGATGGAGCCGCATTGAAACGGACCGTGCTCCCGATGCGAGAAACCGGGGTTCTCGAACGTCGTA